>JAJFLB010000055.1 GCA_021772915.1 Gammaproteobacteria bacterium | reverse complement strand
TGTGATAACTACGGATTCAGAGGTACCCAGATGTTTCAGGACAAGACGCAGACAGCAGAGAATGGCCCGGTCCTTCTCAAGGGCTGCACCAAGAGTAGGCGCCCTCAGGCGACGCAGTGGGGACATCTGGGTACCTCCCTGTGGGCGAGCTGGGAAGCGGTCGTCCGTGGTGCCGCATCACTTGGCAAGGACCGGGCCATTACCTGCGTGCTGCAACCCCACGGTCAACCACTTCCCAACTCGCTGAACTCGCAGTTATCACATGGACGGAGTACTAGGTTTGACCCGCATATCGTCCGTACGTGTTGGTTCAATATGAAAGATAGTCCCCTGCATATTACAGCATGGCAGGACTTGGCTGTTCGGTGATGAAACTGTTACTCATCAGCGTAGTCATGCGCGTACTCAGTTGGATTACACCAAACGTGGGTGAATTTATTGCCCCACCGCTGGCGGGAGCATTGTGGTACCTGTCCCCCCGCAAACGACGCGTCACCCGATTGAATATGAAAGCGGTGTATCCGGACATGGATGCGGGTCAACTGGAAATCTGTGCGCGGTCCAGCATGACACACTATGTCAGGGGTGTGTTGGAAGCAGGTATGCTATGGCACTGGCCGCTGGAAAAGATTTTCAGTCGCTTTGATGAGACACAGGGCATGGAGCACTACCACGCGGCTCAACGAGCCGGACTGGGTGTGATCGTTGCCGGGGTTCATGGTGGCGCATGGGAATTGTCTGGTTTATACATGCAGCAGGTGTTGCAGGGTTCAATACTTTATAAGCCGGGAAGACACCCGGACATCGAGGCCGTGCTGTTGAAGAAACGAAGTCGTGGCGGAGCGCAGTATGTACCTACAAATCGATCTGGTCTCAGAACCATGGTTAAGTACCTCAAAGCCGGTCATACCGTTGGGCTGGCTGCGGACCAGGAGCCCAGCATGGGTGAGGGTCAATTTGCTCCCTTCTTCCAGATTGAAGCGTTTACCGGCGTGATACTGCCTCGGGTGGCAAAGCGATTGGGCTCCAGGGTCGTGTTTGTCATTTGTGAGCGACGCAAAAAGGGTCGTTATTGCATGCATATTTTTGAAGCCGAAGAGTCCATCTACAGCGAAAATATCCGTGCTGCAGTAACGGCGGTTAATCTCGGCATAGAGCAATGCGTCGAAGTAGATCCGGAACAGTATCTATGGGCCTACAAGCGCTTTCGAAAGCGTCCCAACGGCGAGCCTGCATTTTACAAGTAGGACCGACCAGCTCGCTGGTCGGGAACAGGTTCATTGTAGGACCGACCAGCTCGCTGGTCGGGAACAGGTTTATTGTAGGACCGACCAGTTTGCTGGTCGGGAACGGTTCCCGACGAATAAACTCGTCGGTCCTAAGGTGGGTTGAATCTCAAGCCCACAAAGTCGCAAGTGGAATGGTCTGTCAGATCAATCGCGCCAAAAAGCGGGTGTGAACAGGACCAACAGGGTGAAAATCTCCAGGCGACCCATTAGCATGGCAAAGCTCAGAATAACCTTGGCTGTGGAATTCAAACCGGCATAGTTGGCACTGACATCACCCAGGCCAGGGCCAAGGTTGGTAATACAGGCCGCTGCTGCTGCATATGCAGTGACCGGGTCTACTCCGACGCCGTTGAGTGCGATGGTAATCAGAACGAAGACGGCGACATATAAAAAGAAAAAGCCCCAAACTGCATCCATAACGGCCGCTGATGTTTTTCGACCACCAATTTTCACCGGTATGACGGCGTGGGGATGTATGAGTCTGCGAATTTCACGTATGGCTTGCCGGTACAAAAGCATGACACGGATAACCTTCATGCCACCGGAAGTGCTGCCAGCGCAGCCGCCAATAAACGCAATACAGATCAACATGATTGGAATGAACCCCGGCCAGAGGGAAAAGTCCGCAGTGGTGAAGCCGGTTGTCGTCATGACCGACACCACCTGAAAACTCGCGTATCGTGCGGCCTCTGCAATAGACCCATAGGTGCCATTCAGGTACAGGGCAAAAGTTGTAAGAATGGCAAAACCAAGCAACAGCGAAGCAAACGCCCTGAGCTCCGGATCCTGAAAATAGGCTTGGGAACTGGCACGTTTCCACGCGGTGAAGTGGATGGCAAAATTGATACCGGCAACCATCATGAAGACCGTCGCGGTTGCCTCCAGTGTGGGGTTACTGAACCAGGCAAAACCGGAGTCGTGCGTTGACATACCACCGATGGCAACGGTACTGAAAGCATGGCCGACCGCATCAAACATGGTCATACCTCCGAGCCAGTACGCCAGCGCACACAAAACGGTAATCCCAAGATAGATCAACCACAAGGCCTTTGCTGTTTCAGTGATCCGTGGCGTCAGCTTGCTGTCTTTCAGAGGTCCGGGGGTTTCCGCGCGGTAAAGCTGCATGCCACCTATACGCAGGATGGGCAATATGGCAACCGCCAACACTACAATACCCAGCCCACCCAGCCACTGGAGTTGTTGACGGTAATACAACACGCCACGTGGCAGACTATCCAGGTTTACAAGTATCGTTGCACCGGTGGTGGTCAGACCGGACATGGACTCGAACACGGCATCAACATAGGAGATTTCGGGTTGTGCCAACAGCAAAAACGGCAATGCTCCCACCAATGCCAGGGCTAGCCAACAGACCGCGACGATTAAAAATCCATCACGTAAACGTAATTCCTCCCGCACCTGGCGCACCGGCAGAAAGATCGCCATCCCGACGATAAAAAGGACGACAGCGCTAAGCAAAAACAGGCTGGCCGTGCCGTCTCGGTACCACCAGGAAACCAGTGCTGGCGGTATCATCATCAGACTGGCGCCAGCGATGAGGAAGCCAACAACCCGTTGTACGGTGGCCGTTCTGCGGTGCTTCATATAAAGGATGCGCTAACCTGAAACAAGCGCTCCACGGTGTGAATCTGTTTCTTGTCAGGTACAAATAGCAATACGTGGTCGTACTCTTCGATCACGGTGTCATGGTGGGCAATGATGACATCCTCGCCCCTGACTATGGCGCTAATGGTGGTGCCCTGAGGCAAGTCCAGCTCTTCCACTGACCGGCCAACAACCTTTGAATCACGACGGTCACCCAGGGCCACTGCTTCGATAGCCTCCGTCACACCGCGGCGTAAAGAATGTACACGGACCATGCTACCCCGGCGTATGTGTGTTAGCAGTGTACCGATGGTGACCTGTTGCGGTGAAACAGCGATATCAATATTTCCGGACTCCATCAGATCTACGTAGGATGGTCGGTTTATGATCGCAATGACTTTCTTCGCGCCCATCTGTTTGGCCTGTAAAGCGGACAGAATATTGGCCTCGTCGTCGTCGGTGAGTACGCAATAAACATCGGTGTTCTCAACGGCTTCTTCGCGTAGCAGATTCTCATCTGCGCAGTCCCCGACCAGTACGATGGTCTTCGACAGGTCTTCTGCGATAGCCTCTGCCCGGACCGGGTCTCGTTCAATAATCTTAACGTGGTGGTCACGTTCCAGTCGCCGGGCCAGGCTCTTGCCAATATTGCCACCACCGGCAAGAATCACCCTTCTGACCGGATTGTCCAGAGGTCTGAGTTCCTTCATGACCGTGAGAATATGTCGTTTTGCAGCCAGGAAAAAAACCATGTCATTTTCCTCGATGATGGTGTCACCATCGGGCAAAACGAGTTGGCCATCGCGATAAATGGCGGCCACCCGGGCATCTGATCGCGCTGGCATGTGGTGGCGTAGTGTGTACAACTTCTGCCCAACCAACAAACCGCCCAACTCGGCTTTGATGGCCACAAGCTGTGCGCGCCCATCGGCAAAATCCATGACCTGCAGGGCGCCGGGGTATTCGATCAGGCGGGAGATGTACTGGGTCAACAACAGCTCGGGACTGATCAGCACGTCGACCGGGAAATGTTCACGATGAAACAACTCCGGATGCTCGGTATATTCTACAGACCGCACCCGTGCCACACGGGTAGGGACGTTGTAAAGCGTATAGGCGATCTGGCAGGCGACCATGTTGACTTCATCGCTGTTGGTTAACGCGATAACCAGGTCTGCATCCTCGATGCCAGCCCGTTCCAGCACTTTTGGGTGGGAGGCGTGCCCCAGTACACACCGTATATCCATTAGATCCTGGAGTTCTTTTAACCGGCGCTCATTCTTGTCGACAATGGTAATGTCATTTTCTTCATGGACCAGTGCATTTGCCACTGTTGAACCGACTTGTCCGGCACCCAAAATAACAATTTTCATTTCTTTCGACCTTCACGGGAGGCAGATTTGGGACCAATTCCCAGCGAGCGGAGTTTGCGGTACAGGTGTGTCCTCTCCATACCTACTGATTCGGCAAGTTTGCCGACGCTGCCGCCGGCCTTTTGCAACTGGTACGTCAGGTACTCACGTTCAAATTGCTCGCGGGCTTCACGCAATGGCAATTCGAATAATTCCTCTCGACCATGGGCAGAAGACTCCATGCTCCTGGCGCTGTGACTGAACGCGCTTTCAACTTCCTGCATGGAAACCTCACCCTCTGCGCCCAGCACGAGTAGCCGTTTTATGAGGTTGCGCAATTCGCGTACATTACCCGGCCAGCTGTGGTTACGCATGCGGTTTTGGACTGACACGGAGAACTGACGGTAAGGCAGGTTTTCGTGGACCGGAAACCAGTCGGAGAAATACCTCACCATTTCCGGTATATCATCCGGTCGCTCTCGTAAAGGGGGGACCCGCAGAGGTAAAACATTCAAGCGAAAATACAGTGCGGCAAGCACCTGTCCATCCTCGACCAGTTGTTCCAGATGCTCGGAGGCACCGCAGATGAAGCGACAGGCAAGCGGCCTCGGCTCCCCACTGCCCTGAGGTGAGTAGACACCCGATTCGAGCGTGTTATTGAGCAAGCCTTGTATATTGGTAGAAAGTTCATGTAACTCCGGCACAAACAGCACTCCACCGGAAGCTTCGTCCAGCAGGCCATCAACAGATTCTCCGTCGATAACGGAACCAAAAAGATACCTGCGTGTATTTTTGTCACTGGCTTGCGTGTGATCCAGCAAGACCATATCACCCGGGGCGGGAGACAATTGGTGGACATAACGAGCCAATGTCTCTCTGCCACTACCAGTCTCCCCGGTGATCAATACCGGTGACGTACTCTTCGCCGCCTGTTTCGCATTGCCGAGCAGTACGCGCATGGCCGGACTGCTGCCCAATGGAGCAGTGACTGGTTTTTCCCGGGAGGATCTATTGGAGACGGTCGGCTGCGGTTTTGTATCCAGGGCCTTACGAACAGTCGCCAGCAATTTCGCCAGTGATAATGGTTTCTGGACAAAATCACAGGCACCCAGACGGGTGGCCTCAACGGCTGTCTCCAAAGTGCCGTGACCTGACATGATGACTATCTGGGACTCCAGGTTACCGCTTGCCGACCATTCTTTCAGCAATGTGATACCGTCGACATCCGGCATCCATATATCCAGTAATACCAGATCAGGTTTTTGCTGTGCATAGATTAACCGAGCGCTTTCACCATCGTGTGCCACCTGTACCGGGTAGCCTTCATCCTCAAGGATTTCTCTTACGAGTTCCCGAATATCAGGTTCGTCATCAACGACCAGGATTTGTGCTTGCGACATTGGCCAGTCAGGGTGTGGTAAGGAAACAACAGAATACCGGAATGGGCCGGCGAGTCAACCGTGGGGATTTGTTGGAATGACGACGAAAGTCGCCGCGAACTCATGTGCTTTCCGACGAATATGCTCGTTACTGCGGGACGTGTGCGTCCAGGTACTATGTGTTTATATGGCTATCATTCCCGAGGAGCAAGCTCGACGGTCCTACCGGTTGGATTCTTTCGCCACCAGGAAGTCTAAAATTTCAAGCAAAGCATCCAAACTGGTCACTTCGGTGCTGGTTGCAATCCGATACTTACGATTCACCATAATCGTGGGTGTGCCACGGATACCAAACAACTGGACGTCGCGTTCGCTTTTGCGCAACTGGCTGTCAGCGGCAAACGATTTGTAATTGGCGAGAAAGGCATCTTTCTCGACACCAAATGCCGAATAGAAATCAGCCAGGTCGTCCACACTGCGAAATGGCCGACGGTCCTTCCAGATTGCGTCCATCATGGCCACGTGGCTTTTGTCCGCGATCCCCAGCATCTCTGCAGTGATGTAACCCCGGGCCATCATTTCCCAGGATTTGCGACCAAAGGTAACATGCAAACGATTTACCTTGACATTTTCCGGTTTGGATTTCATCCAGTTTTGCATATACGGTTCAAACGTATTGCAGTGCGTACATGCATAACTGAAGACTTCGGTGACCTCGATAGAGTCAGACTTAGCCGGAGTCTCAGCCTGGTCCAGTTTGAAGTAATGGAGACCTTCCTCGTACCTGTCCTGCTGGGCCTGCGCCAGTTGTCCACCAAGTAACAGGCTTAAGACAAATAGTGTTTTGTAAGACATCTTGATTACTCCACTTTTTTTAGCAGTTGGCCTAATGACAATTTTCAACGGTGGTTGTTCCCGACCAATTTAATTCCCATCGCCAGTTGCAGATGCATGCAGACCCTGAATGTAGCTTGCTACAGCTTTGATTTCCTCATCAGTCATTCTAAGAGTAACATCTGTCATGATATTACTGCTGGCATCGTCAGCACCCCATGAATCGCCAGCCTTGAACCGGGTTAGCATCTTTTCGGTATAAGTAGCGTGTTGCCCTCCAACGGACGGATAACCAGACAGCGGGTTACCCTCACCAAGCGGCCCGTGGCATGCCATGCAAGCCGGTATGTCTGTTGCGGGATTACCTGCCTGGTAAAGCCGTTCACCGATGACTCGTAACCCTGTGTCTGTTATTCCGACACTGGTCGTTTGGTTTGCATAGTACGCCGCCAGGTCGGCGATATCCTGATCATTCAGACCCATTACGATTCCCGCCATTTCCGGGACCGGGCGCAACCCACTTTTGATCAAGGCCAGTTGACGTTGCAGGTACGCGGCATGCTGGCCCGCTATCTTGGGCCAGTTTGGAACAACACTGTTACCATCTGCACCATGGCATGCCGCGCACAAGGTTGACTTACCTTGTCCGGCGCCCGCGTCGCCAGCTGCAAAAACAGGGAAAGTGATCAGCAACGACAGGCCAACTGCGAGTTGCATTAGATGCTTCATTTCGTACTCTCCAGGATAGTTTACGTACAATGATCAAAATGGTCGGCTATTATCCCGTTTTAGCTGCAGGCGTTCCAGCCATAAGACAGAAAAATATGAGAATTGAGCAATGAAGAAGCCAAATCCGTTCCGCATTGCCCATTATGTGCTCAATGCCCACGAGTTGAAACAACTGCCACAAGATGGCGGTATAGAGGTTGCTTTTTCAGGTCGCTCAAATGCAGGAAAATCGAGTGCAATCAATGTGTTAACGGATCAGAAATCACTCGCCCGGACGAGTAAAACACCCGGCAGAACGCAGCAGATTGTGATCTTCGAATTGGATCAGGAGCGGCGAATTGCGGATTTGCCCGGCTATGGCTACGCGAAGGTATCGGCCACACTCAAATCGCACTGGCGACAGGTCATGCAACGATATTTTCAAACCCGCCAGTGTTTACGTGGTGTTGTGCTCGTCATGGATATCCGTCATCCCATGCGAGAATTCGACGAGCAAATGTTGGCCTGGTGTGATGCCGAGGGTCTCCCCTGCCACATATTACTGACCAAGGCGGACAAGCTGAAGCGTGGTCCGGCGCAAGCCACGTTACTTAAAGTTCAGTGTGAACTGCCGGGCACCGCCAGCGTACAGGTTTTTTCAGCCAGTAAAAAAACCGGGCTTGATGAACTGGTGGACAAATTAAGCAACTGGTATGAGTATGGTTCTGATCAGGGTTAAAATCCCCCTGGTTCTCAACACGGGATCACAACCATGAGTTTTCCTTTCACCCACATGCCCACAGATTTATTCCCAGCGCATGAGGCTGAAGCTATGCTGGGAGTACATTGACTTATTTTGCATCACAGGCGGTAACGTGGGTCAGAGAAAGAAGCTGATCAAGCTGGCCTTGTTTGGCTCGCCGCTGAAATCATCCCTGTCACCGGGCATTCATCGACAATTTGCCCAACAATTCGGGCTAGATTGTGAGTATCAGAGCATCGAGACTGATATTGATGGTTTCCCTGAGAGCTTAAAAGCGTTCCGTCTTGAAGGAGGCACGGGCTGCAATATAACCCTGCCACTAAAAGGGTCAGCCTGGGGGCTTGCAGCCGATGCAACTTCCGAGACCAGGCAGGCCCAGGCAGCCAACACGCTCGTTTATAAGCGTGAAAGGGGCTGGTTTGCGCACAACACTGACGGGTTGGGACTGGTGAAAGACCTGGTTGGTAATCACGGTAATGACCTTGCCGGACAGCGAATTTTGATTTTGGGTGCGGGTGGGGCAACCGCGGGCATTTTGGGTAGTCTGCAGGCAGGTGGACCACAGGAAATTGTACTTGTGAATCGCGATATGGGGCGGGCGAGGTCGCTGGTCGAGCGGTTTGATTCCGGTGGAAAAATCAGTGCGCTCAGCTGGGAAGAATTGTACGGGCAGGGTCGATTTGAGCTGGTAATAAACGCCACTTCGCTCGGTCACTCAGGTCAGGCACCGGCACTGAAACCAAAGTTATTCGCAACGAATGGCTTGTGTTATGACCTGAATTACAACACCGCCGGCGAGCCATTAAGAAACCTGTGTGAGCAAATGGGGCAACGATATGTCGACGGACTTGGGATGCTGGTGGAGCAGGCCGCGGAGAGTTTTAACATATGGACGGGCAAGCGTGCGGATAGCGGTGCGGTCATCAAGGCCTTTATTCACGGCTAGACACAACCCGGGACTGGAAATAATACTTATTCGTATATCGAATCAAGGCGCACAGTGTGGCAGGTGTGCACCTGGCGCAGCGTTGTTTTATTGCTCATCCGTAACCATTGGTAGTCCAAAAAATTAGCGACCCGTTAGGTTTCGAATTACTTTACCCTGTTTTGAGATTTCAAAGATATCTGAACTTGTCCCTTCTCGGATGACGATGGCCAGGGTGGTCTGGTCGGACGACCACACCGGGTAAAAATCCTGGTGTTCAGAATCAAAGATTTTTCTCAGGTTCTTGCTATCGACATCAATCGCGAAGAGACCACGGCCACCCTTGGCTGTGTCCATTGAACTTGAAAAGAATATGGCGTTTTCGGTTGGTGACCACAGGGCAATTCGGTCGTCGGCATCGTTATCCGTTAATTGCTGAAGACCAGATCCATCCGCTGCCATTACATAGATTTCATTGTTGCCCGTGCGGTCTGAATTGAACGGGATGTGGCTTCCATCCGGTGACCACCCGCGGATAATATCTGTTCCTGGACTGTTGCTGAGGTTGACCTGATTTCCACCGTCAGCATCCATGATGAAAATGTCAAAACCACCTTCAAGATGGCGGTTGAACCCTAATTTTTTTCCATCGGGTGACCACACCGGTACCAACTCAGTCGCGTCGGGCGTAAAGGTGAGCTGTCTGGCCCCCGAACCGTCAGGATTCATCAGATATATTTCCATGTTTCCACTGCGGCCAGAATCGAAAGCAATGGTTTTTCCATCGGGTGACCAGCTGGCATGAATTTCATCGGCGTCTGTATGGGTCAGCCGGGTTTGCCTGCCGGTTGAAACATCCAGCACATAAATATCCGACTGTCCGCTCCGGTTGGAGCTGAACAGGATCTTGTTTTCAACCGGTGACCAATTTGGATTGCCATTGTGGACGGAAAAGATCTCAGCACCGGATACAAACTGAAGCGGAGTCACGACTCCCAACACCAGCAGACCATAAGCAACAATTTTCACAAGCGTAATCCATGTGGTCCGCAAGACCTTGGGTTGCTGCCCACCGTGTGCAGCATCAAGAAGAGCTTGACCAAGCTCTTGGCATGTCTTCAGCCAGTTCACCGGATTCATCCAGCGCCGGGTAAGCAAGCGAATGGCGCTGGCAATAATCCGCCAGCACCGGGTTTAGCCACTCAAATCTTTGTATCGCCAGGGTCTCGGCGTCCAGCCTGCACCGCTTGTACATGCCCGCTGCTTGTCGTTGCCGCTGTGCCTCGTACAGAACAATCGCACAGGCTACGGATACATTCAATGACTGGCTGACACCCATCATGGGGATATTGATCTGTTGGTCAATAAATGACAGGGTCTCTTTGCAGACGCCAAACAATTCTGATCCCAGCACGATGGCAGTAGGCCGGGTATAGTCAAGGTCACGATAATCGACCGCAACATCACTCAGATGAGCCGCAACCAGTTGCAAGCCGTCTGCTTTGAGAAAAGCGCAGGCATCTCCGACATTGTCGTGGGTCTTTATGCCAAGCCATTTTTCTGCACCCTGTGATGTATTCCAATGCGTTCGAAGCTGGTCTTCACCTGCCAGCACATGCATTTCGTTGATACCCACCGCATCACAGGTGCGCACGATGGCAGAGAAATTTCTGGGTTTGTGCAGGTTCTCGGCGAACACCGTCAGGTCAGGTTGACGGCGGGCCAGAACGGTGTCGAGCCTGGCGCAGCGTTCAGTTGTCACGTAATGACTTCCATGCGTCACTTACGTTGATTACCGCCTGGCAAAACAACAAGGTGGGCATCACCATGATCAGTGATTTGAGCAAAAACACCAGCGGTAACCCGCCCGCTTCGCGTGATTGCTCCAGCAGTCTCCAGGAGCTTGCAACGTACGGCCAGCTGATGATCAAAAGAAATATGCAAAATGGTATCAAGAACAGAAGGGAACCCAATAAATCCACCAGTGCACGTCTACGCTGCGGCATCGAGGCATAGAAAATATCAACACGGACGTGTCCGTCCAGCTGCAGGGTCCACGCAATGGCAATGGAGAACACACACACGTGCAGGTAGGTCAGCGATTCCTGCAACCAAATCCAGCCCAGGTTGAAGCCGTAACGCAGAATTACGATTGTGAACGTCAACAGCACCATCACCAGGGTTAACCAGGCAACGGCTTTTCCACTTCCTGCGATGATATGACGCAAACCCGAATAGCTCATGGTTTTAGTGTACTACATTGGATTTGGTGGGAGTTTTAAATGCTGGCTGTGGCTGTGGCTGCAATGCGAGACGGGACTCGCGCAGAGCGGCCGGAAGAAATCACCACTCTTTCACTTTCCAGTAAACCGGCCGTACCGGGTTCAGTCTTCTGTCGGTTTCGCTGAGTTCGAGGCGGCCGTCACCATCTTCATCAATGTAGTAATAGGCCGGTCCTTTTATCGGTGTGATCTTAATCATGTAGGTGCGGCCGTTGAGAGAGTATTCCTCGACCCGCTCACCTTCGCGTTCAGTGATTACCACGCTGGGCTCGAGTTCATCGCCCTGTACCTTGGGTGGAATGGGTGGTGGCGCTGCCGGATCAGTATTGGCAGTTTCATCATCGAGCGCCATGGCCAGGTTGCAACCCAGTAGGCTGGCGCCCAGTAATACCTTCCATGCAAGTTTAATGTTACTACTCCTGGCAAACCGTCCCGATCTGTTTGCCTCACAATTGGAACCAGGGTGGTTCATACGTGGGTTTTTCGCTACTCTCAGTGTAGCAGACCCGCAAATCTGAATTTGGATTACAAACTGCATGAAAGCTGACAATACCCTCTACCTGGTTGATGGTTCCTCCTATCTTTACCGGGCTTTCCACGCCTTGCCCCAGCTGACCAATTCTGCGGGTGAGCCAAC
This sequence comes from Gammaproteobacteria bacterium, assembly GCA_021772915.1. Lineage (GTDB taxonomy): Bacteria > Pseudomonadota > Gammaproteobacteria > Xanthomonadales > SZUA-36 > SZUA-36. The sequence continues at coordinate 68,626 of JAJFLB010000055.1, read as the reverse complement.
GGGTGCGTTGCTGGGTGTCGCCAATATGCTGCGGCGTCTGGTAAATGAAGCCGAAAGCGGGAGAATTGCAGTTGTATTCGACGCCAAGGGTCCGACGTTCCGGCACGAAATGTACCCACAGTACAAGGCCAATCGTCCGCCAATGCCAGCCGAACTCAGGGTACAGGTAGAGCCGATCCATGCCATGGTCAGGTTGCTGGGACTGCCACTGGTACAGGTGCCGGGTGTGGAGGCGGATGACGTTATCGGCACGCTGGCAACCCGTGCGGCAGCGATGCAAATGAGTTGTGTCATTTCGACCGGTGACAAGGACATGGCCCAGTTGGTCAATGAACATGTCACGTTGATCAACACGATGACCAATACATCCATGGACAGCGATGGTGTGGTCGAAAAATTCGGGGTCACTGCCGGGCAAATCGTAGATTTTCTGGCCTTGACCGGCGATAAGGCTGACAACATACCGGGGGTGGAGAAATGTGGCCCCAAAACGGCCGCCAAATGGTTAAATGAGTGGCAATCCCTGGAAGGCGTGATGGCGCATGCAGGTGATATCAAAGGGAAAATTGGTGAGTACCTGCGTGAAGCGCTGGACAAACTTCCGCTGTCGCAGGATTTGGCCACCATCCGCAGTGATTTGGGTCTTGAGGTGGCAGTCGAAGAACTGCAACGTAAACCGATTGATGAGTCAGCGTTGCGTCAGTTTCTGCAGCACAACGAGTTTAACAGCTGGTTACGGGAGCTGGACAAGGATGAATCCTCAGCTAAGGAACAGCTTGAGTTGCGTTACACCACGGTACGGGATATGAAAGAGCTCCGCCGGTGGCAGGAGAAACTACAGAATGCCGGGTTAATGGCGTTTGATACCGAAACGACCAGTCTTGACCCGTTACAGGCCGAGCTGGTGGGTCTGAGTTTTGCAATTGAGCCTTACGAGGCAATTTACATCCCGTTAGGACATGATTACGCCGGTGCAAGCGCACAGCTAGATCGGGACATTGTGCTGGAGGCCTTCAAACCGCTGCTTCAGAGCGAGACCCACAAAAAGGTGGGGCAGCATATCAAGTACGACATGAACGTCCTCTCAAACTATGGAATAGTTGTGACGGGTGTTGCCTTTGACACCATGCTGGAATCCTATGTTTTCAACAGCACCGGCAGCCGTCACGATATGGATACTTTGGCGTTGAAGTATCTTAACCACCAGACCACGCATTATGAAGAATTGACTGGCAAAGGTGCAAAGCAGATTTCGTTCAGCCAGGTGGCGATCGAAGAAGCAGGCCATTATGCGGCCGAGGACGCAGACATCACCCTCAGATTGCATCAGCATCTGTGGCCCAGGCTACAGGGCGAACCAGCCCTGGCGTCGGTATTGACCGACCTGGAAATACCGCTGATACCCGTTCTGGCGAGGATGGAACAGGCCGGTGTGCTGGTGGACGGCAAGCTGCTGTTGCAACAAAGTGGGGAGCTGGCTAAACGTTTGCAGACATTGGAAGCGTCTGCGCACGAGGCTGCCGGTCAGCCCTTCAACCTCGGGTCGCCCAAGCAATTACAGCAAATACTGTTTGAGAAGCTGGATCTTCCCGTGATCAGGAAGACACCCAAGGGCCAGCCATCTACGGCTGAGGACGTGCTACAGGAATTATCGCAAGATTACCCCTTGCCAAAACTCGTTCTCGAACACCGCTCACTCGCCAAGCTTAAATCGACCTATACCGATAAATTGCCTGCCCAGATTAATCCCCGCACCGGTCGTGTACACACTTCATATCACCAGGCAGTAGCGGCAACGGGCAGACTGTCCTCTTCCAATCCAAATCTGCAAAACATCCCCATACGCACCGCATTGGGTCGTAAAATTCGTAAGGCGTTTATTGCCCCTCCAGGGCAGGTCATTCTGGCAGCTGACTACTCGCAGATTGAGCTACGTATCATGGCACACCTGTCGGGAGACGAGGGTTTACTCAAGGCCTTTCACGACGGTGTGGATGTTCATCGGGCCACTGCCGGTGAGGTTTTTGGTGAGGCCCCTGAAAAAGTGACTGCAGATCAGCGTCGGGCGGCCAAGGCCATTAATTTCGGCCTGATGTATGGTATGTCCGCGTTCGGACTTGCCCGCCAGCTGGACGTAAGCCGGCCCGCAGCACAGGAGTACATGGATACCTATTTTTCCCGTTACCCGGGCGTGCAGACATTTATGCAGCAGACCCGTGAGCGGGCGCGGGAGCAGGGGTACGTTGAAACTCTGTTTGGTCGCAGGTTATATCTATCGGAGATCAATGCCAGCAACATGATGCGCCGCCAGGGTGCCGAGCGTGCTGCAATCAATGCCCCGATGCAGGGTACTGCGGCGGACATCATCAAGATCGCCATGATCAAGGTGGATCACTGGCTGCAAACCTCCGGATCAGGGGCGAGATTGGTCATGCAGGTGCACGATGAACTTGTACTGGAAGTCGAGGAGGAACAACTCGATACGGTCCGTGACGCTGTCACCGGGTATATGTCGGGAGCAATGGAGCTTGATGTGCCTCTGGTGGTGGACACAGGATTCGGGCCGGACTGGGAGACTGCGCACTGACTTTGGCTTGTGGAGGCCGTGGGACCGATGAGCTTGCTCATCGGGAAACTGTTCGGCACGATCGAGTTCGTACCTCCTGCGGTCTGGATTGTTCGGCACGGTTAAACCCGCAGCGCCCCGCAGCTTGCCCGGTAGGTGCGAGCAGGATGCTGTCTCCAACAGGGGTCGAAATATGGGAACAATGACAGGTTGGTTTGTGTGAACTATCCAGGTGAAAGTCAGTCTTACCCATTGACTGTTCATGCAGTCGTGTCCGCACCCCAATGGCGGACCAGGGCTTAGGTTTTTCTCCCCCAACCTATTCCCAATTTGAGCCCTGCCAGGTAGACCGGCAGGGCTTTTTTTTGTGGCAACGAATGTTAACCCGCATATTTCACCAGCCGGTAATGGGCCTCACCTCAACCAATTGAATCAGTTGAATTAAATAACATATTTGCAAACAAATCCAAAGGTACACTTTGTACGCGGCCCAATACCTATCCCGGCCCTGGCTTGTGGCCCAGGCCAGTCTCTCAACCGGTCCCCGGTCTCACCTTCTCCACATACGCCTGGACTCGAGCTTCCCTCAGACCATAGCTACGGCTATGGTCTTCAGTCCAGCCCTTCATCCAGTCGCATCTGGCCGGTGCCATCATGGCCCAGGCCAGCCTCTCGACCGGTTCCCGGTGGCCCAGGCCAGCCTCTCGACCGTTTCACGGTCTCACCTTCTCTCACCTTCTCTCACCTTCTCCGGGATACTGGTGAAATATGTGGGTTAGCTGCCCAACCAGTCCCTGGGTTTAAGGAAGGCATCAAGTTTGGCTTCAGCTGAGCCCGGTTCCGGCCGGTAGTCGTAACGCCAGTGGACGACCGGTGGCAGTGACATGAGGATAGACTCGGTGCGACCGCCCGATTGCAGACCGAACAGTGTGCCCCGGTCATAGACCAGGTTGAATTCCACATAACGGCCACGTCGATAAAGCTGGAATGTGCGTTCACGTTCGGTGTACTGGGTGTGTTTTCGCGACATCACGATGGGCAGGTAAGCGGGCAGGTAGCTGTCACCAATGGCTTGCATGAAATCAAAACTGCGTTCGAAGCCCCAGGTATTCAAGTCGTCAAAGAACAGGCCACCGACCCCTCGGGTTTCGTTGCGGTGCTTGAGGTAGAAGTACTCGTCACAGCACTGCTTATAACGTGGGTAGACGTCATCGCCAAATGGTTGACATGCCTTCCTGGCTGCCTGGTGCCATTGGATTACGTCCTCCATGAAAGGATAAAATGGTGTCATATCGTAGCCACCACCAAACCACCAAATGGGTTCCTGACCCGGTTTGCTGGCGCTGAAAAACCGTACGTTGGCGTGGCTCGTCGGTACATATGGATTATGCGGGTGAATAACCAGCGAGACCCCCAGCGCCTGAAATTCACAACCCCTCAATTCAGGTCGGGCCGTGGTTGCCGATGCGGGTAAACGACGGCCGTACACATGTGAAAAATTTACCCCGGCCTGCTCAAAAACTTCACCCTGTTCCAGGACCCGGGTGCGACCGCCACCACCCGCTTTGCGCTCCCACAGGTCCTCACGAAATGTCCCGTCAGTGTCTTCAGCCTCCAAACCACTACAAATATTGTCCTGTAGGTCCAGCAGATATTTTTTGACCGCTTCAATCAACGTGTGGGTTACCCCTTTCGTACAACGGCGCCGGTTGCAAGGTCGCGTATTTCACTGGGGTTTTGAGCGCCACCCAGTGGGCCGGCAAGGATTCCACCCAGGTAGTGGCCAAAATAATCCTCCACTTCGCCTGCGCTGCGCGCTGGACTGGCAGCACTATGATTGGCGCTGGATGATATCAATGCCCCACCAAAAGCGGTGCACAATGTGCGACAGGGTTCATGTGCAGTGACGCGTATCGCAATTGTGGCGTGGTCGCCTGCCACATAGTCTGGAACATTGGTGGCACGTGGGAAAAGCCAGGTCACCGGTCCAGGCCAGGTTTGCAACGCGGTGGCAACCAATGTCTCATCGATATCAGCTATCCACTCCTGTAACTGGCTGTATTCGCTGGCAACCAGCACAAAACCGGCTGCCTCGGAGCGACCTTTAAGCGAGATTAACTTGCGTACAGCGGACTCATTGCGGGGATCGCAACCAAGACCAAAGACGGCTTCCGTTGGATACGCGATCACGTGGCCTGTTTGTAGTTGCTCAACAGCGTCGGCGGTATCCAGCAGGGTATGGGTTGTCATGGTCTCGCTTGATTATCACATCGGGTAGGACAGTGGCTAGGAGACGGCCTTTCGTCCCCCGGTTTTTTTTGACACTTTCTTTTTTGACATTTTCTTTTTGGAAGTTTTCTTTTTGGCGGTCTTTTTCTTGGCAGATTTCCTGCCGCGTTTGCGCTCGGGTGCCGCCGCAATCAGTTCTTCACACTCGGCCAGCGTTAGTGATTCCGGTTCACGGTCTTTTGGCATCCGGGCATTCTTGTTGCCATCGGTAATGTAGGGTCCGTACCGTCCACGCAACACCTGTATCTCGCTACCATCGAAGGACTTGATAATGCGGTTGGCATCAAATTCCTTTTTCTCAGCGATCAGTTTTAACGCGTGCTCCAGGGTCACGGTGTGGGGGTCCGCATCTTTTAGAGATACGAACTTGCCGCCAAAGCGGATATAAGGTCCAAAACGGCCAATGGCCGCCACGACTTCCTCGCCCTCGGGTGTATCACCCAGTTCGCGTGGCAGTTTGAATAGTTCCAGCGCCTCTTCCAGGGTAATCGTTTCCAGACTCTGGCCGGGTCTGAGACCTGCAAAGGTGGGTTTGTCCTCATCATCCCTGGTGCCAATCTGGGCGTGGGGTCCAAATCGGCCCAGACGCACCGACAAGGGTTTACCGGATTTGGGATCTACTCCCAGCACACGAACAGCCTTGGCCTCATCACGACTGACGGTTTCCTGCTTTTCGTCTACCCGTTCACTAAATGGCTTCCAGAATGCGTCGAGTAATGGCACCCAGTCTTTCTCTCCACGCGAAACTTCATCCAGCTCGTCCTCCAGCCGCGCAGTAAACTCGTAATCCACGTACTCATTGAAATGATTTTCAAGAAAGCGCTGTACCACACGGCCGGTATCGGTGGGAATAAAACGTCGCTTGTCGAGTTCCACATATTGTCGTCTGACCAATGTGGACATGATGCTGGCATAAGTGGAAGGCCGGCCGATGCCATACTCCTCCATGATTTTCACCAGGCTGGCTTCGGAGTATCGTGGTGGTGGCTCAGTAAAGTGTTGGTCTGAACGTATTTCATCCAGTTTGAGTACGTCACCTTCCTGCATTTCGGGCAGGCGGTTGTCCTGCTTCTTCTCATTTTCGGGTTGCGATATTTCGTAGGCGGCGAGAAAGCCGGGAAAGGTGATTACCGAACCGTTGGCGCGGAAGCTGGCATCTGCCCCGCAATCAAATTCGACTGCAACTGTATCCAGTCTTGCCGGTGTCATCTGGCTGGCCAGCGTGCGCTTCCAGATTAATTCGTAAAGCCGGAACTGGTCCTCGTTAAGACTTGACTTGATCTGGCCCGGCACCAGGCTTGCCGAAGTGGGGCGAATGGCCTCATGTGCTTCCTGGGCATTTTTTGACTTGGTCTTATAAAAATTCGGTTTCTCCGGCAGGTAATCCTGCCCGAACTGCTTGGTAATCTGCTGGCGAATATCGTTCAGGGCACTACTCGATAAGGTCACCGAGTCGGTACGCATGTAGGTGATCAAGCCCTGAATGCTGCCGTCGATCGAAATGCCTTCGTACAGTGTTTGTGCGGTACGCATTGTTTTTTGTGCGGAAAACCTGAGTTTACGGGAGGCATCCTGCTGTAAAGTCGAGGTAATAAATGGTGGAGCAGCCCGTCGTTTTCTTTCTTTGCGGGTTATTCTGTCGGCTGTAAGTTGTCCACTGGCAGATGCCAGCAACTGGTCACGCACCTGGTGTGCACGTTGTTGATCCTGGATGTCAAACTGCTGATGTTTTGCACCCCCAAGTCGCACCAGGTTGGCTGAAAAGGCGTGCTCGTCCTTCTTCAAGTCGGCCTCGATGGTCCAGTACTCCCGGGGTTTGAAGGCCTCAATCTCACGTTCGCGTTCAACAATCATACGCAAAGCGGGACTTTGTACACGACCGGCTGACAGACCCGGTCTGATCTTTTTCCACAACAATGGAGACAGGTTAAACCCCACCAGGTGATCAAGTGCACGTCTTGCCTGTTGGGCGTTGACCAGATCCATGGACAATTCGCGCGGATTAGCTACTGCGTGTTGGATTGCGTTTTGTGTAATCTCTGAAAATTCAACCCGGTAAAATGGAATTTTATCGGTAAGTTTCTTACCCTTAAGTATTTCAAAGATATGCCAGGATATTGCTTCTCCTTCGCGATCAAGGTCAGTAGCCAGATAAACTGCCTGCGCATTACGGGTTGCCTTGACAATTTTATCAACGTGTTTCTTGCTGCCGTCGCTGAGCTCATAGTGCATGGAAAAGTCGTTTTCGGTATCTACTGCACCATCACGGGACGGGAGATCCCGTACGTGGCCATAAGATGCCAATACCTCGAAATCTTCGCCGAGATAGCGGTTGATGGTTTTCGCCTTGGCCGGCGATTCTACGATGAGCAAGTTTTTTGTCATATTATTGATTTAGCAAGCACCGCCAACCCGAGGGCAAGTCGGTGATGAGTTGGTCTATTTCTCCAGTTTTTAACAGAATCTAGTCGAAGCCGGTTATACGTGCCGGCCTTCTCCCTACTAATTAGTGCCGATACTCCTGCTCGGTGTCAAACATCAAGTCTTCCATCCAGGCAAAATTGGCTTCCTGACCCGGTTGGTTGAATAACACCATTAACACCACCCACTTCATATCCTCAAGCGTGATTTCATCCGTTTCCAGAGCAAGGATACGGTCCACCACCAACTCTCTGCGTTGGGCGTCCACGATACCGATATTTTCCAGGTACATCAGAAAATCCCTGCAATCTGTATCCAATCGCGCCAACTCAGAATCAACGTAAACACGTATAGGTCGATGGGCATTCTGGAATAAATCGGGTTGGTGACGCTGCTCGGCAAGTGCGTCCAGCCAACCAAACGCCTTGTCTATTTCACTGTTGGTGAATCCTGCCTGGTGAAGGTTCTCTTCCAGACAATCTCTGTCCGGCGCGGTCTCCGGCTCATCGTACAGGTAGTTCTCAAACAGAAACATCAATACATCGAGCACGTTTTCTTTCATTTTTCAGCCTCTATGACTTTTGAGCGGTGGTTTACTGCAACTAACCACGTGGGTGCCCCACAAGCTTGGCGGAACACCAATCTGACTCTTTTCGTTCTCGTGCGTACAGCATGGCTGAGCACGGGCCCAGCGTCAACGTACTTTTTTTCCCGACCAAACACAATCAGACACAGGTAAAAAAACAAGAGTCGCATGAATGGGCTTGGCCACCCGGAACACTGAAGCAGGTTGGGATTAACGTGCTGATGTTCAAGGTCTCGACCGTGGATTTGATGAGATCGCCAATCGGGGTATCCGACCGGTGTAGTCATTGAATCAAGCACGAGAGAACCGACCGTTGTTTTGTTTTTTGACCATACCCTTGAGTTCCATCATCAAGAGCATGGAAGAGACTTCACGAGCACTCAGACCTGTCTGTTCGATAATGGCATCAACCGGCTTGGGGTCATAACCGAGCACTCCCCATACGTTGCTGTAATCAGAATCATCCAGCAAATCTCCATTGTGGGTGACGGGATTTTGTGCGTTATTGTCCGGTGGGTGGAGTTGTTGACGAATTTCCATCTGTAATTCTGCTGCGACCGGGCCGAGGTCCTGCATGATGTCCCCGGTAGTTTCTACCAGTGTTGCACCTTCCCGGATCAGGCGGTGGCAGCCCTTGGCCAAAGGGTTGTGAAGTGAGCCGGGCAACGCAAACACCTCGCGTCCCTGCTCGCCAGCTTTACGAGCAGTAATCAGGGTGCCGCTATTCAGACCGGCTTCCACCACCAGCACACCGAGACTCAGGCCAGAAATAATCCGATTGCGTGACGGAAAATGTTTGCGTCTGGGCGGTGAACCTAATGGCAGCTCGCTAATCAAGGCCCCATGGTTGCGAATGCGTGCCGCAATCCCCTTACTACTTGCGGGGTAGACCATGTCCAGACCCGTTCCATTAACCGCGATGGTCTGGGCGCCGGAGTCCATTGCCGCCTCATGTGCGGCTGAGTCAATCCCGCTGGCCAGACCGGAGGTGACAGTCATGCCCTGGCGAGCCAGTGTGGCGGCAAAGTCCTGGGCGTGGTCGAGGCCACCCGTGGTTGGGTTGCGGCTACCTACAATGGCGATTTGAGGTTGCCACAGACAACCGGGGTCACCGTCAACATACAAGGCGGCCGGGGGGCTATCAATGCGTCTTAATAAAGCGGGATAGGCATCATCATGCCAGCACACAAGATGGTGACTTGGCTGCGAGAGCCATTGCAGACCTGATTCTACGCGTGCTTCGTCTGGCTGGGAAATAGCCGCGACGGTGGTCTCTGACATGCCCAGGCGAGTTAATTCCGCGCCTTTTGCTGCAACGACAGCCGCTGCCCCGCCAAGTTTTTCGATCACTCTGATCAGCGCGGCACCCCCGCATGAAGGGGCGTTCAGAATAACTAACCAATCACGCTGATTCGTACTCGTACTCCTTCAAGGGGATATTGCCTTGTTCGGCGAATTGGGAAGTGGTTGACCGTGAGGCGCGCCTGGCGGGTAATGGCCCGGTTCTTGCCAAGAGGTGCACGACGGACGACTACTTCCCGGCTCGCCCGCAGAGAGCTAAGCAGATAAACCAATACGGCGTTACAGCCCTCAACAAGGACCAGCTATTGTCTGCGGACTGTGCCTTGTCTTGGTTTATCTGCTTAGCTCTGAACATGGCAATATCCCCTTGAAGGAGTATCAACCTCCTTTGCCCACTATCGCTGGGTTTTACAAAGTTTCGTCCGGGTGCTTCAGAACGTCATGTTCGCGAACCGGGCGATCTCCATCCATTATCATGGCATAACTGACTTCATCGAAAACCCGAAAAACCAGGACATGTGCACTGAACTGGTCTGGCAAAGTGACCTTGTCACCATCCAAGGTCTGAGAATCAGCCCAGCTTCCCTTCGGGTACTTGACCTTGTCACGTACGGTCTTTCCTGGTCTGAATGCTGAGAACACGTGACCGACTTCAACACCCTGATACTCTCCTGCACTAATGGCAATGATCTGATAGTGGCCCGCACCATAAGTGGTTTGGGTCAAAGCGATAACTTCTATACCATCGGGTACTGCACTCATCGCGTGTGGCTGAAACTGCGGCCTATGTACATAGGGATCAACAGGCAAGATGAAGTCGCCTTTCTTGACCTCTGTCCTTCCTCTCTGGATTTGCAGGATGGCGGGATCTCCCTGTTTGACCAGCCGTGCCGTTGCGATATCCCAGTATTCATAACCCAGTATCTCGGGATTTTTCTTTCGCCATGACAAAGTCGCGGACCAAATATTGCTGGGGTACTCGAGATCACCGGCCAGGTGTTCTCCGTACTTGTGGTGGTCTGCTCTCTTCAAAACACCATTATCATCGTAAAAGATGTGGCGCAGTCGCACGACGGCAAATTTCTTGCCCACTCGTCCGTCGATACCCCGTACATACGTGAGATCATTCTTAACGGCCAGATTGCGGCTGCTTTCATTGTCCACAACATAAGGCAAATCGGAAAACTCCGACGGTCCCAACACCCGCGAATTGCTTACGAAGCCCTTAATAGCGTCCCACTCTACGGGCGGTATGGGTTGACGTTGTGTCCGGCGTGTTTCCGGTGACAGTTTCAAGGTGGGTTTGTTGCCATTGATGACGAGCCGGGGGCTGCCGTCGATGTAGACCAGCGTAATGCGGTCACCCGGATAAATCAGGTGTGGGTTCTCAATTTGTGGGTTGGCCTGCCAGATAGCTGGCCATTGCCAGGGCTTTTCGAGAAACCTGCCGGAGATGTCCCACAGCGTATCACCCTTCACAACCACATACTCATCTGGGTGATCAGCACGGACTGACACGTCCTGTGCCAGTGCGCTTCCTGCCAGTAATAATGCCAGGATAAAGTGAAAAATGTTCTTGTTCACGTTCATAATAGGCTTCCTGCCCTCTGGACCAATACGATCATTATTCTTCACTGGCGAACAGAGTTCGTCATTAGCTATCATAATTCCTGTGGTGGAAAAGTTCACCTAAATTAGTCATCAAGTAGAAAGGCACATGGCAAAACTGGATATTCTGGAGTTTCCCGACCCCCGCTTGAAAACCGTGGCAAGTGAAGTAAAAAGCTTCGATATACACCTCAAGACCCTGATTGAAGACATGCTGGAAACCATGTATTCAGCCCCTGGTATCGGTCTTGCCGCTACTCAGGTGAATGTACACGAACGCTTGCTGGTACTGGATATTAGCGAGGATCAGAGCTGTCCGCGGGTATACGTTAACCCGGAAGTACTGAGCGAGTCCGGTGAGCAAGACTGCGAAGAGGGTTGTTTGTCAGTCCCCGGTATATATGCTCGTGTAAAACGGGCGGAAAGCGTTATTGTTAAGGCACAGGACCCAACAGGAATATTCTTCGAAGAACAGCTCGAAAATTTGCATGCCGTGTGTATACAACACGAAATAGACCACCTCAACGGCCGGCTTTTCGTGGATTATCTGTCACCGCTTAAGCGAAACATGGTGCGCAGGAAGCTCGAAAAACAGCGTAAGGTAGCCGCACAGGACGCTGAAGAGCATCGCCTAATCTGATGGTAAAGACAGCCAGCTCGAGTATCATACCCAGCTCTCCATTGCGCGTTTTGTTTGCGGGAACTCCTGAATTTTCTCTGCCGCCACTGCGGGTGCTACTTGCTGGCGATTGCGAAATCGTTGCTGTACTGACCCAGCCCGACCGACCGGCTGGCCGGGGTAAACACTTAAGTGCCAGCCCGGTTAAGCAATTGGCATTGAAGAATAACGTTGAAGTGTTGCAGCCGGCCAGTCTCAATGAATCACAATGGCTGCAGCGACTTGAAAACCTGAGGCCAGATTTGTTGCTGGTGGTTGCCTACGGTCTGATGATTCCGGCAAAGTTACTGGCGCTGCCCCTACTGGGCGGCTGGAATATTCACGCATCATTGCTTCCCCGCTGGCGCGGTGCTGCACCCATTCAGCGTGCTGTTGAAGCCGGGGACCGGCAAACCGGTGTGTGTATCATGAAGATGGAAGCCACACTCGATACGGGTCCAGTTTATCATTGCCTGACGACCCCGATTGAGCAGCAGGATACCGCTGGAACGCTACATGACCGTTTAGCCGAAATGGGGGCCCAGGCCTTGACCCATTGCCTCGAGTTGGCACTGACCGGTGGACTTTCGCAGCCCCTGGCTCAGGACCACAGCAAGGCGGTATACGCGCAAAAGCTTAGCAAGGCCGAGGCTGAACTAAATTGGAATCAGCCGGCCGAGATTCTACAGCGCCAGATTCGGGCGTTTAATCCGTGGCCGATCGCCTGGTGTGAGTTGGCCGGCCAGCGGGTACGCATTTGGCGGGCTGAAGTAGTGGAGGGTACGCCCGACTGCGAACCGGGTAGCGTTGTCGTCCTGGAGAACTCATCGCTTATCATTGGCACGGCAGACAAAGCACTGAAAATTCTGGAAATACAACGTGCCGGTGGCAAACGCTTATCGGCTGCGGCGTTCCTGCAGGCACAAGGTGGAAAAGGGTTTTAAGATTGCGTAGACAAAAAAAAGTCTTGCAAAACCCTCGCATCGCCGCGATCGGTGCCTTGTCCGAAGTTCTTGATACCAACAAGAGCCTGGCCGATAGCGAGGCGCTGTCACGGTTGCGTGACAGCCGCGACAAGGCATTCGCCAAAAACCTGACCTATGGCGTGTTGCGGTGGTTGTCTGCGCTTGAATGGCTGGCCAAACAACTCCTGACAAGACCTTTAAGAAAACGTGATCGTGATGTGAAAAGATTGGTTCTGCTGGGGCTGCAACAAATCTGGCATGACCAAACCGCGAGCCATGCCGCTGTTTATGAGACCGCCGAATGTGCCCGTTTGCTGGGCAAAGCCTGGGCAGTGGGTCTGGTTAACGCCCTACTGAGGCGTTTCCAGCGTGAACAGGATTCATTGCTAAGCGAACTGGAGCAGGACCCTGCCTGGCACGCGCATCCACCGTGGTTGTTGGCCGAAATACAAAAGGATTGGCCGCAAAACTGGATGGAAGTGGTCATAGCCAACAACCTCCAGGCACCGTTATGGTTACGTATTAATCGTCAATCTGCTGATGAAGCGCTGCTCCGTGAAGAATTACAATCCGCAGGATTTGAACTCAGCGATCATGAGTTTGCCCGTGACGCCATCCGAGTCAGTCCGGCGGCAGCCGTAGGCAAAATCCCGGGTTTTGAAGAAGGCAGACTTTCGGTACAGGATCCGGCCGCGCAACTGGCCCGGGATTTGTTGAACCCGCAACCCTTTGAGCGCATTCTTGACGCATGTGCTGCGCCGGGAGGAAAAACGGCTCATCTGCTGGAGAGTTGTCCGGAGCTTGATCTGACAGTCTTGGACAAGCAGGCAGAACGAATCGAACAGATTCAGCAGAATTTGGATCGTCTCGGCCTGGCGGCTGCAACGACTGCTGCAGATGCGCTGCTAACTGACGAATGGTGGAATGGAAAAAAATTCGACAAAATCCTGTTGGACGCGCCCTGCAGTGCAACCGGTGTCATCCGCAGGCATCCGGAAATCAAGTGGCTGCGAACCTCTCGCCAGGTGGACGCGGTAGTAGAAACCCAGGCGCAACTACTGGATGGTTTGTGGCCGTTGCTAAAAACCGGCGGTATCCTTGTTTATGTGACCTGTTCTATATTGGAACGTGAGAACAACCGGCAAGTACAGCTGTTTCTAAAACGGTGTATAGATGCAGAGGTAGAGGTGATCGCCCAGGACTGGGGCATAGCCCAAACCTGTGGCCGACAGATTCTGCCCGGGGAAACGAATATGGACGGATTCTTTTATGCGGTTCTACGCAAGTCCTCATAAGCTCTTCAGAACAGTGATATCCCGGAGCAGCGGGATTGCGTGCGTACTGTTGTTGCTGATTGGCTGTAATCAGCAGTCACTTGACTACGGGTTCACCATCAACAAGGTTTCAGTGAGCAGCGGTTACCAGTCTCTCAATCTCAGGTTCCACCAGGATTTAAGTCTGAGTCAGCAGGCACAAGCGGCTTTGCTCCATGGCGTTACGCTGACCATCAGGCTGGATGTGGAAGTTCGGCATGAGAGTAATATGATGGTCATAAATCCCACCACCAGGCGCTTCCAAATTCGTTATCTTCCGTTAAGTGAGCGTTTTCAACTTTCGGATGAAGCCACCGACAACTTGCAAACATTCCCGCGTTTGCGGCACGCGCTGGCTTCCATTGGCACAATGGCGATCAAGATGGGTACCGGCCCACTGTTGGGTGGGGATTACGAGATACGCACCCGCATCCGTCTGGATGAAAGCCGCTTACCTGCACCCATGCAGCTGCCGGCCTGGTTTTCATCCGAGTGGCAGCATGATTCGGAGTGGTCCTCATGGCCTCTAAATATAAGCGTCTGAGGCAAATCTCCCTGGTGCTGCTACCGGTTGCGGTGGCAACCTTTGCCCTGCTTGCTTCCCTGATCCTGGTAAGTACTGTCCAGCAAGACGCCAGTGGTCTTAACCAGCCTTACGTGTGGGTGCTGGTGTTGACCATATTGGCATTGTTGTTTGTGCTCGCTGCAATTGTGCACAGGGTAGTGACGCTGGGCAGAAAGGTCCGGGACCAGGCCCCAGGGGCCTTGTTGTCGGCACGCTGGGTAAGATACTTCCTGGTCCTGTCACTGCCGCCCGCATTGATTGTTTACTTTTTTTCAGCTTTTTTTCTGACTCGTGCGATAGACGGGTGGTTCGATGTCGGTGTGGAAGCCGCCCTGGCTGATTCCTTACTGTTGGGCCAGCAGCTTCTCGATAACCGGACCCTGGAGGTACGCAATCAGGTCCGTCGTCTGGGTCGGGAAATTGACAATCCTGCTGATGATGCCGACCAGGTCCGCCGCACCTTGCTGCAACATGTCAGTAACGGGGGACCCCTGGAACTGTCAATCCTGACAACTGACGGAAACCTGATTGCCAGCGCCAATATCAACATGTCGGCAGACCTGCCCCAGCGGCCGGGTGATTACGCGTTATCCCAGGCTCTGGATCTGGGTGAATACGCGGCCGCAGAACCAGTGACCGACGGTGTTCTACGTATCCGTGTTATTCAACGTCTGCCCTCTACTCTACCGGGTGTACAGGGGACGTTGTTGCAGGCGATTTATCCATTGCCTCAGTCTGTCACTGCCCGGGCCAACAAAATTGAGGAAGAATATCACCGCTATCAAAATGTCAGCTTTTTGCGTAATGCCTTGAAACAGAGTTTTATTCTGATTCTGTCACTGGTTTTATTGCTAACGGTGCTGCTGGCCATACTGGCGGCCCTTAACGTAGCCCGCGGTATGGTCACGCCGATTTCAAAACTGGCGTTGGCCACCCGGAAAGTTGCCGAAGGAGACCTGGAACATGAAATTCATGCCGGAGCTGGCGACGAGTTGGGGTTTTTGGTGCAGTCTTTCAACAAGATGACCGAAGCCCTGACCATGGCAAGTAAAGAGGCTGAGCGGAGCCGTCTTCAGCTGCAGTCGCAAAGTGAACACCTGGAAACTGTACTGGGTAGTTTGAGTGCTGGTGTGATGACCTTGGACAGCGATCTCTGTGTGGTGACGGCCAACTCAGCTGCCGAGGACATACTGGGCATGCCAGAAGGCTTCTTCTCAGGGCACAAATTATCTGGGCGGGCTGAAAAAGCCCAGTTTCTGGCACCGCTGGCAGAACTGATAAGCAGCCAAATGGGACGTGGGCCCGCGCAGTGGCAGAGGGAGATACAACTGTCGGCAGATGGGCGGGCAATGGTGTTGCTGGTGCGTGGTTCCCGGCTTGGTGGCTATGCCAGAAAAACAAGTGGCACGGTCATTGTATTTGACGACGTCACGATGCTCAACCGGGCACAACGGGAGGCAGCCTGGGCAGAAGTTGCCCGCAGACTGGCGCACGAAGTAAAGAATCCGTTGACGCCCATTCGGTTGGCCGCTGAGCGCTTGCGGATGAAGTTGTTGGACAAGTTGGACGTCAGTGATGGCGATTTGCTGGATAAGGCCACAGACACCATCGTGTCACAGGTCGAGGCGCTGCGCGCACTGGTCGATGGTTTCGGTGATTATGCGTTGGACACGCAATTGGAAACAACCCCCCTGGCACTGGATGAGTTGGTTCGCGACGTCGTTTCCTTGTACCAACACGGTGATCAGCGAGTGCAATTCCATCTTGATTTAGTCGATGGTCCGGGTGGACTGGTTGCTGATGGCGGGCAGATCAGACAGTTGCTGCACAACGTGATTTGCAATTCCAGCGAGGCGGTAGTGGAGGGGGCTCCGGCGGAAGTCCATATCCGCACAAAGGTCATTGCAAAACCTAACCAGCAATGGGTGGAAATGAAAATCCATGACCATGGCCCCGGTTATCCTGATGCTGTTCTGGAGAGTCCCTTTGAGCCTTATGTTACTTTCAAGGCCAAGGGTAGCGGACTGGGTCTGGCAATATGTCACAAGATCGTCAAGGACCACAGTGGTAACATTTTGATCTCCAACCCGCCTGGAGGTGGTGCATGCACCCTGATTACCCTGAGGTTGGATTAAGCTGCAAGCATTTTCGTGGCAACGGCAAGCAGGAAGATGGCGAAAAAACGTCTTGCCATCAACGGTGAACTTCCGTGGATGGCAATGACGCCCAAAGGAGCGCCCACAACACTGAACAAAGCCACCCCGGCCAGCGCCGGTAAATGAACGTAACCCAGATTCGTAACAACGGTGTTGTTATCGCCCAGAAAAATAAACCCCAGGGTGCCAGCCACTGCAATGGGGTAACCACAGGCCGCAGCGGTGGCAATCGCATTTTGGACCGTGTGACGGTGCCACAGAAACCACGGGACTGTCATACTTCCCCCGCCAATACCCAACATGCCGGATATTGAACCAATGACCAAACCGATGCTTGCGGCTGGTCCCCGTCCTGGCATGGGCTTATTCCCTGCCCGGGCTGTTCCCAGCAGCAATTGCAAACCAACAATTAAAGCAAAGACACCGAACACACCACCCAGCACAGCACTGCCGATTCGGTCGGCGATCAGGCTACCGAGCAAGGCACCAAGCAGTAAGCCTGGCAACAGCAGATTGACCAAGGGCCATAATATGGCCCCGCGGCGGTGGTGTGCGAGTAAAGAACTCATGGATGAAAACAGCATGCTCGCGAGAGAAGTGGCAACAGCCATTTGCACCGCAGTACCGGCGGTGGCCGGGTCGCGGCTGAAAAGCCAGCTCAAAGCAGGTACCAGAATCAGCCCACCACCAATACCCAGGTAACCCGCAAGAAAGCCGCCAACCAGACCTGTGAGGGCATACTCAAGCCAGGGCACTTAAATTAACCCTTGGTTTTGCAGAATCGACTTGCCGCGCAGCCGCCGTTCTCATAAATTAGACCTATCAATGAACAATATGTCTCACAGTATCAGGCAGTCTGTCATTTTGCTCGCGTTTTGCTGCTCAATTTGTACCCCGGTCTATGCGGCAGACATGGGGTCGGTTTCTGATATTGATCAGTTCAAACAAGCGTGGGACGCTGCCGGGCGGGGAGACCGGGCCACCTTCGAACGGTTTAAGAACAAGCTTGGTGGTTACCTGTTGTTCCCCTATTTGCAATATGAAGATTATCGCAACCGTCGTGCCAAAGTGCCGACGGAGGAAATGGCAACTTTTCTGGATGACCATCAGAACTTTGCATTTACCAACGGTTTGCGTGGCGCCTGGCTGGCATCACTGGCGCGTGCGGGACGCTGGACGGATTTCGTAACGCACGCGAAGGAGGTCGATAACACCGTTTTGAAATGCCAGCGAGCGCAAGGTCAAATCATACTGGGACAAACCGCCGGACTACTGACCGAGGCACAAAACCTGTGGGTAGTGGGCAAGTCCCAGCCTGATGAATGTGATCCGGTTTTTTCCTGGCTGATCAAGAATAATGGTATCTCAACCGATCTCGCCTGGGAACGAATTCGACTGGCCATGGAGGCGGGCAACCGGCGTCTGACCTATTATCTGGCGCGCTTTATTCCCGAGGGACAACGCCGTTGGCTGGAATACTGGCAATGGTTGAGTCGTACGGGTTACACCAGGCTGGAGCAGGCGCGTGACTGGCCGGATAACGATATCAACCGGATGATCACGGCGGTGTCCCTCCTCCGGCTGGCAAATCAAGATGCGGAAAGAGCGGCTGAAAAATTCGGTGCGTTGGATGGTCATTATAATTGGGGAGAGTCTCGCCGCGGTGAGTTGCTACACGCGATTGCCCTGAGTTCCGCAGTGGCGCTGCAGGCAGACACCGGTGTGCACATGGCACGTGTTCCAACGGCTTACCGAGATTCGCAATTACTGGAGTGGTGGGTCCGATTTTTGCTCAGCAGACAGAACTGGGAACAGGTGGTAGCCGTCATTGGAAAAATGTCCGATGAAACCCGCAATGACGTACGTTGGCGCTACTGGCTGGCACAGGCTGAGTCAAGATCAGGTCGGTCGACAGCCACCGCACGGCTTGAGTCCCTGGCGCTGGAAGCCAATTACTATGGCTTTCTTGCGGCTGATGAACTCGCTCAGTCATACAATATCTGCCCCCTGCAACCTGACATTGAAGATGGTGCAATTGAGCGCATTGCGGGTACGGATGGCTTTGGACGCGCGTTGGAACTCAGAAAGGCGGGGCTTGAAGGCTGGGCGGTCGGTGAATGGACATTGGCGATGGCTCGTTTGCGGGTTGCAGATATAAAAATAGCAGCGGCACTGGCACAGCGTGAGCGCTGGCATGACCGGGTAATCTTTGCGCTGGGTAATAGCGGTGACCTGCAATTTTATGCATGGCGATTTCCATTGGCATGGAGGGTGGAAGTGGAACGTGCAGCCGCTGACAATCAGTTGGACCTGGCATGGGTTTACGGAACCATACGCTCAGAAAGCGCAATGCAGGAGACCGCCAGATCAACTGTGAATGCACTGGGGTTGATGCAGGTCACGCCGGCCACCGGCAGACAGGTCGCAAGAAAACATGGTCTTGGCTGGACCGGTAGCACAGGCCTGAAAACCGTTGCTGGTAACCTCCCGATTGGTTCGGCCTACATGCGGGATCTCTTACAAAAGCACCAGCACAATCCGGTGCTGGTATCCGCTGCCTATAATGCCGGTCCAGAAGTCGTAAAACGGTGGTTGGCAGATCGTTCCATCGGTGAGGCGGCGATCTGGATTGAGACACTGCCTTATTTTGAGACCAGGGATTACATTCCCCGTGTGCTGGCATTTACAACCCTTTACGACTGGCGCATGGGCGGAGAGGTGCAACGCATATCCACCAGAATGCCGCACATCGAATCCGGTAAAATAAGTGTCATGGGCACTACCGAAGTGGTTTGCCGCGACCCTGATGATGCGGGGAATTGAAGGAGCACTAATGAAAATTGTATTGGTAGGTGCGAGTGGTTTTTTCGGCCGTCACCTGTTGCAAACCCTGGTGGCCGAGAAACACTCTTGCCTGGTTTTAACCCGGGCCGCAGTGCGGCACGGTAACGTGAATTTGCTGCCAGGTGTGCAGCTGGCGCAGGCAGACGTCTATGACGTTGATGAATTGGCGACACAGTTTGCAGGCGCTGATGCGGTTATTAGTATGGCCGGAATTTTGAACGAAAGTGGTCGTGGAGGGAGGGGTTTTCACAAGGTTCACGTTGAGTTGGTAGATGCCATCATCCGGGCCAGTCAGCAGACCGGGGTGACACGCATTCTCCATGTCAGTGCATTGAATGCCGGTGAGGGCAGCAGCCACTATCTGCGGAGCAAGGGTGAGGCCGAGGCGCTGTTGAAGGCGGCAGATGACCTGAATGTCACCCTATTCCAGCCGTCGGTCATCTTTGGTCAGGGTGACGCGTTCTTTAATCGCTTTGCGTTGATGTTGCGTCTCACACCGGTATTACCACTTGCCTGCCCCAAGGCCCGTTTACAACCGGTTTTTGCGGTCGATGTGGCAATGGCGATGGCCGCTGCATTGGATGACCCTTTGACCTGGGGAAAAAGTTTCACACTGGCCGGCCCGCAAAGCTTCACACTCAAAGCGCTGGTGGAATGGACGGCAAAAAACATGGGTCAGCGGCGTAAGATTGTCGGTTTGCCCGCACCGTTGTCAGCAACCATGGCTGTGGTGATGGGCCTGGTTCCCGGAAAGCCCTTTTCCTGGGATAACTATCAGTCCCTGCAAACCGACAACACCACTGACAACAACGGGTTTGACTATTTTGGTATCGATCCACGGCCGATTGACAGTGTGGTACCCGATTACCTGACCGGGTCGCTCCATCAACACCGCCTGCAGTCCTTCCGGCGGCGTTCTCGTCGTTGATGCCGAGCAATATGCAGGCTAAAACCTACCTGGTTGGCGGTGCAGTCAGAGATTCCCTGCTGGGTCTGCAGCCCAACGCACGCGACTGGGTCGTGGTTGGTGGCACCGCCGATGAAATGCTGGCCAATGGTTACAATCAGGTGGGCGCATCTTTCCCGGTTTTTCTGCACCCCAAAACCGGCGAAGAATATGCACTGGCCCGCACCGAGAAAAAGCAGGGTCATGGATACCACGGTTTTAATGTCGACTTTCATCCTGGTGTCACACTGGAGGAAGACCTGCAACGCCGGGACCTGACCGTCAATGCCATTGCCCGGGATGAGAACGGGGATCTGATTGACCCGTTTGGGGGGCAACGGGACATTGGCAACAAAATCCTGCGGCACGTCTCAAGCGCTTTCGTGGAGGATCCGCTAAGAGTTTTGCGGGTCGCCCGGTTTGCCGCTCGTTTTGCCGGGCTGGGTTTCCAGGTGCATGAGTCCACCATGCTGTTGATGCAGGAAATTACTCAATCCGGCGAACTTCAACACCTGGTGGCCGAACGGGTCTGGCGTGAAATCGAGGCCGCCATGGCGACCGACACGCCCTCTGAATTTGTCAGCGTGTTGCGTTTGAGTGGGGCACTGGAAGCCCTGATGCCGGAAGTTGATGCATTGTTTGGTGTGCCGCAGCCAAAGAAATACCATCCCGAAGTCGATACGGGTATACACCTGCTGATGGCGCTGGATGAGGCTGCCGCAGGTAATGGCTCCGTCGCAGTGGTCTTTGCCGTACTGCTTCATGACCTGGGCAAGGGCATTACACCTCAATCACAGTGGCCCTCGCATAAAGGCCATGAGGCCGCCGGCGTTCCGTTGGTGGATGCTTTATGTCATCGTTTTCGCGTGCCAAAGTCCATCCACGACCTGGCACGCAAAGTCTGTGCACAACATCTTGTCTGCCACCGTGTTCTTTCTGCCAGACCCGCAACGATACTCCGCTTGCTGGAAAACCTGGATGTTTTTCGACAACCGAAAATATTGCCAGATTTTATTGCCGCATGTGCGGCCGATTACCGTGGTCGGCAAGGCCAGGAGAATTGCGATTATCAACAAGGCGAGCATTTGCAGCGAGCCTACGAGGTCGCGGTCAAGATAAAGGCCAGGGATCTCGATCTGGAAGGCCTTGGTGGACCACAAGTGGGTGAACGTCTACGGCAGGAACGCATCCGGGCAATTTCTGCGCTCGCTGGAGTATAGACATAGACGCGCCCCCGTCCTTAACTGAACCGCGTTAACCAGCACGTGAATACGAGGATGTTAGTCCACGGTCAAACCCGCTCTGTGATCAGACAGTAATACTCAGGTTGACATAGGGGGAGTCTATGCGAGGACCTATAAACACTATATTGCCGCAACTCCAAAAGTATTGAACGTCGCAGGATAGGTGCATTGTGATTATGATACGCCGCACTGGCCTGGGGAACGATTACAACCGGTAGCGCAGGTCAGCCAAGGAAAACCCGTCCAAACCCTCACAAAAATCTTCGCTAAGACCCCGGCTAAGGGCCATCACCTGGAAGCGTTCACCCATTTCGCCCGGCAGGGTCAGTCTGCGCACCTGGCTATTCATCAGGACCCGCTCTTTTTCTTCCAGTGACTGGAAACCCGCAATAATATCTTCCAGACCATTGGCCAGCAAAAACATGGCCTGGCTGGTATAACCGCTGACCTCAAGACCACATTGACCAGCCGCTTCAGCCAGTGCGGTGAAATCCACCGATGCGCTGATGTCTGTCAAACCCGGCCACAGGAACGGGTCGTCATGGGCGCGATGGCGGTAATGACAGATCATGGTGCCGTCGTGGCGTTGGGGCAGGTAGTACTCATGGCGTGGATAGCCGTAGTCGATAAACAGGGCCAGGCCTGTTTTCAGACTGGCAGTAACGGCCTGCAGCCAGGCAGGTAGCAGTATGTTTATCTCAGAGCAGTACCCTGTTGGCAGCGTCTGTTCGGAATTCGCAATGACGCTCTGTATACGCTCCGTCATGGCGGCGTCACAAACGCCTTTGTGCCAACTGAAGCCCGTTTCATCATGGCCAACACACAAACGGCTGATGCCGTCTGCTGTGACACAAAATCTTTCAACGACCAGTGCATCCGCAACCTCATTGGCCAACAAAACACCTTGCCAAGCCGCCTGGGGTGGTGTGTCCAGCCAGCTGATTTTATCCATCCACTGGGGCACCATTTCTGTCAGCGTTTCTTTTTGTATCTGCCGCAAATAGGCGCTGCGTTCAAGTATGCGGTAGCGTGTCGGTGGTTGGTCCGTTTGCAATGCTCTGAGCAAGTCTGCAGCCAGTACGCCGGTACCGGCACCGATTTCAAGGATTTCGTAATCACCCAAATGTTCTCCTATCTGGGTCACCTGCTTGGCCAAACAACGTGCAAAAACGTCTCCCAACTGCGGCGCGGTTACGAAATCCCCATCCCCGCCAAATTTTCTCAAGCCAGCGCTGTAGTAACCCAAGCCGGGTTCATACAGGGCCATTTCGATATATTCTGAAAAAGGAATTGGACCATCGCGGGCGATCTTCTTGCTGATCACCCGTGTCAGTTCGTCGCTCGATTGCTTGAGCTCTGCAGGTGGTTCGGGCAGGATGGTGTGGGTCGTTGAAGAGCACATAGGCAGGTAGTTTCAGTGAGTGAAACAGCAAAGTCCAGAAGAAGCCCGGTTACGGGAGTGCTGGTGCGCTATGGCCGCTGATTACGTACTTGTTACCGGGGCGGCACGTCGTATTGGCGCAAGTATTGCCAAGGCATTGCACCAACGAGGTTGCAGTGTAATCCTGCACCACCATCACAGCAGCGATGCTGCTAATGAACTTGAAGTATCTCTTAATGCGCAACGCTCAGGCAGTGCGTTCACCGTGGCGGCGGACCTGGGTGATGTCGACGCGATAGAGCGTTTGGCCGGGACAGTCAGGGCCATCACCCCCAGGTTGAGTCTATTGGTTAACAATGCCGCGCGTTTTTTTCCCACCGCTGTTGGTACCACAACGCAGCAACAATGGGATGAGTTAATGGGCAGCAATCTTCGCGGTCCCTATTTTCTGACCCAGTCTCTGTTACCTGAACTAATAGCCGCCGGGGGCAGTGTGGTCAACCTGCTGGACGTGCATGCGCTGAGGCCAATGCGGGATCACGCGGTGTATTGCATGGCCAAAGCCGGTCTGCACACAATGACACTGGCGCTGGCCAGGGATCTCGGGCCGCAAGTCCGTGTTAACGGAGTCGCCCCCGGCGCCATCTTATGGCCTGAGGACCACAATTCTGCCGGGGAGCAGGAAAATATTCTCAAGAAAATCGTGTTGGGCAGAACCGGCGAGCCACGGGATATTGCCTCGGCGGTTGCATTCCTGGGTCTTGATTCGCCTTATATCACTGGCCAGATTTTGGCGGTTGACGGTGGCCGCAGTCTGAATATGTGAGGGGCTACCCAAGCAATCGCAAACTGCTGCCATCCAGTTCGGAGGACGCCCAGATATCGGCCATACGCCGTCGTTGCGTGGGGTGGATAAGATCGGGTTCCAGATCTGCCAGTGGCTTGAGCACATGAGCAAATTTAAGCACTTCGGCGCGGGGAATTTCCAATAACGGAGAGCTCAGGATCAGGTCGTCATACAGCAGGATATCTATATCCAGTGAACGGTCGGAAAATTTTGGTGTGTCACGGTTACGGCCGTAACGATCTTCAAGATCACGCAGGTATTGACGCAGTTCAAGTGGACCGTGTGTGGTGTCAATACGGGCAACAAGATTAATAAAATCATCACCGTCAAAGCCGACGGATTTGCTGCTATAGGAGGGCGAGAAACAAACATCTCCAAACTTTTCCTGCAGTTCCCTGCAGGCCGCCCCGATATTGTTTTCGGCGTTGATATTAGAGCCCAGTCCAAGCCAGGCCGTACTCATGAGTGGGCATTCCCACGTTCGATGATGACGCCGACGGCGCTGGACCCGCGCACCGCACCCGGTTTGCTCAGTTTCAAGCGCAGCCAGTTAACCGGGAATTCATCCAGCACGATACGGGCGCAGTGTTCGGCGAGTGCTTCCACGAGTTGATACTCACTGGATTCCACGAACTGTATCAGGCGTTTTGAAACCGACTTGTAATCCAGTGTATCCGCTATGGCATCGCTGGCGGCCGCTTTGCTTATTGAAAAAGCCATGCGTAAATCAATGCTGATGGTTTGGGTAATTTCGCGTTCCCAATCAAACACACCGATGATCGTCTGAATGCGCAAGTCTTCAATAAATACCTGGTCCATTTGTCTTCCTTTGTCGGGGCTTGTTTATAAGCTCTAATTAACGGTTTCCAGTGGTGGTAACTGATCCAGCGGCCAGCGAGCGTAAGCTTGCAGACGTGTGTCGGTGCACTGGCCGGCCAATAACCGCTGGCAACCCGCCAGGGCGATCATGGCCCCATTGTCGGTGCAAAACTCCTCGCGGGGAAAGGAAACTTTCCAGCTACGCTTTTTGCCTTCGGACAGTAATCCCTGGCGCAAGGACCGGTTAGCTCCGACTCCCCCGGCCACCACCAATTGTTGCGCCCGGGTTTGTTGCATCGCACGCCGGCACTTGATGGTCAATGTCGCCACCACGGCCAGCTGGAAGCCGGCCGCAATATCCGCCTGCGTCGTAGGATCCTTATCACTGTTGAGCCAGAGATTACGGGTATGGGTTTTCAGACCACTGAAACTGAACTCCAGTCCAGGCCGGTCGGTCATCGGGCGGGGAAATGGAAATCGTTCTGCATTGCCGTGCTCTGCCAGTTTCGCCAGTGCCGGGCCACCGGGGTAACCCAGGCCCAGCAATTTGGCGGTTTTATCAAACGCCTCACCGGCGGCATCGTCCAGGGTCTCTCCCAGGATCCGGTAGCTGCCAATTTTGCGAACTTCGACCAACATCGTGTGGCCGCCGGAAACCAGCAAGGCCACGAACGGAACTATTGGTGGGTCGGCCTCGAGCATGGGTGCCAGCAAATGACCTTCCATGTGGTGGACGGCGATCGCAGGACGCCCCAGCGCCATGGCGATACTGCGACCGGTAGCGGTACCGACCAGTAAGGCGCCAATCAAGCCGGGGCCTGCGGTGTAGGCCACTGCTTCAATATCAGTGCGTTCCAGACCGGCTGAGGAGAGACATTGATTGATCAGCGGCAATAACTTGCGGACGTGATCGCGGGACGCTATTTCGGGTACAACACCGCCATATTCCGCGTGCAGTTCAACCTGGCTAAACAA
This sequence comes from Gammaproteobacteria bacterium, assembly GCA_021772915.1. GTDB lineage: Bacteria > Pseudomonadota > Gammaproteobacteria > Xanthomonadales > SZUA-36 > SZUA-36. The sequence goes on along the minus strand of JAJFLB010000055.1, from coordinate 43,141 downwards.
CTTGTGCGCGCGTAATCCGGTATCGCTGTCATACAGCGCAACACCGGTTTCGTCACAGGATGTCTCAATTCCAAGTACGATCATAATGAACAGATTTTAAAGCAAGCTGCTGCAATATGCGGAAAAAGATGGCTTGTGTCTTAACAGCGCCGCCATATAATTGCTGGCACGGTCTGTACACGGTTTTCTGAAGGTTCAGGAGGTCGTCACCAAGCTGGAAAAACCATGACAGAAACCATCGTCAGTTCAACCAACAGCGAAGTACGCATCGGTTTCGCGCGCCCATTTATCGTCATCGGGGAGCGCATTAACCCGACGGGTAGAAAAGTGCTTGCGGCTGAGATGGCGCAAGGTGACTTCAGCCGCGTGGAGGCCGATGCGCTTGCCCAGGTGGCTGCGGGTGCGCATATGCTGGATGTCAATGCCGGAATTCCGCTTGCTGACGAGTCGGCAATCCTGGCCAGCGCGGTCAAGCTGGTGCAGTCCGTGACGGACGTTCCCTTGTCCATCGATTCATCCGTGGTGGAAGCCCTGGAGGCGGGTTTGGCGGTTTACCAGGGCAAAGCACTGGTTAATTCGGTTCAAGGTGCGGACGTTATGCTTGGGCATGACGCGAACTGTTCCAACTGGATTAGCAAGTATCGCCAGTCAACGAGTGCAGTCGCAGGACGCGGTGACCGCAAACGCCGCCGCCGCTCGGTCTGAACAGCCGGTACAAGAAGCGACAACGATTGAGCGCAAATACTGCAAAAATTGTATTTACACCTTCCGGTTTGAGGGGATCCTTTACCCATGGCACAAGCGTGCTGGATGCGGCGCGTGGCCTGGGGGTCGATATCGATTCGGTTTGTGGTGGCCGTGGCCTGTGTGGTCGTTGCCAGGTCATTTGTACCGAGGGCACCTTCGCCAAACACGCGATTACTTCAAGAGTAGAGCATCTTTCCCCGGTGACTGATGTTGAAAAGCAGTATGAAGCGCAACACGAACCATTGGGAAATAACTACCGGCTAAGTTGCCAGGCATTGATTCAGGGTGATCTGGTAATTGATGTGCCACCTGAAAGCCAGATGCACCGCCAACTGGTACGCAAACAGGCCGAGCACCGGGATATCGTCCTCGACACGGCCGTACATCTTTATTATGTGGAGGTTCAGGAAGCCGATTTGGCGGCACCGAGCGGTGACCTGCAACGGATGCTTGAGGCTTTGAACAGCGCCTGGTCATTGGACAGTCTTACTTGTGCCCCGGTGGTGTTGCCAGGGCTACAAGCTGCTTTGCGCCAGGGCCAGTGGCGGGTCACGGTCGCCGTACTTGATCAAGCACGGATTATCGCTATCTGGCCGGGGTTCAAAGCCGACGTCTACGGTCTGGCAATCGACATAGGGTCAACGACCATCGCTGTTCATCTGTGTAAGCTCACATCCGGCGAGGTACTGGCGACCAGTGGCGGGATGAATCCACAGATACGCTTTGGCGAAGATCTGATGAGTCGCGTGTCCTACGTCATGATGCACCCGGGGGGGGCGGAAGAATTGACCATTGCCGTTCGCCACGGCATTAACGATCTTATTGCTGAGGTCACAGGTAACAACGGCATAGAACCAGCGGATGTGCTGCAAGTGAGCATTGCGGGTAACCCGATCATGCACCATCTGTTTCTTGGTTTAAGTCCCGTCGAGCTCGGGACTGCGCCCTTTGCGCTGACGACCGACGCGGCTTTGAACCTGGATGCCAGGTCGCTTGACCTGAATATCAACCCCGGCGCCGCCGTATATGTATTGCCTTGCATTGCAGGTCACGTAGGGGCTGATGCCGCAGCCATGATATTGGCTGAAGAACCCCATTTGTTCGAGTCGACCTCACTGCTCATCGACATAGGCACCAACGCCGAGATCGTACTCGGAAACCGTGACCGGCTATGGGCCTGCTCAAGCCCGACCGGCCCGGCATTTGAAGGTGCGCAGATCAGTTGTGGCCAGCGTGCTGCCCCGGGGGCGATCGAGCGGGTACGTATCGACCCGGAAACACTTGAAGTGCGTTTTAGCGTTATCGGTTCCGCACTCTGGTCAAATGAACCCGGATTTGACGGCGAGGTCGAGGCATTTGGGGTTACCGGTATCTGCGGTTCCGGCATTATTGAGGCGGTGGCCGAGATGTACCTGTGTGGTGTAATCACCGAAGACGGTGTCATCGACGAGTCACTGGCAAGCCAATCCAAGGGTCTGGTCAAGGCAGGTCGCAGCTGGTCATTTGTGTTACATCCTGGGGAGCGACCAATAGTAGTGACCCAACTCGATGTCCGACAAATCCAGTTGGCCAAGGCAGCCTTGTATGCGGGCGTCAAATTGTTGATGGAAAACGCAGGTGTATTGAGTGTTGACCGGATTCGTCTGGCGGGTGCCTTTGGCAACCATATAGACACCAGGTACGCGATGGTCCTGGGATTAATTCCTGATTGTGAACTGGAGAATGTAGGTTCGGCAGGAAATGCAGCGGGAACGGGTGCCAGGATTGCCCTGTTGAATGTGGCTGCCCGACGCGAAATCGAGACAATCGTGCGTCGTATTGAAAAGATTGAGACCGCGGTTGAACCCGGATTTCAGGAATACTTTGTGGATGCCATGGCATTTCCCAACAAAAAGGATGCTTTTCCCAATTTATTCTCGGTGTTGAGCAAACCAATACCGAAAAAAGGCTCATTGACCGCCGGCCCAGCCGGCCGCGCGAAGCGTCGTCGGTCACCCCGAAGACGATAGACAGCCCTGTGGCAACAACGCTTTGGGTATGTCGTAAAGCAGCAATCAGGCGTCGATTTTAAGCAGAATTACCACCCTTTCTTGCCAATAGTCAAGCGAATTGACATAGGTCAATTTTATCGGCAGTTTACTTGACCTAGGTCATTTACTGCCCCTTAATATGGGTGTCATATGCACATTAGATACAAAGGTGTTTTCCGAACCAATATGAGGAGTTGGGATTTTCCTAAATGAGGAGGTAGTAATGAACCGTCGATACTTTAAACCACTGCTTGTCCTACTGGCCATTTTGCTCAGCACAAGTTCCTATGTGAGTGCAAAAAGCCTGACCAATGATGGTGGCTACACCGCGAAGGATAAAGAATTTTATCTGGACGCAACATTCGTCGCATTTATCAGACCGGGTCTGGAGATAAAAGACGTCAGCATCAGCATTCCTGACGACCGTCAGCCTTTGGTCACCTATACACTGGCTGACCCGGGCGGATTACCGCTGGACATAGACGGCGTTTTTACACCCGGTCCGGTGGATATGCGCTACATGCTGACCCGCATACCAACGGGTGAAACACAAAAACTCAAATACACTGCAGGCTCCAGGGACAGTGGTGGCACACTCACCGCACTTGGAAACGGTGTGTACACCTACAAGTTTGCCACGGTATTACCCGAGGACTACCCGGTGGATGCCACGCATACACTCGGTTTGGTTGGGCGGCGTGATTTGCGGGAGTTTGACCTGGAACGCTACGTAAGTAACGTGGTACACAATTTTGTGCCATCCGGTAATTCTGCCCCGGCACCACGGGATATCGTTACAACCGAGACTTGCAACGGGCGTTGTCACGACCCGCTTGCCATTCATGGAGGACGTTACCGGGAAGTGGAGATTTGCACTCAGTGTCATAACCCCGCACTTTTCTCACGTTCTGACCCTACTGTGAGCCGTAGTTTTGATGTACTCATCCACGATGTCCATGGCAGAGATGAGGTGCACTATCCGGTACCATTGAACGACTGTGAAGTCTGTCATACTGGCGGAACGCCGACGGCAGATTTTCCATTGGTTGCCAACCCTGCACCGATACCCGTCTGTGACCAGTCCGGCCGTGGAGCGACTGATATTAACTGGGCTGTCACCGATCTGACCGAAATACGCTTACGAACCGCTGATGGACCTCTGTTTGCCAGTGTCAAGGACTCTGGATCAGCGACTACCGGAAAATGGGTCGGCGATGGCCTGGACTTCCTGGCGATCGATAGGGTAAGCAGAGATACTTTGCAAACCCTAAAGGTCAATACAACCGTTTTTGGTTGCGTTGGCAATGCGCCAGGTACCTTCAGAGGTACAGCGGGTGTACAACACACCAACTGGATGACCAATCCATCACGCAGGGTCTGTGGATCTTGTCACGATGATGTAGATTTTGAAACAGGACTGGGTCACTCTGAATTTAATTTCCCACAACCCGATGACACCATTTGTAATGTATGCCACGTGCCAAGCTCTGGCGCAGAGTATGACAGGTCAGTTGATGGTGCCCATACGGTTACTTACAAATCCAATCAACTGCCGGGTATTTTCGTGAAGGTGGCAAAGGTTGAATTCACTGGTCCGGGCGAATTCCCCATGGTTACGTTTGGCATGTCGGATAAGAATGGACCGATTGACCCGAACGATCTAACACGTCTGAGAATTTCCTTCGTCGGTCCAAATACGGACTTCGTAAACTACTGGCAGGATAATGCCGTGGGTGCCGTGGTGAATGCCAAGGATGCCTTTATTGGGGCGGATGCCACTGAAGGTTTGGCGCCAGGTAAGTACTGGAGCTGGACCTCTACACAGGCGATGCCAGCCGATGCCGCGGGTTCCTCCTACACAGTAATGTTTGAGGGACGCAAAGCTGAGGTGCTGAATGCGGGAACTGACAAAGAGATGGCGCATAATAATCAGATGCAGAACCCGACTTTTGCCTTTGCGGTGACGGCGGGTGATGTGGCGGTGCCAAGACGGACGATCGTCGATGACAACCAATGTGAGGATTGTCACTCGAATCTGAGTCTGCATGGCTCTAATCGGCACCAAACCGATTACTGTGTATCTTGCCATCGTCCCGATGCAACCGATGTGGCACAAAGGGACGAAGGTGACACGCCGCAGGGGATCAACTTCCCGTTCCTGGTTCACAGGCTACATAGTGGCGTTAATCTGGCAAAAGGTTTCGTGGTGAAAGGCTACATGAAGAGCACGCATGATTACAGCGCGCTTGAGTATCCTGGTGACCGGCGTAATTGCGGAAAATGCCATAAGGGTGATTCCTACATGTTGCCGCTACCATTGACCAATTTGGCCACGGTAGCACCGCTGGATCCGTTGGTTCTGATGCCACCGGCAACGGCGGCCTGCCTGGGTTGCCACGACAAGTTAAGCACTGCCGCGCATGCTGAGATCAACATCAGCACGCCGTTGGGTGAATCTTGTGTTCAATGCCATGGTCCAGGTAAGGACCATGCAGTAGAGAAGGTACACGCTCGTTAAGCAGCTAGTCTAATAGACCCTTCAGGGTGCAGGATGTTAAACCATCCTGCACCCTTTTCTTTTCTGGTATCAAGTTCAATACACTCATAGAACTCGCTAGCGGGACCATGGTCTGTAGGACCGATGAATTCATTCATCGGGAACCATGGTTTTTCCCGACGAGCAAGCTCGTCAGTCCCACAAGCTCGTCAGTCTCACAAGCTCGTCGGTCCTACAAGCTCGTCAGTCCCACAAGCTTGTCAGTCTCACAAGCTCGTCGGTCCTACAAGCTCGTCGGTCCCACAAGCTCGTCGGTCCCACAAGCTCGTCGGTCTCACAAGCTCGTCAGTCCCACAAGCTCGTCGGTCCTACAAGCTCATCGGTCCCACAAGCTCGTCAGTCCCACAAGCTCGTCGGTCCTACTTCGCAATCAACTCCTGCAGCGGTCGACTGTAAAGTTCTTGCATATCCTGTGGCGCAAGTTCCCACGCACGTTGCAGACTGCTTTGGGCCGCCTCGGTCTCGCCGGCCAGGTACTGGGTCTTGGCCAGGGCAAAATGTAATTGATGGTCGTCTTCCTTTTTCTTGAGCGCACGTTGCAACAGACGGGTTGATTCGACGAACCTGGCTTGCTCACGAGCCTCTTCACCGAGTTTCATCAGGTAGTAAGGGTTCTTTTGGCGATGCCTGTCGACCTTGGCCTGTAACTGCTCTGCTGCCTCAAGGTCTTCCTGTGCCAGGTAGACCTCATACAGGTTACTCATGGCCGAATACGCATTGGAGTCGATTTGCAGGGCTGCCAATTGCGCCAGCGCTGCTTCCTCCAACTGCTCATTACGTCCAAACGTCACACCCAGGTTAATCCATGGGTCTGTCACATCAGGGGCGGCATCAATGGCTTTGACCAGGTAGGCATAGGCCGTGGGCAACTCGTTTTCGAGCAGTGCCTCAACGCCAATATTGTTGTAGTAAAGGGCACTGGCATCATGGTCCAGAATGATACGCCGACCGTCAGTCGCTTTGGTCTCAACCCCGCTGACGTCAACGATGTAACTGTAACGCCCACCTTTGAGCACAACATTGATGTGCTTGATGACCAGGACAGTATCCTCAAGGTTGGCCCACTCCGGTTGTAGCAGAACTTCCTGGTAGTGGGCCTTGAGTCCGGCCCGACGGGCCAGTGCAACCATCATGTTGGCAAAGCCGATGCAGTTACCCGAACGTGAGGCGAAAGCCTCACTGGCGGTCAATGTTTTGCTTTCATCGTAGTCAAACCCCAATACGCCACCTGATGTGACAGCCAACGTTAGCAGGTGGAGTCTCGTTCCGGGATTTGAATAAGGCAAAATGTAACGATCCAGGAATGCTTCCATGGCGGGTGACAGGGCCAGCATATCGACGTCAGCGATCTGCACGGCGGGTCCGGCATGTTGCAATAAAGGCGGTGTCGTGTGGCTCGGCTGGTGTGCAGCACAAGCGCCAAGTAACAATGCACTGGCTAAGAGGTTTTTCGTCTTGCCCTGCAGAAAACGATTGACGTCAAGATTGATGAGTAAATCCATTGAATGGGTACTTGCGCATAGGATTGTAGACTACCATAACCCGGATTTGGTTCTGCTCCCGTCCGGCAACGCAAGCATTCGGAAACCGCTAAGCGATCCAATCCTGAAAACTGAGGTTGAGTAACACCGTGTACTGCTGACGTTGTGCTATATTTGCCCTTTACGGGGAATGTGTATGAACACTGACAACACAAATATCGAGTCATGGGACAATCAGCCCGATGCCAGGATCAATGTTAACGCGCGGCGTTTACCACTGAGGGTATTCATCTTCTGCTTGCTAGCAGAACTGTTACTGGTATTGCTCGACGCGGTGGTGAACTACGCCGAATACAGCAGCTATGGGACAATTCGACGTTTGTTCAATATTACCCGGGAGGACGGTCTTGCGACCTGGTTTATGGTTGCCCAGACCTTAATCGCAGGATTGGTTTTATGGTTGATATTCTTTGTGCAGCGTGGCCGGTCAGTGGGCCGGTGGCGGATTACGGGCTGGGGGTTCCTGGCTGTTTTCTTCACCTACATGTCTGCTGATGACGGTGCAAAAATCCACGAACGCTTTGGCACCATGTTCAAACAGTCTTACGGTTCAGGCAAGTATGCCGATTCAAGTGGCTTGCTGGATCAATTGCAGCAATTGTTTCCCAGTTATGAGTGGCACCTGGCAGCCTTGCCTTTACTGGTGGGTGCAGGTCTTTTTATGTTGTTCTTTCTGTGGCGAGAATTTCATACAAGGGGAGAGCGTCTGACCTTGTTTGCAGCAGCGGCTTGCATGGCACTGGCTGTGGGGTTGGATTTTATCGAAGGACTGGAGGATGAGCATGCCTGGAATGCGTATGTATGGGTCCATAATGTCTTCGATCTGAGGGGTTCCTTTATCCGACATTTTGCAAAGTCACTGGAAGAGTTCCTTGAGATGTTGGCAATATCATTGTTACTGATGTTGTTCCTGTGCAATTTGATCAGGTTTTCCGGACGGCAGTTGGTCTTCAATTTTTCTTCGCAAGAGGAATAACGCTGGTGTTGCCCCGCCAAGACTTGGCGTGGGGTGGATTGTAGCTACACATGGTGGCCATACTTGCGCCAGCACCAGGATTAAATCTTAAGTTCCTCAGTAGTACTTGACTTGTGTCAATGGCCCGCGCATTGCCGGGTGTTAACGTGCGAGTCATAATAAGTACATATTAGGCCTTTACTTGGTTCAATATATCTAGTTGAATCGGAAAGGATTGTAGGGTCCGGGGTTACTTAATTGATGCTATTGTGGATAGCGCAAAATATGACGGGGAATATTGCTGGCAAAGTTCACCATGTCAATGAGACGATCGCGTGAACGTTGTCAGCTACCCCCAGCTTGTGGGAGTTTGTAGTCGTGAGCAAGAAGGCCAGTAGCAAGACGAACATTACCAGAGTTCCTGAGCACACTGTTGAGATCATCACCAACTCGGGTGAAGGTGCGCAAAAGTGTGCGCAAATCTTTGGGCAAACCTGTGCCAAGATGGGCAATGGCGTCTGGACCGTTGAGATCATTCCAGCCGAGATCGAGCCCCCACATCACACCGTAACCAGCACCTCAGGGAACATCATTCGCTTTGGAACGGAACGTGTGAGCAACTGGGGGGACCAGTCGAAGCTGGCGGTCGCCTTTAATGAGCAGGTATGTCTTTCACGCCATCGTCTGGGGTCTTTTGATGACAATTGCATCATTCTTCAGGAAAGCGCCTGGGAGAATCATGAAGACGAAGCGGTCCGTGACAACTATGCAAAAGCGATGGAAGAAATGTCTTCCAAGAATTACCGCTTCATCCAGGTACCCATTGAGGAAGAGACACTCAAGCTCGTTGATAACCCGCAGCTTGGGAAGAACATGTTTGCACTGGGGTTGCTGACAGAAATATACCAGCGTGATTTGGCTGTTGTCGAGAAACAGATTGGGCATATTTTTCGGCACAAAGCAGCCAGTGTGACCGAGATCAACGTGGAGTTGGTTAAACACGGTATCGCCTGGGCCCGTAAGAACCTGGGTTTTCAGTTTGAGATTGAATCAGTTGTAGCGCAGGAAGCGCGGGTCGTGATGAACGGCAACCAGGCGGCGGCGCTCGGTGCAATTGCAGCCGGCATGGAAATATGTGCCATGTATCCGATCACACCGGCGACCTCTGTCTCACACGAGCTGTCTGACATTTTTGAAAATTATGGTGGCATGGTGCACCAGGCGGAAGATGAGATCGCGGCTGCGGGTGTCGCACTGGGTGCGTCTTACGGTGGCAAGGTGGCTCTGACGGTGACCTCGGGACCCGGCATGGCGCTCAAGACAGAGTTTTTGGCCCTCGCGGTCATGGTCGAAATACCGCTGGTTGTGCTTGATGTTCAGCGTGGCGGGCCTTCGACCGGTTTACCAACGAAGGTAGAGCAATCTGATCTGCTGGCAGCGCTATATGCGCAACCAGGTGATGCACCACGTGTAGTGCTTGCGCCACGGTCCATTGAAGACTGTTTTCACTCCATGATTACGGCACGCCGTATTGCCGAGACATTCCGATGCCTGGTGATTGTTCTGACTGATGCCAATCTGGCCTCGGGGGTGCAACAGTTTACACGCCCCGATTTCGATGCCCGCTGGCAACAGAATCCAGTTGATGTGTCGCCATTACCTGAAGGTCTGCGGCCGTATGACTGGGACCCTGAAACCGGTATGTCCAGACGGGTCATCCCCGGTACCCCCAGCGGTCAGCACACGGTGACGGGACTGGCACATGATGAAGAAAGCCGGGTTTCCTATGACCCCGAGAGCAATGAGCGTGGTTGCAAGATGCGGAGCCGGAAATTGGCTGTTTTCCAGTCCACGCTCATGCCCCCGCCGGTTTATGGTGATGAAAAAGGTGATCTTCTGGTGGTGGGCTGGGGTTCAACTCAGGGTGCCATTGAAGAGGCCGTGGATCGTGTCCGCGCAGAAGAATGCAAGGTCTCTTCCTGTCAGCTGACTTTCCTCTCACCACTTGAGCCGGATTTAAAAAAGATTTTTGGCCGGTTCAAAAAGGTGATGACAGTGGAAATCAACTATTCCGATACCGTCGGCGATCCGTACATTACCGAAGAAACACGTCGTTATGGCCAGCTTGCCTGGCTGTTGCGTGCGCATACCCTGATTGATATTGACTGTTGGACGAGTTGTCCCGGACAGCCGCTACGACCAAAGGACATTTACAACTCAATTGTCAAGAACATTGAGATAGGAGTTTCCAAATGAGCAGCATTGCGGTTTCCCTCCTGGATTGTGAATTCGACGAGTCCAAGTGTCTTGAGGCGGATGATTATCAGACCCGTGTCGGCAAGTGGTGTGCCGGTTGTGGTGACTTTGGTGCCCTCAACGCGGTCAAACGACTATTGGCCAAGGAACAACTTCAACCTGAAAAAATGGCATTTGTGTCGGGTATCGGCTGCTCAAGTCGTTTCCCACATTATGTCAATGCTTATGGTTTTCACGGGATTCACGGTCGGGCGTTGCCGATTGCAACGGGGCTGAAACTCGCACGGCCCGAACTGGATGTTTTTGTGGTGATGGGTGACGGCGACTGTACTTCCATCGGTGCCGGTCATTGGATTCACGCCACGCGTTACAACCCGAACATGACCGTTTTGTTGCTGGATAACAACATCTATGGACTAACCAAGAATCAAACCTCTCCGACCACCCCGGAGGGTTATGCTTCCAATACCTCCCCGCGGGGTTCGGTATTGCCGGCGCTGGATCCTTTACAGGCAACACTGGGTGTTTCAAATGCCTCGTTTGTTGCACAAACCGCTGACTGGGTACCAGCACATCTTTATGCCACCCTACAGGCAGCCTATGACCATAATGGTTTTTCCTTTATCCGCATCCTGCAACGTTGCCCCAAGTTCACCCCGGATGTGTTTGATGACGCGATAAAGAATCCGGACCATGTCGAGTTGCTGGTTCATGCAGATGGTGTGGATGCGCCCGGGTTAGAAAAGCTCTTCAAGGCACGCCGCGAGCATAATCCAAAAGACCTTGATGAGGCACGTGCGTTGGCACAGCGATCTGACCTGTTGCGTCTGGGTATCTTCTTTAAGGATGACAGTTTTCCCGTGTACGACGAGATTCGGGCAGTGAGTCCTGTTTCGGCAGAAGAGAAAATTAACAAGTTGGAAAAGGAGTTTGACCGCTATGGCGTCTGAACAACGCAAGGCTTGTGCCCTGGATGCAGTTCGACCGCGTATAGAACTGTTTCATTCTGCATTGGCCGTTACCGCAAACCAGGTGCGCGGTTTGTTGGCAGGTTCGGGGAATGCCGAGGACGATCAGTCCGTCGCGCTGGGGCTTTTTGCCCAGGGCAAGGTGGACATTGAGAGATTCGCCGCCTTTGCGCCCAAGGCAGCGGCCGTTGATGGTGCCGTCGAAGCTCCGATTAGGGCTGCACATCAAGTGCTGGTTTCATTGCTCGAAGCTGGGGATGACCTGTTTGTTGTACGGATCAAAAAGGGCAAGGGCCTGGCATACAAAGTTGCCAACCGGCTTGCAGTAATTGGCCGGGCTTTTGCAGCCGCCAGGGTCATTGAGCTGGCGCGGCGCGGCGAGTATCGGGAAGACCTGCACGCAGACATGCTGGAGAAGTTTCCTTTCACCAAATGGAGTAGCTCAGAGCGCGCACTGGCACCCGCCCTGGTGATCGAACTGGCGGGGGCGGACTTTAAACCCGCGCCGATCGTGAGCTTTCTTGACGCCAAGACCAAGTTTGTCTTTAACGTGACAGGCGACGCACCGGCCGCCGGGCTTGCGCGGGTGGTTTCTCCGGGTGTGTTTGTGCAGCAGGAAACCGGCGAGGCTGCGTTGGAGGCCTTTGCGGGATTTGATGGTATGGCCGTGGCGGCATTACTACCGCAGACCGCGGTGAGTTTTGTGCATGATCCAGCCGCAGGCGCCAGCACGCATGAACGTTTCGTGGTCCTGGAGTTTCCGAAGGAGACCAACAACCGGGCCATTGGTGGAATTAGCGCGGCGCAACAGGCGGAAGATTGCGCCCTGCTGGAAAGTCTGGCCAGAAACCCTGCGGGTTCGGATGAAACAGCCTCGGATCCGGCGGGCAAGTTGTCGGCCTGGTTGTTAAGTCAAACCAATCTGTCAGCATAGTGGTCCAATAAGGTTGTATTGAACTTAGGGAATATGCATGAGCGGTAGTCCCATTATAGATTCAGCCCTGATCCTCGGAAGCGTGGGGCTTTTCTTTGGCTTCCTGATCGCGTTGGTGAACAAAAAATTCAAGGTGTGGGAAGACCCCCGTATAGATGCGGTGGACGAGTTGTTGCCGGGAACGAACTGTGGCGCTTGCGGTGTCCCGGGCTGCCGGGCATTTGCTGAAGCTGTGGTTTCAGGAAAGCAGGAACCTTCAGGCTGTACCGTGATGGGTGTTGATGATATTGACGATGTCGCAAGCTACCTGGGTGTTAATGCCGGTGCAGCCAACAAACGCGTGGCCCGTTTACTGTGCGCAGGTGGATATGAGGAGGCCGTGCAACATTCGGATTACGCGGGGTATGCAACCTGCAAGGCAGCGGCAGCGGTTGCAGGCGGCGGCAAAGGGTGTACCTGGGGGTGCCTGAGCCTTGCTGATTGTGAGTCGTCCTGTCTTCTCGATGCAATTTATATGAATGAAAACGGTTTGCCCGTGGTTGTGCCCGAGCGCTGTACAGCCTGTAGCGACTGTGTTGAGACTTGCCCCAATGATCTGTTTGTGTTGATGCCCATGGACCAGAAGTTGATCGTACAGTGCAGGAACCTGCTCAATGGGAATGCCGCAGAAGACCTGTGCAAAGTGGCGTGTAATGCCTGCAACAAGTGTGTTGCAGATTCAGAGCCAGGTGTCATAGAAATTCAAAATGACCTGGCGGTTATCGATTATGAAAAAAACTCCCTGACCAGTCCGCAAGCGCTAACACGTTGTCCGACCAATGCGATTGTGTGGGTTGAAGGACAGCAGTTTAAGGAAAGCTCACCAGGATCGGTCAAGACCGGCAGGGTCCTGGAGCAGGAGAAGCAAGTAGCATGAAACAGGGAAAAAGCCAGGCCAAGTACCCCGGGCTGCTAAAAACAGAGGATGGGAGCGCGGCGGTTGTCTCAATGGAGACCGCTGCGAGTGAAGCGGCCGGTGCCTATCCGATTACGCCTTCCACGCAAATGGGGGAAGGTTGGGCAATGGCGGTTGCCCGGGGTGAGAAGAATGTAAACGGACGTAACCTGATATTTTTTGAACCCGAAGGAGAACATGCCGCTGCTGGTGTAACCGCGGGGATGAGCATGGTTGGACTACGCTCGACCAATTTCTCCAGTGGCCAGGGTATCGCGTACATGCACGAATCGTTATACGCGGCCGTGGGCAAGCGATTGACCTATGTTCTCAACGTCGCTTGCCGTGCCATGACCAAACACTCACTCAATGTGCACGCAGGACACGACGATTACCATGCTATTGACGATACCGGCTTTTTTCAGCTTTTTGCGAAGGATGTGCAAAGCGTTGCCGACCTGAATCTGATTGCGCATCGTGTAGCAGAGCTTTCCCTCAACCCCGGGATATGTGCACAGGACGGTTTCCTGACCTCCCACGTGATTGAATCATTCTATGAACCTGAGCGAGCATTGATTTGCGAGTACCTGGGTGATCCGGCGGACATGATTGACTCACCCACCGGGGCACAACGTGCTGTTTTTGGCGAGCGCCGGCGGCGTATCCCTGAGCTGTACAACTTTGATTATCCGGCGATGTTGGGTGTCGTGCAAAATCAGGAAAGTTATGCACAGGGCGTGGCCGCGCAGAGACCTTTCTACTTTGACCATATTGCCGCATTGACCAATCAGGCCTGCGCAGAGTTTGAAGAACTCTCCGGACGCAAATACGACCGTGCTTTGGGATATCGTCTGGACGATGCGGAGTATGTCATCGTTGGGCAGGGCTCGGTGATATGCAATGCCGAGGTGGTGGCGGATTACCTGCGTGAAAAACGTGGCCTGAAGGTGGGCGTGCTTGACCTGGTCATGTTTCGTCCGTTCCCGGCGGACCTGGTCTCAAGAATGCTGGCAGGCAAGCAGGGTGTGGTCGTGCTTGAACGCACCGACCAGCCCATGGCGGTTGAATTACCCATGATTCGTGAGATTCGCTCAGCGATGGCGCAGGCAGTCGAAAATGGGCGTGCTACCAATGGGGGTGCTACCGACAGTCTTCCATACGCCGGCCTGGCGGCGCTCAGTGGTGACCAGGTACCTGATTTTTACTCCGGCTGTTTTGGTCTGGGAAGCCGGGACCTGCAGCCCGGAAATGTTGTCGCAGCCGTAGACAATATGCTCGCAGATGGTCGCAAACAACGTCAGTTCTACCTCGGTATAGACTTTATTCAGCAGGATACACCGCTTCCAAAAATGCAGATCTGGCAGGAGAAAATCCTTGCCGATTATCCGCAGGTGGCCGAGCTGGCGCTTCCCTCAGCCGGCGATCTGAATCTTTTTCCGGAGGACACGGTAGAACTTAGAATTCACTCGGTCGGCGGCTGGGGTGCAATCACCATGGGTAAGAACCTGGCGATGACGGCTGCTGAGTTGCTGGGTCTGCATATCAAGGCGAACCCCAAATACGGCTCAGAAAAGAAGGGTCAACCCACAACCTTCTATGCGATGTTGTCGCAGGAGCCCTTGCGTCTGAATTGCGAACTCAAGCATGTCAGTGTTGTGCTCTCTCCCGACCCCAACGTGTTTTTACATTCAGACCCGCTGGCAGGGTTGTGTGATGAGGGTGTGTTCATTATTCAGAGCGAACTAACAGGTAATGAATTGTGGAACAGTTTCCCGCAAACGGCGCAACGCACGATCCGCAAAAAGAAAATCAAGGTCTTTTCCGTAGACGGGTTTAGCATTGCGCTGTCGGAAGCTTCAAAGGCCGAACTGCGTTTTCGGATGCAGGGTGTGGCCTTCATGGGTGCTTTTTTCAATGCGGCTCCGCTAATGAAAACCCATGGACTTTCACGCGAACGCTTATTCGAAGGGATTCTCAAGCAGTTGACCAAAAAGTTTGGTCATCTGGGTGAAGGGGTCGTAGGGGACAATATTCGGGTCATTACACGGGGTTTTGACGAAGTCCAGGCACTCGATCTTACCGATCTGGAAGATGACGGGCAGGAAGAGTTGCTGCCGTTGATTCCTCACGCGATGGCAGGTGTCAACGCAGCCACCGGGGTTGGCAATCAGGGTGACTTCTGGAACCAGGTGTGCGCGCAATACAAGACCGGCAGGGATGTGATTGCTGATCCCTTCACGGCGATTAGTGCCATGCCAGCGGCAACATCAAGTATGCGGGATATGTCGGCTGTGCGTTTCAATGTGCCCGAGTTTATAGCCGATAAGTGCACGGGTTGCAGTAAGTGCTGGACACAATGCCCGGACTCCGCCATCCCGGGTGTCGTCAATACGGTTGAAGAAGTACTGGAAGCGGCCATTGCAACCGTTTCTTCACCTCAAAAGCCACTCACCCGGTTTTTTCAAATCATCAGGCACCTCGGCAAAGAGTCACGCAAGATCATTGCCAGCGGAACTTTCAAGACTTACGGAGCCGTGCTGGCTCAGTCCTATGAGATAGTTGCCGGTAAATCCAACTGGGATGCCGAGCGACGTGCCGAAGTCGATGCACAGTACAACCTGGTCTACGCGGCCCTGGCTGACTTTCCATTGGCCAAAACACAACCTTTCTTCGACTTGCCCGAGAGCAAAAAGAAGGGCACTGGCGGATTGCTTTCGATCACGATCAACCCGGAAACCTGTAAGGGCTGTGATATTTGCGTGGCGGTTTGTACCGATGGTGCCTTGCTGAGTGTGCGTCAGACGGACGAACTTCAGGAGACACTTGAAGCCAACTGGAAACTCTGGAAAAACCTGCCAGAAACCGATGACCAGTACATCAAGATTTCAAGCCTGGATGAAGGCATCGGTGTCCTGTCGTCACTGTTACTCAAGCAGAGCAACTACCTGTCGATGGTTGGTGGTGACGGTGCGTGTATGGGCTGTGGTGAGAAAACGACAATTCACCTCATTCTGTCCGCTGTGAACGCATTTATGGCTCCGCGGGTGGAGCACCATATAAAAGACCTGGCACGTCTGATCGACGAGTTGGACGCAAAGGCACGCGCCTTGTTGATATCGGAGACCGATTTGGCGACGGTCTCAACCGGTCCGGGAGACCTTTCCATGCCGGTCGCCGAAGCAGACAAGGAGACGGTGCATCTGATCCACGAAACCATTCAGGCACTGAAAGATCTCAAGTGGCGCTACGAATCCGGCCCGAGTGGTCGGGGTCGTGCAAATGTTGGTTTTACCAATGCCACGGGCTGTAGTTCAGTGTGGGGTTCGTCTTATCCCTATAATCCTTATCCATTTCCCTGGGTAAACCATCTTTTCCAGGATGCACCTTCCGTTGCCGTGGGTATTTTTGAAGGCCACATGCGCAAAATGGCGGATGGCTTTATCACGGTACGCCGGGCAGAGAAACTCCTGTCGGAGTCTTATGATGCGTCCACCGATGAAACGTTTTTCTCGGATTTTGACTGGCAGCAGTTCACGGATGATGAATTCACCCTGTGTCCCCCCCTGTTTGCGGTGGGTGGTGACGGCGCCATGATGGATATTGGATTCCAGAATCTGTCCCGGGTACTGGCTTCCGGAAAACCGGTTCGTGTGGTGGTGGCGGATACCCAGGTTTATTCAAATACCGGGGGGCAGGCCTGTACATCGGGCTTTACGGGCCAGGTTTCCGACATGGCTGAGTTTGGTCCGGACCAGCGTGGAAAGGAGGAGACCAGAAAGGAACTCGCCTTGCTGGCAATGGCGCATCGGGGTGCCTTTGTGGTGCAATCCTCGCAGGCGACACCGTCACACCTGATCAAGAATGTTTTGCGGGGCTTGCAGGCCAGACGGCCCTCCATATTTATTCTCAATACGCCCTGCCCACCAGAATGGGGGATTGCGGATGCTGCTGCCCCTGACGCCGCAAGACTCGCACTGGAGAGTCGCGCCGTACCCAATATCGTCTTCGACCCTGATCAGGGTACAACTTTTTCTGAATGTCTTGACCTGGAGGGGAATCCTGCACCACTGGAGATGTGGACGAGCCATGAATTACTCTACCTGGACGACAAGGGTGATGAACAGAGAATGACCCTGCCTCTCACGACAGCCGACTGGGCTCTGGGAGAGGCGCGTTTCCGGGGTCATTTCAAGCCGGTAGTTGATGACGGTGACTTACTGCTTTTCCATGAATACCTGGAGCTGGAAGAGGATGAGCGTGAAGGTCAAACCGCCTTCATTTACACCGTTGGTGCGGACAAACAGCTTGGCAGGGTGTCCGTTTCGGACGAAATTGCAGCCCTCGCCGAGGAGCGTCTGCACAACTGGGCACAGTTGAAAGAGCTGGCGGGTGTCGATGTTTCAGACTTTCTGCGCGATGCAGTCGGTGAAGGTCTCAGTGAGCAATTGGAAGCAAAACTTGAAGCCCTGAAGGCGGAGTACGAAGGAAAAATCACCCAGCTGACTACTCAGTATCCACAGCTGATTGCAAGACAGATTGCAAAAGGCCTGTTGAGTGCAAATGCCTCTGATACCGTGGCGCAGTTACTGGAAAAAGCGGAGAACTGGGACGGGCCTGCCTTCACAGCTCCCGCCACCATGGCCCTCACAAACGGAGCCGAACCCCCTGCGGGTGCACCGGCCGCAGACGAGGTGGTTGCCGAAAGCATGGCCACGCCGGAATCCGTCGAGGAAGAAGAGGATGATTTTGGCAACGAACCCTATATCGACAGCATTCGTTGCACTTCCTGTGACGATTGCCTGAAGATCAACGAGAAGCTGTTTATCTACAACGATGACCAACAGGCCTATATCGGTGATGTCAGGGCAGGGACATTCAAACAGTTGGTGATGGGCGCCGAGGCCTGTCCGGCAGAATGTATCCACCCGGGTGACCCGTTGAATCCCAAGGAGAAGGGTCTGGACAAGTTGATCGCGCGGGCAGCGCCTTTTAACTGACCACCAGGGACTGAGAGTTAAAATGCAGAGCTTGCTCAGTTTCAAACACGGGGTCCACCCACCGGAGCACAAGGACATCACTGCCGGGATCGCCTCCCGGAGGTTTCCATTTCCCGATGAGATCATCCTTCCCCTGTCACAGCACATCGGAACACCGGCTGAGTCCCTGGTACAAGCGGGTGACCGTGTTGAGCGTGGCGATGTCATAGCGCAGGCAGCCGGTTTTATCTCCTCGTCGGTCCACGCCACCGCTTCCGGTGTGGTCAAATCGATCGAACTATGGCCACACCCCAACGGGACGATGGTGCCGTCCATTCGTATCGATGTTGACCCAAACTCCACCCAAATGCAGCGACCACGTATTGTTCCACGCTGGGAAGAAGTGGAGGATGAAGACCTTTCCGGGGAGATTGGCAAGGCCGGTATTGTGGGGCTTGGCGGTGCCGCCTTCCCATCTCACGTCAAGCTGACCCCACCAAAAGACCAGCCGATTGATCTGTTGTTGGTCAACGGTTGTGAGTGCGAGCCCTATCTGACCTCGGATCATCGCACCATGCTGGAACATCCTGAAAAGGTATACCTGGGTATCCGGATTGCGCTCAAGGCACTTGGTATTAGCCGCGCGGTGATTGGTGTTGAGGCCAATAAGCCCGATGCAATCGAGGTGATGCGCAACACCGCACCCCACGATCTTGATGTCACCGTGCAGGCCTTGCAGGTAAAGTACCCGCAGGGTGCCGAGAAAATGTTAATCAAGGCGGTCATGGGTCGTGAGGTGCCGTCGGGGGCACTGCCAAGTTCAATTGGTGCGCTGGTGCAAAATGTCGCGACTTCAGCAAATGTGGCCGCAGTATTTACCACGGGGCAACCGCTTATCGAAAGAATCATAACAGTGACGGGTCGTGGCATCCGCAAGCCGGGTAACTGGGTGATACCTTTTGGGACCAGGTTGCGTGATGTAATCAACCAGTGTGGCGGCTTGACCGATGATGCCGCTGAAATAGTTTTCGGCGGTCCCATGATGGGTCTTGGCCAAGCCAATCTTGATGTACCAATTCTCAAGGCCACGGGTGGGGTGCTTGTTCTATCAAGGGATGAATGCAAGCGGCAGGACATCTTGCCCTGTATCCGTTGTGGAAAGTGCCTGGAGGTTTGCCCGGTCTTTCTGAATCCACAGTTGATGGGGGCCCTGGCGAAGGCCGAGCGTTTTGAGGAACTGGCGGCCGATGCAAACCTGGGTGATTGCATGTTGTGCGGGTGCTGCTCATACGTCTGTCCGTCCAATATTCCTCTATCCCAGTTGTTTGCCGCATCCCGGGTCCAATTGGGCAGACTGGCCAAGCTGGCATGACCGACTCCATCGTAAAACTGACCGCTTCACCCCATGTGCGCTCGGCTGAGTCTACCGTCCGGATCATGTGGTCGGTGGTCATGAGTCTGGTACCGGTGGTGGCGGCTTCGGTCTATTTCTTTGGCCCCAGTGCGATCCTGGTATTACTTGCCAGCGCGGCGGGTTGCCTGGTGACGGAGCGGTTATTTGGCTCCCGTCCCGGATCTCTGGCAGACGGGTCAGCGATGATTACCGGCCTGTTGTTGGGTTTGACCCTGCCACCGGGTTTTCCGTTATGGATGGCATTTTTGGGTGGTGCGTTCGGGATGGCTTTCGGCAAGCTCGTGTTTGGCGGTCTGGGGCAAAACGTTTTCAATCCGGCACTGGTTGGACGCGCTTTCTTGCAGGCGGCTTTTCCAGTGGCAATTACGACCTGGCCTGCAAAAACGGACAATTGGTGGGTCTTACAGGGGGACAATTTCGCGCTGCCGTTTATGAGTCCGGTCGTGGACGCGGCAACCTCGGCGACCCCGCTGGGTAATCTGAAATTTGAGGACGATCCGGTGGTGACGCCATTGCTGGATTTGTTCTTTGGCACGACCGGTGGGTCCCTGGGTGAGACCTCGGCCCTGCTGCTTTTGCTTGGTGGTCTTTACCTGGCGCTGCGGGGACATCTGAATTGGCATATCCCGATCAGCATTTTTGTTTCCATATTCGTAGTTTCAGGTCTCTTCTATGTTCTGGGCGTCTCACAATTTCCACCCCTGTTCATGTTGTTCGCCGGTGGTGTAATGCTCGGCGCGATCTATATGGCAACCGATATGGTGACTTCTCCTGTTACCAACTTGGGTTGTTGGTTGTTTGGCTTTGGTATCGGTTTTCTGGTCACCGTGATCCGTATCTGGGGTGGGCTCCCGGAAGGCATGATGTACGCCATCTTGTTGATGAACGCCTTGGTTCCTTTTATTAATCGTGCAACACAACCACGCTTATTCGGAACAAGCGGAAAGAAGAAGGAGACCGGGTCGTGACCGACACTGATCAAACCCCAGAAACTTCTGTATCCGGGCAGACTCCGGTTGAAAAGGAGGTCTCGACCTTCCGCCTGGTTGCCACCCTGGCAGTAGCCGGCACCCTGGCGGGTCTTTTGATCGTGTTGGTGAACCAGCACACCAAGCCCATTATTGATAAATACAAAGCAGAACAACTTCGCATAGCCGTTTACGAGGTGTTGCCGGGGTCGGTGCGCTATAACACGTATTATCTGGTCAACAAGTCACTGTCCCTGACCCTGCCGGAGGATGCAAAGGAAAGCGAGTATAAGCGTGTGTACATTGGCTACAACGCCGAAAGCGGGATTCGGGGTGTGGCAATTTCGCGCGGAGAGTCCGGATTCCAGGATATTATCCAGGTCATTTTCGGCTTTGATCCGACAAGCCGAAAATTGACCGGTATGAAGGTGCTGGACAGCAAGGAAACACCGGGTCTTGGAGACAAGATTTATAAAGATTTGGCATTCGTTGAGCAGTTTTTTGCTGGCCCCCAAACCCCACTTGTTGGTGTTAAGCCGGGTGCGGGCAAAGGACTTGCCAATGAGATCGATACCATTACCGGGGCAACAATCTCTTCCAAGGCAATTATCGATATCATTAACCACGGCATGGAAGAATGGATGCCTGTAGTCGTTCAGGGGATTCCACCGGCACCCGCGGACACGGCAGATGAGGAGGCGCAGCAGTGAGAACCACAAGTCCCTCTCAAGATTTCATTCGCGGCATCTGGGATGAGAATCCGGTACTCATCCAGATGTTGGGTCTGTGCCCGGCGTTGGCTGTGACCAACAGTGTGAAAAATGCCCTCGCCATGAGTGCGGCGACCTTCTTTGTGATCTGTTGCTCGAGCGTGCTGGTTTCAAGTTGCAAGCAGTTTATCCCCAAGGAGGTTCGTATTTCGTCTTATATCCTGGTGATTGCGACCTTCGTGACCCTGGCTGACATGCTTTTACAGGCCTATGCACCGGTACAACACAAAGAGCTGGGGGCATTTATTGCCCTGATCGTGGTGAATTGCATGATTCTCGGACGCCAGGAAGCTTTTTCCGCCAAGAACAATGTCTCCCGTTCCTTGCTCGATGCCATGGGAACGGGTATTGGCTTTACCATTGCTCTGGTCATGATGGGTGGTTTCCGCGAAATCCTGGGCACCGGCAGCTTTCTTGAATACTCACTATTTGGTCCGAACTTTGAACCATGGGTGATCATGGTATTGCCGGCAGGTGGTTTTCTGACCCTGGGGTTTATCCTGTTGGCCATGGGTTATGTTGAAGCGCGGCAGAAATCGAAGCTGAAAGAAAGTGAGATAACGGAGGAATCGGTATGAGTGATCAAACACTTTTTTCGATTTTCTTCTCCGCCATGGTTGTGAACAACTTTACCCTCGCCATGTTCCTGGGGTTGTGCCCGTTTATGGGGGTTTCTGCACGGGTGGAGACGGCACTGCGGATGGGGTTGGCCAACATTTTCGTGCTGGTACTGACCTCCCTGAGCGCCTGGGTGCTCAATGCCTTTATTCTCGAATCAGCACCCTACTTGCGTATTATTTCTTTTATTATCGTGGTCGCATCACTGGTGCAGATAGTAGAGATGGTGGTCAAGAAACTCTCGCCAACCCTGTTTCGCGCATTGGGAATATTCCTGCCGTTGATGACCACCAACTGTGCCATTTTTGGCCTGGCAATCTTTCAGACCAATCGGGGCTACGGATTCTTGCAAGGGCTGGTTTTTGCAGTGGGCGCCGGTCTTGGTCTTACTCTGGCGCTGGTGCTCATGGCCTCGATTCGTGAGACCGTTGAGTTGTCAGATGTCCCCGGGATCGCCAAGGGCACCGGTCTGGTGCTGATTATCGCCGGCAGTTTGTCCCTGGCGTTTATGGGTTTTGCCGGGCTCTTGTAAAGGAATTGAAATGCAAGACTATATAGTCCCCCTGATCCTTTTGATTGTGCTGTTCGTGGGATTTGGTCTCACCCATCGCCGTGGGCAAAGTGCAGCCGTTTGCTCTGGTTGTACCGGATGTGTCGATAAATCTGAATGCAAGAAAGAAAATGAGAACACCTCATCCTCGCAGGACCCGTAGGACCGACGAGCTCGCTCGTCGGGAACCGTTCCCGACGAATTCTTCGTCGGTCCCACACAGAACAAATCCCAACGTGGTGTCGTCGGTCGTGTCCAAACTTTTGTTGACTGCAGTTGCCTGCTTGTTGGTGCTGACCGGGTGTCAGCAAGATGAAGAACAAAGCGCGAGCTTGTTTGTTTTCGGTACCATCGTGGAGATCAAGCTCTGGGGGGTCACAGAAGAGCAGGGTAATCGCGTCTTTGCAGAAATCCAGCAACTGTTCCACGCCATGCACCGGGACTTGCATGCCTGGGAGCCGGGTCGGCTGACGGAGATCAACAACGCCTTTACCCAGGGGCAGCCCGCAACAGCAGACGAAGACATCGTCGCAATCGTACGTCAATCACAATGGATTGAAGAGCGTACTGGTGGCCGCTTTAATCCGGCTATCGGTGCGTTGATCAGGTTATGGGGATTCCACACTTCTGACTACCCGATTATCGGTCCGCCCCCTGCTCAAAAACAAATCAGTGCCTTGCTTGAGTCGCGGCCTTCGAGCCGTGACATTCATATTGACGGTTTACAACTCCGGTCTGACAACCCGGTGGTGCAACTGGACTTTGGCGGCATTGCCAAGGGCTACGCCGTGGACCTGGCAATCGGGCACCTGCAACAACGGGGCATCACCAACGCCATTGTGAATGCCGGTGGCGATTTACGTGCAATGGGGCATCACGGGGACCGGTCGTGGCGGGTAGCGGTTAAAAGACCCGCTGGTGGCAACATCGGTACGGTGGAGGTGCGTGGTGATGAGGCTGTATTTACGTCGGGAAACTACGCACGTTTTCGACAGGATGAACAGGAACGTTATCCGCACATCCTGGACCCACACAGCGGCTGGCCGGCACAAGACGTAGCTTCGGTCACGGTGATTACCGATAAAGGCCTGCTGGCGGATGCGGCGTCAACGGCGTTGGTGGTGGCCGGTCTGGAGGGGTGGCCTGCGGTGGCTCGCGCGCTGGGTCTGGACCAGGTGGCGGTTGTGGATGAGTCGGGAACGGTCCATCTGACACCGGAAATGGCGAAGAGAATACACTTCACCGGGGATGTTGTACGGGTAATTGTTCCAATAGACGAACATTCGGGGGAAGAGTAAACCCCAGCCACTAAGCGGTTGTGAGTGTCACCAGGTGATTGAATTTTTCCTTGTCTTGCATTAGCACTGCAAAGTTATCGAAACCCGCAGCACGACCGATGGATTGGTAGGTGGACAGGGCCTCCGGAAAGTCATTGGCGTGCACATGCTCCACCAGGCTGGCCACTTCTTCGGGATCCAGAGACAGATAGCTTTTCTTGGCAAAATCCACCCAGCGGGACAGATAGGATTCCCGTCTTTCTCCCTCGGTTTTGAACACATCGATGATTGCCACCATTCCAGCGGGCTTCAGCACACGATGGCAGGCTGCCAGCACCTGCTGTTTGGCCCGTGCGGTTTCAAGGTGGTGGAGGGAAAAACTGGCAACGACGACATCAAATCCTTCATTAACCGATTGTAGTGTTTCGTGCAAATCACCTGTATGCAGTCGGTATTGGATATCCAGTGACGACAGCCTCGCTTCAGCATGGGAAAGTGCCGTCTCGGACTGATCGATACCAAAGTACCTGTGGACGGGGAGAGTCTCAAGCAAGGGTCGTATCGGGGACACGTCCCCACAGCCGAGATCAAGAATGGCCAGTGAGTCACAGAAACGCTGTTGAATTTCAAGTTTCAGACGCCCAAAGAGTGCACGGTGGTACATATGGTCATGTTCCAGCATTTTCTGGTAGGCGCGCCATTCATCAAACAGGGGGTCGACCTTCAAAATGTCTCCTTGGATCGCGGCGTTCTGAACAGGGTTCTAGCTGCCCCAGATGTTACCGTTTTTCAATCCAGAAATGTGGATTTGGTATATACTTGCGCATGGCGCAACCCGCAACAAAGGCGAATGAAAATGAATCCTAGCAAAGTCAAAATATATTCCGGATATTCACTGTTTTATGCTGCAATAACAGCAACCATCACTCTTTTTTCTCCCGCCATTTACGCCCAGGACCAACAGGCGGCACCCGCCGGCATACTCGAAGAGATTATCGTGACCGCCACCAAGCGTGAAGAAAGTGTACAGGACGTGGCTCTGTCCATTTCCACATTGAGCAACGAGAAACTCAACATGCTGACTTCCGGGACCGGTGCAGACATCCGGTTTCTGCGTGGCAAGATTCCCAGTCTGAATATAGAGTCGTCATTCGGCCGCGCGTTCCCGCGCTTTTACATCCGTGGCTGGGGTAACACGGATTTTGATATCAACGCATCGCAACCGGTGTCATTGATATACGACGAAGTGGTCCAGGAAAACCCGATGCTGAAGGGTTTCCCAATATTTGACGTTGAACGTATCGAGGTTCCTCGCGGACCTCAAGGCACATTGTTTGGCCGTAATACACCAGCCGGTCTGGTCAAGGTTGACTCTGTCAAGCCTTCACAGGAAACCACTGGCTATGTTGCGTTTTCTTACGGTACCGATGCCAACACAACCTCTGAAGCCGCATTTGGTGGTGCCCTGAGTGACAGTTGGTCTGCCAGGCTTTCGCTTATCTTCATGTCCCGGGATGACTGGGTAGACAATGATTTTACCGGTGAGGAAGAGGCGCTGGGTGGATTTGATGAGTGGGCCGGACGTGTGCAATTCGCCTACGACAATGGCGGTAGCTTCACTGCCTTGTTCAGTGCCCATGTGCGCGATCTTGAAGGTACGGCCCGGCTTTTCCGTGCCAATATCATCGAATCGGGTAGTAATAATTTTGCCTCGCATTTTGAGCAGGACGCAGTCTCAATTGACGGTGCCAATGTGCAGGAAGTTGAAACCTATGGTGGATTGGCCAGACTGGAATGGGATCTGGGTTCAACCACGCTAACGTCCGTTACCGGTTATGAAACCATCGATGCTTTCAGTCGGGGTGATATCGATGGTGGATTTGGTGGGATCTTTGTGATCGGTTCGGGCGGTCCGGGGCTGGTGCCTTTTGATGCAGAATCCGCCGATGGTGTGCCCGACCACGATCAGTTTACCCAGGAATTGCGATTGTCATCCAATGATTGGGGCGCGCTCGACTGGCAGTTCGGTTTTTTCTACTTTGATGAAGATCTCACCATTGATACCTTTAATTACGCCTCCTTGTTTGGTGGCGGTGTCAACGGCCAGGTGCTGCAGCAACAGCAAACTGAGGCCTGGGCGGTGTTTGGGGCGCTTGATTATGAAATCAGTGACAGTACAACACTGAATGTAGGTCTCCGTTACTCAGACGACAGTAAGGACTTTAGCGCAGAGCGTTTTCTTTCGCCGCTGGCATTCCTGGGTGTCCCTCCAATTGGTCCGATCACCACGACCGCCGATGATTCTGAAATCAGCTGGGACCTCAGCCTGACCCATGCGGTCAATGAGGATGTCAATGTTTATGGCCGGGTTGCCAAGGGCTTCAGAGCACCCAGTATCCAGGGTCGTTTGTTGTTTGGTGATACGGTTTCAGTGGCGGATTCGGAAACTTCCATATCCTGGGAAGCGGGTGTCAAAGCCACGCTCGCCGGCGGCAGGGTAAGGGCCAACGCCAATGTTTTCTTTTACACCGTGGATGATGCACAACTGACTGCTGTGGGTGGGGCTGCCAACTTTAATCAGGTCATCAATGCAAACGAAGTTGAGGGTAAGGGTATTGAGCTGGATTTGGAAGCCCTGTTGAGTGACAATTTCCTGTTGACTGCAGGCATTAGTTATAACGACACTCAGATCAATGATTCAAATCTCGCTGTAACACCCTGTGGTGGGCCATTGACGCCATGCACTTTATTAAATCCTGCGGGACCGGTTGCGGGCTCGGTATTGATCAACGGCAATTCCCTGCCACAGGCGCCCGAGTGGATCGTGAACCTCACGGGCCGCTGGAGCCAGCAGACTGAAAACGGTGAGTTCTACATTTTCGGTGACCTTGCTTACCGTGATAAAGTCAATTTCTTCCTCTATGAAGCGGTCGAGTTCACCGGAAAGTCGTTGACTGAGCTTGGTCTGCGGGCAGGTTACATTTGGGGAGGGCACGAAGTTTCCGTGTTTGGTCGAAACATTACCGATGAGGAAGTCATCGTTGGCGGTATTGATTTCAACAACTTGACCGGTTTCATCAATGAACCGGCCAGGTGGGGTTTGCAATACCGTTACGTTTTCAACTAAACCACAGTGACATCAAGAAAAATGGCCGGGTAACCGGCCATTTTTTTGTGAGGTCTTAAGACCATTTTTGGATCAGTACTCCCCGAGTGTTGCGACAATCCATTGATCCATTACTTCGAGCGTGGTGTGGTAAGCATCCACATCACCACGTATTTCAAGACTGACAACCCGGTAGTCATCACCGCCAAAAGTGCAAAATGACCTTACCCTGAGATCAGGGGGAGGGGGGTTACGTACATCGTACCGGTTCTGTCTGCGTCGCCACTTCAAATCCAGTTTGGCGTACTGATGATCATTAAGAGGAAAATCAACCCAAAATGATTTCATGGATGGAGCATTCATAATTCAGTCACCTGTTTTGTTGAAAAGTTAAACCGTTCGCCACTACCCGGCAAACGGCTGTACAGGTTCACGAGCGTGGATCGTGCAACCCGCTCAAGACCCCGGTGACGACACATGCGGTACACCCCGCTGGCGTGCCCACTCATTGATGACATCAATATAGCGGGTCTTGATGGCCTGCAGTTCGGTGTGTCGATCCGACCACGCGGTTTTCAGGTCCTCCAGACGCAATAGTGCACCCGCAGTCACCGGTGCACCGGTTTCGTTGATGACATCCAGCAGAAAACGAATCTGCCCGGCCAGCATGGTCTCCCACGCGTCTTCGTCCTCGTAGGTCTGGTGCAGGACCTGGATGATTGTTTCATCCCAGGCGGTGATGTGCTCCAGGGCCGTGGCGGCGGTGCGCTGCAGGTCCTGTTCGTCGGGGAATGCTGCCACCAGGCCGTTGATTTGGCGTTCTGAATGGCGGATGTCATCCAGATTATCCAGGACACTATCGAGCATGCCACTCAGCTCAGCCAGTCGCGCTGACCAGAACTGAATTTCCTCGTCGGTGGCCTTGACACGCGCGTCCATGCGTACGGAAAAAGACACCGTTTGTACATCATCACCGGCCGAAATCCTTGCCCTGTAGTTACCGGGCGCCGCACTTGGGCCATCGAAGCCTGCAAACAGGGTGATATTTTCAATACAGCCAATGCCTTTTTGTTGCATGTCCCAGACCCACTTGTTCAGACCCTTCCCGATGGCGGGGTATTCAAGTTCAAATGGCCGGCGGGGATCCATATTGCCGATCTTGCAGCGCTCAAAGTCACCTTCCTCACTGGAGTAACTGCGCACGACGACACCGGCCTCATCAACTATGTCTATGTTCAGCGGTCCCGAGGGTTTGCTATCCAGGTAGTAGTACAACGGTACGCCAAGCTCTGGGTTGGAGGCTTCGAATTGCTTTGCTCGGCCACTGCTGGCGACCAGTTCGGCCGTACCCGGTGTAAATACATGCAGGGAATTACTGGTGAAGTCATTGGCCGACTGGCGCACGACAAATAGATCATCCAGGACCCAGAAACCCCGACCCTGGGTCGATGCGACCAATTTGTCATGACGCAGCGCGAGGTCGGTAATGGGTACCGGCGGCAGGTTCAGATCCAGCGATTGCCAGTCTCCGCCGTCATTGAAGGATACAAACATACCGAGCTCAGTGCCTGCGTAGAGCAGACCCTTGTGCTGTGGGTCTTCACGGACCACGCGCACGAAAGCGTCTTGCGGCAGACCCTTGTCTATGCGTTTCCAGTGTCTCCCATAGTCCGTGGTCCGGTAGATATAAGGTTTCATGTCATTGAGCTTGTAGCCCGTGACTGCAAGGTAGGCTGTGGATTTGTCATGGGGGCTGATCTCAATGGCGTTGATCATGGCCTCACCCGGATGTTTGGGCGAGACGTTGCTCCAGTTGTCACCGCCGTCTTTCGTGACATGCACCAGGCCGTCGTCACTGCCGACCCAGACGACGTCCTTTTCATGGGGCGATTCAACGATGTAGAAAATGGTGTTGTAAAACTCGGCCCCCACGTTCTCGGGTGTCAATGGTCCTCCGTTACGCCCCTGTTTCTCCACATCATTGCGGGTTAGATCGGGGCTGATCTCGGTCCAGTTCACACCGCGGTCGGTGCTACGCAGCAACAACTGTGTGCCGTAATAGATGATACCGGGGTCATGCGGTGAAACCGCCACGGGGGCGTTCCAGTTGGTGCGGTATTTCAGGTCCTTGGAGTCCTTGCCGTAGACGAGTTCAGGGAAAGGAATGATGTAGCGCTTCAGACGGGTCGAGTGATCATACTCTGTCAGAGTACCGTTAATCGTGGTGGCGTAGATCAGCGTAGGATCATCCGGGTCGAAGGCAATGTGCGCGCTTTCGCCACCACCTGCATCAAAGTAATCCTCAACTCCGATACCACCGTAAAGGCTTCGGCTCGCTATCGCTACGGTTGAATTGTCCTGCTGACCGCCGTAGATCCGAAACGGATTGAGATTATCAGTAGTCACCCGGTAAAACTGTGCCGTGGGCTGGTTCATGATACTCGACCAGGTTTCACCGCCGTCAAAGGTCACGGTGGCGCCGCCGTCATTGGCGTTGATCATGTTCAGGTTGTTGGTGGGATTAATCCAATGATCGTGATGGTCACCATGGGGTGTCGTCATCTTTTTCCAGGTCTTGCCGGCGTCGACCGACTTCATCATGGGTACATTCATCACGTAGACAGTGTCCTGGTCTACCGGATCGGCCGTAACATGGATGTAATACCAGGCGCGTGAATGCAGCACGCGGTGACCGTTGATCAACGACCAGGTTTCACCAGCATCGTCGCTGCGCCACAAACCACCCTTCCCGGGTTCGGCCTCAATAATGGCGTAAATCCTGTCTGGATTGCTGGCGGATACGTCCACACCGATTTTGCCAATCATCTCTGGCAGACCACCGGTGAGTTTATTCCAGTTGTCTCCACCGTCGCTGGACTTATAGATACCACCGTCGGTACCACCGGAGTGGATGAACCAGGGCTTACGACCGTGGTTCCAAAGCGCCGCGTAAAGGATACGTGGGTTGGTCGGGTCCAGACTGATGTCCGTCGCACCGGTGTTGGGGCTGATTTTCAAGACATGTTGCCAGCTCTTGCCGCCATCGGTGGTGCGAAACACACCACGTTCTTCATTCGGTGCCCAAATTTGTCCCTGCACGGCGGCCCAGGCGATGTCGGGGTTGGTGGGGTGAATTTCTATTTGTGCGATCTGGCCGGCATTTTTCAGACCGACATGTGTCCATGTTTTGCCCGCATCGGTTGATTTCCACATGCCGTCGCCCTGGCTTGTTGTTACACCACGTATCGGTGCTTCGCCCGTACCCACGTACAGTACGTTGGGGTCTGACTCGGCAACTGCGACCGCACCGATGGTCCCGACCTTGAAGAAATCATCGGAAAGATTTTCCCAGGTCGTACCCGCATTTTCAGTCTTCCACACGCCGCCGCCGGTGGCACCCATGTAATACAGCAAAGGCTGGTCAGGAACACCCGCCACCGTGGTCACACGGCCGCCACGATAAGGACCGACCAGTCGCCACTTGAGACCTTCGAGTGCTTGGGTGTCCGCGCTGTCCAGCGCATTGGCAAATAAGGGCCAAATCAACAAGCCCAGCAAGATAACCGGAAAAATGTTGCAAACGTTACGAACAGACTTGTCGAACATGATTTGAGACTCCTGATTGGGTAGTACGATTTTTTCACCAACAGCAAAGCAGCATTCAGGCCTTCGTGGTCAATTTTAGGGCTGAGAACACCTCACCATATTGTACCTCGCTGTCGGAACATTCCATATACATTCCGCTGTCGATTGAAGTGCCGTTGCAGATCGTTAACGGTGATCACCGACAGGTACATTGAACGGGGCGGCTTGACATTTTTTTTGAATCAAGTTTAAATTCGAGATAGATGATCGGGGTACATCATCAGAAATCCAGGCATTAGGTTTGGGTTTTCACCTGCAGTTAATAAGGTACAAACACAGTCAAAAGCGAGAGGAATCATGAAGGTTTACAGAATTTATAATGGTATTTTTCTGCTTGCAGCGGTGCTATTAAGCACGGTTGCAATCGCACAGGACACGTCAGACGCTACGGGTAACAATGCGCTTGAAGAAGTCATGGTTACGGCAACACGCCGGGGTGAGTCCGACATCATGACAACGCCGCTTGCCATTACGGCGATATCCGGAGAAGAGACAGAAAAATTCGCGATACGTGATCTGAATGACGTGGCGGTTTCAATTCCGGGTCTTTCTAATGGGTCCGTATCCGGGTTCAACTCGGCCCAGTTCTCCATGCGCGGTACGACGGAGACATCCATCATCATCTACAAGGAATCACCGGTGGGTGTGACTCTGGACGAATTCGTGGTGCCCGTATTGCAGACCGCCAACCTTGAAATGTTTGATATCGAATCGGTCGAGGTTTTGCGTGGCCCGCAAGGCACGCTATTCGGCAAGAACACGACGGGTGGTGTGATCAATGTGCGCACCAAGCAACCGGTGCTGGGGGAGAACAGCGTTGACTTTCGTGCCTCGTTTGGCGATTTTGACACCCGCAAAGGCAATGTGGCGTTCAATTTCGGTAGTGACACCGTGGCCTTTCGGTTTGCCGCCCTGTACCTGAAATCCGATGGATACTATAAGAATGGCGCTACCTATGGCCCAATCACTGGTGGTCTCGACAACGACGGTGAATCCGGAGTAGGCGATGGCAGAGATCTGGGTGGAAATGATGTTTTCAGCGGTCGAGCCAAGTTACTCTGGAGTCCCAACGAAGATACCAACCTGACTTTTCAGTATGAAATAATTCGGGACCGGGGTGATAGTCCGCCGATCGTGTCCGACTCGGTGGCAGGAGTCTACTTCGCCACCTTTTGGGGCCTGCCCGGTCACGACCCCAGTGGGGACCCACTTGACCAGGCCGGCAGCTCGCTGCGTAATGAGTTCCTGGTCGATATCCCAGGTGGCCACATAGTGGATGTCGATGGCGTCTACCTCAATGCTGACCACGCGATCAATGATGACCTCACGTTGTACTTCAACGCCGGCAATCGTAAGCAGATCTCCCGGCTGCCCAGTTCCTACGGCGGCAACGCAGGGCCGATTTCACTGTTCGATGCGACCCGTGACGACGACCGTGACACCACGCAGGTCGAGATACGTCTGGCGTCCAACTCAGATTCCGCATTCAACTGGGTGGCTGGTGCCTATTATCAGAAAGACAAGACCGATTTCTGCGTTATGCAAATCGTCGGAATGCTTGACGGGTTTGGGTTGGGCACACCACCGGGAACATTCAACAACCTTCCCTTGCTACTGTGTAACGGGCAGGACGCCGAGGCCAGAGCCCTGTATGCCGATGGGACGTTCGAGGTCAGTGACCGCTTCCGTGTTACCGCAGGTATTCGTTTTTCCGACGAGAAAAAGTTCTGGGCAGGACGGGCACGTGGCCCGACCATCGGGGCCAACCTGGTTCTCGACGTAATCGACGAGGTCATCGAGGGTGCAGATTTCGAGCGCTTCCCGCAAGGCGTTCAGCGCCACTCGGATAGCTGGAGCGAACCGACTTACCGCCTGATCTTCGATTACGATATTTCAGACGACCTGTTCGGCTTTTTCGGCTATTCAAGAGGCTTTAAGAGTGGTGGCTACAATGACCAGACGGGCACCGTCCTCAACCCGATTCCGGCCGGGGGTCTTGAACCCGTGTTTCCCGAAATCGCAGACTCTTTCGAAGGCGGCATCAAGTCAACCTTTGCCGATGGGGCGGCGACGATTTCTGTGAATGCGTACTATGTCGAATACTCTGATGCGCAAAGGACCCTCAACGCCTCCTTCCCGAGCGGGCAGGAAACCCTGTTTTTTAATGCGGCTGAAATGACGGTCAAGGGTGTGGATATTGAGGGCGTGTGGGCGATGAGTGATGCATTTACACTGCGTTACAACCTGGCCTATATGGACGCCAAGTACGATAGCTTTGAGGCAGACACCAATTTTGACGGTACGATCGATGTCGATCTCAGCGAAAACCCGGTCACCCGGGCGCCGGAATGGATGGGCAGCGTCACCGGAACCTATCTGCAGTCTCTCGGTAATGGCGGCAACCTCGAATGGAGCCTGCGTTTTTCCTATGAAGATGAATCGGTTTCGAGTTATTCCGATTTGGGTTCCAGTTTCAATACCATACTGCAGTCCCGGGAACTACTCGACGCCAGCATTACCTATCGGGACTCCGAGGATAATTATTATTTCAAGGTGCTGGGTAGCAATTTAACCGACGATCGTTACCGGACCGGCTCACTGGATGTGTCCGGTGTTTGGGTGATGTCCTCCTATGGCCAGCCCCGGTATTATGGGGTCGAGTTTGGCACCAGGTTCGATTTCTAGGAGTTGTTTCGGGCCGGCGTTCCGGCCCGTTCCAAATACAAAGGCCGGCGCTCAGCGCCGGCCTTTTCGTTCCGGGCTATTTTTTACCATCCAGGTAACGGTTTAATTCCTTGTGAAAGTGCCTGAGTCTTTGTTCCTGCTCACCCCAGATGGCGCCGTCAAAGCCCTTTGAACGAATGCCACGTTGCACCACCGGCAATAACTCGGAATCCTGGTCCAGCACCAGTCCAAGGTTGGGCGCTTCACCACTCGGTACATACTCGGTATCCGGTCGGGTTTCGCCGGAGGTGTCGGTACCCTCCGGCAACCCCATCCAGCCGGGTACCGAGTAATCCGGGTCGTCTACCGGCCGGACCAGGGTCATGGTGTCGTAATAGAATTTTTCCGGGTCAATCGGATGCGGCATGAAGCGCATCAGGAATGCACCTTCCGGGTGTAAACCGATTTGTGTGTTGGGGAAGACGCCGGTTGCCCAGCTGTCGGTCAGTTGTCCCTGTGTGAAGCGTTCATAGCCGAGGCCCAGTCGTTTGGCACGCTCGCGCTTGGCCTGTGCGATAGCCGGCCGGACGTCGCGGGCCGAGCCTTCGAACGACTCCACATCCATGCCGGCCTCGGCCATCATGTATTGCAGACTCGGGTTCAAAGCGTCCTGTTCAGCCTGGCGCTTGGTCTTGACACCGATGGGAACGAGCATGCGGCTGCCACCATGCGGGTACAGGTCAAGTTGCACACCCATGTCGTCCATTACATCCTGTGTTTCGGGGTGCACGGCATGTAGATGATAGGTCTCATAAAATGCGTCAACACCGGTTTTCCAATTGGCGTGCCACTCGCTGATCACGTGCCGGACGCAATGCATCTTGTCCAGCTCATAATTTTCGAGATAGCCCTCGGGCAAACCAAAGCGGTCCATTAACGGTGGTGGGTTGTCATCGAGGTTGATAAAAACCAGACCGGCGAGGGTTTCGCAGTGTACCGGCTTGAGCACCGGTTCTTGCCGTACCAGTTCGGGGTTGAAGGTTTCCTTATCGCTGATCCGGGTGCAGCGACCGTCGAGCCCGTATTGCCACGAGTGGAAGGCACAGGTGAATTGCATCACGCTACCCCGGTCATTCTGCACCATCTGATTACCGCGATGGGCGCAGACGTTGTACATGGCTTTTACGGAGCCGTTCTGCTGACGTACAACGAGGATGCTTTCACGGCCAATCCTGAAAACGGAGTAGTCACCCGGTTCCGGCAGATCAGACTCAATAGCGGCGATCAGCCAGCTGCGGGTCCACACGCGGTCCCATTCCGCGGCCATGAATTCGGGGTCGTAGTAGCGCCCTGGGTCGTAAATATCCAATCCGTTGTCGATAAACGGTTGCTTCGCTTCCAGGTTGTCCGGTCCGGCGTTCGGGTCGATTTGCCAGCTCTCTACTACATTCTTTGACACAATACGGATCTCCTCATCGGTCAGGCTGCTGCCTTGGTTCCAAACTCACAATAGCTTTCCTTCTGCACCAGTCCCAGCGTAAAGGACAACTTGACCAATCCGACGATGACACCGAGGCACATGGCGAGTTCGAGGATGTCCTCGTCACTGAAATGACGCTTCAGTTTCTCGTGCAATGGCTGGGTGTATTCTCCCTCCCGGTTGTTCAGGGCTATTTCGTCCGCCAGTTCTACAACGGCCTGTTCGTCTTCGTCAAACGAGGAATAATCACCCTGCCACAAATCATCTATCTGTTGCTGTGAATAACCAACTCCCGCCACGCCTTTCACGTTCTGCAGGTTACAGGTTCTGCAGCCGTGATTCATACTCAGTCGCAGCCTGGCCAGTTGCTTGTAGCGTTCATGGACACGGCCTTCGAAAAACAGTTTCTGGTAGAAATCCACCATGGCGAAATTCAGCACCTCCGGAGCCTTGGCAAACACTTCCACAAATGTGGCGTCACCTGAGAGCTCATGCAGGGCATCCCAGGCCATGCCAATATCTTCAGACATATCTTTACGGGCTACCCTGGGTAAAATGGTATCGGTCATTTCGGTCTCCTCCAGTATTCAATCCAGTGACAAACGAACAGGCGCAAGCGTCCGATTGTATCATCGGGTAAATCGATGGGTTCCCCTAACATGCATGGGTACATGAATTCGCTGTCATTAGGGTTTTGTGGCTGAAAGCTCACTAGCGGAAATGTCAATTTCGATCATGTTGCCGGCGATACGCAGCGGGAGTGAACGTAGGGGTCGTTTCGCGGGTGGGCCGAGGGCGGAACCATCCCTGATATCAAAAGCCGCACCATGCAGTGGGCAAATCAGGCGGTAACCACGCAAGCGGCCATTATCAAAGGTCGATAGCGCGTGTGAGCAGCGGTTTTCGAAGGCAAAGTACTCATCTTTGAGTCGGCACACGACCACTGCCGTGCCTTCCACCATGAAACACGAGGGGGCTTTTTCAGCAATCTCGTTCGTTGTGGCGACGGCGATAAAAGAGAGACCTGTCATTACAGTATTCTACGCTCTAAAGTTGTCAGGATATTCTTCGGATGGTTTATACTATAAAATAATTGAAACTAATTCAAAACATGCCAAGTCAGGCAAGCAGGAGAGCGGAACATGATGACATTTCTGGCACGTATGAAGATTAAACAGGGCAAGGAAGAAGAATTCGTCCGCATTGCCAAGGTTCTGACCGAGAAAGTCAAAGCACTTGAACCTGAAACCCTTAATTACCAGTTTTTTAAACTCAGGGATGAACCCATGGGTTACGCGGTGTATGAACAATTCGCTTCCGAAGCAGCTGAAGAAGCACACCAAAACACACCTCATTTCCATGAACTGGCACCCGGCTTGATCGAATGTATTGACGGCACCTATGTCCGGGAATTCCTGGACCCACTGGACTGAATCATGAACGATCTGAATTCTGAGCTGGGATCCATCAGGGTCCAGGCAACCTCGCTGGGTGATTTGTTATTGATCGCAGCCGATGCGCAGCCGGACACCATGGCAGTGGTACTTCCCTACCGACGGCTGACTTTTGCCCAATTGCGTGATCAGGCCATCCAACGTGCCCTGAGTTTGCAGGCTCTCGGTGTGGGCAGCGGTGATCATGTTGGCCTGTTATTACCCACGGGTATGGACTTTATCATCACGATGTTTGCCACGGCCTTGCTGGGTGCGGTCAGCGTACCTGTTAATGCCCGCTACCAACCGCCTGAATTGGCTTATATCATCGAGAATGCAGATCTGTGTGTATTACTGACCACCGATAAAATTGCAGATGCGGTGAATTTCGTTGAACGACTCAACAAAGCCTTGCCGGGGCTCGCAACGGGCAATGCTCAAGCACTGCAATTGGAACAAGCACCTCTATTGAGGAATATCGTGTTATTCGGGGAGTCCTCAGCACCGGGCATACTGGATCAGGAGCAATTCACCGCTTTGGGTGAGGACGGTGATCTGGATAAGCTGCACCTCAAGCGTTTGCAGGTCAGTCTCGGCAGCACCGCACTGATTCTTTACACTTCGGGCACCACCGCCAACCCGAAGGGCTGCATGATTTCGCACGAGGCCATCGTGCGCAACGGTGCGGCCTTGGCGGAGCGTTACGAATTGACGGCAAAGGACAGTTTCTGGTCACCGTTGCCAATGTTCCACATCGCTGCCATCCTGCCACTGGCCGCCATATTCGCCCAGGGCGGCACCTACGTCACAACCAATTACTTCCAGGCGGGTGAAGCCCTGAAAATGATGGAGGAAGAGAAGGTTACTGCGACCTATCCCTGTTTCTGGACCATTATGTCGGACATTGTCGATCACCCGGATTTTGAAACCACGGATCTCAGTGCCGTCAAGATGATGAACGCCAACTTTGCCGTGCAGCCACCGGAAATCGGTGACAAGATGAAAAAGGCCTTACCCAACGCAGTATTTGTCGGCACCTTCGGTATGACCGAGACCGCCGGAACGGTATCCACCTCCCGTCTGGACGCTACCGAGAAACAACGTTTTACACGGTTGGGTACGCCGTTGTCGGGTATGGAAGTTAAAGCCATGCATCCGGAGACCGGTGAGGAGGTTGCCGCCGGGGAAAAGGGTGAGGCGTGGATACGTGGTTACAGTACTTTCACCGAGTATTATAAAGCACCGGAAAAAACCGCCGAAGCACTGGATAACGAAGGCTGGTTCCATTCCGGAGACCTGATTTCGATCGACCCCGATGGCCAGTTGATGTTTCATGGCCGTCTCCGCGATATGCTTAAAGTGGGTGGCGAAAATGTGGCGGCTGTTGAGATCGAAACCTATCTGCAGCAACACGATGCGGTCAAGCTGGCGCAGGTTGTCGGTATCCCTCATCCGCGGCTGATTGAAGTACCCGCAGCCTTTATTGAACTCGAACCGGGCCAGCAGACCAGTGAAGAAGAGTTGATTGGGTTTTGCAAGGGCAATATCGCGGGATTCAAGATACCGCGTTATGTGCGTTTCGTGGAGGAATGGCCGATCTCGTCGACCAAGATCCAGAAATTCCGCCTGCAGGATCAGCTTAACGAAGAACTCGGATTCTAGGATGAATTCCAGCAGTATGATTTGGGAGGGTGGGGGTAACGGGTAGCTGCAGACGGGACACGCTCAAGACGTCCATGTGCGCTCGAAATCCGTTCCCTACGGATTACGGTCCCGTCTGCAGCTACCCGTTACCCTTCACTCACCCGAAGCCTGGTGTTATGTAACGATCAATCTACCATGCCCAGCTAGTCTGCGGTGTGAGATCCATGAAGGAGGAATAAATGGTTGTATTTATTGCGACACTCAACGTTTGCGCCGGCAAGGAGGCGGAATTCGAGCGTTTGCAAACCGAGCTGTCGGAAATTTCCCACGCCAACGAACCCGGTCTGATCGTGTATGACGTCATCCGGCATATGGACAAACCCGGTGTCTACGTCGTCTATGCCCGTTTCAGCGACCAGCAGGCCTTCGAGCTCCACCAGCAAGCCGATTACCATCAGCGCATGGTGCCGCCTATCCTGGACTGTGTTGCCGGGGAAATGGACCTGCAGTTTTTTGACCGCGTGGCCTGATCAACGCCTGGCATCTTACCTGTTGGTCAATACCATCCGGTGTGCGATCTTTCGGGATATCGCCGCCTACCCATTTGGCAATGGTGGGAAACAAATCTGTTGTGTGAACAATGTCGTTCGTTACTTGCTTTGCGGGATTTTCCCGGTCGATACACTTCGTGCTTCTTGGGTTCCTCGCCTCTAACGGTTCTGATGTACTCAAGCATTGTGACCTCCCCTCCCATGGCGCAGATCAATGTTACCATTTTCGACTGGGTCCAGCCCTTCAGTTTCACTACTGTTCACCGTCAATGGTAGTTGGACAAAACAAGGGGTTTGAAGGTAGTAAGTTCCGCCAGTTTGATTTGCAGATAGTGTGAGAAAAACTTGCCCCTTTGTGGTCAAATAGGATGTTTACACGGAAGAGGTGCCCGTTTGTTCTGGCGTTAACCTCACGCTAGCCTGTAGGTAAGAAGGGAGAAATTTGGATATGAAAGCCACAAAAACCGCAATTTGGTGTGTTACATCACTGTTTTCCACATAAATGTAGTTGGGCTCACATAAAGTGATCAAAGAAATATGCAATTGGATTGAAATCATGGTGGCATCTGTAGTGTTAGCTGCCATTATTTTTATTTTTGTTGGTATGTTGGGAATATATCTACTGATTCAATTGGGACCAGTGAATTTTAGTCTGGGAATTTATTCTTACTATGCGATCTACGGTATTTTGGTTCTTGTTTCGTTGCCAATTGTTAAGAGATTCCTAGAGTAAAAGCTCAGTTGTCACGTCAAGCTAACAATTCGTTAAAGTACGTTCCGCCAGCAAGCTGGCTCCAGCGGACGTTGCTCCGCAACGCCGCTTAACTAAAACGTTAGGTTTACAGAGTGATGATCCAGGAAAAATATCAAACATTTTGGCGTCGATTTTTTGCTCTTTTCGTCGATGGTCTAATTTTCTTGCCACTTGTTTTTGTCGATAGATGGGTCGTTTCTTCCGGGGTTTCGGAATTACCTTTGTTTTTGTGGATGGTTGTTATGTCTTCCATCGGAATTGCATACAGCGTTGCAATGCACGGCACGTTTGGACAAACCTTCGGCAAAATGGCCACAGAGGTAATTGTATTGGACGTCAGTGAAACCGAACTCAGTTACAAACAGGCAGCGTTAAGAGATACCGTTCTGATTCTAACCTTGCCTTTTAGTTTCTATGTAGCGTATCAAGTGGCTTTTGCTGGAGTAACTAACGAGGAATTGGTCAAGAGCCCAGTTGCCATTGCTACAACGGATATTCTATATGGCTGGATGGTGCTGGAATTGGTAACCATGTTGTTTAACAACAAGCGTAGGGCAATTCATGATTTCATCGCTGGGTCGGTTGTGATAAAGATACCTAGCGAATCATTAAACACGGACACCGGCGATGACGACGCTGGTTAATTAAACAGCCATCTTGTCTTTCTGCACTCTGATCGTGGCTCCCAATACACGAGCCATGAATACCAATATTTTTTAGGTGATCACAACATCATTTGCAGCATGAGTGCCGTTGGAAGCTGCCATGACAATGCTGCGACGGAAAGCTTTTTTGGCTTGTTGAAGCGCGAGCGAGTTAACCGCCGCCGATACATTACCCGGGCAGAAGCCAGGGCAGATTTCTGCGATTACATCGAAGTGTTTTACAATCAGAGAAAAAGACATAAGCTAAAGATGTCCGATCAGACTGCTCTTAACTGAACGTCCGTGAGAACGGGGCAGAACCCGCGGAGTAGCGAAGCTGCATCGGGTGGAGGCAGATCGCTGGCGGAACGCACTTAAACACCTTGTTATATATCTATATGCCACGGGCGAATACCACCAGAAGCAGGATCGCAAAAACAACGGCAAATAGTAAAAACCACCGCCCCAGGTTTGAGTTACCCTCGTGCCTCTTTTCATACTTTTCTTTGAGTAATGCAACTTCGACATCACTCAAACCTTCACAATGTGTACACGGTTGTTCCTTTTTTGGGTACCAAAGCCCACATCGAGCACAGCGCTTACTGGGTCGAACCTGAGGTGGCAAAAATGCTGGTGGGCTCAAATCAGTATCCCGTTAAATATAACGTTTGAATTAACCGGCACCAGTCTTGCTGGCGTCCGTGTGTAATGAAGTGTTATGCACTGACTTTGCACTCCTTCTACCAATACTTGATTTCGCCAATTTTCAATATTTCTTTTGCCATACTCGTCAGTTCTTTGTACCCAATAGCAGTTGATCGCTGTTTGGTGCCTAGAATGCTTTTGCCTTTCTTTGCCTGGAATGTAATTGATGCACCATCCACCACTCTTACTGCAATGCATTTATCGTCTTTTTCTACGTAATCTCGGTTTTCCTTAAAGGCAAGTTCGGCACAGTGACCGTAGCCGTCCCAAAAATCCGTCGCATCCACCAGTGCCTTAATCCTATTCCAGTCACTCAAACTAATTCGCCTACTGCGTAGTGGCTTGACTGTTTCCTTTGAGACTGAATATTCAGTCAACGCATGATTGAATTTCTCAGTAATCCGCAAGTGAACAACTGGCTTCCAAGAGACGTACCACGTTAGCTGTATAGCATTCGGCGAGCCTTCATGCAGGGATTCAAATTCTGGATGGGTAGACAAATACCCGGAAGTTGGGGGTCCGGAAAGGCACAGAGTCAGAATCAGGCAACACGTTGCATAATTCACCTTACAGTACATAGCTACATATTATGTGGAAAAGGTGATGCAACATACGCAATCTTGAATTTCAGATTTCATTAAACTCGATTGCAGCTTCCTGGCTAAGGCCGCATTATCGTCATGTTACTTTGAGGACCACCAATCTTGGGCTCCGCCGGGAAAACACTAAACCGTACACGCACCGCACCGACAGAGGGTCCAAGTATTTGAAGTGTCCCTATCAGCTTCCCATCGTCAGGCGTATCCAGTGTCCACGAGGAACCAGCCGACAATTCTCCTGACCAATTGGTATCGAACGCCCAATTCTGGTCCTGGATTTGGTCACCCAGAAAGCTGAGCAGACCTTCACGACTCATGCTCGTCAGAACGTCCACACGAGAATTGGCTTCATCGCCACTGCTGCCACCATGATTGTTGGATGACTTTGCATCTTCGGGAAGCATTAGTGTTGGAATGTGCCCGTTTAGCGATTCGTATTGCATCCGTAGACTTGACAGCGCGGCAGATTCGCTGCAACTCTGCAACTGTGCTTGACTATGCAACTGAAACGACACATACGATTGACCAGGCCCACTGTGGGCCATAGCCATCAAAGCACGAGTGTTATCATTTTGATCCCGGCAGAGAAGTGCCCTCTTTGGCATCACCGTGGTTTGAAAGCCTCCGCTCGACATTCGATGTTCCTCTTTTTTCGTCCAACCGGCATCAGTCATTGTGCTAATTGCGCTCGCTAGAGCAGCTTGCGCACCAACGTCCGTTTTGTAGACCACGGATGAAGATGAAGCCGCGACCCGGCTTCCTACCAGCGTAAAACGATCTGGAACACTCAGGTCCGGAAAATTATCAGGAATAGACGTTGAGTACGTAATCGGGCCGGTAGACCAGCCTCTCAAAAACGCGTCGGTAAATTCCGGATCGACACAGGCAAAGGGGTCGTCTGCGAGACTCGTGGTGGACACAACAAGTAAGAGCAGGACGAATCGGTTCATTTTCATTTCTCCGATCAAACTAACGGTGAATGTTGAGTGAAATCATATCATTTAGGTTAATTAGTTGAGTGTGTCAGAAGTCCTTAAATCTCCCACCTAACAAGCCAACCTGCTTCAGGCTCTGGAAAAAAACAATTGACCTGAGGGTAATGATGCTTTGTAGGACCGACGAGTTTGCTCGTCGGGAACCTAATCCGAATTGGCTTTCAGGATGTTGTCAATTTCCCGCGGTTTCATGTCTGGCAATTTCTGTTCCAGTGTGTCACGACGGCGAATTTCACTGTCGACATACTTGATCCACTGCCCGGCGGCACGTTGGCTGCGCTTGTCTTTACGCGCCGCCACAAAAACACGTCTTGCCTGTTCCAGTTTTTTCTGGTTGAACAATGCCATGCCGTACATGATGTTGGCATTGTCCTCACGTTTGAGGTCGCCCATAG
This sequence comes from Gammaproteobacteria bacterium, assembly GCA_021772915.1. Taxonomy (GTDB): domain Bacteria; phylum Pseudomonadota; class Gammaproteobacteria; order Xanthomonadales; family SZUA-36; genus SZUA-36. The sequence continues at coordinate 1,031 of JAJFLB010000055.1, read as the reverse complement.
CCAGACCCCTCCTGGCTGCTACAGCGGCTTCGGCCCATTTTTCAAGGTTGATATAGGACTGCGCCAAACGGATATACAACTCACCTTCTTCACCTGCCTCGGCGGCCTGGCTAAGCGGCGGAATGGCTTTCAGGTCTTCCCTGGCTGAATACCAGGCCTGTGACAACAGACGCAAATTTCTGACATTGGAATCCACAGCCTTGGAGGCGATTTCCTTTTCGAGTACTCGTGCTGCTTTGTAAGGGAGACCATGTAGCAAATACAGATTTGCCAGATTTACGGCGTGTGATTTACCGTCGATATAACCTTTTTCGTAAAGTGACTCGGTGAGTGAAAGTTGTTTCTTGGTATCGCCCAGCTCGCTGTGTACACCGGCAAGCGTCAGGATATAAGTATCCTTGGGGTAGGCATGGATCAGTTCTTCAAGTACGAGCAGCATACTGGGAAAGTCTTTGAGTTCCCAGTAGCACACACGCAACAGCAATAGCCAATTCTCTCGGGGTACCTTTCCCTGTTCACGGAACATATCAATTGCAGTCTTGAGTGGGGTTATGGCCTTCTCATATTGCTGCATCTGGTAATATGCCGAACCCAACAAGGTGAACACATCCGCAGCAGGTTCGGGGACGATGGCGATTAAGCGTTTGATGGTGTCCAGCGCCAGCTTGTAGTTCTCGACGGTGAAGTGCAGTTGCGCGAGAGTTTTGAGCGCAGTTTGTTGCAAGGCTTCGGGTAGCTCGGGCTGTTGCAAGACCTGCTCGTAGGAACGTATCGCCTCTGGATAACGTTCCTGCACGTAGTAAGCATAGCCGGACAGGTTCCAGATCTGGGCGGCTTCATAGGGTGACAGCTTCTTTTTGCCTCGCTGGATTGCGTTGATTTTTTCCTGAGATGCTACAAAGTCCTCAGCTTCAACCAGCTCCTGGATTTCCATCAGCTTTTCATACACCTGCTGACTCATGGCCACCGTTTGTCTGGTCTTGCGTTCTTCCTTGTCCTTGCTATTTCTCTGTGCGGCTGCGGGTGTAGCT
>JAJFLB010000054.1 GCA_021772915.1 Gammaproteobacteria bacterium | reverse complement strand
CCGTAGGGCGTGACCTGAAGCACACATTTGCAGCGTTGCAGCCCTCGCCAAGGCAACCAGCCTTGGCCTTCGGTCTGCGCCTTGCACATGCGCGCTTCAGGTCACGCAGAGGCATCGTATACTTGTTCAGAGGCTCCCTAGTGCTCTGTTTCATGTTGTGCTTTGATCATGGGATTCGAGTCCGTCGAACTGGGTGATACTTGCAAGCTCAGCGGCACATTCAGCAACACTTCGAGCCGAGGTGTCAAGGGTGTAATGCGCTTTGGTGTAATAGGGCTCACGTTCTTCAAGAATTCGTCTCAGGTCGGACATGGCGTCGTCATTGCCTGCCATCGGTCGCATATCACCCTGATCAACTACCCGTTGCATGTGTTGCTCGGGCAATGCCTGCACCCAGACCACCGTGCAACTGGTGAGCAACAGGTTGAACAAATCGGGCTGTGTGACGATGCTTCCACCCGCCTCGATCACACACTCCTGGTGGCTGGAAAGTGTTTCGGTCAATGCCCTTTCTTCCAGCCGTCGGTAGCCCGGCTGGCCAGACAGCTCGAAAATTACCGATGCGCTCATCCCGGCCAGCCTCTCAACCTCTGCAACCAACCGAACAAAGGATACATTGCGGTCCTGCGCCAGACGTTTACCAAGGGTACTCTTGCCTGCCCCGCGCAATCCTATCAGGGCGATCCGCCGATGGACCCCCGTCTTGCCGGGATAGCGGGTGTATAACCACTCACGTATAGACTTCAATTCGGTCGCAGGAAGACAACGCAGCTGGTCGTTGATCAGGATTTGCTCAATGGCCTCTTGTTCTCCGCCGCGTACCAGGTCAGCCAGGTCGGTTTCAAGGGCGTGTGCAACACGCTCCAGCAGGGCAATTGAGATGTTTCCCTGGCCGGTCTCCAGTTGCGCCAGATGCCGTTCCGAAACCGCGGATTCTATTACCAGTGACTTGCGTGTCATACCACGTAGGGCACGCAGGCCACGAACCCGCTCACCGATTAGACCAATCAGACCTGGGCTATCATTTTGTGTCGGCTTTCGTTTTGCTTGCACTGGTCCTGAAATTCAATCCTTGCTTTGAGCGGCCAAAATTATATACTATTATGCATGTTATAAGCATAAAAACTATTATTTATGCATAATACTGCATTTTTTATTGAGTATCCCTATGAATACACAAGTGTCGATTCCAGCGGAGGATAAACCGGCCTGCATTGATTTTCGCACCCACCCTGAGCGTTATCGACACTGGAAGTTGTCGTTTTCAGGGGCGGTAGCAGAATTGATGATGGTTGTGGATCCGTCAGCCGCGATGTTTGACGGCTATGAGTTGAAACTCAACTCTTATGACATCGGTGTGGACATCGAGCTTTATGATGCCATCCAGCGTTTGCGGTTTGAGCACCCGGAAGTAAAGACCGTGGTACTGACATCCGGCACCTCAGGAATGTTTTGCGCCGGTGCCAACATCCGCATGTTGGCGGGCGCCGCTCACGGCCACAAGGTTAACTTTTGCAAATTCACCAACGAAACCCGCAATGCGATCGAAGACGCCGCCCGCTTTTCGGGCCAACGTTATCTGGCGGCGATCAACGGCACGGCAGCGGGTGGTGGTTACGAACTTGCCCTGGCGACCGACTACATCATCCTGATGGACGACGGTAACGCCGCGGTGTCATTGCCGGAAGTACCCCTGCTGGCAGTCCTCCCCGGGACCGGTGGACTGACAAGGCTGGTGGACAAACGCAAAGTGCGACGCGACCTCGCTGATGTTTTCTCTACAATTGAAGAAGGAATGAAAGGTCCCCGTGCGGTTGAATGGCGGTTGGTCGACGAGATTGTGCCGACCTCGAAAATGGCCGAGCGGGTCAACGAGCGCGCCAGCGAGATGGCACTGAGCTCGGATCGGCCTGAAGGCGTTGTGGGAAAGGAGATGGCGGAGCTTGACTGCCGTGTGGACGGTGACGAGCTGCATTACCCATTTCTGGACGTCAAACTCAATCGCGTGCTGCGAACGGCGGAGCTGACCTTGCAAGGACCGGCCGGCGAGGCACCGGCGGATCTTGCGGCAGCACTTGAGTCCGGAGACCAGTTCTGGCCAATGGCACTGCTTAAGGCGCTGGATAATGCCCTATTGCACCTGCGATTTAATGAGCCGACCCTGGGCATACTTGTGTTTAAGACCGAAGGCGAGTCCAACAGGGTCTCAGCTTTCGATGAATTCTTGCGGAAACACGCTGAGCACTGGTGGATACGTGAAGTTTTGTTGTACGCCAAGCGGACCTTCAAGCGGCTTGATGTCACTTCGCGAACCACACTGGCGCTGATTGAGCCCGGAAGTTGCTTTGTCGGCTTGCTTGCGGATCTCTTATTTGCGGTGGATAGAAGCTACATGTTGGAAGGGCAATTTGAGGATGACGAGCGCCCGGCACCAGTGATCCAACTGTCAGCTTCCAATTTCGGGATCCTGCCAATGTCCAACGACATAACACGACTGGAAACCAGGTTCCTGGGTGAAGTGCAAAGTCTCGACAAGGCCCGATCTCAGTGTGGGCAATCGCTTGACGCCGATGCAGCTTATGAAGCCGGACTGGTTACATTTGCGCTGGACGATATCGACTGGGAAGAGGAAATACGTCTGCTTCTGGAAGAGCGTGCCAGTTTTTCACCGGACGCATTGATCGGTATGGAAGCCAATTTACGTTTTGCCGGTCCCGAAACCATGGAAACCAAAATTTTTGGCCGTTTGACTGCCTGGCAAAACTGGATTTTTCAGCGGCCCAACGCCGTGGGTGAGAACGGTGCACTGAGAAGTTATGGAACCGGCCAACAACCAAAATACGACCAGCAGAGGGTTTGAATATGAGTGCTGTAGATTACGACACACTGATTCCAAATAACGTGGACCTGTCATCCGACGAACGACTCAAGCGCGCGCTTGAGAAGTGGTACCCAAACTACATTAACTGGTGGAAAACAGTGGGGCCGGAAGGCTTCCAGGACTGCCAGGTTTATCTGCGCACCGCAGTCAGCGTGGAGAAGGATGGTTGGGCAAAATTTGGCTTCGTTAAAATGCCCGAATATCGCTGGGGTATCCTGCTTGCGCCAAAAGAGGAAGGCCGCAAGATAGCCTTTGGCAAGCACAAGGGCGAGCCTGTCTGGCAGGAAGTACCGGGTGAGTACCGGGCCATGTTGCGACGACTGATCGTGATCCAGGGTGACACGGAGCCGGCTTCGGTGGAACAGCAGCGTATCCTTGGTGCCACGGCACCGAGCCTGTATGACATGCGAAATCTGTTCCAGGTCAATGTCGAGGAAGGACGGCACCTGTGGGCCATGGTCTACCTGTTGCAGAAATACTTCGGCCGCAGCGGCCGGGAAGAAGCCGAGGCCTTGCTTGAGCGTCGTTCAGGTGATCCGGACCGGCCACGAATTCTTGGCGCCTTTAACGAAGCAACGCCGGACTGGCTGTCGTTCTTCATGTTCACCACCTTCACGGACCGTGACGGCAAGATGCAGCTGGAGTCGCTGGCCAATTCCGGTTTTGATCCGCTGGCGCGTACCACCCGGTTCATGCTGACCGAAGAAGGCCACCACATGCTGGTTGGGCGTACCGGTGTTGCGCGGGTTATTCAACGCACATCGGAGCTTATGAGCGAGAGGGGTATCAGTGATGTCAATGACATCGAAACAATACGCAAGCATGGTGTTATCGACCTGCCGACCATTCAGAAAAAAATCAATTTCCATTTTTCGGTGACGCTGGACCTGTTTGGTGCGGAGATTTCGACCAACGCGGCCAATTCCTTTAATGCGAGCATCAAGGGCCGCTTTGGCGAACCACGCATCAACGACGACCACCAGTTACACAACGACACTTACCCGGTCTCACAACTGGTCGATGGTGAGGTAAAGCAGGTGGATGTGCCTGCGATCAGCGCCATTAACGCACGCTTGTTGGACGTGTACATTGATGAGTGTGCCAACATCGTTACCAGTTGGAACCGGATCATCTCGGAGCAGGGGATCAACTTTGAATTGCATTTACCGCACCGTGCGTTCCACCGCCAGGTGGGTGAATTCAGTGAGTGTTTTGCAAGTCCCTCGGGTGATGTGATAACGGAAGATGAGTGGACCCAAAGGAGTGGCGAGTGGCTACCATCGGCTGACGACGGTGACTTCGTGTGTGGATTGATGAAGCCGGAACATCGCGTGGGGCATTTTGCCCCGTGGATTGCGGCCCCCAAAGCTGGTATTGATGGTAAGCCCGGTGATTTCGAATATGTAAAGATAGCCGCGTGATGCGTCTGGCCAGAACAATGTATGAAATCGAGGAAACCTTGCCATGAGCCAGTTGGATTTCGAACAACAAATTCAGTCTGTCACCCAAAAAATTGCCGGCCGGCCCCTTGATGATGCGTTGCAGGATTATCTCAATGAGAACCTGCCCGCAACCGGTGAAGCATTTCAGTCATTGGCCGAAAGCTGTCGACAGGGTATTGCCGAGGGCTGGCTCTGTGGTAGCGAACACGGTGGTATCAGGTTTGGCAGAGTCATTAAACCCGCGCCAGAGGTACATGATTTCTCAATTGACGTCGTACTGATGGACGACTTGGCCGGCCCGCACCACCGCCACCCGAATGGCGAGATCGACATGATTATCCCCGAGACGGATGGTGCACAGTTTGATGGTCACGGCGCCGGCTGGGTGGTGTACCCGGCCGACAGCGCCCATTGGCCAACGGTCAGTGGTGGACAGGCGGTGATACTTTATCTGTTGCCGGGAGGAGCCATTGAGTTCACCGGGCAATGAGACCCCCGATGGCAGTACCGGTGTAAGCGAGACCCATATCACCGACCGGGGAAAAGGGAGTGATCCGTTTAATGCTGCAGACGACTTGTTGCAGCACAACCTGGTGGCGGGTCGCGGTGACAAAATTGCGGTAATCGATCGCGATGGATCCCATAACTACGCGGAGTTGAACCGGCTCGTTAACCGGTTTGCCAACCTGGTGAAAAAACACGGTATCGGCATGGGCGAGCGTGTTTTACTGTGTCTGCACGATACCGTCGATTTCCATACCTGTTATCTGGGCGCAATCAAAGCGGGTGCGGTGCCCGTTCCGGTCAATACGCTGCTGACGGTTGACGACTATAACTATATGCTGGCGGATAGCCGGGCGGTCATGCTGGTGTTTTCAGAAGAGCTTCGTGTGGTTTTTGAACCCCAACTCGAGAGCCACGCTGCGCTGCAAAAAGTACTGGTTTCGGGTAACGAAGTAATACCGGGCTGTGAGTGTCTGGCCACTGCCATGTCCGCCATGGGAGACAGCTTCGACACCGCTCCGACCCGGACTGGTGACGCCGCTTTCTGGCTCTATACATCGGGTACTACAGGACGACCCAAGGGTGTCATCCATACACAGACCGATATGCGGGCCACCGCTGATCATTTCGCCGCTGAAATTCTCGGGGTTAGAGAAAATGACCTGATTTTTTCTGCACCAAAGTTGTTTTTCGCGTACGGGCTTGGCAACGCGTTAACGTTTCCGTTGGCGGCTGGTGCCACGGTGGTTCTGTTGGATGACCGGCCCACCCCGGAAGCGGTTGCAGAAATCCTCAATAGATACTGCCCAACCCTGTTTTTCTCAGTCCCCACCCTTTATTCCATGATGCTCAATACGGATAGTCTTCCTGACCCTGAGAAGCTACGCATTCGTGCCTGCGTTTCTGCGGGCGAGGCCCTGCCCGAGGCGGTATTGATGCAGTGGCAGGAAGCACTTGGTCTTGAAATTCTGGACGCCATTGGCTCGACTGAGATGTTGCACATGTATATGAGCAATCGAGCAGGTGATATACGACCGGGTACATCAGGTAAACCCCTGGCGGGGTATGAGCTACGTCTGCTTGACGACAATGGTCTTCCGGTAGCGGTTGGAGAAATCGGAGAGTTACAAGTCAGCGGACCCTCCAGTGCGCTGGGTTACTGGAACCAGGCTGATAAAACCGCCGAGACCTTCCTGGGCCGCTGGACCAGGACCGGGGATAAATACACCGTGGATGCGGACGGATACTACGTCTACTGCGGCCGTTCTGATGACTTAATCAAGGTCGGTGGCATCTATGTCTCTCCCATGCAGGTGGAGAACGTGTTACTGGGTCACACTGCGGTCGATGAGGTGGCCGTGGTTGGCGCCGCGGACAACGACCAGTTGATTAAACCCAAGGCCTTTGTGGTACTTGCCGAGGCTGCAAAACCTTCCTCTGAGTTGGAAGCCAAGTTGATTGATTTGGTACGTGACCAGTTGTCGGCCTACAAACGACCGCGTTGGGTCGAGTTTGTGGCCGAGCTGCCAAAAACCGCAACCGGAAAGATTCAGAGATATAAGCTTAGGTAGCCACATGGATTCGGACGCGGTATCACCACGCAAAAGCTGGGCCGGCTCTGAGAAACCCATCAGAATAGTTGACAAATTACGCCCTCCGGTACGACACGATAGGGTCTCCGGCATTCATGCCCACTAGTATTCATGCGCAGTGAATCGCTGGCCGCTGCTGTTGTACACTTCGCAAATCAAACATTGTTAAGCCAGTCGAGGAATTACATGGTCGAGCTAACAAAAGTTCCGAACAGTCCACCAGTTTCACAGTACCCCGGCGGCGGCGAACTTGCCCCGAACTCGGTGAATTGAGCCGATGCGTGCAGTCTTTTTCGGTCTGGGTTGGCTGTTTTTCAGTCTTGGATTTATCGGCGCCTTCGTGCCGGTGTTGCCCACCACGCCGCTGATGTTGCTGGCGTTGTGGTGTTTTGCCCGCAGTTCACAGCGATTTCACGACTGGCTGTATTCTCATGCTCTGTTCGGACCGCCGTTGCAGCAGTGGCGTGAGCATCGTGTGATTCCCATGGCCGCGAAAGTCGTTGCGCTGGTTTTCATGGCGGGTAGCCTGGTTTACCTGTTCGTGTTCCTTGATTCGCCGGCATGGGCCAGGACCGCAATGTCGGTTGGCATGGCGGCGGGGTGTCTGTTCATCCTGACGAAACCCTCGCTGCCGCCGCATGAGTGAAGACCACTGGTTTTTGATTGGTGTACGTGACCCACGACATTCTGTTGGATAGCAGGTTTGTTGCAACTGGGCTGGTCGGAGAAGGGTCTGATTCCAGAGTCCAAAAGGGAGGCTAAGTGAGCACAAAAAAAATCATCTTCGATTTCGGAGCCAACAATGGCGACAATTTGCCCTATTATCTGGTCAAGTCAGACCTGGTCGTAGCCGTTGAGGCAAACCTGTCGCTGTGTGAACACATAATCTCTCGTTTCCCGACCGAGATTGATGCCGGGAAACTTATTGTCGAAAACTGTGTATTGACTGATGCGGAACCAGAAGGGGTCGTTCCATTTTTCATTCACAAGCGGAATCACGTCCTGAGTCAATTTCCGAGACCAGACCCTGGGTCGGTAAGTGAATTCAAGGAAATCCCGCTTCCTTCCAGGAATGTCCTGAGGTTAATCAAACACCACGGACAGCCATACTACGTAAAAATGGACATTGAGCACTACGATTACGTCATTCTCAAGGAACTGTTTTCGAACAACATTAAACCACCGTACATCTCAGCCGAATCCCACTCTATTGAGGTTTTTGCCGCGTTTGTAGCACTTGGCGGCTACACCGCGTTCAAGTTGGTTAATGGTCCTTCTATACCGAGGGAGTACGCTGACACCAACATTCAAACACTGGACGGCACGATGAAATACTCGTTTCCCTATCACTCTGCAGGCCCCTTTGGCAATGACATCCACGGGCCATGGATGACACCGGACAATTTCTTCAGATTTTTTGGACGTGCAGGGCTCGGTTGGAAGGATATCCACGCCTCAAACATAGATATAGCTGGGGACTAAGCAGCTCATAACGTGTCCGCATCATGATTATCGCATCATTCAAAAGATGGAACGATGGTGTCAGTGCTAACATGTATCAGCATGAAGAAGCCCAGGCTAAAGACCATACTCGTCACACCGGTGATCCTGTTCATCATCGCCTACGCAGCGCTGGCTATTCGCGTTGCGACCTTTGACAAAACGGTTGCTCAGCGGGTGGCGCCACCCGCCAGCCTGGAAACGATCGCCATATTTGGCGCCAGCGGAACCGCCGGAGACGGTATTTTAAAGGCAGTACTGGCAAATCCTGATGTCAGGAAGATTCATGTGATCACCCGGCGAACGACACCCCGAATCGAAGCAGGTGTCGCATCGGGCAAAGTCCAGATGACAATACACATGGACTATCTTGACTACGCGGCAATTCTTACTCAAATGGCAGAGGTTGATGCAGTTTTCTGGGCAATTGGGCTGAGTTCACTTGGCGTCGACGAAGAAACCTACCGAAGGATTCATATCGATTTCCCACGACGATTTGTAGAAGAATGGACACACGCCAGTGCAAAGCCTGATATTTCCTTTCACTATATCAGTTCGAGTGACATTTCAGAGGATTCCTCTGCGATGTGGGCGCGTGTAAAAGTGCAGGCCGAAAAGACCCTGGTTGAATTGGCCAGCAATACCAGTTTGCGTGTCATTTCTTATCGTCCTGATTATATTGGCCCGACGGCTGAAGAAGCACACATTGGGCAGAAAGCTCTGTACTGGTTCTTCTCCCCTCTCGGAGCTGCAGTCAAGGCAACACAAATCGGGCAGGCAATGATGGAAGTCGTCACCCGCGGCGACGAGTTTACCAATGGCGGCAAGCTCAGTACCTGGAGAATTATTCGGTACAGTGATGCATACGAAAAATCAAAGGTCCAGGATCACGATTGATTCATGCCTGACACCTGATCCTGCTCAGGAAGAATCAGCGGTTTAATCCCGATAATTCTTTGGATCAATATCGTAATTTCGAATCTAAATCACCATTCCTTGCGCTGCCTTGATGAATTGATCATCGCTTTTACCAAGTTGCCCTTCCCCAGGTACCTCAAGGCCGCGCTGCACGGCGGGTCGTTGTCGGATTGTCTCGACCCAGCGTGACAGATGTTCAAGATCGCGGCTTTCGACACCAGACCAGTTGGCCGTGCGTACCCAGGCGAAGTTGGCAATATCAGCGATGGAGTATTCCCCCGCCAGATATTCGGTGACGGCAAGTCTGCCATCGAGCACTTCAAACAGTCGCCGGGTTTCCTTCTGGTATCGTTCTATTGCATAAGGAATCTTCTCCTCCGCGTACCTGAAGAACACATTGGCCTGACCCATCATGGGTCCCAGTCCGCCCATCTGGAACATGAGCCACTGCATCACTTCGGAACGGACGTTTCGGCACTCTGGTGTATCTGGCGACAGCAACTGGCCGGTCTTTTCGGCCAGGTAGATCATAATGGCCCCGGACTCAAATACGGCAAAGTCGTCATTGTCATGATCCACAATGGCAGGGATACGGCCGTTCGGATTGATTTGCAAAAACCAATCCTCTTTCTGTTCCATTTTCCCCAGCGCCAACGAATGCACCTTATAGTCGAGTGCACACTCTTCCAGCATGATTGAGGCCTTCCGACCGTTCGGGGTTGCTGCTGTGTAGAGGGTGATCATGATCTACGCTCCTTCTTGTGTTCTTTTTGGGGTTTCGGACATCACTTGTTCGGCAGTGTAAAGACACCACTTCCGGCCATTTATTGTAAGGAAACCTTACAATATGCTAGACTGCGAGACCCGGCTAACTGACGGTGCGTGAATGCAGGCCAGTACTGAATCATCAGCCAATACGAAACAGCTGCACAGCGGTCCGCTGGATGGTTTGCTAGGCTATCATTTGCGGCGGGTACAGGGTGCCGCTTTTCATCATTTTGCAACCTACCTGAAGCATCATGGTATCACGCCCGGTCAATTGGGCTTGCTGGTGTTGATCCATTGTAATCCCGGTGTAAGCCAGTCCGCACTGGCCAAGGAAATCGGCGTGGAACGTTCCACGCTCGGGGAGTTTATTGATCGATTCGAAAATCAAAAACTGGTAGAGAGAAGACCGTCGCCGAGCGATCGTCGCATTCATGCAATTCACGCAACAAAAAGGGGTCGCCGCTTTCTGGAGCAGGTCATGCCGGACGTCGAAGCACACGAGCAAGAATTCAGTAAGCCGCTGTCAGCCCGGGAGCTGAAGACCCTGATAGGTTTGCTAAAAAGGCTTGTTGCACAGTGAGCAAACGGCATGGGTGAAAGAGAGTCCATTGTTCTGCGGATCGCCGGTGATTCGGGAGACGGCGTGCAGTTGATGGGGTCGCAGTTTGTTGCCTCGAGTGCCTATGCGGGCAGTGACTTCACTACTTTTCAGGATTTTCCTGCCGAGATTCGCGCACCCCTGGGCAGTACTTTTGGGGTTTCCGCCTACCAGGTCAACCTCGGCGCCGGGCCAATTACCACGTCGGGCGACGACCCACAGGTTTTGGTGGCCTTCAATCCGGCGGCCCTGAAGGTCAGCAGACCCTTACTCGCGGAGGGGGCGCTGATCATTATCAATACCAACAGTTTTACCCGCCGCAATCTGGCCAAAGCTGGTTTTGAGAAGGATCCCCGGGAGACTGGTGAACTTGACGGTTACCGCGTACTGGAGGTTGAGATCAGCCAGCGCACCCTTGAAGCGGTAGCAGACCTTGATCTCACCAAAACCAGTGCCGGGCGTTGTAAAAATTTCTGGGCACTGGGGTTATTATTGTGGATGTTCGATCGTGAACTCACACCGATTGAGGGCTACATCGCCGGGAAATTCAAGAAAAACAAGTTGCTGGTCAAGGCGAACCTTGCAGCGTTGAGAGCGGGCAATGCTTATGCTGAAACGGCCGAGTTATCGGCTCCACCTCAACGGGTTGAGCTGCAAGCAGCCGACTTTGCACCCGGCCAGTACCGTGGCGCAACCGGCAGTGAGGTGCTGGCCCTGGGGCTCGCTGCTGCGGGTGAACTGGCGGACCGGCGTTTGTTATTTTGTTCGTACCCGATCACCCCGGCGTCATCTCTTTTGCATCACCTGGTGCGACTGTCACAACTGGGGGTTGGCATTTTTCAGGCCGAGGATGAAATCGCGGCCGCCTGTGCGGCCATTGGGGCGTCCTATGGCGGTGCAATCGGTGTTACCTCGAGCTCCGGACCGGGGATTGCCCTTAAAACGGAGGCCATTGGATTGGCTGTCAGTGCCGAGATTCCCCTGGTCGTGATCAACTCACAACGAGGTGGACCAGCGACGGGTTTGCCAACCAAGACCGAGCAGTCCGACCTTTACCAGGCGGTGTTTGGCCGCAACGCAGACACACCGGTACCCGTATTGGCGCCCGCATCACCCAGTGATTGTTTCGAGGTGGCCATTGAAGCCGTGCGGGTCGCGTTGCGTCACATGACACCCGTGATAATCCTGACCGACGGTTACCTTACCAACGCAGCCGAGCCGTGGGCCTTACCGGACATGGGCGACTATGCTCCAATAGAGTGTAACCAGCCCCCACTCCTGACGGCGGGTGCGGACGGGGAATCGATTGCCTTCCAGCGTGACCCGGTGAGTTTTGGTCGTCCGTGGGTGGTCCCGGGAACACCTGAGCTGATGCATCGCCTGGGAGGTCTGGAGACGAATATTGAAACCGGACACCTTTCCAACAACGCTGAAAACCATCAACACATGTCACAAATGCGGGCGGACAAGGTTGCCTCGGTGGCAAAGTTTCTAGCACCACAGAAAGTCGCTCTGGGTCCTGATCAAGGTGAACTTGGGGTGGTGGGCTGGGGCTCGACATATGGACCGATCTACCAGGCCGTGCGCCGCTTGCGTGACACCGGCTACCCGGTTAGTCATGTGCACATCCGTCAGCTCAATCCGTTTCCCGAAAATCTCGAGTCTCTGCTCGCCGGGTTTGACCGGCTGTTGATTCCGGAAATGAACATGGGGCAGTTATCGACCCTGATCAGGGCAAGGTTTGGTTTTGAGGTTGTACCGCTGAACAATGTCACCGGACAGCCTTTCAGGGTGGCGGACCTGGTCGATGCAATCCGTGCACAATTGCCGCAATCTTCGAGCGAACCAGACACCCCGACACCACGGGAGGCCAGCTTATGAGCGCGGAGCTGACCTTCAAGGATTTTGAGACCTCGCAGGAAGTACGTTGGTGTCCCGGTTGCGGTGACTATGCGATTCTCAAGTCGGTGCAACGTACCCTGGCGGAGGTGGGAGCAAAACCGGAATCGACGGTATTTATTTCAGGTATTGGTTGCTCCTCGCGATTTCCCTACTACATGAATGCCTACGGGTTTCACACCATCCATGGTCGGGCACCCGCCGTGGCCACCGGGCTCAAGCTTGCCAATCCTGGTCTTGACGTGTGGGTAGTCACGGGTGACGGTGATGGCTTATCCATCGGTGGGAATCACATGTTGCACACCCTGCGGCGAAATGTCGGCTTGAAGGTGTTGCTGTTCAACAACGAGATCTACGGTCTGACCAAGGGTCAGTACTCGCCGACATCAAGGCCGGGCACACGCTCACCCACTACGCCGCTGGGTTCAACGGATACGCCGCTATCAGCCGGGTTATTTGCGCTCGGTGCCGGTGCCCGCTTCATCGCCCGTGCTGTCGATACGGACAAGACCCGTCTCGAACCAGTTTTGAAAGCGGTACATGCGTACAACGGCACAGCTTTCGTGGAGCTTTTTCAAAACTGCATCGTCTACAACGACCAGATATTCGGGTCCTTTACCGACAAGACGAAGACCGTAGATGGGCAACTACATGTACAACATGGCGCCCCCCTGGTATTTGGTGAGGGGGGGTCGAAAGGTCTGCGCTTTGTTCAGCAGCGGATGCAGCTGGAAGTTGTCGATACTGAAAACCACGCGGATGAAATTTTGCAGCATGATGAGACCAGCCCGGTGCTCGCGCAGTTGCTGTTGGGTATGCAAACACCGGAGTTTCCCATGGCGTTGGGTGTCATCCACCGCCGGTCAGAGCAGAGTTTTGAGGATAAATTCTATGCCAATCACCCTACGGGGCTGACCCGCACTGCGCGGGTACAGGATGTCATCAATAGCAGGAATACCTGGAGGGTGGAGTAGAATTCACAAGCGCCGTCCATTCCCACACCGTCATTCGGACAATGCAGCTAATAGCGGCATTGATCTTTTTTAGATACGTTTCGACTTGTAACAGTTACAGGTGGCTTCGAAATAAATTTCGTGAAGTCTTTCGATGCGTGCATCACCATTCTTGCTATAAGTGAGATATTTCATTTCAAAACTTGTCCATACCCCCGATGGTTGCTGCACAACTTTATAAAAAAATTCACCATTCTTAAAAGATGGATTACCAGCCCAGGTCATAACGTGAGTAGCAAAGCTGTTCCAATATCCATCTGAATTCTGTCTAATGACAAAGTCTTTATAACGCTTACTTATACGTTTATCAGGCCCATAAGAGACACTTGATACAACAACTGAACGCCAATGGTCAGGGTCTTCGACCGCTTCATATTTTTTTTCATATGAAAGAGCACCATTCGGATACCATTTGGAGTGGGTCTTTACCGGAGCATCCCAAATGCCACTGTGATGTTGTAGATTGAAATAGTTCAATTCTTCATCTTTACTGCCAGTACTCGTCCACCGAACATATTGTCTGTTTACGGATTCCCAGCGATTTTTCGTAGCATTCAAATATATGTCTTTGAGTGTTTCTGAACCCGGGTTCCCATTGGCACCAAATAACAAGTCTCTGACGTTCCTGCTTGTCAGACTTTGTGGATTATTCGTGTCGTAGAAAAAAACGACGTTGTAAGAATCACTCCCAGGTGTTCCATCTTTTCGAGTCTCGACTGCTCGTAGAATTGCGCTTAAGCCTCGGTAGGCACAGCGATAGAGTTTTCTCGTGCCGATAATAGTAGGACCAGTAGATTCGACCAGTTTCCACGGTTGTGGACAAATCAACTCCCAGTCTGCCCAGCTATAGTGCTCTTTTGTTGAAGCGGAAAAGCCACCGTTTGATGAATCCGACGATATGGAAGGGCCACTACTTGATGAACCTGACGATGTGGAGCCTCCGCCGGTTCCGCCACCAACTCCAGTACCCGTTCCGATGCCAGATCCACCGCTGTTGCAGCTGATAGTAGCGCGCCAATTGTAGGGACCTGCAGCCCAATCGCAACCATAGGATCCGGTCACTGTCACATTATCGGCAGCGAGAGTGCCTTTATATCTGCATTCCTGCCCTGGATTGGAAGACCCACTATCAGTTTGCTGTCGATTTATATTCACAGTGTTTCCCTGCATGCTGATCTTGAGCGTCGCCCTGTCCTGCTTCCCGCCCAATGTCCAGTGGGCATCGAACACGTTACTAGCTCCCCTTCGGGTCCAAACACCCGTCCAGCCCGAAACTTCGACCTCATCCCATCTCATTCCTAATCCGCATTTTTGGGTTTCGCTGCTTCCGCTACCCGTACCACTGCCTATTCCAGTACCAATGCCAGCGCCCGAACCACCTCCCGGTTTTCCGGATTGCCAACTGTAGAACTGGAGCTTTTTCTTGGCATATCCCAAGGCGTGCATTTGTGAATCTGAAATCTCGCCATCAGCTATAGATATCCAATCCTTGTCTGCGCTGTGCCACCATCGATGTACTGCCACACTATTGGGTGTTTTGGCTTTTGATCCAAAGAATTGAAATTGCTTCTTGGCATATCCCCAGGAATGCATTTGTGAATCTGAAATCTCTCCGTCCGCTAAAGATATCCAATCCTTGTCTGCACTGTGCCACCATCGATGTACTGCCACACTATTGAGTGTTTTGGCTTTTGATCCAAAGAATTGAAATTGCTTCTTGGTGTATCCCCAGGAATGCATTTGTGAATCTGAAATTTCGCCATCAGCTAAAGTTATCCAATCCTTGTCTATTGAATGCCACCATCGCGATACCCCTACAGTTTCACCGTCGATGACATCACCACCCAACCCTCCACCGGAAGAGCCTGCATTAAGCGATATCTCCGATGCATCAATACAGCACACACAACCGTCCGATATCCTGAAACCTTCTATGGCACCGTTTATCGGCACCAACACATCTGTAGGGGCCACCTCGCTGCCCTCCCTGGATGAGTTGGCCTGTATGGATTGCACCGTTTCCCATCCATTTCCATGATCAACATCGAGGCTCACTGTACTGCGGCAATTAACTGTTCTACCGGTGTCAAACCTGGCGAGGACATTTGTGACCGGCCGTGAACCAAACCGATACGTATGGGCTCCCTTGAAGCAGCAGCAGCCATTTTCTTCATTGTCTTTATTTTCACAGGAAAACGTGCTTTTACTGTCAGGCTGTTGAGTGGACGTCCAGTCATCATCATCGATGACATCACCACCCAATCCTCCACCCGGCTCACCCGGTTGTCCTGTTGACCCGGCACCAGACAGCACCAGGGCAGGGCGTTTTTCAGTCTCATCGAACTCGCGGGAACGAAAACCATATTGTGTTTCTGCTGCCCTGCCAGACATAATTCCAACCGGCTTGATCACCAAACCGTAATTGGGTTTCCCAGTAAGCCATGCCATCACCAGTGGGGTAATATCCACCTCGACAAACTTGTTGGTCCCCGGCCCGGGATTAAATTGTGCTATCGGGTCAAAATTAAATGAGGGCTGATTGACCCAGCTAATTTCTCCTGGGGCCGCCGTTTTTTCCATCTGGCCTGAGTGATAAGTATCCTTGCCCTCCCGCCAGGGCTGAGTGATCCCGTATACGCCAAGATTCAACCGGTTATTGCCGCCGCCGGTGTGATAGTGAAACAACTTCAGCCTGACTCTGCTGATACTGTTGGCATTAAGCCCGGCCAGGTCGAATTTGAGAAATGTTCGTTTCTCTCCACCTTGTGGGTGCCAACCGGCACCCAGGATGTTGTATTTCCCCCAGTTGGCCTTGTTCCAGTTGCGGTAGTCATAGGAATAGACGTGGGAGTCGGCTATTGGGGAGAGACCCCCACTGGGCTCGTTCTGGCCGTGAGTTATTGGATCGGGGGTGCCCGACCCATTCCCATGTGGTGGTTCAGAATCTGGTGGAAATTCGATGCCATTATTGGGGTCTGAATCTATCGTGTCATCGCATCTGATAGTGGATCGCCAGTTGTGGGGACCCGGAGACCAGTCGCAACTGACCGTACCCGTGACTGTCACCTTATCGGCAGCGACAGTGCCGTGAGAGACACACCCCTGCCCGAGGTGCGACCCTCCAGCAACCTGCCTCCGCTGCACGTCCACGGTATTTCCATGAATGTTGACGGTTAGTACTGCTTTTTCCGTCAGGCTACCCCGTGTCCAATTGGCGTCGAAAACGTTGCTCTGTCCACGCCGGACCCAAACCCCTTTCCAGCCCGCTGTTTCATCGTCCCATCTTGTCCCCAAACCACACTTTGTAGCTGGTTCGTCAGTGGGGGCAGTATCCGCAGTCGAACGTTGGCGAATCCATATGGAATTATTGGACCAGGATATTTTATCGCCCTTTGGTGTAATGGTTCCAGTTAGTTTGATATCGTCAAAACTCATGTGAACTATGTCTTTCTTCAATACGCCGGTTGCTCTCTTCCACCCTACAAACCCCTTATTTCCTGTAGGTATTACTGTGAGTTCTTGACCATTTTGTGCAATTGACACGATGTGCCGATGCACTATGCCCAACCAATTACCTGCAAGCGATATACTCTGTTGTCCTGGTGTTGAACCTGTCGAGTCAGGAGGCCCATCACCTGTTGGTTGGCCATCTGTATGATCGGGAATTTGTGGTACCGATACATCCTGTCCTCCTGGCTCTACCCGCCAGATGCAGTATTCCAGGGCATCACCTTCAATGCCCACGATAGTGGCGGGGTTTTTCAGCGTGATGGTGTTGCCCTCCACGCCGGAAGGGGTCGTCTTTCCCCAAAGCTTGACGGTTTCGGCTTGCGCCGGGTAAGAAAGGCAGACGGTTGCTGCAAATAAAGAGATCAGCGACAGACGACCAAAACATCTTCTTCGTGATGTCTTCATTGATTCAGCCTCTTGTCTATCTCATTCAGATCGTATTCCCAATGATCACCGGCCGTGTCCAGCTCAATGTCCTGTGTGAACTTTTCCCCCGGCTTGAAAGGTAATTTCACACGGTGCTCTGGCTTCTTCTGCCACAAATCGGTGGACAGGGCACCGGTTCGCTTATAGGCGCGGATCGAGTAGGTTCCTGCAGGTAGACGACCAAGCTCAATTCCGGTAAATCCGTAGTGTCCTTCCTCATTCTGTCCCGCCAGGTTCTTTCCCGTATTGCTCTGCGTCTCCAGGTTTCGCCCATCCACGCGGTTCAATGAAATCCGAACCTTGTTGAGGTACTCTCGCCCTGCTTTTTTCATGACATACACCCGACCAAAGAGGAGTTCTTCGGACGAGGTGCTCCATGGTTTATTTATGGGGGGAGGATCCTCAACTGCTGGAACAACTTTGATAAGCCAAGCTGTTGTTGGGTAATTGGGGTGCGCAAAAGCCACCCATTGGCATCCCGGGTTCTCA
The DNA here is from genome assembly GCA_021772915.1 of Gammaproteobacteria bacterium. Classification (GTDB taxonomy): domain Bacteria; phylum Pseudomonadota; class Gammaproteobacteria; order Xanthomonadales; family SZUA-36; genus SZUA-36. The sequence continues at coordinate 55,639 of JAJFLB010000054.1, read as the reverse complement.
GCAACAATTTCATTCCCTTCAAAATACCCAATATTGCTCTCTTTGCCGGTGCGACTATTCACGAACCCAATGAACCCACCCGGTATTTCCTTAGTCTCGGTCCGTGGTGCGAAGCGCTGAGCCCACCCTACCTGTAAAATAAGTACTCCGGGCAGAAAACGCTTGATGTGCGAGGTAGGGAACTCCGGACATGACATGTCCACGTCCGAAGGACTGGTAAGCCATGTCTCTGGTTCGGGTTTCGTCTGCGACAGATGTAGTATCAGTGGCGCTTTAATGACGGTCCCGCCCGATCCTGTATTCTGTCCGGTCCCGGTCGTGGACGTAACGTCTTCCGGGTCCTTATTGTCCTGGGTCGGTTTCGGATCATCCGTTCCGGGCTTATTGGTTTGACCTCCCGGAATGAAGTTGCCAGAGCCACAGCTAATTATCTTCAAGTGCTTCCAGCTATAGTCGTAACACGTGCTTCCGACACGCAGCGTGGCCCCGAATTTACCCACCGTCATGATACTCACACGGGCGTCGAAACCACGATCGTTGCCTTTGCTCCCGGTATTGTGGTTAAGTGTGACAACTGTCCAGCGCTTGTTGTCCTTCGTGTAGGTCACCACCGGCCCGGCTCCTGTTCCCTTACCGCGGTAACTTTTTACGCCCATATCAACAACAGTCCATTCGGTTCCCCACTTAGGCTTTCCGGCGCCTTGGACTTTCAGTATTCCGTTCACGAAGCTGACTGGCCATACAACAGTTCTAGTCGCACCCCTCCACTCAAACTCAGAGGGATTGTCGTCAAGCATTTGCCCGTCTGGGATCCCCGCCACAGCCGCGATCCTGCTTTCGCCGGCCTTGCCTATGGCTTCGAATCTCTCCTTGCTGATCGGGTCCGACTGCTGGGTTACCCCCCCCACTGCCGGCCGGTGCATCTCGACAAAATAGTTGCCCACCTGCATGAGAAGCTGCTTGTTGTTGCTGGTCTTATCGTGTACGTACAACTGCTGTGTACCCAACATTGCGTGTCCGGGTCGCGCAGGCGGAATGTACAGCTGATTGAACTGACCCGTGGCGAGCATTCTGTGCTTGCGGTCGAAGTAGCGTTCAGACCCGGTCCAGGGGCTGACATGGAACTCAACCATATTCGCCGGATCCTCTCCGAAAAGAATATGCTGGTTAACCACGCAAGGGTCGTTTATGTTCCCGCGCAGGTTGGCGTCAGAGAAATGCGCACCTGCCGGTAAGTCTGCCTCGGTAAGTTGAAGTACGCTGGGCCCTCCCGTTCGGCTGGGTAAACCGAATTCACAACTGGATTCGGGACCAACAGGCGTGGAAGGCTTCTCTTCAGGTTCCTTTATTGGTGTAGTGACAATACCCGTATTACCCGGCTCGACATCCTTATCAGCGTCCGGTGCATCCTGTGCTGGAGGCATGGTAATTGATCCTGTTTCCATGAGATTTACCGTTACAGAAGCCACGGTCTGGCCTGGCCGCAGCTTGGGAATCAATTTGTAGGTGCCCGGCGGTAGAATCTGACTCGTAATGCTTTTGTCGAGCTCTCCGCATAGAGCGGGATAGCTGGTTGTTCCGAGTTTCTGCTGTTGTGCGAAACTGGAAAAGGAAACAAAAATAAGAAGCGGCAGCACAATCGCGCTTGAGTTACGCATGTCCTTTCTTCCATCAAAGAAAAATGACCCGAAAGACTGAAGCCAACGTGTTTTAACCGAACAAAACTCACAGGCTGTCATGTTTAGCATACTGGAATCACTTTTAACTCCTACCCAAATTGAAATAGTTCATACGAACACGGGACGCCACCTCGGTCGGCCCTGGAAGCGCCTCGTTATCGACATGCCGGCTTGCCAGACTGATTCAATGATGTCTCCAGCATCAAATTGCCGCAAAAAGAGAGACCGGAACAACGACAAAATTACCCCCCTGTGCTGTAACGATAATGCTCTTGCCGTAGTAGCCCGAAGGGGGGGTGCCGTGAACGGAATTGAATACGATCCGATAGACCCCCGGTGTCACAACAATGGCTCCATATTCAAGGTCGGCTTCGGTGATTTTCCTCTCACTCACTGGTTCGAGTTTTGAGTAGTGATTATCGTCACCGGCCCAGCGCTTTATGACCCCGATTTTTTTCTCGCTTTCCCTTAGCTCAATCAATGTTATTCCGGTCGAGTCTCCCATGGTTGGGAGCTGTTTCCCCCTGGAGGAAAACAGCAGAGGGGAAAGGTAACTTTTGCAGTTGCGCACTGGCTGAAGGTCTTCAAGCGCCATGCGTACGTCTTCATTGGATATCTGCAGTTCTCGGTAGGCTCTGGAATCGAACTGGGCAATAAAATGCAAGGCTTGCCGGGTGCTTTCCTCATCCCACAGGTCAGGACGTGCCTGCCAGCGGTCAATAACTGCCTGTGCGGTTATGGTTGGAGTTTTCTGCTTGCGAGCGAAAAACAAGGCCGCAGAGACCAGCCATGGGTCTGCACTGTCCAAAGCAGATTTCAGGTTAAACTTGGAGGTTGATGGAATCAAAATCGAGTTACGTGAGGCCTGTTGAGATTGCCCTTCCACAATCAGCAGATAACAGAAACGGTTGTGTTCAAGGCTGCCTGGAACGGGAACAAGGAAGTTATAAGTATCCGGTTTGCCCATGTAGAGATCCGTGAACAGTCTCAGAAGGTCTGAGCAAGTGACTTCGTCTTCACCAATGTGAAATAGTGTTTCCTGCTGGACAACAGCCTCCAGCAATTGCTGCCTTTTGTTTTCGAGAGTGGTATGAAAAGTTTCAACGGGAATTTCGGACGCGTAAATTTTCGGGACCATTCTCAGAGCTGCCAGGAGGTCACCTTTCTCTTCCAGATTGAGCAACTGATCATAGAGGGCGCTGTATTGCGGGCCCTGGTAAAAGCCTTTGTCAGATGGCGAATTGGCTGGGAGTAAATCTGTTGATAAAAACAAGCAAAAAAGCAGGGAACTTACGAGGTGTGTATTTGGGAGCGCGCCCGCTTTGCCTTCACCGAGGGTTGGTGACTCGTTGTTTGGACAACCTGTCTCTGGCTTACTCATCGGCGCACCTGACTGGAAAATACTCTGTAAATCGCTCAGAGAACCAATGGCTTCCCAAAAGCGCGCCACCCCACTTTTATGCTATCAAAACCAATGACACCACCAATTGATGTAGATCAATCCACGTGTTTTCTGCGACCGCTATCATGTCAACGATAAGAAAGGCCATGATTCAGCAGCAAACACCAATATAGAAAGCTGTGAAAGTGGCCGATTGCCTCGGAGTAATAACGGTTTGTCAACACTACTAAAAAGAGGCTTGGCCTATTTCATTGTCCCTACAGCACTGGTGCTGTTGATCCTGCCGCTCAATACCCATCGCACGGAGCAGATGGACAAGAATTTCGTGTTTCTGGCTATCAACGAAACACTGGTGGCAGAGGTGATTTCGGAGCCAGATTCCCTGCCACCTGTAGACGAGTCTTCTGACGAGGCAATGCAAGCCCTGAACAAGCAGCTTGAGGACATGCAGAAGCTATTCTCTGAAGAGGCAACCATTACCAATCCATACGGGTACCCTGTGCTGGCCGCAGAGGACCTGGCACCTTACCCGGCACTCGGTGAAGCGGTCGAGGACATGGTGCGAATGATCGCGCTCCAGAAGCAGACGCGCAGCCGTGTGAAGCGTCTGGCTCACGTCTCCATTGAGACGTGGAAGACCCTTACAATATCGGTGTCAGGTAATAGCGGTGCCGCCAATTTCCAGTACGGAAACCGAATTTTCAAAGGCCATATAAAAGCGACCCCGGTCCTGGTCGATGTTGAGGTAAAAAACCTCAGACTCATTAGCAAGGCCACAGGCGGTGTATTTCTGCTGCTGGGATTGCTTGCTGTACGTGGTCTGTATAAGCCACCCTCCGGCGGAATTCAAATCGGTAAACGCTCGGGCATGATAATGTGGGATGTCATCACCATCGGAATTGGTGTGGTGTTCATCTGGGGCCTGCTGGATTCGTTGCTGGCGAAGTATTTTCAGACGGCAGTTCAATTTGGCGATGTGCAAATGGCCACATTCATGGGCGTTTTCTGGCTGGTAATTGCGATTCCTGTTATAGCCGTGTTCACCACGGCAACGGGTCTGCAGTCCGTGCTGATTACCCGGCAGGGTGTTTCTGTGAGTGGCTTGTTCGGACAGAAGGCGCTGAACTGGTCCGCTGTTGAAGACATTCACCTGGCCGAATTCTATTCGGCGCGACGAGTTAGTGGAATTTTCGCACCCCGTAAGCTGGCGAAAGTTCTTGAGGTGAGTGGAGGATCGACCACGCTGAGAATCATGGAGCCGCCTTATGCTTCTACAAAAAAAGAGATTCTCGACACGCTATCAGCCCATGCCCCGGATGAATTAAAAGACTCGATGGCTGAACTGTCCGGACCATGGTTGTCGGTGTGGTAACCACGACGTAAAAAATCTGAGTCGCACTGTTTGGGTGGCGCTCTTTGAATTGCCGAAATGGTTATCCTTTTTTCTTTAAGTAAACCTATCTAAGCTACCCAGAAACCCATCAATTGCAGCCAGAGACTCTGGCTCATCAAGCAGCGGCGCATGACCACGGTTTGGAATGGTTGCTTGAACGAGGTCAGGTTTTGCGGCAGTCATATGATCCACGATCTCAGCGGAAAGGATATCGGAGATTTCCCCCCGCAGCACCAGACACGGCATGCTGACCGCCCTGAATGAATCCCATGGGTCGATTGCCATACCAGCAATTTGTCGCATAATGCCAAGCTTCCTGAGTCTGGTCAGAACACGCCCAAAACCCACACTCCTGCGGATCGCCAGGCTGATATTGGGATCCGTATCAATTACCGGTGTGCCGTCCGTAGTTTCCCGGTAGGTCTGCCGGGCCAGGGTATCCCAGTATTCCGGGGGCGCATCAGGCATTGAGGACTCGTGAGTTTCTTTACATTGTGCTGCCGCTTCCTGCCAGTTTGATACTGCAGCCTGTTTTCCGGCGTACCCCAGAATTCGGGCGTAACCCACCGGGTCTACTTCGGGACCGATGTCATTCAGTACAATCGCCCGTAGCCGTTCAGCTCGTTGATAGGCCATGATCATTGCGATCAGGCCACCAAGGGAAGTCCCGATAATGATGAAGCGTTCAATCCCCAACTCATCCGCCAACTTCCAGATATCTTTGGCATAGTTTCCGGGGTGATAATGACGCCAGTTCGGGTCCCGGTCAGATTGTCCCCTGCCCCTTAAGTCCGGGCACAGCACTTGGTAACTGCCAGACTGACGGTTTGCAAAATCGTGGAAATCCTTGCTGTTTCGCGACAACCCGGGTAGGCAGATTATGGTTTCTTCGCCTCGGCCATATTCACGACAGTAAAGGGATAGTCCGTCATGTGAGGTATATCGGTGCTCGTTGTAATTCATGCGTGTGCCTGGACGGGGCTTAGCGCACGGGTAGTCCTGCATTTTCATTCAAATCCGCACACTTTTCAGGCAGTCCTTATGTTCCGCTCTCTCAAGAGTTCAAAAATTTCTGCATTGGGACAAAAGTAGTTATCGCCTGTTATCTTATGTGCAAGCCATCTCTCGCAAACATCCTCGGTCTGGCATTTCTTGCAACGTTGCCGAATCCCTTTGGTTACCGCTTTCTTGTCAGCATCGGTTTCAATGCTGGGGTCAAGTCCAGCCCTCAGCAGCATACCTCGCATGCGTCTTCTGGTACCCGAAGCTTTGTAGTAAAGAAACCATACGACCAGCACAATGGTGGTGCTTACCAATGTGATTGCCACGCCTACTTCATTCGATGTTGGATCCACGTTCCCGTCCTCCTCGCTGGTTTCAGCCGTTTGACAGGGGCTTACACCCAGCAGAATAAAAGTCACACTGCCCCGACTAGCAAGTATAGGACGTGCCGGAAGGTGTGCCATGACGCAGATCAATTACCGGTAAGTCCAAAAAGGGGTCGGATCCAATTAAATCGAAAAAGGGATCCGACCCACTGCTGTCCCACTTAATTTCCATCCATTGGGTTGAGTCTTGGGAACGTGGCGGGTTTTGCCCCATTGTGTGGTGGTGGGACATGAAAGCAGGTGGCTTGGATACGCCACGCGAATGCCCTGTCTTCCTTCAGGACTCGCCGTGAACCCATGGCCCAGGCCAGCCTCTCGACCGGTCACCGCTCTCACCCTACTCCATGGGGGCTCGGATGAAATGTCCCTATTTCATACGGTCCTGAATGAAGACAGGACACTCACCTGACTCGCATTCCATTAACTTGACCGCTTAATGTCGTTGATTCTAACTGGTTCTGGTGACTGAGCACTTGAAGCTGGGGTGGGTAATCTCTCCTGGGACCGTATGTTTCAGGGAGGAAACATCCGAGCCCCCCATGGATGGGTTCACGGCGAGTCCCGGGAGTGAGTATCCACCCCAGCGACCCCCACTGGATTAAGTGGGACAGCAGTGGATCCGACCCCTTTGCCTCGATCCCTTTTTTTTCTCAAACCACCGTCAGTCCGTGTTTGGGCGGTGCGCAGCGCACGGGTAATCCGGCGATTTCATTCAAAGCAGCGTGGGTGTAGTTGTTGGCCATCTTGCCCCGCCAAGCGGCGGCAAAGTCCGTATTGTCCATCGGTGTGGCCGCTTTTTGTGCGCGCTGAGCGACCTGCTTGATCAGGTCTTCGTTCAATGGTTGGCCAACCAGCAAGGACTCAACATCAATCGACACCGGGCTGGAGCCCACAGCACCAAGGTAGACCGTGGCACGGGTAACGGTGTTTTTGGTATCGGTCCAAACGGCAGCGGCTACGGACAAAACTGCGAAGTCTATTGAACCGCGACGCCGGAGCTTCCAGAAGGCTGAGCGGCAATGGTCCTGATCAGAACCGGCGGGGATTAGCAACTCCGTGAGGATTTCATCTGATTTTTTACAAAGATAATCGATGCCATCATCGCGAAACAGTGCACTGACTGGGATCACACGTTCACCGTCCGGTCCGATCAGCTTAACTTGTGCATCCAGGGCGCACAGGATGGGGGCCGAATCACTGGCTGAGTGCGCCCAACAACGCGGGGATTTGGTGGCTACCCAGCAGATCGTGCCTTTTTCCTTGAGGCAGTAGTCGATGGAGCGACGCCATTCCTCGGTCTGGTTATAGTAGGTGCAACGTGTGTCCACACACAGATTGCCACCAATGGTTGCCATGCTACGCAGTGGTGGGGATGAAATGGACGCGACCGCGCGTGTAAACGCCGGCCAGAGTGCCCGCATTTTGTCATCGCGAACGATATCTGCCAGTGAGGTAAGGGCACCAATCTTTACACCATCTTTACCGTGTTCGATACCCCGTAAACCGGGTACTGACATCAGGCTGACTACGGTGTCTGCCAGTTGGTGACGACGTTTCATGTTCGGCCACAGATCGGTTCCTCCGGCCACCAGGCGAACGTTTTCGGAAGCCAGCGTAGCAATGACCTCTTCGAGCCGCTGCGGGCTTCGATAATCAATTGGTGGTAAGCGCAGCACTGTCCTTCTCCTTGAGGGCCTGGTCACGCTCCTTCATGGTGCCGGTACTGGAACCAACCCCTGTGCGTCTCTTGGCCTTGGGGTCATCGACGGCACGACCGTCGCCACCCTGCTCCGGTGTATGCACCAGCACTGGGTCACCGAAATCTATTTCAGGGAAGTTTGCTGGTCCGACCCGTGCTTCCTTACCCTTGGCTTTTGCCTGTAATCCTTTAAGCACCAGATCCGGGCGGATGGGCACCTGGTCGACGCGTACACCCACCGCATCGTAAACGGCGTTGGCCAATGCGGGCATGATCGGTAGCAACGGACCCTGACCCACTTCCTTGGCACCAAACGGACCACGTTCGTCATCCGTTTCAACCAGGTAACTGGTGATTTCCGGCATGTCATGGAAACCCGGGCTCTTGTATTCCAGAAGCGACGGCATTTTGTGCACCAAAGAGGGTGATAGCCGCTTGGGCAGACGGCGAAACTCCTGCTCTTCCATAATGGCCTCGCCGAGACCCATATACACACTGCCTTCAATCTGACCCAGCACCAGTACCGGGTTAATGGCCCGGCCAATATCATGTGCCAGCCACACGTGATCGACGTTGTAGAGCCCGGTTTGTGGGTCGACCTCGACTTCCAGTATCGCGGCAGTAAAAGAGTAGGTTGGCGAGGGACCGACACCCGCACCACGGTAGCGTCCCGGTGCACGCGGGGGAGTATATGAACCGGTGGTGCCCAGGGTCCCAAAGCGTGCTTCCGCCGCAATGACGGCCTCGGAAAAGCTGAGACCCTTGTCGGGATCACCACTGTAGAAAACGCGGTTATCGGCAAATACAAGGTAGTTTTCGGGGATCTCCAGTTGAGCACCCACAGCCTTGGCGATCAGCTCACGTGCACGCTCGGCGGCCTGCATGGCTGCTTGTCCCATCATCAGGGTTACCCGTGATGAATAACTGCCAAGATCAACCGGTGTCAGATCGGTATCTGCCACGCATAAGCGCACGTCCGCCAGGCTGATACCCAGGATTTCCGCGACAATGGCCGCCAGGACACTGTCCGAACCTTGACCAACTTCAGCCTGGCCACAGAAAATCGCGACACCACCACTGCGGTCGAGCTTGAGTTGCACACCAGACTGCGGCATGTGGTTCCAGTAGATGGGTAAACCTGCCCCGCACATGTAGGCCCCGCAGGCGAGGCCAAGCCCACGTCCCTCGGGTAGCTTGCCGTAGCGCTCCTTCCAGCCACTGCCGGCCACCACGGCCTCAATGCACTGGCGTAGACCGGTCGAACCCACCTCCAGCCAGTTGGCCGTGACGCTGTTGGCGGGCAGCAGATTGCGCAAACGCAATTCTGCGGGATCGATTCTCAGCTTCTCAGCCGCTTTATCCAGGTGTATCTCATAAGCAAAGCGGGGCTGTGGTGTACCATGCCCACGTTTTGGCCCACAAGGGGGTTTGTTGGTAAATGCCCGCACCGCTTCGAAGCGGTAGGCCGGCAATGTGTAGGTCGTGGTTTGCAGGGCACCGGTGTAAAACGTGCTTGCGACGCCATAGCTGCCGTAGCCGCCGCCATCCAGTGCGGTTCGCAGGTGTTGCGCCGTCATACTGCCGTCTTTTCGAAATCCGGTACGCAGGTTCATCAACACCGGGTGACGGCCACGATGGCAATAGAATACTTCCTCACGCGTCAGGGTGGCCTTGACTGGGCGACCTAGCTTCAATGCCAATTTGGTGACGATGATCTCGTGATTAAAGGGATCGGTTTTACCACCAAAACCACCGCCGACCGAGCAGGCAATAACCCGAATTCGTGATGCGGGTATTTGCAGCACTCGTGCCAGTGCCCGGTGAACATAGTGGGGTGTCTGGGTTGAGGAATAAAGCGTGACTCGATCCTCGTCCTCAGCCACGGCAACTGCTGCATGCTGCTCAATGGGCAGGTGGGTATTGCCCTGGAAGAATACGGTGTCTTCAAGGACAACATCAGCCTGCTCAAAGCCCTCATCTACTGCGCCAAACTCAAGCGATACTTTCTTGTGCAGATTACCCTCGTCGCCGTACTCATGGATGCGTGGCTCTGGGGTCTTGAGAGCAGTCTGGATACTGTCAATGGTGGGTAAAACTTCGTATTTAACCTTAACTGCTAGTGCCGCTTCGTGGGCCTGGTCTTCGGTCAAAGCAGCCACTGCTGCAACCGGGTCACCCACAAAACGCACCTTGTTGATGGCCAGTGCGTGCTCATCCCTTGAAACCGGCAGGATGCCATAGGGCACCGGCAACTCCTCACCCAGCATGATATCCACCACACCGGGCATCTTCCGGGCCTCGGAACAATCGATGTTCTTGATGTTTGCGTGTGGCACGGTGCTGCGCACGAGTTTCACATACACCATCCGGGGAAAGCTCAGGTCATCGGCGAATTGCAGTTGCCCGGTGACCTTGGTGCGGCCATCGACACGCCGAAACGGGGTGCCAATCAATCTAAGTTCAGGATTGTCTTTCGAAGCTTTTACAGCAGGTTTTGAATCTGATTTTGGCATTACCTTTCCCGTGGCCGAACTCAAGCGGACGCCTGGGGTAAAGACGTGCTATGAAAGGCCTCTGGGGGTGGCCGCCAGTCATCACCTCTGGCCATGGCTGCTGCCCACTGGACGGCCAATACGATCCGGTTGTAGCCGGTGCAGCGGCAGAGATTACCGGACAGTGCTTCACGAATCTGACCCTCACTCGGATCCGGTTCACGCTCTAGCAAGGCCTTTGCCAGCATCAGAATACCGGGAATGCAGTACCCGCACTGGGTGGCGCCCAGGTCGGCGAATGCCGTTTGCAAAGGATGAAGGTCATTATTCCGTTGCAGGCCCTCAATGGTCTCGATATTCCTATCACCCGCTTCGGCTGCCAGCATCAGGCAGGACAGCACCGGCTCACCATCGACAAGTACCGCACAGGCGCCGCACTCACCCAGTTCACAGCCGTGCTTGGTGCCCGTCAGACCACACTCCTCACGCAACACTTCCAACAGCGTGTGGTGAACCGGAAAGGCAACTGCATGGTCTTCGTCGTTGATTTTGAGCACGGCAGTAGTTGTCGTTGATCGCGCTTTCACCAAAATTCCGCTTTCATCCAAATATTGTTAGGGAACCTTACAATATATCGATCGTAGAATGATGTCAATTAGCGGGCGGCAGGATTAGTTGCCGGTAGCAACCCAGGTCGCCCGGAGTCGTGTCAAATTAGATACTCGCTTTGGGGTGAGTGTATTCGTTGCCGTCGCCATTGGCATGAGTAGGTGGCAGCTATAATGACCGCTGGTGGCCTGGTCCCGAGTCAGCTCCGGGACTCAATCCGGTGGGCTTGTAGCAGGGATTTAACGGCGATGTCTACATCGGCCCCGGTCGTGCCACGGCCAAGTGTCAAACGCACCGACCCCAACGCCTCGCTCTCCGCTAAACCCATCGCTCTTATTACCGCGGATGCAGACTCGTCCTCCGCGTGACAGGCGGAGCCAGTAGAGGCCGCGATCTCCGGCGCATTCGCCAGGATAGAATTTCCGGATACACCCGGGAAGCGGATGTTAAGGGTGTTGGGTAACCTGAGGGTTGGATGGCCATTGAGTAGCAGCCCTGGAATCGCCTCACTCAGTGCCCTCCATAGAGCGTCACGTAATTGCATGATCCTCTCATTCGCCGTGTCCGCATCACGCTGGGCAATTTCACAGGCCATTCCCAGGGCGACGATATACGGTACATTTTCCGTACCAGAACGCAGACCCTGCTCATGTCCTCCACCCAGTAACTGGGGTGCAACGGTGGTGCCACTGCGTACATAAAGGGCTCCGATCCCTTTGGGTGCGTACATTTTATGGCCGACGATTGAGAGTAAATCCACACCCAGCTCATTGACCGTGAAAGCAATCTTGCCGGTAGTTTGTGCTGCATCGGTATGCACCATGGCACCCAGCTCGTGTGCGGCGGCTGCGATGTTTTCGATGGGCTGCAAGGTGCCGGTCTCACTGTTGGCATGCATGACGGTTACCAGTGCCGTGTTCACGCACAATACGGGGCCAAGTTCACTCAGACTGGTCATTCCGACTTCATCCACGCCCAGGCGGGTGATTTCATAGCCTTGTTTTTCCAGCAGTGCACAGGGCATCTCGGTCGCCGGGTGCTCGATCACAGAAGTGACAATATGGTTACGTTCCCGATTCGCGGCAGCGACACCACGAATGGCCAGGTTGTTGGCTTCGGTACCACCCGAGGTGAAGAAAACCTCTGGTGGTTGGCAACCGATCAATTCAGCAACCTGTGATCTTGCTGCGGCTACGGCATCCCGGGTTCGGTAACCGTAGGCGTGATTGCTGGATGGATTGCCAAAGTGCTCTCTGAGCCAGGGCAGCATGGCATCGACAACCTCCGGTAAAACGGGTGTCGTGGCATTGTGATCAAGATAAACGGGTTTTGGTGTTGCTGACATATACTTACTTGTTGTGTTTGTCGCCGGGCAACATGACCGGCCATGAATGTCCCATCAGGCAGGGTTCTGTCAGGTAATGTAACGGATTCCACCACCCACTTCATCAAGTGAAGTGGTTCGTCTTATCACTGGTGATGTGGTGCTGCCAGCATCAGTCCGCACTGGCTTCTTTGAGGATCTGGTCGATTTGCTTGCGAATTTGAGCGGCCCAGTAAGGCGCCAAACGGCCCGCCTTGCCGCGGTTGTTAAGTTTTTTGTACTCGCTGCTGCGGGCAAAACTCACCTCGTACAGGTTAAAACGAATGAGTCCCTTGTCATCGATCAGGAATAAACCGGGTGTTCCCCTGACACCATAGGGTTTCATGACCGGGTCCGCATTGGGTAACAGGACGAAGTCGTAACCTCGCTTGTCCAGGAATTCCCTGGGGTCCTCGTCGTCACGAATATTCAAGGCGTAGACCCTGACCTTGTCACCGTACTCAATCTGTATGCTTTGCAGGTGTGGCATCAATGCGTTGCAATAGGGACACCAACTGGCCCAGAACAACAGGATTTCCACCCCTTCCTGCTTGTGCGGCAGGCTGACCTCGCTACCACGGTCATCAGCGAGGGCGAACGGTGGTGCAGAGAGATCGCCCCCATAAACCGGTAGCGCCACCAGGGCCACTACCAGCACGATTAACAGCCTTTTCATCACGTTTTCCTTGAGAGATTGCGAAATACACACCATTTACGTGTTACACAGCACTAGACGACCGGAATTGTGAGGATATGATCACAAGTCAATCAGGTAAAACCGCCAGGATCTTGTGCATGTTCTTCTTGTACTGGCGTAAAGCATCTCTGCCTTTATTGGTTAGTTCATAAAGCGTACGAGGTCGGTTGTCGCGAAACATTTTTTCCACGGTCACCAATTCCGCTTCGGCCAGACGACTCATTTGTACGGAAAGGTTGCCGCGGGTTAAACCCGTTTGCTGTAGCAGCCAGGTAAAGTCTGCCCTTCTCACGACGGCAAGGTTGGCCAGCAGACGCAACCTGGCAGGCTCGTGCAATAAGCGGTCCGGGTCGTCTCCGGAAATTACGGCTTTCTGAGTCACACCGAGGTACCCGAATCGAGTGGGTGGGCCGTGAGAAATCGAATCAGGATGGTCAAGCCGTTAACAAGAATGACGGCACCACCAACCAGTATCGGCAAGCCGGGGTCAAGTCCCAGGTAAATAGTTGATGTTGAGACTGCCAGCAGAACCAGGGCATAAATGAAAAAGCGCCTGCAACCGGTGAAGAAGGCGAGGGGTAGCGCCATTAATGCCAGCAAGAATGCCGGTAATCCAGGTACCAGGGTTCTTGGCAGATCGGTATCAGGTATGCTGCCGCTAAGAAAAAGAAACACGCCCAGCAGCATGGTCCCGGCCAGCAATGCGATCATGTTCATGCGGAAGCCACGCCCCTTGAGCTCGCGTGTACCACTGAATTCCACATAACCGATACGTGGTTCAACGACACGCTTACGCAGTGGAAACCACAACGTCGCACACAGCGGTGGAAAGAAAATGCCCCAGATAAACGCATCCTGCCACCATGCAAACCCGATCGCGCTCAACGCGAAACCCAGCATGCTATCCATCAGACCGTCGTCCCAGAATGATTGAAACACCTTGCGTTCAAGTTGTTCAATGGGGTTGCTCATAATGTGTTCCTTTCGTGAATATATTTGTTATATAAATAAGTTTATAGTATAAACTATAGGATGACAACATTAAAAAGTGTTTGCTTATGGATTTCCAGCGTTGGTAAGAATGGGTATCAGAATTCATACAAGTAAACTAATGGCCCTGTTCAGCGTTGCCGAAACTGCAGATACTGCGATACAGGTCAATAACAACCGGTTCGAATTGTGCAATGCCTTTCAGAATACGGTTGCAATGGGAGAAAGATAATGTCTGATAGAGCTTATTCCGTGTTTAATGCGATGACCGATATCGTCTCCTCACCAGGCAAAGCACTGGATGAAGTCAAACAACATACTGCCTGGCTGTGGTGGCCTTTACTGGCCAGTATGGCGCTGGCTGCAGGAATGCTCATCTATTACTACAACTGGGTGGATTTTGCATGGTTGGTGGAAGAAACCATCCGCCAGCAACCCATAGAATCGCGTGCTGAAAGCGCGGATGGTATCCGGAAATTCATGACCCCTGAGGGAACCATGTGGATGACTCTGGTGGGTGTTGTGGTGATGACAGTGTTAATCTACACGATCCAGTCAACCTATTTTCACCTTGTTAACAAGCTCACTACCGGCGCAGAGATCGGTTTTGGCCAGTGGTTTTCATTTTCCACCTGGACGGGCTTTGTGGCGGTGTTCGGTTCTGTAGCGGCATTTGTAGTTATCTTCACCGCAGACACAAACCAGCTACCGGCAGAAAATCTGCAAGTGCTGTCATTGAATTCCTTGCTGGTGCACGCCAGTGTGGGCGAGCCCTGGTTTAGGTGGGCCAACTCGCTCAGCCTGATCAATTTCTGGATGCTGTACCTGGCTAGCATGGGTTATGCCCGCTGGACTGGTGCCTCGATGGTGAAGTCTACCGTCATCGCGGTCTTTCCCTGGGCGCTTGTTTTCGGAATTTGGGCCTTGTTGGTCTGACGGAAGCCTTCGACAATGAAAAAGATCCTTATATTTTCAGGCCTGGCGGTGCTACTCGTCGGCTTGCCTTTGATTGCAAAATTCACCGGTGGCAGTGACGCGAAGCAAGTTGAGCTTGTAAAAGTTGAGCTCAAGCTGATCAAAAGCTCGATCCTGGCCTCTGGCACCCTGGCTTATCGCGAACAGGTACAACTGCGCTCTGAAGTAATCGGTAAGGTCATCGATCTGCATGTCGAGGAAGCAAACCCCGTTAAAAAAGGTGATCTTGTTATTACATTGGATCCCAAAACATACCAGGCCCAGGTAGAGCAGGCGGAAGCACGGGTTCGAATTCAGCAAATTGCCATAGAGCGGCAACGGTTGTTGATAGATAACCTCGAAAATCGTTTTGAGCGACAGGAAACCATGTTCGCCAATAAGCTGGTGGATGAAGATAGCTTCGAAAATCTACGAAGTGAGCTCTCCTTGGCACGGGTGGATCTGCGTTCACTACAGGAATCATTATCACAGTCCCGCGCGGCACTCGACCAGGCGGTGGAGTTGTTGGAAAAGACCCGAATTCGTTCGCCGATTGATGGGGTTGTTATCCAGGTTGATATCAAGGTCGGTGAAACCGTGATTGCCGGAACCACGAATATTCCCGGCTCCACAATGATGGTGATCGCCGACCCTTCAGAGACACTGACCGAGGTCCAGGTAGACGAGGCGGATATTGCCCAGGTGCGGGTAAACCAGAATGCCGACATTTATGCAGCTGCATTCCCGGAGACTGCACTTTTGGGATCAATTCAATCCATTGCAACTGTCGCCCGTAAAAAACAGGGTCAGCAGAGCTTGTCTTTCCTGGTGAAAATTTTACTGGACGAGCAAATTACCCTGGCCATACGTCCTGGAATGAGTGTGCGGGCGGACATCTATACCCAAAGTAGCGATGAAACACTGGCCGTACCGGTGCAGGCCGTGCTCTATGACGAAGATGTGGATAAAGATGGAAATAAAGAAGGCCAGGAGGAGCAGACCTATGTTTTTGTGTTCGAAGATGACAAGGCTGTGCGTAAGGATGTGAAAACCGGTATTTCCAGTGACAGTGATCAGGAGATTGTCGCCGGCTTAAAGGAAGGCGAGCAAGTCATCTCCGGGCCATTCAGGACGCTACGCGATCTGAGTGACGGCGAAGGGGTCGAAGAAAAAGACGAGCAGGACGAAGACGATAAGAACGGAGACGATGAGAGCTGATGCTAGCGGGTGAGAAAGAACCACCAGTCATTCAGTTACAGGACGTTTACCGGACTTATACCATGGGCGACCAGGTACTCAATGCGCTGGACGGTGTAGATGTTGATGTATTGCGGAATGAATACATTGCCATCGTTGGCGCTTCTGGTTCCGGCAAGTCTACACTGATGAACATCATTGGTTGTCTGGACCAAGCTACCCAGGGGGACTACCTGCTCAACAACACCAATGTTGGTGATATGAGCGAGGTGGAACTGGCCAAGGCCCGTAACCGCGAAATCGGATTCGTGTTCCAGAGCTTCAACCTGTTGTCACGGGCGTCTGCACTCAAAAATGTCATGCAGCCATTGGTATATCGTGGCATTGGGCGAGCAGAACGCAAACGCATTGCCAGCGAGGCACTGGGCCACGTCGGCCTCGATGACCGCATGGATCATCTGCCCAATGAGTTATCTGGTGGCCAGCGCCAGCGGGTTGCAATAGCGCGTGCTTTGGTAGGTCGTCCCGCGATTCTGCTTGCCGATGAACCTACGGGTAACCTGGACAGTAAGACCAGCCAGGAAATCATGACTTTAATTGACCAACTGCACCAGGATGGCCAGACCATCATCATGGTCACCCACGAACCCGATATCGCCGGGCACTGCAATCGAATCATAGGGCTGGAAGACGGTAAAGTTGCATCTGATACGTACCAGGAAGGTACTACGCGCTGATGTTCACCCTCTTTGAAAGTTTGCGCTCAGCACTTGAGTCGATTCGGGCCCACAGCTTCCGTTCTCTGCTCACTTCGCTGGGTATCATCATCGGCGTGACCTCGGTGATCGCGGTTGTATCTATCGTGCAGGGCCTGTCCTATACCATCAATGCACAATTTGCGGGTCTGGGCGGTAATTCGCTCACCGTGCGTTCTTACACACCGTTTAAAAAGCAACTGCAAGGACGTCTTGCCAAGCTGAGAGACAGCGATATGCAGGCCATTTCACGGCGTATTGACGGAATTTCTCATATCACGCCGGTTTTGTTTACCCAAACCGGCAGACAGGGTTTGATCAGTTATCGCTCACAATCCGCCTTTTCCCGGGTGCTGGGAATTGGTCCCAGCTACCTCGAAGTCAATGGTGTTTATCCACAACAAGGTCGTTTCTTCACCGCAGACGACGATGCCCGCAGACGGTTGGTTTGTGCGGTAGGTGTTGATGTGATCGAAAACCTGAAAATGCCGGATGATGCCGTTGGTGAATTCTTTCGGCTAGGAGACGAGTGGTGCAAAATAGTCGGGGTTATTGAAAAGCGTGGCGAACTGCTCGGCTTTTCACAGGATGACTACGTATTGCTGCCCTACGGCACGTCCAAGCGCATCATGGGTGCCTCCAGAGACCTGGACATCCAAATTCAGTTACTGGTTGACGACATGAACCGCCAGGATGAAGTGAAGGACCGGATACGTCGCGTGCTGCGGCAGGAACATGGACTCAAATCGGGTGAGCCAGACGACTTCAAAGTACAGACCGCAGAGCAATTGACCGAATCATTTAACACGGTCATTAACACCATCACCGCCGTATCCGCCGGCATTGTCGGTATTTCATTGTTGGTGGGTGGCATCGGCATTATGAACATCATGCTGGTGTCGGTAACAGAGCGAACACGCGAAATTGGAATCCTCAAAGCCCTGGGTGCAACACGGCAGGATATCTTGCTGCAGTTCCTGATCGAGGCCTTAACCCTGTGCATGTTCGGCGGCCTGGTAGGTGTCGCCTTCGGTTATGGCCTGGGTGCTCTGGTAGCGACCCTGCTGCCCGGGTTCCCGGCGGCCCATGTCCCGCTTTGGGCCGTGACGCTGAGTTTTGGCTTCTGTGCTGCTGTGGGTGTTATTTTTGGTATCGTCCCGGCCGCCAAGGCGGCGCAACTCGACCCGATCGATGCACTTCGCTACGAGTAGAACCAACAAGCCCGTTCGTCTGGATTACTAAACCTTGACGTTAATCGGTAGGATACACCGCACCGGCCATGCTGGTGTTTTGTGCGAGACCGAAGGGTTCCCGACGAGCAAGCTCGTCGGTCCTACAGGGTTCCTTGCTATGGCCAGTCCGGAATCCGGCCCGGTGTCCACGGTGCACCCTCAGCCTGTAATTCAGCCTCAACCTTTACAAGATCCGCAGAGATGGCCTTTAGTTCATCCAGTGCAACGCGGAACTCACGTTCCGCAATGGCATAGGAGTCGCGATAATTGCCGGTGACTGCCGATTGACTGTCCCAATGACCACCCACAATATTTCTAATTCGTCCGGTGATAGACATGGGCACCGGCTCGGCCCGGCTTGCAAGTACTCGATCGCCGCCGAGCTTGACCTGGAGGTCCTGCATCCGTGCATTCAGTGCCCTGAGTGACGTTGCATGTGCTTCGCTGGACGACGGCGTGTCAGTGACGGCTTGCAGCAGGTGATCGATGCGGGTCTGGATTTCACTCTCGGCGCGATTGGCACCCATCACTGCTCGGTACAAAGTACTGGATTGCAACTCAAAATCGAGCAACGCCTTGAGGTCATTCGTAACCAGACCACCTGTAAACAACGGCTTGAGGGCGAAGGCTTGCGGTGTGGAAATCTCAGCCATTTTGCCCTCCACACGTTTTGACAGGGTTACGTTGTATTCGCCGGGCGTTGCCATCGGGCCCTGCGGCGGACTCTGCCAGGGGGCGTAATCAGTGCGGGGTTTCAGGTTAACCGGGTCTGGTGCGGGGTAGCGCATGTTCCAGGCCACACGGTGAAACCCCTTGCCGGCAGGCCCATCGAGCCGCTGCACGATGTTACCCGCCGCGTCACGTACGGTGAGGGTGATGGAAGGTGCCTCTTCGCGGTCCTCGCGCCGCAGTTGGTCCCAGCTCGGGTATGGATTATCACCACCGTCTTTGGCAAGTTTCTTTTCTTCCTGTCGGCGCTGCTTTTTCAGAGATTGCAGGTCCTTGGCAAGGTAATAGGCAAACACGGCACCGTAGGGCGGATTATCAGCTGCATATCGACCGACGCCCCAGTCACCTTTGCCGCCCCATCCCCGGCGGTTGTCCGGAACATAGAGCCAGGCATCGCGGACCGTGAACAGGGTTGCTTCCGTCTGTAGTTTTGCCGCGTCTGTGCGTAAAGGCGAATAGTCATCCAGGATGTAAATGCCACGTCCAAATGTGCCGACGACCAGATCACCTTCACGGCGTTGAATTTCCAGGTCGCGCACCGCAACGGTTGGCAGCGAGCTGAGCTTGCTCCAGTTTTCTCCGCCATCATTGCTGAAAAACAGTCCGAACTCCGTCCCGGCGAACAACAAGCTGGCGTCAACATGATCTTCGATAATGGTGTGTGCCGAGCCGCGCTCGGGCAGGTTATTGCTGATCAGGGTCCAACTGCGGCCCCGGTTTTTGGTTTTGAGCACGTAGGGTTTGTAGTCGCCACGCTTGTGGTTGTCGATCACCGCGTATGCGATGTCCGCGTCGTGGTGTGAGGCGATAATGTCTTCGACCAAAGCCATGTCGGGAACACCGCGGAAGGAATCAACCTTGTGCCAGTTGGCACCACCGTCCTCGCTGACATGGATAAGACCATCATCGGTGCCGGCATAGATCAGGCCCTCGATAACAGGGCTTTCAGCCACTGCGACAAGATTACCGTAGATCGACGTCGATCTGTTTTTTGCAATGGCATCGACACTCCACACGCGGTCCATGACCTCGAGTTTGTTACGGTCGATTTTCCGGCTCAAGTCGCCGGAGACGGTTACCCAACTCTCGCCACGGTTGTCGGAACGGAACAAACGCTCTGCACCGTAGTACAGCCTGTTGGAGTTGTGTGGCGAAATGATCAGAGGCGCATTCCAATTCCAGTTGTAGTCATTTTCGCCGGCCCCGGGCATTGGTGTGATCTGTAAACGCTCACCCGTAACGCGGTCAAAGCGCCCAAGGCTCCCGTATTGCGCCTGGGCATAGACCACGTTGGCATCCGTGGGGTCGATCTGCGCTTTGAAGCCGTCACCAAACTGGGCTATCCACCAGTCCACGTTGGTAATACCGTCGGTGTAGGTATTACGGCTGGTTCCGCAGAGGGTGAAATTATCCTGGGTCCCGGCACAGACGTTGTAAAACGGCAGGTCGTTATCCGGAGTGGCGCGGTAGAATTGTGTCACCGGCAGGTTGCGTACATGACGCCACAACTGGCCACGATCCCAACTCTCGTATACACCGCCATCGCCACCGATAAACAGGTGGTTGGTGTTTTCCGGGTCGATCCACAGTGCGTGGTCATCCACATGGCGGTTCTTGAAGGAGAGTTTGGCCCAGGTTTTGCCGCCGTCCTCGGACACCTGGGTAAAGGTGTCGACCGAGTAAACCCGCTGTGGGTGTTTGGGGTCAACATAGAGTTCGTTGTAATACTGGGGGCTGCTCGTCATGTGGTCTGAACGCTTCTCCCAGCTCTCGCCAAAATTGTTGCTGCGGTAGACACCCTGACTCTTCTTGTCAGCCTCAATAATGGCATATAGTGTGTTGGGTTCTGAGGGGGCGCCTGCCAGTCCTATACGCCCAAGGTCACCTTGCGGTAACCCCCCGCCGAGCTTGCGCCAGGTGGTACCACCGTCAGTGGTTTTGTGAATACCACCGCCTGGTCCACCATTGATCAAGGTCCACACATGACGCCGGCGCTGGTAACTGGAGGCCACCATCACATCCGGGTTTGACGGGTCGATCAGAAACTCATTAATACCGGTGTGCTCGTCGATTTCCAGGATACGTTGCCAGTTTTCACCGCCATCGGTAGAGCGGTACAACCCCCGATCACCACCTGAGTTCCAAAGCGGCCCCTGGGCTGCCACGTAAACGGTGTTGCTGTCACTGGGATGAAAGCGGATCATGGAAATATGACCCGAATCGCGTAAACCCATGTGCCGCCATTTCTTGCCACCATCAACAGATTTGTACACACCGTCACCGTAACCCACACTACGCTGGGCGTTGTTCTCACCACTGCCCACCCAGACGATGTTTGGGTTATTGGGGTCCAGTTCGACGACACCGACGGCAAAAGAGCCCTCTTTGTCGAAAACCGGTTTCCAGGTGATGCCGTTGTTTTGGGTTTTCCAGACACCTCCACTGGCCATGGACACATAGAACATCTGCGCCCTGTCCGGGTGAAATGCGAAATCCGATACCCTTCCGGATGTCAACGCCGGGCCAATTGATCTGAGTGGAATTCCGGTCAGTGGGTGCTCAGCTGCCAGGCTGGTTACGGGCAAACTAAGGGTGGCGCTGATAAGCAGTGAAGCAAACAGTCTGGTAGGGTTCATTTGGAGTCCCGGATCACGTTGAGGACGGGTAGTT
This sequence comes from Gammaproteobacteria bacterium, assembly GCA_021772915.1. GTDB lineage: Bacteria > Pseudomonadota > Gammaproteobacteria > Xanthomonadales > SZUA-36 > SZUA-36. Next base: position 34,390 of record JAJFLB010000054.1, on the reverse strand, counting down.
TACGCAAAACAAGAGCGTTGCGCACTTGGTGTCTATCAAGCTCCCCGTGCTCGCCAATTCAGATAGGCGTCGGCAAGTGTACTGTCACCCTTATAACGTAAGATCAGTGTTCACCAGAACGTTTAGCACAAGGCACATTCGCGCCGGAATAGTGGTTCTATGCCAAGCGAGTGTGCCAAGAGTAGGCGCCCTTAGGCGACGCCGTGATGGACGTTCTGGTGAACACCCGCAGGGCGAGCACTCAAGCCGTCATCTGCTGCGTTAACGCTGCTTGGCGTAGAACCACTATGCCTTCGAAGCGCTGCCTTGCAGCTAACAGCTTGTGTACTCGCTGATCTAACGTTATAAGGGTGACAGTACACTAGAAGACAGATCGCGAACATGGCGTCTTCGATCCTGGTTTTAACAATGGTGGGCAGCTTATTCCTGTACAATGTACTGGAGACGGCATTACACCGGAAGCACCCCGTCCCAAACCCGGTGTGCGGGCTAACCGCGGAATCGACGACTGGTTCGCCAGGAACTGGGAGAATTTGCGATGAGCGACGTCATTTCCACGACGAGGACCTTCCCGATGACCGGAATCACCAATTCCACCTGCCAACTATTACTGTTTATGGCTGTCGAAGTTTAGTCATGGGTGGATTAAGGGCCAAGAATTTTTGGGGTCAGTTAAAAGAGCGCAAGGTAACTCGCGTTGCGCTGGCTTACGTCGTTGTTGGCTGGATTTTGATGCAGATTGGTGAGGCGTCTTTCGAGGCCCTTGGTCTGCCGCCCTGGGCGCTCACCCTGCTTGTCGTTTTTGTGCTACTTGGGTTTCCCCTTGCCCTCGTGCTGGCCTGGGCGTACGAGTTGACTCCGCAGGGTGTCCGAAAAGATCCGGCCGGCCATATCGAAGCCGTCACGAGGTTTAGTGATCAAACGGGAAGTGCGCCATCCATTGCGGTACTGCCATTTGATGACCTGAGCGAAGGGGGTGATCAGGCCTATTTTTGTGAGGGTATTGCAGAAGAAATTCTTAATGCACTATGCAAAATAGCCAACTTGAGGGTTGTTTCGCGTATGGCCGCCTTTCAGTTTGGCTCTAAACAGGCAGATGTTAAGGCAGTCGGCGAAAAGCTCAAAGTGCAAACCATACTGGAAGGCAGTGTACGTAAGTCCGGTGATAATCTGCGTATAACCGCGCAACTCGTTAATACTTTTGACGGGTACCATCTCTGGTCACGACAATATGACCGGCGGTTGGAAGATATTTTCGAAATTCAGGAAGAAATTGCGAACTCGATTGCCAGTTCCTTGAGTGTTTCTCTGAAGCGCGTTCGTGATGATGATCAGCAACAAGTAGACCCGAAAGCCTATGATTTTTTCCTGCGTGGCTTGAGCTATTTTGCCAGGCACACGACCCAGGACAATGTATACGCACGGCAGATGTTTCGCCAGGCCGCCGAGATCGAGCCATCATTCGGACGAACGTGGGCCGGTTTGGCATATACCTACGGTTTTGAATACCTTTACTTCAATGCCACTGACGTGAACCGCAATGAGGCCAAACGAACCAGTGAGCGGGCACTTGAGCTCTCGCCGGAACTTGCCGAGTCGCACGTATCATCCGGTATTGCACATTGCATGAGCCAGGAGTACAAGCAGGCTGAAGCCGAGTTTGAGAAGGCCATCGAACTGGATCCCAAGAATTACGAGGCCTGGTATTTTTTTGCGCGCGCCAAAGTACACGAAGGGGACCTGGCCAGGGCGCTGAAACTGTTTGAACGGACTTCCAAAGTCCGACCGGAGGATTTCCAAAGCGTGCTGCTACAGGCCCAGTTATATACGAGTCTTGGCGAACAGGACAAGGCCATTGCGGTTACCCGCAAGGGTATTGAAAAGGTCAGGGTCGTGCTGGAACTCAATCCGGATGATAATCGGGCCCTGAATATGGGGGCATTTGCCTTACTGCGTCTCGACGAAAAAGAAGAGGCCAAGGAGTGGATGACTGCTTCCATGCAAAATGCACCCATGGATTCCATCATCCAGTACAACGGGGCTTGCTTTTTCGCACTGGCGGGTGAAGTGGAGCAGGCTTTGGATTGTCTGGAGAACTGCCTGATCAAGGTAGGCAATATCAGTCGGGAGTGGCTGTTACACGACTCAGATATGGATAATATCCGCCAGCATCCAAGGTACGAGAAAATCATCAAGAGTTTCCCCGAGTAGTCCCTAAACTGCATCTGTAAAAAGCCGTTGATGCAGGGCGTCTGTAAAAGCTTCTTGCGCCAAAAGACAAGTCCATAGTTTACTTGACACGAATGTTAGATTGTTCTAACATTATGTTAGAAATATATCACATTAGGTCAAATATCATGAAAATCCCAAAAAGCAAGCTGGTCCCCGTTTCAATATTGGTCATGCTTATTATTTGGGGATTTATTTTTGCCTACCGTGCGGGGTTCATTCCAACCGGCCTTGACGTCTTTATTTTCATACTCATCCTGATTGGCGGTGGCTACGCCTTTGTTGGGCAGATGAAGAAACACAAAGATATTCAGGCCGGTTTTCCGGCGGAAGATGAAATGAGTACACGGATAAAGTACAAGGCCGGCCATCATGCTTTTATGGCCTCCATGTACCTGTGGTTATTTATTTTCCTATTCCACGATCACTTTCCAGACATCGAAACCATGCTGGGTGCCGGAATATTGTTATCCGCTGTTCTGGCAATTGTTATCAAGAGTTACTTGACCCGAACGTATCATGAAAACCAGGATTAAGGAGCTGAGGGCTGCTCATGGCGTGACCCAGGAGGAGCTTGCAAAGAGGGTCGGCGTACGGCGGGAAACCATCGTGTATCTCGAAAAAGGCAAATACAATCCTTCCTTGCAACTGGCTCATGACGTGGCACGTTCGTTTAAGTTGAGTATTGAAGAAGTATTTAAGTTTGACGCAGGCGGATAACCCACCCTTCTGTCCACAGGTTTCTGCCCTGGGACAGCCGTTGCTTTGCCCCGTCATGGAGAGCGGTTCCAATTAAGTGTGTAACGAAGACCGGACAACGGAGTCATTACCAACAGAAGCAACAAGATGAATGCGATGGAATTGGTTAGTGACAAACAATTAATCCGCTGGATCGCGGCCGGTGACAAGTCCTGCCTGGGGACCCTGTTCGAGCGTCATCACGTCGCTCTTTATAACTTCTGTCTGCAGCTCAGCCGTAACACGGCGTTGGCGGAGGACATTGTTCAGGAAACATTCCTGCGCATGCTCAAGGCGAGCGCAAGCTTTCGGGGTGACGGCAGTTTTCGGGGGTGGATGTTCAACATTGCACGAAATCTGATGTATGACCACATGCGCAGGGAAAAGCGTCTGCAACCCATGGATGACCAGCAACGTGATCAACAACCCGGCCTCGAGCCCGGTCCTGACAAAACCGTTGCCGATCATCAGGGTGGCCAATTGCTACACAAGGCGCTGGGACTTCTACCCACCGCGGCACGCGAAGTGATCTGGCTTGGCCGGTTTCACTTTGACGGTTACACCGAACTGGGCCAGGCGCTGGACTGTTCGGCCGGGACCGCCCGCGTGCGAATGCATCGGGCCATGAAACAACTGCGGGAAGCATTTCTGCACTTAAGCGAGGACTCAGCCAATGCCTGACAAGCCAAAAGACCCCAGTGGCGTCAACCTGGAAACCGAGGAGCAGTTAGAACACGAGCTGTTCGATCAGCTGGGTTCATTGCCCGAACTTCAACCATCAAAACGGCTGCGCCGGACATTTTATCGGCGGCTGGGCCAGGTCGAAACTGAACACGATCAACAGCGGGCGAAGAAACACGGATGGTTGGAATGGCTGGCACAGCCTCTGCTACCGGCCATGGCCACCCTGATCGTCGGTTTATTCGTCGGGTTGCTCATCGGCAACCAGCTTGGTGTCAGCACCCGGGACGAAGGCAGGATTGAAAGCCTGCGAGCCGAGGTTGCGACCCTTAACGCCACGGTGGCCCTGTCACTGATGCAGAAACAATCAGCCGGTGAACGCCTGAGGGGTGTGGATGTGGCCATCCCAATGATCAGTGACAGTCCACGGATTACCCAGGCCCTGTTGCAACGTGCTGCCAGTGATTCAAATCGCTCGGTACGCTCGGCTGCTATTGGTGCGCTGGGGCCTCAACTACGTGACCCGGGCGTGGCTTCTGAGGTCCAGAGAATGATGCTGGAAAGCAGTTCTCCCCAGGTGCAGCTTGCATTTGCCGAATTGGTGATGCGCTGGGGTGACAGCCAACAACTGAGAGCCTTGGTGAAAGCGGCAGAAGACGGCCGGCTGTTGGCGGATGTTGAGCGCTATGTAATTGAAAAAGTAAAAAGGATGAGTGCCTGAAATGAAAAGCAAAATGACCCTTGGGATATTGCTAGGTGGATTACTGTACGGCCAGCAGTTGCTGGCAATCAGTGAAACAGAAACCTGGCAGCGAGAATACGAGTTTGAACGTGGTACTGATCCACTTCTGGTCGTGGAAAATATTTGGGGTGATGTCAGGGTCACCACCCATCGCGGCAAAACCTTCAAGGTGTCGGTGCGTGAAACCCGCATCGCGCATAACCAGAAGGAATTAGATCGGTCGTATGATTTGCTATTTTTGGATATCAGGCAAAGTGAGGACCAGCTTAAACTGGTCGTCGATGGGATTAACCGCTGCAGTGGGCGCTGGCGGGATTGCCGTGGTTGTCGCCTGGAGCTTCAGTTTGACATCCAGGTACCGGCCTCTGCCAATCTCGATGTGAGTACGATCAATGACGGGGAGGTTTTCGTCGAGGGTGTTGATGGTCGGGTCGACGCCAGCAATATCAATGGTGATGTAACGGTTGCCGGTATTAGTCAGTGTGGCGACTTCAAGACTATCAATGGTGAAATAGAAGTAGCTTTTTCCCACACACCCAAAGGAGAGTGCCAGTTCAAGACAATCAATGGTGACATTACCACGCGCTTGCCGGCGAACGCCGGTGCGGATCTGAACCTGGATCTGGGTCACGGCGACATCAGCAGCGAATTCGAGCTAACGGCGATTCCACAACCTGTAGCGATCGAAAAAAGTCCATCACGGCAGGGTGGCACCCACTATCGAATTTCCAGAGCCACCGGGTTAAGACTGGGCCCGGGCGGTGCTAATTTCAAATTTGAGTCGCTTAACGGCGACATAAGAATCGATCAGAATCACTAGGAGTACACAGTATGAACAGTAAATCTTATTTTCTGGCGGTCAGTTTGCTTGCCGTCACTATGGGCCAGGCACTGGCCCAGGACAAGAACAGCGACCCACGGACCTTTGTCGTGCCGCTTACCAATCCCGGAGAGCCCGTGGTTCTTAACGTGGAACTGATTTCCGGTGCGGTGCGGGTGGTTGGTGAGGATCGTGAAGATGTTAGTTTTACGGTCAGCACCCGGGGTGACAGCAAACGTCGAATTCTTACCCCCAAGGGTTCGCAAGTCATACCAATCACCAGCTTTGGTCTTGACGTGCAGGAGCGCAACAACCGGATAGAGGTCGATACAGACCATAACGACAGTTCCATGCAGCTTGAGATCCGTATGCCCCGGACGGCCAGTCTTAATCTGGAAACAGTTCATAACGGCAATATCGAGGTGGAAAACATCACCGGTGAACTGGAATTGGGCAATGTCCATGGACCGATCACCGCGACCGGTATCCGTGGAAGTGTCATCGCCGAAACTGTTCACGGGGAGGTCAGAGTAGAGTTGCTGGAAACCAGTGACAAGCCAATGGCCTTCAGCACTGTGCACGGCAATATTGACGTCAGTTTTCCGGCAAGCTATGCAGCCGAACTGCACCTGGTGACCCGGCAGGATGAAATTGTTTCGGACTTTGATGTGGAGATTATGCCAACCGAGCCCAAAGTATCGAGACGTGACGGCAACAAAATTTACCGTGTGGAACTGGCACAGGAACTGGTTGCCCTCATCAACGGTGGTGGACCAAGCGTCCGGTTTGATACGCTGCATGGCAAGATTATTGTACGCAAATCCGGCGATTGAAATTCGATCCGGACCGGGTCTTTTCGGGCCCGGTCTCTGCGTGGCTTATTACAACCTACCGGCCAATAGGCTTAACCCGGGAGGTAACATAGCGAGCCAGCAATATGACCACCAGCCCGACCACGATGCAGCTCATCAGCATGACTGAATAGTCTCCCGGCTTCACGAGGCTGGCCGCGACCGCCGGACCGGCAAAGCCGGCTAACCCGGTTGCGAAGCTGCCGGCCACAACCACTGTTCCGCCCCGGTCAATGTCGGCCTCAATGGCCTGAAAATAAGGCAGTGTGAACCCCCAGGCCATGCCCAACAGGCACATGGCCAGGAAATAGCTACCCAGCGTGCTGCCATACAGCAACAGGCAAAAGGCGATTACCTGGGCAAGAACAGCAATAAGGATCGGCTTGAAGTGTCCAAAACGCACACCCAGCAGGGTTACACCAAAGCCCCCGGGGATTCCCATCAAGGTCGAAATGCCCAGCGTCATGCCGATTTGATCAGCATCCAGACCCATGGACTGGCCCATACGTTCGACGTAGGTAAACTGCGCCATGTTGTAGGATTCAAACAGTCCGATACCCAGCAGACAGGCGACGGAGGCTCTGGTAAGCAGGACATTCCATTCCAGACGTGTTCCGCCTACCTGTCCCAATCTTTCATGACGGTAAGGGAGTTGCCCCACCAGCATCAAAGCTGCCAGATCCAGGACCATAAAAATAGCGAACAGCCCGGTGACACCAATGTCTGGCACAACCCATGGGAGGACAAAAAGCCCCAATGCACTGAATACGAATTGCATCGCCATGAACAGACCGTAAGCCCGATCCGGCTCCTGGCGACGTGCATAGGTGGTCATGACCGCGGCATAGACCGCAGCACTGCCAAATCCGGCAGCGATTCTGAGTGCCGTTAACAGTGCGATAGGCAAACCCACTGCCCCAATGCTGGCCGCATCACAGACGATCATCAGGGACAGACCCATCAGGGCTATCTTGTGTAAGTCAAGGTGGTGAATGCGCAGGGCGAATAGTATTGCGCCCGTGGCCGTGCCCAAAAAGCCCGCGGCAGCGAGCCAGCCGGCCTCACTCTCAGACAAGCCCAAATGATCGACATAGGCTCCAACCATTACCGGCAGCACCAGCAATGTCATCAGGGAAATGGACCCCAGCAGGGCGAGCAGGACGGTTCTTCTAAGCGAGTCCTTCATGTATTTGCTGTCTTGCTCAAGATTCTGTGACCGACGCCTGATTGTGGCGCAAGCATAGCACCTCGGTTTACCGAACTGGCCGCGCTTGCGTTTCTGCTGAATGCTTCTGATAATCGAACGCGGGACAGCTTTACAAGGGAGCAACCGAAATGGCAAAACTGAAAGTTGCAGCGACCCAAATGGCGTGTAGCTGGGACACTGAGCAAAACGTGGACCGTGCTGAACAGCTGGTCCGTGAGGCGGCAGCGCTCGGTGCGCAGGTCATCCTGTTGCAAGAGCTGTTCGAAACGCCGTATTTTTGCAAGGATAAACTTGAAAAATATTTTGAGCTTTCACACCCTGTTGCTAATAACCCCCTGATACAGAAGTTCCAGAAGCTTGCAAAGGAACTCGAAGTCGTACTTCCCATCAGCTTTTATGAAAACAGTGGCAACAGTTTTTTTAATTCACTGGCTGTGATTGATGCGGATGGCAAAGTGTTAGGTGTTTACCGCAAGTCACATATTCCCGATGGCCCGGGTTACTCGGAAAAGTTTTACTTTTCTCCCGGAGATACTGGTTTCAGGGTATGGGATACGGCTTATGCACGCATCGGCACAGGCATCTGCTGGGATCAGTGGTTTCCTGAAGCGGCGAGGGCCATGGCATTGATGGGTGCAGAAGCCCTGCTCTATCCCACCGCCATCGGCTCTGAGCCACATCTCGAAAACTTCGATTCACGAGACCACTGGCAGCGGGTTATGCAGGGTCACGCGGGCGCTAACCTGTTGCCGGTCATTACCTCGAACCGCATCGGCCATGAAGACGGTGAGAGCTGTTCGCTGGATTTCTATGGTTCATCCTTCATTACAGATCATACCGGTGCCAAGTTGGCCGAGGCTGACCGTGAATCGTCCGCCGTCATCACCGCAGAATTTGACCTGGATGAAATTCGTCAGGCGCGTGTGGCCTGGGGAGTATTCCGCGACCGCAGACCCGACCTGTATGGTCATCTCCTGACCCTGGACGGGGATGTGGGCTAATGGAGTTTCGACACCAATCTGCACTTGAAGCGGGTTTTAGAATGCCCGCTGAGTGGGAGCCGCACAGTTGTTGTTGGATGGCCTGGCCCTGCTCAGAAGCGGTCTGGGGTGATTACCTGCCAATGACCCGACAGGGATTTGCCAACGTGGCCAATGCAATCGCCGCATTTGAACCGGTAAGAATGCTCACGCCACCAGACGGTCAGCAATCAGCGCGCTCACTGTGCGGTGAGGCGGTGGAGATCATCGACTGGGATCTGGACGATGCCTGGATGCGTGATATGGGGCCAAATTTTCTGATAAATGAGCAGGGCGAACTGGCGGCTTCAGTATTTCACTTCAATGCCTGGGGGCACAAATACACCTGCTATCGAAAAGATGCGGCTGTGGGTCACCGGCTTGCAGAGACCATGGGTATACGTACCTTTTCATCGCCGATTTTCATGGAGGGCGGAGGTCTTAACGTCGATGGTGAGGGGACACTGCTGACCACCAGGCAATGCATTCTGAATGCGAACCGCAACCCCGGTATCTCACTGGAGAATGCAGAGACGGAACTGTGTGATGCCCTGGGTCTGGAGAAGGTCGTCTGGCTGATGGGGGACCCCAATGACACCGAAACCGATGGCCACGTCGATGGTCTGGCCTGTTTTGTTCGCCCGGGTGTGGTGCTGGCTGAGACCGATCCTGATGCCACACCCGGCACAGCACATCACGAGGCCATGGAGGAAAACATTCGAGTGCTTGAAACGGCCACCGACGCCAGGGGAAGACCGCTCAAAGTTCACATCCTGCCCACCGTCACGGGGGTCGATGAACTGGGTGACCGGTTTTGTCGGTCCACGATCAATTTCTATATTGCCAACGGCGGTATTGTCATGCCCGCCTATGGGGGTGAGAGTGACGAGGCAGCCAACGAAATCGTCAGCCGTTGTTACCCGGACCGGCAGGTCGTGCAAATTTACATTAACCACATAGCCTATGGCGGTGGTGGGATCCACTGCATTACCCAGCAGCAACCTGCGGGTTGACTCCGATCTAATCTGGTGCCCTTCAGGGCACAGGTCTCACTGACACTCCAGTCCCAAGAGATTGGTCAAACGAGTCAGGTTGAGACTCCCCGAACCGTAACCTGCAAGGTTAGAGCTGTAGGTCATTGTTCCTGAATTACAGCTGTTGAATGTGAAAGTGACGGTACCCCAGGGTGGTTGATTCACGGCGTTCTTATCGAAGGTCGGACCAAAGTCGGTCCCCGACGGAATCAACAGATCAAACCTGATCGTATTACCCTCAACGACACCAGTACTCATAAACCATGCCTGCTTGCCTTGCGGGTCATAGCTGAACCAGGCGAGCACAGCCGTCCCATCATCCCGCACCTCCAGCAACCAGCCTTCACCGTTATGACTTGGATCAAACCAGGCGCCGCTCAACGCAGATGAGACCACGAATGGGTCATCCGCCTGTGGCTTCGCTGTCGACTTTGCAATACCCGAACAATCCAGCGAGCCGACAGAGGTCAGACGACTCAGGTCAAGGCTGCCATTGCCATAGTCCGGGTCTTTCGACCGGTAGTACATCACACCGTTGTCGCAGTCTGAAAAGCTGAGTACGAACTTGCCCCAGGAGCGTCGGATTACTTTGCCCGGATCGAAACCCGGTCCGAAAGGCGGGCCATTGGTAATCATTGCTTCGGCTTCTGGCACAACAATGCTGGAACCGACGATTTTCCCCACACCTCCGACCCAGGCCTGGGCCTGGTCACCACCCACGGCCGGTGGTGTGTAGGTAAACCAGTAAACCACCGCCCTATTCTCATCCAGCAATTGTACGAACCAGCCTTCACCGGAGTGACTGGGGTCGAACCACGTGCCACTGATGCCCGGGGTGATTGCGAAACTGAAAGCATCTTCGTCACAACGGTCGCCAATGCCGTCATTGTCAGTGTCCTTTTGATCCGGGTTGGGAATGTCAGGACAGTTATCCTGCACCATGTCAGTGGTGTTGATAATGAATTCGTTGCTGACCAATCCCTGTGGGTTTTGAACCTGCAAAAAATGCATGCCCCCGGGAACTGGACGGGCAGGCAGCAGTACCTCGAGGACCTCGTCTTGGCAATCGGGCAGCTCACCTGTCTGGCAGCGCACTGTGCCGGCCACGCGCTGTCCGTCAATATAGACGTTGGCACCCTTGCGAACGTGTCGCCCGCTGAGAAAAATGGTGATGGGGTCACCTGCCAGGCTCGGGAATACCTGTGGTCCTCGCTGTACCTCAATTGGCCCCCGGCTCCAGAGCGCAGGTTGTGGGTTATCGACATCCACTTTAGCCCCCAGGCGTGCGGTTAGTGTGCCAACGAGGGTGCCCTGTGCCGCAAGTGAAATCAGCTCATCCCGGGTGAACGCCCTGGACCCATCCGCGTGGTCAACATAGCTGCCGCCATTCAACTGGTGATCGTACTGTAAGCTAAGCGGTGTTGCAGTCACGGCTTTGGTGTGACTTTCAGTGATGTTTTGAACGCTGTCTTCAAGCAAGACGCCTTCACCCTGCAGCACAATGCCTCCGCCAGCAGCGGATTTTTCCAACGCATCCAGCAGATTGCTCGTCAGTTCGGAGGCGGCGGACTCCTGATTGAGTGTGACCTGTCTGGCGAAGGCCCCGTCAAAGCCAGTGCTGCCTTCGATCACCATGTTCCATACCGGGTTGAAGCGTGGCCTTGAAGCCCACGATAACCTCCACACGTTCTGTTCCGGGGTACCGAGTGCGGTGATATTCCGATAAAAATTGAAACCTATCAGGTTCAGCCTTCCCTGTGGCAGGATCAGCCAGCGATCGTACGCACCACGCCAGGTGGGAGCTTCCATACCGGTTCCGGGTGTATTGGTGCTCACCCAATACGGCATACGGTGACAATTACCACAGACATTGGGTGATACAGTTCCCCCTATATCACCATCGACGTGGAAAAGTTTGAATCCGCTCTGGGCCTGGCTGGACAGGACGTTGTCGTAGGCTCGTTTTTGCGCCGGTGGGTAGGGTACGCTCAACAGGAACTTCGCCATGTCATCGCGCTCGGCTGCGGTCAGGGCACCACCTTTGTCCTCTTCATTGACCGGACAATTCCCCATCTCACACATGGTGTTGGCAAGTCCCCCATCCACGATGACCAGGGTGCAGCTTTCAGGTTCTGTCCGGGAGCAATTAGGCTGGTCGAAGCCCCGGATGTTGGAAGTGTTGTTACCACCGTATGGGTCGCCGGGTATTCCATCCCAGTGATAGGGGGCCGTGTCGCGCAGACCACGAATCGGCATAGTGATACGCGGAGGGATCTGGGTACAACCCGGTAGATCACAGGGTGGTGTGTTCAGCACCCAGAGCAATTGATCGGTGTGGCCATCAGGGTGACAACTCTCGCAGGAAAAAGTACCGGTGGTTGAGGCATTGGCATCGTTGAATGCAATGCGTCCACGTTTGACCTGGGGATGCGTAGGATCATCCAGGGTCACAGTGTCGATCACCTGGGGGCTGATTGGGTCGGACACATCGACCAGGGAAACCGTATTTGAGACTGAATTGAGGACCCAGGCTTGTGCAGGTTGGCCTGCATCGTTTGACTCAAGAGCGATACCCCGTGGTACCTTTCCAACCTCTACACGGCCCAGCAAGTTACCACTTGCCGCATCGATGGTAAAGAGCTTGTTCGAACCGGCGGCCGACACCAGCAGGGTCCTGTCGTCAGCGCTGATTTCAATCGCAAACGGTGTGGCCAGTGCCCTGCCCGGAGCTGGCTGCAGTGGTGGTAACGGCTCCAGTCCAATAAACTGCGGTGCGCCACAAAAGCCGCCACAGTCAATGCGCGTAATCTGGTTCAAAAAAGCGCGATTCTCCAATTCTGCAAGACCGTCCCCGAATGTGCCGGAACGGCCGTTGGTGTCGTTGCGTGCGTCCGTCTGGGCGATGAAAACACGCCCGTTGGAATCGACGGCGAGGCCATAGAGCAAGGTGCCCAGCGTGCTGACAGTCTCGGTAAGTTGATCGTTCGTGGTATCAAAAATATACAGGTCCCGGTCGGGGACCTGCGGGTTTTTGATGATATCTACAACCGCAAATTGCGACAGGACATTGTTGTTGGTGATGACATGCTGGACGGCATCAAAGGTACACAGATCACCCACAAGTGGGGCGACACAGCCCGAAATCTGGGTCTGGTTATTGGACTCGAAAGGGATCACGTAAAGCCGATCACCCCGAACCACAATCGCACGGGGGTCCTGCGCCGTGATGATTAGTTTCTTATCCACCTGGCGAGTGGCCACATTGACCACGGCGATCTGATTTTCCGAAGACAGAGCAACGTAAGCTTTGTCATTGCTGGCGAAAGCGATTCCCACAGGTTCGTCAAAACGGGTAGCCCGGGTAATGGGGTCAAGGTCCTGCACCGTGGCAATGACCTGCAGGTAGGTGGGGTTCGCAGGATCGGTGTCGATCACACTCACCGAATCCGAGACGTGGTTTGAAACCCAGAGTTCCTTTCCATCGGGTCTGAGTGCAACACCGACTGGATCTATTCCGACGTTGATTCGCGCGACGAGAGTGCGGCTGTCCGCATCGATAACATCAAGTGTGTCGGCTGGTGTGTTTGTAACAAAAACCAGACCACCCCCCACGACAATCGGTGAGGCGTGCGGACTCATAAACGCAGGATGTCCGATGTCTTTTGCCTGCGCCCCGGCCATTGCCGGCGCGAACAGGATCGCGACCTGGAATGCCAATGCAACCCAACTCGGAGCTTTGGTTTTTCTACCGATGACAGCCTGGCTGAATGTCAAAACTAATCTAGAAAATTCTCTCATTTGGTCAGTTACCCTCCCCGCCGAATCCCCGAGAATAAGGGCATTTCGGAAAACTTTGCAAGCTGCAAAAGAGAATGGACCGGATAAACTGGCCGATCCTTGCAAGCTTTTTGGCGGGGTGCGGTGCCTGACAAGGCCGTTTTCTAAGCAGATTCCGGTGTGGACCAGTCTCCAGGCAGGGGACCCTGATCCATAACGATCTCCCGGTGGCCACTCCAGGTACTGATAATGGCTTCAGTGGTCCCGATCCCCGCAGCCCTCGGGTCACCGCAGGGTCCGAACCAGTGGTTCTGAGGTGCGCCGGTCGTGCGGGCGCGCATGCCGCAGTAGCTCGTGCCGTTCACGGTCGCGCCCAGAATGCGGTTCTGAAAGTTAACATCGGCGCTGACGACGGCCGCCGTCAGATGGTGTGACATGCGTTCAAGAATATCGAGTACCAGGGGGATTTCATCATCGTTGTACACGGTGATCACCTGGAATGGGCCGAACACCTCGGTCGTAACAATTTCGAAGTGCTCTCCTGCCACTGCCTCAAGTGGGACCTGGGCCGCCGTAGCCTGCCAGGCGCCATAGCAGTCCGGAATATCATGGCCTTCCAACGCCTGCCCCCCAAACAGCAAGCTGGCCCCCGGTATGGCCAGTACTGCATCGATATGTGATTTTATTTCCTGATTGGTCCAGCTCAGCACCGGGCCCAATGACAGATTCTCGAGCTCCCTGCGCTCAGCCAGGTTTTTCAAGCGGGGTAACAGCGCTTCTGACCAGCTTTCATGTACAAAAAGTATGCTCTGTGCGGAGCACTTTTGACCCGATGCGTTGTAGGCGTCCTCATCACTTTGCCAGGCTACATAATCCAGCCAGTCGGGCTGGAAATCCGGACCAATAACTTTCCAGTCAAAGCCCGCGTCTTCGAGCCTGACTGCGCCATTGACGGTTTTTGAAGTCTGCTCAGCGATTTCAGTGGATCCGGTGAACTGCACCAATCGCACATCATCTTTGGCCCGCTCAAACAATCTTCCCATAACGGAGCCCCGGCAATGGATCAAATCAACATCCGCTGGTGACAAACCTGCATGAATCAATAAACGCAGAAATTGCTCGATGACCACACATACCGTTGTGGCCGCCTTGATCAAAGGCCTATTGCCCATAAACAGGGCACCCATTAACTGCAGGGCAGGTATTTCAAGAGGAAAATTGAATGGAGCAACAATGACTACAGGGCCATATGGCCATCTGTAACCACGGGATTCCTGACCAGGGTAGTCACCCGGATTGGAAAAACCTCGCCCAAGGAAACGAACACCATCGCCCGCAAAGTTTTCCAGAAACACGCGGGTAACGGTGACTTCACCTTTGCATTGATTCCAGCTTTTCGGCATTACCCGCTGGATCAGTTTGGTGAAATAGTCACTGACCTCTGGTTCGGCAAGCAGCGCTGCCGCCTTTGCGCACACCCGACCGAGTTCAACGTAGCGTTGTTGATTTTTTTGAGGGTTATGCAGACCCGATTTGGGGCAGGACTTGAGACTTTGAACAAACGGATCGATGTTCGTCGTGTCCGGAATTCCGAGAAATGCTGCACCCGACATGGGGTCGGGAACATTTGGCAGATAATTGGTATTTTCAATCCAAGTACCCGCAACAAGACAACGGGCCAATCCCGGGTCATCCGATGTCATTCCATTAAAGGGGTCTATGGTCGCAAAACTGGGGATTTTTGACATTGCCTTTCCGTCCTTAGACAAGGGGATTTCCGGTATGCGCCGGACTCGCCTAATTTGCGTTCAAAATCATTGAGTTATTGTCTTTTATAGCGTTTTAAGGGTATGGCTAGAGTCAGACGCTATATTACCAGAAACCCGCCGCTATCCCACCTAATACATTGGGGCGCAGTGCCGGGTATTTACTTCCGGGACCCGCCGTGAACCCTTCCCTGGGGGCTCGGTCGTTTCATCCCTGAAACTCACGGTCCCGGAAGTAAACACCCAACCCGGCTTTGGCGTCACCGCCGTTCTTTGATTTACCTCAAAAGAGCCAGCATTCGGTCTGCATTGAAGTAGCAGTGGGGGTGTAGTATCTCGCTTCAGGACTGTATGAAACAGGGAAGTTTCATCCAAGCCCCCTGGGAAGGGTTCACGGCGGGTCCTGAAGCGAGATACTGCACTCCCGCAGCGGCCATTTGGCACGCTGTTGGCTTACAAAACAAGCTGCGCCAGAATCCTTGGGTTAGAGGGTGGTTATATTATTTTCTGACAGCCTTATCGGAGAAAGCTCTTGGTAGACTTGAGTACTAGAAACGGGACCAGAAGGCACAAAAAAAGGGACGCCAGGTGGCGCCCCTCTTTGTTACATAGTTGGAAAGACTAGAACCGGAAGCTGACTTCCACGCCATAACGGCGTTGCGAGCCAGGATGGTCAAAGGAACCACCGAACTCCGGTGCCGGGATAACCTCTTCCAGGTACTTTTCATCCGTGATGTTTGCGGCAAAACCAGTCAGGGTCCACTTTTCACCCCGGATGCCGACACGTACGTCAATGGTTTCATAGGCATCACGTTGCGAACTGGAAAAATCAGCGATACCCAGGTTACCCGCGTCGGGAAAGAATGCACCAAAACCAAGTTCAAACAATGGCATGAAGATGGTCGGACGCTGGCCTTCCTGCACGGTATGGAACCAGGTTTTCCCTACAAATTGCGCGTCAACGCGGGCAAAGCCTGTAAGTGAGTCAGTGATCGGGAAATCAACATCTGCCCCGATATTGACGGTGTATTCAGGCGTATAAGGCGCTTCATTGCCAACGGTGTCCGGTCGTGAACTATTGGCTTTGATCTCGGTGTCAACAAAGTCCCCACCGGCATAGAAGCGTATATGATCAGTTGCATGCACCGTGGCACCCAATTCGAAGCCGTTAATTTCCACCTCGTCAAGGTTGGAAACAACCCGCAGCAGACCGAATGTTCCAACCAGGAACTCAAAGAACTGCATGTCATCAACATCGGTGTGATAAGCCGCACCGTGCAACTGCACCCGGCCACCCATCAGGTTGGATTTGAAACCCACTTCAAAAGCGCTGGATGTCTCTTTTCTAAAGTCATCCGTAATAACCGGTAGTGGTACACCCATGTTGTCTGCAAAGTTGATGCCGATACCGCCATTGATAAAACCGTTGATGAAAATATTCACCGTTGCTGCACTGCCTGAGTTGTTAAATCCACCGGCCTTGAATCCAACACCCCAACTACCGAAGAGGGTTAGGGCATCATTGGCATCCCAGGTGAAAGATACTTTCGGTTGAAACTCCTTGAAAGTTTCATTCTTGTCCGGAATCGTACCCGTAGTATTGATCAAACTGCTTAACGCAGGATTGAGTGGATCGTTAAAAACAGTGTCAAAATTGAGGTCAATGACCGACTGCCTGGCATCAGTTGGTACCAAGCTGGAGACTTCACGTTTCTCGCGGTCGTAGCGCAACGCCAGTGAGACTTCGACGTCATCACTCACATCGTATTGAACCTGGCCGAATACTGCAAAAACTTGACTGTCAAACTGGTCATGAGCCAGGGAAGCTGTCGCATTAGGCCCCCCTGCCTGAAACAATCCGCGAACAGGTGTAGCGCCGCTGTCGCGGTTCAATGAAACCCCGACTTCGCGGTCGATATCGAGGAAATATCCACCCACCATCCAGCTTAGCGGACCATCGTTGTCGGAGGCCAGACGCAGTTCAAGGCTAATGTCTTTCTGGTTGCGGACCTGTTCCTGGATACCGTCGCAGGTGGTTGGTGTATAAGCACCCAGGAATGAACCGTTGGGGTCAAATATCACACCTACCGGCGAGGTACCGATGAATTGCGGCGGTAACAGTGGCTGACCGGCGGCATTGAGATTGGTGACCGATTGTTGGCAGGCTGAGTCAAAGTTATAGAATCCAAAGGCTGCCGAGGTGCCATCTGACATCAGGTTGTTCTCAATATCACTGTAAAGAAGCCAGGCTGTCAGGTTTTTCCCCTCCATCTCATAGTCAAATTTTGTTGAAAATTCCAGCGACTCCTGATCATTGTCTGAAATCGTGTTTGCGTGGAACAGGAAATCAAAGTCATTAACGTCCTGAAACGCAGGCGGTTGGCCAAATGCGGTGGCAAAAACCGGGAGATTAAAAGTCGAGTTAAAGGTGATGGAAGAAGCATCCACCTCCCCGTAGCGTAGTTTTGAATCGATACGCAAGTTCTCACTGGCCTGCCATACCAGCCGGCCTTTGATGTTGAATCCCTCATAAGCATCGACGATGGGCGCGTCACCCTGGAAGCTGTTGCGGTAAAAGCCATCAGATTCACGATAGTCACCCGAGATCCGGAAGAACAGCTCGTCTTCTATCAGGGCGCCGGAAGTTGAACCCTTGATCAGGTAGGTCGCGTCTTCGGCGGCACTCACGGTAAAGTTTGAGCTGCTTTCATTGTTGGGTGTGGTGGTGGTCACAATAATGGCACCAGCCGCAGCATTACGACCGTAGATGGCGCCTTGGGGTCCTTTGAACACTTCTATTTGCGCCAGGTCCGTGTATTCACGATTGAACGCTGCCGGGTTGGTGTAGAGCACACCGTCCAGCACGTATGCAAAACTGTTTTCCGCATCCCGCGCACCGTTGATACCGCGAATATTCACCTGGGTATCGCCGACTTCAGCAGCATCCACCATCGAAACGCCGGGGGTCAGACTGATGAAATCTGCGGCACGTTCCACACCGGCACCTTGCAGGGTGGCGGTGGTAAAGGCCGTTACCGTACCCGGCACGTCCTGCAGGCTTTCCTCTCTGCGGCGGGCCGTTACGATGATCTCTTCAATGATGAATGAATCGCCATCGGCATTGTTTTGGCTATAAGCCGGTGCGGACCACACAGCAAAAAAGCTGAATATGAGCAGCAAGCTTGATCCGAGTTTTGAGTGTTTCATGTTACGCCTCCCAAGGCTTTACGAACTATCCAAATGCTGGAAATTTCCCGTGAACTCAGTCAGTCTGATGCGTTTGCATCGTGCTGACGAAATCGAGAATATCCTGCAGCGCCAGCACATCGGCATACTTTGCCTGCAAATCAAACAAATTATGCTCATGTGCTGCCTGGTTACGGTCGCCTGTCGCTTCACTTGCGATGACAACCCGATAATTATTCTGTAGACCATCCACCGCAGTGGCACGCACACAGCCGCTGGTAGTCAAACCGCCGACGACGATTGAGTCTGCACGTGCAGCGTCGAGACGTTGCGCGAGGTCGGTATCAAAAAACCCACTGGCCCATTGTTTTTCGATGACTGCTTCACCCTCAACGGGTGCTATACGCGGATCAATTTTGATCCATTCAGATCCGGGCTCCAGTACATTCAATGCCGGCAGGCGTTGTCTGAAAATCCGGGCCTGTGTTTTATCGTGGTAGACCACGGTGGTAAAAAACACTGGCAACTCCTGCTTACGAAATACTTTGAGTAAGGCTCTGCACGCTTCTACCACTGCTGTGGCGTCACTGCCCAGCGGGCACGCCGGGTCGGTAAAACCATTGATTACATCCACCAAAACCAGCGCCGGGCGTTCGCCCAATCCCAACTCATGGCGCTGCAGGTCGGGCATCAAAGTGCGCGGTCAGCAAAGGTGGGTGAGCGGGGCGGATCAAGGTGGGTTTCTGCTTTGCAACGGGCCAGGATATCTTCAATATCTCCACCAAAATCAAACAATGCAGGTTCCTCACCATCTGTTTCATTCATTCGTGCCTGGATCAGGTCGGCACGCAAGGCGTCGGTCGCGGCCCCATCAACAGAGCCATCGTCGGCAATCACGACGCCATAGCGCTTCGCGCCCTGCGCACTTACCAGACCGGCTGCAACATCGGCGCGCACGAGTTCTGCATCTCGATCGTAGGGATCACCCCAGCCGCCACCTCCCCAGGTATTGAAGTACAGCAAATCTCCCTTCTTCACCTGGATTCCGTCGGATTTTGCTCCCAGCCAGGTTTCGGTACCGTCCACCCTGACCAGTTGTTTACTTGAGCGCATACCAGGCTGCCCGCCTCGTACACCCCATGGGTAGGTCAACCAGCGCTCGTCGTGGATGGCGATTGTACCGTCCACCAGGAAACGGTAAGCCACGGTCAGGCCATTGCCGCCCCGGTGGAGTCCGGCCCCGCCTGAATCCGGGATGGTTTCGTATTTCTCAATCCGCAGTGGGAAATAGGCTTCTATGAACTCATTCGGGACATTGGTAAAGCCCGGCCACAGGGAATGACCGTCCGGCCCGTCACCAACCGGCCGGCCTGGAATACCGCCAAAGCCAATTTGAAACAACTGGAACCATTCGCCCTGTTGGTCGTAGCCAGAAAAAAACAGGTGAGGTGAATCAGAAAACCCGGCGGCGTTCATTGCATCCGGTGCGCTCTGTCCAAGCAGACCACCCATCACATCGAAAATTCTCCCCAACACATGGGTGCGGCCCGACAGGGCCGCGGGGAAGTTGGGTTTGAGCAATGTGCCCTGTGGGATGCGCACATCAACCAGGTCGTAAAAACCGTCATTGAACAGGATTTGCGGGTCTATCAGGTTGATGGTGAATGAGCCGAAAAACATTTTGAACATGTCTTCGTTCAGGTAAAAGTTGATGGAGCTTGCCGCTTGCGGGTCCGTACCCTCAAAGTCGAAGATCGCGGTCGATCCTTCCCGCCAGAGTTTGCAGCGGATCTTGTAGGGGCCCCTACCGACACCATCGTCGCAGACGTAATCTTCAAACACGCGCGGGTCTTCCGGCACGATCATCTCGATGATTGCCTTCATTGCCATGTAGTTTCGTTCCAGCATGATTTCCATGGTGGAATAGAAAATATCGTCACCAAAGCGCTCAGCCATTTCCACACACCGTCTTGCCGCAGTGTTACACGCGGCCACCAGTGCGTTCAGATCAAATCGGTTCCAGTTCGAGGTGCGCACATTGTGCAGAATCAACTCCAGCAAATCAGATTGCAGTTCACCTTTTTTGTACAGCTTTGTAGGCGGTATGCGGATCCCTTCCTGGAATATGGTTTCAGCCTCAATGGGGATCGACCCTGGTACCATGCCACCGTTATCAGACATGTGCCCGAACATTGCTGACCAGGCCATGTGCCTGCCATCCTTGAAAATAGGCACGAGCACGATCCAGTCGGGCAGGTGGGAAACTGCTGCATTACACATGTATGGATCGTTGGTCAGGATGACATCGCCTTCTTCCAGCTCACCTTCATAGGCCTCCATGAAGCCGTAAATGAACGACCCGAACTGACCCACGACCATCTTGCCGTCGCGATTGGCAATCATGGGAAAGCAATCACCCTGCTCCCGGATTCCCGGACTCATGGCCGTGCGGAACAGTACGGCGTCCATTTCCTCGCGGGCATTGCGGAGGGCGTTTTCGATGATGTCAACGTTTACCGTATCGACCTCAATACGTTGGAAAGGCGTTGAGTTGGTCTCGATTATTCTGGCTGGCATCAGTCTGCTCCTTTTGGGTTGATCAGCAGGTTGCCGACAGCATCCACCCGGGCCATATAACCCGGCAAAATGACGGTGGTAGAGTCCATTTCACTGACAATCGCCGGACCCGGTATCTCCAGCCCCGAATGCAAAGGCGTGCGGTCATAGATAGTTGCATCGTGCCACTCACCCTTGTGATAGAAGCGGGTTGCATGAATCTTGCAGTCCTCGAGGTCAGCGCCCTCGCGCCCCACCGCAATTTCTTCAATATTTGCGGAGCTGGCCCGAACCACGGCACGGATCATCACCAGTTCGTGGTCTTTGCCCAGCGCAAAGGTAAATAGTTGTTCGTGCTCTGTATCAAATCGTTCGGTCAGCAAAGCCAGTCCCTTGGTCCTGATGTCGTCAGCCGAGAACTCCATACTGATCTGGAACGCCTGGCCTACATAGCGAATATCGGCCTGGTAGTGCACCTCCTGCTGCTGTGCAGGAATACCGTCTGCATCGAGCGACACAGAGGCACGGGCGCGTAACTCATCAAGGTCACGCAATAGTTCATCCACTTCCAGCTGATCCGCGCGTTTAACGTAGGTGCGGGATGCCTCATCCTGCACCCGGGTTGTTGCCTCTCCATAAGCACACAACACACCGGGGCCGGGCGGTATGATGACCGGCCAGGATTGAGTCAGCTCGCCCATTGCATTTCCATGCAAGGGTCCCGCGCCACCAAAGGCGACGAGTGCAAAATCACGTGGATCAAAACCCTGCTCGATCGAAACCAGCCGTAGCGCGCCAAACATGGATTCGTTGACGACTTTGATAATCCCTTCAGCGGCCTCCATCAGGTCAATACCAATCGCGTCGGCAATTTTTTGAACCGCGGTTTCCGCAGCCGATTTATCAATTGCCATATCACCGCCCAACTGAACGTCAGACGGCAGGTAACCCAGCACCACATTGGCGTCACAGACCGTGGGCTCCGTCCCACCTTTCATATACGCTGCCGGACCCGGGACGGCGCCCGCTGATTGTGGCCCGACCCGCAAGGCCTTGGTCAATTCGGGTACAAATGCAATTGAACCACCGCCGGCACCCACGGTGCGGACATCCACCGACGGCGCGCGCACTGTAACGTCACCGATTCGCGTCTCGCGACGAATCCGGGCCTTCGATTTCTGGATCAGGGCGACATCGGTTGAGGTACCACCCATGTCAAAAGTCAATACATCCTGGTACCCGGTACGGCCGGTAAACCAGGTGGCTCCGGCCACGCCGCCGGCAGGTCCGGACATCAACATGTTAACGGGTGATTGTGCCGCAGCGCGTGATGAGGCGAGACCTCCGTCAGAGCGCAAAATGGATAATTGCAGGCCGTCCCCCATCTGCTCTTCAAGTGAAGATTGCAGGTTGCCAATATAGGTTGCGACTTCGGGTGCAACATAGGAGTTGACGACGGTGGTCTCAGTTCGCTCATATTCCTGCATTTCAGGGACCACTTCAGAGGAAATCGATACAGGCAGGTCACCAAAAACCTCACCGGCGATCTCCCGGGCCCTGGTTTCGTGGGCACCATTGAGATAGGCATTAATGAAACATATGGTTAAGGCCTCAACCTGGTCTTTGTCTTTCAATTGTTGCAATTCGAGGCGCAGGTTTTCCTCGTCGAGAGCCTTTACCACACTGCCGTCGGCTGCCATTCGTTCGTCAGCTTCTATGGTCAGCTCCAGGGGGGCAAGCAGGGGTTTTTTGACATAACTCACCCAACCGCCGAGGCCGCCCGGGCAAAACGAACGTGCGACCTGCAGCACCTGCTTGAAACCCCGCGTGGTCAGCAGACCTACCCTGGCACCCTTGCCGGTTAGGACAGAGTTGGTGGCGACCGTTGTACCGTGCATGACGCGGTGGATTGAGTTGGGGTCCGTGCCCGACTCCTGACAGATTCGTGCGACACCATTTAATACGCCGATGGACGAATCTTCAGGCGTTGACGGCACCTTTGCCGTATAGGTTTCACCGCTGTCTTCATTGATCAGCAGCAGGTCGGTGAAAGTACCGCCCACATCTACACCCAGGCGAAAACTCATCGGTCTCTCCAGTTTCTATTAGTCGGACAGGGATTCATGTGTGTATTTGTTTACCCGCATCACTGTTTTTGTTGAAATGTCGCTCCAGCCAGATCTTTGCACGTCCACCTGGTGCATTATTGGTCAGGCGCCCCGCCAGTCGTGACGCATTCATCAGCTCCGGCAGATCAATACCCGTGTCGTAATCCATTTGCTCCAGCATCATGACGACATCCTCGGTTGCGACATTTCCGGATGCGCCCGGTGCAAACGGGCAACCACCAAGACCACCAATGGAGGCGTCAAAAAACCGGATACCGGACTCCAGCGCAGCAAACACATTGGCCAGCCCGAGCGCACGGGTGTCATGAAAGTGACAGGCCAGGCGTTTTGCCCCATGCTTATTTACGAGCATAGACGTTAAATCACGAACGCGCTGCGGACTGGCAGCTCCAATGGTGTCGGCCAGCGTCACCTGGTCGGCACCGAGATCCAGGAGTCTGTGGGTAATGCCGGCAATGACACCGGCATCAACCGGTCCGTCGAATGGGCACTCCCAGCACACGGAAATCGTTCCCAGAACACGTACACCATCGGCTGAAGCCTGTCGCAATATTTGCTCCATGACCCGCTCCGCGTCAGAACGGCTCATGTTGACATTGGCCTGTGCCATGCCGTCGGTGCCATACAGCACCATGACCACACATTTTGCCCCGGCATCCCTGGCCAATTCGTAGCCCTTCATGTTGGGGACCAGCACCGAAAAACCGTCCTGGCCATTTTCCTGCCCGTTATTCAGTGCTGCCAGCACATGATCGGTCCCAGCCATCGCCGGTACGGCTTTGGGTGACACAAAACTACCGACCTCGATATGGCCTACACCTGCTCCAAGCAACGCGCCAATGAGCTCCACACGCTGTTCGACCGATAAGCTTACCGGTTGGTTTTGCAAGCCGTCGCGAGGGCCCACGTCATTGATGGTGACTTTTTCGACCATCAGCCAATGACCCCCTGCTGTTTGAGCGCGGATATTTGCTCCGGGTCATACTCAAGTAATTGCGCCAGTACGGAGTCCGTGTGCTGCCCAAGTTTGGGCGCCGGGCTGAATGATTCTTCGTTATTGCGTGACAGCTTGACCGGATTTCCTGGTCCCCGTGTGGACTTGCCATCGGGATGTTTTAGTTCAACCACCATATTGCGGTGCAGTACCTGTTCATCGGATAACGCTTCACTAAGGCGATTGACTGGTGCACACGGGATTTTCTGTTCCTTTAGTTTTTCCAGCCAGTATTCCGTACTGTTTTCACCGAGCACCTCGTTCAGTTTTGCATTGATCAGGACACGGCTTTCCCAGCGTCCCGGTTGACTATCGTAATGGCTATTTTCAAATGCCTTAACCTGCACGACCCGCTTGAGGTTGACCCAGAAATTGTCGGTGATAACTGCGATCACGATATAGCCCGTCGTCGTCTTGTAAGTGTTATACGGCACGTGAAAAAAATGTGCGTTGCCGATCGGTTGGGGATCATTGCCGGAAAGGAAGTACATCGTTGCCATGTAATTCAGCATGGAAATCTGGCAATCGAGCATGGAGATGTCGACGTGCTGACCCTGGCCGCTGCGCTGCCTTTCCAACAGGGCAGCCTGGATACCCATGACCGCAAACATTCCACCACCCAGGTCCCCAATCGGGATGCCGGCGCGGACCGGGTGCCGAGCATCATGACCGGTAATGGACATACCACCGCCGGTAGCTTGTGCGACCTGGTCAAATGCCGGTCGATCAGCACTGGGACCCTTGGAGCCATAACCGGTGACGGTACAGGTAATAATGGCGGGGTTGACCTCCTTGAGACTCTCATAGTCAATCTTCAGGCGGGCGGGTACACTGGCGCTAAAATTGCTGATAACAACATCAGATTCGCGTACGAGGTCATAAAAAATCGCCAACCCTTCTTCGGACTTCAGATCCAGGGCGACACTCTTTTTGTTGCGGTTCAAAGTGATGTAATAAGCCCCCATCCCGTCCAGGGATTTGCCGGGGTCATTGGCCATTAACTTGCGTGTGCCTTCGCCTTGCAGGGGTTCGACCTTGATTAATTCCGCGCCCAGGTCCGCGAGTATCATCGCGCCATATGGGCCGGACAACATGTGGGTCAGGTCAAGAATCCGGATACCGGCCAGTGCCTTGCTCATATTACTGCCAATTCACTTGTTTGGATTTGAACATATGAAGAATAAGATTTAATGTTATATTAATGTAACATTTAATTGCAATTAGCACTTAATTGCAATGTCTGACCGTGTAAATATGCAAAAAGTGATCGAAGCACACTCAATTTTCAGTCAAAAACAGTCCAGGGCACTATCCAAGGACCTGCCAACGCCGTTGTATTTTCAGCTATACAGTCTTCTCAAAAGCGGTATTATTGACGGCAGTTTCGCCGATGGATCTCAACTCCCGACCGAAGGCCAGTTGTCCGCAGATTTTGGGGTTTCCAGAATCACCAGCAAACGCGCGCTGGATGAGTTGGCCCGGGAGGGGCTGGTTGAGCGGCACCGGGGGCGTGGTACCCATGTTACGCATGAGGCCTTATCTGAGCCCATGTATGCACCCATGGTGGGGTTGTTACAGGAGATTGAATCAATTGGGCAAAACTCCACTGCTAGGGTCTTGCAGTGTCGGATGAAACGGGCACCACGCAAGGTCCAGCGATTGCTTGGACTGGATGAAGACCAGAGGATTTTGCAACTGCGGAGGGTCAGACAGTACGATCAACTCCGGTTCGGCTACTACAGCAGCTGGACAAGGTCCGTTGAGCTGCCTGAAGACATTCGTGTGTTCGAACACACACCACGGATGTCCTATTTCCGCAGCAAGGGACTGAAAGTAGCGTTTATCAAACAGTCATTGACCGCCTGTTCAGCAAATGCCGAGGCTGCGGGGGCCCTGGGTGTTGAGCGTGGATCGGCGCTACTCAGTCTTACCCGTCTGGCGTTTGAAAACCGTCACTCGGAGGGCTACCCGGTGGATTATCTTCGCGTGCTGTATCATCCCCAGCGGTTTGAGTACCGCATAGACCTCGAGTTGGATATCGACTCATAAGGGACCGATCTCCCGCCGGATAACTGCGATGGTGGATATGTGAGTGCTGCCCTCATGGAAGTGCTTGTTCTAAATCATGCATAAGTCAGCTGGCTGACTCAAGCAGTTGAAAGTTTGCACCAAACAGGTCATCCGCATTCAGATCCATTACCTGCCAATCCTCCAGTCCTTGTCGTGCTTGCTCATGCATGGCGCGAACACCTTGTGCCTCGGCCACTGCGGCTGACTCTGCCACATTGTCAACCTGGCAGGAAATCAGAAAAAAACCCTCACCGTGTTTCTCCAGATACCGTGCCGGTACCCCGTCAGCGACCGGCTGTATCAGAATCAACCAGGTTTCGCCTACTTTGTAGCGGGCCAGCTGAATGCCTCTCGAAGCCAGTGTCTCGATCCCATGGACCGGGTCGCCAAACAGCGCGCCGTAGTTCTGCACGGCCTTGCTGAGGTCCTTAACAATGAAGTTAATGTGATGTATGCGCTTGATCATAGGTGGTTTCCATTATTGGTCCGTTCCAAAGAAGCTCCCATTGCGGTACCGGGTCTTTACCATTCGACAACAAACCAGTTCTGCGCTCTTGCCTGTCGAAGTTGGGCGTCAGCCAATCAGCCACCATATTGCCAGAAATCAACAGCCCCCGAAATCGCCGGAGATGCACCGAAGCCGTGGTGACCGTGTTCCATCCCTGATTTTACAGGCTGATTGTTACTTGAGGGCCGCCCCTGGTGGTATTACTGACTAACCAGCACACCGGTTGATCTTGATAGAGGCGTTATTCAAACCCTCTACTTCGTAATATAAAGTTAATATGAGTAGATTGCATCACTCAACCACTCGATAAAACTTGACACAAGCCTGTTCGGTGTCAGATACTTCGTAAAATAAAGTTGAGAATCATGAATTTCAATTTCGACGAAATGATCAGCGCCCCCTGCCGTCTTGGCATCCTGGCCACGCTGGTACCGGGAGCACCCGTTTCCTTCACGGAGATGAAGACTGCAACCAGTCTGTCAGACGGCAATCTGCATGTACAGACCCGCAAGTTGGCAGATGTAGGTTATATCAAAATAAACAAAGTCATGAAGGGCCGGCGTACGCTTACTGAATTCCGTATCGCCGAGTTGGGACGTGAAAGACTCAGGCTTTACGTGATGGAGCTGCAGCGCATACTCAGTCCAGAGAAAAAGACGAAGCAAGCCGTGAAGCGACCCACTCAACGTCCTATACGACGTGATGATTCGGCGGTTTGGACATGACATCGCCAAGAAGAATTGCATTGGGTGCCGACCACGGTGGCTTTGACCTGAAAGCCGTGTTGACAGCGCACCTGCGAAAGACCGGTCACCAGGTAGAGGATTTCGGAACTTCATCTCGTGAAGCTGCCGATTATCCGGTATTTGCCCGCGCGGTCGCGGAAGCGGTTTCGGAGGGTCGGGCTGATGTCGGCATCATTATTGACGGCGCGGGGATTGGTTCATGCATGGTCGCGAACAAGACACCCGGTGTGAGGGCCGCGCTTGCCAACGATTTGTCGAGTGCACGCAGCAGTCGAGAGCATAATGATGCAAACGTACTGACCCTGGGTGCCGGGCGGATCGGCACCGGATTGGCGGAGCAGATCATAGACACCTGGCTGGCCACAGAATGTACCGAGTCACGTCATCTGAAGAGAGTTTCGATGTTTGATGGGGAAAACGCGGATTCCAGTCTGTCAGAACAGGACCTGGAGCGGGTCGTAAGCCGTCTTCACGAGATCATCGGTCCGATGACCAGCGTTGAGCATGACGGTGACTCTGTTGGCGACAACCCCCAAACCGCCCGTGAGTTCGTCCGGCTCGGTGCCACGGGGTTAACCAGTGCTGCCACGGCAGAGAGTCCGGGGAGTATTCCCGGGGATCTGGCACGCTACATTGATCACACCTTACTCAAGCCCAATGGTACTGAGGAGCAAATCCGCACACTGTGTGCCGAGGCCCTCGAGTTTAATTTCCGCTCGGTTTGCGTAAATCCGACCTGGGTGTCACTGGCGGCGAGGTTGTTGCGGGGCAGTGACGTACTGACCTGCACGGTAGTCGGGTTCCCACTTGGAGCCAATGAACCCGCGATAAAGGCCATGGAAGCACGGCGGGCCATTCGCAACGGCGCTCGAGAAATCGATATGGTGATCAACATCGGGGCGCTTAAAAGCGGGGATGACGCGCTCGTGTTGCGGGACATCCGGACCGTGGTGGAGGACTGCGTTGATGGTAACGCGGTATGCAAGGTGATTTTGGAGACAGTGCTACTTACCGATGAAGAGAAGCGACGTGCATCAGAGCTTGCGCGCACCGCCCGTGCCAACTTTGTGAAGACGTCAACCGGGTTTTCGACCGGTGGTGCAACCGTGAGTGACGTGGCACTGATGGCAGAGGTTGTTCGTGGTGCAGGTATGGAGGTAAAGGCTTCCGGTGGCATCAGTTCCTACAGCGACGCCAGGGCCATGATTGAGGCAGGCGCGACCCGCCTGGGCGCGAGTGCCAGCATTGGTATTGTGCAGGAAGCAAAATTGACAAGCATGAGTGCTTGAGGAGTTTTATCGATGGTCGATCTGAGAGCTTACGTTATTCTTGACTCACTGCAGCCGCAATTTGCCTCTTTTCAGGCAACGATCTCCAAGGGTTACCTACCCAAAGTGGGGCAGGCGAGTCTTTTCGTCGAGATCGCCCCCGGTATGGCAATCAACCAGATCCTCGATGTTGCACTCAAGTCAACGGACGTCACGGCAGGAATGCAAATCGTTGAGCGGCACTACGGGATGCTCGAATTACATTCCGAGAGCCAGGCAGACGTTCGCCAGGCCGGGCAGGCAATTCTTGATTCTCTGGAGCTGGAGGAAAAGGACCGTCACAAACCAAGGGTCGTTGCCAACCAGGTGGTACGCCACCTCGAAGACACCCAGACCATGCTGATCAACCGCTTCCGTCACGGCAACATGATTCTTGCGGGTCAAACACTTTTCGTACTCGAAGTCGAGCCGGCGGCTTACGCCGCGTTAGCTGCCAACGAGGCGGAAAAGGCAGCGGATATCAATATTCTCGAAGTACGCGCCGTGGGGAGTTACGGACGAGTTTACATCGGCGGTGAGGAACGGGATGTGGTGGTTGCCCAGGAGGCGGCAACACAGGCCATCAATGCGGTAACGGGCAAGACGAAACAGAAGAAAACATAAGTGTAATGTATCGAGTAGAACGTATATCTACTCGATACACTACACCAGTTTAACCGGGTCCAAAAGCCCGATTTCATAGGAGCAAGGTAATGTCAGAAGCATTAGGAATGATCGAATGCCGGAGCTTTCCGGCCATGGTGGAGGCGGCCGATGCTATGGTCAAGGCGGCCAAGGTCGAGTTTGTCAGTTACGAAAAAACGGGCGGTGGCTATACAACTGCAGTTGTGCGGGGTGATGTTGCTGCCGTCAGGGCGGCTTGTGATGCCGGACGAGTCGCCGGTGCCCGTGTTGGTGACGTGGTTGCGGTGCATGTGATTGCCCGTCCTCACAACGGGGTGGATGTGACAATCCCTCTGGGCCGCGGTCCCGATTCGGCGAAGAAATAGTGGTCCTGGAGAGGACTCTGCTATGAAACTCGCGAAAGTGCTCGGCACCGTAGTGGCCACCGAGAAGGACGCCAAGTTGGGTGGGTTGAGATTCCTGATGCTGGGACTCTGGGATCACGACAACAAGCCTGCAAACGGTTCGGTGGTGGCGGTAGACGCCGTCGGTGCCGGGGTGGGTGAAATGGTGCTCTTCGCCAGTGGCTCTTCTGCCCGCCAAACCGAACGCACCGACAATAAACCGGTTGACGCAGTCGTCATGGCGATTGTTGACAGCTGGGAAATCGAAGGCGACGAAAAGTATCGCAAAGGTGAGTCTGACGCATGATGCGAATCAGTGACGCGCAGGTAGACATCATTGCCACACGTCTTGCCCAACGTCTCTCGGGTGCATCGGTTGCAAATTCCTCAATAACCGTGCCGCGCAGGGCGCCGGTCATTGCACCCCGGCTGGTACTGGGCGAAGGGGTTTTTGCCACGGTTGACGACGCTGTTGAGGCGGCGGGTGCCGCTTTCAGGGAACTGGACGGCATGTCGCTCGAAGGGCGACGGAAGATCATTGCTTCTATCCGTGAGTCGATGCTTGAGCATGGCGAGGAACTGGCCCGGTCCGCACATAGCGAAACTGGCCTGGGTCGAGTTGAGCACAAGGTCATCAAGAATCGCCTGGTCACGAGGAAGACCTCGGGAACGGAAGTACTCACACCACAAGCTATTACCGGTGACAACGGACTGACACTAACCGAATACGCACCCTATGGTGTGATCGGTGCCATTACGCCGACGACCAACCCGACCTCCACCATCATTTGTAACACGATCGCCATGCTGGCGGCGGGCAACAGTATTGTCTTTAACGTGCACCCCAATGCCCGTGAGTGCTCCATGGCCAATATACGTCTCCTGCACGCCGCGATCATCCGGGGTGGTGGTCCGGCCAACCTGGTAACCGCCGTCGCCGAGCCCACCATTGAATCGGCGCAGGCACTCATGGGCCATGAAGGGGTACGTCTCCTCGCTGTGACCGGGGGCAGTGGAGTGGTGCGCCAGGCAATGACGAGTGGCAAGCGAGCTATCTGCGCAGGCCCGGGGAATCCACCGGTGGTGGTCGATGCCACGGCTGACCTTGAACATGCTGCCCGTAGCATCATCGCGGGTGCCTCGTTTGACAACAACATCGTGTGCGTTGACGAAAAGGAGGTCATCGCAGTTGAAAGCATCGTCGGGGAGTTGTTGCAGCAAATGGGGCAACACGGAGCCTACCTGCTCACGGAAGGGGAACTCAACCGGGTGGAGCAGGCGATTTTCAATGAACAGCGCGGGCCACGGCGGCGTGCGGTGGTAGAGAAGGATCTCATCGGCAAGAATGCGGGCGAAATCCTGGCAAGGGCCGGCATTTCATATACGGGTGACCCCCCACTTCTGGTTGCGCGAGTATCGAATGACCACCCCCTGAACTGGACCGAGCAGATGATGCCGGTACTTCCGGTTACATCAGTTCCCGATGTCGATACTGGCATTGAGCTGGCCAAGAAAGTGGAGCATGGCTTCGGTCACTCGGCGGGGATGTACTCGCGTGATATCGATGCACTGAGTCGCATGGCGCGCACCATCAACACCAGTATCTTTACCAAGAACGGACCATTTTTCGCCGGTCTTGGCGAGGGTGGGGAAGGCCACACGAGTTTTACCATTGCCAGCCCCACCGGTGAGGGTCTTACCGGGCCGGTCGCTTTCAGTCGGTTGCGACGCTGCGTCCTGGTCGACCACTTCCGAATCGTCTGAGGCGCACGGTGCAGAAGCGGCGACACGGGGCCATGGCGTTACTGGAATTCGAAACCATTGCCACCGGTGTGCTGGCGAGTGACCTTATGGTTAAGCACTCACCCATCGCATTACTGCGTTGTGGAACTATCCATCCGGGCCGATTCCTGGTGCTTGTCGGAGGAAGTGTCGCCAGCACCCAGGAGGCATATGCGGCGGGGGTGAAACTGGGCAAGACCGAGGGGTGTTTGAGTGGCAGCGTATTCCTGGGAGATGTTCACCCGCACCTACATGACGCGGTTCTCGGAACGCGCCTGGAACTGGCCGGCGACGCCCTGGCAGTGGTCGAAACACGCTCTTCGCCCGCGCTATTGGCCGCCGTGGATGCAGCCGTCAAGAGCACCCCCGTTACACTCTGTGAGGTTCGTTTGGGTGATGACCTGGGTGGTCACGCGCTGGCCTTGATGAGTGCCAAGCTGACCGATGCCGAAACTGCACTTGGAATCTGCGCAGATCGGGCCGGTGACCAGCTTCTCGCCCGGACACTTCTGCCGCGACTCGATCCTGACCTGCGTTCTCTACTTGATTCAGGTACACGTTTTGGTATGTGTCCGGCGGTTGAGCCCTCCGGAGCTGAATACCCCGAGGAGGTTGCATGCTCCTGGGACGCGTAATCGGGACCGTGGTTCCGGCGATATTGGTGGACGAGTTGTCCGCCACGCCGCTACTGTGGGTCCAGCCACTCGACCGTGAGGGTAAGTCCGATGGTGAGCCGCTCGTTTGTGCCGACGGCACCCGTATGGCGGGACCCGGTCAAATGATCTATTGGGTGGCCAGCCGCGAGGCTGCACTTGCACTCGATCCGTGGTTCGTTCCGGTCGATGATGCCATCATCGGGTTGGTTGATGAAGTGAGAAACTATCATCCGAAGGACCTTCTCTGATGATCCTTGCCCGCATCACTGGCAGCGTTGTCTCGACCATCCATCACCCCATAATCAATGGTCGCAAACTGCTCCTCGCCGAGCGGCTTGACCATGCCGGCGAACCAGCGGGTGGTTATCTCATAGCGATGGATGCGATCGGTGCCGGCAAGGGTGAGACGGTTCTGATCCTCGATGAAGGCAGCGGAGCCCGGCAAATACTCGATGACGCCAGCGCACCGGTGCGTTCGCTGGTCGTCGGAATTGTCGACGAAGTCGAGTTCGAGTCTAGCTGACTAAAGAGTTTCGAAATCACCGATTACACCAGATTCGCTACAGCCACTGAGTTGTTGCCTGATGCTGGTGCCATTTCCTGGGTGACTGTTCCGTACGCCGAACATTCTGAATGAGCGGTATTGAGGTTTGTTACATTCAACCGGGCAAGCCTAACCAGAATGCATTTAGCGACCCTCAGCGCCGTTCATGCCACCAAAAGAGTAAGCCAAAGTGGAATATGCAGTATATGCTACAATTACGCTTTCGTTTGGGTTTGTCAAGCGCGCTGGGGGCGTTGTTGGAAATGTCTGCGTAGAGGGATAGTGCGCCTGCGTAGATGCTATGGGAGAGATAGTAGGATGGGAAATATAAGCAGGAAAGTTTTGGTTGGCCTGGTCGTCTTGGCTGGTTTAGTCATGGGAAGTTTGACCTACGCCGGCCCTTTGATCTTGGGTGGAGATGATCTTACCGATCACGGCTCGCGTGTAGGTGGGGTTAACTTGCTTGGGTGGAAGTACATCGAAAATGCCACCGGCGGCATCCTAGCCGGTGTGACGCGGCCAGGCGCCACCGGCATCGCGGTGCTGGGCGCTACGGACTCCACCGCCACCTCCGGCAATGCAGGGGCTGCCATGCACTGGGTAGGCGTTACCCTTGGCAAAACGGTGACCTACCATGATGGGGCTGCGGCAATCACCACTTTTTTTGCCAACCTTGCGTCCGGAGCCATTAATCCCAAGATGCTCCATATCGTGGGCACGGGGGCAGCAAATGATCTTGTTGCTGCTGAAGGCGTAGCACTGACTGCCAATGCGGCGGCGATTGCTGCGTTCGTCGCTTCAGGTGGTGGTGTACTTGCACATGGCTCTGGCACAACCGCCTACGGCTGGCTGAGTGTGTTAATACCCGGTCTTATCGAAAGTTCTGGCTGTTCAACACCAGTGACGCTGACTACAGCAGGGGTGGCTGCGTTTCCAGGTGTCAGCAACGCCGATGTAAGTGCCGGACCCTGTCACAGCAGTTTTTCCGGTTCGCTCGGCAGTTTGTCCGTGCTGGCAACCGACGGCACCGGTCGAAACGTAATCATTGGCGGTGGCGCGAATGCTGTCATCGGCGGGAGCCCAGCGGAACCGGTTCCCACGGTTGGCGTGTGGGGAACCGGCACACTGTTGGTATTGCTCATGATGATGGGCTTGTTGGGGGTTCGCAAAAGAAGGATTTAGATCTTTTCTTGATGCCTTGATTATGGTGTAGTCGTATCCTTGTGGGGCTTAAGCGTAAGGATTCGATGCTTTTATTAGCAGCCGCTCATCCGCTTCGTGGGTACTGCCTGCAGCCAGCACCGGGCGCTGGCTGGCTGCTCCCGTGCGAGCCGCTGTGGTCTTGATCTCACGGTGCCTTTGCCCCCCAACAGTAAATACCGTACTCTTGGAAACGCCAACAAAGCGGGGCCAAGCGAAGAAGCCCCAGTCACTTGATGAGGACCAAGCTCCGGCCGAGCGTCCAACAGCCAATACCTGGGCGCAAGCTTTGAACCGTGTATTTAATGTGGCACAGGGCACCCTCTCCTGATGCTGAGCATCAATTCACCTTGTCGGTATCGAAACCTGTGAATGGCGCGGTAGTTTCGAATACAGGTGGCTACGATCAGTTTGAGGTCTATCAAGTGATGGGCGGTCATTTCTACAGTGATGAAACTAAGACGGTGACAATTGCTGTCAGTTATTAGACATATTGTGTCAACCTGAAACCCCGTCAGGACCTGCTCCAATTCCTATAATTGTTCTTATCTCATTGATATATATAACTATAGTGCTTTTGTGTTGGTTTTGGCCCGTTTATTGCATCTTAAGAGGGCAGACACGCAACAAAACTTATCCTTTGAAACGTGTCACAAAAAACAAAATGCCAACAACGGTCGTCGCCACCCGTTGACGGAACTGCCAAGGCAGTGGCCAAATAAAGCGGTACCGGTGAATGAACTTAAACGCTTGGGGAACAAGCTGGGGTAAGCAGGAAGTTGAGTATATTGACTGACTGCATTGTGTAAAAGGGGCGAGT
>JAJFLB010000053.1 GCA_021772915.1 Gammaproteobacteria bacterium | reverse complement strand
GAGACACGCGCACCTGAATCGCTCTTGACCACAAAATTCAGACCAGCACTAAATTTCCATGAGTTGTTATTCCCGGTATTGATCATTTGAAACTCTGGGTTACCGTTATTTTTGATCACAAAAAGGTTTCGCGCAGCTTGTACCCCGTTGATTTCTTCAACCAGTATTGCTGCATTACCATCGCTGTGTTTTACATGAAGGGGGGCTGTTGGTGCAATTGTACCCATTCCAACATTGCCAGTTTCAGCGTCCAGGGTCATGATTGTTGTATCTATGGGCCCGCCAGTAAAATTCCGTAGAGTAGAGAAAATAAAGTCATTGTAGTTGTTGCCAACGTACCAGTCAGTTGAATTTGCGGATGTATCGCTAAAGACTATGGCTGGAGCATTAGACTTCATTTCCAGATCGGATGAAGGTGCTGTTGTTCCAATGCCAAGGTGTGCGTGAGTCTTCCAGAAAAAGAATTGGCCACCGGCCAAGGACACATCACCATTACTCGTAATATCCAGAGACAATGGTGCGTCGCGGTGTACGTTGACAATTGGGTTGTTAGCTTCATCTTCTATTTGAAATGTTGTGGCACGCATATCCAATTGCATAGTTGCAGCATCTTCGAAGAACAGCAGATTTCTATTGGTGTTATCGTTGAATAGGAAGAAAGTATCCTGATCGCCTAGCAAATACCATTCCCATGCCCCAACTTCATCGGTGTCATCAAAAAAAATAACTGGTGTGGTGCTCTCCGCCTCTAAATCAATGGCACTCAGTGGCGACAAGTAAAGAGAAAAAAACAAAACAATGCCCGTTACAACACACGTTTTAATCTCAATCTTCATTGTTTACTCCTCACATCTGTTGACTCACCTGGACTCTTAATCAACATGATCCGACCCTGCACCACTTCAAAGCGACCCATTTGTCGAAAGGTTTCAGCCCGTTCAAGCACTTCCAGTTCATGCCTCAATTCGGGGTCATCTCGCGCAAGCTCCCATGCCTCTTTGTCATACGGTGGTGAGGCAATAAGTTCAAAGCGATACTGATCGTCGGGAAGCACTTTATTGAAGGTTGAGAACGTCGCAGCCTCTCCTTGCCCAAATTTTTTTTGCCAGTAAATATCATCACCCGCTATGGTTAACTCCAATTGTGCATAAGAGATCTGCGGGTAAAGTGTGAGTGAGTCAGGCAGGGCTTCAATATCAGCCACACGGTCAGCTGCATCCAAGTTGAATACAGGAATTAAGAAAGCGATAAGCAATTGGATTCTGCGGTTCATACAAACTCTCCTTACCGGCACTGATGTACTGGGTATAAGCTGAGCTCGAGGCAGTTGGGTGGTAGCAGAGGATTATTCAGGCCAACAATTTGGCCCGATTACATCCTTTCAAACGCATCCGTGCCAAATGTTCCTTCAAAGTCAAGGATTAAAATTAACCCAAATCTAGTATGGATCAGTTTGCCAAGATAGAAATTGACCTATATCAAGAAATCAAATAAGACGTGGTATTTGCAGGCGGCCTCGGAAAGGCCGCCTAAGCGATCAAGTCGATGTACCCTGGTAGTCTACTTTGGCATTTGAGCCAACTTCCGCTTTTGGCCTATTCTATTGAAAAACTCCCGTAAAAATCAGGGCTACGTGAGATAATAAATCATTGATCTCATGGACGGAGTGCTTACCCATGATGGGCGGCAGCAGCACTCCACAGAAGCCATTTTTCATCGAACCACATGTGCCGGTGTGGGATCAACTTCGACAACCCGACCACTTGCGCCCGTTCTAACCAATGTGTTGCGTCGACCGGTTGAGATCACCACCAAAAAGCGCTCATAGGTTGAGTACAAATTTCAACATTGTGTATAGCTGACCCCGGCGCTTTTTGGCAAGGGTAACGGAACGACGTTAATCACTCTCACAACGGGAATTGACCTATAATGTTGGTGAATTCGGTGAGATCCATTCTTGGATTCACTGGCGCCAGGGCATATCCATGACTCGTATCCTTATTAACGACATCGGTCGGCAACTTGCTAATCATTTGCCGGATATCGAATCAGCGGTGTTGACAACTATGCGATCCGGACAATTTGTATTGGGTCCTAAAGTAAGTGAATTTGAAATAGCTTTTGCGGATTATTGCGGCGTCGGGCATGCCGTTGGTGTAGGAAACGGGACCGATGCACTTGAGATCGCTTTGCGCGCATTGGATATCGGCCCGGGTGACCGCGTACTGACCGTAGCCAATGCTGGAGGTTATGCCAGTTCAGCAATTCGCACCTGTGGCGCAACGCCTCTTTATGTTGATGTGGATGAGTCAACGATGCAGGTCAGCGTGACAGCATTTGCAAAGGCACTCGAATTAAGACCTCATGCGGCCATCATCACCCACCTTTTCGGTAAGCTTGCGCCAATAGATCATTTGATTTCAATGGCTGAAGGCACCAATATGGCGTTGATAGAAGATTGTGCACAGGCCCATGGGGCAAGACTTGGCAAACGTTCGGCGGGTACATTTGGGGTAATGGGCTGTTTCAGTTTTTATCCCACTAAGAACCTCGGCGCACTCGGCGATGGCGGTGCTGTAATCACAAATGATCCATATTTGGCAGAAAAAATAAAATCACTTCGTCAATACGGATGGCAGGCGAAATATCAAGTTACCCGGAGCGGTGGTCGCAACTCGCGTCTCGATGAAATGCAGGCGGCGGTATTACTTGCCAGGCTTCCCAGCCTTGATAAGAATAACGAAAGACGAAGGGAGATTGCTGATGAATACAGACATGGCATCAGGCACCCATATATCCGTTTTCCGGATCGTGGTGGCCGTTCTGATGTTGTACATCTTCTGGTGATTCAGTGCAAACATCGGGCCGCACTTAGGGTGCATTTGGAGAGTAATGATATCGCCAGCGATATTCACTATCCACAACCTGATCATCGACAACCCGCTTATATTGATGAGGAAATTTTACTGCCGGTAACGGAAAAACTGGTTTCAGAAATCCTCACGCTGCCCTGTTATCCGGCGATGACCGGGTCTGAAGTACAGCGTGTAATCGAAGCTTGCAACGGATTCCCAATCCATGACATCTGAATGCTCACTTATAATCCCGGTGTATCGCAATGCTGAAAATATATCAGCGTTGATGGATCGATGTGCCGACTTGCACCAAACTGTTCCGGGTGGTATCGAGGTCATTTGCGTGGTCGATGGTAGCCCTGATCATAGCTATTCATTGCTCGCTGTCACCTTGTCAAAGCAGATTTTTTCATCAAAATTGCTTTTACTATCCCGCAATTTCGGGTCTTTCGCTGCAATTCGTGCAGGACTAGCTGCAGCAAAGGGTAAGTTTTTCGCCGTGATGGCCGCTGACTTGCAAGAGCCCCCCGAACTGATCGAATCATTTTTTTCCTGCCTCAGGAACGAACCTTTCGATCTTGCTGTTGGTACACGTAAATCACGAGTCGATGGGCTGGGCGAGCGTGTTTCATCGAGTGTGTTTTGGTGGGTGTATCGCCGCTTTGTACAGCCCGGCTTACCGAAAGGGGGTATTGATGTATTTGCGTGTAACGAGATGTTTCGTGATCACTTGCTTTGTTTGACTGAAGCCAATAGTTCCCTGGTGGGTCAGTTGATCTGGTTGGGTTTTCGATGCAAACAGATTCCTTATCATCGCGAAGTTCGTACAGATGGTAAAAGCGCCTGGACGTTTCGAAAAAAGCTCGGTTATCTTATGGATAGTGTGTTTTCGTTCTCCGATTTGCCAATTCGAGTGTTTATCGGCATCGGTTTGGTGGGTCTTGTTGCTGCGGCCCTTTTAGGTCTGTTGGTAATCGTGGCAAAACTTGAAGGCGGAATTGTCGTACCCGGCTATACCGCCACATTGTTGACGATCCTGTTTTTCTCCAGCCTTAATATGTTCGGCCTTGGCATCATCGGCTCGTACATGTGGCGGGCATATGAAAATACCAAGGCCCGGCCTCTTGCCGTGGTTATGCATTCAGAGGAATTTCCTGCATCAAAATCATGAAATCATTTATTCACCCCATGGCCATTTGTGAGTCTACCAAGATTGGTTCAGGTACGTGTATTTGGGCATTCGCACACGTGTTACCAGGTGCGCAAATTGGTGCAGACTGCAATATCAACGACGGGGTTTTTGTTGAGAACGACGTGATCGTCGGAGATCGTGTGACGGTGAAGTGTGGTGTACAACTGTGGGATGGTATTCGACTAGAAGACGAAGTTTTTGTTGGCCCCAATGCCACATTTGCCAATGACCCTTTTCCGAGAAGTGGTAAACCACCAGCCGAATTTGCAGTGACAGTGGTGGCTCACGGCGCGTCGATTGGTGCCAATGCAACGATTCTACCAGGCATCAATATCGGACCTGGGGCAATGGTCGGCGCTGGTAGTGTGGTTACACACGATGTGCCAGAAAACGCGGTAGTTACAGGTAACCCAGCGCGTATTGTTGGTTATGCAGGTACGTTGC
Source organism: Gammaproteobacteria bacterium (assembly GCA_021772915.1). Lineage (GTDB taxonomy): Bacteria > Pseudomonadota > Gammaproteobacteria > Xanthomonadales > SZUA-36 > SZUA-36. Next base: position 286,298 of record JAJFLB010000053.1, on the reverse strand, counting down.
TTGTGCCACCTGCTTCGCAAGTTGCTACCTCGGTTGACAAGTCGGTTTTAGAATCAACGGTAGCTGGTGTATCGCTAATACATTTACCACATGTACAAGATATGCGTGGTCAGCTGGCCGTGGCCGAAATTGAACGGGACATTCCTTTTGTGCCAGCGCGGTTTTTTTTCGTTTACGCAGTGCCCAGTAATAAAGTTCGGGGAGCTCACGCACATCGGAGTTGTGAGCAGCTACTGGTATGTGTAAATGGCCGGGTCAACGTTGTGGTGGATGATGGCAAGCACCGTGAAGAGGTTGTGCTTGACGCACCTCGTATGGGGTTACATGTGCCTGCAATGGTTTGGGCAACAGAATATCAATATTCAACAGATGCGGTGCTGATGGTGCTGGCATCACAATCTTATGATCCGGCAGATTATATTCGCGATTACGATGAATTTATTGCGCTGGTTCGTGCCGCCAGTTAGTGTCATGTCAAGCCTACAGTGTAGGCTTGACATGACACCAGTTCTCCATGGGCTGTATTGATGCCAGGAAAATGGCAGCGAGATGGCTTACGGTTTATTTTGTTTGGCCTGGTAAATACAGCTATTACATTCGGGATTTATTGCTTGCTGGTGATCGTGCTTCCGGCACAGCTCGCCTATTTTCTGGTTTATGCTTTAGGCGTTCTGCTCGCCTATATGGGTAATGCAAAATGGGTATTTCAGACTAAAATTAAGACTCAGTCTGCGCTCACATACCCACTGGTGCAGCTGGCTCAATACCTGTCAACCGCCACAGTTTTAGAGCTGCTGTACCGTCATTTTGCCATGGGCGAACGCGTAGCGCTGGCGCTTGCTATTGTGGTTGTCACGCCGTTTGCTTTTCTCATGAATCGCTATTTTTTTATCGCCAACAGGAATGGCTGAGAGCATGAGATTGTCAAAACTCAATTGGTCGCGATCATCGCTAATGGCGATGTTTGTAATTGTAACTGCAGTTACCGTTGTCTACGCACCCCTATTTGGTGGCTATTGGCTCAGTGATGATTTTTCCAACTTGGGAATTGCCTACAATCTAGCCAATCAGGGCAATCTCCTGCGTGGGACTTTGGATTATTTTTTAATGGGAACCTCCTCTGCGGGTTCAATGTACAGGCCGCTACAAATGGTAAGCCTGCTCGGGAATTACGCTATATCGGGTGCTAATTATCCGGCCTGGTTTGCATTCAACTTCACACTCCACCTGCTTAGTACGATACTGGTTTTCTACGTTGTACGAGTATTTACCGCCAGGCTGGATAAAGAAACTCGGCGTGTTTATTACCTATCGCCACTTTTTGCTGCCCTGGCATTTGCCCTTGCCCCTTCGCTGGCTGAAGGGGTGTTTTTTATATCGGCGCGAGCCGATGCACTGGTTACATTTCTGTCATTGCTATGCTTGTTGGCCTGGGCCCACTCAATGAAAACCAATCAGGAGCATAAGGCCTGGTGGTTTCCAGTTTTACTGGCCCCAGCGCTACTTATCAAAGAATCTGCTGCAGTGTTGCCGTTGCAGATACTGCTGGTAGCGGTAGCACATTGGTCTGCCCTACGTCGACAGCATTTTCTGGCACTTACCGCTTCTGCCATATTGCTGTGTGGTTTTTTCGTGCTGCGTTGGTTACTGTTTGGCCATATTTTCGGGGTTTATTCAGCACCCGGTGATATGGAGGATGCTCTGACGCTGTCGGCTTTGTGGCACGCAATTCTATCACTGGGGCCTTGGTGGCATGCGTTAACGCAGGGTACTCCGGCCTATGCCACGCTTTATCTGTGGCTGATGGGTGCAACGTTATTATGGTCATTGTTGAATCTTCGCGGCCCGTATGCAGCTTTGGTGCTGGCTTTGCTGTGTGCGGCAGGGGGGCTTGCGTTGGCTACGCTTTTAAACCTCAATGGTTTTCCTCCTTCGGGCGAAGGTGGCCGGCTTAGCTATGGGCCCGTTTGCTGGTTCTTACTGGCAATAGGTGTGGCAATGAGCGGTGCAGAGCGCGTTAAAAAGACGCGGTGGTTGGCCCCGGGCCTTCTTGCTGCGTCGATCATCAGTGGTGGGTTCGTTTTGCAATTCATCATCTCCCAGGTGCGTGATGCCCAAATGACCACATGGGGGATAGCCAACAGTGTTCGTGAATGGTCTGCCACAAACGGTGGTCATGCCATCTTGTTTATCCCTGAAATGACCGGCTTTGTCGTGACCACGCGAAACGCGCTGGCCGGTCTGGTCATGCCACCGGTGCAAAACAATGGGCTTTTGCACAGATTATTACCAACACACGAGAACGATGCGGCCGATCGTTACAAGCTCTACAAAAATGGTCTCGCGACAAGTTTGTTGAATGATCCACCAGTGCAACTTGACGCTTTGACAACTGAAAAATTATTAAAACCTGATGTAAGCAAATGGCCGGATTTTTACTTATGCTGGTCACCTGAAAAAAAGGAAATGTTGCTCCTTGACACACCACGGGTTACGACCATTGACGCCTGGACAGAAGACCTTCTAATATCACTTGTCACAACCTGTCATCAGGATGCGCTATCAGTGGATTTATCCTCTCAGGACGGGTCGTAACCAGACACGGACTTGATCTCGAGAAACTACTCGGGGTCATGGGTCTCCACTCGCGGCGGTTACCGGCGTGTTGGTAACCACCAAAAGGTGCCATCGTATCCAACAACGCACTGTTGATGTGCAGCATAGACATGTGATCGGGGCGACCGTCCATTACTGTATGCAGAGCAGTCATTGAACCTGGTGAATTGGAGTATTGACCGCGCGTCCGAATTCGACCGCAAACAAGCTAAAGATTGGGATAAACCCGTTCGCCATCCAGCCAGGTCTGCAATACCTTGATGGTCGGGATTTCATTGGCTGGCACCTGCATAATGTCGCGGTCCAGTACCACAAAATCCGCACGTTTACCCGGCTCCAATGAGCCAACGACATCTTCCATGAAGCCCGCGTAAGCCGCATCTATGGTAAAACCCCGAAGCGCTTCTTGACGGCTCATACGCTGCTGTGGGTACCAGCCACCTTGCGGCCAGCCCTTGGTATCCTGGCGCGTTACGGAGGCATAAATTCCGAGCATGGGGTTGACCTCCTCAACCGGGAAATCGGACCCCAGCGCCAACCGTGCGCCAGCGTCCAGTAACGCCCGCCAGGCGTAAGCGAACAAGACACGCTCTGGCCCCAGTCTTTGCTCAGCCCAGTACATATCACTGGTTGCGTGGGTGGGCTGCATGGCCGCTATGATTCCAAGCTGGCTGAAGCGAGGTACATCCTCTGCTGTAGACACTTGTGCGTGTTCGATCCGATGCCGGCCTGGATTTTCAGGGTAGCGCCGAATGGCGTTTTCAAGCGCGTCCAGTGCTGTACGGTTACCCCGGTCTCCAATGGCGTGTACGCCAACCTGAAGACCACAGACAAGGGCCTTTTCAATCGAGATTTCCAACTCCCGAGCCGACATGAACAATAAACCGGAATTACCCGACTCATCGGCGTAATCAGCGAGTAAAGCCGCACCGCGGCTGCCGAGTGCACCATCAATATACAGCTTGGTCGAGCGCATATACAGACGACCGGAGTCATCATCAACGACGCCGTTTTCACACAGCCAGTCAAGTGTTGCCCCGGCACCGTCAGTCATTGCGTAGACACGGGTCGGAAAACGTCCCGTCTCAATTCTCTGACGATACACCTCCAGTACCTCACGATTGATACCAGGGTCGTGTACACCCGTGAGACCAAGACTGACCATTCTTTGCAAGGCCAGATCCAGCGATGCCTGCAGTAATTCCGGCGATATGCCGGGCACGGTTTTTTCTACCAATGCCATCGCCCCGTCCACCAGCACACCGGTTGGCTGGCCACTTGAATCGCGGTGGATGAAACCACCTTTTGGTTGCCAGTCGCCACTCAAATCCTTATCGGCCATGGCGAGCGCCGCCTGGTTGGCCCAGGCGGCATGCCCATCAATCCTGCGCAACCAGACCGGACGATCAGGAAATGCGTCATCCAGTTGTTTACTGCTTGGGAATTCTTTGACCGGCCAGTCATTCTGGTCCCATCCACGCCCCAGCAACCAATCATCAGCAGACAAATTACGTTCGTGCTCACGCAATTTACGCACCACATCCTGCTTGCTCTGGGTGCCTTGTAATTGGGCCTGCGACAAACTGATGGCAAGACCATAGAGATGGCCATGTGAGTCGATCAGTCCGGGAATAACCGTTTTGCCGTCCACATCAAGCCTCGTGGCGTCCGGATAGGCGTCAAGCATGATCGTTTCGTCGCCGAGCTCTTTGATAACCCCCCTGCTGTCGAATAACATCGCTGTGCTCGTCGAGCTGTCAGCGTCCAAGGTATAGATTTGTGCGTTGTGGAGCAGGTATTCCCCGGCTGATGGGACTGGGACAGATTGGTTGCCAGTATTTTGAGTTGTCTGTTCCAAGTCGCATGCAGCCACGCAGAAAAAGTATACGGCGAGCAATATTCTCTTTTTCACACCCACTCCCGGTCAATCTAACAGGACATATGACGAGCATGAGTTTATCATCCGGTGATGGACTCTGACGACCAGCACCGCAACAACATCTACACGCCCAGCGAACTGAACCACGAAGCAAGACTCCACCTTGAAGCGGGTTTTGGTCAGGTCTGGATTGAGGGTGAAATTTCAAATATTAGCCGACCCGCCTCCGGTCATCTGTATTTCTCTCTCAAAGACGCCAAAGCACAGATCAGTTGTGCGCTGTTTCGGTCGCATACTTTTGGCATCGGCTTCAAACCTGAAAACGGGATGCTGGTACGCGCACGCGGGCGTATCAGCCTGTTCGAGGCACGTGGCAACTTCCAGCTGATTGCAGATTCACTGGTCAGAGCCGGTGAAGGATTGCTAAGGGCCAAATTTGAACTGCTGAAGAACAGCCTGGAGGCCGAGGGCCTGTTCAAGGAAGAAATCAAAAAGGAACTGCCTGTATATCCACGCCGGATTGCGGTCATCACGTCTCCTTCCGGTGCCGCACTACGAGACATTCTCAACGTACTTGAGCGACGTTGGCCAATGGCGCAGGTTCGTGTCTATGGGGTGCCAGTACAGGGAGACGAAGCTGCGGCAAAAATTGCCCGCGCATTGGAGGTCGCCAACCAACACGAGTGGGCACAATTGGTCATCGTTGCGAGAGGTGGTGGCTCCCTTGAAGACTTATGGGCCTTTAACGAGGAAATCGTTGCCCGCGCCATATTTGCGTCCGCCTTGCCGGTGGTTTCCGCGGTCGGACATGAGATAGATTTCAGTATCAGTGATTTTGTTGCCGACCTGAGGGCACCGACACCTTCCGCCGCGGCAGAGTTAGTCTCGCCTGACCAACAGACTCTGAAACGCACCCTGTCGACGTACGGCGACCGCTTACTGCAACGCGCGCAGTATTTGCTGCAACAACTTTCTCAGCGACTCGATCACCTCACCCATCGCCTGCAGCAGCAACACCCCGGGCAACGTCTGGCGCAACATCGCAAAATGCTGCACCAAACCCGGCAACGTCTGTTACTGGCCGCAGCTCGGATTGTGCCGGCTTATCGCGGTCAACTGCTTACCCTCCACAGCCACCGACTATTACCAGCGGGTCAACGGATTGTTCCTGAACGCAGGCGTCTGTTACAGGATCTCGCCCGCACACTCAGCGCGGTAAGCCCCCTGCCCACCCTCGCGCGCGGTTACGCCATTGTCACCGATGCGCAAACCGGAACCGCCATCAGTTCCGTTGGTGATGTTCAACCGGAGCAAATGCTGACCACCCAACTTCGGGATGGCCAGATTGTCTCCGTAAGCAAAGAGACCAATGACATCGGCCTGGACAGCCAAAAAGACTGAGCCGTCACGGACCATCGAACTGGTTCATTGGATCCACTTCCTGAAATTGGCTGGAACATCACCCTAATTGGAGGCTTACCCAGTCACTAATGAGCCCCGATGAAAACTCAATTCCGTTTGCATTAACCCCTTTCCTCTCCTTTTTGCGTATTGATTGGATAGACAACATATTTCAATTCACAAGGAGTAACTAAAATGCATTTTAGATCATTCGTAATCACTCTTTTCATCACCCTGCTGGCCGCCTGCGCCACCGACAAAGGGGATGACCCTCAACTTACCACAGAGTCTGGAACACAACTGCTTGATAACGATCAAGTCGCCGCTGCAAAACAAGGCCACGCTGAGATAAAAGTATCAACAAACAGGCCCGCAAATGAGCTTGTGCCTAGCCGGGAGTATTTTCTCAGCTCAGCAGAAGGATCAAACCTGGCGCCTGCCACGCGGATGACCGGTGACAGTGCACAGAATCTGCACCACAAACGGGCCCGAACACCGGTCATGAGACCGCGTGTGATCGCCGACCAGTATCGTATGGCGACCGAGCCCTTGTACCGGGAAAATTATCAGCACCCGGACAACCAGCGGGTTATACGGGTTACCAGCAATCCGGTTTCCACATTCTCAATCGATGTCGACACCGGTGCGTATTCTAATATGCGCCGCTGGTTGAGCCAGGGCCAACTCCCACCTGAAGACGCAGTGAGGGTGGAAGAATTCATCAATTATTTTGATTACCAGTACCCATTTCCTGCAGATACGCAAATGCCCTTCCAGGTCAGCACCGAAATAGCACCTACACCGTGGAATCCTGGCAGTCTGTTACTTCGTATCGGAATCCAGGGTTATACAGTTCCCAAGGCACAGTTACCGGCTTCCAACCTTGTGTTTTTGATCGATGTCTCGGGCTCCATGCGCTCGCCCGACAAATTGCCCTTGTTGCAACAAGGGCTGACGATGTTGACCACACATCTGGATCACCGTGACCGCATCAGTATGGTTGTTTACGCTGGTGCCTCGGGTGTGGTGCTGCCACCTACTCCAGGAGACCGTAAGGCCGACATCGTGGGTGCGTTGCAGCAATTGCAGGCAGGTGGTTCCACCAACGGAGCAGCTGGTATTCGTCTGGCCTACCAGCTGGCCCAGCAAAACTTTATCAAGGATGGTGTCAATCGCGTCCTTTTAGCCACTGACGGTGATTTTAACGTTGGTCTGGCCAGCACCCAGGAGCTGATCGACCTGATCCAGCGCAAACGAGTAGCCGGGATCGCCCTGACCACGCTGGGATTTGGCAGTGGCAACTACAACGACCATTTGCTGGAGCAACTTGCGGATGAAGGCAACGGCAACTATGCCTATATCGACCGGCTCAGCGAGGCCAAGAAGGTATTGGCGGATGAGCTGTCTGCAACGCTGCTGACAATTGCAAAGGATGTGAGAATTCAAATCGAGTTCAATCCGCAACGGGTTTCTGAATATCGTCTCATCGGTTATGAAAACCGGATGCTGAATGAAGAAGACTTTGGCAACGACGCGGTCGATGCAGGTGAAATCGGTGCGGGACACCGGGTTACAGCCCTCTATGAAATCAGTCTCACAGGTACTGACGGGCAACGACTGCCGGCACACCGATATGCCACCGATTTGGTGCCCGGAACCCACGCCGACCAGCGAATTACAAATGAACTCGCGCATTTACGAATCAGGTATAAACAGTCTGGTGACTCCAAATCGCGGCTGATCGAAACTCCGATAAGGGTTGATGACGTTGATGTGAAGGGTGGTGAGAGCTTTAATTTCGCAGCAGCGGTGGCAGCTTTTGGGCAGAAACTGCGTGGTGGCAAGTATCTTGAGTCCTTCGACTACGATGATATCGAGCAACTTGCACGCCGCTCGAGGGGCAGTGATCCACATGGTTACCGCAGTGAATTCATGCAGCTGGTCAGTCTGGCAGCCACACTGGATAAAGCAAACAGTGTGACCCAGGGTGCACCTGGACAATAGAAACAGTCAGCGTAGCCAGCCTCAGGGCCGGCAATTAAGTTTGTCGGCCCTGTATGGATCAGATACGCTGCCTGTATGCCGGAAATGACCGACGAACAATTGATGCAGTCTTACGCGAAAGACGATACACAGGCGTTTGACACACTTTATAACCGGCATAGGGGTAGTTTGTACCGCTATCTCAAACGCCAGCTTAACGATTCCGCAACGGCTAATGATCTTTACCAGGGTGTATGGGAGAAAGTCATCCGCGCAAGACGTAGCTATCGCCATACAACGCCTTTCAGCGCCTGGCTGTTCACCATTGCGCACAATCACCTGGTGGACCATTACAGACGCAAACAGCCTGGGTACGACGCAACCAGCAATGGTCTGGCGGATGACCGGCCCGGCCCCGTGCAAGACGCGATGAGCGGGGAGCAAGACCAGCAATTGCTGGATGCAATTGCCAAACTGCCTCTGGAACAAAAAAATACGCTACTGCTTAAACTTGAAACCGGTCTAAAAATGGAGGAGATTGCCAAACTCACCGGCGTTAACAGGGAAACCGTCAAAAGCAGGCTGCGCTACGCGGTTAACAAGCTCAAGGGCAGCGTCAAAGCCGCCCGGGACCAACATGATGAATAGTATGCACAACAACGGTAATGACAGGGATCCAGTACAAAACGATCTGGACAAACTCGCCGCCGGTGCCTACGCCAGGCTACCCTCTGATGAACCACCGGAATTGCTTGATTTGGCCATATTGAACAGCGCACACCGTGCGATATCAAAAAGACCAGGCTGGGTGCAGTTTGGCTGGCTGCATGGACTAACCACGACTGCCGTCGTTGTTCTCACGCTCTCCGTCATCATGCTGCAGCAACCAACGCAGACGCCCGGGGGGATAGAACTTCATGATGATGAAGCCGTGATTTTGGATCAGGTTCAGGCAGGTCGGGAAAATGCAGCCAGCGAACCTGTAACGGTTAGTGCCCACGCGTCAGACGAACCGGTGAAACAACAAAAAGCACGCAAGGATGCCAAACGGCAAAGGCCGTCTGTAAGAGCGCCGAGTGATCGGTCGCAAATTCTAGAAAAACGAGGTTTCGAAGAGAGCGCATTTGTGGATGAAGGCATCCTGGAATCTAAACCACCTGTGGCAAGTGTGGAAGCAGACCTATCGGCGACAACAGCTGCGACCGGAAGTACTGTGGAATTCACATTTACCCGCGCAGAGGCACAACAGATGGTGGCGGAAATTCTCAAGTTAAAACAGGCCGGTAATGACGCCTGGGAGACTGAATTGCAGAAATTCATCAATGTCTATCCGAACTATCCATTACCTGAAGAGCTAAGACCCAGGGATCAGATTCCCTGATGCTAAGTCTGAAAACTGCTGCCACGCATACCGAGGTTATAAAGAAAAGCCGCTTTATTGCACATGCCGTCCGCGTCACTTCACAAGCCGAATCACTTGATTTCTATGAATCCGTAGCGGACCCACGGGCAACACACAATTGCTGGGCCTGGCGAATCAACTTTCAAATCCGCTCCAGTGATGATGGCGAGCCGTCGGGCACGGCCGGGCGACCCATACTGAGTAGCATTGAGGGCCGACAACTCGAAAATGTAATGGTCGTGGTGACGCGGCATTTTGGTGGTATCAAGCTGGGTGTTGGTGGCTTGGTTCGTGCCTACTCCGGAACCACTGCAAAGTGCCTGGACAAGGCCGGTGTGATCGAATTGTTTCCGATGGCGGAAATGATCATCAGGGGTGGGTTTGAATGGGCCGCGAGCATCCACAGTTTGCTGACACAATTTTCGGCCACGAAACTCACTGAGAGTCATAACTCTGACGGTCTGATTTTAAAAATTCGTTGCTGTGAATCCGACTGTCAGGAACTGAGCGCCAAGCTGGGAAATACGAGCCGGGGGCAAGTGAAGATTCAAAAAGTTGTGTGATCCCAACAGTTGACTAGTTAAGCTGCAGACTTACACCCGGTAGAGTGGTGGCATAGTCAGGACCCAGCAGTAGTGACGGTGTATAAAAACCACCTTCCACCTCATTTGCCAGCACATACTTGACGATACCCAGGCTCGCACTGACGGTGACATCGTAACCATCCGGTGTTGTCATGGTAGCCGATACACAACGGCCATCGGCGCAGCGGACTTCGCCCCAAAGTTGCATTTGTGAGTTTTCGCGTGCTTTCTTTCCCGGGCCTTTGACCGATTTCCCCATACGCGTTTTCAACCAGGTCTGGACCCAACCCAGGGTCAACAACGGTTTAATAAAGCGCATACGCCTCAGATTCCTGATGGTCGCCGGCGGCGTCGCCATATAGACCTCGATATCTGGTATACCGGTACTTATGTAAGCCGTAAAGACATCGCCCCAGGGTATGGTCATGGCCGATCTGGTGGCATGCAAAAATGGAATCTCCCGGGTTTTCCAGGCCAGTGGCACACTTGTAACTTGCCTCCCACGCCGCACGCTGCCACCACCAGCCAGACCCTCGATACTGGTTTTGGCAGTGCCCGGACTCATACTTCCCCCGGATTCAAATGCCAGGGCAAGTTCAACCGCCTCTGGCAACTTACTGGCCAGCACAGAGGCCAGACAATCGGTAGGGACAACATCAAAACCCACCCCCGGCAACAGCACAATATTGGCACGCCGGGCCAACTCAGACTGTGCATGTGCATTGGCGAAAACGCTGATTTCACCGGTAATATCCAGGTAATGGCATGCCTGCTTCAGACAGGCCTCGATCATGGGCTGTGAGGTGCCAGAAAATGGACCGGCACAATGCAACACGACTGAAATTCCGTCCAGCGCTTGCTCTGTGGCCTGTTTGTTGTTCAGGTCGAAAACCCGATAATCGAAGCCGTGCTCTGTCGCCACGGCCTCGACAGCCGCATCGTTGCGGCCTGCCAATACCGGCATCATCCCTCGGTCCCTGGCTTCTTCAGCAATCAGCCGGCCGGTGTAGCCGTTGGCACCGTAGAGCATCCATTTCTTGTGCATAAAGTTGCTTTGCCTTCAGGCAGCCTGAGTGCGCTCTAGAACAGGGATCCCTGTTGACGCTCCGTTGGTTCGACCACTTCGGATTCAGGGGCAGCTGGCTGAACCGGTTTAGACTTTGCCGACTCGGGTTTATCACGCTCTGCCGTGTCTGACTTGGGTTCCTCTGGCTTTCGTGCTCTTGGTTTGAACTGAACTGGCCGAGGCTCGATCGACCTGGTTGGTGTGATGGGCTCACTCTCTGGTGCCGTGTCGACGACCAGACTCACCAGGTCAGCCAGTGTGCAATGGGCTTCAAGCTCGTGACGTAGAGCTTTCTTATCCTGGATGCGGTAACGATTCCTGCGGCCATGTTTAGTGACAACGACCATGCTGTCATCCTGTAAATCACGCACAATTTTTTGCACGGCCCGTTCGGTTATGCCGACATCGGCTGCCACATCACGAAGTCTTGCCTCGGGATCGCTTGCGAGGCAGACGAGCACGTGACCGTGGTTGCTGAAAAATGTCCACTTACTCATATGGAAATTACTTACCAACAAGGTTCAGATGAATTATATTTCGTGTTTACGTATTCTGCAATCTCTTGTGAGAGCCGGGACACCCTGGCCATTGACGATGACCAGGCAGCCATCATCATCGCGGTTTTTTATTCCCGCGACCTGGGCGTCACCTCACTGGCAGCGGCTGGCGTTGGCATTGCCGTACTGTTTATATTGAAGCGGATGGCCGTCCGGAGTCGGGCGGCCTATCTGATTACAGTACATTCATCTGGCTTTTTGTTCTCAAGTCCGGTATTCATGCAACGCCCGCCGGTGTCTCATTTGCAGGGGTGGCGTTGATTTAGAGCTGACCAAACTCACAAAACCGCGGCCAGCTCACTACCTTCACGGATGGCAAATTTTGCATCCAGCTCCGCAGCTTTTTGAGCGCCACCGATGAGGTGAAAAGATCGACCATTTGTCGTCAACGCTTCAGCCAGGTTGGTGTTACTGACCTGACCCGCACACACCACGATGTGATCGACCTCCAGCAAGCGGGTCTCACCCTTGATGCTGATGTGCAAACCCTTATCGCCGATACGTTCATAGGTAACGTTGGACAACATGTGTACACCACGATGACGCAGGCTCAGCCGATGTATCCAGCCGGTCGTCTTACCCAGCGATTTTCCCGGTTTGCTGGCTTTGCGCTGTAGCAGCCAGATTTCACGCGCGGACGCCGGAGGCTGCGCCTGCACATTTTTGACCCCACCTCTGGCCCTTAAATCAAGATCAATTCCCCATTCACGTGCGAATGCCTCGATTGACTGGGAGCTTGAGGGCTGATCCTCGGCGTGACTTAGAAATTCAGCAATATCAAAGCCAATACCACCCGCACCAATGACAGCCACTTTCGCACCAACCATGACCTTGCCATTTAGCACGTCGATATATGTAAGCACCCGTGGGTGGTCAATCCCGGGAACCGTGACAGGTCGTGGATGGACACCGGTTGCCAAAACAATCTCATCAAAATCCCTGAGCTCTTCAGGCCCTGCCCGGGTGGCGAGATGCAGATTCACACCACTGCGCTCCACTTCACCGCGGTAGTAATCAAGGCTGTGATTGAACTCTTCCTTGCCGGGCACTTTCTTGGCCATATTGAATTGGCCACCAATTTCACCTGATTGCTCAAACAAACTGACTTGGTGACCACGTCGGGCCGCCACGGTGGCACAGGCCAGACCGGCAGGACCCGCACCCACAACCGCTACCGTTTTTGCTTTGCTGGCTGGCAAGTAGTTCAACTCTGTTTCACGGCAGGCACGAGGATTGACCAGACAGGTGGCGATCTGACGACCGAAAGTGTGGTCCAGACAGGCCTGGTTACATGCGATGCAGATATTGATTTCCTGTGCACGGTCTTCGCGGGCTTTTTTGACAAATTCCGCATCGGCCAGCAAGGGTCTCGCCATGGATACCATATCCGCATCACCACGCGCCAGAATGTCCTCGGCAACCTGGGGCGTATTGATACGATTGGTCGTAATCACCGGCACCGTCAGCTGCGGGCGCAGACGCGCGGTTACCCAACTAAAGGCGCCGCGCGGGACCATGGTTGCAATGGTCGGAATACGTGCCTCATGCCAGCCTATACCAGTGTTGATCAAGGTTGCACCGGCACGTTCTGCCGCCTGCGCCTGTTCGACCACTTCATCCCAGTCATTGCCGTCCGCCACCAAATCCAGCATGGAGAGACGGTAAATGATGATGAAATCCTCACCGACTGCCACGCGACAGCGGCTGACGATCTCTTCCGCAAACCGATAGCGATCGCGCGCATTTCCACCCCATTGGTCTGAGCGTTTATTGACACGCGTGGTGGTGAACTGGTTAATGAGATACCCCTCGGACCCCATAATTTCCACACCGTCATAGCCGGCCTTACGGGCCAGTCTTGTTGCCCTGACATAGGCTCTTATCTGCCTTTCTACTCCGCGCGCAGACAAGCCACGTGGTTTGAACGGTGTAATCGGTGACCGGATCGCGGTCGGCGCCACGCACAAGGGGTGATAACCGTAACGACCGGTATGCAGTATCTGCATACAAATTTTTCCACCACGATCATGTACCGCCCGGGTGACCAGTTTGTGCCGGGGCACCTGCAAGCGGCTGGCCAATAGGGAGGAGAAAGGTGAGGTCCAACCCCGTATGTTGGGGGCGATGCCCCCGGTGACAATCAGCCCAACTTCTCCGTCTGCGCGCTCGGCAAAATAAGCCGCCAGTTTTGGGTAGTCTCTTTTGTGGTCTTCCAACCCGGTGTGCATGGACCCCATCAGTACGCGGTTTTTCAGTGTTGTAAAACCAAGATCCAGGGGCGCCAGCAAGTGTGGATAACGAATTTCAACGGCCATCGGATAGCTCCTCAAACAGCGTCGTTAACAACTTGCGTACATTGAGCATTGCGCCGGTCAGGGTAACTTCAATCGCCTCCATACTTGGCAGCTCCGAATCCAGACCTGCCGCACGGTTTGCAACTACACACAGGCATGCATAATCGAGCCCTGCTTCGCGTGCCAGTGCCGCTTCCGGCATGGTTGTCATCCCAACCAGGTCACAGCCATCACGGCCCAGGCGTCGGACTTCTGCTGCGGTTTCCAACCTTGGGCCCTGGGTTACTGCAAGACAGGCATGGGCTGCAATTTCCACCCCTGCCCGGTTCGCTGCAGCTGCCAGCTTGGTACTCAAATTAGCCGAAAATGGATGGGTGAATTCGACATGTTGTAAGTCATCGTCTGCCCCCATGCTAAAACTATGATTCCTACCCCAGGTGTAATCAATCAGCTGGTCCGGTATGACCAGCGCGCCGGGCGAGTAATGACTGGCAATGCCTCCAACTGCATTAACCGCAAGCACGGCATCCACGTCCATTTGTCTGAGCAAATCGATATTGGCCCGGTAGTTCACAGCATGGGGTGGGATAGTGTGCCGTGTACCATGGCGAGGTAAAAAAAAGATTTGCAGTCCTTCCACGTCGTATTCGGCCAAGACCGAGGAAGGCTGACCGTAATCACTGGTCAGTTCATGTGCCCTGACAGGTTCACCCCAGTGATCCAGCCCGGTACCACCGATCAACCCCATTCGCTTCATTCGAGCACCAGAATTTCATCCAGGTGCCGCCATTCTTCGTGGGCGTCCATACCACAACCGAAAACGTACACATCCGGCACGTCCAGACCGACAAAGTCTACATAGTCGCGTGCCAGCCCACGCGCGTGATCCTTGCGTACCAGCACGGCTAACTTGACCGAACGCGCCAGACGCTTCTCGCAGGAACCCTTAATGGCCGCCAGCGTATCCCCCTCGTCGAATATATCGTCAACGATCAAAACATGTTTGCCTTCAAGATCCAGACGTGGCGGTACCCGGTACTCCAGCTCGGCCCCGTACAACCCCCCGCGATAGCGGGTCGCGTGTACGAAATCCATTTGTAAGGGCATCTTCAACTTCGTGACCAGCCAGGCCGCCGGAATGATGGCTCCGGTAAGAACCGATATCATTATCAAGGGCTCGTCACCGTAAAACTCGTTGATGTCATCCGCCATCTTGTGTACAGCTGCCTGAACCTCCTCTCGATTGAAAATTACCCTGGAATTTTCCAGTACCGAGCGTGGATTGGGGTGAGTACTCATACCCATTTTGATTGCTCCAATTGCAATTGCTTAATTGATTTTTTCCATTGACGCCACTCACCAACCTGCTCCAGCTCCTCGCGGCCGGGCAGCGGGTCTCCTTTTAATCGCCGTAAGGCCAAGTCCGCATTGGCAAATGCCTCATCATTGTCGCTAAGTAACCGTCTTACGTCATCCGGATCGCAAACCAGCACCGCGTCACAACCTGCCTCAAGGGAAGCACGAACGCGATCTTCCAACCCCCCTGCAATACCTGCTGCAACCATTCCGAGATCGTCAGAAAATACAGTACCTGCAAAGGCCAGTTTCTGCCGTAACACAGACTGGATCCAGTACGGAGAGTAGCCCGCTGGCAATTCCTGGACAAGCGGATAAACAACATGTGCCATCATCATTGCATCCAGGCTTTTACACAAGGCAGAAAATGGCCGTAAATCCGTCTGCTCTATCTGCTCAAATGAACGTGGATCACAGACATGACTGGTGTGCGAATCTGCTTCCACCGAGCCATGTCCGGGAAAATGCTTACCGGTAGCCACCATGCCTGCATCATGCATTCCAGCGACATAGGCCGCAGACAGTTTAACGATCGTAGTGATGTCCGTAGCAAATGCGCGGTCACCAATTACACCGCTTTGGCCATTGATATCCAGTACCGGCGCAAAACTTAAATCCACACCGCACAGCCGCAATTCCGTAGCCATTACACGGGCATGCCGATAGGCAAAATCTAAAGCGGTGGAGGCCGACTCGGCATACATCTTTCCCAGAATCGCAAGTGGAGGCAGACGCGTAAACCCCTGTCTAAAGCGCTGCACCCGGCCACCTTCGTGATCGACACAGAGCAACAGCTGACGTTCCGCAAGCTTGGCGATTGAGGTCGTGAGATCCGTCAACTGGTCACAATCAACGTAGTTGCGTGCAAACAGCACGACCCCACCCACCGCGGGATGGCGCAACCAGTCACGTTCCTCGGTACTGACTTCAGTTCCACCCAGCCCTATCAGCACAGGCCCCGCCGATTGCGGCAGACGGTTCATTGCACCGGCCCTGGCTTGTCACACTCAAACAGGGCAATCGCCTCACCATGCGAGGTATGTGGAAACATGTTTATGATGCCCGCACCTGCGAGGCTAAATCCGTATTCATGGACCAGCAGCCCGGCGTCTCTTGCCAGGGTTTCCGGGTTGCAGGATACATATAACACCTGGCCGACCCCGGCTGCCGCGATCCACGGCAATAACTCCAGCGCACCCGAGCGTGGTGGGTCCAGCATGATCTTATCGTAGCCTGTACCCGGCCAGGGTGCTTTGGGTTCGGACTTAATGTTGTCCGCGTATAAATTTTCCGTATGAAAATCAACGTTGGTCAAACCGTTCAGACTGGCATTGCCACGTGCGCGTGCCACCATCTCGTCAGCGCCCTCAACACCCGTCACGTGACCAGCCCTGGTAGCCAGTGCAAGAGTGAAGTTTCCCAGCCCACAGAACAAATCCAGAATATTCTCCCCGGCCTTCGGATTCAACAACTCCAGTGCACGCATAACCATCAATTCATTGAGCTCCGCATTAACCTGAATGAAGTCCAGCGGTTCAAAATGGAAACACAAGCCCAGTGCTTCAAGGGTATATTCCAGCTGCATGTCCTGAGGGGCAAGAAGACTCACGCTATCCGGCCCTCCGGACTGCAAATATATACCGAGCCCGGTGGCCGATGAAAACGCCTGTAAGCGCACAGTGTCTGCTTCCGAAATTTCTTTCAGATGACGTACGATAAGCGCGCATTGGTGATCGCCACAAGCAACCTCGATCTGTGGGATACACGTCCTGCAATCCAGCTCCTCCAGCAATGAGGACAAAGGCGTCAAAGCGTCCGATATCTCACAACTCAGGATATGACAGGTTTGCATATCGGCCACGTAACGCCCATTGCGCTCACGAAACCCAACCAATACCCGACCCTTTGCAGCAACGTCTCGAACCGATAACCGCGCCTTGCGTCGGTAATTCCACGGTGATGCGGTCAGCGGCTCATAAACAGTTGCTGGTTCAACTCCGCCGTTATCTTTCAGCTGAGCAAGCATTACGGCCTGCTTGCGCGCCAGTTGGGCATCTGAAGACAAATGCTGCAAGCTACACGCGCCACAGTCACCAAAGTGCGGACAAAGTGGTGGGACCCTGTCAGCCGAGGCCTGTAGTACTTCCAGCGTTTCGGCCTTACCCCGTTGACTCCTTCCGAAAAGGTAACGCGCACTGACTCGTTCGCCGGCTAATGCGTCAAAAACGTGCAAGGTTTTTTCCTCGTGTACGGCCACACCCAAACCCCGGGAGTCCAGATGGGTGATCTCCAGCTCGAAGGGTTGGTCGGATAGCTTTTTGCGCCTGCGTCCCATACTGTTTGATATCAAGTTAACGATTGACGAGTCATAATAATTATTAACATTAAGTAAACCATATATCTAATTGTTATATATCTATTTTTATGAGTTCTATCATTTCCCTTACCGCCGCACCCAAACCTACAAACAAGGCGTGGGCAACAATAGAGTGACCGATATTCAGCTCGACCAGTTGTGGAATACGGACCACAGGTTTGACATTTTGATAATGAAGCCCATGCCCGGCGTTAACCTGCAAGCCAATGGCATCACCATGCTCCGCCGATCTGACCAGACGCTGTAATTCAGATTCGACCTGAATTGAGGCCGCATCCGCATAACTGCCGGTGTGTAACTCAACCACGGGCGCTCCGCAAGCCACGGCCGCGTCAAGTTGCTCGATATCCGGGTCAATAAATAACGAAACCCGAACACCCGCGGCGGACAGGCGCGTGCAAGCGGCTTTGACCGCATCGAAATGACCGAGTACGTCCAGACCACCCTCGGTTGTGAGCTCAGCGCGCTTTTCCGGCACCAGGCAGACATCCGCCGGACGATTCAGCTCTGCGATGCTCAACATTTCATCAGTGACGGCCATCTCAAGATTCACCCGGGTACGAATCTGTTTACACAGGTCTACCACTTCCTGATCCTGGATATGCCGCCGGTCTTCACGCAAATGAACCGTAATCGCGTCTGCTCCCGCGTCCTCAGCAATTCTTGCTGCTTCCAGCACGCTGGGGTAACTCGCCCCCCTCGCCTGACGGATGGTTGCAATGTGGTCGATGTTGACACCTAACAGCATTTTTCCGGAGCGCATAACAGGGGTACTCTTTTCAAGGTAATATTACGATGCAGTACACTAGAACAGGGACCAACTGGCCAATGGTTTATCTCCCAGGTGATAACCGATAACGCGCCGCATCAAACTACGTAACTCCGGCAGATGATCTTTCTCCAACTGCTCTGACTGCAAGCCTAACAAAGCATTTCCGGAAATCAGGCCTTTGCCCGGACCGGCGCGTCGAACGGGACCGCGATCTGGTATGTATTCGTACCAGTGTTGTTCCTGGACAGGCTCAGCATTTTTGCATTCGCGATCCAGTAACATGGCGTAGCCTATCGCTTCGAGCAGGTGCTTTTCAAATACTCTCAACAGGCTTTGCGGCGCCACAGTCGAAGCCAGTTCAATCAGTACATGACGATAACGCTCGAATACCTCTGACTGTGGATCGCCACGATGCAAAAAGCGCATTAACAACTCGTTCAAGTAGAGTCCGCAATACAGTGACTGGGCTTGCAATGCCGGCGGAGATGCCACCTGGTCAACCGCCGTAAGTGTACCCAGTTCGGTTTTTTGGTTCCAACTTAACAACAGGGGCCGAAACGGCTGCAGGACATTTCGCCAGCGTGAACGGGCAGATTTGGCACCGCGGGCAACCACTGCTACACGACCATGGTCGCGTGTAAATGACTCCACGATCAAACTGGTTTCGCGAAAAGATCGCTGATGCAAAACATAGGCCGGTTCCAACAACACCCGGCTCATGGGTTGTTGCTCTCAATCAAGGTAACCAAACTTTTCAATTGTTTTTTCGCTATCCGACCAGTCACGGCTGACCTTGACCCATAAACGCAGAAATACTTTTTCTCCAAACAAATCCTGTAGTACGTGCCGCGCTTTACTACCGACTTGCTTAAGCACAATACCCTTCTTGCCAATAGCAATCTGTTTTTGGCTTTCACGCTCTACATAAATAACTGCACCGATTTTCAGCACACCGTTAGCGCGCTTGAACTCTTCAATCTGCACCGTTAGTGCGTAAGGCAGCTCCTGGTGCAGACGCAGCGTCAATTGCTCACGAATCATTTCCCCGGCAAGAAAGCGCTCACTGCGGTCTGTAAACTGGTCCTCGTCGTAATAGGGTCTGGAAAATGGCAGTTGTTGCAAAACCTGCTTTTCCAACTCTGCCACACCGCTACCTTTTTTTGCAGAAATCATCAAAATGCCTGCATAGTCATCGGCCTGAAAATGCTTCTCGACAAACGCCAGCAAAGTTGTTTTTTCGGGCACCAGGTCGATCTTGTTCAGAATCAACATGACAGGTACCCGGGCCGTGCCAAGGGCCCGGGCTACAAATTCGTCCTGTCGCGTCCAGGTCCCTGCCTCGATCAGCAACATGACCAGGTCAACGTCATGCAATGATGCCTGGGCGACACGGTTCATGTAGCGGTTGAGGGCACGCTTGGCGGAGTGGTGAATTCCGGGTGTGTCAACATAAACAACCTGGCCCTGCCCGGTGGTCTTAATACCGGCGAGCCGCTGCCGGGTGGTCTGGGGTTTGGCTGTGACGATACTGACTTTCTGACCAAGGATCTGATTGAGCAAGGTTGACTTACCAACATTTGGCCGCCCCACAATGGCTACATACCCAAAGCGAAATTCACTACCTTGTACCTCTTTGCCGCTCATGAGCCTGAATACTTCATCGAGAGCCCGCTCGATTGAACGGAATATTCATCATTTTCCAGTCTGTCCGCGTGAATCATTCGGGTCAGTCAACATGAGACCGCTCCGCAATGGCCGCAAGTGCAGCGGTCGCGGCGGCCTGTTCCGCCTTCTGCCTGCTGCTGCCGTCACCGGATACCTTGATGTCGGCCTGTACCGCAGCACATTGCACCAGAAACTGCTTTTTGTGTGCTGGACCCTCTTCGCCAAGCAGACTGTAAACCGGCAGCTCAAAACCACAGCCCTGCAACCATTCCTGCAAACGGGTCTTAGGGTCTTTTAACTCTCCGGCGCTTGGCAATTCAGCAATGACGGGCTCGCAAATATGCAATATAGCGGCCTCACACGGCTTGAACCCGCCGTCCAGATATATGGCACCCAAAATGGCCTCCAGCGCATCGGCCAGGATTGAATTCCCCCGGTACCCCCCGGACTTTAGCTCCCCTTCACCCATGCGGATGTAGGTCCCCAGATCCAAACCATTGGCAAGCTTGGCCAGAGTCTCTCCCCGGACAACGCGTGCACGCAGACGGCTGAGCTGGCCCTCGTCATTATCAGTCCTCAATGCATACAAGCGGGCAGAAACGACGAAGTCCAGAACACTGTCGCCGAGAAACTCCAGGCGCTCGTTATTATGCCGCCCCAAACTTCGGTGAGTCAGCGCCTGTGCCAGAAGTTCGGGATCGTTGAAACGGTAAGGAATACCCGGGATTTCTCTCATTTATTGCGAACCACGCAGTTGCTCAGATGCCCCACAAACCAGGATTCAGTAGGACAGTTGCACGGTCTTGTCGAAATGCACGACCACGTCAAGATTGCCGACTATGGGTTTGCGAACTTCATACTTGACTCGTAACTGAACCCCATTGGCGCCACGTATCGTGATGTTTGATGGATCTATGCTCTCGGTGTAATTCAGGTTCAGCTGGTTCACCATCCGCGCACGTATTTCATACCCGGTAAGTCGACCAGCCCCTTCTTCTGACTCCATATCGTGCATAATACTCACCACCGAGTAGTACTCCAGGTAAATTGGCACGATACGCACACCGAGATAAGCAACAAACAGTGCCAAACCGAGCACGAGGATAAAGCCGATGAAGCTCAATCCTTGCTGGTGGCGGGCTTTCGCGATGTTTTGCCTGTTGATCATATTTACCCATACCCCGGCGGCCGCACAAGACGCTAGTTTATACCATCTCCGACCCTCGATAAATCTGCGCAGCCTTTGTCAAAATCGAAGTTCAACCAGATACCCACTGCTCTGCCCAGCAAATTTTCTTCCGGAACAAAGCCCCACTCACGACTATCATTACTGCGGTCACGATTGTCTCCCATCATAAAATAATGCCCCGCCGGAACGACCCATTGTCCATTCCGGCTACGACTGTGCTCATGCAACAAAATATCATGGTTCGCATTTTCAAGCTGTTCGCCAAACAGGCGTGCATCAGCGGCCGGCATCGTACACTTCACGTCGCTGCTCTTGAAACGACCGGCAGACGATGCCGCAATTTTCTCACCATTTACAAACAGTTGTTTGTTGCGGTAGGTAATCGTATCCCCCGGTAATCCAATTGCCCGCTTGATAAAATTAATGCCGGTATCCCTGGGATAGCGGAAAACCACCACATCACCGCGTTGTGGTGCACCAATTGAAACCACCTTCCTGTTCAGCACCGGCAAACGGATGCCGTAGGAAAACTTGTTGACGACAATGAAATCACCTACAAGCAACGTGGGGATCATGGATCCCGAGGGAATTTTGAAGGGTTCAAAAAGGAAGGACCGAAACACCAGCACGATCAACAACACCGGGAACAAAGAACGTGAATACTCTACCAGGACCGGCTCACGTGGGATTTCAATCCTGTTCTGGACTGCTCGATCCTTGCGTCCCTGCCTGAAAAAAAGCTTATCCACCAGCCAGATCACGCCGGTCAAGGACGTCAGCACAACCAGCACCAATGCAAAATCAATATTCATAGTGTTTCCTATTTCTTGGAATCCTGTTGCAAAATAGCCAAAAATGCCTCCTGGGGTATTTGGACACTCCCAACCTGTTTCATACGTTTCTTGCCAGCCTTTTGCTTCTCTAACAATTTGCGTTTTCGTGTGACGTCTCCACCATAACACTTGGCGGTAACGTTCTTGCGCAGAGCCTTGACGGTGGTGCGTGCAATCACCTGCGCACCGATGGATGCCTGAATTGCTATGTCAAACATCTGCCGCGGAATCAGCTCTTTCATGCTCACAGCCAACTCGCGACCACGCCGCTGTGCTTTGTCATGATGCAGGATCAGTGACAGCGCATCTACACGTTCACCATTGATGAGTACATCAACCCTTACAAAAGACCCTGCACTGAAACGCAAGAAATGATAATCAAACGACGCGTAACCGCGACTGACCGATTTTAACCGGTCAAAGAAATCCAATACCACTTCGGACAACGGCATTTCATACTGGATGGAAACCTGCCCACCCAGGTACTGCAAGCTGGTTTGCCGGCCACGTTTGTTTTCACACAGGCCAATAACGGATCCGACGTAATCCTGTGGCACCAGGATATTTGCCTGAATAATGGGCTCACGGATTTCAGAAATTTCATTGCTTGCCGGCAATTTGGCCGGATTCTCCAAACTTATAACTTCACCATCGGTGAGTTCAACCTCGTAGATCACCGTTGGCGCCGTGGTTATCAATGCGACATCGTATTCACGTTCAAGACGTTCCTGCACGATATCCATGTGTAGTAAGCCCAGAAACCCACAACGAAAACCGAAGCCCAATGCCGCTGAGGTCTCGGGCTCGAAATACAGGGCGGCATCATTTAACTGTAACTTTTCCAGCGCGTCCCGCAGGTTGGGATAATCATCCGATTCGGTTGGAAACAAGCCGGCAAAAACTCTCGGCTGCATGGTTTTGAAGCCCGGCAATGGTTCGTTCGCCGGTGTTTTTGCCAGGGTCATGGTCTCACCTACGGGTGCGCCATGGACATCTTTGATACCGGCTACCAGGAACCCCACCTCACCCGCACAAAGCACATCGCGGACTTCACGTTTCGGCGTGAACACACCCACCTGGTCCACCTGGTGCTGACTCCCTGTGGACATTAATTCAATCTTGTTCCCCTTGGCCACCTGGCCGTCAACGACACGGGTCAGAGAAACGATACCCAGATAATTGTCAAACCAGGAATCGATTATCAGGGCCTTCAATGGGGCATCCGGGTCACCCGCTGGCGGTGGAATATCCTGGATTAGTCGTTCGAGTACCTGAGCCACCCCATCTCCGGTTTTGGCGCTGACAGCCAGTGCGTTCCGAGCCTCAATCCCAATGATATCTTCGATCTCCTGCTTAACCCGCTCAGGCTCAGCGGATGGCAGATCGATCTTGTTCAGCACCGGGATTACCTCGAGCCCAAGCTCGACAGCGGTATAACAATTGGCCACGCTTTGCGCTTCCACACCCTGGGCAGCATCCACGACCAGCAGGGCTCCCTCACACGCCGCCAGCGACCTCGAGACTTCATATGAAAAATCGACGTGCCCTGGCGTATCAATGAAATTCAAATGGTAAATTTGCTGATTATCGGCCTTGTAGTCCAGTGTGACGCTTTGTGCCTTGATAGTGATCCCACGTTCCCGTTCGAGGTCCATGCTGTCGAGCACCTGGGCAGACATTTCACGATCACTCAATCCATCACACAGTTGAATAAAACGGTCAGCCAGCGTTGACTTGCCATGATCCACATGGGCAATGATGGAAAAATTCCGAACGTACTTTTGATCCATGGAATGCTTCAAATAGCGTTAACATACGCCAACGGTCAAAGGCCATCCGAATCAACAAACGGATGGCCCTAACCCAAGACGGGAATTATAACCGAGGTAAGCCGCCAGTGGTCTAACTAGTGTACTGTCACCCTTATAACGTTAGACCAGCGAGTACACAAGCTGTTAGCTGCAAGGCAGCGCTTCGAAGGCATAGTGGTTCTACGCCAAGCAGCGTTAACGCAGCAGATGGCGGCTTGGGTGCTCGCCCTGCGGGTGTTCACCAGAACGTCCATCACGGCGTCACCTGAAGGTGCCTACTCTTGGTACACTCGCTTGGCATAGAACCACTATTCCGGCGCGAATGTGCCTGGTGCTAAACGTTCTGGTGAACACTGATCTTACGTTATAAGGGTGACAGTACACTAGCTTGTACTGGCGTGTTCTTATCCAGGGGTGAAAGAGGCAAGGGTCACCTATCCTACATCCTCTTCCCGGGGCGTGTAGGCAATGAAATTTGAAGTGCCGTTGCGCCACACCCGCAATGCCACCGCCCGGCCAGGTTCTGCATTTGCCACCTGGTTTTCAAAATCTTCCAGGGCGTTGACCTCGTTATGATTGATCATCAAGATCACATCACCCGGCCGCAAGCCCGCGCGCCATGCATCATCACTCTCGATCTCGGTAACCAGTACACCACCTTCAGGATCGCCCAGTTCACGTCTGCGGTCACTACTGATGTTTTCCACCACCAGTCCAAATATGTTAGTGCCGGGCTGATCACTTTCGCTATCCGCCAAGACCGGTCCAGCTTCGCTGTCCAATGCATCCAGTGTGACATTGAAGGACTTGAGTTCACCCTCACGGCTCACCTTAACGCGCGCCTGTGTCCCGGGTGGGTTTGCTCCCACCAAAGGCGGCAGGTCGTTCCAGGTTTCAACCAATTCATCGTTAAACGCCAAAATAACATCACCCGGCTTGATCCCGGCACGTTGTGCTGAGCCACCTGGTGTCGTGTCATTGACGAGCGCACCAACCGGTCGGTCAAGATTAAAGGCATCAGCCATTTCACGGGTTACCGCACCCACCATCACACCCAGCAGACCGCGTTCAACTTTACCGGAAGAACGCAATTGTCTCGCCGTACTGGCCGCAACCTCAACTGGAATTGAAAATGACAAGCCGATATAACCACCGTTAGAGCTGAGTATCCACGAGTTGATCCCGATTACCTCACCATCCATATTCAACAGCGGACCACCGGAGTTACCGCGGTTAATCGCAACGTCAGTCTGTATAAATGGCACATACTGCTGTGCCCGGTTGCTCCTGCCCTTGGCACTGACAATACCCGCTGTCACACTTTGTTCAAAATTAAATGGCGAACCAATTGCTGCGACCCACTCCCCGGGTTTCACTGACTTCGATTCACCCAACTCCAGGTACGGCAGGTCATCATCTGCACTTATTTTAAGCACCGCAATGTCACTGGCCTCGTCAGAACCAATAAGTTTTGCCTCGAACTCCCGACGATCCGCCAAACGGACAATGATCTCATCCGCGCCGTCGATCACATGGTGATTGGTCAGCAGATAGCCGTCTGCGGAATAAATAAACCCTGAACCCGCGCCCATTCGATCCGGTTGACCGAAACGTGGTGTCTCAGGAACATTAAAGTAACGTCTGAAAAACTCCGGCATGTCCGGCTGGTTGTCGCCTCGGCGACCGGGCTGACGACGATCTCCCTCCGACGGCTGCGGACGGCGGTCACCAAACTGGGTGACACGAATATTCACTACCGCCGGGCCTGTCTTCGCCACCAGTTCTGTGAAATCTGGCAAACCACTAACCTTTGCAACGCTTGAGAAGCTAAGAAAAATTAACGCAAGCGCCGCCAGGTTAAGGGTAATTTTCTGTTTCATTATTGAGATCTCTTTCAAATGTAATATTGACTGGGTTAGTTCGCCGCAACAGCATTTGCCATTTCTTGTGCGATTGTTTCGACAGTGAGTGCCGGCACCTCACCGATCACGGTAATTTGCAACCCCCCCTGTTTTCTGGAAAACGCATTATTGGTGCCTAGTTGACTAACTCCCTGTGTAATGCTCTCGCCATCACTGCCCTGTTCAATGTAAACGGAAACCGCTGCAAGCCCATCACTGTAAACAGTGTGCTCGTACAGACCATTAACACCGGTCTTGTTGTTGTAGGATGCCAACAGGAAGCCCGGTGGCAGTTCTTGCGGGTACCAGCGCGGGCCGTTTTGTTTCACGGGTAATTTCTTCGGATTAAACGTTTTGAGCTCAACAAAATCCTCGGTAGGTGAATCCGACTCAAGCTCGGCAAGATCCACTTCCGAGCCCATCACAAAGTCCGTAAACATTAACTTGGCGAGCACCTTGTGCCGTTCACCAAAAAGAACCCACTTGAGCAATAAGCCGGATTCTTCCTGGAGCCAGAAATCGTAGCCATAACGAAAACCATCGGCCGGTACGATGGTGACACGTCGCGCCAGCTGACCCGCAATCCTGGCGTTACCTCCGGTTTCCAGATGGTAACCGCTGTCCTCACCATCAATGACAGCCAGTGGCAGTTCGGGAAAATAGGAATCCACCTCCACGGGGCTCCCGAGAACCAGGGTGGCATCATCTAGTAAGCAGCGGACGCCGCGCCAGTCACGTATGACTTCGCGGCGTGGGCCACTGATCGAAAACAAACGCTCGCGTACACCAGATTCGTCTACCACGTGTGTAATACGCATGGTTTCCACGGCACCGTCACGAATATATACAAAGGTCCCCTGATAACTCATTCGGTTCATCGCAGAGTTCATGCGCTCCAGCCAATCACGAGCTTGCCCGACATCATCACCCGCCACGATGCCGCTGGCACCGATTGAAAACAGCAGCAGCAATACTTTACAAGGCAGAACGTTCATTGATCTGTAGCGGCTTCCTGTGTGGGGTCTTTCTTGTTGTTCGCAATCCGGTCTTCAGGCTCGCCCCCGGGGCTTTTACTCTGAACAGGAGGTTGGGTGGCCACAATAGGCACAAAGGAAACAAACCCCTGTCTGCCGGCTGTTCTTGCTGTTTGATTATGCCGTAACAGGTACGCGTTCAGTCGACTGGTATTGGCTTGCTGGGCAGATGCATAACTGACAGCTTGAGATACTGGTGCAATCGCCGGTGTAAGCGATAGTGTATTGGGACTGACAAATGGCGGGTTGGCCGGAGAGGCTAGTGTCGCATCGGCAGAATTACCGGGAATCGTACCCGCTGGTGGAGCAGTCACCACGATTGCCATCAAGGCAACACTCGCTGCTATTGCCAACCCCGCAACCGGCTTGAGCCAACGGTGGGTGTTCCCAAATGGCTCGACCGAGGTGTCCTCTGCATCCAAAGACGCATTGAATTTTTCGCACAACCCGGATACGACTTGCTTACCGCCAGGTTGTCGGATGCAGTCACGGATCAGGTGGTAGCGCTCCCACTTCTCGCACATTGCTTCTTCGGAAGACAATCTGCGGGCCAGGAACATGCCCGTTTCACGCGAAAATTCACCGTCCATAAGAACGGAAATGTGTTCTAAAGATTCCTTAGCCATTGCTCGAGTACTCATTCCAGGTGATACTGTCTTTATCACTTATTTGTTCCCACTTCCCTATTGACCATCAATTAGGGGTTTTAGTTTCTCATCAATCGCTTCTCGTGCCCTGAAAATTCGAGATCGGACCGTGCCGATCGGACATTCCATGGTTGTGGCGATCTCTTCATAGCTCATACCATCCATTTCACGCAGCATGATGGCGGTGCGCAGATCATCGGGGAGTGTTGCAATAGTGTCGTACACCGTGCGTTCAATTTCTTCCCGCAGCATCTCGTTTTCGGGTGTATTGCGTTCCTTCAAACGACTTTCCATATCATACTGCTCAGCATCGGCAGCATCGATATCACCGGATGGCGGGCGGCGATTCTTGGCAACAATCCAGTTTTTGGCCGTGTTGATAGCAATACGATACAACCAGGTATAAAAGGCACTGTCACCACGAAACCTGCCAATCGCCCGGTAAGCCTTGATAAAAGCCTCCTGAGCAACATCCTGTGCCTCGTGTGAATCTGATACATAGCGGGACACCAGACTGACAATACGATGCTGGTATTTTTGAATCAACAGGTCAAAAGCGCGTTTTTCACCTTTTTGCACCCGTTCAACCAGCAACTGGTCGATTTTGGCTTCGCTCACTCTGCCCTGCACTCCACGTGTTTCGACCGACACTCTGTGCGTCCCGGCCCATGTATTGCCGGTCTCGCCAGTAACGGCTGTTTCAACTAACGCGAGCGCACTCATGCGCCTGCTCCCATATAAGATGAGCATAACATGACCGGTTTCAACCCTGATTCACCAACTTCATTGCAACGTTATGACCCGACCCCCTCCCGGTAGTTCCCGGGTTTATGCCGATCTACTTTGTTTGCAAAGCACGGTCCGTCACTGATCCTGCCCTTCCCATGCTGGCGCGCACACCTACTGCGTCGCCATTGCGCAAATGCGATAATGAACCGATGTACACTTTGCTTCGCCAGGCACTATTTGCTGCGGACCCCGAAACCGCACATAGTCTCGCCCTCGAGGGGCTGCGTCTCAGTCATGGGCTGGGTGCCAGTCAATGGTTGTGCAAAGCCGTTCATCAACCCCGCACCGTAATGGGTTTGCAGTTCCCCAACCCGGTTGGATTAGCTGCTGGCATGGACAAAAACGGTGATTATGTCGACGCACTGGGAAGCCTGGGATTCGGGTTTATTGAAGTGGGTACGGTGACGCCACGTGCGCAAGCAGGCAATCCAAAGCCACGTGTATTCAGGCTTGAAAAAGCCAATGCCATGATTAACCGACTGGGTTTCAATAACAAGGGGGTGGATCACCTGGTGGCACAGGTCAGAAAGCGGAAATTCGGTGGTGTCCTCGGTATTAACATTGGCAAAAACTCTGCCACCACCCAAGACAAGGCAGTTGATGATTATCTGTATTGCTTTGACAGGGTGTATCGCCATGCCGACTACATCACCATCAACATTTCATCGCCCAATACCAAAGGTTTGCGTGACTTGCAGGGTGCTGCACAACTGGACAAATTACTGGGGGCACTCAGCGACAAAAGAAACGAGTTGACCGAAACCCACATGAAACACACCCCCATGGTGGTAAAGGTTGCCCCGGACCTTGATGAGCAGCAAATTTCTGAAATATCTCAAGTGATTGTGCGACATCAGATAGAGGGCCTGATTGCGACCAATACGACCCTGTCCAGGGAGACCGTGAAAGGCCTGCGACACGCCGACGAGACGGGTGGTCTGAGTGGTGCGCCCGTGAGAAACCAGGCCAACCATGTGCTGGCAGCTTTTCGTAACGTGCTGCCCCCGGAGGTTGCATTGATCGGAACCGGGGGGATAAGTTGCGGTGCGGACGCGGCCGAAAAAATACAGCTCGGTGCAGATTTGGTGCAGTTCTACACCGGTTTCGTCTACCAGGGACCGGATCTTGTAAGCGACTGTGTCAGTGCCATAACAGCGCGGGCCCGCCCATGAGGTGCGAGCCTAGCGCATCTCTCAAAGAACTTAATAGCTTTGCGGTCGATGCAAGTGCTGCTCAAATTACTACGATTGACACGGTCATTGAGATGCAACAGTTCATCAAGCAGAACAGTTTTGATGCCCAATGTGACCTGATACTCGGAGGTGGCAGCAATACCCTGTTCACCGGCGACATCGTTGGTACCGTATTGCTAAATCGCATCAAGGGAAGAACAATAATTCACGATACAAAAGACGTTGTTCTGGTTGAGGTCTCCGCTGGAGAAAACTGGCATGAGTTTGTTTTGTGGACCCTGGACAAGGGTCTTACCGGTCTCGAGAACCTGTCATTGATCCCCGGTCTCGCTGGTGCCGCCCCCATTCAGAACATCGGTGCCTACGGCGTGGAATTATCAGATGTGCTGGAAGAGGTAGAAGTGGTCAATCTTGTCAGCGGTTCGATTAAGATATACACCAACAATAATTGTAAGTTTTCGTACCGTGACAGCCGCTTCAAATCCATCGATCCCGGCAAGTACATGATTACCGGCATGCGCCTCAAGCTACGTCGTAAATTCAAACCCGCACTGCACTATCAGGGACTGCGTGACGAGTTGACTACCATGGGTGTGCACAAAGCAACCCAACCCACTGCCGTACAGGTCAGTGATGCGGTTATTCGTCTCCGTCAGCGAAAGTTACCTGACCCGGCGGTTGCCGCCAATGCCGGGAGCTTTTTCAAAAACCCGATGGTCACTCACATGCAAGCGACCGAAATGAAGCAGCGATTTTCCAATTTGCCGGCTTTCTCGCTTGAAAATGGCAGAACCCGGCTTAGCGCGGCCTGGATGATCGAGCAATGTGGCTGGAAAGGTCGAACAATGGGCCGAGCTGCGGTGTCGACTCAACATGCACTGGTACTTGTTAATACCGGAGGGGCGACGGGAAAAGAGTTGCTTGAGTTGGCCGACGCGATCAAGCTGTCGGTCCGGGGCCGGTTTGGTGTAAATTTGCAGACCGAGCCCAGTATCGTTCCCCGGGCGGTGTAACTCGATGCAAATGACACTCCACGATATCAAGTCCGCGTCCCGTATTGTTTATTCAGTGATGCAGGCAACACCACAATACCGCTGGCCCTTGCTTTGTGAGCGGCTGGGAACGGAGGTGTGGATCAAGCATGAGAACCACGGTCCCGTGGGTGCTTTTAAAATCAGGGGTGGGTTGGTTTATTTTGACCACCTGGCAGGCTCCGATGAGACGCTAAAAGGTGCGGTATGCGCCAGTACGGGAAACCATGGGCAGTCGGTTGCCTTTGCTGCACGGCGTTACCAGATACCGGCCACAATTGTCGTGCCACACAATAATAGTGTAGAAAAAAATGCCGCCATGCGGGCATTGGGTGTGTCACTGATTGAACACGGCGAGGACTTCCAGTCGGCCCGTGAGTTTGCTCAATCGCTGGCCCGGGAGCAGTCGTTACACATGGTGGCTTCGTTTCATCCCTTGCTGGTCAGAGGTGTGTCCACTTACAGTCTCGAATTGCTCCAGGCGGTTGAGGATATCGACGTGGTCTATGTCCCCATTGGCCTGGGTTCCGGTATCTGTGGAATGTTGGCTGCCCGCGACGCCCTGAATCTGACGACGGAGGTTGTTGGTGTTGTATCAGCACACGCCAACGCCTACTCACAGTCTTTCAGCACGAGGTCCGCAGTCGAGTCACCCGTTACCACCCGGATTGCGGACGGCATGGCCTGTCGGGTCCCGGAACCCGCTGCTTTGGCAGAAATCTGGCGTGGCGTTGATCGTATTGTCGAAGTTACCGATGATGAGTTGTCAGAAGCCATGCGAACCCTTTTTGAATGTACACATAACGTGTGTGAGGGCGCAGGCGCAGCGGCCTGGGCGGCGGCTAAACAGGAGGCACTACTGATTTCCGGTAAGAACGTAGCGGTTATCGCATCAGGTGGTAATATTGACCGTGATGTCTTTGCTGCCATACTTAGCAGGGTGTGAAAGCACAATGCAAAAATCACTTGGACTAAGCAGACCGTGTCGGTTGTCCCTCCTTCTCGCCCAGCAAGCATGATGCGATTTTGGTTGGCCTGTGTGTGTCTTTTAGTGGCTGGTGCTATTTTGCTTTCACAGGCGTTTGCAGCCAGCCCGACAACGGATTCCCCTCCGAGAGTGCTGAAAGCCGGCGAACCCAAGCCATATGAGGGCGATCTGCGTTCCCTGGCTGCCCTGAATATCCGTAACGTGCAGTTGGAAACCGTGGTGAACGAATTGAAGGAGCCTTGGGCGATTGAGTTCCTTGGGCCAGATGAGCTCATCATTTCAGAAATCAGAGGTCGCCTGTACCGGTACAAGCTTCCAACCGGCCCCCTCCAACCCATTTCCGGTCTTCCCCGAATCGCCACAGAGGCTGAACAAACTGGCTTGCTTGACATTGAGCTTCATCCAGATTTTAAGAACAACAGGCGAATCTATTTCAGTTATTCCGCCAGCGATGAGGAAACCAGCCGGTTCTTCCTGACTGCGGTGGCAACGGCAGAGCTCAGGGATACCAAGTTGCTCGGAGTACACGACATATTGCGTGCAGGTCCGTTCAGCTGGTCACCTTCAAATTTCGGCGGCGCGCTCGAATTTGGTCCAAAAGGATTCCTGTACGTGTCAGTGGGGGACCGATCGGAGCACATGTTCGCGCAGCAAGGCGAGCGCTTGCAAGGGAAAATCCTGCGTCTGAACGATGACGGGTCTGTCCCCGCTGACAATCCATTTGTTAACGATGAGACGGTAGATGACCGAATCTATGCACTGGGGGTGCGTAACGCACAGGGCCTGCATTACGACGCGACTTACGGACAGCTATTCGAGGCCGAGCATGGCCCCATGGGTGGTGATGAAATCAATATCATCCAGGCCGGCGCCAATTATGGTTGGCCCACCATCACCTATGGGCAGAATTACACCACCGAAGCCATTGGTGTCGGAACCCACAAAACCGGTCTTATACAGCCGCTTTGGTATTACACGCCATCCATTGCGGTATCTCCGCTTGCCGTATACAGGGGCTCAATGTTCCCCGAGTGGGACGGCCATCTGCTGGTCGGCGCATTGGCTGGAAAGCACATCAGCAAGCTGGATCTGGATGGAACCCGGATTCGCTCCGAGCGTGCCCTATTGGGCGAACTCAAGGACCGCATACGGGATATTAAGGTGGCAGCGGATGGTTCAATTTTCGTGCTGACACAAAACAAGGGTCTGCACCGACTCTTCCGAGTCCCATCTCCTCCGGCAACCGAAAAGCCCGATAACAGCGAGTTGCTTTACCAGATGATTTGCTCAGGCTGCCACGATACCGGTGCATCCGGCACACCCCAACTGACCGAACCCACGCATTGGACGGGCATTCTGGCAAAGCCCAGGGAAGATGTGTATCGAAATACAATCGATGGCTATCGTGAAATGCCTGAACGCGGTCTTTGTTATATCTGCACGGACAAGCAAATCAGAGCCACTGTGGACTACATTCTTGATCGGGTTAGGGTAGAGGAATGAGCCCGAAGTAGAGTCAAAATAAACAGAAGTGCAGGCACTCCGAATGTCCGTCGGGACGGAGTCGATTTTAGCTGCACTTCAACGTGCCAATTCCCCCCGTTTGGGGTATTCTATCTACTTGCTTTTCCCTCTAAATCTCAATGCCTTGTGTATTTAGTAAATGCTTCTAATAACTATAGGAGAGTTATCATGTCGCTTCCTTTTCTGAAACAACTGGGAATTGGCGAGTTGTCACTTCCAATTTGCACCGGTGCCCGGCATTCCGGTGACGATAGTGATGGCGTTCAGGAATCATTTTCGCCTGCTGATGGCAAGCTGATAGGCAAGATTGGCAAAGCCAAGCAGAGCGATTACGAACACGTGGTAGCGACGGCCGAGAAGGCGTTTTTGCACTGGCGAAGTGTTCCCGCACCAAAGCGTGGTGAGCTTGTGCGACAGATTGGTGTCAAGCTTCGTGAGATTAAAGATCCGCTCGGCAGACTGGTGAGCTACGAAATGGGCAAGTCCTTACAGGAGGGACTTGGTGAAGTGCAGGAAATGATCGACGTCTGTGATTTTGCGGTCGGCCTTTCCCGGCAACTGTACGGTCTGACCATGCATTCAGAAAGACCGGATCACCGCATGTATGAACAGTGGCACCCTATGGGTATCGTCGGCATCATTTCCGCCTTTAATTTCCCGGTCGCGGTGTGGGCGTGGAACGCAATGCTGGCGGCTGTTTGTGGTGATGTGTCCGTGTGGAAGCCGTCAAAAAAGGCACCCTTGACCGCCATTGCAATATTCAACGCCATCGGTGAGGTTTTCAAAGACAATGACGTGCCGGAAGGTGTAATGAGTTATATCGTCGGCCCGGGTGCCGTTGTCGGTGAGTCGATGATTAACGATACGCGCATTCCGCTGATCTCGGCCACGGGCTCCACCCGGGTCGGGATCAGGGTCGCAGAGGCTTGCGCCAGACGCCTCGGCAAGTCCATTCTCGAGCTGGGTGGTAACAATGCCATCATCATTACACCAAGCGCAGATCTTAAACTGACCATTCCGGCCGTGGTATTCGGATGCGTGGGCACCGCGGGTCAACGTTGCACATCCACCCGCCGACTGATCATTCACGAAAGCATGTATGACCAGGTCAAGGCTGCCCTGATTAAGGCCTACACAACCGTCAGGATAGGTGATCCACTCGACACAACCAACCACATGGGCCCGTTGGTGGACACCGGTGCAGTCAAGGACATGCAGGATGCGCTTGAGTCTGCCAGGCAAGAAGGTGCCAGTATTATCTATGGTGGAGAAGTCCTTTCCGGCGCCGGCTTCGAATCCGGATGCTACGTCAAGCCCTGTATCGTTGAAGCAAAAAATGAAATGGAAATTGTGCAGCAGGAGACCTTTGCACCCATCCTATACCTATGCAAATACAGTGGCGATGTTGAGCTTGCCATCGCCCAGCAAAATGGCGTACCCCAGGGTTTGTCCTCCGCCATATTCTCCACCAATGTTCTCGAGGTTGAAGAATTCCTGTCAACAAGGGGATCTGACTGCGGTCTTGCCAACGTCAACATCGGCACCTCTGGAGCCGAGATCGGCGGCGCATTTGGAGGAGAAAAGGAAACCGGTTGGGGCCGGGAGTCGGGTTCAGATTCCTGGCGGTATTACATGCGCCGTCAAACCAATACGATCAACTATGGTAAGGAATTACCACTCGCTCAAGGGATCGAGTTTGACGTATAGAGTTATTGGAAGCATTGCCGGCCAACGCCCGGTCCGCAGGAGTCAACATTTACTGGTAGTGCTGATCCGCGCCTGCAAAAACGACAGGCCTTAAGCGAACAGCTCCTCCAAATAGTTTTCAAGTGTTCGCCACGCACGCTTGCTGACCAATTCGCTGTATTGCAGACCCATTTCAGGGTCATTGGCCAGTGGATTTGTAAACGCGTGGCTGGTATTGCCGTATACGTGGATTTGCCAGTCGGCTTCAGCATCTGTGAGCTCTTGTTCAAGCGCATTGACAGCTTCAACCGGAACCATTGGATCGTCCTGTCCGTGTAGCGCCAATACCTTGGCCTTAATCACCGTTCCGGTGGTGTTATCCGGAGGGATAAACAAACCATGGAAACTTGCCACACCAGCGATATCACTACCAATGCGCGCCAGGTCCAGAACACACAAACCACCAAAACAATATCCAATCGCCGCAATTTTGTTGCTGTCAACTTCCGCCAGACGACGCAGCGTATCCAGGGCGGCGATCAGACGCGACTGCAAAAATGGACGGTCATCCAGGAAGGGTTGCATCAGAGCGGCGTTCTCTTCCGGATCCGTTCCCAGCACCCCCTTGCCATACAAATCCAGGGCAAATCCCGCATACCCCAGTCCGGCCAGGTCTCGGGCACGGTCGCACTCAAATTCTGAGCGTCCGGCCCAGGCATGCGAGACCAATACACCAGGTCTCGGACCACTCGCAGTTGAGTCGACTGCAAAAAAGCCTTCAAGCTGTTCGCCGGCGTGCTCGTAATCAATGGTTCTTTCGTTCATGTTATTTGTCCTTCGAACTCTCAGATCAGATGCTCCTTGAAGAATGCCATCGTACGCGACCACGCCAATTGTGCAGCTTCCTTGTCATAACGAGGTGTGGAGTTGTTGTGGAAGCCGTGACGTGTGCCCGCGTAAGTGTGCATTTGGAACGGAACCTTATTGGCCCGCAAGGCAATCTCATACTCAGATCGTGAAGCGTTAACACGCGGGTCGTCTTCCGCGTAATGAATCATCAGCGGTGACTTGATCTTTACGACCTCGTCGGATTTTGCGGCACCCCCATAAAAAGGTGCACCAGCATCCAGATCACTGCCGAGTGCTACCGCCAGGAAATTCGTTGTACTTCCGCCCCAACAAAATCCGGTGGCACCCAGCTTACCGCTCGAAAGCGCGTGGGCTTTCAGGTAGCGTGCGCTATTGACCATATCCTGCCTCAAACTCGCCCGATCCAGACTTCTTTGCATGCTGCGGCCATCATCGTCGTTACCCGGGTAACCACCAACCGGCGCAAGTCCATCAGGCGCCAGGGCAAGGAACCCTTCCACCGCCGCACGTCTGGCAACATCCTCGATGTACGGATTCAATCCCCGGTTTTCGTGGATGATGAGTACGGCCGGAAAAGGTCCATCACCGGACGGTTGCACCATGTACCCTCGCATCTCGCCCGATGTCCCACCCGGGGAAGGATAAGTCACGTACAGACCCTTGATCCGTTTATCGGTAAATGAAACGAGTTGTGCCTCGGCATAACGTGGTATCAGCGCCTTGGCCATGACCAGCGCAGATCCACCAGCGACCGTCAGGGCCGCCGCATGCTCCAGGAACTGGCGTCGGCTCATACGCCCGTGGCAGTACTTGTCGTAGAGATCAAATACCTGCGGATCAATTGCTCTTACTTTCATTGCTTATATTCCTCTGATTTAGACTTTCACGCCTCCAGGATAGCCAGTGTACTGTGCTAGCGGCACATGATAGTGCCTTTTACCCGGTTTCCGCTGAAAAACTCTTCCTCGTTCCTTCGCAGATACTCGACAATTAACTCTCCAGCCGCCGCGTGCCCTGTCGGAGTCCAGTGCCCGTCCAACTCAAAATGCAGTCGTTGCCCACTGGCTTCCAGCTCTCGAAATCGTGTTAGCGGGTCGATGAAATGGATGCCACGCCGTTCCGCCCATGAGACCAGCGCTTCACCCAGGGGATTAATCTGGCGCTGAAGATCACAAGTCTCGGGAGCGTAAAGACAAACCGGGTAATCACCCACGTGGCTGACAAACGGAATGTAGAACACCAGGAGTGTCGCCCCCTGATCACGGGCAAGTTGGTCAAGTGCCGCGACATGACCCAGAGCCAATTGTGCAGTCTCATCGAACTGGCCGCTGTCCAAAGGTAGCAATCCCTCTGGTTTGGCTCTTGGTTTGCCCGTTGAGGCCAGTTGATGCTGGCTAACAATAAGCGTGCGTCCAATGGCCAAATTGCGCAATATGCCCTGCCACGATGTGGGGTCGGGTGGCGGGCGATCGTTCGCGTAGATAAAACCACGCTCGTCCACGGCGTAGGTTTTGCTCCCGACCCGATCTATGCAACCCGTGTCTGGGTCACGCTCCACGATTGCATCGGCGGTATCTTCAGCCAGATCGTTGAAAGCAAACAGTCCCAGCACGAGTACACGGGGCATGAGTTCCGGGTGCGCCTGCAGGAATGCCAAATAACTGATCGGCGAATGACCATTGGGATAGGAATAGGATAGAACCCGCTTCCCGGGATATGCCCGCCGCACAACATCGGAGTAACGCTCACCCGCTTCCACACCCCAACCGAAGGTAAATGAGTCGCCAATAAACGCGATGTCAACCGGCTCACCGTGGAAGTCGCGGTCTTCCCGAAGACCAATATTATTGGTGCGCACCCCGATCTGAAATTCGTGGTTTACAAAATCTTGCTCATAGTTTGGCTTGACCGAATAAAAATTGCCGCTCTGAGATGCTTGAAATATGTGCAGTCTCGATTTGGCGGGTGCGATCAGGTTGTAATTTTTGGGTGGCACTACGTTGTAGTAGACGAGGAACAAGCCCTCACACAGCATGAGCACAAACACAACAAGAAAGAGCGGCAAGCTGACCCGTACATACCATGACCGCCGCGTGGCCACCTTAGAAAATCGCGTATATAAACGGAGCAAGAACGGTACTCTGGGCGATAATCAGGGCACCGAGAAGTAATAGCACGATAATAACTGGCGCCAGCCAAAACTTGCGTCGTTCGCGCATCATTTGCCAAAGGTCTTTCAGGATATCCAGCATCAGAACGGTTTCTCCACATCCTCGTCAGTAACCTTTTT
This sequence comes from Gammaproteobacteria bacterium, assembly GCA_021772915.1. Lineage (GTDB taxonomy): Bacteria > Pseudomonadota > Gammaproteobacteria > Xanthomonadales > SZUA-36 > SZUA-36. The sequence continues at coordinate 248,560 of JAJFLB010000053.1, read as the reverse complement.
ACTCAGAATCCGGTAGCTTGCCTCGTCGTTGAATTTTCTTGCCATTGGGTCATCCCCAAACAAGTTGCGTAACAAACCCATGGGAGTTATCACCAGGTAGAACACAGCACCCATGATAATGGGGGTGGTAATCTTGCCAATCAGCATACCAAATTGCAGCCAGACGCTGTAAATGGGGCGCAGCACCAGGGGAGCAAACCAGCCCGTGAGCATCAGCGGTATTGCTATTATCCAGGGCCAAACTGGCCAGTTCAGATCGAACATCCAGGGCAGAACAAGCCCAAAAAGAACAATGATTGCAACACCGGTGAGCAACGCAAACTCGCGCAGGGCCCTGCTATCCGGTTCAGGTAGACGATGCCTTTGAGACCCCATCAGTCCAGCTCGAATTCATCCCGCCAGGATTCGTCTTTCTCCTGTAACGGTTGGTCAGATTTCGCCAGAAAACAATTTTCAATGACGAGGTAATCCATTTCAGTGCGCATAAAGCAACGATAGGCGTCCGTGGGCGAACATACAATGGGTTCCCCACGCACATTAAACGAAGTATTGACCAGCACACCACATCCGGTGCGCGTCTCGAACGCCCGCAACAGTGCGTGGTACCGCGGATTTGTGTCCTCGTGCACGGTTTGCACCCGGGCCGAGTTGTCAACATGGGTAATTGCGGGCAGTTCAGATCTCTTTAGATTTAGTTTTTCGATCCCGAACAGACGGCTCTGCTCCTCTGTCAACGGGGTTCGTAAAGACTTTTGCACCGGTGCCACAATAAGCATATAGGGGCTGGACGAATGTAGCTCAAAGTAATCGGAAACCCGCTCCGCAAGAACTGAGGGTGCAAAGGGTCGGAATGATTCGCGGTACTTGATTTTGAGATTCATCACCGTCTGCATCTTTGCGTTTCGGGGGTCACCTATTATCGAGCGGCCTCCCAGTGCCCTTGGACCGAACTCCATACGTCCCTGAAACCATCCGACTATGTCACCCTGCTCCAGTATCCTGGCCACACGGGGAATCAGCTCACTGTCATTCACCTCTGCATAGACAGCGCCAACATCGTCCAGCTGCTTCCTGACTGTCACGGAGTTGAAGCCGGGTCCCAGGAAGGCGCCCTGCATCCTGTCGGCCCCGTTTACCCGACGTTCTGCACCCTCATTGGCATTCCAGATGACAGCAGCAGCGCCAATGGCTCCGCCCGCATCTCCCGCCGCGGGCTGAATCCAGATTTCATCAAAAGGTCCTTCTCGCAGGACGCGCCCGTTGGCAACACAGTTAAGGGCTACCCCACCCGCCAGACAAAGATTCGATTGCCCGGTTTCCTTGTGCAGTGTCCGCGCCAGCCGCAAGACTACTTCTTCCGTGACCACCTGTATCGAGGCCGCGATGTCCATTTCGCGCTGTGTCAGTTCGCTTTCTGGCAAACGGGGCGGACCACCAAATAAATCGGCAAAACGCTTGTTGGTCATGGTCAGTCCGGTGCAGTAGTTAAAGTACTGCATGTCCATTCGGAAAGTCCCGTCCCCCTTTAGATCCAGTAGCTTATCCAGAATAAGCCCGGAGTACCTGGGTGAACCATAAGGGGCCAAACCCATCAGCTTGTACTCACCGGAATTTACGCGGAAGCCGGTGAAGTAAGTAAATGCTGAATACAGCAATCCCAGCGAATGGGGAAAGTGGATCTCCCACAGCGGTGTCAGTTCTTTGCCCTCGCCAAGCCATGCAGAGGTGGTTGCCCACTCCCCGACCCCATCCAGGCAAAGGACTGCGGCGGTTTCGAAGGGGCCTGGATAAAACGCCGACGCGGCATGCGATTGGTGATGTTGGGTAAAATAAAGCGGTGGCAGCCCGCGCTCTGCCAGGGCTGTCAACTGCTTGCGTAGTGATTGCTTCAGGTAGAGCTTATCTTTCAGCCAGATCGGCATGGCCCGGGCAAATGAAGAAAATCCACGCGGGGCAAAGGCCAAATAGGTCTCAAGCAGCCGTTCGAACGTCAGTAAGGGCTTTTCGTAGAACACGACGGCGTCAAGATCGCTCAGCCCCACATCGTTGTGGTCGAGACAAAACTCGATGGCATTGCGTGGAAAGGCAGCGTCATGCTTCTTCCGGGTAAACCGCTCTTCCTGGGCTGCACAGATGATTTTGCCATTGTCCAAAAGGGCCGCTGCGCTGTCATGGTAATAGGCAGAGATACCCAATATTTTCATAGACACAACCAACTTTCTGGTGGATTCATGGCGCGAGCGCGGTGCAGTGGTACCATTCTAACCCAGCATTGACTCAAGGTTGAAAGATGACCAGTGACCCACGGGATTTCCCATTTGACTTTGCTTCCTATTGTCGGCGTGTCGGTCTGCAACAAACGCCCGCGGTAAGCGAAGAAGGTCTTCACCGGCTTCATGCAGCGCAGTTCTACTCGATACCGTTCGAGAACTTCGACATCCAGCTCGGGCGTGGCATCGGTCTCGAACCGTGGGTAGTTTTTGAAAAACTAGTCAACAGACCACGCGGTGGCTACTGTTTCGAACTGAACAGTCTCATGTTGATGGCGCTTGGCGAGATCGGGTTTGCCGCTCGTGCCTTACTGGCGAGAGTGCACCTCGAACCGGGCATCAGTGGGCGCACGCACCAGATCTCGCTGGTGGAACTCGATGGCCGAGACTGGATTATGGATGTCGGCTTTGGCGCTGGAGGTCCACGAATGCCGATGCTTCTTTCACCGGGGTGGCAGGGAGAGTCCAACCTTGGCGCATTTCGCCTCGAGCAACGCGAGCCTTACGGGTGGCTCCTTCAGTCACGAATTGATGATCACTGGATCGATTCCTACAGCTTCGACCTTGGATATGCCGGTCCAATGGATATTGACCTCGGCAACCACTACACCTCAACAAGTCCACGGTCACGTTTCACCGCTAAGCGCGTGGCAAGTATCCCGACCGGAACCGGACTCGTTAGCCTTAACAACTTCAAACTTACTGAAATCCACATAGGTAACAGGACCACTCGCGAAATCAGCGCGGGACCCGCGTACCTTAAGGTCCTTGCTGACAAATTCGCAATAGAACTGGACGCGGTCTACACGGACCTGATCCATCACGGTGAAGATCTGACACCAGGGTGACTTGATGTACATCAGGGAAAGCGGGTTATGACCCTGGGGACTTTTGTCGAGCCGCTTTTTTGAGTTGTTGCATAAAAATGTCATATGATTGGCGTGGGAAAGCAGCATTTAAGCTGTTGACTATCAACACCGGGTGGGAGGGTGAGCATCAAAACGGCGACTACATTGAGATGCGGTTTATTCGGTCCGTACATAATGGCAGTAGTGACGCTGATGATGTCCGCCTGCGCCTCAAAACCGCCTGTAATTCAGGACGAACCGCCTGACTGGGCGCTGGAATTTGACCGTCCGATTGAGCACCAGGTGTTGATCAGCGAAGAGTTATTGGTGGTGGCGACTACCCGGCACTTGTATGGAATCGATCCGGCTACAGGAACCCGATTGTGGCGTCAGCGCAATATTGCAGCTACCGGCAGCGACTTGATTTCAGCAGGTAAAGACTCCTACCTACTGGTCAACGATGCGGCGGGCGGTGCGTTTGACGACCGCGACACCAATATTTTGGCACTTGACCAGCAAACTGGTGAAATTGTCTGGGAGTCAAAGATGCTGGAAGGAAAGGTTCTGCAAGGCACATTAGATGAAAAAAAAGACATACTATTTTTCACAAAAGTTCAGAAGGCTCACGGCGATGACCGGGGATTTCTAAGTGGCACATTTGGCAGAAAAGGTCTGGGTTCGGGCTTTGAACAACAACCTCACTTTGGTGCTCTGGATGTCTCAACAGGTCGTTTGTTGTGGTCACAAGCCTTTAGCCGGGCCGTGCGCATGCGACCCAACCAACGAAGACAGCTGGACGATAATTCGGATTGGACGGCCATGCGGACATTCGATCTCGGTCTGTACCACCCACCACTGAGTGCAAACGGCATGGTCTGCCTGACCTACGACGGAATTCACTGTTACGACGCCGCCACGGGTGCACCCGCCTGGGAAAATCGGCATCCGGTCATTGAAAACGAACTCGCCTTGTCATATGCCAATCCGGTCGCAAGCGGATCAAGCGTCATCACTGCCAGCGACCACCGGGTGCGGGCTTATGATCTCACGACCGGGAAAAAACTCTGGCAGTCCAGAAAATTCGACATCATTCCTGAGCTCCTGGTTGACAAAAACATAGTGTATGGTCAGTTGGGTGGCCGGTTTCTCAATATTGACAAGGAAAAATGGAAATGGAAAGGTGATTTTGGTGTCTTTGCCCTGAACAAGTCTAACGGCAAAACCCTGTGGAAATACAAAAAAGCCAATGACGCTGTAACCAATATACTCGTGTACGGTGACGAGGTGTGGTTGGCGGATGAGAACAACTTAATCGCGCTCAACCGTTTTACCGGCAAGAAGAAACATCGAATCAGACACAAATTCAAGGATCCTCCAGTCTATGCAGCTCTAAATGAGGCGGGTCGGATTCTGCTGGTCGGCGAAGGTGAAGCGGCGACTTTTCACCCCCAACTGGGTACTTCCGAGTGGCACGTCCGCCACGAGCCAATTCGTCCCGGTGCGTGGCGCCGGTTCGCCGACGGCTTGCTACGTGCTTCAGGAAATATTCTCAAGTTTGGTTCATTCGTGCTCTCCCACGGTGGTGGGTTACTGCCATCGCTGGCGGTACCGCTTGGCAGCGTGGATTTCAAGATTATCAACACCAAGAGCATTGTCTCCAGAGGAATGGGCCGCAGCGGCAGGAGGATGGCCTATCAATCTGGTTTCAGCGGGAACTGGGAGGGTAACCAAAGCCTGTCTGGTAATTTCCAGTACTTCGTCACCAAACCCGATGGCACTGACCACGTGGTGTTGGCCATGGTCAATCTCAGCAATGGCAAGACCGAGCGTATGATCCGGATGGATGCCGACCGGCCAAACCTTGTGCTCGACGAGAGTAATAACAAGGTCTTTGAGATTTTTGGTCGACGACTGGTCGCATTGCCGCTACAGACTTCTGCTTCGGATTACCCGTCTCTGACGCAGCAGCCCACAATGATGAATAGCCGGTCACACGGTAAATCCGGAGCTTCGACAAAATAGCCCTGATCAATTCAAACTTGCAGGTTCAATTACCCGGTATCTGACTGGCCAACACCAGGACATTACCGGCAGGATCCTTAAAAAACGCCATGGACTCCTCATAGCCCCTGGGCCCGAATAAGCCATCATCGTCTTTAAAAATGACGTGAGGCATTGCATCCATTTCTACGCCTTTCACCTGGAGTTGCTCCACTGCAGCATCGATGTTATCGACGCGAAAGTACAAGGTGCCATTTGCAGCGCCCTTCTCCAACAATAGTCTTACACCTTGGAAATCAAAAAACACAAGACCCGGCGGGGTGAATTCCGCGATCATTTTCGCACCAAGGATATCCCTGTAAAACGCTTTCGACTCTGACAGATCTTCAGCTTTGATCGCAACCTGATGTATCTGTGTCAGTGCAAGTTGATCGGACATGATGAGCTTCCATGGTTGTCTACTTACTTAGTAATGCTAAGTATATTGATAGCATTGCTAACTATAGTCAAGAGAGTTTGCTAAAGTTGCAGCCACGCGCCCGGTTTCAGAACTCAGGAAACACTCAAGATGGACTCAATAGAAGATATTGCTTCTGGACTAAATTCAACCGCTATCCACCTGATACGCAGACTAAAAAGACAGGATAGTCAACTCAATGTCGGCCCTGCAAGATTATCAGCCCTGTCAGTGCTGGTGTTTGGCGGACCGTGTTCACTTTCCGAGTTGGCGCGTCGTGAGCAGGTGACTTCCGCAACGATGTCCAGAATTGTTTCGGGTCTGGAACAAAACCTGCTGGCGCGACGATTGCCGTCTCCGCATGATGCGCGAGCTCTGAAAATTGAGGCCACCAGGACCGGACGTCAGCTTATGTTGAAGGGTCAAAAAGCCAGGGTGCATAGTCTGGTGAAGGATCTAAAACGGTTAAGAAAGAAAGATCTGGTTTGTCTGCAACAAGCGGTAACAATATTGCGACAGATCGGAGGATCAGCACCTGATTAACGTGCACGAACTCTGAGCCACCTTCGGGCATTAGATCACAAGGCAGACAGTTACATCCAAGATAATACTGATCTATCTTCTCCGTGAATGTCAGAATGGAGAATTTTCTAAAAGCACTATGGGATACGCGGATGGCATCGTCGATCTTGTCTTTCCCGGACGACATTTACCTGACGCCGTACTTCTAAAGCGAAGTGGTATCAAGAATAGAAATCGAATATATTCTTGGCGTCGATAATTTCTCTGTAAATATATAAACCTATCAGGTAGTTTTGCAAATGTCCTCAAAGGAGAAACCCCCATGGATGCAACCGACGGAAGAGTAATCAAACCAATGCCACCTACAGGAATGAGCTTTGATGCGATCAAGGATCATCTTCTTCCTTTGCAAATGCCTGACCCCCACGCACATTTCGCACGTGCTTTTCGTGGTCCGAAAGATGTGCAGGAGGTCGGCAAGTACGCCTTTGAGAAATTCATGTCAGACAATGGCTTTTTCTCGCTCTATTTGCCCTATATGCAGACCATTGAGCAGGAAGTTATTGCCATGGGGGTCAGCCTGCTAAACCCCGAGAAGAATTCAACGGGTAATTTCACCTCAGGTGGCACAGAGAGTAACTTTTCAGCCATGCATGCCGCCCGAAACTGGGCGAGGATACACAAACCCCGGGTAACCAAACCCAACGTTGTAGCCCCTTACACTATCCACCCTTCCTTCCAGAAGGGCGCGCGTTACCTGGACATGGAAGTGATCACCACCGACCTGGATGAGAACGGTCGTGGTATCGCCGCTAACATTTCTGCAGCGATTAATGACGACACCATCATGGTGGCAGCATCCGCGCCGTCGTGGCACTACGCCAACATTGATCCAATACCGGAAATAGCCTCGGTGGCAATGGGCGCCGGACTGTGGATGCATGTTGACGGTTGCATCGGAAGCTACATCAACCCGTTCCTGGAGAAATTGGGAGAAAAACTGACACCCTGGGATTTCCGTGTTCCCGGTGTCATGTCAATATCCGGCGATTTGCACAAGTTTGGCTATTGCCAAAAACCTGCATCCACCATTTTCTGGCGAGATGCGGTGCTGCAGGATCATCACTACGTATCCATCGAGGATCCATTTCTCGGCCAGTACAAGTTGGCCGGCTTCTCGGGCTCTCGTTCTGCCGGTCCTATCTTTGCAGCATGGGCAGTTTTTAATTATCTCGGCGAGGAGGGTTTTCTACGCTTGACCCGACGTGTACTGGAACTCAAAGAAGTATTTACCAAGGGCGTCGCTGCCATTGAAGGCTTGAAAGTGTGGGATGTGGATGTTATGCCCATGCACTTTCACTCAGAAAAGGCACCGACCTCTGCCGTTTACCAGGGTTTGTTCGAGAAAGGCTGGTTAATGCTCGGGCTGGTTGCACCGGAGGCGATTACCATTTGTGTTGACCCCGCATTAACGGACGAAGACGCAGCGCTTTTCCTGGCCGATCTGAGAGAGGTAACGGAGAGCATTCTTGCTGGTGGTGAAGCCAAAAAAGGGGATATCCGTTACAGCTGAACTTCAGGCCGAACCCGTGGGTGCAGATGACGCGTTACCGATAGCTTTCAGCTCAACAAATTTCTTGAGCCCACGCATGCCTGCCTGCATTTCACGACGCACCAGGAAGCGTACCAGTATGGTGTCGAGCAAAGCGCCCAGCACACCCAGACGCATGTCATAGCTCACAGACGTGGAAACGACGGTGCGACCTTGAGAGTACTCCAAACTTAAACTTTCCCTGACATTGGACATTGGAAACGGAGCCCGCACAAGATCGAAAGCGTAGCCAATGCCTTCCGTCCACCGGGTAACAGACTCCTCAACGGTGAAACCCCAGGAATGACGCATAACACGGTAGGCGCCTACACCGGTTTTTAGCTCCCCTCTTACACTGGACGTACGCATTCCAGGGGCCCATGCGGCAGCACCACCAAAATCAGCCAATACCTCCCACGCCTCCTGTTTTGAGGACCGAATCTCAATTTTTTCTTCGAGATTGCGCATTTACTGACCTGTATCAATGAATCCGGGGCATAAGACGGATAAAGTGCCCCTTGTCAAAAAATTTATAGTGACTGTGTATCGAGAAACTCTGAGTATATATGAAACACTCCTCTGAACTATCCGTGCTGGACTCATTCGCGAGTCTCGCCAATGAGGAGGAAGCGGAACTCAGTCTGTCAAACGGATCTCGTGTTGCCGTTGTAGGTGGTGGGCCAGCAGGTTCGTTCTTCTCTTTTTTCCTGTTGAAAATGGCTGCTGCTGTCGATCTCCAGATTGAAGTTGACATATACGACCCACGTTCGTTCGCTCACTGTGGTCCGGCCGGCTGCAACCATTGTGGTGGCATCGTTTCGGAATCCCTGGTGCAAATTCTCGCCACTGAGGGTATCAACCTGCCGGAATCGGTAGTACAACGTGGCATCGAGTCCTACCTGGTACACATGGATGTGGGTAGTGTTGCCATCCAAAACCAAGCGGGTGAGCAACGCATTGCTGCTTTGTACCGCGGCAACGGACCCAGAGAGGGCGGTGAGTCACGCTGGGAAAGTTTCGACGGTTACCTCCAGGCTTTGGCCAAAAAAAAGGGTGCCAGGGTTCTACATCAGCTAATCACCAATATCCATTGGCGCAAAGGCTATCCGTGTCTGCAGTTTGCGGATCAAAAAGAAGCCAGGTATGACTTGATTGCTGTTGCCAGTGGTGTAAACAGCAACTTCCTGCGTTTGCTTGAAGACATGCCTGCCGGATTTGAGCCACCCCGCACCACCCGTGCCTATGTTTGTGAATTCAAATCCACCGAGGCTGAGATACTGCGTATCCTGGGTAACTCGGTACACGTTTATCTGCTCCCCATACCAAGACTTGAGTTTGCGGCCATCATTCCCAAGGGTGAGTTTGCCACCGTGGTGATGCTGGGAGATGACCTGGACCAGGAGCTCGTACATACCTTTCTGAACGATCCCGCCGTAGGCGCCAGCTTTCCCAGTAACGCCGTACCCTGTGTCTGCAGTTGTTCCCCACTGATCAACATGGGTGCACGTAAACGTCCCTACGCAGACCGCATGGTGCTGGTGGGTGACAGTGGGGTGACCCGGCTCTATAAAGACGGTATTGGCGCTGCATTTCGTACCGCCAAGGCAGCCGCAAGCACCGCGGTGTTCCAGGGTATATCCGAACAGACCTTCAGAAAAAATTTCTGGCCGGCATGCCAAACCATTACCAAAGATAATGCCATTGGCAGGTTCATGTTTGGGACAACCGGTATTTTGAAACGCTTTCGCTTTTTGCGCTGCGTTATTCTTCGTATGGCCGCACGCGAACAGGCGCATACATCCCGAAAACCCCATATGAGCTCACTACTGTGGAACATGTTTACCGGCAGCGCACCCTACACCGAGATATTCGTTGGTGCCCTACATCCAGGGTTTATCGGTAACCTGACGCTCAATTTTGTGGCGAATATGTGGCCTGGTAAAAAACGAAAAGAGGTATCCTGATCATGTCCGAGGGTGCACTTGGTAAAATCTACACGGATGGTGAAGTCATCATCAAGCAAGATGCTGCAGGTGACTGTATGTATGTTGTCCAATCCGGTCAGGTAGAGATTGTGCAGTCAACAGCGGCTGGCGAACAACACCTGAACCTTCTCAGCGCTGGAGATTTTTTCGGAGAAATGGCGCTTTTTGAAAAAGAAGTACGCTCGGCGACAGCACGAGCGGTCGGTGACGCCAAAGTGTTAAAGGTGGACAAGAAGGCCTTGTTCAGACGACTTCAGGAAGACCCTCTTCTGGCCACTAACCTGCTGCAGACTATGTCACATCGCATTCGAGCCCTGTCAAAACAGCTTGCCGACCACGAGGCTGACTCAAGATGAATACCGATTCAGGAACGGGTCAAAAGAAATCAGAGGAAGGTTTTGATCGACTCACCCCCGCCTACCACCCGCACCAGCAAGAAAAGCAACCGCCGTGCCAGGCCGATTGCCCGAATTGCGGAGACATCCGTCAATGGATAGGTGTTGTCGCGCAACGCGGGAAACTCGGTCTGTCCGACCATCAGGCTTTTGCGCGGGCCTGGCAAACGATCACCGACGTCAACCCTTTTCCCGGCGTCCTGGGGCGCATATGTCCGCATCCGTGTGAAGACCGTTGCACTCGGACCGGCCTGGATGATCCGCTGGCGATTAATGCCATGGAGCGTTTCCTTGGCGACTGGGCCATCAAAGAGCGGTTGCCACTCCGTCAACTGTCAAATGAACCCCGGAGAGAATGGCTCGGTGTAGTGGGTGCGGGACCGTCCGGTCTGTCCTTCGCCTACCAGATGGCCCGCCGGGCTTACCGGGTGACCGTCTACGAAGCACAGGAGCAAGCGGGGGGGATGTTGCGTTACGGTGTACCTGACTACCGGCTTCCACCGGCAGTTCTTGATGCAGAGATTTCCCGCATTCTCGACCTGGGCGTCGAGCTGAAACTGAACACCATGATTGGTCGTGATATCACCCTGGAGGAACTTCGTAAGCGCCACACGACCCTGTACCTGGGATTGGGTGCACAGCAAGGGCGGAATCTGGGACTACCGGGCGAAGACGGGCCTTCAGTGTGGACAGGAACAGACTACCTTTCACGTTTCAACAACGGAGAGAAAATAGACCTCGGCGCAGCCGTTGTCGTCACAGGCGGTGGGAACACTGCGGTAGATGCCGCACGCTGTGCACGACGCACAGGCGCAGAAGTGTCCCTCATTTACCGGCGTTCAATGGAAGAGATGCCGGCAATTCAGGCTGAGGTCGAAGATATGCTGGAAGAAGGGATCGAGTTACTCTTGCTGGCCACACCGACACGTCTCCAACGCTCTGATGATGGCAGACTCGAGAACCTGGTGGCGTGTCGCATGGCTCTGGGTGAAGCGGACTCATCAGGCCGGCGGCGGCCAGAGCCAATCCCAGGTTCCGAATTCAGTATGCCCGTGGACACACTCATTACAGCGGTTTCCCAGGCACCGGTTCTCGATGGTTTCGAGGCACTGGACCACACTGGAAACTGGCTCAGCACTGACCAACTGGGAAATGTGAGTCCAGGCATTCAAGCCGGTGGCGACATGCTCAAACTCGGCATTGCCGGCAATGCCATCATGCAGGGAAGAAGTGCCGCCGAAGAGTTACACGCCAAATTTCAGGGCAGGCGCAGTGACGGCTTGCCTGACGACCCCAGGCCGCCAGTAGAACCTCAACAGGTCACTTTTGATCAGACACCGACTTCGACCCCGGTCAGGGCGCTCAAACTTCCGGCTGATGAGCGAATTGACGACGGCAGGGCCGAGGTTGCCAACACCATATCCGAACAACAGTTCTTGCGGGAGGCCAAGCGGTGTTTTTCTTGCGGCTCCTGCATGGGTTGTGAAAGCTGTTCAATGTTCTGCACATCCGGTTGCTTTACCAAATTGACAGAGACCGGTCCCGGTATGTATTTCTCACTCACACTGGATATGTGCAAGGCGTGCGGAAAGTGCATTGAGGTATGTCCGTGTGGCTTCCTCGATGCGTATCAGCCACCGGTACCATAATCATCCTGGTGGCTAAGCCTTCAATCGGCTGCTGCACCAGGAACTGGCAGATCCCGCTCGCCCATCTACATGCAAAGGACTAGAATTGTCAGATGTCCGGACTGTCCCGCTTTACAAATAATCTGCTGGTGTCCCCGGTGGGTCGTGTCATTGCCCTGCCCTGGATTGATCGCGTTGTACTGTATTTTCTCAAGCACTGGTATTTCCCCTTATCCAGGTTGTGGGCGGCCGCACGCGCCGCCGACGGAGACGTCGACAGATTTATCGAGCAAGTGCCGTTAGAGCAGCCCAGCACCCACCAGTGCAAAGTCATTGCTGGTGCCCTGCAGCATTTTGAACGCGCACGCCTGAAGGCTTTCTCGATTGACCAGTTGTGGCGCCACTATTTTTTTGAGGGACAAACTGTGGCAGAAGAGCGACTGCCAATTGTTGAGGAAATGCGGCTTGCCTACCGCAATGATTACAACCTGGCAAGGAGAAAATTCGCCCCGCTACGACGGCTCGTAAAAACTTCCGTCGCCATGGATCCACCCACGCCTGAAGACGTTGTCGGAAGATTTGGTGAAACCGGCGAGAAACTCCGCGATTTTTTTTCGCCACCAGAGAAGTTTCCGACAGTCGAGGTTTCAAGGTCGATAATTACCAACTTTGGAAAAGACTATTGGCTTCGTTTCAGCTCACCCAGCGAGCAGATGAATGATCTTGTTTATGCCCGGGTGCACGAACCCGAAGGGGTGTCTGAGCCACCAACATTGATTTTTGGTCATGGCATTTGCGTTGAATTTGATCACTACCACCTGATCCTTGATGAGATTACACAGCTGACCAAAATGGGCATTCGGGTCATTCTCCCCGAGGCACCGTGGCACGGCCGCCGTGTCCTGCCCGGTCACTATGGCGGGGAACAATTTCTGTCCAGAATTCCCACCAGCATGTTCGATTTTCTTGCCGCACAGCATCAGGAGTGGGCGACCATCATTGATTGGTGCAGATCTAACAGTCTGGGACCCGTTGCAGTCGGTGGCAGCAGTCTTGGTGCACAAACGGCCAAGGCGGTGGCCATGAATGCCGGTGACTGGGCGCACAATTTACAACCAGATGCCCTGCTGGCCATCACCCATAGCCAACATATGGCTGAAACTGCCGAGAACAGTGCCTTGTCAGACATATGGAACCTGGGTGAGTCTCTGCGAACGGCGGGTTGGAACCAGGCGCTTGAGAAAGTCTGGCTGCAACGCCTGGATCCAATGCGGTCAACCTGCATGGGTGGCGAAAACATCGTTTCCGTTTGTGGAACCATGGATAAGGTGACACCGATCAAGACGACGGCGGCCCAGCTGGATACATGGAAAGTTCCAGCGGAGAATCGATTTACCTACCGACGCGGGCATTTCTCTATACCGTTAGGCTTAATCAATGACAATGAACCCTTAGTAAGATTCGCTGCAGTGTTGAAGATTGCAAACGTGCACAAGCAATTATTGAGCAAAGCCTAGACAGCCGGGATGGAAATGGGAGAAACCACCACTTTAGCAAATTGGCAATTTTACCTATTGCTGATTTTGGCACTTTATGCGGTCGTTCAACTGCTCATCCTGCCGTTATTACAGAGGTTGATTTACAACCGTTCACAATCTGCCGAACGAGTCCTGGATGAGGAACTCCAGTTCGGATTACCGTCCTATGCATTGGCAAACCGGTCGCTGTGGATCGATAGAATAATCAGCGACCCGCAGGTTACTGATGCGATTGACATTGCAACCACCCAACAACAATCAAAAGAGGGAGCACTGACCCAGGCTCGTAGTTATGCCAATGAGATAGTACCTACTTTTAATGTCCTGGTTTATTTTCGGCTCGGTTACTGGCTGGCAAGAAAGTGTCTGCGAATGTTTTACTGGATCCAGGTTGGATTCTCGGCACAAAGTGAATACCAGGGAATCCCCAAGGACAGCTGCGTCATCATGGTCTCCAATCACCGATCAAACTTTGACCCGCTGTTACTGATTTACCTGACCTCAAGACTTGCCCCAGTTTCCTATTCCGCCGGGGAATGGGCCCTGGTCACCCCATTTGCCCAGTTCATCCATGCCATGGGATTCTTTATCGTCCGCCGCGACCAGCCCGATAACCAGCTTTACCACAAAATCCTTGAGCGTTATGTTTTTCTGGCAACATCCCATTGTATTCCTCAAGGTGTTTTTATCGAGGGTGGGCTGTCACGCGATGGACGTATACAACCATTGAAACTGGGTTTGCTGAACTACTTGGTAAAAGCGGTCGGTGAGGGTCACTGCAAGGACATCGTTTTCGTCCCCTGCGCACTTAACTATGACAAGATTCCTGAAGACAAAACCCTGGTTGCCCATCAGGAAGATGGATTCAAGGACAAGGGGCGTCTCTATTCCCTGTTTTCCTTTTTGAAATTCTTTGCCACGATTACCACCTATGTGTTTCCCCGTAGGCACAAACCTTTTGGCTACGCCTGTATAAACTTTGGCAAACCGATCTCACTCAATGCATGGCAACAAAAGCATGGTGTAGTTCTTAGCAAGCTGGATATGACTGCACGTCGTGAAAGCATTACCTCGCTGGGCAATGAGCTGGCCGAGCGTATTGGCAGTTTACTGCCTGTCTTACCCACCTATTTACTGGCGAGTGTCCTGGGCCACAGTGACGATCTGCCAATCTCCGAGTTGAACCTGAAGGTCAGAACCACCAAGCTCATTGAAGACTTGGTCAGCATTGGTGTACCTGTGTTCCTGCCCAATAATGACGGCGACTACGCGCTCAGCCAGGGTATTTACGTGCTGCTGCGCAGAAAAATAATTGAGCCCACGGGTGACGGCCGTTTCCAATTGGTAGAAAGCAGACGAAAATTGCTCGAGTACTACTGCAATACCATTGCCGGTTTTGTTGCCTCGGTTTCAGCTAAAGACGACAACCAATGCCGGTAAAGAAGCTTGCGCTGGTCCTCTTTCTCGGTGCGGTTGCCATTTTTTATCTTGTTGGTGGTGGTGACCAATACCTCAGTATCCGCCTGTATCAAGATCTCTTTGATCAATCACCCATAAATACAGCCGCAGTGTTTTTTCTCATCTATCTGCTTGGAACTGCTTGTTCGCTACCAGTCAGTGGTCTTTTGTCCGTTATCAGCGGCGTAATTTTTGGTTATTCCACCGGCTTTTTCATATCACTTTCTGCTGCCAGCCTGGGTGGAACATTAGCACTGTTCAGCGTCAGGTTTTTGTTCCACGATTTAGTGGCAAGACGCTTCCCCAGCCACCTCGACATCATTAACAAGGGTGTTGATAAAGAAGGGGCTCTCTATGTTTTCGGTTTGCGGATGGTCCCGATTATTCCGTTCTGGTTATTGAACTTACTACTGGGATTGACATCAATGCGGGTACCCGCATTTTTGCTTGCAACCCTGTTTGGGATGATACCGGTTACGCTGATCCTTGCTTATACCGGTAGTCAGCTCGGTGACATCGAAACTTTCAGTGTGTCCGCTATCTTCACCCCTGGTTTAATCCTGTCGCTATTTATGTTGGCTGCCTTTCCACTACTCGCAAAAGCAATTCTCAAGTTTACTAGAAACCTTGTAACTCACTGGAAAACATCAAAAATGTAGCTGTATTTAATAATGAGCTCACGACCCTTCGGCCGCGCGCCGATGCCGCGTTCATCAAACTCGTTATATACAACAAACAGACCGGTGTTCGCCGACCGTAACCAGGAAAATCGTAAATTGGTTCCAAATACGTCATCGTTGTCGTTGTACTGGAACAGTGCCTGCAGAAGTATCTTCGGAGTGAAAGAATAGGCAAGCCGGAAACGCGCGAGCATGACACTGAAATCCCCACCCGGTACAGGAAGATCAAAATCGTTGTAGCTGGCCGAAAGACTGGATCTGAATTTTTCACCGATGCGGTAATTGATGGTTGGCTCAATATTAATGCGATGCCCGCCAAATCTGCCACCGATGACGGTCCTCAGGTTCAGCGACAGCGGTGCAGACTGATTGGTTATGAGCACAAGCTGTCCTTCAGAATGTTGATATGTATCAGCCGGAACCGTAACACCTTTAACGATATCAAAGGGTTCCTTTATGCCGTCAAGCCTGACGTTATAGCCCGTGTGGATCTCCAGCCCGCTACGCCACTCAAAGTGTGAATCCATGTGCAAAAAACCAGTTTGCTGAAACCCACTAAAATCCCAGAAACCCGTATAACTGACGTGTGGTCGCATCTCAAGCAAACCCATAAAGTCATCTGGTCGTATCCGCCTTAAAAGCAGACCGGTGACCTTGCGGTAATCCTTGCGTGTCAAAAACCCCACTTCAGGGTTAAAATCATCACCGACTTCGGCATATTGGAAGCTGTTAAACCACCTGGTCGAGTCGAAATCTGCCTTTAGCGAAAATGCATGGTCTTTACCGTCCAGCCCTGGCGTTTCCGTCTTTGCTGCCCAGGCACTGACGATGGTGTTTTCGCCGATCCCAAGTCGACCGTCGATTCCATAGGTCCTGTTGCTGTCATCAGACTCCGCAGCAAGGTGAGAACCATCGCCATTACGGTCTACGAAAATTGCACCGATTGATGAGCGGTTGGGTAGCTCCTGGTTAACGCGTGCGACGATGAAGCGGTTGCCCGGAGCAACATCGGCAACTGCCTCTGATTGCATGTACAGGAACCCTACATTCGTACTGCTGCCCACCTTTCCGGACAATCGTAGACCACCGTCGATTGGAATTTGTTGGCCTGCCTCACCAATGCCGATACGGCGACTGAAAAACAGCTCTGCTTCTTCGCCGTTCCCCACATCGAATTGACCGGAATTCTCCAGAAAAAAGGTCCTTTTTTCCGGCAAAAACAAGTCAAAACGATCAAGGTTCAGTTGCTGCTCATCGGCTTCGACCTGGGCAAAATCTGTATTGTAGGTCGCGTCAAGTGTCAGACTGGGGGTGAGTGAGTACTTGACATCAAAACCCAGCTCTTGCTCCGTATCTGTTTCAACGAGGTCACCGCCACGTTTCGCCATGGCGAGAACATAGGGTGTAAACAACAGATTGGTTTGTGCTGGTGGCATGACACCCGTCACGGTTCCGGCTTCGGAAATACGATTAAGGTTGTGCTGTCGCGATAAGGGAGCCCAGTAAACCACTTCATTGTTACGGCGAATGTTTCTTTGGAAATTTATCCCCCAGACTTGCTCTTTACCCTTTCCATAGCGCAATGACTTGAATGGAATCTGCATCTCGGCGCTCCAACCGATAGCAGAAACCGTGGCACTGACACTCCAGCTTGCATCCCAGTTCAGGTTGAAACCACCGCCCCCAAAAGCCCCCCCTGCCCCTTCTCTGACCACCTGGGCATCAAATTCAACGCCGGCCGGATTGGTA
The DNA here is from genome assembly GCA_021772915.1 of Gammaproteobacteria bacterium. GTDB lineage: Bacteria > Pseudomonadota > Gammaproteobacteria > Xanthomonadales > SZUA-36 > SZUA-36. The sequence continues at coordinate 231,438 of JAJFLB010000053.1, read as the reverse complement.
CCAAATACAAACCCGTTTTGACGGTCTAACAGGCCATCGATAAGCACCCGAAAACTATCGGTATCATCCAGCGACGAGTCCCGCCGGCTGTCGGTGACGATAATGCCGGCAGGCGTGTCATCGTAGGCGATTACACCGATGTACAGAGATTCGTCCAGATAACCAATGAAAACCTCTGTCTTTTGAGTCGCAGGCAGTCCTTCATCAGGCCGGACTTGTCGGAATCCACTGGCCGAGACAACACCTTCCCACCCCCGGTCACCTGCTACCATGCCGTCAATTTTCGGTGCGGTTGCCAGTGCAAAGGCACTCATAACGGGACGCTCTACAGGAGGCGATTGCGCCACAGCGGCATTCGTGCACAATGCAACCACTACTTGGCATCGCCAGAGGAAATGAATACTCTTACACATCTACAACCCCGGTTGTTTGCCAGGAAAGCCCCCCCGATACTGTCGCGGTCACGATACGGCAAAACCAAGCCAGTGACAACGGGATTGTCCAAACCGATGGTGTTCCCCGAAACGTTTTCGGCAAACTTGTAAAATCACGTGTTGACCCCACGTTGAATTTTGGCACGTGTAAACCTGCATATCTCATCAAATGAGGATCTGACCATGCAAAATCTTCCACATCATTATTCTGTTTCTGCGACTTGCTCTGGCGATGGCAATGTTGAACTGGCGAGCCCGGGTCTGAGCACCATTGAGTCCGCTCCGCCCGCCGAGTTCGGCGGACCTGGTGACCGCTGGTCACCTGAGTCCCTGCTTACCGCGGCAGTTGCAGATTGTTTCATTCTGAGCTTCAAGGCCATCGCCCGGGCATCAAACTTCGATTGGTTGTCACTGGGCTGTGATGTTGAGGGCATCCTGGACCGACAGGACCGGATCACCAGATTTACTGAATTCCATTTGCGAGCAGAACTCGTGTGCCCTCAGGGAACCAATGAGGAAAAAGCAAGGCGTCTGCTGGATAAAGCAGAAGGAATCTGCCTGATAACTAATTCACTGACCTCTGCCACCCACCTCAGGTCTGACATACGAATCTCCGGCGCATAGCCAATGGTCCAGGTACCTGTGAAAATACATGGCAAACCAGGTGAATGTCACAGACGGAAGAATTTGTGGAGGTTTATGCGATGAATACACTTTTAACTGCAATGCTTAGTGTCACCCTGTGTTGCCCTCACCTGGCTTTTGCCGGCGCCCCGGATGTAGAGCATTTTTCCGTATCACTGGAGCAGCAATTGCCGTTCTCTGATGCAGTAAGGGTCGGACATATGCTTTATTTGTCAGGCAAAATTGGAAATATTCCACCAACATTGGAATTGGCTGAAGGCGGCATCGTGGGCGAGACTCGGCAGGCACTGGAAAACATCAAGGCAAGCCTCGAAAAGTATGGTTCTTCATTAGAGGAAGTTGTGAAGTGCACCGTATTTTTGGCAGACATCAAGGAGTGGGCGGCCATGAATGAAGTTTATGTCACCTTTTTCCCAACAATGCCGCCGGCACGAAGCGCAATGGGTGTGAGTGGCCTGGCGCTGGGGGCAAGAACTGAGATTGAGTGCATAGCGACCGTTCGCTAATTGATTGCCGACACAAATATCTTGTATAACAATGCCTTAGGGCTAAGGGCGTTGCGTAGAAACAGCCACGACAATCCGTCCTTTATTTGATCAGAAGCCACATGCTTTCAACACTCTGAAATGAATTCGATTTGGTACTTACACTGGCGACGCAGGTGATTTAAACTGCGCGCATATTGCATGGTTTCGCTTTTGTGTACTGCCTTAATGGTCCACACTTTGGAGTTGCTGTGAGACTCCGGAAATCGCCAAACTTTGCTTGTTTCCCTGACTGAGGAAGGGTTCCACATTTTGTAGCAGAACGATCTTATCGCGGTTCATCTTAAACAGGAGTCTGAAAGAATGAACAAGAAAGATACCGGATCTATACGCGAATTTACCGAGGCAGTGGCGCGCCGTAATCCAGGCGAAAGTGAGTTTCAACAAGCGGTCGAAGAGTTCGCCCACGATGTAATCCCTTACGTTAACACGCATCCTGAATACCAGGACCACAACCTGTCTGAACGTCTGACCGAACCCGACCGCGTGGTCATGTTCCGCGTGACCTGGGAGGACGACGAGGGCAAGATCCGTGTAAATCGTGGTTACCGCGTTCAACACAGCAACGCCATCGGCCCGTACAAGGGTGGCCTCCGTTTTCATCCCAGCGTTTCGCTGAGTGTTCTCAAATTTCTCGCGTTCGAGCAAACTTTTAAAAACAGCCTGACGGGCTTACCCATGGGTGGCGGCAAGGGTGGCTCCGACTTCAATCCAAAAGGTAAGTCGGAGCGGGAAATCATGCGGTTTTGCCAGAGTTTCATGACCGAATTATACCGGCATATAGGCCCACATACAGATGTACCTGCTGGCGATATCGGCGTTGGCGGACGTGAAATAAGCTACTTGTTCGGGCAGTACAAACGCCTGGTCAATCAATTTACCGGTGTACTGACGGGCAAAGGTCTTTCCTTTGGTGGCAGCGCCATCCGTGTGGAGGCAACCGGTTACGGTACGATCTATTTCATGCAGGATGTACTCAGACACCATGGCCAGAGTATTGAAAACAAGACCTGTCTTGTATCCGGGTCGGGTAACGTTGCCTTATACGCGACAGAAAAACTGATCCAGCACGGTGCAAAACCCGTAACTTTGTCAGATTCATCCGGCTTTATCCATGACCCCGATGGTTTTGACCTGGACAAGCTGGCCTGGCTGAAAGATTTGAAAGAAGTCCGCAAAGGTAGAATCTCAGAGTACGCCAAGGAGTACGGAGTCGAATTCTTTGCCCAGCAACGCCCCTGGTCGATTCCTTGCGATCTTGCTTTTCCATGCGCAACACAGAACGAAGTGAATGCAGAGCAAGCCCGAACCCTGATTGCCAACGGTTGTATCGGCGTTTCAGAAGGATCAAATATGGGTTCGGATGCCGGCGCGATCGCCGTTTACCGGGACGCAAAAACCCTCTACGGCCCGGCCAAGGCCGCCAACGCAGGTGGTGTAGCAGTCTCCGGGCTTGAGATGACACAAAACAGTATACGGATGTCCTGGACCCGCGAGGAACTCAATAATCACCTGGGTGATATCATGCGTGGTATTCACGAGCGCTGTGTTGAATACGGTACGGAGTCTGCAAGCTATGTCGACTACCTCAAGGGAGCCAACATTGCTGGCTTCAAGAAGGTCGCTGACGCACTTATCGCTTACGGGGCAGCCTGATCCAGGCTTAAGTATTCTAATTGGAGAAGTCACATGAATCAGTTCTGCAAAATATCGGCTTTCCTACCCGTCGTCCTTGTTGTGTCCCTCGTGGCATCGGGTGTATCCATTGCAGATGACCTGGTCTATATCCAGGCCGGTGGATTGATCGATGTTCAGGCGGGAAAGTTGAGACGTAACCAGATCATCACCATTCGCGGGGATCGCATCGAAAGTGTCAGCGATGCCGCTGATGTTAATTTTGAAGCCAACGCTTCAATCATTGACCTGGGTGACTCATACGTTTTGCCGGGTCTCATTGAAATGCACGATCACCTGACCGGTGACCATCGTTATCATGGCTACTCGGGCTTACAGTTTTCGGTACCTCGTGAGACCCTGTTTGGCGTCGTCAATGCACGTATAACCCTGCTCGCAGGATTTACTACCGTGCGTAATGTAGGAGCAAGTGGTTACTCGGATGTCGCCTTGCGTGATGCCATTAACGATGGTGAGATCGATGGTCCACGCTTGCGTGTCTCGGGCCCGGCGCTTGGTATCACCGGGGGACATTGCGACAACAACCTGTTGCCGGCAGAGTTTGGTGTGAGTGCAGACGGTATTGCCAATGGACCCTGGGAAGTACGCGCCAAGGTACGAGAAGTCATCAAGTACGGAGCGGACCTCATCAAGTTTTGTGCCACGGGAGGGGTATTGTCAAAAGGTGACAGCGTAGGCGGACAACAATACACCTTCGAGGAAATGCAGGCACTTGTGGATGAAGCACATATGCATGGCCGTAAAGTCGCGGCACACGCACACGGCGAGGCAGGTATAAAAACCGCGATCAAAGCCGGCGTGGATTCGATTGAACACGCCAGCCTGATCGATGCCGAAGGTATCAGACTGGCCAAGAAGAACGGTACTTATCTGGTAATGGATGTCTACAACGATACCTTTATTCTGGAGCATGGTGCGTCCGTGGGCATGCTGCCGGAGTCACTGGAAAAGGAGCGCATGATTGGTCAACTGCAACGAGACAATCACAAAAAGGCGTTTGAAGCAGGTGTCAAAATGGCTTTTGGAAGTGACGGTGCGGTCTACCCACACGGTGACAATGGTAAACAGTTCATGTACATGGTCGAGTATGGAATGAAGCCGATGCAAGCCCTGCAGGCAGCGACGATTCGTGCCGCCGATCTACTTGATTGGCCCAACGATGTAGGGGCGGTTGCCCCCGGCTTTTATGCCGATATTATCGCGGTAGAAACAAACCCTTTGGATGATGTTTCCGTGCTGGAAAATGTCAGTTTTGTCATGAAGGGTGGCAAAATTTACAAGCAGTAAATGGATATCGGCGGCCGTGTCTCCAGCACTCAAGAATCTATGGAGTAGCGCCGCCGGACCTCGGGCCCCAGCGCTTCCTTGAGCGGATCGAGGTGGGCCTCGAAGTGACGCCACTGCTCCAGGCCCTCCTTGTAGATGGGCTTGCGGACCTGTTCTGAGCTGGGTGTTCGTATGGCCCGGTCAGTTTCGTAAAACTTGAGACACTGTTCTTCAAACTCAAATCCGCAGTAATCCAGCAAGGCTCGGATTTGTGTATCCGTGTCCGCAACCATCTCTTCGTACAGCACCCTGTGTACACGCCCAGGCAAGGCCTCGTCCCAGTGGTCCATCAAACGGACATAGTCCCGGTAATATTTTCCAATATCCTCCAGGCCATAGGTAAAGGTCTGCCCCCTTGCGAACAACTGTTTGAATCCGGAAAAACATCCTCCCATCGGGTGACGTCTGGCGTCAATGATCTTGCTGTTGGGTAACATCAGGTGGATCAATCCAATATGCCGAAAATTATTAGGCATTTTATCTATGAAAAATGGCGGGTCGCCACGTTGAATACGGGTAGTTTCCAGGTAGCTCTCCCCTAACTCCCGGAATTCATCCGCTGTCATGTCAACCAGATTCTCAGGGTACTTTCCGGATGGGTTTTGACGGGACTTGCCGGCAAGCTTACGGGAAATCACGATGATATCCTGCAATTCAGAGGTGCCCTCGACCTGCGAGTGACTGGCCAATATCTGCTCCAGCAAGGTCGAACCTGCGCGTGGCAGGCCCACGATAAATATCGGGTCAGAATCCTGACAGCCCCAGCCTTTGCGCTGCTCGAAGAATGCAGACGGTAAGGCCCGCACCTGTCGGATCGATTCCATGACATTTACTTTAAGACTGTGACGGTGTTCGATACGACGAATACCATTACCACGTTTATAAAACTTAAACGATTCGTCATATCCCCCACTATCCTCAAGGGCTTTCCCAAGTGCAAAGGCCAGGTGTGATTGATCATCGGCATCACCACCCTCGGTCGTTACCTGCTGGCGCATGTGCTCGATGTCTTCGTCACTGAAGCGAAATGTCTTGAGGTTGGCCAGGCTCCAGTAGGCTTCACCTACCTCGGGGCTCAGTTGGATACACTTTTTATAGGCCGCAATTGATTCATCCAGCCTGCCAACAGTTTTCAGGGTATGACCGTAGCTCATCTGGGCGCGGGCCTGATTGGGGTAGTTCTTCAACAGACTCTCATATATTTCAAGCGCCCCTGCCTGATCACCGATGCGAATCAGAATGGAAGCTTTCAGGGTCAGGAAATTAGGATTATTGGGCTCCAATAACAACAGTTTCTCCACTTCGTGTATTGCAGCCTCCGGTTTCTGCTGGCGCATCAGAACCATTGCGTAGCTGCGTCTCGCCGCGTGAAAGTCCGGCGCGAGTTCCAGACAGCGCTCCAGCAGATGAGCGGCATCCTTCAGTTGCCCCACCTTTACACCGATATCAGCAAGTACCCGGATGGCGCTCACATCAGTGGGAAACTTCTTGAGTAAATCGCGGACAATACGTTCCGCCATACCCACTTTGCCTTGACGCACCAACTTGATGGCCTCGACCAGTTCAGGATGGCGGGTTGAGAGCTCAAAATGCCGCTCAAAAGCCTCGGTCGCAGCTTTCTCATCCCCCGCAACGGCCAGTTGATGGCCGAGGCTTTGCCAGGCGTCGGCGTGGCGAGGGTTAATGGAAACCGCCCTGCGCAGGGTTTCAATAGCCTCATCACCACGACCGACGCCACCCATGCACTGTGCGATCTCGTGCAAGAAGCCCGGGGAATCTCGATGTGCGGCCAGTAATGGTGTCAGGACATCCAGCCCTTTCTGTGGCATTTTCAATAAACGGTAAGCAGAGGCCAATATCCGCTTTGCCTCGAGTGTTTCGGGGTAAATCTTGAGGATTTCAGCGGCCTGTTCCTGCGCCAGCCTGGGATCGTGCGCAAGCAAATCAGCCGCGTTCTTGAGGGCGGTTTGCAGGTTTCCGGTGTTGGTTTCATTGCTTTTTGACATGAATGATATTATCCACGATTAGAGACCAGCTGGGGGTAATTTTGGAGTACTCAGCCCGTAACGCCTTGTCGCCATAATTTACCGCTTTAACATATTTTATGAACCTTTTGGGAATTTCGTTAACAAACTGTTAACATGGTGTTATAAATTTGTTTAATAGATTGAGGAAACAGTACAGCCATAAATACATTCGCATAAAAATATACATTCGTATAACATTACGAGAAATCGACTTTAAAAGTTTAGGGCGGTCAGCAACCAACTAGCAATTGCAGCCAGGAGATTTACGTGCAAAAATTTAAACGAAATCAGTTAACAACATCCATTTCCATGGCCCTTTTGGGTTCCGTGGTTGCCGCCACAGTAGTGATACCGGCACAGGCACAGGACGACGGTGCCGCCGCACTTGAAGAGGTTATCGTAACCGCAACAAAGCGCGCTCAAAACCTTCAGGATGTAGCCGTTTCAATTCAGGTCCTTGGCAACGAGCAACTTGAAAACCTGAATGTGCGCGGATTTGATGACTTCATTCAGTACCTGCCGACTGTCGCTCATACCGGCTCCACGCCTGGATTTGGCCAGCTTTACATGCGAGGAATTGCCTCCGGCGGAGACGGTAACCACTCTGCTTCCATGCCCAGTGTCGGTTATTACCTGGATGAGCAACCCATGACCACGATCGCCCAGGTTCTGGACGTCCACATGTACGACATGGCCCGGGTTGAAACACTGTCAGGGCCGCAGGGAACACTTTACGGCCAGGGCAGCCAGTCGGGCACCATTCGCATTATCACCAACAAGCCCGTTATGGGCGAGACCGAAGGCGGCTATGACCTGGAAGTCAATTCGGTCAGTCACGGTGACGAGGGCTATAATCTCAACGGTTTCGTTAACATTCCGCTGGGTGAGAGCGCTGCGGTCAGGCTGGTAGCCTGGCACAAGGAAACCGCCGGGTATATCGATCAGGTACCCACCACCATGACCTTCCCCGGACCAACATCCAGCACCGTTAGTAACGCTGCTTTTGTCAAGGAAGACTTCAATAAACATAAAGCCACGGGTCTCCGTGCCTTGCTGAAAGTCGACCTGAACGACAACTGGTCGGTCACACCGGGTATTTTCTATCAGACATCCGATACCGATGGTGAATGGGCGCACAATCCAGAGTTCTTTGGCGATTTGCAAACCGGTAAACTCTGGGATGCCGTTGACAGCGATGAATGGTACCAGGCCTCGTTGACACTCAATGGCAGCATCGGGGATATGGATATTGTTTACGCGGGTGCCTATCTGGATCGGGACTCTGTCAGTGAGTACGACTACAGCGATTACACCGAGTACTGGGCTTATTACCTGACCAATCCGGATTACTATGCCGCTCCGGGCTACTGTGTCTACTACGCCGCCAGTGGCAACTGCGCCATCGGCACGCAATACGTAGGCCAGGATGAAGAGTTTTTACGTGAGAGCCATGAAATACGCATCCAGTCCTCACAGGACCAGAGATTGCGCTGGATTGCCGGCTTGTTCTACCAAAGACAGGAGCACAACTTTGACCTGCAGTGGATCGTGCCTGACCTGGACACCGCCAGCACAGTGGTCTTGGCGCCCACCGGAGACCGCATCTTTGGCGGCACCACGGTGTGGCAGACCTACCAGATTCGTGTCGATCGCGACAAGGCCGCTTTTGGCGAAGTGACCTTTGATATCAATGATCAGTTCTCGGCAAAAGTTGGTGCCCGCTACTTCGAGTACGAAAACTCCCTGCAAGGATTTAACGGGTTTGCCAGACACTGTACCGGTCTATTTGTTAATGGTACTTTTGTTCAGCTCACCGCAGCAGAAGGCGGCATAATGCAGTTTCCCTGCTTCGAAACCAATGTTCTGGATGACGTGGCCAAGGGTGACGACATGGCCTACAAATTTAACCTGGAATACAGGCTGGATGATGACAAGTTACTTTACGTAACCTGGTCCGAGGGCTTCCGCGCCGGCGGTGTGAACCGCGCACGCGTGCCCGGCATTCCCAAGTACGATCCTGATTTTGTCACCAACTACGAGTTTGGCTGGAAATTACTACTGGCTGACGGCAGCTTGCGTTTCAATGGTGCAGCCTACCTGGTTGACTGGGATAACTTCCAGTTTGGATTCCTGGATTTCACGGTTTCCAACCTGACCATCGTACAGAATGTCGGTAACTCCCAGACCAAGGGAGTCGAGTGGGATCTGACCTGGGCAGCCAATGAAAACAACACCCTGACCTTCGGTGGTTCATACAACGACGCCAAGCTCAAGACTGCTTTCTGGCGGCGTGACTCGGAACGTGTTGCCGGTGGTCCGGCCAATGCGCCGGCGGGCACGCCCATGCCGTTTATACCGAAGTTGCAGTTGAGCGGTATCTGGCGGAGTAATTTTGAGGTGGGTTCATTCCCCGCTTTCTTCCAGGGCGCTGTTTCCTACACCGGCAAACGCTGGAATGACCTGGATACGCTCAATGTACCTGCCAGGCGGGAGATGGACGACTACACTCTGGTGAATGTGTCTGGTGGTATTGAAAGGGATAACTGGAAGCTAAGCTTTTACGTTAACAACCTGTTTGATGAGCGGGCAGAAATCAGTATCGCCGACCCGGGCTATGGTGGAATACCCAATCTGCAACGCCCACCCGGGCATGTCTGGACTACCACGACCAACCGACCACGGTCGTTTGGCGTACGCTTCGGTCAGACATTCTGATCTTGCATGGAAGACCGCGGCTGGTTTCAACCAGCCGCGGTTTTTTTTGGCCGTATACCGGTAAATTTTTTTGTCGAAAATCTCACCGGCTGTAGAACTGACGCGCTGGCTCGTGGAGAGCCCTTGAAAAAACTGACAAATTCCCGACAAGCAAGCTCGTCGGTCCTACAGGTCCGTATATCCAAAATGCTTCATCCATGGCCGCAAATCCGCAAGACTGGATTCCAGCTGCTTTGAGTAATGCCGCCATTTTCCGATTGACCTCGTATGCAAAGGTTGTGACACCTGCTGATAACTGGGTGTATTGCTTGTATCGGGGTCACGCCGCCGGTAGTCCAGCATCGAATCATCCATCTCCAGACCGAGAAAACCTATCAGGTCTTTTAGTTGCGCCTCTGGACCGGCCACCAGATCTTCATAAGAAAAACTCTGTAGCGGATTGCCGACCTGATCCATAGACGCTACCGCCACCTGCATGACCGCATGGTAGTACTGCACCGTATCCTCCATATCGAGGAAATAGGCCATCGATGCCTCAAGCTCAAAAGCCTGAAAATAACAGCTGATACAAACATCCAGTGGATGACGTTGCATAAATATGACCGGCGCCTGGGGGAACAGCCGGTAGATCAGGAAAAGGTAAGCCAGATTAAGGGGCAGCTTATCAATCACCAGGGATCGCTGCTGGTGACATCGGTTACGCGTCATCTCCTGCCGGTAGATTTCGCGGGCATCCCTGACCTGCGCCTCGTTGACCTCGGCCAGCGTCTCCAGCGATCCGGGTTTTGACCAATCCTGGTGCAGACTGGAAAACAAACTCTTTTCTTCCAGCACTTCGATGTCAGGGTGGGCTGCGAGCATCCTGTCCAGCAGTGTGGTACCGGATCTTGGAAATCCGACCAGGAACGCGATACCACCCTCGTCATGATTAACCGCCGTGTCCCAACTCGTCATGGGGTTTGTCATTAGCCACTCCTGGATGCGAGACAGGGTCTGCAATCCGTGTGGAGCACGTGGGTCAGGTTGAGAGCCTGGATGGTGGGTCTTCAGGATATGATTAGATTTACTGAATGCACTAAAGGCTTCGTCCCACTCACCTTGATCTTCCAGGCACTGGCCCAACTGGTTCCACACGATGCTGCAGTTAATGGGGTTCGTAATTTTATTGGTCAACTGCCGAAACTGTAGTGCTGCCTCCGAATAACTCCCATTGCGCCGGTCCAGTATGGCTCGCGTCATTAGAGCTGTCTCATTGGCGGGATCCATAGACAATGCCCTATCGGTCCAGCTTGCGGCTTCTTCCAGCCGGTTTTCACGTTCCAGTAAGGAGGCCAAATTGGCAGCCACCTGCGAATTCTCGGGTTGGCTCCTCAGGATTACCTGGTAGTGGTCAATGGCTTCCGATCTGCGACGTAAGTGCGTCAGGCAGGTGGCGACTTTATATCGGGCCCGCACTTCCAGTTCACTCTCATCCAGTGAGATCTGTAGTGGCGCCAGTGCCTCTTCGGGTCGACCGGCTGCCAGTAGCGAGCGCCCTAAGTAGTAGGCTGCGTGCAGGTGCTCAGGATGATTGTCATGAACGATTCCAAGATCATTGATCGACTGGGCATTGTCATCGGTCTCAAAAGCCGCGCATCCACGCAGGTACAGCGCCTGAATCAAACCCGGGTTCTCGGTCAGAATCCCGTTGCATACCTGCACACACCTTTCCGGTGGACCGGCTTGCAGGTAATGCAAGGCCCGTTGCAGAGATTGTTGCAGGTCCATTTGAGTGGTCACACCAATGGACCACCTGTTTGAAGAGACGGGTTACAACGATCAGGTGTAGTGCTGCACATGATGTGACTACCAAAAGCCCTTTCCCTTGTAACCCCGGTGCCCAATAGTCGCTTCAGAACAATCCAGTCAGTTGATCCCTAATCTTCACCCGATGGCTCCGGAGGGGGTTCAAGGTACAAAGGTTCCAGCCAAAGCGCCGTGAAGACAAAAAAGATACTCAGTGCCAAGGCAATTCCCAGGGCCTGGGTTCCAGCTGCAAGACCCACCGCCATGCAGGCAAATATAAACAGCGCATCGGTCAGGTTTTTCAGTGAAGTCCGGTAACGCACACCGGCAAAGATACCGGTAAGAGCAAACGCCAGCGCGAGGCTAAACTTAACGATGACAATAATAGCTGTCACCACCAGCGGCAGCAGTAGGAGGCTGGCGCTGACCTTCTGATCCTCGGGCTGGTGTTCGGCGGTTTCAAGGTCACCCACCGCCAGGTAAACCCAGCGCATCGGAATCATTATCAGCAGTGCTCCAAGCATGGAAAGAGACATGCTCATTCCATCTGCCAACAGGTCCAGAGGGATTCGCACATGCGAGATCAGATTGACTATGTCTGTTTCTGTGACGAAATCATTTCCCTGCTGCAACGCGTCCAGCCCGCCAAACGGTAGCAGCGGCATGATTTCCGGGAACAGGCGAATCAGCAAAGCCACCAACGACACCATCACCGCGTAGTAAGCCACGAGTTTGATGCCTAGCCTGTTTCTCTGTTTGGGAGTCATGGATATTGAGGTTACCTACTGGTCACAATGATACAAAACAGGCGATAAAACCTGATCAATCTTTCCAGTCGAACAATGTACCACGAAGTTAAACATCATGCTTCCCAAAAGCATTTGACAAATCGATGCGCAGCACAGACCCTATTGCAACAAAATCTAAACCGGATGCAAAATAATGACCAATCACCCTTCGTCCACCCCTTATTTCAAAACGCTTTCTGCCCAATTGATATGCACCCTGTCCTTACTCTCCTTCAATACGTGGGCAGCCCTTGATGCCAGCCTGATGGAAGGGCTCAAAGCTCGTTCCATCGGCCCCGCTGCTGTCAGTGGCCGGGTTGCAGCGATCGATGTGATTGCCTCGAATCCAAACCACATTATTGTTGGCGCCGCGACCGGTGGCGTTTGGATGTCAAAAAATGGCGGTTTGACCTGGAAACCGGTTTTTGATAGCGAGGCGGTAGCCTCAATCGGCGCGGTGGCAATCAACCAGTCGAACCCGGATATCATCTGGGTCGGCACCGGCGAGGGAAATGTTCGTAACTCCACTTCTGTCGGTGGGGGCATGTATAAATCCACGGACGGTGGCAATAGCTGGAAACTGGTCGGCCTCAAGGACAGTGAACGTATCAACCGCATAGCCCTGCATCCCACAAACCCGGACATTGCCTACGCTGCGGCCATGGGCACCTTGTGGGGCCCGAATGAGGAACGCGGTGTATACAAAACCACTGATGGCGGCGATAGCTGGCAGCAGATTTTGTACATCAATGACTCCACGGGCGCCACCGATATCAAGATGGATCCCGTCAACCCCAACAAGTTGTTTGCCGGTATGTGGGAGTTTCGACGCTGGCCGTACTTCTTTAAGTCCGGTGGTGAAGGCTCGGGCATGTATGTCAGTCATGATGGAGGTGCCAGCTGGAAGCAGAAAACCGAAGAAGACGGACTGCCGGCCGGCGAATTGGGGCGCATGGCCTTCGCCATGTCTCCCGCCGATCCAAAGCGGGTTTACGCATTGGTCGAGGCCAAAAAGAGTGCCCTTTTACGCTCAGATGATGGTGGCAAGAGCTGGAGCAAGGTCAACCAGGAGTACAACATCGCCGATCGTCCATTTTATTACACGGAGATCGCCGTGGACCCAAAAAACGCAGACGTTGTTTACAACATTGGTACGCGTGTTAAGGTTTCCATCGATGGTGGCAAAAGCTTTCACCAGAACGCGGTTATTGACTGCTGTGCTCCGGGCAACACCATTCACATCGATAACCACGCATACTGGATCAATCCGCTCAACCCGGCCCACCTGATTTTTGGCAGCGATGGGGGAATCGCGATCAGCCATGACCGTGGTGTAACGTTCCGCTTTGTCAGAAATCTGCCGCTGGCACAGTTTTATCACATCGCTGTTGATAATGATCACCCCTACCACGTCTACGGTGGCCTGCAGGACAATGGTTCCTGGCGTGGACCAGCGGAGGTCTGGGAAAACGCCGGTATCCGCAACCTGCACTGGCAGGAAGTGGGTTTTGGTGACGGCTTTGACACCCTGCCCGACCCGGATAACTCTCGCCGCGGCTACGCAATGTCCCAGGGCGGCTTCCTGTTCCGTTGGAACCTCGATACCGGCGAACAAAACCTGATCAGGCCGGATCCGCCAGACACTGACACTGACCTGCGGTTTAACTGGAACGCGGCACTGGCGATCGACCCGTTTGATCCCAATATCATTTATTACGGTAGTCAATTTGTGCACCAATCAAATAATCGCGGTCAGTCCTGGTCAACCATCAGCGGCGATCTGAGCAGCAATGACCCTAAAATGCAGACGTTCAAGACCAGTGGTGGTCTGACATTTGATGTCACAGCTGCCGAAAACTACACCAGCATCGTCAGCATTGCACCCAGCAAGCTTGAGCGTGGGGTTCTCTGGGTAGGTACCGATGACGGCCGTGTCCATATCACCCGCGACGGTGGCAAGAGCTGGACACGCATTGATACGCGCTTGCGCAAGGGTCCTCAAGGTGCGTGGGTACCGATGATCACCCCTTCACCGCATGCTGCCGCAAATGCGTTTGTAGTTCTCGATGACCACCGACGCTCCAACATGGAAACCAGCATATACCAGGTGGAAGACTATGGCCGACGCTGGAAAAAACTATCCACGGATGGAATATCAGGCTATGCCCTATCCATCCTGCAAGATCATATCGACCCGAACCTGCTATTTGCGGGAACCGAGTTTGGGTTGCATGTCTCGGTGGATGGTGGTGACAGCTGGACAAAATTCACCGCGGGGGTTCCCACTGTATCGGTCATGGATATGGCTATTCAGCAGCGCGAGAACGACCTCGTTCTTGGTACCCATGGTCGTGCCGTTTACGTTATTGACGATTACAGTGCACTGAGAAACTTGTCAACGAGCGATTTTGGTGCCCGACTGAAGATTCTTTCAAGTTCAAGTGGACAGCAATATAACGCTGGCCAGACACCGTCAACCCGGTTTGCCGGGTCGGGTGAATTCCGTGCGGCCAACGAGCCCTATGGCGTCATCCTGACTTTCATGGCAAGTGGCATGGATCTGCCCCACCCGGATGCCAAATCTGAGCGGTTACGTAAAATAGCGGCCCGCAATCAGACTGAGAAGTCCACCGAAGATGAACCTGAAGACAAAAAGAAAGCCAAGAAGCCCAGGATATCCGTCAAAATAAAAGATGCGGAAGGTCATGTTATCCGCAGCTACAAAACAGTCGTTCACCAGGGTATCAATCGCCTGGTTTGGGGCATGCGACGCGATGGTATCAAACCACTGACCAAACCTGACGACAAGAGCGCAGACGACGGTTTGCCAGCGGGCCCCCAGGTCTTGCCTGGAAACTACGAGATAAGTTTGCAACTTGGCGACGATGACGTGAGTGGGATGGTAGAAGTTCTCAAAGACCCACGTAATCCGTATTCGATGGCAGACCTGCAGGCGAATTTCAACACCCAGGTGGCCTTGATGACCTTACGCGATACCTCTAACACCGCCTTGCGACAGATCATTGATGCCCGCAACGACGTGGCGACAATCAGGAAACTGGTCGACAAACGCATTGGAACTGAAAAAACCGCCGAGCTTGAGGCCCTGAAGAAAAGGGCCGTGGAGGTCAAAAAGGGGCTGGATAAACTGGAAAAGCTGTACCGGATACCGGAAAAAACCAAGGGTATTACCTATCGGGGTGATACGGTTGGCTCAAAATTGGGTAATGCCGCGTTCTACGCAGGTTCCAACGATGGTGCACCATCACCTGCTGCGCGGGTTTACCTGGATATTGCCCGCAACGCATTATCCGAGGCCACTGGAAAAGTGAATGAATTCATGACGGGTGAGTTGGACGAATTGAGAAAAAGTGTCGCCGCAGCGGGGATTAGCCTACTACCTGTCAACGAAACTGTTTCGATGCCGGAATGAGCTTCGGAGTGGTGTAACCTACGGGACTTGCACCACTCCGGTGTCACCCGCTCAACGCATTACGGCAAACATCCAGATACGCGGTTTCATGACTCAGATCGGGCTCAAGGTAATTACCTTCAGCCCATTCGTTCCATGATTTAAGAAACACGATCCTGCGATCTGCGGGACGGTTTTCTACCTGCCGCACGGCGCGTAGCAGTTGTTGTCCAAATAAGGCAGGTGACTGGTGGGTAAGAACGAAGGCTCGTCGTCCTGCGCGTGGTGAATTGTCCCAGTTGGGCACGACACTGGGAAAAAAGTCGTCGTGGCCCGGTTCCACCTGATTGTGCTCGATAAAATCTCCATACTTAAAACGCACCGGGTGGCGCAGCAGCTTATGTATCATTCTCGGAAAAAGATAGCGTGGCAGAAATCGCTTTCTTGCCAAGCGTAGAAATGCCACCCCCGGACTATTGGGAACCACTGCATCAAACCCATCGGCTTTGTAGTCCCAGGGGTCCTGGTCGATGAACACATCCTCACCAATAAAATAAATCCCGGTCAAACCCGCCTTGATGGCCAGCTTCTGCCAGTGCTCAACGAAACGTCGACACCCGGGTATTTGCCTGGGTTTGTAGACATAGAAGATCGGTTTGCCATCAACGCACAAATACCTTGGATCCTGGAAGGCCTCATTTACGCATCGAAAATGGCGCTCCTCATCCTCGTGTCCGGGATAGGTCTGTGCCATCAGGGTTTTGTCAGCACTACCGTGCCACACGCCGGTCCAGCTCTCGTTAGCCCAACCGAGACAAAAGGGAAAATCGGGTTCACCGGACTCAAGCACTTCGGCAAATGGTCGCTCCAGGAGTCGCTGACCCCCGAACCAGTAGTGCCAGTAGCAAAACCCACCCACACCGGCGGACCGAGCCATCTCAGCCTGGGCTTTGCGGGTTTCTCCGGAGCGCAGATCATAATAGCCGAGGTCACCCGGGATCTTTGGTTGCTGATGGCCACGAAACAAGGGCTGTGCCTGTTTCACATTCGTCCATTCAGTGAACCCCTTGCCCCACCATTGATCATTTTCGGGGATGGGGTGGTACTGGGGAAGATAAAAGGCTATGGCGCGCATTAACCTGAAATAAATTTTCTCAGGAAACGCAACCGCCATTTCAACCAGCGCAACGGTATCGTGGCCCGCCAACTCGTGGACCGCAGCATCTCTTCTATTTGTTGATCCCCTTTTGTCACCTGCCCCTCCAACACGTTCAACTGGTACTTGTAGTTAACCAACTGGCTCATCAACTGACCCATCCTCACATTGTCCGAAGCGCCTACACGACGCGAGTCTGCAGCCAGTTGGCTTTCCTCGAGAGCCTGCTTCGTCGCCTCCAGATAGGCGCGTCCAAACTTCTTGTCAGGCTCCAGGTGATTTCCCTCGGCCCACTCATTCCAGGCATTAATGAAAACGATACGCTCCTCACCCAGCAATCGGGCATTGGTAATGTCGATTGCATTGAAGAGCCAGTCCCTGTATTTCTCCGCAGTAGATCCAAGAAAAATATTAGCCCCTTTCTTGCGTCGGGCCCAGTTGTCCCAGGAGGGTGTCACACAGCGGAACCACTTATAAGCGGGGATTTCCTTGGCCATCATGGTGTCGGCCAGTGATTCGTAAGTGTGCACGTAGTTGTTGTCACAAACCTCCCCGAGATCCGATTCCGCCTGACTGAACAGTTCGGAATCAGCACTGAGCTGTGCACCCTTATGTTGCCAGTCCGGCGCAAACTCAACGGCCGTGTCAAAATTAATGTCCTGCGGATCACATTTGCCGATACTCTCAACCCGAGCCAGGTGCAGTTCTCCAACACCCGCCTTGCGGGCCTCTTCCCGCCATATTTCCGCCATGCGGGCAGGCTCGGGGATGTTTTCAGTGCGGTAAACTAGGAAAAGCGGTTTTCCGTTGACCCGTATATACCTTTTATCCTCGAAAATCGGCAATAGCGCACGGATATGACTGCGATCATCTTCTTCACTGTAATCCTGCCGAATCAGAACCTCTTGCTCCTGGCCATCCCACCGTCGCGTCCAGTTTTCATTCGCCCAGCAGATGCAGAAGGGGAAATCAGGTTTTCCCGACTTGAGCAGTGCCTCCAGGGGACGCTCGAGTAAGCGGTGTCCGTTAAACCAGTAATGGTAGTAACAAAAGCCTTCAATTCCGTATTTTTTTGCAAGCTCGGCCTGGGCAATCTGCGTCGCCTCATCACGCAGATCATAAAACCCCAAATCCGCCGGAACGTGCGGCTGGTAGTGTCCGGAAAAAAGCGGTTTGGCCTTGGAAACGTTGCGCCACTCGGTAAACCCTTCTCCCCACCACTCATCATTTTCCGGGATCGGGTGATACTGGGGAAGATAAAAGGCAATAAGACGGGGCGGTGGCCGCCGTGTTGCATCCGTAAATGCCTCGGCAAGCCGCAGGCCAGCCTGATTCCTGGCTACGGTCAATATATTGCTCATCTGATCGGCAGTTTTCTGCGATGTAAGATGCTCTGCAACGAATTTTGATCCCAACTGACTCAGTTCTTCCAGCTTTTGCGCATCCGTGTACAGGGAAACTACCTCCAACGCAAAATCTTCAGGGTCGTCCTGAGGGGAAACCCACTTTTCAATACCCCCGATCCCTTCCAGGCCAATTCCGGTCGAAACAAACGGAATTCCGTTGTGCATGGCCTCCATGATCTTACCCTTGACCCCGGCGCCGAATCTCAGCGGCACGACCATCATTCTCACGCTGGCGTACTGTGCCCCTAACTCCTCATCACTCACCCGGCCCAGAACCCTGATGTCTTTCGATTGCAGGGCTGAAATCTCTTCAGGAGGATCCGCACCGACCAGGTTCAGTGCGATCCCCGGGATTTGCTTTTGGATACGGGGAAAAACCTCATTGCAAAACCAGCTAACCGCGTCTCGGTTAGGCGTGTGGGTGAACGCACCAACGTAGAGCAAACCCTGACGCCGGTTGAAGTCACGCTCTGGCGCGTACAGCTCCCGATAGAAAAAGAGCGGAACCGTAAACACCGCCTTGCGCGGAAATTTCTCCTTGATAAACTCTTCTTCAACTTCGCTAAAGGTCAATATGACGTCGCTTTCAGCAAATATGGAATTCTCTTTCTGCTCGAATAACCTGGCCTCCTCAAGTATCGCCGGATCATTTTCCAGCTTTGCCTTGCGCTTCAATCTGAGATAATGCAGGTCATGGCACTGGTAGATGATCGCTGCATTGGTAAAGCGCTGGACAGCCGGCAAGAAATTGTTGGCCGGATCGGGTTTGTTAAAAAACACATAGTCGATGCCCTGGCCATTTTCACTGAGCCAGCTTTGCCAGTTATCCCGATACCAATCACCGTCCAGGGTCTCAACGCCGAGCCGGTTGAGCTCGCTCGAATACGGGTCCACACGCAGGAAGTCACCGGGCAGGAACTTCACCTCAAGTCCCATCTCCACAAGCAACTCAAGATACATAAAATTAGCACGGGATGAGGCATATAGATCGTATTGGGGTACGGCATAATCCACGAACAACAGTGTTGGCTTCCGCTCCCAGTTTTTAGAATTCTTCATCATCAAACAGGACCTGTCAGCCCGTTTCGGGTATCGGCTTGGTAAACTTCAGCGTCATGCGGTCGGACTCTCCAATCGCACGATATTTTATCGTACACCGTTCAGAATCGGCCTGATCGTCAAGACTACGGCAGTACCGCAAGCTGGGTGGCAATGTCCACACACCCTTGGAATGGTTCTTGTCATCATTTGGATTGGCATTAATTTCCGACCTTTGCAGCAACTCAAAACCTGCGTCTTGTGCAGCTGAAATCACATAGGATTCACTCACATACCCACTGCGTTTCATGAAATCCACATCGGCATCATCCGGTGCACGGTGCTCCACCAAACCAAGTGTTCCTCCCGGTTTCAGTGCAGCAAACATGGACTTGAATACGCCAGCTGCATAGTCACCTTTAATCCAATTGTGGACGTTGCGAAACGTCAGCACCATGTCCAGTGTACCTGGTGGTGCAATCTCTGTATCTTCAGGTACGGAAAGCGACGTGACGATGACCTTTGAGAAACGCTGTGGGTCACCGCTGAACTTCCGTTTGAGTTCTTTGGCCATGTTTTTTCGCCATTGCGGTGTACGTCTGGCGCTCAAGGAGTAACCGACGGCATAGTAGCGGCCACCGTCACCCAGATACGGGGCCAGAATTTCCGACCACCAGCCAGAGCTTGGCCAAATCTCTGCCACCGCCATGTCCGGGCTGATTCCAAAAAACTCCAACACTGCCTGGGGGTGACGGGCCGGGTCGCGTTGGGCAAATGCCGCAGTGCGGCTTTCGCTGCCAATCACCCTGACAAGCTCATTATCTGTTGCTTGCAGGTTACCGGAGCTTGAAAGTACCAAAGCGGTGGCAAGGATAAGACAGGTGTATCTTTTCATGACTGGAGTCCTTCAGGGCCCAATATGGCTGGCCAATTCAATTTTGTGGTCCGGGCTGGTGGTCGGACTATCCGGCAGTATCAGCGGCCATGAACCCAACACGCGACCGTCAAAGTCAAACATATCTTTGAGTAATTCTTTGAATACCTCCAACCAAGGTCGTGTACTGACCTTGATGGACTGTCCGCAATGCGGGCAGAAAAGGGCTTGCCCAGGAAGTGGTTGCTTGCAATTTGTACAGCTCACCATTGCCTCTCGCCGGGCTTTCAGTCAGGTTTACTGGCTGTTGCCGACCAGGTGTTGCTGCAAGAACATCATGGTCGCCTGCTGATAGATATCCCTATTTTCCTTTTTGCGGTAACCATGTCCTTCATTCATGGCGTTCATGTACCAAACCCGCTGGCCCTGTTTCCGTAGGGCATCCACCACCTGGATCGCTTCAGTCACTGGCACCCTGGGATCATTTTGTCCCTGCACCACCAGCATGGGTATTTTTATCCTGTCAATATTGGTCAGGGGGCTGATGCTTTGCAGGTGGGCGCGCATGGCAGGCTCACGTTCATCACCATACTCTGCCCGTCTGAGATCACGACGGTAATCCTGGGTATTTTCGAGAAAAGTGACAAAGTTGCTGATACCCACCACATCCACCGCCGCTTTAAGACGGTCGCTGTAATGCACGGCACTGGCCAGTACCATGTAACCCCCATAACTGCCACCGAATACCGCTACACGACCCTCATCCAACGACGGTTGGGTGGCTATCCAGTCCAACAGCGCGCCGATGTCCCTGACCGAATCCTCCCGTTTGAAGCCGTTGTCAAGGGACATGTAGTGCTTGCCATAGCCACTTGAACCGCGCACGTTGGGGCGAATGACCGCGACCCCGAGTTTTTGCAACCATATCTGGTAAGTGCTGCTGAAAGACGGTCTTGCCTGACTCTCCGGCCCACCGTGAATCGCAATGATGACCGGGTGAGGGCCCTTTTTGGCTGGTTTGTACAGCCAGGCAGGTATTCTCTTCGGACCAGCGTCGTTGCTGTCAAAAGTCGGGTAATGCACCAGTTCAGGTTCAATAAAACTGTCCGTATCAAGGCCCCCGACTTCGCTGTGGGTCCAGCGTACAAGATCACCATATTTAAGCGCCTTTTTGCCCAGTTGCAACACGAAACTATCACTGGGTGTTTTGGAAGTGTTCAGCGTCAGCCCCAATTTCGTGCCATCCGGACTGAACTCCATTCCCCCTACCAATCCCGTGGGTATCACTTTGACAGGCACAAACTCCCGGCTCGCCAGGTCGAGCAGATAGATCCGCGACAATCCATCTACGTTCACCGCAAACGCGGCACGACTTCGATCCTTGCTAATCGCTCCGGTTTCCACGTTCCAGGGAATATCGGCAGTCAGCATTACAGGCTCAGACCCTTTGGCAAGGGATTGCCAGGCGAGTTGCTGGAAATCACCTTTGACATCAGTGATATACCAGAACCCGGTGCCCTCACGATCAAAAGCAAATGGGAAATTTGAACTCGGCGTGTCCGGATCACCGGCCAACAGCCGCATACTACCGCTTGCAACGTCCAAAAGATGAATTCTTGAATCGGCGTTGCCCACGTAGTTGAGCACCAACAGCTGGCTGTTGTCGGAAGAGAAATCAGACGCTGCCCAATACGTCCCGTCAGGGGATTCCAGAACCATGTGGGCGGTCTCCGGATTGGACACATTCATCATCCAGACATCATTGGATGCACCGTTGCGACGCGTACTCCGGAACGCGATATTTTCTCCCAATCGGTCCCAGACCACGGAACCATTACGCGACTCACCATCGGTCAACATCACGGCATCGTCATTGCTGATTGGGTCGAGTAGAAATATTTGTGAAAATTCACTGCCCCCTGCGTCCATGGTGAAAACCATCTTTGAACCGCCAGGTTGACGTTGTAGACCTCCAACCGGCTCATCAAAGAATGTGATCTGCTGCCGGGCACCTCCCGCACGGCCAACACGGTGAACCTGGCTGACGTCCCCAAAACGCGTGGATACAAAAATACCGCTGCTGTCCTCGCTCCAGTCCAGAAACCCAGCGGAGCGCACGTTCTGATAACGGTTGAGACTGACAACAACAGAACGTGGAATCTCGGGAACATCCTGCATTTTGAGGTTTCCGTTATTGGCTTCAGTGTGGCTTATCTCTGCGAACAGGGATATGGGGGCCAGTCCCATGATCAGACTGGCAAAAAGGAGAATTATTTTCTTCACGGTTTGCTCCAGGGATTGCAGATAATTTGACCCGCGAGGGTAACCCACGGCTTGCCGTAAATCCACCACGACATGAGCTGTCGTCAACACTCCCACCTCTACCGGTGGGCTGTTTCAGCACTTAAGTTTCAAGCGCCAGACTTGTTGGCTGTGGTATTACCGGATGGTACGGCAATTCGTTGGGGCTATTTCCTTGCCGCTCACCTCGAAATCCCATCTTGTATATCACCAAGTAGGGGTGCAGGTATATAATGAAGCCAGAGGTTGTTCATGACTGGTATCGAAAGAAAAATTAATCTCAATGACACCGAGGCACTCAAAACCAGAATTTTTGGGCTGACAATGGCATGTCCCATGGATGACAAGCCCATCGACTGCCCGTTGCATGAAATTCGCTTGCTGTCCGTGGAAGACAGGTTCGATTGGGTGGAGAATTTATCGTCTGAAAAGTGTGTTGAGATCTACCTCTTTCACGAACAGTGCTCTTCTGAAAAGTTAAGTATTTATGATTAAGCTACTTGCCGTGCTGCCGGCGACGCAAAGGCTGGTTTGTGTGAGTAACAGGTGACGCCCGAATCATTTGTTGCGCACTTAGGCCAAGTCAAAGCCAGTGCCATTTTGCGCACGGACAACCAGGAACAAGCTGCCCAGGCCATGGAGGCAGCGATACGCGGTGGCTTTAATATCATCGAATTCACCCTGACCATCCCGGGTGTGTATGACCTTATCCGTGATTTTTCCAGCCGTGAGGGTCTCGTCGTGGGTGCCGGAACGGTGCTCGACGCGGAACAGGCGCACCAATCGGTAGAGGCCGGTGCCTGCTTTCTTGTTTCTCCGGTCGTGGATGAAATCGTTATCAACGCAGCAACCGAACTGGGTGTTACAAGTATGCCCGGTACACATACACCAACAGAAATGTTGCGCGCCCACCACGCGGGAGCCCAGCTGTGCAAACTGTTTCCCTCCCCCAATGGAGGCCCTGACTGGGTTCGTGCGGTACTAGGGCCGATGCCTTTCTTGAAAATTGTACCTACCAATGGTGTCGATCAACACAATGCCGGGGACTGGATCGCCGCCGGTGCATTTGCAGCCGGTTTCGTAGCACCCCTGTTTGTGGCTGCTGAAATAGCATCTGCAAACTGGGATGCGGTCGAAGCACGGGCGCGGGAGTGTTTGGGGGCCGTACAGGAGCCGCCAGGTTAGTATTTGTGAGGATACAAGATCATTGCGTACTGGGGATTTCCGGCTGATTGCGTTATGAATTTTGAACGCCGTGGGGAACATGACCCGTGGGCACGTGCTCCCGGGCTGATTCGCAATGCACTTGCTGGTCATCAAAGAAAATATCTGCACCAAAAGCAGAAAGAAAAGGCCCCTTGGGTTTGCCACCCAAGAACAGGGCTTCATCAATACGTATACCCCATTTTCTCAAGGTCAGAATCACACGCTTGTGTGCCGGGGCCGATCTCGCCGTTACCAGTGCAGTGCGTATGGGATTGTCGTCAATCGGGTAGGCCGATTGGATACGTTGCAATGCCTGCAGTAACGGTTTGAAAGGGCCACCCGGTAGCGGTGTGCCGGCGTTCTGCCTCTCCCTGTGCGCAAATGCGTCCAGACCCTCGGCCTGGTATACCCGCTCCGCTTCATCGCTGAATAGAACGGCGTCGCCATCAAAAGCCAGACGTAACTGCCCACCCCCTCTTTGGTTTTTGGTGCCCGGCAGGATCATTGCGGCCGCAAACCCGGCCGCCAGTGTTCTACGTACGTCTTCAACATGGCTGGAGAGAAACAATTGCGTACCAAAATCCCGCAGATAACGAAACCGGCTTTCACCATTGGTAAACACGGCGCGCTCAATACCCAGACCATAATGTTCGATGCTGTTGAATATGCGCAGACCCGAATCAGCGCTATTACGTGACATCAGAATGACCTCTACACCCTGATGGCTTACCGCGTCATCATTCAGGGCCAACAGTTTTTGCACCAATGGAAAGGCTACACCCGGTTGCAAATGGTCATTTTCGCGCCGTATCTGGTACTCGGCGTAGGCCTTGAGACCTTCGGCCTCAAATACAGCATGGCTTGCGTCAAGATCAAACAAGGCACGCGAGGAAATAGCCACAACCAAAGGCTGGTTATTTAGCGTATGAATGTTGTCTTTCGCCATACCCATAGCATAGCAGAGGCTTTCTCAGAAGATGATAAAGCCAGGTCTCAAGCATCGAATTTACTCTGCCCGTGAATTCCGGGATTCGTGTCACTATAGAAACTGCTCGTTCAGTATGCGCTCTTCCAATGAATGGTCAGGGTCAAAAAGAAGCTTGAGTTCGGTCTCTTTATCTTCATATGCATCAACGCTAATGACATTCCTGACTTCGTGGGCATCTGCGGTTGCGCTTACCGAACGTTTGTCAGAGTCCAGCACTTCAATCCTGACTTTTACAGAGGCGGGCAATATTGCACCTCGCCAGCGCCGCGGCCTGAATGGGCTGATGGGTGTTAAAGCCAGCGCCTCTGTTCCCAGTGGCAGTATTGAGCCATGTGCCGAGAGATTGTAGGCCGTACTACCGGCAGCTGTCGCCAACAATACACCGTCACAAACCAGTTCCTCCACTTTTGTAGCACCATTGACGAGGATACGAAGATGTGCAGCCTGGTTAGTTTGTCTCAATAATGAGATTTCATTAATGGCCAGCGCCTCGGCAGACGAACCTGATTTTGTCTGTACCTTCATACACAACGGATTGAGACATACCTCGCGCGCCGCAGCCAGTCGCATGACCAGATCGTCTTCAGAGTAACGATTCATCAGGAATCCAACATTACCGATTTTCATCCCGAACACGGGTAAACCGCTTTCGATGAAACGATGCAAGGTACGCAGCATAAAGCCATCACCGCCGAGGGCAACAATGATTTCCGCCTCCTCTGGTGGAAACTGACCATAACGACTTTGCATCACCCTTGCGGCTTCCCCTGCAGGAGTGACCTGGCTTGCTACAAAATGTATACGGGGTGTCGTCATATTATTCTGTTTCCACCAACAACTGCTCCAGGGAGCGCACTGCAACGGAAACCGTTGCGTAATCCATGGATGTCAGATCGTGCATGCCTTTTATCATTTGAGTAACCCGTTCAACATCGGTTGCATTGGTTTGAACCCAGCTCTTGACGGGATCTTTTGCTTTTTCAAAGGATTCCAGAACCCTGCCGACCAAACGACGATGTTGGGAATACAGTTCATCGCGCAAGTTACCCCGTGCGTGGGCATGCCACTGGCCTTCGACCGGTAGTTTCTCCACACTCTCACGTAACCATTTCAAACCCAGTCTGTCACCCAAACCGAAAAAGACCGTGGCGACCGTCAACACATCCGCTTTCCGCCTGGCTGCCGTTTCCACCACGTCCAGTGCAGGATAGAGCAAAGGCAATCGGGCAGTACGATTGGCCAACACTTTTGGCATACCACCTGCGGTCAGGGTTTCTACCTGTGCTGTCACCTGTTCCTTTTCCGCAGTGTTCTGTGAGCGCCCAATTTTCTTTTCCAGAACTTCCAACCCTGGAGCCAGACGATCAATCATTGCCCGAATATCCAGCTGATGACCGGGTTGATTAAGTACCCAACGGGTGGCCTGACGTAACAGGTTCCACATCACGAGCATGGCGCTGATCTGCAGCTCGGTGTCTACCTTGTTGTCCAGGGCTTCTACTCTGTCCCAGAACTCACGTCCCCTGAAAATCTCCCTCGCAATGGTATAAGCCCTGGCAACCTCAGCAGCTGTCGCGCCAGTATCTTCATGCATACGCAACGCAAATGATGCCCCCATGCGATTGACCATGCCGTTGGTGATTTGGGTGGCAATAATTTCACGTTTGAGACGGTGACCATCCATATAGCTGGCGTACTTGTGCTGCAGTGGCTGCGGGAAGTAACGCTGCAATTCCCCGGACAACCATGGATCTTCCGGCACATCAGAATTCAGTAATTGCCGGTAAAGCATGATCTTGCTGTAGGACAGTAATACCGCCAGTTCAGGACGGCTCAATCCCTGACCACTATCACGCCGTTGGGTCAATTCCTCATCGCCAGGCAAAAACTCAAGATCACGATCCAGAATACCTTCGCCTTCCAGCACCGAAATAAAGTGCTGCTTCGCACCCAGGCGGGCGCCGGTCAGCACTTCCATCATCGAAATCGTTTGCGACTGCAGATAATTACTGCGCAATACCAATTGCGCAACTTCATCGGTCATATCGACCAACAACTGGTTTCTATCGGACATACTGAGTTTTTTTGCACGCAGGACCTGGTTGAGCAGGATTTTGATGTTGACCTCATGGTCGGAGCATGCAACACCGGCTGAGTTATCTATAAAATCGCTATTGATGCGTCCACCGGACTGCGCGTATTCAATCCTTCCCGGCTGTGTCAGACCAAGATTGCCACCCTCGCCTACCACTTTGCAACGCAATTCAACACCATTGACCCGTAGGCGGTTATTTTGTGCGTCACCCGCCTCGATATGGCTTTCGTCAGATGATTTGACGTAAGTGCCAATACCACCGTTCCACAACATGTCCACTTTGGCTGTAAGCAATCCCCTAATCAAGGTGTTCGGTGTCAGCTCCTTATCTTCCATCCCCAGCCAGGTTTGGACTTCCTTGCTGATCGGGATGCTCTTCGCCAGCCTTGAATAAACCCCTCCACCCTTTGAAATCAGTGCCTTGTCATAATTGTCCCAACCCGAACGTGACAACTTGAACAATCGCAGACGTTCCTTATACGACCTTTTGATATCCGGCTCAGGGTCCAGAAAAATGTGCAGATGATTGAATGCAGCTTTAAGTTGAGTCTGTCTTGAGAGCAGCATGCCATTGCCGAAAACATCACCTGACATGTCACCGATACCAACGACACTGAAAGGTTCTTTTTGTATATTTCTACCCATCTCCCGAAAATGGCGTTTGACCCCTTCCCAGGCACCGCGTGCTGTTATTCCCATACCCTTGTGGTCATATCCAACTGAACCGCCAGAAGCAAAAGCATCATCCAGCCAAAAGCGACGCTCCACTGCGATCTCGTTGGCAGTGTCAGAAAATGTTGCGGTGCCCTTATCAGCGGCAACAACCAGGTAAGGATCGTCGCCATCACATCGGATCAGTCCCTTGGGTGGTACAATATTATCCTCATCTAAATTATCTGTAATATCTAGTAACCCATTAATAAATATACGATAACATTTAGTCACTTCAGCCATTATATCGTCACGACTGCCATTTTGTGGCAAATGTTTAACGACAAACCCACCCTTGGCACCCACCGGCACAATGATGGTGTTCTTGACGTTCTGTGCTTTCATCAAGCCCAGTACTTCGGTTCTGAAATCCTCCTTGCGGTCGGACCAACGCAAACCACCACGCGCCACCGTGCCACCACGCAGGTGGATACCTTCCATGGCCGCAGAAAATACCCATATCTCTCTGAATGGGACGGGTTTTGGCAAGCTGGGTACTTTCGCCGAGTCAAGTTTGAAACTCATGTATTCGAGTACCTTACCGTCCTCCGCCTGTTGGTAGAAGTTGGTTCGTAAAGTGGCCTTGATCACCTCATAAAAAGAAGACAGTATACGGTCTTCATCCAGGCTGTTGACCCTGGCCAGCGCAAGGTTGAACACTTTCTTGATGGTGGCAACTTGCGTGACACGATCTTCTTGCCGTGCCTTCACTGCAGTGTCTAGCAATTCCAGTAACACGTTGTCATCACAGCGTTTAATGGTCGATAAACCAAACAGGGTCCGCTGCAAGTTCTTGGCAGCCAACTCCTTGCGGTAATCACTCTCAGTACCACATGCGGGATCAAACATGGCATTGAACAACTCGACCAGCAAGCGCGCCATTAATGGATGTCTGGCCAGGGTTTCCTCCATGTATGCCTGGGAATAGGTGATACCCGCCTGTAACAGGTACCTGCAATAGGCCCGGATCATCTTGACCTGTCGCCAATGCAATTGACAGGCGAGAACAAGACCATTAAACCCATCGCTCAGCGTGACCCCCCGCCAGGTATTTTCAAAGGTCTGCTGGAAATTTTCACGCACCATCTCTAAATCAAGGTCCTTTCCACGACCATAAACCATGTCGAAATCCTGTACCCACACAGACGCCCCCTGGTCGAATTTCAGCTCGTAGGGGCGTTCACTGACAATATGCAGTCCCATGTCTTCAAGCATGGGCAGGACGTGTGACAACGGAATTGAACGTTCAAGTTTGAAAATCTTGAAGCGGATCAGATTACTCTCCCTGGCTCTGGGGCGGTACAGGCTTAGCTGGAGATCATGCACATCTGTCAGCGCGGCGATTTTCTCGACATCAAACGCCGCCACCCAGGGAGATACATCTTCGATGTAGGCAGCAGGAAAGGCCTCACCATACTTTTTGCCCCACTGCAGTCCGGTTTCCTCTCCGTGCTTTTGAATCAGGATGGTAGTCAGCTCTTCGTTCCATGAGCGCAGGGCATGAATAATCTTGCCCTCGAGAACACGTACGTCAGGTCTGGGATCCGTACCTGCTTTTGGCCGAATGATGACCTGTAAACGGGCCAGTACAGATTCTGAAACCTGCACCACGTAATCCAGTTTTTTGCCCTTCATCGCCCGTTTCAAAATGCGTTGTATTTTTTCCCTATTTTCTGTGTTGAAATGATCTCTGGGGAGATAAACCAGGCAGGAAAAAAATCGGCCAAAGCGCTCCCTGCGAATGAACAAACGGACACCCTGACGCTCCTGTAAATCGAGCACACCCGTCGCTATGGCCAATAGTTCCGTACTGCTGGCTTGCAGTAAATCGTCACGCGGTAGTGTTTCAATGATATGTAGCAGGGATTTCCAGGCATGGTGATCTTTGGGCAAACCAGAATTCTTCAGTACCGTCTTCACTTTCATACGCACCAGTGGTACAGAAGAGACACGCTGCATATAGGCGTTGGATGTAAACAGACCAATAAAGCGGTACTCACCAATCACCTTTCCGGCTTCGTCAAAGCGCAGTACGCCGATGTAGTCCATATAGCCGCTACGGTGTAGCGGCGCACGTGTGTTGGCCTTGGTAATTACCAGCGGAGCACTTGGATTAAATCGCGCCTCGTCACTTAAAGAAACAATCGGTCGGCTCAATATGGTCTTACCATGTTCACGCAGCAGACCCTGGCCGGTACCACTGACGACATTCAACAGGGCGGTGTCACCATCCTGGACGATGTCATAATCACGTGCACCGATAAATATGAAGCGGTCATCACCGGCCCACTTCAGGAATTCTACACACTGCTTTCTAACTGCCGGGTCCAAATCCGGTGCATGTACTCCGAACTCCTCAATGGCGAGTTCAAAATGCTCTTTCATGGATCGCCAATCCACAACAGTATCGCGCACTACGGCCATCCGCGACTTCAGACGGGACTCCACCAATGCAAGTACTGCCGGGTCAGTTTGTTTATCAATATGGAGGTGGATAAACGACTCTGTCGGGTGTTGCTTGCTGGCGCTGGCGTGAAAAGCTTTCAGCTCGCCAACTGAATCGCGTTCAACGTTCAACACCGGATGGACTATCAAATGCACGCCAAGACTCAATTCCTGCATGACCAGGCTGGCCGTACCTACCAAAAACGGCATGTCATCATTGGCCAATTCGACAATAGTATGTTCACTGTCCCAGCCATCGGTTTCTTTTACCGCATTGAATACCCGGACCAATAATTCACCAGATACACGCTGTTGAAAGAAATCGAGCTGCCGAGCCACCATGGTGGCCATCATGACCGGCGTCTCCTTGCTCAGATCTGCAAGGGGAACCCTTTGAAAAAATGCATCGGTAAAAAACGCTGCCCGCCTGGCTACCCGGCTCGCCATACGATTGGCCAAAACAGTCTTAATCTGCTCGACAAATGATTGCTTGCTTGCTTGGTCGTTGGCCTGCATTGGTTCTCCACCACGCAAAAAACTCTGCTCGAAATTATAAAGGCTTTAACCACGGGACACATTGCTTTTGTTGGCACAAACAGGTCCGGTGACGGGCTGGGACCAACATGACTGGAACCATTAGCCCACTAAAATCTGCTGCGCATGAGCAAGGTTATCATTATCACCGGTTGACCCAGGCTGTCTGACTGGTTAACCTCTAATATATCTTTAAATCAAGATAGAAGGATATATAGCAATAAAGATGGACTTACAGCACACTTCACAACATTTTCGTTTACTCGCAGACAGCACTCGATTGCGCTTGCTGATGCTGGTTGACCGCGAAGAATTGAGTGTGGCCGAGTTAGCGGCCATTACCCAACTGGCACAACCACGTGTATCAACCCATCTGGCGAAACTAAAAAAGGCGGGCCTGGTCAGTGATCGGCGTGAGGGCGTATTCGTTTATTACCGGATGTCTACGGAAATATCCGACCCAGGCCTGAAGCAGCTATGGCTGTTGCTGCGCTCTGACACCTCCGACCCGTTGATCCAACAGGACATCGAACGTATCTCACCAACGCTCAACGCGCGCTACGGTAATTCCAGTTGGGCCGACAGCGTCGCTGGAGACATGGAACGTCACTACTCACCGGGGCGAACCTGGGAAGCAACCAGCCGCGCCATCGTACAGCTTCTCGAGTTGGGTGATGTGTTGGATATCGCATCGGGTGATGGCGTACTGGCGGATTTACTGGCGCCGCGCGCACGTAGCATCAAATGCCTGGACATCAGTCAAAGAGTTGTGACAGCCGGCAAACGTCGTCTGCGCAATCACAAGAATGTAAGTTTCGAACACGGTGACATGCACGCACTTCCAGTAGCTAGAGCATCAATCGACACCGTACTGCTGATGCACGCATTAACTTACACAAAAAGACCAAGCTTGGTATTCGATCAAGCGAGTCGTGTATTGCGGCCCGGTGGTCTTTTGCTGGCAGTGACCTTGCGTAAACACTCACACAAGAATGCCGTAGCACCCTATAACCATGTGAATCTTGGTTTCACGGAGACGGAACTGCAAAAGCATTGCGTAGCCAATGGTCTTGACCCTATCGTCCTCCAGATATCGACTATTGAGAAACGTACACCCAATTTTGAGGTGTTGACACTAATCGCCCGCAAAGCCCCTTAGACAAGAGCGGACAGCCACCAAAATGTATTTGCAAGCCTACAAAGACCCACGTGACGCCAAGCGTCTAGAGAAGCTGCTGAGTGAACGTATACTCATTCTTGACGGCGCAATGGGAACCATGATCCAGGCGCTTGAACTTGATGAGAACGACTTTCGCGGTAAACGTTTCAGGGATCACCCCAAACCCCTGCGGGGAAACAACGACCTGTTGAGCCTCACGCAGGCCGACAAGATCAAGAGTATCCACAGGACTTTCCTGCAGGCCGGCGCGGATTTAATTGAAACCAATACGTTCACCAGCACCAGCATTTCGCAAGCCGATTATGGTATGGAACGACTGGTCAAAGAGCTGAATTTCGCAGCCGCACAACTGGCGCGTGCGGAGGCAGACAGGTTTACCACAAAAACACCTGAGAAACCCCGATTCGTGGTTGGTGCACTGGGCCCAACCAACCGTACCGCCTCGTTATCGCCTGACGTCAACCGGCCGGACTTTCGTAATACGAGCTTTGCTGAATTACGGACCTCATATGCTGAAGCTGTGAGCGGACTGGTCGAGGGTGGAGTCGACATACTGATGGTCGAAACCGTGTTCGACACACTCAATTGCAAAGCTGCACTGGTGGCCATTGACGACGTTTTTACCAACCTGGGCTACCGTCTGCCGGTAATGATATCCGGCACCATTACGGACGCCAGCGGGCGTACACTTTCGGGACAGACGGTGGCAGCATTCTGGAACTCCGTACGCCACGCAAAACCCCTTAGCATCGGTCTCAATTGCGCCCTCGGCGCCACCGAGCTACGACCGTGGCTGCAGGAGCTGTCTCGCATTGCAGATTGCCCGGTCAGTGTCCACCCCAATGCCGGATTGCCAAACGAGCTGGGCGAATACGACGACACACCTGCGAATATGGCTACCGTGATAGCTGAGTTTGCGACCAGTGGTCTGATAAATCTCGCAGGTGGGTGCTGTGGCACCAGACCAGAACATGTGCAGGCAATTGCTGAAGCCTTGGAAAACCAGCCCCCCAGAGCACCCCGGGACACGAGTCCTTATTGCCAGCTGTCTGGTCTGGAACTGCTGACAATCACACCGGAACTGAATTTCGTTAATATCGGCGAACGTACCAACGTTACCGGATCCGCTATATTCCGACGTCTTATTCAGGCTGATGATTTTGAGGCCGCCGTCGCGGTTGCAAGACAGCAGATTGAAAACGGCGCACAGATCATTGATATCAATATGGACGAAGGCTTGCTTGACGGCAAAGCGACCATGACACGCTTCTTACACCAGATTGCTTCCGAGCCGGACATCGCCCGGGTTCCGGTGATGCTGGATTCATCCCGCTGGGATGTTCTCGAAGCCGGTCTGGCCTGCTTGCAGGGTAAGGGTGTGGTCAACTCAATCAGCCTCAAGGAAGGTGAAGCAGAGTTCATCGCCAGGGCCCGCACAATTTTACGCTTTGGCGCCGCCGTCATCGTAATGGCTTTTGATGAATCCGGGCAGGCAGACACATTGGACAAACGCGTCAGCTTTTGCCAACGGGCCTGGTACTTGTTGACACGGGAAGTTGGCTTTCCACCTGAGGATATCATCTTCGATCCGAATATTTTCGCCATTGCTACCGGTATCAAAGAACACAATAGCTACGGGCTGGATTTTATTGAAGCCACTCGACAAATCAAAAAATCCTGTCCTGGTGCACTGATTTCCGGCGGGGTCAGCAATATTTCGTTCTCTTTCAGGGGGCAGGACCGGGTGCGGGAAGCCATCCACAGCGTATTCCTGTATCACGCCGTTCACGCAGGCATGGATATGGGTATCGTCAATGCAGGTCAGTTGGAAGTTTATGACGAGATCGACCCTGACTTGCGTTTGGCGGTTGAAGATGTCGTGCTGAACCGACGCCCTGACGGTACCGACCGTCTGTTGGAGTTGGCCCAGAAATTCCAGGGTGTTGACAAGACGGAGACTCAAGACGAGGCCTGGCGTCAGGACCCGGTGCAGGAGCGTCTGAAGCACGCACTGGTCAAAGGCATTAATACCTTTATCAAGGAAGACACTGAAGAAGCCCGACTGCAGTCGGCACAGGCCCTGGATGTCATTGAAGGGTCGCTGATGGACGGCATGAACATCGTCGGAGATCTATTTGGCGACGGAAAGATGTTCCTGCCGCAGGTGGTTAAAAGCGCGCGTGTAATGAAACAGGCGGTGGCCGTGCTGATCCCATATATCGAGGAGGAGAAACGCCGTGCCGGCGTCGGCAACAAGCGATCAACCCGCATATTGATGGCAACCGTCAAAGGTGATGTGCACGACATCGGCAAGAACATTGTAGGTGTTGTACTTGGTTGCAATAACTACGAGGTAATCGACCTGGGTGTCATGGTGTCTTCTGAGGCTATCCTGGAAGCAGCCACCCGGGAGAACGTCGATATCATCGGCTTGTCCGGTTTGATTACCCCATCACTGGAAGAGATGCGTTACGTGGCCGCCGAGATGGAACGCCGTGGTATGCACCAGCCATTGATGATCGGTGGAGCGACCACCTCGCCTTTGCATACAGCCTTGCGCATTGACCCGGAATATTCCAGCGGCGTTTTCTGGGTCAAGGACGCGTCCCGCGCTGTTGGCGTAGCCAGTAAGCTCAGTAATGAGAAAGAGCGTGAAAAGCTGACCGAGACGGTGGCTCAAAATTACACTGAACTGCGTGAACGACGGGCAAAGGGTAGTTCGCGAAAACCGCCCCTAAGTCTGCAAAAGGCCCGCAATAATGCTTTTGCACCCAAGTGGCGCAAAGATGACATCAGCCAGCCAATCAATCCCGGTTTGAGCGTTTTTGACGATGTAGCACTGAAAGAACTGATCCCGTTAATCGACTGGACACCCTTTTTTCAAACCTGGGAAATGCAGGGACGCTACCCAGAGATTCTTGAACACGCAGATAAGGGTGAGGCAGCGCGCAGTTTGTTTACGGATGCGCAAACCATGCTGCAAAGCATTGTTGCGGAAAAATGGCTGATGGCGCGTGCAACGATCGGTATTTTCCCAGCCGCAACCGATGGCGATGACGTCATTGTCTACACCGACGGTGCGCGTAACACCGAGCGCCAGCGCCTGAACTTCCTGCGCCAGCAAAAGCCCAAGGCCAGTGGTCGTCATAACCGCTGCCTGGCGGACTTTATCGCCCCGGCCACAGCAGGACTCGAAGATCACATAGGTCTGTTTGCGGTTACAGCCGGCCTGGGAATTGAAACAAAGCTGGCTGAATTCGATGAAGAACATGACGACTATTCTTCTATCTTGCTCAAGGCGCTTGCCGACCGTCTCGCCGAGGCGCTGGCTGAGCACAGTCACCGCCTGGTGCGTCAGGCACTGTGGGGATATGACCAGGGTGAGTCCCTGGATAACGAGGCCTTGATTGCCGAAGACTATCGTGGCATACGCCCTGCCCCGGGTTACCCTGCCTGTCCCGACCACAGTGAGAAAGAAAAAATCTTTGCACTACTGGAAGCCGAAAAAAACTCCGGAATGCAGCTTACCAGTGGATTTGCCATGTTGCCCGCCGCATCAGTGTCGGGGTACTACTTTGCCCACCCACAAAGCACATATTTTGTTTTAGGCAATATTCTCGAAGACCAGTTGCTGGACTACGCCGAGCGAAAAACAATCAATCCACAACAGGCCCGCAGATTGCTGTCAGCAAACATTGTGTTGTAGATCCTCTCAGCCTGCATTTCACCAGATCAGGTCGTCAGGCACCGGGTGGTCTTCTTCATCCTGTGTATCGCCCGTTTGAAGATCCGGCACATGTTCTGGTGCAAACTGCCGTATTTGTGTGACTTTATTTATCGGCATCAAGTAGTAATTGCCGCCTAAATACACGATACCCAAAACCGCCTCGTTGATGGCCCGAATCTGTTCGGTTGTCGCCAAAACGCTGCGAATCCTGCCCTTAAACAGAAAATTACGTTTACTGTCAGCCGTTTTATCACGTATGGCGAACTCGTCCACAAGTTTGCGAATTCTCTGGTTGGTTTCGCGTCGAAGACGAAGCCGCTCCCGCTTGATGGCAGCCGCTTCTTCTTTTTGTTGACGTTCTTGCTGGTTGCGAATGCGGTAAGCCTGGTGCAGGGAAATATCATTGTCATCCGACTTGGCCCCGGTTGCGTGCGGTTGGGATTTGCCTGCTTTCCTCCCGATGCTGCTTTGGGCCGGTTTCAGACCCAATTCAAGATCCAGTAACTGGTCTTTCAGACTCTTACCCATAACTGCCTCGAAAGTCAGTGCGGTCTGGATTGAAGTCATCCCGGGGATGACTCATGTACACCAACTCCAACCGCGCCGCTTTTCGATGCGCGCCATCCGCGTGAGAACTATTGTGGGTCTTCAATTGCCAGCAATTCAACCTCAAATATCAGGGTCGAATTGGGTGGGATTGGCCCACCGCCACCTTCACCATAGCCCAGGCCAGGGGGAATATAAAACATGAATTTACTGCCCACGGGCATCAGTTGCACACCTTCCGTCCAACCTGCAATTACTCGATTCAGAGCAAATGAAATGGGTTCATTGCGGGCGTAGGAACTATCGAACTCGGTACCATCTAACAGGGTTCCGCGATAATGGACTTTGACGGTATCCGTTGCAGCTGGTTTGGCGCCGTCACCCATGGTCATTACCTTGTATTGCAGCCCGGTGTCGGTGGTTGTCACACCTTCATTGGTCTTATTTTCTGCCAAGTATTTCTGACCTTCGGCAAGGTTCTTCTCCCCGGCTGCAGACGTCTCAGCCTGTTGGGCTGCCTGCATCTTCTGTATGTACGCCTGGCGGAGTGCCGCAGCTTCTTCATCGGTCATTGCCTGTTCCTCACCTCTGTAGGTGGTGCGTATGGCTTCCATCAACGTATCCAGGTCCACTTCTGCGCCCTGCTGACGCAAGGACTTTCCAATATCCATACCGATGATGTAGCCCAGTTTTTGCTGTTCCGTATTTAATTCAGTGGCCCAGGTGTTGGCGGAAAAAATAACAACGGTCAACACCAGTCCGTAAAGTCTAAATAAAATCATTGGTTGTACTCCGTAAATAGGTAATCTGAGTGATTAAATAGGTGATTTGAAAGATTATTGGCGAATTGTCCCTTTATCTGACCTCATGCGCAAACAAAATGTTCCTTTAAAGTAATGCTGAGCAGGCTTATTCTTATGCCATGAATGCACTTATCGCCACATTGATTTTTTATCAGGTACTGCTGCTCTCCATCGGTTGGTGGGCGAGCAAACGAACTGCTGACAATGAAGACTTCTACCTCGGTGGCCGCAAACTCGGTGCTACCGTTGCGGCCTTGAGTGCCTCCGCGAGTTCGTCTTCCGCCTGGAGCTTGCTGGGTGTCTCCGGGGCCGCATTTGCCTGGGGCCTTCCTGCCATTTGGTTAGTGCCTTCTACACTACTGGGTTTTTTCATCAACTGGTATTGGGTGGCACCGCGATTATGGCAGCAAAGCCGCGATAACAAGGCTTTGACCCTGACAGAATTTCTGGCCGGACCACGCGGTGAGCCTAATCGTAAAATTATCATATTCCTTGGCACCGGTATCATCCTGTTCTCGTTTACATTCTATGTTGCAGCACAGTTCCAGGCCGCCGGACATACCTTTGCCACAGCCCTTGGTATGAGCCCGGTAACCGCAATCGTACTCGGAGCAATCATTGTGCTGACCTATGTCATGCTCGGAGGTTTTTGGGCTGCCAGTATTACCGATAGTTTACAAGGCATATTAATGGCACTAAGCGCCTTGCTGTTACCGATAATTGCCTTGCTTGCCATTGGTGGTCCGGGCGAACTGATCGCGAGCCTCAGCACCGATGAAACTTCACTGCTATGGATGTGGACAGGACAGGAAAGTCTCGCCGCAGGCATTGGTTTCGTGGTGGGTTTAGCCGGAATTGGTCTCGGCTATCCCGGTCAGCCTCATGTCGTGAATCGCTTTATGGCAATTAAGAACCGCAGTGCCATTCCCACAGCCCGGATAATCGCCATTGGCTGGGCAATAACCATTTACACCGGCATGGTGATCCTTGGCTGGTGCGGACGAATTCTGGTCACCGCACTGGGTGATGGTGAACAGGTCTTATTCGCGCTGGCTACACTGCTACTGCCGTCGATTCTGGCTGGCATCATGGTGTCGGCCATTCTGTCAGCCATCATGTCCACCGCTGACAGTCAACTGCTGGTAGCCGCAGCCAGCGTCAGTCATGATTTACATAATGGAAAGTCAACCACCCGGCAAAGCCTCAGGCAGGCACGTCTGGTGGTATTGGCCATTGGTCTGGCGGCCATTGCGCTGGCGGTTTTCTCTCCACAAGCCATATTCAGCCGTGTGCTGTTTGCCTGGCAAGCGCTGGCCGCCGCCTTTGGTCCATTATTGATTATTACGCTTTGGCGCGGCCCGGTCCGGTCAGATTGGCGGCTCGGCGCCATGGCTTCAGGTTTCATTCTGACTGTAATTTTAAGTTGGACCGCCGATACCCCCGGTGACATCGTCGAGCGGTATATACCCATGCTGGTGGCATTGTCGTTGGCCTGGTACGGAACACGTCTTTCCAATAGGGCCGACGGGGATGCTCGTCGGGACCCTTGACCTGATAAACCCACGATCCCAACCTGTAGGACCGACGAGCTCACTCGTCGGCAACCGGACATGTTCGCGACGAGTTACCTCGTCGCTCCTACATGACCTGCCGGGCGTCCCTGTGATTTGTATTAGTTGTCTTTTCCAAGTTAAAGAGCATCCATTCGACTTGCAATTAATTTTTATAGTGTTATACTTCACTACAACACTAGAGAATTACACCACACTGGTGAGAAGCAAAATGATGAAACTAGAGCTACAAAACGGGCTCCATATCCCAAACTACCTGGCCGCGTT
Source organism: Gammaproteobacteria bacterium (assembly GCA_021772915.1). GTDB lineage: Bacteria > Pseudomonadota > Gammaproteobacteria > Xanthomonadales > SZUA-36 > SZUA-36. Next base: position 193,218 of record JAJFLB010000053.1, on the reverse strand, counting down.
CGCCGCGATCATGTTGTTGCTCAGTTCGACCGCTGAACTTGAGTCCAGCGGCGAAGTGTATTCTTCAGGCACGGAGCTTACCCCTACCTCAAAAACCAGTACTGATGATGACGACACAGATACGACCGAGTACAAAAGTGTTTCCCTGAATCTTGGTCTACTTCTCTTCCGACGCGGATAGTAAACTAGGGCCTGCTAACGCTTGCCAGATCGCTGCGCCGAGATCCCATTTTGTTCAATTACTAGGAACAATGAACGTAATGTATTGCATATACTTTAGTGAAGAGAGACGCGGTAGTGGACAAAATGCGACCCACCCCTTCGGGTTGCCGGCCCAAATGGCCCCATGCTACGTTGCTCGTCACTCCTTTGGATATACCAAATCACACTCCTCGCGCCTTGCCTGGAACCATTTGGGCCGGCAACGCAACGACCTGGCAAGCGTTAGCAGGCCCTACCACTGATATGATCGCCCAATGGAATGACAGCCAACCCATTTACTGGCAACTAAAAGAACGCACCATCGCCATGATCCTGGAAGGGACACTGACTGAAGGTGACGCCCTGCCCTCGGTTAGAACCGTCGCATCCGATTTTCAACTCAACCCGATCACCGTGTCAAAATCCTATCAGACCCTGGTGGACGAGGGCCTGGTCGAAAAACGTCGTGGGCTGGGCATGTTCGTATGTACTGGCGCACAACAAAAATTGGTCGACAGTGAGCGGCAGAAATTCCTTAATGATGAATGGCCCGCCATGGTCAACCGCATACGGAATCTGGGTCTGGACGTCGAAGAATTACTTCAATCCGCTGTAGAAAAAGAGGATCAATCCTGATGAACCACGTCATAGACGCGCAGGGTCTTACCAAGCGTTACAAAAGTACGGTCGCTGTGGACAATATTGACTTGCAGATCCCGGCAGGCCGAATTGTCGGTTTGATTGGTCCCAATGGCGCTGGAAAAACCTCCGCGCTCAAAGCCATTCTTGGATTGGCTACCTACGAGGGTCAGCTCAGCGTGCTGGGGAAAGACCCCTCAAAGGACAGGGCTGCACTGATGCAGGATGTTTGCTTTATCGCCGATGTGGCGGTATTGCCTCGCTGGATCAGGGTCTGGCAGTTGATTGAGCTGACTGAAGATATCCACCCAAAATTTTCACGTGAAAAGTGCCTGCGGTACCTGGCTTCCACCAAGGTCACCATGGATCACAAGGTCAAACAACTCTCCAAGGGGATGGTAGCCCAGTTACACCTGGCACTGGTCATGGCCATCGATGTAAAACTGCTGGTTCTTGATGAACCCACGCTGGGACTGGATATTCTTTTTCGCAAACAGTTTTATACCAATTTGCTGAACGACTATTTTGACGAACAACGCACCATCCTCATTACCACCCACCAGGTGGAAGAAATCGAACATATTCTTAGTGATCTTGTTTTTATCCAGGATGGCCGTATTGCATTAAACTCAAGCATGGACGATGTTCAGGAGCGCTATGTCGAACTAATGGTTGCACCGGACAATGCCCAGGCAGCACGAGAATTGCGTCCTTTGAATGAACGCGAGTTATTCGGCCGACACATATTTCTGTTCGACAAAGCAAACCGCGAACAACTCGAGCCATTAGGCGAACTGCGCACACCGAGCGTTGCCGACCTGTTTGTGGCGATCATGAACGGGGGTGACGCATGAACCGCATGCTGGCCCTGATAAAGCGTGAGTTCTGGGAAAATAAAGGTGCCTTCAGGACTACACCTCTTATCATCGCGGGTATCTTTTTTGTAGCGATGTTGATGTTCCTGATCACATTCAATCACTTTGACAACGAATTTCAATCACTGAAGGAACTGCTGCGCTTTATCGCGCAACAGGATGCCGGTCTGCGTGCCAAAATCCTGTACGAAGGTAACCTCGAAATGTCGGTGTTTTTCTCAATGGTGTTGGCCTTCGTTGTGTTTTTCTACCTGCTGGGCTCTTTATACGATGACCGCAAGGACCGCAGTATCCTTTTCTGGAAATCCCTGCCCGCCTCGGACACCATGACGATTGGCTCAAAATTACTTTCTGCCATGGTTGTGGCACCGGTTATTTTCTGGATCGTCTACGTCCTCACCCACATCATGATCATGCTGTTATTTTCCATAGCTATCATGGCACTGGGTGAGAATCCGTGGACCCTGTTCCTGAGCTTGAGTAACCCTTTCGAAGTTTGGGGCCTGGTTCTGGTGAGCTATTTTACCCAGTCTATCTGGGCCCTGCCCCTGTATGGCTGGTTGATCCTGGTATCCGCATTTGCACCACGCATCCCGCTATTGTTCGCGATACTGCCACCGGTGGTGCTGGGTGTGTTGGAGCTGTGGGTAGATTTTCTGCACACCTTCACTGTGAATGACAATCTTTTCGGTCTGTTTGGGCATTGGTTTGCCAACAGCCCCCTGATCATGTCCGCGGACGAACATAACGACAGTTTCGGGGCTGCATTGGGTATACCCCTCACTAGTGACTATGGTCACCAGGTGACAGTGGCTAACATGTTTGATCGGATTTTCTCTACCGATATGCTGATTGGCTTGGGTATTGCCGCGGTGTTCCTGGCTGGCGCGCTGTGGCTGCGACGCAGAGCCACCGAAAGCTGAAGCTGGGGCCGACGACCCTGATCGTGTGGAACCCGCAATATTCGCGACGACTTTCGTCGTCACTCCTACGAGGGCCGTAGGACTGACGAGCTTGCTCGTCGGGAATTAGATAGACTCACGCCGATCTACAAGGACACCTCTGTGTCATGCATTTAAAGGCCTGCCTGTACCTCGTGATACAGTTAACCCACTGACACCTTTTTAGTTCATTCTCATGAAAAGAGAACCGGTGCTGGTAAACTCCGGACATGGTCACCAGCATACACACCAAAAAACCCGCGCAATGGCTGGCCCTGTACTTTCCACACCTGGCCCTGGACCAACTCGACCGTAGTGGACAACATGATACCCCGCTGGCCATCAGCGATCAGCAAGCTGGCCGGCGATGTATCATTGATCATAATCAGGCTGCGCAAGACCTGGGTATTCATATCGGCATGCCGGCAGGCACCGCCTTAAACCTGGCTGATTCATTGCAATTAACGGCCCGCAATCAAGACGCTGAACAGACCAGTCTGGAGCGTATTGCAGCTTGGTGCTACCAATATAGCAGCCAGGTCTGTATTGTCCCGCAACGCAATGGCCTGCTACTCGAAGTCGCCGCCTCCCGACATCTGTTTGGTGTTGTTGAAACATTGGCAGAACGTATCGATAAAGAACTGGAGCAACTTGGCTACCACGCGTTAAGCGGTTCTGCACCCACACCGGAAGCGGCCCACCTGGCCGCCCGTCACGGTCTGCACATCCACACGAGCGATGCCATACGCAAAAGCATCGGTGCACTCAGTATTGACACTTTGCAGTTGCAGGTGACCCAGTTACAGACTTTGAAAAAAACCGGTTTTCGTACTGTTGCTGAAGTATTCCGGTTACCACGCAAAGCATTGACAAGACGGCTGGGACCAGCGGTAAGTAACTATCTGGACCGCCTGCTGGGCCAGTGTCCCGACCCCTGTAAAAGCTTTCATCCAGCGGGCAGTTTTTCAACCGGTATGGATTTGCCGGAGACAGCTCACACACAAGGCCTGGTTTTCCCTCTCAAGCGCCTGGTACAGGAATTATGTGGGGTATTGCGTGCCCGTGATCGGGGTATACAAACATTACAGATTCACCTGCAACTGGCTGTCGAGGCGACCAGCATCAGTCTGACCCTGCGTCAGATCACACGCTCTGAATCTCATCTGATGACGCTGTTGCGCGACCGTCTGGAGCGCTTGCAACTACCCCAGCCAGTACGACATATCCAATTGGTGGCAGCCAGTTTCCTACCCTTTGCAGCAACTCAGGAAGACCTGTTGTCAGAAACCGGGTTACCTTCCACAGACGCGGCCAACGCTGTCATCGAGCACCTGCAGGCCCGTCTCGGCGAAAACGCTGTCAAGGGACTCAAGGGCCGGGAAGATTACCGTCCGGAACACAGTTGGTCACTGCGTGAACTGGATGAAACGGCTACCTGTACCGAACTGCCGCAACGACCCACCTGGTTATTGGCCAAGCCGCAAGCTTGCCGAATCGATACTTACCACATACTGGCGGGGCCCGAGCGTATAGAAACCGGCTGGTGGGACGGTGAGGACTGCCGCAGGGATTATTTTGTCGTACGGGATCCAGATGGCAGCACACTGTGGGCTTTTCACGAATACAAACCCAGGCCAGGCTGGTATCTGCACGGTTTATTTGCATAAAGAAAAGGCGGCAGCTTAAGTAAATCAAAGATTTCGAAGTTTGAGTTCAACCTGGCCCCTTTTCCTGGTTGAATAAATCGGAGATATAGTTCAACCTGATCCCTTATGAACGTTCTGGGAAAATTGTTTTTGAAGGGATTGGCGGTGGTCATCCCAATCGTACTGACACTGGCCATCCTGTGGTGGATGGCCGCCGGTGCAGAGCGGCTGATGGGCTCGATCATTCAGTTCGCATTACCTGCCGGCTGGTACGTTCCGGGCATGGGACTGGTTTCCGGACTTGTATTGATAGCCCTGATTGGTCTGTTGTCACATGTCCTGATTTTTCAAAAATTGTTCAATCTCGGTGAGGCGATTTTTAACCGCCTGCCATTGGCTAAAACCATCTACACTGCCATCAAGGACTTTGTTGGGTATCTGAACCCGGACAAGGACAGCGAGCTGGGCAAGGTGGTCATGGTGCAAATGCCCGGCCAGTCAATTCAGCTCATAGGATTTGTTACACGTGAGCAGTTTGATGATCTGCCCTTCACACCTGACGCAGATGATCCGGTCGCTGTGTATATGCCGATGAGCTATATGATCGGTGGTTATACCCTGTTTCTACCCCGTAGTGCGCTGACACCGCTGGACCTGACGTTTGAACAAGCAATGCGGCTGGTATTAACCGGAGCCGTGAGAGAAAGCAGTCCGGTTGAGTAACTCATATAATCTAATTCAAACGGATCCCTCTTAGTTCAACTCAAGCGCAACCAGCAGACCTTGTAAAACCAAGTCTGGTACCACCTGGTCAAATATGCCCACGCCACCGAACAGGGACGCGAACCCCCCGGTGGCAATGACCTTGGGCTGCTGGTCTCCAAACTCTTCTTCCCTGATTTGCTGCATTATTTCCTGCAATGCTCCCAAATGGCCATAAAACAGACCTGACTGGATACTTTCCGCAGTCGTTTTTCCCAGGCACACATCCCTGCGAATAATTTCAACCGATCTGAGCTTGGAAGTACCACTTTCCAGCGCCTGCATTGACATACGCAGACCGGGCAGAATGATCCCGCCACGGTAGGTACGCTCCTTGCCAACCACACACAGGGTGGTCGCTGTGCCAAGATCAATAATGATGAGGTTCTCACCGGGGTACAATTGAGTGCCAGCCATGGCGTTGGCAATTCGATCGGCGCCTACTTCCAAAGGATTACGGTATTGAATCTTCAGGCCGGTTTTGACCCCTGCCTGCAAAATAAACGGCCGGATATCAAAATACTTTTGACAGGCAGCCGAGATCGCATAAACCATCTCGGGTACCACGCTACACAATGCGATTTCAGACACCGCCATTGGATCAAGATCATTTTCCCGTAATACAGACCGCAAAAATAACCCGTACTCATCCGAAGACGACCCCATTATTGAGGATTTACGAAAAGTAAGTCGTGCTTCGCCAGAGGTATAAACACCCCCATAAATATGGCTGTTTCCCACATCCAGGCAAAGTTTCATCAGACTGTCTCCATGACCCTGTTTAGGGTTCTGGCCAGTGCTGAACCATCGTCACAGGAAATTGGCTCCAGTGCCGGGGTAAACACGCTAAAGGGGTGTCGGCCGGGGTCGATCTCGAAAAGGTCATTGTGTACAACGACATCGACACCCGCATTTTCGAACTGATCCCGCACGGCAGCAATACGCTGCTGCTGATCCTCGGTATGCGTGAGTTTAAAGCCAACCACACGCACAGCAGGATTAAGTGACCAGGACTTCAACCGCCGAAGCAGTTTGGGATTGGGACCAAGCCGCAGCAATAACCCGGTACCGGAGCATAGTTTACCTTGCTGTCCCGCCACCAAGTCACCCTTCTCGCCTTCAACGGAAGAAACATGAAAATCACTGACTGCAGCGGCATGGATAACTACATCGTAGTGCCGTTTGCGCAACAGTGTCCGTAGTTGCTGCTCAAGGTCTTTAAAACTGTAGAAGCTCTCGAGCAATTCCGGTAACACGGGCTGTACGGCATCGTCGGCGCCCAACCAGGTGACCACATGTCCCGCCGCGGCCAGCTCATCGGCCAGCTTCGAAGCAGTACGGCCGGAGCTGAGGTTACCAATATAGCGTACTGAATCAATGCTCTCACGGGTGCCACCACCGGTTATCAGGACGCGCCTACCGGATCCTGGCCGATCAAAGGCAAGCAGACGGTCCACGGTTTGCAAAATGTCGGCCGGCTCCAGCATACGGCCCTCTCCGTGTTCACCACAAGCCAGCTCGCCTTTACCCACCGGCAATACATGAATACCCCATTGTTGCAACCGATGGACACTTTCACGGGTTGCGGGGTAGCGCCACATACGGGTGTTCATGGCGGGTACCAACAGCATCGGCTTGTCCCGTCCATAAGCCGCCTGCCAAACCGTGGTCACGGCATCATCAGCTATTCCGGAGGCCAACTTATTGATCAGGTTTGAGGTGGCCGGTGCCGCCACAATAATGTCCGCCCAACGCGCGAGGTTGATATGTTCCATGGCCTGCCCTTCGGCAAATACATTGTCCAACACCATTTCTGCACCCAGACCCTGGAGGGTGGCGGGACCAACAAACTCAGCCACACTCCGGGTGCAGACAACCCGCACAGCATGACCACGTCTGCTCCATTCGGAGATCAGCGATGAAGCCTTGGCACAGGCGATGGACCCCGACATTAGCAATAGCATCCCGGGTGGCTTTTTGAGTTTTTCAGATACGAACATTATCAATCAACCTTGTATTACCCAGTCGCGCAGCTACCAACCGGCGATTGGCAACGTCTTTTACATAATCAATCTCAAAGCCGAGCGCAACCAGTAATTCATTGACTTCTTGCGCTGACTTGCTCTGTTGCAAAGTGGCATACAAAGCCACCGCCTGTTTTCTCTGTTGTTCATTGAGTTGCCCGTTGCGAGAGCTCATCGCGAGGCCGTCAGATTCACGCACTGTTGGGCAGGCAACAATATTTACCGGCATAAAAAATGCAGTTACCATGTCACGGACCAACTGCAGTTGCTGGTAATCCTTTTCTCCGAAATACGCATTATCGGGGCGTACCAGGTTCAACAGCCGCATGACGATCGTCAATACTGCCTCGAAATGACCTGGACGGTGAGCGCCGCACAACTGTTTGCTGAACTCATGCTCCCTGACCGTGAATCGATAGCTGTCTGCATAGACCTCGGACGCATCCGGTAGCAGCAGTGCGTCAACACCAACCTGCTCCAGCTGCCTGATATCGGACTGGAGTGTGGTCGGGTACTGTTGAAAATCATGATCCTGATCAAACTGCTGTTGATTGACAAATATACTCACAACGGTAAAAGCATTCTCTGCCAGGCTCGTCTCCAACAGGGACACATGCCCGGGGTGTAGAGCCCCCATGGTCGGCACAAACCCTATGGGCTTGTGGCGCATGGGCTCACGGAACTCGCGCCATGACTTAATGGTGCGAAAAGTCTTCATTGGCCATAGCGCTCGTCGGCCGCAGGAAAGCGTCCATGCCTGACGTCCTCGGCGAAGTTGTTAAAGGCATCAAGCCACAACTGTCGGCCATCCAGGTAGCGACGTACGAATTTGGGTTTGAAATCAGCTGACAACCCCAGCAGGTCCTGCATCACCAGCACCTGTCCATCCGTATGCATCCCTGCGCCTATTCCAATGGTGGGAATTTGCAGGCTATCCGTGATGGTTTTAGCCAGTTGCTCCGGTACGCATTCCAATACCACTGAAAAACAACCCGCCTGCTCCACGGCCAACGCGTCACGCTGAATAATCCTCGCCGCGTCTTCATCACGGCCCTGCACGCGATAGCCCCCCAATTGATTGACTGCCTGTGGCGTCAGACCCAGATGGCCCATAACCGGAACACCGGACCTGACCAGATGCGCAATCGTTTCCTCATTCCCCTCAATGCCCTCCAGCTTGATCGCATGGGCGCCGGCCTTCATCACCCGGTCTACGGCCCGCAGGGTGTCCGCCAACGATTGACGAAAGGACAAGAACGGCATATCGCCGATGATGAATTTGTCACTGGTACCCCGTCCGACACTTTCGATATGTCGACACATCATGTCGACATCAGCCGGTATGGTCGTGCCATGACCGTGCATCACCATGGCCGCACTGTCACCCACCAGGATGACATCGATCTCCGAATCCTGCACGATCCGTGCGGACGTGTAGTCATAGCAGGTCAGCATGACGATTTTTTCGGAGCGATCCTTGCGGGTCTTGAAATCCAGCATGTTCACGACACCTGCTCCATTTGGGTCTGGGTCAAAGCGTTATCATGGTTTTTGCTGTCTTCATAAAAGTCGACAAAAGACTGGTACACATCCTTCAGGGCGTCTCCCTCCAGTGACGACAGGTTGCGCTCAATGGTCTGCCGGTCATGACGTGTTAACGGACCGGTCAGTGCCGTTTCAGGTGCTCGAGAGAAATTGTCGGCAAGCTGAGAAAGATAGGGATGCAGAGCTTCTGACGGGAGTTCCAGTTGCTGCTCAAACCGATCAGAAACACCCTTCCAGAGCAACTGGGAAAAATTACCGGCCATAACACAAAGGGCGTGATAGAACGCCTTTTGCTCCACCTCAATTCCAAAGTGGGGATTGGCAAGTCCGGGAAATAATGCACTGAAACTTTGCCCGGACTCCACCATGAACGGTATGGATTCGTATACCTCAATACCGTAGAGGTCATCGGCAAATGTCATCAACGGATGTGCGCCTGCAACACCCGGAAAACTCAAGGCGCCGGAACAATGAATCAGTTGTTTCTCATGCAGCAGGGGATACTGTTTCAACACTTCCGCAATGGCGCTATCTGAAACCAGCAACAGAACCCGGTCCGCGCCGGCAATCGTTTCCTTCAGGCGTTTTTCATTGGCGGCCAAAGCGTAGGTATTGAACGGCGAATACCGGTCACGTGCCCAGCAGGTATGCGAGATTTCCAATAAGTGAAAGTAATGTGAAAAATGACGGGCAAGTCTGCCGCCACCCACGATAGCGTAGTTAAGCATCACGGTACCTGTCCTCCGGGGATCAAGTCCTTTAAGCAAATTATGTTTCTGTCACGGCTCCATAAAACAGAACCTGTTTATCCACCGAATTTTTGCCGGAAGTGTAACCGCCTTGGTCAGGTCGGCTCATGTTCCCGTATGTCGTAAGGTGGACAGGCCGTATTGTACCCCAAATGGAGTCAGGTTGATTAAAGGAGAAAATTGGTTCAACCTGATCTCTTCCCTTGTCTTAAACTACGATTGATGAAAAAAGTTCTGCTCATAATTGTCTCAATCTCCATATTGGCGACGGCAATACTGTTTATCTACCCCTCACCCGTGGACTCTGTTGCCTGGCAACCACCCACCGCACCGCCACTGGCCGGTCCTACCGCAGTTAACAGTTCCCTGGTTGCGGCGGACTTACTGGCAATGGGCGAAGTCTACGGACCGGAAGACGTTGCTGTAGATCAACAAGGCCGGGTTTATGCGGGTACCCAGGATGGCTTTATCAAGCGGATATTGACCGACGGCACAGTTGAAACCTGGGTGGATACCAGGGGCCGACCACTTGGCCTGCACTTTGACCGTAGTGATAACCTGATCGTGTGTGACGCCTACAAGGGATTGCTCGCAATCAGTCCCGCAGGAGAAATCACGGTTCTGACCACTAGCGTCGACAATACCCCCATTGGTTTCCCCGATGATGTTGATATTGCCCGTGACGGGAAAATCTATTTTACGGACGCTTCCAGCAAGTGGAACCAGGGTAACTATATACTCGACTTGCTGGAGACTCGGCCTTACGGCCGGTTTCTGGTCTATGACCCGGCAAACAAGACCACCACGACCCTGATCGACAATATGTATTTCAGTAACGGGGTTGCGCTTTCGCAGCACCAGGACTTTGTACTCATTAGTGAAACCTGGCGATACCGTGTTATCCGGTACTGGCTAAAAGGTGAAAAAGCCGGCACCCATGATATTTTCATCGATAATCTACCTGGCTTTCCCGATGGTATTTCGGGCAATCGCAAAGGCCGTTTTTGGTTAGCACTGCCCACACTCAGGCTACCCGCTGTGGACCAAATGCACCCACGACCCTGGCTCAAGAATATGTCAGCAAAACTGCCGGATTGGCTAAAGCCCAAACCGATTGATTACGGATTTGTTCTGTCGCTTGATGAAGATGGAAATATTATCAAAAGCTTGCATGACCCATCGGGTACGCGGTTAAGAGAAATCACTTCAGCAGAAGAATATGACGGCTATTTATATCTTGGCTCACTTGGCAATGACCGGATTGGTCGAGTCGCCCTGCAGGACTAAAACACCGTCAAAGTAAAAGGCGTGAATCGTTACGGGTCAGCTCATTGCTGTCCCACTTATTCTGGGGGGTTCTGTGGCTTCGACTCGCCAAGAGAGTACGGAGTCTTGCCTCAGGACACATCATGAACCCTTCCATGGGGATTCGGTCGCGACTTCCTTGTCGCTCACGGTCCTGAGACAAGACTCCGTACTCCCTTGTCTAGGGTGGTGTAGTGAACGCTCAATGCTTCGATGCGGTAGGTTCTACGGCCTCACGGAATAAGCTGGGGTGGGTACCTGGTGCCAGGACCGTGAGCGACAAGGAGGTCGCGACCGAGCGTACAGGGTGAAGGTGAGAGCGGGAACCGGTCGAGAGGCTGGCCTGGGCCAAGTGTTCACAGCGAGTCCTGGAAGCAGGTACCCGCCCCGGCGACCTTACGTTGAATCAAGTGGGACAGCCTTGGGGTCAGCTTGCATTTGATCAGATTACTGTATATATATACAGTATGCGTTCATCTCACAGAACCAATGACTATGCAGAGCTGGTCTGTATCAGTAATTTCACCTTTCTCAATGGTGCTTCACACCCGCAGGAACTGATCGCACGCGCAGCTGAACTTGGATATGAAGCCATTGCTTTGACCGATGAGTGCTCGCTGGCCGGTATCGTGCGTGCCTATGAAGAAGTCCGGCGTTGCCAGCAGCAGGGGCAGACCATTGAGTTACTGGCCGGTAGCCTGTTCAGGTTAGAAAACGGTTCCCGGCTGGTACTGCTGGCCACGGATAAACAAGGCTATGCGCAACTTTGCACCCTGATTACCCGCGGTCGCCGAGATGCCCCCAAGGGGTGTTATAAATTGCCCGACAGTGTTTTTGAAAACAAACTCGACCATTGCCTGGCACTGTGGTTACCAGACAGCGATAACAAGCTACCGGAAGATGACATACTAACCGCACATTGGATTGCCTCACACTTCCCCGAACGCAGTTGGCTGGCCATCAGTCTCAAACTCAGACACGATGACCATACACGTCTGGCGCAACTCATCGATATGGCAAAAGCAGCCGGGCTGCCGCTCACTGCCTGTGGTGACGTGCAGATGCACATTCGAACACGACGTATGCTGCACGACTTGTTGAGCGCCATCCGCCATACCTGCACGTTACCGGAACTGGGTTACCGTGCCCTGTCCTCCGGTGAACAGCATCTGCGCAGCCGCCGTCGTCTGGGAGAACTATATCGCCCGGAATTGCTGGAAGAATCTGTCCGCATTGCCCGGCGTTGTCGTTTTGGCATGGATCAGTTGCGTTATCAATACCCACGCGAAGTCGTACCACCTGGTATTAGCAGTGCAGCACACCTGCGGTCACTGACTGAAGCCGGTATCCGACAGCACTGGCCGCAGGGCATCAACAATATACTGCGACAGCAGATTGAACGTGAATTGGTACTGATTTCAGAATTACGTTACGAAGCCTATTTTCTGACCGTGCATGACATTGTCCAGTTTGCGCGCAGCCGGGAAATCCTTTGCCAGGGGCGTGGCTCTGCAGCCAATTCCGCTGTCTGCTTCTGCCTGGGTATCACCGCGGTAGACCCGGCACGGATGAATATGCTGTTTGAACGTTTCATCTCCCGTGAACGTGATGAACCACCGGATATCGATGTCGATTTTGAACACGAACGCCGTGAGGAGGTCATTCAATACATCTACCGCAAGTACGGGCGTGAACGCGCCGCACTCACCGCGACCGTCATTAGCTACCGGCCACGCAGCGCCATCCGTGATGTTGGCAAAGCCCTGGAATTCAGTCCTGGCCAGATCGACCAACTGGCCCGTAACCTGTCGTGGTGGGATGAACCAGAGCGTTTTTCCAGCCGGCTGGCTGAGCAGGGGTTTGCGGTCAACAACCTGAAAGTCCGGCAACTGCTATACCTGGTGCAAAGCCTGCTTGGATTTCCCCGCCATCTGTCTCAGCATGTGGGTGGCTTTGTCATTTCTGAAAACGCACTGGCCTCGCTGGTACCGGTGGAAAATGCCTCGATGAACGAGCGTACTGTTATCCAGTGGGACAAGGAAGATCTGGAAACCCTGGGACTGCTGAAAGTGGACTGTCTGGCACTGGGCATGCTAAGCGCCATTCATCGCTGTCTGGACCTGATAAATAATTTCCATGGCACTTCCATGGGTTTGACTGATGTACCCGCCGAAGACCCTGCGACCTACCGGATGATCCAGCAGGCCGACACCATCGGGGTATTCCAGATTGAATCCCGTGCGCAGATGGCCATGTTGCCACGGCTTAAACCTGCCTGCTTCTATGACCTGGTCATCGAGGTAGCCATTGTCCGGCCGGGACCCATCCAGGGGAACATGGTACACCCCTACCTGCAGCGGAGGCGTGGTCTGGAAAAGGTGGTTTACCCGTCAAAAGCCTTGCGCAAAGTACTGGAGCGGACACTGGGGGTGCCAATTTTCCAGGAGCAAGTCATGCAGGTTGCCATGATGGCCGCGGGCTTTAGTGGCTCTGAGGCCGACACGCTACGCCGTTCAATGGCTGCCTGGTCACGGCGCGGCGGGATGGAACACATGCACCAACGACTGGTCAACGGTATGTTGGAGCGGGGCTACCAACGCGAGTTCGCTGAGCAGATTTTTGAGCAGATCAAGGGTTTTGGCGAATACGGCTTCCCCGAATCACACGCCGCCAGTTTTGCCCTGCTGGTCTATATATCCGCATGGTTAAAGTGTCACCACCCTGCGGCTTTCACCTGTGCCCTGCTCAATTCACAGCCCATGGGTTTTTACCAACCCGCACAGTTGGTACAGGATGTGCGACGTCATGGCGTCAGTGTACTGCCGGTGGATATCCGCCACAGCACCTGGGATTGTACCCTGGAGCCTGACGCCAACAGCAAACTGCAGTTGCGTCTTGGCCTGCGTATGGTCAAGGGACTGGGTCAACAGGCTGCTGAACGTATCTGTACTGCCCGTCGTCGTTGTTCTTTTAACAACACCCAGGATTTATGCAGTCGTGCACAATTAAATCGACGCGAACTTGCGATACTGGCAGAGGCTGCGGCGTTGCGAGGGATTGCAGGCCACCGTCACCGTGCCCGCTGGCAGGTGGCGGCAACAGAACAACAACCGGTTGATCTACTCCGAGAGATTGAATGTAAAGATGAAGCAGTCGCGATCCGTCCCGCAACACAAGACGATGATCTGAAAGCGGATTATGCTGCCACCGGATTGACCCTGGGTCGCCACCCCGTGGCGTTGATACGCCGTACTTTGCGCCACCGGCGAGTCAGGACCGCACAGCAGTTGCTGCAATTGAAGCACGGCAGCCATGCACGTGCCTGCGGGATAATCACCATGCGCCAACGCCCAATGACCGCCAACGGCACCATCTTTCTGACCCTGGAAGATGAGACCGGTTACGTCAACGTGGTGATCTGGCAACGTCTGTGGGAACGCCAGCGCAACATTATCCTCAACACCTCATTGCTCGCCGTAGACGGGGTGATGGAAAGTGACGGTGAGGTTTATCACCTGATCGCCCGACGGTTGCACGATTTTGACAATTTGGTGCAAGGTCTGGAAACCCGCTCGCGGGATTTTTGCTGAGTTCATGCGCCAGGAATGGTAAACACAAAGGGGTTTAAAAAAAGTGCGCTCCCACTGCTGTCCCACATAATCTGAGAGTTCTGTGCAGAAATGAAGCTATGACTATGACTGTGGGTTAGGGGGTTAACGTGGACATGGCTTCGGCTCGCCACGGGAATGCGGAGTCTTGCCTCAGGACACATCATAAACCCCTCCATGGGGATTCGGTCGCGACTTCCTTGTCGCTCACGGTCCCTGAGACAAGACCCCACACTCCCGTGGCTGGAACGGGTTGTAGTGCATGCCAGATGCTTCGATGTCAGTTGGTTCTACGGCCTCACGGACATGAGCTGTGGTGGGTATCTGCTGTCAGGACCATGAGCGACAGGGAGGTCGCGACCGAGCGCACAAGGAGAAGGTGAGACCGGGAACCGGTCGAGAGGCTGGCCTGGGCCAGGTGTTCACAGCGTGTCCTGGCAGCAGATACCCACCACAGCGACCCTTCGTTGAATTAAGTGGGACAGCAGTGGGAGCGCACTTTCTGTTTCATAGTCCTAACGCTGGCAGGTCTCTTTGTTATTACTGTTCACGTTTCGAGAAATGAGATTGGACAAAAAATGACAACGCCATTCCAACCGCAAGAATTACAACGGATATCTTGCCGCGATGCGCGGTTTCGCTGGTCCAGATTTCACCAAAGTCAAGCCAGTAGAGTGTGTACATGGAAATCAACCAGGGCGTAAGGGCAATGGCAGTATTGAGTGCGTGACGCAACCACATTTTCAAGGAACCTGACATACAGAAATTCTACCATGAACCGCAGCCAACGCATCCGATAAGCCGGTGCATTCCTGGTCTGCCGAGGAGGTCGACCTTGCACGCCCAGAGTGAGAGAATCACCCCGCATCCGTTATTGCAGGTGATTAGGAACATATGAACCTTGATCTGAAGTTAGTACTGAAAAATAAAGCCATTAACGGGTGGAGATTGTTCTGGCTTATTTCTACTCCGATGTCCATCGTCATGGTCATCGCCACGCTGGGGACCGACATGTCCACCGGGGCCGGTGTGTCGGAGATGATTCAGTTTTCCGTACGCTGGGCGGTGCCTATCATATTTCTGGTGGTCGCCGCATCTTCGGTCCAGATACTGATTCCCGGCCCGCTCCCGGTGTGGTTGCTGCGCAACCGGAAATATATCGGAATGTGCTTTGCAGTTGCGATGGCATGGCAAGGCACGTTCATTTTCATCATGTCAAACTTCTTCCGTGAGGACTACTTCAAAGACGTCTACTTGCTCCGTGACGAACTGGAAGGGAGCATCGGCTATATCTTCCTTACCGCCATGGTGGTGACATCATTCAACTTCGGTCGCAAACATTTGAATCCAAAGCAGTGGAAGTTGCTCCACAAGAGTAGTATTTATTTTCTATGGGCTTATCCTTTTAGCGTTTATTGGTGGAACCTTTCCTACTATGAGAACCCGCAGCCGATTGACTATGTGTTCTATTGGAGCGGTTTCATCGCGTTCGCGCTGAGAATTGCGGCCTGGGGCAAAAAACGTCAACAGGCGGCAAAGAAAAATGTGTCAGAGAGAAGTACACCATTCGCACTGACGCTATTGGGCAGCGCCCTTATCACCTTCGGTCTTTTTGTCTCTGCATCCGGTCTGTATTGGCAAAAGGCTGTTACCGCTTTTTTGACAGTCCCGAAGTGGTCTGCAGATCTTGTGCTGTGGTTGCCGTACTGGCCCTTTGAACCTTATTTGTCACTCTTCGTTATCGGGCTCGGCACCCTGCTTGTAACGAAAGTCAGGGCCTGATGTGACTGACCGGGAGTGACACAAACAAACGTTCTAGACCCAGACACCATTATCGGCGGTCAGCTTACCCCCTGTATTGCCAGTGTTTATGACATCGCGGGGCTCGATAATTAAGACCTTGCACTCGGCTTGTGCAACCGGCTTGTGCTCCACACCTTTGGCAACCACGAACATTTCGCCCGCTTCCAGCTCGACACAACCGTCCCGGAACTCTATGGTCATTTTTCCTTCAAGAACAAGAAATGCCTCATCCGTGTCCGCGTGCGCGTGCCAGACAAAGTCGCCCTCAATCTTGGCGAGCTTGAATTGATAGTCATTTAGCTCGGCAATGACTCGAGGAGCCCATTGGTCAGAGAACTTGTCAAACTTGTCGTTGAAATTAATGGGTTGATAGGTCACGGAGTTGCCGTCTTCAGCCGCTGCTATTTGTAGTAAGGATTATCACCACTACTGTGGTCAGTGGCATCAATAACCGCGGTCACTTCCGGAAAGTGCTCTTTGAGCGTTTTCTCAATACCTTCCTGCAGCGTAACATTGACCATTCCGCAACCGTGGCAACCACCGCCAAAACGTAATACAACTTCATTTTCAGGGGTTATCGTCTCAAGACCGACTACTCCACCGTGCGACGCAAGACCCGGATTGATTTCTGCATCCAGCAGCCAGGTGACTTTCTCTGCCAGGTCTGCCGAGTCGTCCGGCATACTGCCTTTGATGCCCGGTGCCTTTATTGTTAACTGGCCACCGGTCTCAGATTCCTCAAAATCTATTTTTGCATCATCAAGCCAGCGTTCACTGCTTGTCGGAACGTAAAGCTTGAATTTTGCGTAACTGAATTCCTGGTTTGGTTCACCAGCGGCATTTGGTACGTGGAAGTGCAGGTCACATTCGGCGCTTGGTGTACCCGGTTTGAGTACCGACAAATGCAGACCGACGTCATCCATATCCTGCTGTGATATTAGCCTGGCAAAATACTCCTGAGCGCTTTCGGTAATTTCGATCATTCGAATCCTATGGCTTGCTGTTGATGTACTGTATTGTGATTGATGGTACTTTCAGTCTGAGTATAGCGCTTTGGCAAGCATCGGCAGTGAAGCGTCCAGACGCCAGTCCATACCAGAGTGGGTACCGTCGAACTCCTCAAAATGGTGTCCCACGCCAAGCTTTTCAAGCTTGGCGACGAAGCTGCGGGCTCCGTACTGAATGTTGTACTGGTCACGTGTGCCCACATCAATGTAGAGCATTTCCAGAGCCGCAAGATGCTCAACGTGTGTTTCCAGCAGGTTCAGCGGGTCGTGACGCAGCCACTGACTCCAACGATCGTCATCCAGCTCACAGGTATGCAGATCAAATGGCAATTGAATGGCGGTTTCCGCACTGTCACCAGGATCATAACTGGCCGCCATGGCCAAGATCATCAGGGTGGAGTAATCTGCTGATCCGGGATGCTTTTTGCTCCAGAACTTCTTCAGGAAACAGTAAGGGTCACGCCCTGATGCCGCCAGCACTGCGGCCGCACGGGGAAACTCTGGCCGATAGACCCAGTCAAAACCCATATCCCCGGCATGTGAAGCCACCCCACCCCAGGTTTCAGGGTAGTACATGGCGTGAACCAGAGCACCATAGCCACCAGAAGATTTTCCGAAAACACCCCGACCTTGACGGTCAGTCCTGACATTAACGTGCTCCGAGAGGTATGGGACCAACTCTGTCACCACATAATCAGCATACTGGCCAACCGCAGCAGAATTGATGTACTGATTTCCACCCAGTGAGTTGTAACAATCCGGCATAGGCACAACCACTGGTGGCATTTTTCCGCTGCCGATCAGGCGGTCTAACCTCTGCGGCAGATTTTCACCCTGGTTCTTCCAGTTCAGATGGCCCGGACCAGCATTGGTGAAACCTGCAAAATCCCACAAACTGACATAGGCCCCGTCTACCTCGGAGTACCCCGGTGGCAAATAGACACAAAAATCCCGTTTTGTCGGGTCAGTCCAGATATTGCCCCGCAACACTTTTGAGTTGTGTTCGAAATGTACGACCTCACCTTGAGGCCAATCACGCGGTGTCCGGACCACTTGGGGGCTGCTGACACTATCATTATCGTGGTTCATACCAGTGTGGCGAAATATTCCAGCAGGCTGTCACGTAAATCGTCGTGGCCCAGTGCGTAATCCACGGTTGCCCTGATAAACCCCTGACGACTGCCACAGTCGTAACGTATCCCCTCAAAAGCATGGGCCAGCAATTGCTCATTTTCGAGCAGGGCGGCAATTGCGTCGGTGAGCTGAATCTCACCACCGACGCCGGCACGGACGGACTCGAGCAACCCGAAAATTTCTCCTGGCAGGATATAGCGGCCCACGACACCCAGCCTGGAGGGTGCGACATCCGGCGCAGGTTTTTCCACGATCGCATGAATATAATCCCGTCCCTTTGCGTCAGCTTGCACTGAGACAATGCCATAACGGTCGGTCATCGCAGCAGGAATTTTCTCGACCCCAATACTGCCCACACCTGTGGCCCGGTACGCATCCACCATTTGCTTCAAGCAGCCGGTGGCGGGGGAGCGAATTAAATCATCAGCCAACAGCACTGCGAACGGCTCATCACCTACCAGAGACTTTGCGCACCACACCGCATGCCCCAGGCCCAACGCCTCTTCCTGTATTACATGAGCGGTTGATACGCTTGAGGGAATAATGTCTCGAATTTGAGCGTGCAGATCGTGCTTCCCCTGCACCAGCAGGTGAGACTGCAGGTCTGCATCTTCGTCAAAGTGCTCTAAAATCGCCATTTTCTTGTGATTGACAACAAATACCAGGGTTTCAATTCCGGCCTCAACGGCCTCTTCCACCGCATACTGGATCAGCGGCTTGTCAACAATAGGAAGCATTTCTTTGGGGATTGACTTGGTAGCTGGCAGAAACCGGGTACCAAGACCGGCCACAGGAAATACGGCTTTCCTGACGGGCGCGTATTTCATTACACTAATTACTACTGCGGTGGATGGAAACAACCTTGGCGGGTTCGGTGCTCAGACCGGATTTGGCTAACTCCGGCACCAAACGTAACAACTGATGTCGCAAATTCTTGGTGTCATAACGTCTGACCGCCAGTTCTGAACTTCTCAATTCAGCACGCAACTCATCCCAGTTGGCTTCACGTGGGTGGGCCAACAAGATCTTTTCGTGTGCGGTTTTTTCGTAGGGTTCGAGTTCATGAAACAATTGCTCAAACAGCTTTTCACCCGGACGCAAGCCCGTATAAATAATCTGGATATCCCGTCCCGGTTCTTTGCCTGCAAGGCGAATCAGGTGTTCAGCCAAATAGGTAATATTAACTGGCTCTCCCATATCAAGAACGTAGATTTCCCCACCACTGCCAAGCACAGCGGCCTGCATGATCAATTGACTGGCTTCAGAAATGGTCATGAAATACCGGGAGATCTCGGGATGGGTGACCGTGACCGGACCGCCCTTGGCGATTTGCTCCTGGAACAGTGGCACCACACTGCCATTTGAATTGAGCACATTGCCGAAGCGCACAGTTATGAAACAGGTTTGTGAGCGGGCGTTCATATTTTGGCAGTACATTTCGGCCACCCGTTTGGTGGCGCCCATAACATTGGCAGGATTAACCGCTTTGTCTGTAGAGATCAATACAAATGTGCCCACACCGTGTCGCTCAGCCGCCTCCGCCACCCGCATGGTTCCAAGTACGTTATTACGAAAAGCCTCCCGAATTTGGGTCTGCAGAATTGGCAGGTGCTTGTAGGCAGCTGCGTGGAAAATCATGTCTGGCCTGTACTCACCAACCACTTTCTCAACTGTGGCCGGGTCACATATATCTCCCAGCACTGAGTAAAATACGAGGTCCTGAAAATCACTGCGTAACTCGTGGTCGATCTTATACAATGAGTATTCACTGTGATCTATTACAATGAGTTCTACCGGATTCAAACGGGCGATTTGCCGACAGAGCTCCGAACCAATCGAACCACCACCGCCGGTTATCATTACACGTTTACCAACCAGACCTTCACGTATGGATTCCCACTCCAGAGAAATCGGATCTCGTCCCAGCAAATCATCAATCACAACCTTTTTCAGGTCGCTGATCCTGGTCGCCTTTGACCCAAGGTCCTGCAAGGTTGGCAGGGTGCGAAAATCGACTTCACTCAATTCACAGATTTCAACAATACGTTGCATTTGCTGATTGCTGGCGGAAGGCATGGCGATAATTGCCAGGTCGACCTGATAATCTGCGCCAACTCTTGGTAATTGTTCAATCGGGGAAAGCACCGGAATACCGTGAACCTGCGCGCCCCTCAAGCGCTTGTCATCATCCAGAAACCCGACAACATCAAAACCACCACGATGACGTAATTCCCTTTCAAGCAGTGCACCAGAACGTCCCGCACCAAGGATTACCACGCGTTTAAGACCCTTACCCGAGACAGCAGCCGGTAAGCGGGAGTCTTTCCATAAGCGGTAACACATCCTGGGTAAGCCCAGCAAAATAAACAACAGTGCCGGATACACAAAGATGGTGGGAATCCAAACGCCGGAAGAAAATCCACGCGTCAATGCGACCGCGACGGCGACCGACACTACACCGAAGATTGATGCACGCGCTATATTCCACATGTCCTGAAAACTGGCAAACCTCCAAAGACCCTTGTATAGACCAGTGGCTTTCAAAACACTTCCCTGCAAAATGAGGAGGATGAGAAGTTCTGTAACTAAAGACGAATCAAAATTCAGCGCGGCTGTGGAGGTACGCGCGATTAACCAAATCACGGCAAGCCAGGCGACAAGGACCATGAAAAGATCATGACCCACCACGGCCGCACGCGGATGGCGCACGATGTCGATAATCCGCTTCATTCCGTCTCCCCGACTCCAAGTGCGTCCAGCTTCAGGTTTGTTGAATACCAGCATGCCGAAAGCGCCAGCAATGCAGACCCTACGATCAATACAGCGTTCGCTGGATAAATTTCTGCCAGTACAATGGCTGGCAACACCAACACCAAATTTGTTATCTGATACGCCACCAGCACACGACTATGCGACCATCCTTTGGCGATCAGTCTTTGATAAACATGTTGATTATGAGCAGTATACCACCGCTCCCCCCTGATTGCCCTTGCCAACAGTGTCAGAGTTGTGTCCACGAAAAACACGGACATGACGAGCAGCGAAGAAGCCAGTCCCAACGCACCGGACAATATTCCGTAAATTGCCAGCGACGCGAAAATAAATCCCAGGGGCACACTGGCCACGTCGCCCATGAATATTTTTGCCCGTGGGAAGTTCAACGGCAAAAAACCGGCGCAGGCGGCGGCCACAGCCGTAGACAACAGGGTCATCGAATATTGATTATCAAGGTAGAAGAAAAAACCCAGCACGAGACCAGAGAATACACCCTGAAATCCTGCCATGCCGTTGCTTCCATCCATAAAATTATATAGGTTCATCACCCAGAGGACTGCCAGGACGCCGTTTACACACCACAATAGTGAATACAGGTCAACCTGAGAGCAGACGAAGCCTATCAACCACAGACTGACTGCAAGCTGAACCAACAAACGCAAAAGTGAAGAAACGGGCCGCCGATCGTCAAGCCATCCAATAATCGTGAGTACCACCACTCCGGGGAGAACGCCTTGCCACCAGAATACTGGCAGTGGGAAATAAATTTGAACCAACATAGCCGTTATTATGGTGCTGGCTACCAGCCCCAGCCCGCCCCCCGTTGGCGTCGCTTCACCATGACTTTGACGATCACCGGGTTGTACAATCATTCCGGACCAACTAGCCAACAACATTGCTCCTTTGCAACCAAAGTAACTTAACAAGCCGGCAAAAATACCGGTCACAATCCAGGCTGGAAACAACTGCCCCTCCATGGCAACAGGGCTCATCGTTTACTCACCCAGTACACCACGAATAATCCGTGTCGTGCTCCAGTGTTTGCAACTGGGACATTGCCAATGATGACTGTGGCCGGCGTAGCCGCAGTGCGTGCAACGGTAGGACGGTTGCCGCGCCAGCAGTTTCTGTGCAACAGCCCGCAGTATTTTGTCGCCCGAATCGCTTGACGGCCCACCTTCAAGTTTTAGTTCAATCAGATGATCAAGTCCTTTTACTGATGGACGCTCAGTCAATGCTTCGGCCAGATAGTGGGTGGCAGCCTCCAACCCTTCCTCATCCCTGGTTGCCCGTGTTTGTGCCAGCAACAAACTGACACCGTCATACTGCTGCGCCCAATTTCCCAATTGTTTCAATGCCCGGGGAATCTCACCAACACTTTCTGCACACCTCAAATAAGTCTGCAAAATGTCGTGGATATACTCCACGTCCATTTCTGCAATTTCTTCATAAACACCCAATGCCTCAGTAAGCATATCCTGTTGTTCTGCGATCCGGGCCAGTATGAATCTCGCACGAATACTTTCAGGAAAATAACGCTTGGCCTGGCGTAACTGTTTTCGGGCTGCTGCCGGCTTGTCCGCTTTCAAATCGACCTCCGCCATTTCACAACAAAAATGTGACATGACCAGACCCATTTTCTGATCGGTGACCGATTCAAGTTTTCGCGCCTGTTGCAGCGCTTTTTCCCAATCCCTTTCCTGCTGATAGATATCCAGCAAGTGCCGCAACGCCGAAGGGGCATGGGATTCACGCTCAGTCAGCTCATTGAACAAGCGTTCTGCACGGTCGAATAGACCTGCACGCATGTAGTCTTCGCCCAGAGCAAGCAAAGCGCGCGTCTTTTGTGGCTCATCCAGGCCCGGTTTGGATATGATGTTCTGGTGGATTCGGATGGCGCGCTCAACCTCGCCTCGACGTCTGAACAGGTTGCCAAGTGCAAGATGTGTTTCGACTGTGTCGGCGTTAACTTCCGCCATCTCGATAAAAACAGCGATGGCTTTATCGGGCTGCTCGTCCAACAGGTAATTCAGACCCTGAAAGTAACGATGACTGAATTTGTGGTTACGCTCGTTTTCACCTCTGCTGGCTGTGCCTTTAGCCAGCACCCAGCCCCCCCAGGCGGCCACCGGAATCAACACAAACAACAGTACTTCAGGCATCCGGCGTGTTTGGTTCGAGTTTGTCCTGAGCGAGCTCATTTTTCTTGAGCAACGCGGTTCTGGCCTTACGTAACTGCAACCGCAACGGCACAATACGGGCCATGTAAATCATACTGATACCAACCACAAGACCCAGCGAAAAGCCGGATAGAATTGTCAAACCCAAGGGGAGCTCTAACTGAAACCAGAGCAGGTCTACATTGACGGAAGCAGAATTTAGTGTGCCGACAAGTAATCCGGCCACTGTGGCTGCAACCGCCATCAGGATTAAGCCCGTCTTTTTCACGACATCACCGGTCCGGGGCTTTGATCAGGAAATATTGTTTACCCGCTCACGTAAAGACTTGCCAGGTTTAAAGTGCGGCACGTGCTTTCCGGGCAAAGAGACCGCCTCACCACTTTTTGGATTACGACCCATCCTTGGTGCCCGGTAGTGTAGTGAGAAACTTCCGAAGCCCCTTATTTCAATACGTTCGCCCGATGAAAGCGAGAAGCTCATTTGCTCGAGAATGGACTTGACACCCAGCTCAACATCCAGATGTGCAAGGTGCTGCTGTACTTCTGCAAGACGGTCGATCAATTCTGATTTGGTCATTGTAATCCTTGCTTTTTGTTCCAAGGGTATCTTAACCTAAAAACTTAACGGGCGACTCGTTTTGACTCGCCCATGTCCTGGCTCAACTATCCTGATCGAGCTGCTCTTTGAGCAATTCACCCAGTGAAGTCATACCGCTGGCCGCGTTTTTATCGTGATACTCTTCAAGTGCTTCGGCCAATTCTTCGTCCTCCAGAGCACGAATAGACAGGGACAAACTGCGGTTCTTGCGGTCAAGACTGATAAACTTGGCCTCAATTTCGTCTCCAACTGCAAGTTCCTTACTTGCATCTTCCACGCGCTCCTTCTTAATATCTGACGCACGCAGATACCCTTCCACGCCGTCAACCAACTCGATCACTGCACCACGTTCATCGACTTCCTTGACAATGCCTTTGACCTGACTGCCACGTGGGTGCTCTGCCATGAAGGTAGCAAACGGATCCTGATCCAGTTGCTTGAGCCCCAGAGAGATGCGTTCGCGCTCGGGATCAACAGCCAGCACCACGGCTTCAACTTCTTCACCTTTGTTAAAGTTGCGTACGGACTCCTCTCCTGGCGTTAGCCACGAGATGTCAGACAGGTGGACCAATCCGTCGATACCACCACTGAGACCGATAAAGATGCCAAAATCAGTGATGGACTTAATCGCACCCGTGACCCGGTCGCCCTTATTGTGGGTCGCCGCAAAAGCATCCCAGGGATTGGCCGCACATTGCTTCATGCCCAATGAAATACGCCGACGTTCTTCGTCGATCTCAAGCACCATGACTTCAATTTCATCCCCGGTCTGAACAACCTTGGCCGGGTTGACATTCTTGTTGGTCCAATCCATTTCTGAGACATGAACCAAGCCTTCAACACCATCTTCGATTTCAACAAAACAACCGTAGTCGGTGATGTTTGATACGTGTCCAAACAGCCGTGCGCCCACCGGGTAACGACGTGCAAGATCGCTCCACGGGTCATCGCCCAACTGCTTCAGACCCAGCGAAACCCGATTGCGCTCGCGATCAAAACGCAGCACGCGAACTTCAAGTTCATCGCCAACGTTGACCACTTCTGATGGGTGACGGACGCGCTTCCAGGCCATATCGGTAATATGCAACAGGCCATCGATACCACCGAGGTCGATAAATGCGCCGTAATCGGTGAGATTTTTGACAACACCTTTAACAATGACACCCTCTTCCAGACGTTCCAGCAATTGCTCACGTTCTGCGCTGAATTCAAGTTCAACAACCGCACGGCGCGAAACTACGACATTGTTACGCTTGCGGTCCAGTTTGATAATCTTGAAATCCAGGTCCTTGCCTTCAAGATAAGCGGGATCCCGCACCGGGCGTACATCAACCAGTGATCCTGGCAAGAATGCACGAATGTCATTGATATCAACCGTAAAGCCACCTTTGACTTTTCCACTGATTTTGCCCTGTACGATATCTTCGCCCTCAAAGGCGCTTTCCAGTTTGTCCCAAACCATCGCACGTTTGGCCTTTTCACGAGACAGGCGGGTCTCACCATAACCATCTTCAACGGCTTCCAGCGAAACTTCCACGCTGTCACCCACTTCTACCTCCAACTCTCCATCAAGAGAACGGAATTGATAAATGGGTACGATACCCTCTGATTTGAGTCCGGCATTGACGACGACAGCGTCGTCCCTGATCTCGACCACTGTGCCGGTAATGATGGTGCCGGGTCTCAGGTTGTTTATAGCGAGGCTTTGTTCAAATAATTCAGCGAAACTTTCGGTCATTGGTTTAATCCCACAGACATTTTGCATGAGAGCAAAACATCCACCTGTCTTGTTATGGCGTTGGAAACGCCGGTTAAAAGTTTACTGCCTATCAATAAGCAGCACGATTATATCGTTATATTTCAAAATATTAACTTATAAACTTAAACTAACTTAACAATTTTACTGAATACTTCTTCAAGGTTTAAGTCAGTAGAATCAATAATCACTGCATCTTCGGCAGGTCTAAGCGGAGAAATGTCACGTGATTGATCACGCGAATCACGCGCTTTGATCTCCCTGAAAAGGCGCGAGAGATTAACACTTTCTCCTTTTTCTTTCAACTGCTTATGTCGCCGCCGGGCACGACATTCATCACTCGCCGTGAGAAAAATCTTCAAAATGGCGTCCGGAAAAATTACTGTTCCCATATCCCTGCCATCAGCCACCAGCCCGGGAGCTTGCCGGAAGTGTCTTTGCCGTCCGGTCAAAGCCAATCTGACAACGGGTATGGCCGCAATCCTGGAGGCAATGATTCCCGTCTTTTCAAGCCGCAGGCAGTCACCAACGTCCTCACCATCAAGGCGGGCTACGACGCCGCTACCGGTCGACTCAAATCGAATGTCAAGACCGGCTGCCGTCTTCCCCAGCGCGGCTTCGTTATCCAGTGATATCTGGTTTTTCAGTACTGCCAGTGCAGTCAATCGGTAAAGTGCACCACTGTCTAGAAAATTCCAACCGAGATGCTTCGCCAACCGGATTGATATCGTGCCCTTACCGGATCCTCCGGGACCATCAATTGCAATGACGGGTACGTCCAGTCCGGAATCGTTCCCGCTGGAAAGCTTGGACCTGGTCATGACGCCGGCCTTTGCAACCCATCCGTGTCCATTCGCATACTTGCACCAAGACGGTTCATGTCCGCGCTGAATTCCGGGTACGAGGTCGCAATGTACTCCGCATTGTCAACCTTGACGGAGCCCGTAGCAACAAGACCCAGCAAGGCGAGCGACATGGCACAACGGTGATCTCCGGCGGCGTCCACACACCCGCCTGAAATACTTCCACCTTTGATGTCCATTCCATCAGGATACTCCACCAATTCCACACCCAGTGCGCGCAAGCCGCTTGCCATCACTGCCAGACGGTCACTTTCCTTTACCCTCAGTTCTGCGGCCCCGCGTATACGCGACACACCCTCGGCTGTGGCCGCTACTGCCATCAGCAAGGGCAATTCATCGATCATCTCCGGAACCCTGGTTTCCGGTACGTCAATAGCCTGCAGGCGATCGTTGAAGGTCACTTGAATATCACCCACCGGCTCTGTACCCGGAAAAGTGTGTTTTACAATCTCCAGCTGTGCACCCATTTCTTCCAGACAGCGGAGAAAACCAACACGGGTAGGGTTAAGTCCAGTCTGCAATGAAATGACCTTTGAACCCGTCATCATGGCCGCTGCGGCCAGAGGAAATACTGCTGAGGAGACGTCCCCCGGCACGGTGAAGTCAGCGGCTTTCAGCCTGGACCCACCGGTCACGCTACACGGTCCCGGCATGTCTACACCAAATACCGGTAACATGCGTTCGGTATGATCACGACTCAAACGAGGTTCAGTTACACGGGTGACACCGCTGGCAAATAATCCCGCCAGCAGCACACAGGACTTGATCTGTGCGCTGGCCACCGGGGATGCATACTCTATCCCTGTTAACCCGGCACAGACATTGACCACCAACGGCGCCGTCCCCTGACCGGTGGATCTGATATCCGCACCCATCAGGGTCAGTGGCTCGACCACCCGTCGCATCGGCCGGCGATTCAGTGACGTATCACCACTCAGTGTAGTGCTAAAACCCTGACCACATAACACGCCGGCAAGCAGACGTATGGCGGTGCCGGAATTTCCCATTTCGAGAAAACCAGTGGGTGGCCGTTTCAACACCCCGCCCAAACCGCTGATAAAAGTTCTTTCGCCGCGACGCTCTATTTTTGCACCCAACTGTTCACAAGCCCTCGAGGTGGCCAGCGTATCCTCACTTTCAAGCAGACCACTCAATTCGGAACGTCCTTCGGCCAGACTGGCGAATATCAGTGCCCGATGACTGATAGACTTGTCACCCGGCGAATCGACCTCACCCAGCAAAGCCGACCCCATCGGTTCAACCTTCAGGATCACGCACTGTCTGCCTTGTCTTCCGCCACCTGGCGGCTCACAATCGCCTTTGGATAAGAACCCAGCACCCGAGTCAAGCTGCTCAGTTTTTGCATCTCTGCCAGTGCCGTTTTCAGAGGTTCTGTTTCTGCGTGACCGTCAATGTCGATAAAAAACACGTACTTCCATCTGGCGGTACTTGATGGTCGCGACTCTATCCGGGTCATATTCAAGGAATGACGTGCCAGTGGCGTTAATAGTCCATGTAAATCACCGGCGACCTCCTCACCTGCCAATAACAGGGTGGTCTTATCATCACCCGAGGACGCCAGCAACTCTCTGCCGATGACCAGGAAGCGCGTGGCGTTATCGCGGCTGTCTTCAATATGCGCAAACAGTACCGGTACACCATAAATCTCAGCGGCCGACTCACTGGAAATAGCGGCCGCATCAGGTATCTGTCGCACCCGCCTGGCTGCCTCTGCGTTACTGCTGACCGCTATGCACTCGGCTGCGGGTAAGTGCTCATGAATCCAGCGCTTACACTGTGACAGGGATTGCTGATGGGAATAGATTCGTTCAACACCGCTCAAAGATTTCGCCAGGGTTAGCAGGTTATGATGAACGGTCATTTCAATTTCACCGCAAATCCTCAAATCTGATTCGACAAACCTGTCCAGTGTATGACTGACAATTCCCTGGGAGGAGTTTTCTACTGGAACGACGCCAAAGTCCGCCTCGGCGATCTCTACTTGCGAGAAAACATCATCAAGCCCTCCCACGGCCAGCGCCCTCACGGAATGCCCGAAATGAAGATTTACAGCTTGCTGGGTAAATGTCCCTTCTGGTCCCAGGTAAGCAATTTTCAAAGGCTCCTGCTGGGCCAGACAAACCGACATGATTTCCCTGAATAACCGGAGCATTTCAGTATCACTGATTGGCCCCCTATTTCGTTCGCGCACGCCCCTGAGAACCTCTGCTTCGCGCTCGGGACGGTAATAATCCACCGCATTATCGAGGGAACCCTTTGACTCGCGAACCGCCCCGGCGAGACCTGCTCGCTCGCTGATCAATGCCTGGATCTTGGCATCCAGTGCATCAATTTTCTCCCGAACGTCGCCTAATTCCACACCGGTTTCAGATCCTTTGGTATTTTTCCTGTCACTCATCAGCCTGCACTACTTTCAAACTCTGTCATAAAAGAAAGCAGGGCCTGGATGCCTTCAATTGGCATTGCGTTATAAATACTGGCACGCATACCACCCACCGAACGATGTCCTTTGAGACTGCTCAAACCTGCAGCCTCGGCCTCGGCTATAAACCTCGCATGCAAGGTCTCATCCATTATCTTAAAGGGTACATTCATGCTTGAACGAAATTCAGTGGCTATGTCATTGAGATAGAATGCACTTTGATCAAGGTAGCCATACAGCGCATCTGCCTTTCTCTGGTTGAGTTCAGCCATCTGCCTTACCCCACCCTGCGCTTCGATCCAGCCAAACACCAAACCTGCCATGTACCAGGCGAAAGTCGGTGGCGTATTGAGACGTGAGCCTTTCTGAAACTGTAGTTTCCACGATTGCAGAGCGGGTACGGCCATGGGAAGATCCCGCAACAGGTCCTTGCGAACAATAACCAGCGTGATACCGGCCTGGCCGAGGTTCTTTTGTGCGCCAGCGTAAATGGCAGCAAACTTATCCACTTCCACAGGTCTCGACAGTAAGTCGGACGACATGTCGGCAACCAGGTCCTGGGTGGTTCCTGGCGGTTGTTGGAACTGAACACCTGAAATGGTCTCATTGCTGACATAATGCAGGTAAGCGCAGGGCTCATCGAATCGCCACTCGGTTTCCGACGGAATCGATTTAAAACCCGAGTCTTCACTGCTGGCAGCCAGATGTGCCAGGCCCAGCCGTTGCGCAATAGCATAGGCTTTCTTGCTCCAGCTGCCGCTGACAACATAAGCTCCGGGAAGGTCTGAGGACGCCAGGTTCAATGGAACCTGGGCAAACTGTGTCGTTGCCCCTCCGGCGAGAAATAACAAGGCGTAATCATCGCCCACTGATAATAAGCGTCTGAGACAGGCCTCTGTGCTGTCTGCCAGTTCGTCAAACGTAGCACTGCGGTGAGAGATTTCCATTACCGACATACCCGACCCACGGTAGTTCAGCAGTTCTTCCCGGGCTTGCTCCAGTACCGCCAAAGGCAGGGTCGCCGGACCAGCGCAAAAATTATAGATACGAGTCATAAAATCGGGTCTCAGATTATCCGTCCACAATGCGGCATTCAGGTCTGGCAGGCCGCAACTTCTGTTTGCTGTTTTGCAAGTTTGGCCTGATCGGAGCGTCTCACCTTTAAATCATCCAGATAAGCAGTGTCCACCCCGGTGACATACTCGCCGGAAAAACATGAAGTGTCAAAGCGATTTATTCGCGCATTTCCTTCCCTGCAGGCATCTATCAAATCATCCAGCCCCTGGTAAATTAGCCGGTCTGCGCCAAGCTCCTGCTCAATTTGTTTTTCATCACGTCCGTTTGCGATCAACTCCGTGGGTGCCGGCATGTCTATGCCGTATATGTTCGGATGGCGTACGGGCGGAGATGCCGAGGCAAAATAGACCTTTCGTGCGCCAGCCTCCCTCGCCATTTGGATAATTTGCCTCGATGTCGTACCCCTTACTATGGAATCGTCCACCAGCAATACATTCTTGTTACGAAACTCCAGGGCGATGGCGTTTAATTTTTGCCTTACCGAGCGCTTACGTAGTGCCTGACCAGGCATGATGAATGTACGGCCTATGTACCTGTTCTTGATGAACCCCTCACGATATTTAACCTTGAGATCATAGGCCAGTGGCAGGGCCGCGGTGCGACTGGTATCAGGTACGGGAATAACCACGTCGATATCATGTTCCGGCCACTCTCTGAGAATCTTGCGTGCCAGCGCCTGCCCCATTCTCAGACGAGCCTTGTAGACCGAAATGTCATCCAGCATGGAGTCTGGCCGGGCAAAATACACGTACTCAAAAATACACGGACCGGCCGGTTCAGCGTGCGGACTTTCATGCGTGTGCAATTGACCGTCTACGGTAATAAATATGGCCTCGCCCGGCTTGAGGTCACGCATCAGGGTAAAATTCAACACATCCAGTGCCACGCTTTCAGATGCGATAGCGTACTCCCTGCCCTTGTCCGTGTCCCGATACCCCAGTACCGCAGGACGAATACCATGAGGGTCTCTGAACCCCAGCACACCCCTGTCAGCAATCAGTGCAATCACCGAGTAAGCACCCCTGCAACGCCGATGTAAACCATCAACCGCCTTGAAAATTTCCCCGGGTTGTGTGCCGGTTAAATCCAGATTTTGCAATTCATGTGCAAACACATTGAGCAACACTTCCGAGTCGGACTCGGTATTGACATGACGGCGATCGCTGTCAACCAGCTCTTTTTTCAGGCTGGCTGTATTAATGAGATTACCGTTGTGTCCGAGTACGATACCGTACGGTGAATTGACATAAAACGGCTGGGATTCATCCTGTGCGTCATTACCGGCTGTCGGATACCTGACGTGGCCGATACCTGAGCAGCCCTCTAGTTTTTGCAACTCGTCGTGTGGGAACACATCCCTGACAAGTCCATTACCCTTGTACAGGTGGATACGATGACCATCCAGTGTGGCAATCCCTGCTGCGTCCTGTCCACGGTGTTGCAATATCGTCAGGGCGTCGTAAATTGAAGGCAATACGGCCTGTTTTCCAACAATGCCGATGATTCCACACATTCAAACCAACTCCGCTCCGACCCCGGGTGTCAGGTCCAGATGTTCGGTAATGTATTCGGGCAAGTATTGTGTAACCCACTCGGCCAAAGGCATCAGGCTTTGTATCGTGCGCGATTGCTGCCACCAGGGATCCTGTGTTACCGGTGTTAAGCCCAGCACGAGCATCAGCCCCAGTACCAGGGCCACACCCCGAATTCCGCCAAAAATACCACCCAACAAGCGATCCGTGCCGCTAAGCCCGGTTTTTTCAACCAGTTTACCGGTCATGTAGGTCACCAATCCACCGACTAACAACACCACGAGAAACAGTCCGGAAAACGCCAGTGCAGTGCGCGCAGACGGCAGTTCTACATGATTTTGCAACTGCAGCGCCAAGGCACCTGAGTACTTGAAGGCCACCAGGAAAGCAGCAAGCCAAACGACAAGTGAAAACGCTTCTTTGACGAAGCCCCGCAAAATACCTACCACCAGGGAGACAACTATGATTCCCAGGACCGCGTAATCTGCATATTCCATTCTTCAGGACCCTCTCGAAGCACAATTAACTGCAATGCAGTACACGAGTCTAATCATGAGTTGTAACAAAGCCGTCGAGATTGTGCTCAACCTTGATTTTCAGAGCCATTTCAACAGCCTTTTCCCGATCAATTTCCGGGCCAAGGCGAACCTTGTAAACAACGCCGTTAGTAGAACTGACTTTTTCTGAAAAAGCACTCAATCCTGCAAGCCGCAATTCAGCTAACTGGTCTTCCGCGCGTTTTGCGCTGCTGAAACTTCCAACCTGGACTACCCAGCGGACCAATGGGTCAGAAGGTGTAGATACCGGGGCCATGTCAGTTGGTCTCAGATCGACCACGCGGGGGCTCAGACCCTGCATACTCGATCTTAAACTGGCGACAATCGTATCCACTTCCCGGCGCTCAATATATGGTCCAATACGAACCCGGTGCAAGCGACCGGCAGTTCGTTCCACCACATCCATCAACACAGAAAAATTGTCCGCCCGTAGCCTGTCTGCGAGTGCATTCGCCTTTTTGATGCTGCCGAAACTCGCCACCTGTACCAAGTAACGGGGGGACTCCACGGATTTTGAAACAGTCTCGGTAGTTCTTCTCTCATCATCCTCTGCAGCGTTGACAATCACGTTGGTAACCGCTGGCGACTCAACGTCGGGCTTGGATGACGACGACGTGTCATCACTGAGGCCTTCTCCGTTTTTCACAACATCTGGCTCTTTGGCAGGCAAACTCGCGGTGGGTTGTCCAACCGGAAAGCGACGGGTCTCAAATGACAGCTCTTCCGGTTTCGAGGGCAACTCAATTTGACGGGATTCCTGCTTGAGCGTATCAGAACGTCCGCTGAGGAGCATGGGCAACACGATCACAGCAAAAATAATTAATACTATTGCGCCAACCAACCTTTGTTTTAGTGCTTGATCCATTGATAGCTCCCAGGGCGTGATAGCGCACGCAAATGGAATCGCCTTAACCCGGATATTCTTCAGGTAATTTTAGCAGCATCATGCCTGTCGTGCTGCCTGCTTTTTCTGCAGCCAGGCGGCAGCCGCCGTTACCGTGGAAAAAGAGCCGAACACCAGAATGGTATCTGCATCATTCGCACCTGCTACTGCCTCGGTCATGGCACTCATCAACGATTCAAAACTGTGGATATCTGCATCCGGTAAAGTCGCCTTGAGTCGCCGCGAAAGTGCCGCGCCGGACTGGCCCCGGAGTCCGGGGCTATCGGCACAAAACCAGCGTTGGCACACACCGCCCAGTACAAGCGCCACAGACTCAGCTGGCTTGTTTGCCAGCATCGCCAGCACACACGTCACCCGGGTTCTGCCTGATTCTCCCAGGTAAGCCGCAACTGCCCGGGCCGCGAGTTCGTTATGACCCACATCCAGAATAATTTCGGGAGCCTTGCCAACGGTTTGCAAACGCCCTGGGACCTTGCAAGTGCGTATCGCAAGGCTGATTTGCTCGGTCTTTATTCCGTCACCAGGATTCAGCAGAAAAAATGCCGTCAAGGCCGCGGCCAGGTTGTCGACCTGATGTTCACCACCCATGGGCGGCCGGGGCACAACCAGGGTCTGTTTGCCAAACGAGAAACACATTTGCAGTCCTTCGCGGTCTGCTGCGTACTCCGATTGCCGGACGGTTTGCTCCAGCAAGTTGTAATCTACTCCGCGGCGGTACGTCGGCGCCTTCAATCCCGCTGCCACCTGCAATATCGGCTTCGGTGGATCTTGCTGTGTGCACACCAGTGGTATCCCATTGCGAATAACTCCCGCTTTCTCGGTGGCAATGGACGACAGATCAGGACCCAGAAAGTCCTGGTGGTCGATGCCGACTGGTGTAATGATCACACAATCAGCTGTAGCCAGATTAACCGCGTCCAGACGCCCACCCAGTCCCACTTCAAGCACGGCAAAGTCCAAAGTGGCCTGTTGCAGAATTACAAATGCTGCCAGGGTTGTGAATTCAAAGTAAGTTAAAGAGATATCCCCACGCGCTTTCTCAACCTGCTCAAATGCGAGCACCAGGCATTTATCGGAAACAGGTTCACCCAATACACTGATGCGCTCATTGAAACAAAAAATATGTGGTGATGTGTAGCTGCCGGTACGCTGACCCAAAGTACTGCTTATCGCAGCAAGGTAAGCAACGGTGGATCCCTTGCCGTTCGTGCCGGCTACGATAACCACACGTCTGGCAGGTTGTGGTGAACCCAGCTGTTGATAGACAGCGCCACAGCGTTCCAGACCAAGATCGATGTCACGCGGATGGCGCTGCTCGAGCAAAGCCAACCACTCATCCAGCGTAGTGTCTTTTATATCAACTCTCCAACAATTCACCTGTAACTGGACGCGATTTGTTGCCGGAGCACATCAATGCGAGCATGCCGGCAATCTCATCGCGCAAGCTGCGACGATCCAGAATCATATCAACCGCTCCTTTTTGCAGCAAAAACTCCGCTCTCTGAAACCCTTGCGGCAATTTTTCGCGCACCGTTTGCTCAATCACCCTCGGACCAGCAAATCCTATCTGCGCCAATGGCTCGGCGATATTGATGTCACCCAACATCCCCATGCTGGCTGAAACACCACCTGTGGTTGGGTGTGTCAGCACGGATACGTAAGGGATTCTTGCCTTACTGAGTCTTGCCAGTACAGCACTGGTCTTTGCCATTTGCATCAGCGACAACAGGCCTTCCTGCATCCGTGCACCACCACTGGCAGAAAAACATATCAACGGTGCCTGCATACGCAGACTTTCCTGGCCGGCACGGGCAAATTTTTCACCCACAACCGAACCCATCGAACCGCCCATGAAACTGAAATCAAAGGCGCAGGCCACAATATCCATACCCTTGAGTTGCCCTGCCACGGTAATCAGGGCATCGTTCTGGCCGGTTTTCTTTTGCGCCGCCGTCAATCGGTCCTTGTACTTCTTACTGTCTTTGAATCGAAGCGCGTCTACTGACTCCAGTTCTGTGGCAATTTCCCGTTGCTCGCCCGGGTCAAGAAACTGCTCAAGTCGGACACGCGCACCTACCGGCATATGGTGACTGCACTTTGGGCAAACTTGCAGATTCCGCTCTAGTTCCGGTCGATATAAGACCGCGGTACACACCGGGCACTTGGTCCATAGTCCTTCCGGAACATTTCGTTTACTGCCACCCTCGGTGCGAATCTTTGAAGGCCTTAATTTTTGAAACCAACTCATGTCTTTTCAGTTTGTCCTGGGCACACACCACTTTTCATATTGTCCAACGACTCGCGCACCGGCGCAACCAATGATGCCGCCATGGCGCAGGCCGCCTTCTCCGTCGCGGCAGCCGCCAGCACCTGTACCAACGCGCTGCCAATCACGACGGCATCCGCGTGTTCAGCCACGGCAACCGCCATTTCCGCGTTCTTGATACCAAAACCCACTGCCACCGGCAAGGTGCTGAATTCCCTGATTTGATTCACGGGGTCACTCAACCCCTGTGAATCCAACTGTCCTGCTCCTGTAATGCCTTTAAACGACACATAGTAGATAAACCCGCTGGCATTGGACGTGATGGTCTCGACTCGGCTTCTGCTCGTTGTCGGAGCAACCATACAAATTCCGTCCAGGCCAGCGTCCTCCATGGCCACACCAAGACCACCACGATCTTCCAGCGGACAATCAACCAACAATAAGCCGTCAACACCAGCACGGGTAGCAGCTGAAGGAAACCGCTCACTTCCAAACCGTACAATCGGATTCATGTATCCCATTAGAACCACGGGCGTCGTTGTGTCAGCGCGACGGAATTCTTCCACCATTTTTAACACGTTGCCCAGGTCGACGTGTCTCTCAATGGCCCTTTCACTGGCCAACTGGATAACCGGCCCGTCTGCCATCGGGTCCGAAAACGGAATACCCAATTCAATTAAATCCGCACCCGCAGCCACCAGCGCGTGCATGATCGAAACGGTCCACTCAGGATCAGGATCGCCTGCCGTAACAAACGGCACCAATACTTTTCGACTGGCGGTTTTAGCCGTAGAAAAACAGTCTTTAATTCGGCCGGTCATAACTCGAGCCCTGCCAGGTTTGCGACTGTTTGTATGTCCTTGTCACCCCGACCAGAAAGGTTGACCAATACGCTTTGATCGGGGCGCATGTCTGCCGCAAGTTTGAAGCCGTAAGCCAGTGCATGACTACTCTCCAATGCCGGCATAATGCCTTCAAGCCGGGTCAACTGATGAAAGGCCTGCAGCGCTTCGTCATCGGTTACGCTGACGTAACTTGCGCGCCCGGTTTCCTTCAACCAGGCGTGTTCGGGGCCGACGCCCGGGTAGTCAAGCCCCGCGGATACCGAATGCGTATGCTGAATCTGACCGGCGTCGTCATCCAATAAGTAGGTACGGCAACCGTGCAGGACCCCAGCTCGGCCCGCACATAAAGAAGCGGCGTGTTTTCCCGTCTCAAGACCCTGGCCAGCAGCTTCCACACCAATCATCCGCACGTCCTGGTCGGCGATAAATGGATAAAACAAACCCATGGCATTGGAACCACCACCAACACAGGCGACCAACGCATCTGGCAAACTGTCACCGATCTGTAACATTTGCCGACGGGCTTCACGCCCGACCACGGCGTTAAAGTCCCGCACCATCTCCGGGTACGGGTGGGGTCCCGCCACGGTTCCTATGACGTAAAACGTGTCATCCACGTTGGTAACCCAATCGCGCATCGCCTCGTTGAGTGCATCTTTGAGAGTGGCTGAGCCCGAGGATACACCCGTGACCTCCGCACCCAATAAGCGCATCCGGAATACGTTCATCGCCTGACGCTGAATATCAACATCCCCCATGTAAACCATACATGACTGGTTCAGCCTGGCCGCCACCGTAGCCGCAGCCACACCGTGCTGGCCCGCGCCTGTTTCGGCGATGACACGCTTTTTACCCATGTAATGGGCAAGCAGACCCTGACCCATGGTGTTATTGATTTTATGCGCACCGGTATGGTTAAGATCCTCTCTTTTCAGGTATATCTTTGCACCACCGGCGACTTCGGATAATCTTTGCGCAAAATAAATCGGGGATGGCCTCCCCACGTAATTGGCCAGGTCTTCATCCATTCTTTGCACAAACTCTTCGTCCCGCCGCCAACGACCATACGCCTCGCTCAGTTCATCCAGCGCATGTATCAGGGTCTCGGACACAAAGCGACCACCAAAGTCACCAAAATAACCCGTGTCATCCGGCTGGTGTTCAGCCCGATCTGTCGGTAGATCGTCAATCATTACTCATAACCTTTCATCCATTATCCTCAGCAGCCCTGACCGCGTTGACAAAATCAGAAATCCTGACCTCGTCCTTGATACCTGGTGACTTTTCAACACCGCTTGATACGTCTACAGCATACGGTCTGAGTCGGCGAATCGCCGGGCCAACATTCTCCGCATTTAATCCACCGGCTAGCCACACCGGTCTGGAAACCTGGCTTAGCAGCGACCAATCAAAAGTCTTCCCACTGCCACCACGCTCACCCAGGGTGTGACTGTCCAGTAACAGCCCCGTTGCGTCGGGGTAAGTCCTATCCGCCACTTGCGCGGACTCGGCGTCCTGCATTGCAACAGCCTTGAGGTACGGCAAACCAAAAGCCGAGCACAGCTGTCTGGTTTCACTTCCATGGAACTGTAAAAGGTCAAGTGGCACCGAGCCCACTACCCGGGTAATTTCAGCACTGTCCTGGTCCAGAAACAAGCCTACACGCAAAACTTCTTTCGGAACATAACTACATAGTCTCTGCGCCGTTCCTATTGAGACCCGTCGCGGGCTGACCGTAAACACAAACCCAAGCGCATCGGCCCCGGCTGCGAGGGCTGCATCGACGTCCTCATCACGTGTGAGCCCGCAGATTTTGATCTTAATCCGCTCGCGCCCGGACATTGATGTCTGGTAAGTCATACTGCAGACCACATCGCTGGAATAGGTCCAGGCTCCGGTAGCTTGTACTTCGGTTCATAACGTACACGGACGAAACACAAGCCCTGTGGTTCGGCAGTCACCCCGGCCAATTTGCGGTCACGACTTTGCAGGAGCTCGTTAAACCAACGGACGGATTCCTCGCCCCGTCCTACTGACATCAGACTACCCACAATATTGCGGACCATGTGGTACAGGAAAGCGTTGGCTGTGATTTCAATTTGTACGATGTCGCCGTGTCGAATTACGTCAATGGTACTAACTTCCCGGGTGGCATGCTGGGCCGAGCAACCCGCAGAACGAAAGGCACTGAAGTCATGCACACCCAACAGAATCTGAGCCGCCTTGTGCATTTGATCCGCATCCAGTGGCTCGCGACACCAGCCAAGATAGGAATGGCCAAGGGCCGGCCGCACAGGGCGATTCAAAATACGGTAGTGGTAGGTTCTGGAACAAGCACCAAATCGGGCATGAAAACCGTCATCAACCTTGCATAACCATAATACTCTAACCCCAACGGGCAAATGTGAATTGACACCCAATACCCACTGTCTTGCTGTACGTTCAGACTGACTGTCAAAATGCACCACCTGGCAACACGCGTGCACACCGGTATCCGTACGTCCGGCGCAAATGACAATGACACGGTGGTTGGCAACCGAACTCAGTGCCTCTTCAACACACTGTTGCACCGAGGGTGAATTTTGCTGTCGCTGCCAACCGCAAAACTCAGTGCCATCGTATTCCAGTCCGAGTGCATGACGCATGGGTGTGAACCTGTACCGGTGCCTGTCGGCCCTTACCTGGCTGCCGCAGAGCCCACAGGGCCAATGCATGAAATTGAACCGGCGGAGTGAAACGACAGTTTGGTTAAGCCGCTAGAGCTCATCTGACATTTGCCGGGCTTCGGCCTGCTGTTCAGCATTGCCACCTTTTACGACTTCTTCAAGCATTGACCGGGCGGCTTCCTTATCTCCGATAGACAGATAAGCCCGGGCCAGATCCAACTGCAGGTCGGCGTCGTCAGCTTCTTCATCCTGTTCAACTTCCTGACTATCTTCAACGGGCTCTTGCAATGCCGACTCTGGTACTGGTTCTGCTTCTGGGCCCGGTTCCGGCTCCGATTCTGGTCTTGGTTCCGGCTCCGGATCTGGTATCAGATCTGGTATTGGTACTGGTACTGGTACTGGTTCTGGTTCTGGTACTGGTACTGGTTTTGGTTTTGGTTCCGGTTCCGGTTCCCGTTCTGGTTTTGGTTCCGGTTCTGGTTCCGGTTCTGGTACTGGTACTGGTTTTGGTTTTGGTTCCGGTTCCGGTTCCCGTTCTGGTTTTGGTTCCGGTTCTGGTTCCGGTTCTGGTTCTGGTTCCGGTTCTGACTCTGGTTCTGGCTTTGGCGCCGGCGTAATCGGGTGCAACGCTTCTACAGACGCCCCCGCTTGTTCGGATTGCCTGGCCTGCACAGGTTGGTCTGCTTTGGAGACATCATTTCGGACTGCAACCCGGTCATCATGTGACTGCCCGGCACCAGTTTTGCGGCTGCTCCACCCTCGCAAGGCCCAGGTAAACAACGCGATCAGTGCGACGGCAAATCCAGCCAACCAGGCCGTATTCCCCGTATACCATGATTGGGCTTCACCACCGGGTGTTAACACAACCGGTGCGGCAGGTTGATCAGACAACCGTTGTTCCGCAAGGCTGGTTTCCAATTGTGCCAAATCGGGATCATCAATGTCAGTAACATTTTTGGCTTGCAGCGCCAGTTCAGCTTCCAGCTTCTGAATTCGCTCGATCAGGTAACTGTTCTCTTGCTGTGCATTCACCAGGTCTTCTTCGGTTCGCAACAAGTCCTCTTCCAACAACTGTTCCTTGTCCTCCTGATCCGTTGCCTGCGTCGGGACGGCCATTTCCTGCTCTTCCTCCCCGGCAGGAGGTACCAGTTCGAGAAGTGGGTCAGTTGCATTACTTTCGGATTGAGCAATCGTCTCTGTAACCGCATCCTGATAGTTACCTTCGTCCACGACCACCTGCGGGGTAATATCAGAAGATGCCGCTCGTCGAGCGGCCCGATATTCTTCCTCCTGTCGTTTTGCCTCCAGCAGTGCCTCCCTTGAACTCAGCTCGCCAATCTCGCTAAACGAGGGTAAACGCAATATGGCGCCCCGTCTGAGGGTATTGATATTACCCTGACTGAAAGCCGTCGGGTTTCTTTTCAGCAATGCGAGCATCGTTTGCTGGATACTGAAACCCGTGCCTTCACTCCAGTCACGAGCAATGCCCCAAAGCGTTTCGCCCCTTTCTACTGGTCCATACACTTGCGCCGCGGAGACTTCCTCATCGGAGGCTGAGGGTGATACTTGCTGTGTCCCGGCAACCTGCGCAACATTTGTTGCCACATTCTGAGTAACCGGGGGGGGTACAGATGACACTGTTTCGGCCTGATTTTTGGGGGCTACATCTTCTTGGTCTGATACGGTAACTGGCGGTGGCGCCGCAGAGTCGAAGGTTGGAGGATCCAGAAACAGTGTGTATTCCCGTAATAAACGTCCACGCGCCCAGACAACTTCCAACAGAATCTGCATGACCGGTTCCCGGACTTTTAACGTACTGGTGATACGGATATGCGGCCGGTCCGCTTCAGTGATCAGCCTGAAAGTCAATGGAACCGTAAGGGCCGATGTGCTAAGTCCGAGAAGTTCAAAATCATCGGCAGAAGCCAGCTCCACGGTAATGCCTTGCAACTCCTCTTCGGAAGGGCGGAGCAACTCGATCCTGACATCCAACGGTTGATCCAGGAATGACTCTACCGTAGCCTCACCAAGCCCCAGCGCGAACAGTGCCTGGGTGGGAAGACCCAGCGCTACGACGGCTACCCAACAAATTGACTTGTACATGGCTACCCTTGTCATTCCCTGACGGTCAGGCTCGCTGCGTGAATGCAAGCCACAAGAGTTTACGTTTGCTTGCATCAGGTTTCCAGCGACATTTTTTTTGTTAAGGCCACGGCTTCCATGATTTGAACCGCGTTCAGGGCAGCGCCTTTCCTGACATTATCACCCACTACCCACAGGTTAATCCCACGTGGATGACTGTGATCACGGCGCAACCTGCTGACATAAACCGCATCCTTGCCTGCAGCATGCGTCACCGCTGTTACCTGGTTTGCAGGGTCCTCATCGCCAACCAATTCCAGACCCGGAGCACGGCTCAGAGCTGCGCGTACCTCGTCCATACCAACATCCTCTCGGGTCTCCAGGTGCACCGCCTCCGAATGACCAAAAAACACCGGTACACGCACCGCGGTCGCATTCACACCAATTCTCTCGTCTCGCAGAATCTTGCGTGTTTCCCAGTGCAGTTTCATTTCTTCCCGGGTGTATTCATTATCCTGCATCGTGTCGATTACCGGTATGGCATTAAAGGCAATGGGTTGTGCAAACGCGGAGGGCTCAACATCTTTAAAACTGAGCCGCGCCATGGTCTGTTGTGCCAGTTCTTCCATGCCCTTTTGCCCGGCACCGGACACTGACTGGTACGTGGCTACATTGATGCGATCAATTCCCGCGATGGCATGAATCGGTGCGATGGCCATCAACATCTGGATAGTTGAACAGTTTGGGTTGGATATCACAGCACCGGCGGGTACGTCCTCAAGCAGATCGCCATTGACCTCCGGCACCACCAAGGGAATTTCTTCATCCAGTCGAAATGCAGAGGTGTTGTCAATCACGATGCAGCCTGCGGCTGACGCCCGTGGGACGTGTTGTAGACTGGTATTTGCACCCGCCGAGAACAGTGCAAAATCCACCGTTTCGAAATCAAAGTCATCCAGCACATCGACCGCAAGACTGCGCTGACCAAAATCCACCGTTTTGCCGAGAGATCGCTCACTTGCAAGGGCATGAATCGTGGCATCTGCAAAACCACGTTCCGCCAGGATGGACAGCATGGCTGCACCCACGGCGCCGGTCGCACCCACCACTGCAATGTTTAATTCCCTAGCCATTTTGCGCTCTTTGCCTAAGTACATGATCCATCAAAACCAATGCCAGCATCGCCTCGACGATGGGTGTCGCGCGGATACCTACACAGGGGTCGTGACGGCCTTTGGTGACAACCTCAACTTCATTGCCTGCGATGTCAATGCTACGGCACGGAATACGCAGACTGGATGTTGGTTTAAAAGCCACACTGACCAATACGTCCTGACCACTGGAGATACCACCCAACACACCGCCAGCATGATTACTCAAAAAACCGGTGGGTGTTATTTCATCCCGGTGCTCCGTACCCAATTGGTCCACACAACGGAACCCCGCACCGATTTCAACTGCTTTAGCGGCATTGATTCCCATCATCGCCGAAGCGAGGTCTGCATCCAACTTGCCGTATACAGGCTCACCCAGACCCGCGGGAACGTTGCTGGCCATCACGGAAACCCTCGCACCACAAGAGTTACCGGACTTTCTTAGCCTATCCATGTGCTCCTCAAGCTGCTCAACCACACTGGCGTCCGGGGCGAAAAATGGATTTTGGTCGATCGCTTCCAGATCCATAACCTGGTCGGTCCGGATGGGCCCCAATTGTGCCAGCCAGCCCGTTATTTCAATTTGGAACATTTCACGTAAGTATTTCCTGGCAATCGCGCCCGCCGCCACACGCATGGTGGTCTCCCGGGCCGAAGAGCGCCCGCCACCGAGGTGGTCGCGGATACCGTACTTTTTCCAATAGGTAAAATCCGCATGACCCGGGCGAAACTTTTTCGCAATTTCAGCGTAATCGCCGGAACGGGCATCCGTATTTTTTATCAACAGCGCTATCGGTGTACCCGTGCTGCAACCGTCAAAAACCCCGGACAGTATCTGCACCTCGTCTTGTTCTTTTCTTTGCGATGTATGTCTGCTTTTCCCGGTGGCACGGCGGCTCAGCTCTCGCTGGATTTCAGCGACATCAATCCCCAGACCGGGTGGACAGCCATCAATGACACAACCAATGGCCGGTCCGTGGCTTTCTCCAAATGTTGTGATCCTGAATAAGCGACCAATAGTATTGTCAGACATTCTGCCGTAGCTCCAGAGCCGCCAGCACATCCGAGCGGCACAAAATTAATTGATCATACTCCAGTAAAAATACGCCGTCACCGCCGTTGCTGAAATCCAGCCACAAAAATGGTAATCGCGGTAGCAGCTTGACCAGACCTGCGGCGCTTTCTCCGACTTCCATTACCAGGACGCCCTTCGACTGCAGATAACCGGTGGCAACTGCCAGTATTTGCAACACAATATCCAGTCCATCCTCACCACACACCAATCCACTGGCAGGTTCTGCCAGGTATTCCGGCGGTAGCTGTGCAAACGCTTCAGCAGATACATAGGGTGGGTTACTGACAATCAGATCATACCGAGCCCCGGTGACCTTGCTGAATAGGTCAGACTTAATCAACCTGACCCGACTGCCCACCGCATGCCGTTCTATGTTTCTTTTAGCAACTTTCAGTGCGGCGGCGGAATCATCCACTGCATCAACCTCGACATCCGGCATGTGCATGGCCATCGCGACTGCAATGCAACCACCACCGGTACACATGTCCATCACCTTGCCTGTCTGTCCTGCTTTTAGCCACGGGGAAAACTGTTCGCGTATCAATTCAGCCGTAGGTGATCTCGGCACCAGCACATCCGGTGTAACGAAGAAATCCAGGTCGCAAAAACGAGCTTCCCCGGTCAAATACGCCAACGGAATCCGTTCGTGTATTCTGCGAGCGAGCAAATCCTCAAGAAATCGTACCTGATCGGGATTCAGCACCCGCTCCCACTCTAGAAAGCTACCGTCGAGTGGTGCACCGATGACATGCAATACGAGCCAGGCAGCCTCGTCCCATGCATTTTCGGTACCATGCCCAAAGAAAACATTAGAACGGATCAATTCCCGGGCACAATATTCAATCCACTCGATCGCGGTCTTTGGTGTTGTTTCCATGTTTTCGGTCATGTAGATTCTGTTACGCATTATAATTGACCCTCACCCGTATCCCAGGCAAAGATGAAGACAGTTATTGAGAAGCTAGTGGCTGGGTTGCAGTACATTCTGCCTCAGCACTTGCTGTCGCGTATCGTTTACAACCTGACGCACTGCGAATACATTTCGGTCAAGAACTTCCTGATACGACTGATAAGCCGCCTGGCCGGGATCAACCGCGCTGAGGCACTTTCCGCGGATGTGGCT
This sequence comes from Gammaproteobacteria bacterium, assembly GCA_021772915.1. GTDB lineage: Bacteria > Pseudomonadota > Gammaproteobacteria > Xanthomonadales > SZUA-36 > SZUA-36. Next base: position 149,083 of record JAJFLB010000053.1, on the reverse strand, counting down.
GACTACGCAAGTTTCAATGCCTGGTTCACACGTGAACTCATTCCAGCAGCGAGGCCGTTCGACACCTCTCCGACGACCTTGTTGTGTCCCTGTGATGGCACCATCAGCGAAACCGGCGGTCTACAACACGGGCGTATCCTGCAGGCCAAAGACAGGCACTACCTGGTCCGGGAACTGTTAGCCAACGATCCTGTTTGCAGTCGGTTGGCGGATGGCTTTTTTGCCACCATCTACCTTTCACCGAGAGATTATCACCGCGTTCACATGCCGCTGACAGGTGAGTTGCAACGCATGCTCCACGTGCCGGGAAGATTGTTTTCCGTCGCGCCCTACACGGTCCGTCAGGTTCCACGCCTTTTCGCCCGCAATGAACGCGTGATCAGTATATTTGAAACCGCCCAGGGTCCGATGGTGATGGTTCTTGTCGGTGCGATGCTGGTTTCCAGTATTGAAACCGTTTGGGCCGGTGAGCTCGCACCCAGCAAGCGCAAAACCATTAAGATTACGGATTATTCTAACCAGGGCATCTCACTATTAAAAGGCGCAGAAATGGGTCGCTTTAACATGGGCTCAACCGTAATCTTGCTGTTGCCTTCGGGAAGCGTAGAAGCGCAGGCAGAGGTGAAAACTGACGATGCAGTAAAAGTCGGTCAAGCCCTCGCAACCTTATGCGTTGATCTCCCGTAGGACCGACGAGCAAAGCTCGTCGGGAACCCTTAAAACTCGTACAAAACACCAGCATGGGCCGATTAGACCCACCCGATGGCCATTCCCGACGAGCCTTGCTCGTCGGTCCTACACGACCATGGTCATTACCAACCGCACTGACGTCCCTGATTTTGCGCATCCGCCCACGGCCCACGCCGCCCCATTTCCAGCATGGCGTTCAAACGTTGACGGGCAAGCTGGCTGCGGTACATCGAGCACTAAAGAAATCAAAAAAACAAAATGGCGGCCGAAGCCGCCATTTGCATACTGCATCAGTCACGCGCATACCGGTTGGACCGGCCCGGACTGCTTGTCACCAAACCCTGGGCAGCCACACGGCCACCCACGGTTACGGTTTTTCCAATCGCTCAGAACTCGTAGCGAACGCCCAATTGCAGGCGCCACACGGAATCGTCGACATCCTGGTCAATGCCTTCGTCGTACCAGCGGGTTATAACGAACTGATCGGTATTACCCAGGCCGGCGCGTCCGACTTCCAGAACCCGGACGCCTTCCTCGATGTCGCCGGTATCAGTGTAATCAAACACGTTGGCGTCGTCGCCAAAGAAAAGGTTCAGTGCGTTTTCGATGTCAAAAGTGACACTCAGGTTGTGGTGCTCCCCACCCCAGCCCCAGGGCAGTCGAATATCCTGTTGGAAGCGGATGTCCATATCCGTATTCCAGGGACCGGTGAATCCATTCTTCGGCGCAATGCCACCCGCGTATTCACTCAGGCCCGAACTATCCAGAAAAGCGAATAGACCGGTAATCTCACTGGCAGACAAATTCGAGAAGTCGTACAAGGGATCACTGGGCCCGGTGGGCACGTGAATCAGGATGCGTTCTTCATCGTCCGAGTCACCGAAGAAATCTTCGACAGTGTCGTCTTCATAGGTGTAGCTAAACGGGCGCCCGGATCGTGCCTGGAAAAATACTGAGACAGAGAAGGGGTAGCCGTCGCTCCACTCGTGCTCGAAGCGTGCCCGGAGCACTATATTATGCTCATTTGCCCATAAACCCGGCCCGTTCAGGGGCTGGCCCAACTGACTCACAGCGACCTCCTCGTAGCTTGAGCCAGCAGTCGAGCTGTTGATCGGACTGGCATATTCCGCGTCCAGCCAGGCGTAACCGATGCCCAGATTAAGCGAGGTTCTGTCGCTAAATGCGAACATCTTTGAGAACTGGACAGATATTGAGTGTGTCGAGCCATCGGGGCCGTTCGTCATCAGGGTGTCCTGATTTGAATTGCGTACGTCATCACACGGTCCGCCATTCGTGCCGGCATTGCTGAAACCCTGGCCGATGCCGTTGAATGTTGCATTACAGCCCGGCTGCAAGGGATCAACCTCAAAGAATTGAGGCCGCCCGTCCGGCATGGTATTACCATTGGGTGTCAACCTCAGGTCAAACCAGTAAGGACGATCTTTGAGATCCGTGTAGATGTAGTCAAACTGGATCTCCCATGCATCCAAAAAACTGTTTTCAGCATGGGTGAAAAGATTTAAACCCAGGTTATAACGATGGTTCGAAGGTAGATCGAAATCGGGGTCCACTGCCGCGACCGCGCCCGTATTTGCGTTGGCGCTGTTGGCTGCTGCAACACGTACACAATCGGGAAGGCCCGTGAATTGCCCGCTGCCATCCGTAACCTGCAGGTCTGCAGGGGTACAAGGCGCGTTGAAGCTTCCTCCAAATCCGATTGCACCACCAAAGTTCTGGTAGGCATTGGCAAAATGAACGGTCGGGTCACCGCCACCAAAGACGCCATACCCCACTCTGAGTTGGGCTTCGCCCCAGCTCAGCTCAGGCAGATCCCAGGTCAGGCCGATTCGCGGCTGGATCAGGTCCAGACCATTGAAGGTCTGCGTGTTTGTAATCCCATAACGTGCCTGGAATACAGGATTAAATATCGGGTCGACATTAGACGAATACTCGTCATAGCGAAGCCCCAGGATTACCGTAATAGCATCGTTGACCGACCACTCATCCTGCAAGTAATAACTGTCGATGTCCCGCGTGAACGCGGCGGCAGCGTCTTTTGGGTCCTGCGTAAACGAACCATTCATGACGAAGCTGCTCGCAATACCGGCCCTCAAGTCATCAACATTATCAAATACAATAGTTCCAGTAGCATCGGGAATAAACAGGTTGAAAATATCGCGGCTCTCCTGCTCGAACCCGAAGGTCAGGGTGTGGTCACCCACGACCCAGTCCGCGGAAAGCTTTATCTGCTCTATTTGATACTGCAGATCGTTTGCGGAACGGAAGAAACCCGGACCACTGGTTAAGAGTGTACCCCCCGAGCCGTCTTCAACCTCGATTCGGGGAATCGGCGTGGCGTCCTGTGCTTCACCGCCCCCCGCCGGCCCCTGAATGTCGACTACATCGATTTTGGAATAGCGCAGCTCGGTGGAGAAGGTATCAGACCAGTTCGAAAACAGACGAGCTGAAATTGTATCCTGGTCAATGCCCTCAAACTCAAAATTGTCCCGGAAGGTAAAACCGCCAAAACCCAGATCGTCCGGATCCAGGTTTAGCTCGTCCAGTTGGGTATAGGTCAGCTCGGCACGATGGCTGTCGTTGATGTTCCAGTCCAACCGTCCAAACCACCGCTCACTGCTTTGCGGCAGAACTCTGACGATTTCCCCAACATCACGGTTGTATTGTGAATTCAGGATGCCCCCAATCTCGTTCGCTTGCTCAACGGTAAGGGTGTCCTCGTTTGCGAACCCGGCGCCGATGGGACCCGTGCTCTGAATACCGCCCTCATCAGTCTCTTCATAAGACACCGTGAAGAACAGCTTGTCCTTGATGATCGGGCCGCTGAAATCGAAGCCGAAGTCAGTATCCTCGAAAGGATCGGTGATGACAGTCCTGCCGCGAACTGAATCACCGGTAATGCTGTCGTCGTTAAAAAAATAAAACGCGGAGCCGTGGAATTCGTTCGAACCCGGCTTGGTCACGACGTTGACAGCACAACCCGTGAACTGGCTGTACTGGACATCGAGCGGCGCAAATTCCACCGACGCGGACTCTACCGTGTCGAACGGAATCGGAAACGCAAAACGCGCCGACGTACCGGTTCCCTCGTTTAATCCAAAGCCGTCGATCGCCAGTGTGCCGTCGATTGTAAAGGCGTTTGAACGTGAAGAGCCACCCAGACAATTGATGCCTGAACCAGCGCCATTGGCCGCCCGGCCCAGACTGACACGCGGATCGATACGGACCACGTCGCGGATCTGGCGGGCAATGCTGGGCATCGCTTCAATATCTGCGGTGGAAAATGCCGTACCCGGCCCAACCGCGAGATCCATTCCCGAAACCTGAGACGATGCGGTAACAATGACCTCCTCAATTGCACCGGCCACCAGTGGGATATTGAAGGTGGTAGCCTCAGACAGCTGGGTATACACCCCCTGAATCAAGGCAACCATGTAAGTGCTTGAACTGACACGGATCTCGTAAGGACCTCCAATCATAAGGCCACGAACATTGAATACTCCCCGGTTGTTGGTGGTCACCGTTCGCGTCGTACCGGTACGTGTATCCTCAACTGCAACCATCGCACCTGCAACTGGCGCACCGTCAGGCGCTTGTACAGTGCCACGAACAGTTCCCGTTGTTTCCTGAGCAATTGTGGCGGTACTGACACCAAGCATCAGGACCAAGGAAAGACCTACAAGCCAAATAGAGGGTTTTGTCTTCATGTGACTACTCCGAATAAAAGTGCAATTTTCATGTGGTTTACAAACGTTCTTGCGGTTTTCAAACATATCCAACACGGCCGAAGGTGAAGCCTGTTAATTCGCTCACCTTAGAGAATTATCATACTATGACTTACTCACTTCTGAATCAGGACTAAAGCAATACGCCACGTCCATTTTTTTCTTTCTCGAAATTTATTGTAGCAGAGATTATTTACGAATTCTTAACAAAATTCACGTGTTTGTCGTGAGGACTAATTTGCGTCCCACTTTGCCTCAAAATTTGTACATTCCAGATTAAGCCGCCTGCCATTGAATCATGGCCTCCCATAGCATTTGCGCCCTTGCCAGGGGTGGGCAACTTTATGCGCTAATCGCCCGTAGGACTGACGAGCTTTGCTCGTCGGGAACCCTTAAGACCACACAAAATGCCCAGTAAGGGCCGGTTAGACCCGCCGATGTCAATTCCCGACGAGCAAGCTCGTCGGTCCTACACGACCGATGGCACTACCAACCGCACTGACGTCCCTGGTTTTGCTCATCCAGCCAGGTTTTAAGCGGTGCAAAATAGTCCAGAATGGCGGTAGCGTCCATCTCACGCTGCCCCGTCAGGGCTTCCAGTTCCTCCGGCCACGGCTCACGCCGCCCCATTTCCAGCATGGCGTTCAGACGTTGACCGGCCTGCTGACTGCCGTAAATCGAGCAGCGATGAACCGGGCCCTCGTCACCTGCAATTTCACACAGGGAACGATGAAACTGGAATTGCAGGATACGCGCCAGAAAATATCGTGTGTAGGGCGTATTGGCCGGCACATGGTATTTGGCACCTGGATCAAATGCATCCGGGGGTCGCTCGTTGGGTGCTGTTACACCCTGGTATTTCTCACGCAATTGCCACCACAGTTCGTTATATCCTCCAGGGCTTGTTTCTCCAGCAAAAACCTTCCAGCGCCACTGGTCGACCAGTAAGCCAAAGGGCAGAAAGGCGACACCCTCAAGTGCCCGCTTCATCAATAATTCTAGATCACCGGAAGCATCGGGAACATTTTCAAGCAAACCAATTTGCTGTAAATACTCAGGTGTGATTGACAGCGCTATGGTGTCACCCACCGCCTCATGAAAACCATCATTGGCGCTGGTACGGTAAAGATAACTCTCCTGGTTATAGGCACGTTGGTAGTAGTTGTGACCCAGTTCGTGGTGAATGGTCTTGAAGTCCTCCGCGTTGACCTTGATGCACATCTTAATACGCAAATCTTCATTTTCATCCACGTCCCAGGCCGAGGCATGGCAAACAACATCACGGTCTTCCGGCTTGACAAACAGCGAGCGTTCCCAGAACGTCTTCGGCAATTTCTCAAATCCCAGTGAACTGAAAAAGATCTCGCCCGCCTTCACCATGTCAATGGCATCAAAGCCACGTTCCCTCAAAATCGCACTCAGGTCATAAGCAGACACCGTCTCTTCAGGCGCGACCAATGGGTAGATATTACTCCAGTCCTGAGCCCACATATTGCCCAACAGGTGGGCTGGAATCAGTCCATTCTGGGGAACCAGATCAGTGCCGTACTGCTCCCCCAACCTGGCACGCACATGGCAATGCAGGGCGTCATACAGTGGCTTTACTTCATCCCACAACCGATCAAGCTCACCCGGAAAATCTTCCGGGGGCATATCGTAGGATGAGCGCCACATGGCACCGAGGTCCGGAAACCCCAGCTCTGCAGCCCCTTCATTGGCGAGTTCGACCTGGCGGCTGTAAAGCGACTTCAACGGGGGTGCAGTTGTACGCCAGCCGTTCCAAGCTTCAAGCAAGGCAGCCGGGTCGCGTGATTCTGCCATGATGTCACTCAGACGACCCAGGTCGAGGCAATCGCCGTCGGCATAACAGTACTCACCCTTGCCGTACATACCGCTCATTTTTGCACCAATTTCGGATTGTTCCGCTGTTTTCACAGCATCACTGGGTGCCGGCATAACGATTCCGCTACGCAACATTCCGAGTTTCCGCCGGGTATTATCGTCGAGCCCACGAACGTGATTAAAACGGGCCGCGCCAACAGCCAATTCCACCTGAGCCGCGGTATGCTTCTCGTTGGCCATGGCCGCAAGCATTTCCGTATCAGCGGTAATAAAATTGCTATAAACCCAGGCCATGCGTTCAGCTTCCTGCCCGGATCTTGACAACCGCTCTTCGGCCTGGGCCACAAATTCAACCGCCGCTTTGGCCGTCGGATTGTTGTCAACAGTGGGTGTATTTACCTCAGCGGTTGGGTTACAGGCAAACAGCGCAAGTGGCAAAACCAGTATTGACCAGCTTTTGTTGACTTCAGGCATGAACATCTTCCTTTTCATTGTGTTGCAAGCGCCCTCTTGTGCCTGCCATAAAGTGCCGTGGTAACACCGCACGAAAAGACCAAAGTGGCCCTGTTTTATATCGGAAACAAATTATATAGTGTCACTTGCACGGTGAACATCACCCGTCATCTACTGGAAAGCCCATAATGGAAGCCCGCGTCCTGACCATAACTTCATTGATATTTTTCAGCACATTGACCCAGGCATCCGAAAGCACCAGCCCTGACCCGAGTGCCGTGCAGAGCCGAACGGCTGTCAGTCTCACTGAGTTGAGCCGCAACGCGGACATCGTTGCGCTGGCCCAGGTTAAAGACACTGATTACATCTATACGCGTTCATTTCCCAGCGGGGGCAGCGCATTTCTGAAAATACTGATCGCTTACAAAACCAATCTGCCGGCCGGGGAAATAATAGAAGTCTATGAAAAAGGTCTGCACGCGAACGAGTGTTATTTTGAAAACCCAACCGTGTTTGAAGAAGGTCGTCGGTACATGGTCTTCTTGCGAATTGACCCGGAAGATTCAGGACGTTACCGGGCACTCCCTGAAGGCTGCGCACTGGAAGTTTTTGTAACCGCCCAAAATCGCTATGCACTCAAGTACCCTGTCGATGGGATCAAAATCACAGACAAACTGGACCGATGGGCAAAAGAAATTGATTACCATGACAACTATGCGCTGCTCGCCGAGGATGATCTGTCACCACCTGAACGCAATAAACTGCTGGCCGAAAACCTGATAGTAAGCTACCAGGACGGATACAAATTTACCCACGGTGTTGACCTGACCACAGCAAGATCCCAAATCGGCGAAGAAGCCCTGAAGCGACCATAAATCCAAGAAACAGGTCGCTGCTGAGTGACCGCAGTTTTAGTATCCAGAATCACAGGCAAGATCACACAGCACGGGCACCTTAAGCTTAGGACACCACCCTGTAACAGGGAATATATACTGGACCGGGCAATTTCATGCGACCCTGCTCCACAAACGAAGCTAACATCTTGTCCAGTGCCTGCATGATTTCTTTTTCCCCATTGATCTCGAAAAGACCTTTTTCACGCACCGTCTTGAGCGTTTCAGGTTTGACATTACCGGCGACAATACCTGAAAACGCCCGACGCAAATTAGCCGCCAGAACATGCTTCGGCAAATCACGGTGCAGTTGCAGCGCTGCCATGCTCTCATGATTTGGATCAAACGGTTGCTGGAATTCCTTCTGTATCTGTATTTGCCAGTTAAAATAATAAGCGTCTTTTTGCTTTTTCCGGTAGGACCTGATCTGTAACAATCCTGATGCCATGACCTGGGCGACAGATTCGGCATCATTGATAATGATTTGATACTTATCCTGCGCCTCTTTACCCAGCGTCAGCCCGATAAACGCGTCAATCTGCTCAAAATAATCGGCTGACTCAGCAGGACCCGTTAATACCATCGGCACTGGCATGTCGTCATTTGCGGGGTTTAACAGAACCCCCAGCAAAAAAAGAATTTCCTCGGCTGTACCTACACCACCCGGGAAAACCACGAAGCCATGTCCCAAACGCACGAATGCTTCCAGACGTTTCTCGATGTCGGGCATGATAACCAGCTGATTAACAATGGGGTTGGGTGACTCAGCTGCGATAATGCCTGGCTCAGAAATACCGATATAGCAACCATTGGTAACACGCTGCTTGGCATGAGCTATCGCTGCCCCTTTCATTGGCCCCTTCATGGCACCCGGGCCGCAGCCGGTGCAAATGTTGAGTTTACGCAGACCGGTCTCGTAGCCCACTTTCTTGGTGTAGTCGTATTCCAGTCTTTCGATCGAGTGCCCGCCCCAGAACACCACGAGGTCTGGCTCCCGTGCCGGGTCGATGGTGTGTGCGTTGCGGAGAATCTCAAAAACCGCATTGGTGATTCCACTCTGACTTTCCAGATCGGTTGCCGGATTACCACTGATCTCCGTATCAAAATAAACCAGGTCACGAATAACCGCCGACAGCAATTCACGAATCCCCTGCACCATTACACCGTCGACAAACGCCGACCCGGGTGCGTTTCTCAACTGCAAACGGATTCCGCGATTGACTTGCTGTACCTCTATATCGAAGTCCTCAAATCGTTGTAACAGTGCTTCTGCATCGTCTCCGTCATTTCCACTGTTGAGGACAGCCAGAGCGCAACGACGCAACAACCCACCCAACTCCCCACGACTGGCGTCATGCAAACGTTCAACCTCCAGACGACTCAGTGTGGTTAGTATTCCGGCCGGATAAATTCGGGCAGTTATGGCATCAGTTGACAAGGCAAACTCCTAACTACTTGATAAACACAGGTTCGCTACGAAAACCGCACCTGGCACGCGTAACGATAGAAAAGAGAGAGGCCAGCATCAAGCTGGCCTCCCGGTCACTCCCCCAATTCAAAACTGGTCAGACCCCGTACTCAATACAAGATCTCTTCACTTGCCCGGAGACCAACCGACCCGTTTATGACCACCGGGTCGATTATTGGCTCAAGCAACTAAACCTCAAGTCGCCCAGTCTGCATTAATACCAAAAACTCCAAGCAGACGCTGGATGACCGCCGGAATTGTAGCAAGGATTCCCTATAAAATCTTGACAATTGACAAGTCCATTGAAACAGATACGAGTGCAGGCAGCACTCGCGGGTGCATGGGTATGGTCACGCAAAGCCACCGGCAGTTGTGGACAAGTTCTGTTTACTCTGGCGTGCCACGGGTGTGCGGCACTACCATTGAATTGCCTGCTTGGTTAAAATACGCGCCTTGTCGGGGTGTAGCTCAGCCTGGTAGAGCACCACGTTCGGGACGTGGGGGTCGTGAGTTCGAATCTCGCCACCCCGACCAATTCAAATGAAAAAGATCGCTTTTGCCTGCCCTGGATTCACATTTCCATCACTTCATCCAGAGCTTTCAGTACATCTCTTTGCATACTAAATTTTTCAATAAATAGTTTTGCACCGGCCTTCAAAACTCTTGCTTCGATGTTTCCATCGTCGGAACCCGACAGAATGATCACCCGTGCATTGGGGTCATACAGGATAATTTCCCTGAGCACCTCTTCACCATTTCTTCCCCGCATCAGGTAGTCCAGGGTGACCACCTCCGGCTGAAGACTTTTGAACAGTGATAAGGCCTGCACACCGTCTTCAGCCAGTCCAATTACTTCGTGCCCACCATTCTCAAAAAGTTGCTTCAACCGGGCTCGTGCAAAAGGTGAATCATCTACTATCAGTATCTTTGGCATTTTCCTTCCTATCCCCTACTGGTCGGTATTGGTAACCATTTGGCAACCGTTGAAATCAGGTTTTCCGGGTCAACGGGCTTGGCAACGAAATCGTTCATGCCCGCCTCCAGACAAGCCTTGCGGTCTTCTTCGAAAACGTTGGCGGTCATCGCCACAATGGGCAGGGCTCCACCAGTTGCCATAGAGCGAACGACCCGGGTTGCCTCCAGCCCGTCCATCACCGGCATCTGTATATCCATCAGAATCAGATCAAATTCATGCTCACGTACCATGGCTACGGCTACTTCGCCGTTCTCTGCGGTATCCACCTTGAAACCGACGCCACTGAGCAGCGCCACCGCCACTTCGCTGTTAATGGCATTGTCTTCCGCCACCAGGATGTGTGCCCCCTTGTGATTGGCGAGCAGATTTGGGAGGGTGATTTCCGGCTCAGTTGAACTCAGCGCTACCCCTCGGCCATGGCCCAAGCGGGCAGTAAACCAAAACGTGCTACCCTGTCCCGGCTCGCTTTCAGCTCCCGCTTTACCGCCCATCAACTGCGCAAGACGCCTGGTGATTGCCAGACCCAAACCGGTACCACCGTGCTTGCGGGTGGTGGAAACATCAGCCTGCTCAAAGGACTCGAACAGATCGGCAAGCACTTTAGACTCAATGCCGATACCGGTATCCTGCACCGCAAAACGAACCAGAACCCCGTCGTCGTGGTCTTCCAACCTGGTGGCACTCAACGTGATCGTTCCCTGATCAGTAAACTTGATGGCATTGCCCAGGTAATTGAGCAAGGCCTGACGCAATCGGGTCAGATCACCCTGAAGCCACTGTGGGCCAGCGTCCATGTCTACTTCAATGACCAGGCCCTTGGATCTGGCTTGCTCCCTCATCAGCGATTGGAGGTATCCGAAAACTTCGTCCAGATGGAAGTCCGTTTGTTCCAGGGTCAGTTTGCCGGCCTCGATCTTCGAAATGTCCAGGATATTGTTAATAACAGACAGCAAGTGTGCGGCAGAAGTATCTATCTTGGTCAGGCGCTGCTTCTGCTCCGGTGTCGGGTTCTCCCGCGCCAACAGGTGAGTGAGACCAATAATGGCATTCATAGGTGTACGAATTTCGTGGCTCATATTGGCCAGGAATGAGCTTTTTGCCTGATTGGCGACTTCGGCCATTTTGCGGGCCTCAGCCAGCTGATCGGTACGTTCCTCAACCAGTTCCTCGAGGTGATGGCGGTGATGATCCAATTCCTCAGCCAGTCGCTTCTTCTCGGTAACATCTGTTAGCGAGGCAATATAGTTGGTGACCGTTCCGTCAGGTTGCTTTAGCGGTGCGATGAAGGCCAATTCGACGTACTCACTGCCGTCTTTTCGTTGGTTGCACAGCTCACCCCTCCAGGACTCCCCATGGGTCAGCTTGTCCCACATGTCCTGGAAAATTTCAGGCGATGTCTTGCCGGATTGTTTTATACGCGGATTCTTGCCCAGTACCTCCACCCGTTGGTAACCACTGGTACGCTCGAAAGCCTCGTTGACATATTCGATCTCGGCATCAAGGTTGGTGATGACGATACTGTCCGGGCTCTGCTCCACGGCCTGGACCAGCTTGCGTAGTTCACCCTCGGTCCGCCTGCGCTCACCCTCGCCCTCAAAATGCTCCTTCATGCGCCGGACATAGGCACGTTTGGCCTGACCACCGTCCTGAACCAGGAAACCCATCAAGGACAAGTATCCAAGGATGAGCAGTGCCTTGGTCAATCCACCAACGAGGTACACCGCAAAGCCGAACGGTATGAGAACGCAAGCCATGAAGATGAGGTGTGCACTCCGTCTGACAGACAAAGCACTGGTGGAAGCCGCAATTACCCCGGCCGACAGAACAATTGTCAATACAACTTCCTGGGTTGCCCAGTACTTAAGAATAACCATTGCAGCCAAAACACCCAGGGTCAGGCTTTGCAATGCTGTCAGGATACTGAACTGAACAACGGCTCGCTCACCAATGCGGTCATAGTTTTGCTCAAATTTCAGGGCGAATCGAACCCTCACTCCACCTAATAAAATGAGCAAAATCGCTTCAGCAACAGCCCAACTGCCATAATCCAGAAAGATGGGTGTCCCCACCAACATGATGAGTGAAATCACCACGTATACCGGTGCACCGATTAACGAACGGCGGGCCAATTCGATAGCGGTTGCCCGCTCAAGAAAGGTCTCAAAATCTGGTTTCTGGCTCGGCTCTGTATCTGTTACCTGCATATCATATTCCCGCACTCGACCAAGATATCCGGCCACAATAGCGGATTTTGCCGACTTACCCCGAAATGTAAGCCGACCTCAATATACGCCCCCAGTGTGCTCTTCCATATCAGGTCTGGAATTCACCTGCAGATTCCCCCGGACCAACAAATGCGTATGCAGTCAACCCTGGACTCAATTTGCACGCAACCCAGATCGTCACCCCGACCCATTCATCCTAAAGCCCTGAGTCGAGGTCCTATAGTGCGCCTGGGGGAGCTCAGAGTCCACTGTTCTATCTTACAGGAACCCCCTAATTCTATGCCCTTTTATGAACGTAAAGCATAAGTCTGAGGCGGCCGATCGGCATCATTTTTGAAACACTATGTCCGGCCGGAATTATTAAACCACCAGGTTTGTCAGGAACGGTTTTCAGGACACCTCCGAGTCGTGGTGATCACGCAGGTGATTGCGATGCACAAGACTGTGAACGATCATTCCGGTGACCAGAGCCTGGATAACGGACATAACATACTCCCCCTTCAGCCCAAGAACCGCTTCGGACAGCAGATAACCTCCTACAGTCGCAAGGCCAACAAATCCCAAAATGGTGACGGCAATTCCCAAGCCAAATACGGGTTGCAAGATCATCCACAACATCAGACCAACCCCAAAGCGATGCAATACGATGGCCACAGACAAGCTGCTGTTCAGCTCGCCACCACCAATAGCCAATGCGGCACCATCCAGCATGGCGTGTAGTGCCAGCCCCCCCAAAGCCAGCAACAAGCTGATAAGGTGCAGTGTATGAGCTGCTTTTCTTATCAATCCCTCGAGCACACCCGGCAACATATAACCACCAAACAACAGGGCGATAGACCAGAAACCAAGTTCCGCCCAGGACTCCGGAATCAACAATAGGGCGATCAGAGCGACCAACACCACAACAATCATTGAGTCAAAAGCCTTGGCAATAAAACCACCCCGACGCAACCACAGATACAACACTGGGCCCACAAACAATGAGACAACGGCAAGCAGCAGCACAAAACGCTCCGGGATTCAGATGCAAGGCAGCAACCTTAACGGACAAATCCGGTGATTTCACCTGCTTATTGATCTCTAATTGGTACACACGGCATTACCATCTCAATTCCCGGCGCCGAACAGACATGAGCAGAAAACAGGGCAATCAATCTATTGCAAGTAACTGAACACAACGGACGACGCTTTGCGTCTGGCTCGAAGGGGGGTATCCTATTGCCGCATGGCGGTCACAGGCGGCCTCTGAAAGTGCCATTAATTACGATGCAGTACACTGGTATGGCTGGCATGGAAAACACCGAAATTGAACAAATGATTGCAACCAGGTTCGCTGATCCACACGCGGCAGCGGACTTGAACGAGTTGCTGGCTGGAGTGGCCGGAAGAACGGGCGCAAATCCCAGCGACACTGAATTGACCCGCGGTGCAAGTTTCATTTACAGCTATATCGAACAGGTTCCATACATGCTGACGGTGGCCTGGACTTCGGCCAGGAGTGTCGGGCTGGAAACAGAAATGGCAAGCATTCTAAAAATGGTTCGGTCTTACTGGGTTAAAGATGACGATGTTATCCCGGACAATCTTGGAATTATTGGTCTGTTGGACGATGCTTACTGCTCTTTGTCTTCACTGCAAACGCTATCTGATTTCTACCAGATGCAAACCGGAAAGTATCTGTTTCCTGATGATCTCACTGCGGCAAACAGAATATTTCGAAAGATCATCGGCGAACCCTATGCCACAGAACTGGATGGCATCGTCAGTAATGCAGTGAAGGCCGCTCAGGTCAAGGAAGCAGTCAAGCTACTTGCAACCCCGGAAAAACAGAGTTTATTCGACGGTCATGCCACCATCTGGAACCACGGCCCCGTGAGTGAGGTCCCCGTCACCCAGCTCAGCGGCCTGGGATTAACCGAGGATTAACCACTACAGCCCCGATTTTAAACCTCCAGGTTTGCGAATGCTTCACGGGTCAAGTTTCGCGCTGTACCGTCTGTAACTAATACGTTGTCCTCAATACGAATGCCACCGTATTGGGACCATGCGTTCACCTTGTCCCAATTGATAGCAGAGGCATCACCGTTTTCACGCCATTTGCGTAGCAAGGGTTCAATAAAATACAGCCCCGGCTCAATGGTCAGCACATTGCCCGCTTCCAGGTTCCGGGTCAGCCGCAAGAAAGGATGACCTTCCGGCCGTGGTATGGGTGTCCCGTCCGCATCGTCAATCAAACCGGCCACATCGTGGGTCTGCAGACCCAGGAAGTGTCCGAGGCCATGCGGACTGAAAACGGAACATAAACCGGTGGCAACAGCATCTTCAGCCGATGTTTTGATGATCTGGAAATCCTTCAAAATCCCGGCAACACCCAAATACGCACGCAAATGCAGTTGGCGGAAATCCAGACCCGCAACAACCGCCGCGCATAGTTGTTGTTGCATCTCATCCATGGCTGAGATCATTTCGGCAAACTCGCCATCTGCAGCCGCATAGGTACGGGTAATATCCGAAGCATACGCATGCACGGTCGCACCGGCATCCAGCAAGAATGAATGTAACTCTCCCGGCACTTGCTGTGCGTGCGCCTGGTAATGCAAAACGGACCCATGTTCATTCAGAGCCACGATGTTCCCATAGGGCAATTCTGCATCTACCAGTTTTATGGCCATGCAGTATTGCTGGTGAATATCATACTCACTCAACCCTGCTCGAAAAGCTTTTTCCGCGGCTTTGTGTGCGATAGCTCCAAGGTTTGCAGCTTCGGCCATACACGCAATCTCGTAGGATGTTTTACGGGTTCTTTCAAGGTGAACCCGGTTCAGTAATCGGGAGGGGTTCAACTGGTCCGGATTGACAGCGGAAGTAAATGTATCCGCGTCCCCAACAAACGCGGCGTGTGCACCTGTTTCAGCTTGCTTCCATGCCTCCGCAGCGCGGACCGGTATAACGTCAAATTCCTCGGCCCACCAACTTTGTGGGTCAGTCGGGGGCAGATACCAATAGTCATCAGGTTGGTAATAATACAATCTCGGCCGCCGACCAGGACGCACCAGCAGGGCACTGTCATGGTGCCGTGTAAGCGGTAGCCACCACAGCAAATGGGGATTACATCGGAATGGGTACTCGTAGTCATCAAGAAAACTTACGAGTTTGCTGCCGGCATGGATGAGCGCTGAATCATATCCTTCTGCTTGCAATGCGTTGTCCCACCGTCGCCGGATCTCACTAACGTGGGCCTTGTATTCCCTGGTAATGTCCTGTCCTGCAGTCATTGCATTTCCCTCCAAATTTGTTGATTAGTCTCAGCACTACCCATAGAGAACCGCTTTGACCACAATACGGGACACCACGGCCGTTAATCTTGCTAAAATAATCATTTGCAAAACAACCCTTGTGTCCCCGCCCGGCGAAGGCGCAACATAACCCAGATTGAGGCCATGAATCAAACCAAGCCATTGATGCTGTACAACACGCTCAAGCGTGAGAAGCAGGTATTTGTACCGCAAGACCCTGCACGCGTAACACTGTATGCCTGTGGCCCGACAGTTTACAACTATGCGCACATTGGTAACGCACGTCCGGCGGTCATTTTTGACCTGTTGTTCAGGTTGCTGCAACAACGCTATGCCCAGGTTATTTATGCTCGAAATATTACTGATGTCGATGACAAAATCAACACTGCCGCGGCTGAACAGAAAGTCCCTATTGAAGTTATTTCCAAGCGTTTCAGCGATGCATACCATGCCGACATGGCCGCCCTCGGTGTCGGGCTGCCCAGTGTAGAACCACGTGCTACCGATCATATTCCGAATATGATCAGGATGATTGAACGTTTGTTAGAAAGTGACCACGCCTACGAGGTCGATGGACACGTATTGTTCGCGGTGGAGTCATATGCTGATTACGGCTTATTATCCGGTCGTGACATGCAGGAAATGATCGCCGGTGCAAGAGTTGAGGTGGCAGAATTTAAACGGCACCCGGGTGATTTCGTCTTGTGGAAGCCATCGATACCACCACAACCCGGTTGGGACAGTCCCTGGGGCTGGGGCCGCCCTGGTTGGCACCTGGAGTGCTCTGTCATGTGCGAGGAACATCTCGGTGAAACCGTAGATATCCACGGTGGTGGTCAGGATTTGGTCTTCCCTCACCACGAAAATGAAATAGCGCAAAGTGTCTGTTCGCACGGTGGGAATGTTTTTGCCCATTATTGGATGCACAACGGTTTTGTTACGGTTAACAAACGTAAAATGTCCAAGTCACTGGGTAATACGCTGGTTGTACACGAACTGCTGAAGCACACGCCGGGTGAGGTGTTACGTTATCTGTTACTCAGTGCACATTACCGGCAGCCACTGGATTGGTCTGACGAAGCCCTCGTCCGGGTTCGCCGTACGATCGACCGTATCTATGGCGTACTGCGTGATGCAAGTAGCAAACACGGCCCCGTCAGTGCTGCAGATTCGCCTTCGGACGAGTTTATGGAGACGTTGCTGGATGATCTTAATACCCCGCAAGCCCTGGCGGAGCTGAACAACGAAGCGCGCAGACTGGCCAATGCAGAAAACCAGGAGGTGGCAAAGCAATCGGCTGGGAAAGTACTGGCTGCCGGAGCACTGATGGGGCTATTTCAATGTGATCCTCAGGCATGGCTGGCTGGCGATACCGAAGGCGTAGATGAGACCTTGATTCAACAACTCATCGACGAAAGGGCCGTTGCCCGTGAAAACCGCAATTTCACCCGTGCCGATGAAATCAGAGATCAGCTATTGGGCATGGGAATTGTCCTTGAAGACGTTGCTGACGGTTGCCGCTGGCGTCGGGCTGACGCTGACAGGGTCTGAGAATGCACGACCCCCAGGCAGCCCAGCAAGACATCATCAGCGATTTCAGCCTGTTTGATAACTGGCTGGACAAATACCAATACCTGATTGATCTGGGCAAACAGCTGCAACCGCTGGAAGAGGCGGAAAAAACAGATGACCATCTGCTGCACGGCTGTCAATCCCGGGTCTGGTTGTTAATTGAGGGCGATGCCGATGAACTCGTTATCCGCGCCAATAGTGACGCTGCCATCGTATCCGGTTTGATTGCCCTGTTAATCCGGGTTTATTCCGGTGCATCAGCCAGGCAGATAAGCAACAGCCACGCAGAATTCATAAGCACAATCGGCTTGCAGCAACACCTCTCGCCAACCCGCGCGAACGGTTTGCACGCAATGCTTGGGGCAATTCACAAAAAGGCTCAGGGTCTTCTAACACCGAACCAGGCACCACTGTAGGCACCGCGGCGCAGATACCTGAATATCGGACTTTGTGGTTGGATTGGGGCCTACGGCGGTTAGCGTGAATCACCCATTTGCTTGCGTCGCATCTCCCATCGCTCCTGGGCATCCAGGCACAAGGTTGCAATGGGTCTGGCTTCCAGGCGCTTAATACCGATTTCTTCACCCGTTTCATCGCAGTAACCGTAGTCGCCCTCCTCGAGCCTGACCAGGGCTTTGTTGATCTTGTTGATCAACTTGCGGTAACGATCGCGTGTGCGCAACTCAAGACTGTTCTCAGTTTCCCGGGTGGCACGTTCGGCCTCATCCCCAACATCTCTTACTTCTTGTTGTAGATTACTGATCGTCTCACGAGACTCTTCAACCAACTCGTCTCTCCAGGTGATCAACTTAATCCGAAAATATTCGAGTTGTTTGGCATTCATGTATTCTTCTTTATCAGAAGGCTTGTATTTTTTGGCTCTTTTGGAAGCGGTCGCAGTCATATGCCGTCTAAATCTCCTGGGAAATCTTAATAAGAATAATATAAACTATTGATTACTAGATATTTTATGAATTATCAGTCTTAAGTCGACTGGATTAAGGTGGAGTGTTATATCCCAACTTGAATCCCACGGCAAGCATTTTTTAATGGCTTTGCTGTTCAAGATGAAAAAAACAATGGAAAAAGTTCTCATTACCATAATCCGTGCCTACCAGCTGCTGTTGAGTCCCCTCCTTGGTCAGCACTGTCGATTCACACCCAGCTGCTCACAATACACTTCTGAGGCGATCCATAAGTATGGTGCGCTCAGGGGCAGCTGGCTCGGAATAAGGCGAATTCTGCGTTGCCAGCCTTTTTGTGAGGGCGGTCACGATCCGGTTCCCTAGTGGTCCAACAAGGTTGGTTTGATGGACCACTAGGCCATTTAACACGCCCAGGTTGAGGTGAAAGTCAACGGGGTCGGATACAATATGTCTCTGATCTTCCCGGGGCTTCAAGCAAATGAATCAAACGACGGTAATCCGCAACGCACGTCTGGTTAGTGATGGTGAGATCAGGGAGTCAGACCTGCTGGTAAAGGCAGGCAGGATCGAAAGAGTTGATGCTGTAATCACCGCACCTGTCAATGCCACTGTAGTGGATGCCAGTGATCATTATCTGCTACCGGGCATGATTGATGACCAGGTGCATTTTCGTGAGCCGGGGTTTACCCACAAAGCAGATATTCAGTCGGAATCCCGTGCTGCCATTGCTGGCGGTGTGACCAGCTTCATGGACATGCCCAACACCCGACCAACAACAACGACCCTGGAGGAGCTGGCATGGAAATACGCACGCGCAGCTCAGGTTGCGGCGGCCAATTTCGGTTTCTACTTCGGTGCGAGCAATGACAATATTCAGGCGGTGCGTAAGCTGGATCCAAGCCAGACCTGTGGTGTCAAGGTATTCATGGGGTCATCCACAGGCAATATGCTGGTAGATAATCCAACCACACTGGCCGCCATTTTTCGTGATGCCCCCGTGGTTATTGCAACTCATTGCGAATCTACGCCAATGATAAATGCCAACCTGGAACAGGCCGTGGCAAACTACGGTAAAGAGATTCCAG
Source organism: Gammaproteobacteria bacterium (assembly GCA_021772915.1). Taxonomy (GTDB): domain Bacteria; phylum Pseudomonadota; class Gammaproteobacteria; order Xanthomonadales; family SZUA-36; genus SZUA-36. The sequence goes on along the minus strand of JAJFLB010000053.1, from coordinate 129,914 downwards.
TCACCGAGCACCCCAACATTCGCAGCGCTGAAGCATGTTATGTCTCTACGGAACTGGCAGTATCACTGGCCAAAGAGCACGAAGCAGAACTGCATGTATTGCACGTCTCAACGGCACGTGAGTTGGAGTTTTTCCAAGCTGGACCTTTGCAAGACAAACATATTACTGCCGAAACCTGCATTCATTACCTGCACTTTGACGATGCAGACTACGAGCACCACGGCAACCTGATTAAATGTAATCCGGCTATCAAGAGTAATCGTGATAAGACTGCCCTGACCACGGCGTTACGTGATGGCCGTATCGACATTATTGCTACCGACCACGCGCCGCATACACTGACGGAAAAAGCGAATACCGATTACGTGACAGCGCCGTCAGGCTTGCCACTGATTCAGGATGTGCTACTCGCATTGCTGGAACTTGTGCATGACGGGAAAATAGACTTGGAAACCGCCGTACGAACCAGCGCCCACAACCCTGCGCAACGATTTGGCGTGGTTGAGCGTGGTTTCATACGCGAGGGTTACTCCGCAGATCTCGTGTTGATTGACATGCAAAACTCAACGGCGATTACACGCGAGAGGGTGCTGTCTCGTTGTGGCTGGACACCCTTTGAGGGTCGCCTTTTCCGTAGCAGAATTGAGTCGGTTTGGGTTAACGGTAAACATGCTTTCAACGGCAAGGAAGTTCTTGAGCATGGGGGCGCTGAGCAGTTGCAGTTCAAACGGCCGGTCCGCTGAGTACCACGCTTTTGCCAAATGGGATTGCTGCTGTTAACCTGCCATCCTTTTCAGCAGGTCTGTTTTTCGCAACTCGCAGATCAACAGGTCCATTCACCGGGAGATTAGTTCATGGGATTTTTGCAGGGTAAGCGCGCTTTGATAGTCGGCGTCGCCAGCAAGCGTTCGATTGCCTGGGGTGTTGCCGAGGCCATGCACCGCGAAGGCGCGAAACTGGCTTTTACTTACCAAACCGAGAAGCTTAAATCTCGGGTTCAGCAGATTGCTGAAGTCTGTGAGTCAGACATAATGATTCCTTGCGATGTTGCTTTTGATCGTCAAATTGAAGACACCTTTGTGCAACTGGGCGAGCATTGGGACAACTACGATATCCTGGTACATTCAGTTGGTTTCGCGCCCCGTGAGCAACTGGTCGGCGACTACCTTGACGCTGTAACCCGCGAGGGCTTCCAAATTGCTCACGATATTAGTTCGTACAGTTTCGCCGCGTTGGCGAAAGCCGGTCGCAGCATGATGTCCGGTCGCAATGGTGCCTTGCTGACACTAACCTATATGGGCTCAGTTCGCGCCATGCCGAGTTACAATGTCATGGGCCTTGCCAAGGCCAGTCTTGAAGCCAATATGCGTTACATGGCGCAAAGCCTTGGCCCAGAGGGCCACCGGGTCAATGCCATTTCTGCAGGCCCCATCAAGACACTGGCGGCAGCCGGTATCTCACGATTCAGGAAGATGCTTGATCACGTACGTGGAACGGCACCCATGAGACGGGTTGTCACAATTGAGGAAGTGGGCAACGTAGCTGCGTTCATGTGCTCAGATCTTGCGTCCGGAGTAACGGGTGAAATCACCTTCGTTGATGCCGGTTACAACATCCTGGGAATGGCGGAACTGTCGGAAGCCAACACTTCCGCCTGATGTTTGCGGCGACAGATCAGACCTTATCTGATTCTGTCTTCAAAAATTTCAACTTCAGAACTGGCTCGCAGTTGACGCATTAAAGCCCAGACCTCCTGGCTGGCACTGCTGTTGGCAAGAATCCGTCTGTACTGCTGCTGCGCAAGTGGTACATTGTCATCTAAGCCACCATTGCTGATCGACTCCAGCGCTACAACTGCAAAGCCATTGGTAGCTGGCAACATCACCAGCAGTGGCTCACTATCAGCAGCTATCTGCAGACGGAAAATTTCCTTGACCAGCATCGCGTCCGGCACAATGGCGTTTCTACGAATGGCCTCGTGATGAATGTACTCTAGCCCCCCGGATTCAGCCACAGAACTAAAATCCTCATCGCCGGTTTGTGCGGTTGCCAGCAATTGTTCGGCTCTCGCTCTTGATCTGTTGCGGGCCAGACGATCACTCAAACTGGCGACAATCTCATCCCGCACTTGCTCCAGCGGAATCACGGCGACCGGCAAGTGCTCCCTTAACCTGATCATGACCAGGTGATTATCGTCCAGGTTGATTGGATCACTTACTGAACCTTGCAGCAGTACCAGGTCAGAAAAAGCTTCTTTGCTCACCTCGGGATTTGCAGCAACACCCTGGCCACCTTCACGCGTAAACGGATCGGTTACCGCGACGGTCAAGCCCAGCACTAAGGCAGCACTTTCCAGTGTGGTCGGATCCTCATACACGAGGTCAACGAGGCGGTCAGCCTGCTCCAGGAACGCCCGCGCGGCTGTATCATCCTGGTATTCCTTAACCAACAACGCTCTGGCTTCTTCAAAACCCATACCGCTGGCCTCACGGATTTCATTGATCTGGATGACGTGCCAGCCAAAACCAGTTTGTATGGGCTCTGATATCGGTGCTTCCATAGACAATTCATACATGGCGTTTTCAAACGCCTTGACCATAATACCCGGCTCAACCCAGCCAAGGTCACCACCTTCGGAAGCCGAACCCATGTCCCCGGAGTTCTCCCGGGCAAGGGAGGCAAAGTCTTCGCCCGCCCTGGCACGCCTGACCAGATCCGCAGCGGTCTGCCGGGCTGTTTCAATGGCTGCATCTTCGGCGTCAGGTGAAACTTCCAGCAGTATATGTGAGACCCTACGTTGTTCCGGACTGATGAATCGGCTTGCCTGCACTTCGAACTGTTCACGGAGAAAATCTTCCTCTGGTGGCGAAGCCTCGGGCAAGGTAGCCGAATCCAGCTCAACATACTCAATCACCACCTGTTCCTGCGACTGGTATTCTTCAGGATGGGCCGCGTACCATTCGGATATTTCATCCTCGCTGAATACGACGGCAACTTCAGGCTCCTCGGCCTCTATCAAAACAGCGCCAAAGGTTCTCGTCTGGTCACGCAGCGCTGTGAACTCCTGTAACTCTGCCCGTGTTGTGATGCTGCCGTCCGTTATGTTCCTGGGTAACTGGTTGGTGACGAATTGCGCACGCATTTCGTTTTGAAATTGCTGCGACGACATACCCTGCGCAATCAGGCGACTTTGGTATACATCAGCGTTAAATACACCTTCCACCTGAAAGGCCGGAATCCTGCGAATCTCTGCGGCTAAAGTTTCGTCGTCCACGTCAAGCCCCATGGACTGCGCCGCCTGGTTGATCAACTCCTGGTTAATCAAACTATCCAGATGTTCGCGGCGACTGATTAATTGATCAAATTGAACGGGATCGTAGGCTTCACCCATCAGGGACTGCATACGTCTGCGGTAGTCAGAGAAACTCTGATTGAAATCGTTGGTAGTAATTTCCGTCTCATTGATCCTGGCGACGACGTTTTCTGCGCTGGATGTGAAGTATTCGTTTACGCCTACCAGTGCAAAGGGGATGATCAGTATGCCCAGGATCGCAAACGCCAATATCCCAGTCAGTCTCTCACGAATGGATTGAAGAACCATGGTTAATCAGCAACCTTTTCATCTAAATACTTAAAAGAAAAAGGCGCCAAGCCGGCGCCCCTGTCTTTATAAATGGCGGAGTGGACGGGACTCGAACCCGCGACCCCCGGCGTGACAGGCCGGTATTCTAACCAGCTGAACTACCACTCCATACACGTTGGTGGGTGCTGACGGGCTCGAACCGCCGACCCTCGCCTTGTAAGGGCGATGCTCTCCCAACTGAGCTAAGCACCCCCGTTCGAAGGCGCGCTAGTTTACGGCATCCTTCAGGGCTTTGCCAGCCTTAAATGAAGGGTTGTTTGAGGCTCTGATTTGGATGGTTTCACCGGTGCGTGGGTTACGTCCGGCACGTGCTGCGCGATGTTTAACGGAAAAGGTACCAAAACCTACCATCGACACTGACTGACCTGACTGCAGTGCGCTGGTTATTGAAGAGGTGAAGGCGTCCAAAGCCCGACCGGCGTCTGCTTTACTCAAACCGGAAGAGGTCGCAATTGAATTGATAAGGTCAGATTTGTTCATTTAAGCACTCCATATTATTTTCAAGTGTGTGGTGTAAATGGTGAATACTCGGTCAGGCCTTCCAACGCTGACTCAAACTTGGAAAATCCCTGCTCTGCAAAAGTTAACTAAATTCCCACAAAGCCTTACAAACAAAGGCCTGCAAGCGAGGCACCATGTTATAACACCACTCGTTCACGGGCAACCGGATTTACGCCCCTAAGACAATCTTTTGCATTAATATTCACACCCAAGCATCTCATTTGACTGACAACATCAACTTTCAGGCATGGCAAAAAAACTTATGGGTTGCAGCGGCAACGGCAACATTGCACGCTGCGGAGTTTCAGACCGATACTGTTCCAGCCCCGGCCCTGAGTGTTTGTAATGCATTTCAAAGCAGAGAATTAATGCGGACGCACCTCTTCATCGGTTGGCGTTAGCATGGAAGCCTCACCTTTCACCGAAGCCTTCGCCGGCTTTGGCAGTTCAACCAGCGCAATTTCGATGACTTCATCAATTACCGATACAGGATGGATTTCCAGTTTGCGCATAATATTTTTTGGGATTTCTACCAGGTCTTTTTCATTCTCAGCGGGGATGATGACCTGCTTGATTCCACCACGATGGGCTGCCAGTAGCTTTTCTTTCAAACCGCCAATTGGCAGAACCGTACCACGCAGTGTAATTTCACCGGTCATGGCAACCGAAGCGTGCACCGGGATTTTGGTTATTGCAGACACCAACGAGGTGCACATGGCGATCCCTGCACTCGGGCCATCTTTGGGGGTTGCACCCTCAGGAACATGAACATGGGCATCAAATTTCTGATGGAATTCAGGATCTATCCCTAACTGCTCCGCCCTGCTTCGAACCACGGTCATGGCCGCCTGGATTGACTCCTGCATCACATCACCCAGTTGACCGGTCTGGATCAATCTGCCCTTGCCCGGTACCAACATGGCTTCGATCTGCAGTAATTCGCCACCTACCTGGGTCCAGGCCAGACCGGTAACCTGGCCAACCCCATTGTTTTCGTCTGCGATTCCGTAGCGGAACTGCTTAACACCCAGGAAGGACTCAAGGTTTCGAGTGCTGACAACGACCTTGCTGCGCTTACTCCCCAAGACCAGTAACTTGACCGCCTTACGACAGATCTTGGCGATCTCCCGCTCCATGTTTCGTACACCGGATTCACGGGTGTAATAGCGCACGATGTCTAACAGAACCTGGTCACTCACCTGTAGCTCGTCATCCCGCAAACCGTGTTGCTCCATTTGCTTGAGCAACAGGTAGTTACGTGCAATATGCAGTTTTTCGTCTTCCGTGTAACCCGGGATGCGAATGACCTCCATGCGATCCAGCAATGGCGGAGGAATGTTTAAGGTATTGGCGGTCGCGACAAACATCACATCAGATAAGTCGAAATCTACTTCGAGATAGTGATCATTGAAAGTGTGGTTCTGTTCCGGATCGAGTACTTCCAATAAAGCGGACGAGGGATCACCACGAAAATCCATTGACATCTTGTCGAGCTCATCAAGCATGAACAGCGGATTGCGCGCGCCGACCTTCGCCATATTTTGTAAGACACGACCTGGCATGGAACCGATATAGGTTCGCCGATGACCGCGAATTTCCGCTTCATCCCTGACGCCACCCAACGACATCCGAACGAACTTGCGACCGGTGGCCCGGGCTATGGAGCGCCCGAGACTTGTTTTACCGACTCCTGGGGGACCAACCAGACACAGTATGGGTCCTTTCATAGTCTTGACCCTATGCTGCACCGCCAGGTACTCGAGAATACGTTCCTTGACCTTTTCGAGACCGTAATGGTCAGCTTCAAGTATTGCCTCCGCCTCCGCGAGGTTCTTACGGATACGACTGCGCTTTTTCCAGGGCACGTTCAGCATCCAGTCAATGTAATTTCTGACTACAGTCGCCTCTGCCGACATTGGTGACATCATTTTCAGCTTTTTGAGTTCGGAAGTAGTTCTCTTCTTGGCCTCCTTACTCATACCGGCCTCTTCAACTCGTCGAGACAGGTCATCCATGTCATTGGGGGCATCATCCATATCGCCCAGCTCTTTCTGAATGGCCTTCATCTGTTCATTGAGGTAGTACTCGCGCTGGCTCTTCTCCATTTGTGTTTTGACTCGACCGCGAATTCGTTTTTCAAGCTGCAAAACTTCGATTTCACCTTCGACCAAACCCATCAGCTTTTCCATGCGTTCAGCCACGCCACCCACTTCCAGAACACCTTGCTTTTCCTCCAGAGAAACGGAAAGGTGCGCAGCTACGGTATCTGCGAGACGACTCGCATCGCCGATACCTGCAAGCGTGGTCAGCAACTCGGGAGGAATTTTTCGATTTAATTTCACGTATTGTTCAAACAAGGACACCAACGAGCGCATGCTGACTTCCAATTCCTGCTCAGAGCCACGGTCTTCGGTTGGCAGCAACTCCCAATAGGCTTCAAAAAATCCGTTTTCATCGACGAAATTCTTGATTCTTACCCTGTCACCACCTTCAACGAGCACCTTGGTAGTGCCGTCAGGCAGCTTCAATAACTGCAGCACCGACGCCAGCGTGCCGACTTCAAACAGATCCTGCTCGCCCGGATCATCAATATCGGCACTACGCTGAGTCACGAGAATAATCCGCTTGTCGACGTTCATGGACTGATCGAGAGCAAGAATGGAACGATCACGTCCGACAAACAGGGGTATTACCATATGGGGATAGACCACCACATCACGTAACGACAACACCGGTGTCGGTTGTGGTGTGCCGGCTTTGGAAGTGGCGGGCTTATTAGGGAGTGGTGTGTCGGGATTGGCCATCATGTTCCTTGTCAGTCACGCCGGTCATCATGTGCAAGGGACGCAAAGAAACCGGCTGTCAGATACAATTTAAGTCAGGGCATGTCACCCTTCAAGTAGATAATCGGAAATATGGGCTCTGGAATGGAAAAATCAATGTTATGGAAGGGCATTGCCGAACCGACCAGTCTGGTAGCAGGGAGTGGTTGAGGTAGGACTGTCCAGTTCACTGGTCGGGAATGGTTGAGGTAGGACTGTCCAGTTCGCTGGTCGGGAATGGTTCCCGATGAACATGTTCATCGGTCCCACAGGTCCTGTGCAGGCTTAACCGGCGGCTTCGTTCTTACCGGCATTTTCGTAAAGAATAAAAGGCTCTGACTCGCCATCAATAACGCTTTCATCGACCACCACTTTGGAAACATTCTCGAGCGAAGGCAGATCGTACATGCTATTGAGCAGAGTACTTTCCAGGATCGTGCGCAGACCACGGGCACCCGTTTTGCGGGCCATGGCCCGCCTGGCAATTGCATACAATGCCTCTTCACGAATATCCAACTCGGCATCTTCCATGGCAAACAGTTTTTGATACTGCTTGATCAGGGCATTTTTTGGTTCCACGAGGATTCGTACCAGAGCGACTTCATCCAGTTCCTGCAGTGTCGCAACCACTGGAAGTCGACCCACAAACTCCGGAATCAGGCCATATTTTACGAGATCTTCAGGCTCTACATCTCGCAGCAGTTGACCTATGTCTTCATCTGAATTCTGATTTCGGACTTCCGCCGAAAAACCTATACCGGAAGCACTTGAACGAGCCTGGATTACCTTTTCAAGCCCCGAAAAAGCACCGCCACAAATGAACAGGATCTGACCGGTATCAACCTGCAGGAATTCTTGCTGTGGGTGCTTACGTCCACCCTGGGGTGGTACCGAGGCTATTGTGCCTTCAATCAGCTTCAGCAAGGCTTGCTGAACACCCTCTCCGGACACATCGCGGGTTATGGAAGGATTCTCTGCCTTGCGAGAAACCTTGTCGATTTCATCGATGTACACAATTCCCGTCTGTGCTTTATCAACGTCATAATCACATTTCTGCAGTAATTTCTGGATGATGTTTTCAACATCTTCACCCACATAGCCAGCCTCAGTTAAGGTGGTTGCATCCGCAATTGTGAACGGGACATTGAGCATCCTGGCCAGCGTTTCCGCCAGCAACGTCTTGCCCGAACCGGTGGGTCCGATCAGCAGAATATTGCTTTTGGCTAATTCAATGTCATCTTGTGAAGAGCGTGGTTCAAGACGTTTATAGTGGTTATAAACTGCCACCGACAGCACTTTCTTGGCGTGTTCCTGACCGATGACAAAATCGTCCAGGAAGAGATGAATATCCTTGGGTGTAGGCAGTTGCTCACGCTCGGTGTCACCGACATCCTCCAATTCCTCTCGTATGATGTCGTTACACAGCTCAACACATTCGTCACAAATATAAACACTTGGACCTGCAATCAGTTTGCGGACCTCATGCTGGCTCTTGCCACAAAATGAACAGTATAGAATTTTGCCATCCGTGCCTTTGCTATCTTGATCACTCATTTCACTTCATCCTGCATCCTGCGGAAAATTCTACTATTTTTTTCCGTCGCCGTCATCTTTTCGGCTTTCGATCAACTCATCGATCAAACCATAGTCCCTGGCTTCCTGTGGACTCATGAAGTTATCCCGCTCGGTATCACGGGCAATATCTTCGACCGACCGGCCACAGTGCGCCGCCAGTAATTTATTCAGCTGTTTACGAATTTTTAGAATTTCCCGGGCGTGAATATCGATGTCCGTGGCCTGTCCTTGAAAACCGCCCAGTGGTTGATGAATCATCACCCGAGAATGGGGCAGACAATAACGTTTACCTTTAGCCCCTGCCGCTAACAGCATTGCACCCATACTAGCAGCCTGGCCAATACACATGGTACTGACATCCGGCTTGATAAACTGCATCGTATCGTAAATTGCCAGACCCGCACTGACCGGACCACCTGGACTATTAATATAAAAGTTGATGTCCTTGTCCGGATTTTCGGACTCAAGAAACAGCATTTGAGCAACAATTACATTGGCCGTATGATCATCAACCTGACCGACCAGAAAGATTACACGCTCCTTCAGCAAACGCGAATAAATATCATATGCCCGTTCACCACGGGGCGTTTGTTCAACCACCATGGGGACCAGATTCAGAGCTCTTGTTTCGATTTTCATGTTTGCTGGCCTGCTGCCTGGGTCGCAGAGTCAATGACATCCTGAAAGCCCATTGGTTTGTCCGTTACTTTAGCGTTTTCGACAACCCAGTCAACCACTTGGTTCTCCAGCACTGAGTTTTCGATCGCCTGCAATAAGCGCTGGTCCTGATAATACATTTGCACAACTTCACGGGGATCTTCGTAGGTTTGAGCAATCTCCTCAATAGCCTCGCGTACCTTGTCGGCATTAATAACAATATCATTCTGACGAGCCAGCTCAGCCAGTAAAAGACCGCTGCGAACACGTTTTCTGGCCGGCTCCCTGAAGTGCTCCAGCATCTCCGCTGTCACATCAATTTCGGCCCCACGTAATGCCTGCTGCAAGAGGTTACTGGCCTCATTACTGACAATGCTCTCGGGCACCTCCATATCTGCGTGCATTTCCAATAAACGTTCGGTCAGTTGGGTCTTGAGTTGCGTACCAACTGCCTGGTTCAACTCGCGTTCCAAATTACTTCTTATTTCCGTATTGAGATCTTCCACAACGCCACTTTGAACCCCAAATGAGCGGATGAATTCCTCATCAACTCCAGGCAGCTCGCCTTCCTGTACATTGGACAAAGTCAGGGCAACCTTGGCTTTTTGGCCAGCCAGCTCAGGTTCGCGGTAATCAGCCGGGAATTCCAGCTCAAGGTCTGCCTCATCTCCTGCAGACATGCCAGTGACAGCAGTCTCAAGCTGCTCAAAACCAGATTCACCCAGAATGACAGCCAGTCGATGCTTACCCTTTTCAGGTACTCTGCCAGACTCCGTTTCCGCTACGTACTCAACCAGTGCCCGCTCACCGGCTTTCGGCTTGCGATCTACATTCGACCAGTTCATTTTTTGTTTTTTGAGAGTTTCCAGCATTTCAACCACGTCGTCATCAGTCACACTGACTTCCGGGCGCTCGATTGCAATCCCCGCAACTTCAATCGTTTCGAACTCCGGGTAAACTTCGATGATCGCATTTATCTCCAGACCCGTCTCGTCATCCAGAACCGGAGCTTCTTCCAGTCTCGGCATCGCTGCGAGACGCAGTGACTCCTGCTGGATTGCCTTCTCCAAGTTATTTTGGGACGATTGCTGAATGACATCCTGTTTAGCCTGTTGTCCATAACGCTGACGTAGAACTTTGAAAGGGATGCGGCCCGGGCGGAAACCTTTCAGGTTGACCTGTTTGCCAATTTCACGCAACCGCGCATCAATCTGTTTCCTGATTTCCTCAATCGGAACCTGAATTTTCAAACGCTTTTCTATCGCGCTGGTATCTTCAACTGAAACTTGCATGGATACTGTCAACCTCTCGTTGGTGTCTTGTCTTAGTCGGTTTTTTGTTATCGGCCGCGGCGATTCAAATGGTGCGAAAGGGGAGACTCGAACTCCCACGGGTTACCCCACTGGATCCTAAATCCAGCGCGTCTACCAATTCCGCCACTTTCGCAATCATTGTCCGAACTGATATCCCGTCGGGAAAAATGTGGTGGGCCATCTAGGACTCGAACCTAGAACCAATAGATTAAGAGTCTACTGCTCTGCCAATTGAGCTAATGGCCCGCTTGCCTGCACAGGTATAAAACCTGTTTCATCAACTGGGGTGGACGATGGGGATCGAACCCACGACCGCCGGAATCACAATCCGGAGCTCTACCAACTGAGCTACGCCCACCATTGTTACAACTTGCCTGTCGTAATTATACCAACTGGATAGAGCCCTCCCGCCAACAACTAAATCTGGCGCGCCTGGCAGGACTCGAACCTGCAACCCTCAGCTTAGAAGGCTGATGCTCTATCCAGTTGAGCTACAGGCGCAAAAAAATGGTCGGGGTGGAGAGATTCGAACTCCCGACCCACTGCTCCCAAAGCAGTTGCGCTACCAGGCTGCGCTACACCCCGACACCGGTTAGCCAGACGATGTTACGGACTTAGGCAAATTGCGTCAATCCATTTGCACCGTCTGAGCAATCAAAAACCCAATAAATTCAAAAGGCCACCCAATCATGGGTGACCTTGGAAGTATGGCGCGCCCGGAGAGATTCGAACTCCCGACCGCCCGGTTCGTAGCCGGGTACTCTATCCAGCTGAGCTACGGGCGCAGTATGCTCACTACACAAGGCTACACGCCTTGCGAGGGCAGCGAATTATCCTTTTGGGACGTATGAATGTCAACCTATGACTAGCAGGTGGGATTGACACGCGAATAGCTGATAAAATGGCGGCCGATTACGGAGAGGTGTCCGAGTGGCTGAAGGAGCACGCCTGGAAAGTGTGTATACGTTAATAGCGTATCGAGGGTTCGAATCCCTCTCTCTCCGCCAGAAACAAAGAACCCCGCACCAGCGGGGTTCTTTGTTTCTGACTGAAAGACAAGGGTTGAGGACGCTGTGTGCAGCACCAGGGGTTCGACCACTGGGCAGGATAGCCCAGGGAGACGTCGACGAAGGAGACGCCCGCTGAGCGAGGACCATGGAAGGTTCGAGTCAATCCCTCTCTCTTCCAGATGCGGTATGATTTATAATCTTATGATAATTGTTAACATTAACTATAACCTATATATATTTGTTTTTATTCTTTTTTATAAATCAAATATACACCCCTCAAACTTGCACATCCCATACCCAGAATTACCACCCCAGGTTTGACCACGCACCGTCCCGCTGGCATAGTGCCAACACTTTGGGCTTAAGAATACTGAACATGGCAAATTCAATAATTACGCTACGATCTCTGGGAGCCGGCATCGCCATTGCCTTCCTGACCGCGTGCACTGCCATTGAGCAAACGAGCAACCACAGCAGCCCAATTCAAACCTTAAACAGGGAAACCGCCGACCTGGCCGATGTATCACGTGATGCTCTTCTCCTTGCTGAGCAGGTCAGCTCTGGAAACGTGTTGATGGTGTTTGATATTGACAACACTTTGCTGGCCATGGAACAACCGCTGGGCTCCGACCAGTGGTATGAATGGCAGAGTCACCTGAGCAAGGAAGACCGGTGCAACCCGTGGAATGTTGGCAACCGCTTCGCGGTTCAGGGTGCGTTGTTTTTCGCCGGCGCCATGCGTCCAACACAAGCTGATGCTGCCAGGCAGTTGCGCACTATCCAGGAGAGAAACATAACCACGATCGCAGTGACCTCTCGCGGACCAGCATACAGACTGCAGACATTCCGTGAACTGCGCCGTAATAACTATAGTTTTTCCCGATCTGCTTTCGGTCCGGTTGGTGGTTATGCACAGTCCTTTGTGCCCGTGGAAAACGGACGCCTGACACGCTACGAAGATGGTGTGTTTATGACTGCAGGCCAGCACAAGGGCCAAATGCTTAACACCTTGTTAGAAAAAACGGGCACCAACATGCCCGCCGTTATCGTCATGGCAGATGACAAACAGAAAAATCTAGACCAAATGATAAATACTTTCAGTGCACTCGATGTTCCGGTACACGCCTGGCACTACACCGGAGAAGATTTGAATGTACAAAATTTTGATCCCACTCAGGCCAATGCTCAATGGAAATCAATCGAGCAGGCCTTGCGGACGCTACAGAGCGTGCTTGGAGAGAATAATTTTGATTTGAGTAGCGCGGTGCTGCCTGCCGATTGTAAGTAACTACCCGTGCGTCCAGGCACTTTTGTCATCCCCCGTGGCCGGTGACAAGCCAAGCGTCTCACCTTCAGTATTAACCCCCAGACCTGCAACGGTACGATTGGCGTAGGCAAAATAGGCAACCACCTGGTTTAACTCCAATATCTCACCGTCATCAAAACCTGCAGCACGCAAGGAATCAATATCCCCTTGTTCAATATGACCCGGTGCATGTGTCAGCTTACGCGCGTAAGCCAGACCCAGTTGTTCTCTTGGCGTAAAAGGCTCACCCGCAAGCGGTTGATTGAGGGCTGCCGTATAGGCTTTGTAATCCATGCTCACAGCTACCAACAACCTCTGTAACCCCGCAGCATGGTGGTCCGCACAATAATCGCAACCATTTAGCTGACTGACCAGCACACCAACCGCCTCCATGTACCACTCGGGTAACCGGTTACCGCTATGGTGTAGAACCGATTTATATAGAGCCATGTGACCTTCAATGGTATGCGGACGTAGGCTGTGGGCCAGAAATATATTGTCCACCTGCCCACTCGGGTCCTGTACACGTGTATAGATTTTCTCCAGCCTGCCACTCGCCTGTTCAACCGGGATGGTGTTGATAAAGGCCATGTGTTTCACTCCTTTGCTGCCTGATCTTTTTCTTGTGCCTTTCGGAAGCCGGAATCCCGCAGAAACTCAATTTGTGCGGGACCTGGATCGCAAATTTCTTATACCATGTCCAAATCGACCAAAAAAGTGCTCAAGTTCAGAATCCCTGCCCCCCCAGACCGGGATTTTGGCCCCAATTTTGGAACTCAGTGAACAAGTAATAAACTTACCCATCATATTCTCCTTTCCTGTTCCCCGGTACAGGATTTCCATTGGATACGCAAAATTCCCAATCACCGGCAGCGTGCCAACAACCAGGGCGACCAATGGATAGTGAGGTCTCAGCTTCACCAGGCCATGAGAGATTCTCCACAGCGTATATACGGTTCTGACAAATGGACCAGTCCACAACACCAGTAAGGCCCCGGATCCTATACTCACGTTGCCGGTGGCCACCAAAACCGGCACGAGCCCCCACTGAAAAGGCTTGTATAGTGGCTTCAGACCGATATGGATACTAAAATCAGTCAGGTAAGCACTCGTATCATCAAAATGTAAGGCCTTGCGCAAAAGTTCTCTTTCTGCCGTCGTCAAAAAGCCCCGGAAATACCACCTGTCAATTTCCTTTTTGAGGAACCAACGGATAGTTCCCCATCTGTAGTGGCTGTTGATTGCATAACGATAGAGTCGATGAAACTGTTTTTTGTACCTATAGGTGTAGATGGAATTCGTTAGTTTGGTCAGCTTCAGTTTAAGCGTAGAAAAAAAGGATGACAGATTACGCTGTGTATATTTTTTGAACCAGCGTAGTGGCTTGTCCGCAAAAAAATCTCTTTCACCTGTAGTTATATGTTTTTGGGTATAGGCGTAACAAAGACTTCTCTCATGTCTGGAAATGTTTTTCCAAACCCGCTGTGATTCTTCAAGACAAGTGCGGTACGTAATTAACTGCGCAAACACATCTTCACCCAGGTCATTTTCGATTTCGCCCTTCCGGGCGATCAGATACTCTCCTAGTCGCGTGGTGTCCACATCATCAAACAGCCAGCCCTTGTGCTTGATACACATTGGCAGATAGTAAAGAACAGTGGCAAGAGGGTTTAGCGCAAACAACGCCGGCAATCCGGACTCAAGATCGACCCAGGTCCAATAATCGGAACTATCTGTGTTGCGGGTCAACATAAAATTACTGGCAGCAACTGGATTTCCTTTACCAGCCTGCCAAACCAATCCATCGAAACCCGACTCAATCAGGTTCGCCTGAAGTGGCTCCATGACATCCCGCCTCAGCAGTTTTATATAATCTGTCGGGTGATCTTGGAATGGATTAAGCAAAGGGGCGTGCTGACCGGCGACAAACTCCATGTCTATTTCGTAGGCTTTGTGTTTTGGGTTCCAACGATAGTCAAATGTTTCGGGTAGTCTGACGCTGTCTTTGAACCAGTACTTGCAAAGATATGCAAGCAGTTTTCTTCTTAGGATTGCTGATTGGATTGCCTGTTCGCACCAGGTATAGGGGTTGGCTGAGCCAGTTAATAAAAACAGTACGGCTTTGCTTGTGCCTTCCCCTGTGAAGGTTTTTGTAGCAATGTCTCTGCCATCCCGGGAGTACAGAAAAACCCTGGCTGAGCGCCCACTACCAATGTATTTTTTTGCAGTTTCCAAGCGGACAACCGTGCGATTTCACAATACGAAAGTAGTCGTATCTTATTAAAGGTACCCAATGACTTACAGCATTGTTTTTGTACCCCCGTGCATTCCGCCGACAACTGAGCATGAATTCGCTAGTCTGGCGGTGGGTACTTACCCCTTCAAACGGTCTCTAATTACCCGCTCGCTGAAGGCGAAAGTCTTTGGATTGTCAACATCGATAGGTGCGAAGGCGTATGGAAGACGCACTGTGTTGATGGTAATGCCAAGCTTGCGTGTGACTCGACGGACGAAACTATCGAGCGCAAGAAGACGCCACTTGTAAAGAAGCAGTGGTAAGGCACCAAACACTTTGAGTATACGCCAGGGGTGTTTTCTGAACTGTCCACCAGTTCGGAATATCTCTGCAGCTTCAAGTCCGCGGGAAGATCCGATACCAAACAGGTTGCAAAACGAATACCCACCGTCCCTGAACCGGAAGAACCCGAATTCCCCACTTGGGTATTCCTCAAGTACCGTGCTCTCAGGAGTGACCGCAACGGACGCGTCTCCCGCAGATTTGCTAAAAGCGGTTACAAAAAAACGCACCAGCTCGGGAGTGTGCAGCACATTATCTGCCGTGGTAATGACCAGTGGAAGCGGACTACTTACCGTTCGGTTGACATTGACCACACTATCGGCAAGATTTCCGGAACTCGTGATCAATTCGACCGTCCCCTCATTGAGCCAGCGCGTGACCGAAGTTAACTCTTCCAGCACGTATTCGCCTTCAATGGAAATAAAGATACGCCCGAAGCACGCGCTATCGATGAGGGTCTGCACGACCCGTTCAATCATTGCCACACCATCAACGGTTACCAGGCATTTGTGGGATTTGTTTTGCAGTTTGGCTACGGGGTCATCAATGCCTTGCCGACTGGCGGCCAGAACCAGTGCTGTTACAGGCTGAACAGAGGTCTCTTCACCACTCATACTGGACCAGACGGACCAACAGGGCTCAAGTCAACTCCCATGCAACGGGTCATTTCACTGGCAGTGGAGAGCGACGTAAATTCCTCCAATGCCTGCTTCAGGCGATGCTGATCATCCCGCGACATCACAGCAGAAGTGCATTGCTCAAATTTTTGCCAGTACTGTTCCGTGCTAAAGGGTGCTGTTTTGCTGCCCAGAGCCATGAAAACCGATTTTTCAACAACCCGACCATCACCAAGTGTAATCTTGATTCTGGTATCCATCTCAGTCTCGGGCACGTCGATGGGGTGGCGGTGGATGCGTTCAAATAACGAGCGGTACTCAGTTCGGGCAACCGCTTCATCGGTGAAGTCGGCGAGTGTGCAGTGTCCCTGAATTATTGCACAGGCAACCGGGTACTCCACTGAAAACTTTCCCTGCAATCCATCTTCAGGTCGATGGTACATAAGATTCTTGAGGTGCATTGCTGGAGCATAGACATCAACACGCTCAATATCCACGGCCCTGAATCCATGCTTTTCTCGTAAAGCAAGCACCGCGTCCAGGGATCGATGTGCACTGCCACAGGTTGGGAAACGTTTTACCCGGAACTTGTGCTCAATAATCAACAGGGGTTCGCCGATGGATTCTGTTTCGAAACTCAGGGTCTGCCCATGTTCTGGCTCACCGATGGCAGCCCGCAACTCTTCCCGGTCAGGGCCCACCATCAGGGTATTCATACCAATAGGGCCATCAAGAGTGTGCCAGCCCGCTGTCATACCATCTTGTGCAAAACAGGCTGACTGAAGTCCACCCTGTGCGGCCTGACCCGCATGCATCGGTTTGGCCATGGTCCCAAACTGAGACATGAAACCACCAGCCGTGCTGGTTGCCAACGATAATGCCATGGCGGCTTGTGTACCATCGAGGTGGAGCAATCTTGCAGCGGCAGCGGCAGCACCAAGGGCTCCGGTAGTTGCCGTCGCATGCCAGCCACGTTTGCGGTGTGTCGGGTTGAGACCCTGTCCTATACGCCCCTGGATCTGAAGCGCAACGAGATAGGCGTCCAGGCAATCTTGCGGCGAGCTGTCCTGTTGTTCTGCCAACGCGAGAATTGCCGGCCACAAGACCGTAGAGATATGCCCCTTTGCCGGGTCGAAGTTGTCATCAAAGTCCAGCGCATGACCAGCAGTACCATTGACAAGCGCAGCCCAGGGTAGAGCCAGTTGTTGTGTCGTTCCTACCGCAGTACAGGAGCCCTGGCCCCATTGACCTATCCGAGCTAAAACCTTGCGCGCAACCGGCGTAACAGAGCCGGGTATCATAACGGCAACGGTGTCAATCAGTTCCCGATACGCCGATTCCACTGCGGCCTGCGGCCAGTCATGGCCAACATCAGCAATCCAGTTACCATAAGCCTTCAGGGGATTTGAAGTCATATTATTCATACACAAATGAATGGCGGCCAAACAGTGCTCACAGCACCGCTACGAAGACGCTGGAAGTTGACCCCTCGTTATTACTACTCAAGCCTTGGCAGTGCCCCAGTAACCCGATAGGATTCGTTCGCCGTACTCACCTTTTTCAGCTTCCCCGATGATCCGTTTTCCGATCCCGGACATATTGTCTGTGTGCATACGGTAATAGAACAAAGGCTCAGCGATATGATAGCCCGTCCAGCCGTTGTCGACGACACGACACCATTTGTGATGTTTGGTCGCCACTCGAATGGTTTCATCGAATGGCATTACCGCCTTAAACGCACGAGTCAGCATCAACGCCGGTTCGGGCAGAAAACTCAGTTTCTCTACAAGACTGCGCTTAAAAGTGGTTGAACGCCCGTAGTCGATTGCGTTTCCAAACTGATCAACCAGGTTGCAATCACTGTAAATGAAGCCAAGATTTGAGTCACGCAAGCGTCTTTGGCGCAGCTCGGCGATACAACGGCTGGCATAACTTGGACTCAACCAATCATCTGCATCCAGCGTAATCAGGTATTCGCCCCTCAGTTGATCGAACGCCGCATTGATTGCACCCAATTTGCCCCGGTTTTGCCCAAGGACCAGCAGCTCACTTTTGCGCAGACCGTTGCTTTCCTTGAGTTTTCTCTGAATTTCGGCAACAGAGTCATCCGTGCTTCCATCATCGACGATGATGAGCTCAATGTCGGGGTAATCCTGCGTCATGACGCTGTCGATCGCCTTCCCAATGTATTCCCCGTAGTTAAAGTTTGGGATGAGAACCGTGAGGAGGTGGTTTTTTAATGCATCTGTCATAGTCTTGTTTTTATTCCAAATTTATATTGAGTGATAGCCACATTTTATAACATTAAGTGGCATGAAGTAAGCCGCTGTAAAAAGACGCGAATCATACAGACCGGTAAAGGTTCCACTCGCTGGCGTCCAATTGAGCCAACGCATCATTACAGACCCTCGAAATAATTTGTTTATCACCACTGGGCAGAATGTCTAACATGGTATCTATGTCATCGGTAAAAAGCGTGGTGTCCGTGTCGTCTTTTGAATAATACAGATACTGTTCTCGCATCTGTTCCAACTCTGCTGCTTCCGGTTTGAACTTGAAACCCCGCGCCAGAATATCTGCAAAGGCCCCCGCATGTCTTAGCCGCTTATAGTTGACCAGATGCAAGCCACCAGTACTGGAATTCTCCAGTGCAACATTGAAATAATTCATATAACAATGGGCCAGATATTCGATGTTACTCATTTCCGCGGTGTCCGTGGGCAACAAACCTGTTAGCTCACGGGAATGACTGTGGCCTTTGGCACGCAAAACGGCCGTGGTTTCCTGTAGAACGTTAGCAATAACTTCAACAGGGTTACGGTACAGATAGAGCGCCGCGGCGTCGGGAAACGCAGTACGGATAAGATCCAGATAAATAACATTCCAGCTGATAAGCTTGATAAAACTGTGCTGATATTCAGACCGGCGGCGTCGCGCCATTAACCGCACCAGGTTTTGCAACATCAGGATATTTCGCTCATTGATTTCTGGCGGATGCTGCCAATTATTCGTGATAAAAGCCCAGAATCCTTCTTGCAGAGGTCCACCCTGGTTGATAACGAGATTGCGTGGAGACCGCGCCAAAGCCTTGGTAAACAATGTAGAACCGCAACGGGAGACGTGAAAAATCAGACCCGTTGGAAGCAAGCTATCGACGCTCAGGTCATCGCGCTGCAAAATTTCAAGGTCAGTAGAGAATGTTTCCCCTATGGCTTTTTCCTGGGACAAACGCTCGATGGTGTAGATGTACTTCCACTCGATCAGTGGTGTTTTTCCGATGTCGGCGAAATATACCAGTCCATTTCCGTGCGGATTGACAGCCACTGGAACCAGTCCCGGCAGGTTCTGAATTCGCCCAACAGCTTCCGTGACAGACAGGTGCCGATCGCGGATTCCGGGTAACAGGTTCTCCATGACTTCATGGTCAGGTAGTGCATATAACATACTTATCGTCCTCTCATGCTAAGCCGGCACAATGTAAGCCTACTGCCCCATCAACGGTGCCGAGTTTGCCGGCCTGGTCGGAAATTTTCCCTGTTTTTCCAAAAAGCCGGTGATTGCATCGGCTGCCCGAACTGATGAGGGTGTATCAGTAAGATCGAACGCTTCAGAGAAAGCGTGTTCCTGCTCCGCCCGATAGCGCATGGGGTCTGATTGAGCCCTGGCGAGAGCAGCTGGTAATTCATCGGGCGACTCCAACACGTCTCCGGTGGACCAGAAGACGAAGTTTTCATTATCGCGCCAGTTTGCTTTACTCCGGTTAAAAAACAAGCACGGCCTTGGCTCAACAAGAAACTCGTAAACCAGACTGCTGACATCACCCAGATAGATATCGGCGGCCCGGGTATAGGTCATGTCTATCGAGGCAATGCTGCCCTGGTCAACCAGAATATTAGGTGCCTTACGGACCGATTCGGGAATAGGAGGTGTACGTTTTGGCATGCCCCCCTCCGTAGAAATATGCCAACTGCGCCGGTACATGAGCACATGCGGCGCAAAAATGAGGTTGTATTCCGAACTGTGCTCGAAAAAGTCCAGGATAGCCTCACCCCAGCCATACCACGATGACAGCTTCGGATTGAAATGAGGAGCATAGAGTACGGTGGGAAGACCATTAGAGAAAAGCTGCGGCCGGGGTGTATTGCGGATGCAGTCGAATTTCACATAACCGGCAACGGCATATCGGTCCGCATCGACCATCCCTTCTTCCAGCATACGTTCTTCATACTTGCGGCCAGGCAGAAGGTGGTAGTCGAAACCGGCAACTCCCTGGTAGCCGCCCCTGCGATCGCCAGCGCCATGAAAGGTATTGATCATCAGGGGGCACTCCTCCCCGAGCCAGCGTTTGAGCACAATGCTGGGTTTATCAGGCACCACCAGCGCTGCCAATGAACGGAACAGCGCCCGGTGACGCCACAACACACCGATGCGCTTGACCAGCATCGCGTGACCGGTCAGCTTATCAAACAAACTTGCATACACTGGTGGCTCTGCGATTATGATTTCGCAGCTTGCATCCGGGTAATCAGCAGCGATTCCAGCAACGGCCTCTCTTTCAGCTTCGGTAGTGATGATAATAACAACCGAAACTTCCGGATTCCGGCGTGCAATCTCATAAGCCGTAGGAATGCAATGATTAACTTGATGCGCAGCATCGTGGTTCAACAAAAAACCAATACGGATCATAGTGACTGTGTCCCGCTAAGAGAAAAATTTCCGAACTTGGTGCTGTAAAGATAATGCTGCACCGAGATTTGTGGTTGCCCTGTTTCAGTTTCTATTTCAATCAAGTGGTAGTGAGCTGCCGACTTACGCCGCCCAATAGCCGAGGCCGAGGCTGCACCTAACACTGGAATACCCCCAGGGGGGCCATCTAGCTTAGCCCGGGTGGGGTAGTGTAAATGCCCATGCAGAACAAGGTCAACAGGCCAACGCGCCAGAATTTCCTGTAGTTCTTTTCGGTCCTCCAAAGCCCTTCTCGATGTTGCCGCACCGTCCTGAGGCGGATGATGGACCATTAGCAGACTTGGAGATGGATCATCATGGATACTACTCAGAAGCGCTTCGGTTTTCTCCAGTTGTTCCTGGCCAATACGCCCAAACGATATTGCAGGGGGTGTTGCCACCGCGCTCGACAGACCGACAACATTCACAGGACCACGCCGGTGCAAATAGGGAAAGCCAACCTGGCCCAGGTCGTCCTGCATCCAGCGTGCCCATTTTTCCATCACGTAGTCCAGCGCGCCTGGAATATAGGCATCGTGGTTACCAGGAACAAGGCTGATCTTCCTTGCGTCCCCCAGTCGTGAAAACCACTCTGTCGCCTGGTCGACCTCGGCCGGAAGCGTCGTAAATGTAATGTCACCGGTTACACAGATATGATCAGGATTGATCTCCTGAAGGTGTTTCAGTAAAGCGTCGAGAACAATCTGTTTGTGCTCGGATTTCCACTTGTGATACCAGGAAAACAAACCAACAAGCCGCTTTCCTGCGAACTGCCTCCACGGAGTCAGTGGCAGTGGCGGGATATGAAGATCGGAAATGTGCGCAATTCGGAACATAACCTCTAATTATAATAAACTCAGCCAGTTCAGATAATAAAAACTTTGCATGGTTTAAGGATTTTCCGCCCCCGATAGCCGGGTCCAGAGTAAGCAGGCCACGGGCACCTGTGTAGTGTAAAGTTGAAGTCCGCCAATGAAAGCACCATGTGTGCAGACATGATCAATAAACAAACCCTAATCACCAAACTCCAGAATAAGACCGCGATTATTGGCGTCATAGGTCTGGGCTATGTTGGTCTTCCCCTTAGTCTTCGCTTCGCCGAAGGCGGTTACAAAGTCATCGGTTTCGATATTGCCCCTGGCAAAACCCGGCAACTCAATAATGGCAAAAGTTACATTCGCCACTTCGAGGACGAAAAAGTCCAATCCGCCATAAAAGCCGGTTTCGAAGCTTCAACCGATTTCTCCAGGATCACCCAGGCTGACGCACTGATCATCTGCGTGCCGACCCCCCTGAAAGACAACCGCGAACCGGATATCAGCTTTGTGACCGACACCGTGGATTCCCTGCTTCCGCACCTGCGTAAAGGTCAGGTTGTGTCGCTGGAAAGCACAACCTATCCCGGCACGACAGAGGAAGAATTAAGGCCCAGAATCGAGTCTACAAGTTTGCAAGTGGGTGAAGATATATTTTTGGTTTTTTCACCCGAACGCGAAGACCCAGGCAACCCGGATTTCACGACCCGTACGATCCCCAAAGTTGTTGGTGGCAGCAGCGCTGATTGCCTTGAAGTTGGTGAAGCGCTTTACAACAGGGTCATTGACCAGGTCGTCCCGGTTAGCACCACCCAGGTGGCAGAAATGACGAAACTGCTGGAGAATATCCATCGCGCCGTCAACATCGGCCTGGTCAATGAAATGAAACTCGTGGCTGACAAAATGAACATTGATATCTATGAGGTCATTGACGCCGCAGCGACCAAGCCTTTCGGATATGTGCCTTACTACCCGGGCCCGGGTCTGGGCGGTCATTGCCTGCCTATTGATCCCTTTTACCTGACCTGGAAAGCACGTCAATACGGCGTTGACACCCACTTTATTGAATTGGCAGGTGAAGTAAACAGAAGCATGCCGGGTTATGTCGTGGGTAAAGTGGTTGAGGCCCTTGAGTCACAGGGAAAAAGCCTGGACGGTAGCGAGGTGCTGATGCTGGGAATAGCCTACAAGCCAAACGTGGATGATATGCGTGAATCACCATCGGTAGAAATCATGGAGCAACTGCGGGTACGCGGAGCAAAAGTCAGTTACGCGGACCCATGGGTACCGGTGTTTCCAAAAATGAGAATGTATGAATTTGAACTTGAATCCACAGCAATCACCGAACAGTCCCTGGCGAATTTCGATTGCGTCGTGATTGGAACAAACCATGATGACTTTGACTACCCCATGATAGCCAGGCACGCCAAAACTGTAGTGGACTCCAGAGGAGTATTCAGACAGCGGCAGGCGCATATCTTCCCCGCATAGAAAACCATCGAGGGCTCGGGTACGGGTTACTACCCTATTTCGAACTGACTACCCAGGCCGAAGCCGGGACTTTGAATCGGACACTATTGATAAAGCCAGGTAACCATATACCTCCTCCGAATGGACAGCACTTGTTTTCTGGAGCGGCTTGTAAAAACACCTGCGAAGATTGAAAATGTCGAGTTGAGGCGGCCAACCTCTTAGCTGGACGGTTCCTAAGGGTCCAAAGCGATCATACAGTTCTCAATGGACATATTTGCATGGCACAAGAGCAATATCTGCTTCCCAATAGCTGGATCAAGAAATTCCCACTACTGCAAAATCTCATATGGCCGGTAGAGGGGTTGATTCTTCGCCTTTTGTTGTGGGCTATCCGCACTGTGTCAGTAGAGCGAGCCTATAATGTTGCCGTTCGGTTTTGCAAAATCCTGGAACCGCTGGCTCCTTTCACACCCAAACTCCAAAGTAACCTTGCGGTAGCCTTTCCGGAAAAACCCACACAAGAAACTCAACAGCTTGCTCGTACCGGTTGCGCCAATATCGGCAGAGCCGTTGTGGATTTGGTATTGGCAGAACGTATCTGGGAAGAACGTGAGAACCGCATAGAATTTGTCGTGCAAGACGGGGTCAAGCTAGTGGAATCTCCTGGACGTCCTGCGGTTCTCGTAACCGCTCACGTTGGCGCCTGGCAAATTTCCAGCTTTGTCGCAGCCCAATATAAATTATCCGTAACGTCAGTCTATGCACCGGAGTATAATCCTTATCTTCGTAAACACGTCAACCGTCTCAGGGCCGCATTACCCTGCCGTTTCATACTGAAAAAGGGATGTATGCGGGAACTGATAACAACGCTGAAGCAGGGCAACGTGGTCGGCTTCACGCCCGACCTCCGACTTGATGGTGGTGAGTTAATTCCTTTTTTCGGTGTCGATACCCCGAGTAATACAACCGCCGCACGGATGGCGCTTCGTTACGGCTGTGATTTGTTGCCGGTTCGGGCCGAGCGCCTGCCGAACTGCCGTTTCAGAATTACAGTTTACCGGTCGATTCAACCGGATGACCCCAACGCACCGATTGAATTGCAAGCGAAACAGATGACACAAAAACAGCTTGCTTTGTTTGAATCGTGGATACGTGAAACCCCCGACCAATGGTTGTGCGTAGGGCCTCGCTGGGGGAAGGACGCATATGCCTCCCGCAAGAATGAAGCGGGAATCGCATGAGACCTCGAGCCGATGGGCTGATGATGACTTACACGGCCGTTGATTGTGTTTTGCGTACGTGCTTGCGGATGAGCACACACATTCCCCCAAAAGGCACCAGCGATGCAACACTGGCCGCAAGACCCGGGCCTATCAATCCCACATACGGCGTTAGCAGAACAAACAAGAGGAAATAGAGCCCGGAACTAATCAGGTGCAGTCGAAGAATCTTACCTGCATGACCCATGGCGTAACCCGCCGAGCGAAGTACGGTCGCAAGAAGCTCGAAGGTCGTCGCCAACATGAGCAAGGTCAACAATGGTCCTGCCTCCGCATAACCCTCACCCAGGGTGCGGGTCAAAGCAAGAGAGCCGCCAAACATTGAGGCCAAGACAAAAACCAGCCCATACGCCGCAGATATCAGTATTGCACGCTGGAGTAACACCATAAAGGCCGTGGCTCCACGATTCCACATTCTGACCAGGTCTGGGAATAATACCTGTTGCAGCAATTCGCCCGGTTTGGTCAGAATTTTGGTAATTTCAGTGGAAAGCCTGAAGAGCCCTGCCCCCTGAGGCCCGAGAAACACGCCAGCCAGCAAGGTGGACATCTGTTTGGGCATCATATCCACATTCGCCTGCCAATAGACCGCAGAAACAAATCCCCGGAGTCCCGGAAACTCCTTCTGCCAGTTTTTTACCGGGTGTCCCCGCAGTCCAAAACTACCCACCCGACGTCGCATTTCAGCCCAGCCCCTGACATTGAGATATAGGTTGCCGCCCATCGTGGCAAGCGTGAGAGCAGTTACAAACCAAAATACACTTGGGTCCCAAACCATAACCAGGAGGACTCCAGTCAGGCGAAGTCCCGGACCGACAATCAGGTGAGTGCTAAGGATGTCGAACCGGTCAAACAAACGAAGCACACCTTTTGCTGTGCCAAACCCAAAGATAAACAACACACTGCTGTAGATCACCGCCATCATTGTCAGGTTTTCGTCCCAACCCAGAATCCTTGCTGTTATCGGAGCCGCCACGATTGCGAAGAACGTACCTGCAATTGCCGACAAAACATCGATCCGCAGTGTTAACCGAAGCAACTGTTTAAATGAGTTTTCATCCCCATCTTCAATCATTGGTACGCCGAAGCGAATGATTGCCTCGAAAATTCTGAAATTGAAAATTTCCCGAACTACGAGCACGTAGGTCTGTATGAGTACAATATTCCCGAAGTTAGCCGGCGAAAGTGACCTCGCCAATACCACCACCATGAGTAACTCCAGCACCGCCGCAACACTGCGGCCACGCAACAGCTTGCCAAAGTTTCTGGCAGCACGACGTAGTAGGGACTGGGATTCGGCCGAATTGGCATCGCTGTCAGGCAAGATCTGGTTACTCCAAAGCTGGGTTGTGAATGCTAACGTACTGTCGATGTGAGAACCACCCAACCAATACGCACCTGCCGGCGATCACTACTTGCTTTATCATAGCGGTTTTTGCACGGACCAATAAACATGCTTTTGTCCCGCTGCCTGGCCGTATTACTGATGTGTCACGTTGGCCTGTTCGGCCCTGTCCGGGCTGACGCCGAAGGCTCGACCCAAATCCGCTTCGCAACCTACAACATTGCCATGGGACTGGCCCAAGCGGGTGAACTTCATGAGCGATTGAAGTCCGGAGATGACGAGGGATTGAGACTAATCGCCGCCGTTATTCAAAATGTCCGTCCAGATGTTTTGCTGTTGAATGAATTTGATTACTTGCAACACAGTGATAGCGCGGCTCTTTTCAGAGACAACTACCTGGCAATATCACAATCCGGTCAGGCACCTATTGTTTACAACTACTCACTGGATGGACCGGTCAATACGGGTGTCGACAGTGGCCTGGACCTGAACAACAACGGCATCACGGGCGAAGCGGAAGATGCCTGGGGTTTTGGCCGCTTTCCATATCAGTATGGGATGTTGGTATTGTCACGTTTGCCGTTGCAGTCCCTGCGCCATTTCAGGCTCTTTAAATGGCGTGACATGCCGGATGCACTTGAACCAAGGGATACCGACGGATCACCCTGGTATCCCGCAGAGGTCTGGCAACAATTGCGACTCAGCTCCAAAAATCATTGGGATATAGCCTTGGTTTCGGGTAAACAGAGCATCCATTTTCTGGCCAGCCACCCGACACCTCCCGTGTTTGATGGTCCCGAAGACCGCAACGGCGCACGAAACCACGATGAAATCCGCTTTTGGGCAGATTACGTGGAGCCGGGAAAATCAGGCTATATCTATGACCAGGCTGGCAATACAGGCGGCTTAGAGGCGG
The DNA here is from genome assembly GCA_021772915.1 of Gammaproteobacteria bacterium. Lineage (GTDB taxonomy): Bacteria > Pseudomonadota > Gammaproteobacteria > Xanthomonadales > SZUA-36 > SZUA-36. The sequence continues at coordinate 103,338 of JAJFLB010000053.1, read as the reverse complement.
GTGAAATGTTCATCATTGCAGGCGATTTGAATGCTGACCCCGCAGACGGCGATTCCCACCCTGGTGCCATCAACCAGCTCCTCCGGCACCCTCTGATTAATTCGGGCTGCGTTCCAGCAAGTACCGGAGCGTTGGAGGCAAGTACCGCGCAAGCTGGAAAAAACCTGCGGCACCAGGGCAACCCGGCATTTGACAGCGCAGATTTTAATGACAAATTCACGGGCAACATGCGCATTGACTATGTGTTGCCATCGACGACCTTAAGTGTCACAGCCTGCGGTGTGTTTTGGCCGGCCTCGGGTCAGCCAGGGCATGAGTGGATTGACGCTTCCGATCATCGCCTCGTGTGGGTAGATATTGAGCTAGACGGATAATCTGTCAACGGTCCAGCAACACCTGCTCTTTCAGTCGCCTGATTTGATCTCTGATTTCCGCGGCTTCTTCAAACTCAAGCATTTCAGCATGGCGGATCATTCTATTTTCCATTTCTATAATCGTTTTGCCCAGTTTTACCGGTGTCATCTGCTGATAGTGTGCCGCCTTTTCAGCAACTTTCAGTTGTCTGTCCCTCTCAGCGGGTGAAGATGTGTGTGCATCACCCATGATATCGGTGACTGCCTTCTCAATACTTTTCGGCGTAATACCATGTTCCTCGTTGTAATCCCTCTGTCGCTTGCGACGTCGATCCGTCTCGGTAATCGCGCGTTGCATGGAACCGGTAATTTTGTCACCGTAAAGGATTGCCTTGCCCCTGACATTACGTGCGGCCCGGCCAATGGTCTGAATCAATGCTGACTCCGAACGCAAAAACCCCTCGCGATCTGCGTCCAGTATCGCAACCAGGGACACTTCCGGCATATCCAATCCTTCTCTTAAGAGGTTTATTCCTACCAAAACGTCGAATTCACCCAACCGCAGGTCACGGATAATTTCCACCCGTTCCACGGTATCTACATCCGAGTGCAGATAACGTACCCGTACACCGTGATCTGCCAGGTATTCGGTCAAATTTTCAGCCATACGCTTGGTCAGCGTCGTAACCAGCACACGGTCGCCGATGGAAGTTCGTCGTGTTATTTCTGACAGCAGGTCATCCACCTGGTCGCCGACCGGGCGTACTTCCACTTCCGGATCAACCAATCCAGTGGGACGTACAACCTGCTCAACAACGGCCCCGGAAAGTTCCAGTTCGTAAGGCCGGGGTGTGGCGGACACAAACACGGTCTGGCCCGACCTTTGCTCCCATTCATCGAACCTTAAAGGTCGATTATCCAATGCAGAAGGTAATCTAAATCCGTAAGTTACAAGGTTTTCTTTACGTGATCTATCACCTTTGTACATACCCCCCAATTGCGGCACCATGACATGGCTTTCGTCCAGAACCAACAAGGCATCATCGGCAAGATAGTCAAGCAGCGTCGGTGGCGCTTCACCCGCGCCGCGGCCGGTCAAATGCCGTGAATAATTTTCAACACCGTTGCAGTACCCCAACTCCTGCATCATCTCCAGGTCATAAAGGGTGCGCTGCTCCAGTCGCTGGGCTTCAAGCAGCTGCTGATTTTCGCGTTGGTAGGCGAGCCGCCCCTTCAGCTCTTCACCGATCGCTGCCACCGCATCAATAACGGTTTGGCGTGGTGTAACGTAGTGGGACTTGGGGAACACTGTTACCCGTTGCATTTTCCTGACCACCTCCCCCGTCAGTGGATCGAATTGTGAGATGGACTCGATTTCCTCGTCAAAAAGCTCAACGCGAATTGCACGTATTTCCTCGTCACCGGGAAATATATCAATTACCTCACCACGAACACGGTAAGTACCACGGCGCAGCTCCATATCGTTACGGCTGTACTGCATCTCAGCCAGACGTCGCAAAATATCACGCTGGTTAATAATTTCACCTGCCGAAAGCTGTAACACCATGTTCAGGTACTGGGTCGGGTCACCCAGGCCGTAAATAGCAGACACTGTGGCTACAATAATGGTGTCGCGGCGCTCCAGCAGGGCCTTGGTGGCCGAAAGACGCATTTGCTCAATATGTTCGTTTACCGAGGCGTCCTTCTCAATGTAAGTATCTGAAGACGGCACATAGGCCTCGGGCTGGTAGTAGTCGTAGTAGGAAACAAAGTACTCCACTGCATTTTCCGGAAAGTACTCGCGAAACTCTCCATAAAGTTGTGCCGCCAGGGTCTTGTTGGGCGCCATCACGAGGGTCGGCCGTTGTAACTGCTCAATTACATTGGCAATAGTAAAAGTTTTCCCAGATCCGGTCACACCCAGCAGGGTCATGTGCGACATCCCATCGCGTAACTTGGCCGTCAGCTCCTGTATGGCATGTGACTGATCACCCGCCGGTTGATATTCACTGGAAAGTTTGAAATTTTTGATTTTCAAGTTGCAGAAACCCTTTCGAGCGTCATGGGGCCGGTAATGTGCCGACTGAATCCCCCATTATAGCGCCCCTTGAGAGTCCAGCCTGCATACTGCACCAATCCCCCGTAGATGAACCAAAGCACAGACACGCCTACGTGCATGTGGTCTTGCAAACTACAGCCTAAAAGGGGTTTCAACCATTGTTTTACGAGGCAGGTTTCTGCCAGAGTAATCACACGGTAAATCAGGTGCAATATGCAGGCTAGGCACGCACGAAATCGAGGATTCACTGCCCTGGAACTCATTGTTGCAATGACTATTGTTGCAGTGCTCGTGGCTACTGGTGTCCCGACGTTAAAAAGTTATAGTGCAAATTTGCGGATGAAAACGGCAATGGACAGTTTGAAAATGGACCTGGTCCTGGCCAGGCGTCATGCTGTCAGTCATAACACGCAAACTATTATGTGCCCTGCCCTCACGGCCGACGTTTGCTCTACAGAACCGATCTGGCAACATGGCTGGATTGTGTTTACCGACCTCAACGGTGACCGTGACAAACAAGCCGGCGAACCACTGCTCAAAAGCGCCGGCGCGATTGAGCTTCTGGTGATAAGCAGTCCCGCCTCGCGCAGCAATGTGCGTTTTTTTCCCAACGGGTCAGCAGCGGGAAGCAATGGCACCATTCTTTTTTGCGATCAGCGCGGCGCCACTTATGCCGGCAAGATTATCGTATCGAATACGGGTCGGATAAGAGCAGAGTTAGGCGGCAGCAATCAAAAAACAAGCTGCCTCTGACAATTTTCATTATACGTAAGCCCACCACGCTTGACTCACTCACCCAAAGCACGGAAAATACCGCGCCTCACACTTCCCCGGTAGCTCAGTTGGTTAGAGCGGGTGACTGTTAATCACTAGGTCGTTGGTTCGAGTCCATCCCGGGGAGCCAAATAAAACAAAGACTTGTAGAAATACAGTCCATTTTTGTACCTAATACTTTCAGTAATTTCTATATTCGTCACATATTTGTCACATAAAATAACTCTAATTATGGCAAAAAGACAAATATCCAGTTAGTTATGAAAAGGTAATGCAAAATAAACACGAAGGTCTGAACGCCCTGACAGTCGGGGGGAGATAAGCTGCCAGGACGTGTATGCAGCCTACTTGGAATGAGGGGTGCTGTCTGTAGGCTATCTACCCGTTGTCCTGTAGGGACTCCTAGAATTAAAGAGGGGGTGGGGGTGGGGTATGCACCCTTTTCAGACGGTTGTGATTGTGTTTATGGTCGCTTGCGATTTTGGCAAATTTGAGGACTTAGTCGATTTGCGTGTACGTCAGATAATTTACAAATCAATTTTGTCATTAGCCAGCTTATAAGCACTGAAGTCAAGAGTGTTGATTCTTTTTTTATTTCCTAACACCGCAGCAAATGACCTTATCATCATTCTCTCCAGCGTTAATCTAAAATCGGAAAGTTCATCTGGCAATACGTCGTACCTGAAATAATTCCAGTTTCGGATTGTTGGGTATGGCTGAGATAGTCGCTTGACCAAGTCAACTGCCTCACCAATGTAAATGAGTTTTTTCTCAGTATCAGTGAGCATGTAAATTACGCTTGTAGCCCCGATTTGAAATTCCAGTTCGTCCTTAGATTTCCAATCTGTCTTATATATTGTTGGTTTCCGATCTTTGTTGAAAGTTTCAGACTCTATTTTCTTCAGTGCCGGTGACTCTATTAGGCGATGAAACAAATTTGGGAAGCTAGGCTTCTGCGTATAGTACGAAACCAACTTAAATAGTCTATTGCTTGCGTCATATTCAATATCAAGAAATTCCCAAAAAGGTATTGAAGCCTCAATATCACCAGAATTTTTGTCACTTAACCCCAGTTCCAACGCTCTCATGTGGCTCATTAGAAAAACTTTTTTAAGTTCTAAAGTAAGTGGCTGTTCAAACCATAATCGGTAAGCGGGTGTTTTCCGACCTTTCTTGGCAACTGTGACGTTACCCGAATATGTTTTGTTTTGAAATTTTATTGTGACGCCAGATTCAGGGTGTTTCTTGGAATTAACGTGTGAAAAGGAATCCTGAATACGCCACATGTTGCATGCCCAAGCAGGAATTGTTGTGCCGTTGTAATCAAACAACGATTTATCTACTTTCTTTCTCCACAGAGGAAAATCAACGTTTGACCTTTCCAGTTTCATCACTAGTCTCTTGCTTTCCGTTGCTGGATTTCTTGGAATAATTTCGTGGCTTGCTTTTGTGCCTTGTCTAATTCCTCCAGGGAAAGTTTATCAGCGTATATGTCACGATCATTTATTGCCCCTGTGTGTCCTGACGCTGCAGCGAGGTTTGACCATATGTAGGCTTCAGCAAGATTTTTCTCTACACCTTTGCCCTTTGAATACATAAACCCCAGCATCATCTGGGCTTGAGCATTACCAAGTTTGGCTCCCATCCGGTACTGCTCGACTGCTTTAGCGAAGTTCTGTGGTATGCCTCGCCCATAGTGATGAATATCCCCCTGGTTCAAATGTTCTTTCGCAATTATGTCGGTTTTGTCCCCCCTTGCGAGGTCAGAGTCAGATGCCACCAAATTCATTGCAGGAAGCAAACAAAGCACAGCAGTCAAAGCAATTCGTTTCATTTTCTCTTCCTCTTCTTCTTCAACTTGCAATGCATAATGCTGCTCGGTGCAACAGAGGTATTACCCAGAAAACTAAAGTATTTTCCAGTTCCGGCAGGAGTAATAACAAAAGCATAGTCAAATAATCCCTTCTCATTTAAACCGAAATTCCATCGGCGGTCGAACCCATTGACGCCGTAAGAAGTTGTGTATTCAGTACCTGCCACCTTGATCGTTCCAATTTCAGCCTTCAAGTCTGACGTGGCAATTACCAAAATGTTTGACCAGTTGCCAAAAGAGGAATCTTGACATATCCATCTTTCAGCGAATGCATGCGGTGCAATAAAAAACAGGAATATGCAAGTAATTAAAGTAGGTTTTTTCATGTGATTTCCTCCTAAACTGGCCGATAGCATATTGCACGCCAACCAAAGCGAATCGCTTCATGGTGGGTTTCCCCTCAGAGACGCCTAATAGCATACACCTCACGAGTCGTGGCGCATTGACCTGTATCAGTAAGTCTTGGTTATTGAGGTGTATGCTTGTGGTGGTCTTGACATATACGGACTTCAAGCAAAATGAATGCCAACCCAAAACCCGACGCAAACAATAAGCGAAGCACATGGCTAAGAGCACTCATTGGGTCTCTATGGTTCATCATTATCTTCTATGTGGTGCTCTGGGTAGCCAGCGGCATCGGCATAGTAATGATAGCTGATCCATCATCGTCTGTTGGATTTGAAGATGGATACTCGGCAGGCCAAGCCGCAGCAGACGAGTTCTTCCAAGTTTATGGCTATTTAGTTCTTGTCGGTGCGGCTGCACTCGCTGGTCTTCAGGTGTGGAAAGGCAACCTTCCGGGTACGGGAAAGTACAAAGGTATTAAAAGGCAAGGCGGTTTACTGAGTTTATCCACCTATAGAGCTCTCCCTGTTTGGTTACGAGGGATTTTGGCCTTTGTGATCACTATTGTTGCAGGGGGTCTATGGGGATTTCTGGCGGCATTGATGGGTGCTCCCAGTTCTATCACGGGGGTTGGCGTAGCGGTTATTGCCGTGGTTGTGGTTTCGTGGATGTTTGGAAAAGATAGCTGACCATGAACCCTGGCTCTCAGGTTTCCCCCTTCCTGTCCCCCCAGTCTGGTGTGTTATCTTTGTCTTCCCTTGGTTGACCCACATCAATGAACATTGCCTAGTGTTTTGTATGCTTGCAGTTGGGGCGTTTTTTGAGGGAGCCAGCGTTGTGGAAACTTTAAAAGCAATTACTGATTTTTTTACATCACCATTTTTATCTTTCAGCATTATCACATTCATTTCACTTCTGGTTAATGCGATCACAATTTATAAATTGTGGTCCGACAAACATGATCACGATCGCATTAATGATCAAGCTTTCCAGATGATTAGAGGACTGGCCTTGGGGGCGTGCCAGCGTGGACGCATGTTTGTAGAAAGAATGACGCAACTCAGAGCGCAAAATGATAATGATAATGAGAAAATGATGTTTCTGGAAAATAGTTATGCTGATTCAAATTGTATGGTGGAAAATTTATTAGCTACAGCAAAAGCTTTGAAGTCAGACCAAGTTGACACACTGCCATATGATGGTGACTGTTTAGCTGCAGAAGTTACATTGCAAAGTTTGAAAATCCGACTTGAACAAAAAAAGCTACGGGAGCAGCTTGACGCAAACAATTCCCGGAGCAGCAAATGAAACACTCACAGAAAGAAAAGCCGCAGTATCAGTCAAGGTCATCACAGAGATAACGATTCTGGTAAAAACGCAAATGGTGAAAAATGAGTAAATTGGAGTCCACCGAAGAAAACCAAAACCACCGATGTCAATTTGAACATGAAGACTTCCTGGAAGGAGGTTTTCGGTGCGATGGAACAAACCAATGCTGGATGACTGATGCCATTAAATATGACGATAAGTATCTATGTGTTTTTCATATGCCAAAGGAACAAGTTGATACAAGCGATGCTGAATTACAAGCTTCCACTCTTCAATCCTTAGTACACGGATGGAACAAAGGAGACGAGTGGGAAGCTGCTTTCACCATGCCTTCAATGCAATGCGGCAAGGTGGGTTTTGACGGAGTTACGGTCAAGTCAGAGATTAATTTTGGAGACGCGACTTTCAGTGGTACTGTGAGTTTTACAAACACCACCTTTAACGGTGATGTGAATTTTCAAAACACCACTTTCAGCAGGTCGGCTAATTTTACAGATGCCACCTTCAGCGAAGAGGCTCAGTTTGGAGAAGCTACCTTCAGCAATTCGGCTGATTTTACAGACGCCACCTTCAGTTTGGCTAAGTTTAAAGAAGCCACCTTTGGCGATTTAGCTTATTTTATAGAAGCCACCTTCAGCAAAGAGGCTCAGTTTGGAGAAGCTACCTTCAGCAGGTTGGCTGATTTTAGAAAAGCCACCTTCAGCAGGGTGGCTGATTTTAGAAAAGCCACCTTCAGCAATAATGTTTGGTTTGACAATGCCACCTTCAGCGGTGAGGCTTGGTTTGAAAAAACCACTTTCAGCAGTGGCGCTGATTTTATAGAAGCCACATTCAGCGAAGAAGTTTGGTTTCAAAACGCTACCTTCAATGATGTGGCTCAGTTTAGAGAAGCCACATTCAGCGGTCATGCTTGGTTTCATGAAACGACCTTCAGTGATGTTGTTAGGTTTGAAGAAGCTATCTTCAGTGGTGAGGCTGATTTTATGGAAGCCACCTTTAGCGATCAGGCTTGGTTTCACAAAGTTATATTTACATTCGGCCCTGATATGGGCAAGTGTACTTTTAAAGTCGCTCCGGGCTTTTTTGATGTCAGTTTGACACAGAGTGCTGATTTTCGAGGTACTTCGTTTTGGGATACACATAGCCGCGATGCAGCACCTGCGTATCGGGCCTTAAAAGTGGCAATGAACAAAGCTTCTAATAAAAGACAAGAGGCAGTTTTTTATGGCCTTGAGCAACAAAGTTTACGTAACCAAGATGATACTGCTCGGTTTCTAAAATTCTTCTCTTTCCTATATGAAAAATTTTCTGATTATGGTCAGAGTTTAGTGCGGCCCGTTGTCTCGTTGACTATAGTTTTAGTAGTTTTCGCAGCTATTTACTCATCCATAATTTTTGAAGTATTTAAAATATTCGATTACTTTAACCGAGGAGCACCTGATTTTTGGAAAAAACTTTTATCAATAACTAAATTTACGGTCACCAACGTAACTTCCCCATTTAGAGTTTGGACAGAGGGACACGTTAAGAGCGTATTTGGCAGTGAACTGGTTGCTTCACAAGAACTGCTAATCAGCATAATCGCATCATTTCAAACAGTCTTGTCACTCGCATTGATAACACTATTTTTACTCGCATTGAGAAGAGCATTTAAACTCAGTTAGCCTGTCACGCGGATACTCATATTTTTACACTTCCTCCTCGCAGTTACCTCTTGCCAGATGCTTGCTGCTTAGCTGTATTTAAACCGTAAAAACAGCGTGAAGGAGGCATCTGTATTCGAGGCAATATACGGCGTTATTACCCTCTATTTGAACACAAAAAAAACAACACCATTGAACGATTGGCTTGAACACCGCACCCTGATGGTCAGCCCCCGACTGTTGGGGTGTTTTCTTTATTCTTCATCTGATTGATCTACATCTGTATTCGGTTTTAGTTTCAAAATCGTTATGAAAATGTACGAAAGTTCCTTACCCTAGCACTCAACCTTTGCTAAATCTTAATAATCAAGACAACATGGTAAAAAATCAAACGGTACTGATAATTGGCGCAGGTGCAAGTAGTGAAGTCAATATGCCGACTGGTGCAAAGCTTAAGGAATCAATTTCATCTTTACTGGATCTTTGGACTGATGGGGCCGGAAAGGTGGAAACTGGGGATCCTTTGGTATTTGAAGCAATTAAATTAAAGGCGAATCGATCTACTGACCCCGAGATTAATTATGGGGCGCTTATGATGGCGTCCAAGCAAATTAGTGGAGCAATGGCTCAGGCACTATCAATTGATAACTACATTGATGATCTTGCAGGTAACAAGGCCATTGAAATCAGTGGAAAGCTTTCGATAGTTCGATCAATCTTGCAAGCAGAGCACGATAGCTTGCTATTCATTGATCAAACGGTGGCGAATCCTGGATTAAATTTCCAGACCTTAGAAGACACTTGGTTTGGGAGGTTTTTTCAATTAATCACAGAAAATGCGCGATTCGAAGATCTAGCAGATCGTTTGACTCAGTTCACCTTAATTGTTTTCAACTATGACAGATGTATCGAGCATTTCTTATTACATGCATTCCAGAATTACTACAAAGTTGATGTGCCAACTGCGGCGAAATTAGTCCAATCAATTACCATCATTCATCCTTATGGAGCAGTTGGCAAATTGCCGTGGCAAGAAGATTCCGATTCTCTTTCATTTGAATTCGGCTCAGAGCCAACTCAATTTCAATTATTAGATCTGGCTGGACAAATTCGCACCTTTACTGAAGGTACTGATCCTAGCTCAAGTGAAATAAAAACTATTCGGAGGAAAATCCTTGAGGCCAACATTTTGGCTTTCTTAGGTTTTGCTTTTCACAGACTCAACATGGCGTTGTTAAAACCCACGCAATCGGATGGAACTTCAGACCAGCACGTACAGATATATGCCACAGCTCACGGTCTTTCAGATAACGATGTCCAATCACTTATTTATGAGTTGCAAAACTTTGTTGCTCAGCCTATGCAAGCTCCTGAAGTAAGGAACGAATTAAAGTGCAGTGGTATGTTTAGAGAATATTGGAGAGATATTTCAATATCGCAGTTGTCATGAAGCAGTGAATGTTTTAAAGAATTACTCGCCGGTTACCTGGTACCTCTGGTAACAGAGCACCTCATTTGACGTGAGGCCCTCCCCAGGCGGTTGGAGGAAATGACAGTCCGCTCCTACCCCCAAAGCGGATATAGGATTGGATCTGGGCCAACCCTCTTCCTGGCTTCACATTGATAACGCGACAGTACTACTTGATAACTTCCACCTCAGCCAGCTTTTTCGGGCCGTATTCCAATTCCCATTCTTCCTGGGTAAGCTCAGGTGCTGCACTAATGACCCAGCGTACCTGGTCTTGGTTGACATTAACCAGTAAATCTCTGGGTAGTATGGATACACATGCCGTAACCAGATCCTTGCTACTCAGGTCCTGTAACGCCTGACAACCTCGTTGATCCCATTCGTTTGCAAGGTCATCTACAAACTGTGTGGTTAGTTTGTTGCGGCTACCCAGCTTACGGCCAGGGCCTCCGGGACCCCCAACTTTGAATTGTGTGTCTTTTGATGGCATGTGACCTCCGTTTATTTCGCCGTATCCTAATGGGATAAATCGGGTTGAAAGTAATCGTTTAATAGAGCATAAGAACCTAAAGAGCATAAGAACACTCCTCTTACCTTACCCTGGCTTAGCCCTAGCCCTACCCTTAGCCCTAGCCCTAGCCCTAGCCCTAGTAAGTGCCTCTGAAAGCTACTGCCTACAAGTGTTTCAGGGATTTTCGTGGCAATTGTCATTCTCTTAGCTCAAGCAGCTCTTTAATTATGGAATATGTGCCTTTTTTTTCGGTTCCAACACGCGCCAGAATGTCGTGATCCCTCAACATGGCTGGAGAGATCCGGTCTTTTCTTGCACTTGGAAACAGACGTGTCAGTTCAATTGCGGGTCGTGAGCCGGGTAATGCCCACCATTTTCTGCCTTCAACCTCGATGTTATAAAAAGCCCTTACGATTGCGCCCTGATAGTCGCCCTGTGTGATACCAAACCAAATAACGATTTTGGGACCCCAGCCGTGCATGTTTCGCATGATTTTGTGTCGAACATACCTCACCAGGTAGTTGCCCGGTGGTACTAATGAAGCACCGTCCTCTATTGCGCCAACCTCATCAATTCCATCTCCGATGTCATACTTGGATACGCTTCTTGCTATGGCGGTCACTTCATCAACGAAAAGCGGTGGTATGCACTGAGCATTGTTTGCCGCAAGTAGCGTCCCGGTGATTTCTTCCAGATCCTTCCCCGCATGACGTAACGCCCCACCCATGCTTGCGAGTGTGATATTCCGTGATCCTTCGGTAATTGATTGCGTGTTAATAGGTGGCTTCGTGTCGTTACGGTTAAGCCAGAACTTCAATAGATTTTGCGGTAGTTTTGGTAGTTTTGAATAGTGACCATTCCCAGCCCACCGATACGGCTTTCCAAGCGGGTGGATTGATGGAGGCAATACATCCTGTACACTGCCGCCGCTTGCGTCCGCACAACGCAATTCAAGACCCTGGGAGGCCAGTTTTTGATACTGTAAAGGGTTAATCTGCTGATAAAGTAGCTTGCAGTGATTGGAGCGTCCTGAGTCGATCAAAACCGCTCTTGAGTCGGCTAATAGCGCACCCAGGTCAATTCCATGGTCCATCAAAAAGGGCGTTGCCAGTTCGACATTGTCGACGTCAATCGCCGCCGTGTTGGAGAATGCGTGAAGTAGACCGACATTGCCGGTTATAAGGTTCATCTGGTCCGGTCTGGTTATTGCGTTCTCAATGCGGTTCCAGCCTTGCAGGCTTGGTACTTTGCTGCCCTCGGTTATGGGACACAATACCCACCCATTTTCCAGGTACTCCTTTACTGCAATCTGCAATGCACCCCCATCCCGCCTTACATTATTAACAGCCTCTGCCATTATTCTGCGTCCGTTGTACTTTGCTCTTTGCCTTGATAAGCGGTGATCACAGCATTTCTTAACTGATCAATACTCTCCCAATCACGCATCGGTAGTTTGCTTGGGCTGATTGCTGGCAAGAACGCTATCCGTTGAGCGTTGGTATCTACTACTATTCGCCCAACGGGAACATCGTTAACGATAATGGTTTCGGAGGTCATCACGATGCCTCTCTCTTCTTGTTCCGTGGAGTTGGTGCATCAACAGACTGGCGAGTCTCCACCCAAGCCATGACCTCGCTGTGTTTTCTCCCAACAGAATTAGGCCCTAACTGATACCTTTTCGGGAACTGTCCGGCTTTTTCCAGTCGCCACAAAGTCGTTCTAGACAAGCCTGTGATTACGCAGGTTTCAAATTCTCGGATGAATCTGTCTTTCATATTGCTACCCTGTTGCTGCTGATTGCACACGCGCTTATCGCGTTACATTACAGGGTACTTATAACACTAGGCAAATTGATTCAGCAAGTTTTTATTGTTAAATATCAATATGTTATATGGTGTTTGCTTGCATAAGCATAGTCTTTGCCTGCAAAAGACATACTTCTAATATCGAGGATTTTAGACGTTACTTTGATTGATTATCGTGTTCGAGTAGCCACTTATAAATTGTGTCTTGGGCATTATTTTCCGTCAGTGGAATGAGGTCTTTGTTGCCCTTGGCAAACTGATTCACAGGACCGACGAGACGCAATGATGCGGCTCTTGTGCTATGAAAGCTTCCTTTTTTGTATAGTGCTATAGCATGTAGCCTTAATTTCTCATATTTTGCTGCCCTCGCGTTCCCACCCATTTCGGGTAGGCTTTTATTACCGTTTTTCGTCCGTGACCGCATTTTCTTGGCGATGCTCGGATCCTTCAACATAGCAGCCAGTTCTGGATGCCGCATTTTCCATTCAACCAACTCTAAGCATCGGCTATCCAATACAATATCAAGGCTGGAACATATTTCAAAAAAGCGTTGAGGACTAACCAATCTGTTTGGCAAATAGTCAATGTCTTTCGCTTTTGGCTGCAACTTACTATTAACATCTTCCAACAGTTCGTAATATTCAGCTGTGGGATTGTCCTTTCGATACTCATTTAGGTTCAGCGCGAATCCGACCAGTTCTCTAAGTCTGGTTTCCGTATCGCGTGTGAATACTTGAATTAATCGGTGATAGTCAGGCTCCTCCTCGGTCACATAGCTCAGTTGGTCTGGCATCCATTTAGGAAAAATGGCTATCCAGCTATATTTGAAATTCATGCCGTTGCTGAACGCCCTGTTCACCCACGATCCCGGGTAGCACGGGTATTCCTCTTTAAGTCTCCTCATACGCTGAATCTGGCTTTCATCATCAGGAAACTGTCTGTTCAACTTCTCTAGATTTTTAACTCTCTTTGCCCATTCCTTATGATTCTGAAGCAGATTTTCAGCATCGGGAAATTGACGCTGGAGTTGTTTTTCATTCTTGTTTGATTCTGGGGGATTGAAACCATGTAAAAGATATACTGCTTGAGTCAATGACCATTCTTGTTCTCCAAGCCACTCTATATACTCTGAGTCAGTCAGTTGATCCTGATGGTATTTCTCGCCTGTCACGTTGCGCTCCTTCTGGCGCCCTTCAAATTAATGCCGGGTCAGCTAACGAAAGTGGTCAGCTTGTTCGGGTGCTACCCTAGACCCAGCAATTCAATTTGTTCTCTCTATTTTCACCACGTTGGAACTTGGGGCTTGATCCTCAATGATTTCACGTAGGTACAACTCCCAAGCATCCATAGCTACTTTTTTCTCCTTTAGATAATCGTACCGGTCATAGTGTTTTGAACTCACGTCGGATAGTGCATGATCCTGCAATCGATCACGAATTTCCTTGGATAAACCCATTTTACCCATTAGCGTTTTCACAGTACGGCGAAGATCACGGGCTGTGAATCGATCTACCTCTACTCGCTGACAAAATTTGCGTACCGCGTTGCCTAAGCTATTTGTTTCCGTGGGCAGCATGTTATTACCACGCATGGGAAAAAGCAGTTCACTGTCACCTGTAATTTCTCTCAAGTCGTTCAAGGTTCTTAACGTCAACGGTGTCAATGGGATTACATGCGGACGTTTCTTTGTTTTGGTTCTGTGGGCGGGTATCTCCCATATTCCCGACTTTGTATCAAACTCACACCAGCCAGCCCGTAATACTGCCTCCACCCTTTGTCCTCCCGTGGTCAATATCATTCTTAGCACAGTCCCGCATTGTAATGAAATCAGTCCCGGGTTACCCCAAAGGCGCCAGCACTCTTGAACCTCCAAACTGTTGAGCGTCCTTTCCCCGGGGTCTTCTTCCTTCTGTGGTTTTGGTACGTCTCGGACTGGATTGGTAACTATTTGAAAACGCGTACTCGTATCATAGTTTGCCGGGTCATTATCCCACTCGATTCCAAACCGAAAAGCGGACAATAAATACGATCTGCAACGATTCGCCATAATCATTGATCCACGCTGGATAATGGTGTGCAGAATGCGCTTAACGTCATTGGGTGTTACATCTTTGGCTTTGGTACGCCCAATGATCGGCTCTATGTCAGCCTTCCATATCCGGCGCACTTGGTTGACTGAACGTTTGCCTTTACTGTCCAGGCGGTCAATGTACAGTTGAAATAGACGTTCTACGCTGCCCATACGCTCACCAAGACGCTCTGCCGCCTTCTTGGCAGCTTTGGCTTCCTGCTCTTGCTGAATTCTTTGCTGTAACCAGTCCTTAGGATTCATACCTTGTCGAACTAGCTCCCGATAATTGCGACACTCGTTCCGTGCATTTACCAAACCTACATCGTCGGGCCGTCCAAGATTGACATATTGGTATTTCCCATCAAACCGGAAAACATAGAAAAATGACTTTCTGCCTTTGGCAGACACTCGAACACCAAACCCCGGATCACTTGCCCGGTCAAAAACTCGATAATCCTTACCCTTCGCACCCAGTTTTTTTATCCCGGCATCTGTAAGCATGTTGCACCTCAGTCACATTCGTCACATATTTGTCACATGTGTTTTATAGCATGGGATGACATCAATTGAAAGGCTATGAAACACTGAGTCTTCTATTTTGTTGTTTATAAGCAGTTTAAACTTGATATTTTGTGGCGAAGTTGCAATGTATGAACTGAATTGAAATGCTTTATGAAGTGACTGTTAATCACTAGGTCGTTGGTTCGAGTCCATCCCGGGGAGCCAAACAGTAGAACAAGAACAGGAAATTACTTTAATTAGTGATTTCCTGTTTTTTTTGGTGTGGACAAAATAGCAAGCAACAGCCGGTAAATGGCAGGCGTGACCTGGAAGGGATAGGTCATGCGGCCAGCTTTTTTGGAAAACACTTCCTGTGATACAGATAGAGTTCCACACACTTCTCATCGGATAGTCCATTCAACCAGTCATCCCTGTCCTTGACGGGAAGCAATCGGATATAACGCAGGGGGCAATCTGAGGGATTGTTGTCACAATTTAAATGACCGGGGCTGCTGTTCATGGGATTTACAATTATTGGTCTGTTCTCAGTAGGTTCAGGGCTGAAACATCACCTGTATCGGGTATGTTGGAAGCATACTAAGGAAACCACGGCCGCCTGGAAACTGCGCAAACTGCCAGTTTTTGGACCGTCAAATATACGGATTTAATTACAAAAAAAAGCAGCGTTTCATGACGCCGGCTTGCTCGAATGTGATGAAGCGGCCAGCAGGGCCTGTGTGCATTGGCACTACAAGTCATAAGCAAACATCAGCACCATGGTCAAAACCACCCACATCAGTAAGGTCAAAGGGGTACCAACCTTGACAAAATCATTAAACTTATAGCCCCCTGCGTTCATCACCAACAAGTTGGTTTTGTAGGCCATCGGTGTCACGAAACTCAGGTTCGCACCAAATAAAACTGCCAGTACGAATGGCTCGAGCGGCAGACCCAGTTCCTGCGCAATACTGATGGCAATAGGTGTCCCAATGACTGCCGCCGCGTTATTTGAGACAACATTGGTTACAACCGCCATCAGTAACATCAACAAGGAGAGAACCCAGGTCGGTGTCAGTTCCTGCGTCAGGAAAAGAAATACCTGGGCAATATAGTCGGCACCCCCGGTTTTCATCAGTGCGGACCCCAAAGCCAGCGAGGCCACGATAATCAGTATTACCTGGGTACTGAGTGCATGCGTCGCGTGGCGCCACTTCAGACAACCGCTGCCAATCAATACCAGACAACCCAGCAATGCACTCATGGCGATGGGCATAATACCGAATGCCGTCAGTGCAACAATGGCCAGCATGGTTAGTAATGCAATGGGTGCTTTGGATGAATGCGGCAGGTCCATGGTGCTGTCGAGAACCAACAGTTCCCCACCGACTTTCAAAGGGCGAATATCCTCTGCTCTACCCTGTACCAGCAACACATCACTGGCTTGCAACTGGCGCTGATTCAGTCCAGGTGTGCTAACCGTGGTTACATCGCCGGCATGATGTACTGCCAGCAGATCCAGGCCATAGCGAGCTTTCAGACGGGCATCAACCACCCTCAGTCCGCGCAATCGTGAGCCCCCGGTGACGACCACTTCCGCCAGCTGCAAGTCGCCCTGTCGCTCGGAATCAGTATAGTCAGACCCCACCAGCAGCCGCGCACCCAACAAGGCTTCATACTCACGCAACGTATTCGCGGTTGCGGACACCAGTATTTTGTCACCGGCAACAATCTTCAAATCCGGTAATGGCGAAATCAGTAATTTGTCGTCTCTCACCACTGATTCCACCTGCATACCATCACCGGATTTGTGAAACACGTCAGCCATTGACTTTCCAACCAGTGGGTTGTCAACCGTAAACAACAGGTGCGCCAGGAAAACTCGGTTGGAGGTATCGGCCATCGGTGACTTTCGCTCAGGTACCAACCGCGGTGCCAACAACCAGAGATACAAAATTGCAGCGGCGGCTGCAATGGCCACGGGTATGAAGAAATCGAACATCTCAAAACGCACCATCCCCATATCGGCTGCCACCGAAACAACCAACAGGTTAGTGGAGGTACCAATGGTGGTACCCATCCCGCCAATCAGCGTCGCAAAACCCATCGGCATCAACACTCCCGAGGTAGTACTGTTGTTACGTGCCGCCGCCCCGATCAACATCGGTAACATCAACACAACTATGGGCGTGTTGTTCATGAACGCACTGAGTACTGCACCGCTTATCAATGTCAGCAACAGGGCAAGAGTCGGACTCCATTTCCAGAGTTTTGCCAGTCGTCTCGCTACGGGTTCCAATGCGCCGGTCCGCGCCAATGCTTCACCCGCGATCATCAATGCACAGACTGCAATCAGCGCCTCGTGGCCAAAGCCGTAAAAAAAGGCCATTGGCTCGATGCTGCCATTCACGGTCTCAAATGGAAATATCTCGAATCCAACGACCACCATCACCAGCACGGCAAGACTGGATGACTCCATCGGGATTTTTTCTCGGGAAAAAAGAAACAGTGCAACACCGGTCATCAGTAACATGGCCATTGCGTGCAGGTTTGGGATTACCGGGAAGTCCATATGCATCTCAATCCAGTCGTGCTCCCACACCCGGTCCGCGATAAAGGACCACCTGTGGACTTAAGTATCCACTCTACTACAATGAGGGGCTGACGGCCTGGATATCGCAGAGATTAGCATCAAAAAAACAGGCAAGTAACTGAATTACAGGAATATAATGACGCTCTGCCCCTTATCCAGAAACACAGGTTGTGACCAGGCGGTTCTTGAAATGCCGTTGGTGAACTCATCAACTCGTAGGACCGGCGAATTTGTTCGTCGGGAATCTGCGTACTGCCGTGACGGTTCCCGACGAATGAATTCGTCGGTCCTACAGGGCAATTTACCGGTTTGCAGAAAATTTACTTACTTCATCTCTGTCGTGTTTATGTTGTTGGCGGGCTGTGAACAAAGAGTCGAAGAAAAGTCTGCCACGGTGGCTTCTACAGCGGTAAGCGTTGCGCGAATGGGTTGGCTGTCCTCCATGGAAATCAATGAAGCCAGTGGCTTACAGGCTAGTTTTGCAAACGCTGGCAGCTATTTTGTACACAATGATGAAGGTCAACCCCTCGTTTACGTCATCAACGAAGCCGGAAAGACCCTGGGTACCGTATTGATAGTCCCGGCGAAGAACCTGGATTGGGAGGACATTACCTCTGTACCCGTTGAGGGTGATCGTTGGATCGTAGCCGGAGATATTGGCGACAACCTTACCCTGCGACGATCCGTTAAATTGTATTTTGTTGAGGAGCCTCGGCCCGGGGAAAAGTCCAGATTCCCCGACCACCAACTGCTGCAACACAGTGTGAGCCTTACTTACCCGGATGGCCCGAGGGATTGTGAGTCCATGGCTTATGACCCGATCGGTGATCGGATACTACTGCTCAGTAAACGTGACAAGCCACCCCGCTTGTATGCAGTGAGTCTTGCTACAGCATTGTCAAAGACTGAAGCTGAACTGGAATTTCTTGGTGAAATCAGCCCCTTACGACCACCGACCTTCGCGGACCGGGCCACCTGGCGAGGCAGAACGGACTGGATTTCTCAACCAACCGGTATGGACATATCAGCGGATGGCACCGAAGCTGTGATCGTTACCTACCGAAGCCTTTATCACTACCACCGACTAGAAGGTGAAGACTGGCTCAATGCATTGCAAAAAAAACCGCAAGAAGTTCCCGGGCCACCAGGTGAGCAAAACGAAGCTATCACCTTTAGCACCGATGGTGGATTCGTCTTCGTCATGTCAGAGCAGTTGCCAACCGCCCTGTATCGCCTCCAGTTCAAACCGCCCGGCAAGTGACTCTGACCTGCAAGGTGCACTGGTTACCTATATTTTGGATTTGGATTAAGCGTGGCGGATGTCCGCGTCAAAAATCCTCAACCCCTCGGGAACGCATGTATTCCATAAGGTCAGCTTCTGAAAGGACTTTCACACCGAGTTTTTGAGCTTTGGCGAGCTTTGACCCGGCGGCATCACCTGCAAGAACAGCGCTGGTTTTTGCCGACACGCTTTCGGAGACCTTGGCGCCCAGTGAAACAAGTGAATTCTTAAACTGTATTCGGGGTCTTGACAGTTTCCCGGTTATTACCCAGGTCTCACCGGCAAGCGCTTGCCCGGTGGCCACCTCCTCAAGAGCTTGCCAGCAAACGCCTGCATCAACCAGGGCCCTGATGACCTCAAGGTTGTTATCCTGCTGAAAAAACTTGGCCACATGGCCGGCAACAATAGGGCCTACGTCGTTAACCTCTGTAAGCTCCTCCTCACCGGCACTTTGCAAAGCCTCCATGGTTCCAAAATGAATCGCCAAAGATCGGGCTGTAGCTTCACCCACCTCCCGGATGCCAAGTGCATACAGCAGACGGTCAAATGGCGGAGTTTTGCTTTCTGCAATGGCCTGCAACAGATTTTCAGCTGATTTTTCACCCATACGTTCGAGTGACCCGAGCTGTTCGTGGCTCAGGTGGAACAAATCGGCAACCGTAGCAACCAGCTTCTGCTCGACCAACTGGTCGACCAGTTTATTTCCCAAACCCTCAATATCCATAGCTTTGCGGGTCGCAAAGTGCCGAATACTGTGTTTCCTCTGTGCGGGACAGACCAGACCACCCGTGCATCGGGTTACCGCCTCACCTTCCACCTGCTCAGCCACCGAGCCACATTCAGGACAGGACCCAGGCATACAAAACCGTTCCAATTCAACAGTTCGGCGAGCATGGATAGCACGGGCTACCTCGGGTATGACATCCCCGGCCCTGCGCACAACCACCCAATCTCCAGCACGGACATCCTTACGCTGAATCTCACCCTGATTATGCAAAGTAGCATTGGTGACCGTAACACCACCAACAAAGACTGGCTCTAATCGAGCGACCGGTGTCAACGCACCCGTACGCCCAACCTGGATGTCAATTGCCAGCAAACGGGTGATCTCCTCTTCCGCTGGAAACTTATGTGCCAGTGCCCAACGTGGCGCCCGGCTGACAGAACCCAGAATGTCCTGCTCGACAAACTCGTCAACTTTGTAAACCACCCCGTCAATGTCATAAGCCAAGCCAACTCTTATCGATCCCATGTTCGCATGGTAGTCCAGACAAGCTTGCAGCCCCGTAACACGACTTACCCTGGGATTGACAGGGAAGCCCCAATCCCTGAGCTGGTTTAGGGTTGCGAACTGAGTGGATGGCATGTCGTCCCGGGTCGCGGTGGAGTAAGCAAAAAAGGCCAAAGGACGCTTGGCTGTGACCTGTGGATCCAGCTGACGTAAGCTGCCGGCGGCACCATTGCGAGGATTAACCAGCGGTTTTTCACCCGCCGCCAGTGCGGTCTGATTGAATTTTTCAAACCCGGGTCTTGGCATGTAAATTTCACCGCGCACCTCGAGTAGCGAGGGCCATTCCCCTGGTCGAAGTCTCAACGGCACTGCCCGGATCGTACGTACGTTGCTGGTCACATCCTCGCCCCTTTCGCCATCCCCACGGGTGGCAGCGGTCACCAGCAAACCACCCATGTAGGTTAGTGAGATGGCGACGCCATCCAGCTTGGGCTCTGCTGTAAAGCTTATCTCGTCGCTTTCCAGACCCTGAGTTACACGGCGGTAAAAATCAGACACCTCCTCAGCTGCAAAGGCATTCGCCAACGACAGCATCGGTACACGGTGTCGGACTTCCGCAAAACCTTCCATTGGTGTACCACCAACCCGTTGTGTCGGTGACTCTGGACTGACCAGGCCCGGGTGGCTGGCCTCGATTGACTCCAGCTCCCGCATCAGTCGGTCATATTCTGAATCTGGGGCCTCCGGGTCATCCAGGACGTAATAACGGTAGTTGTGGTGCTCGATCAGGTCTCGCAGTTGGGCAGCACGCTTGGATGCATCAACTCCCATGTTGGCCTAGCGGCTTCGGGGCTCGAATGCAATTTGCCGTCCAATTTGCTTCATGATTCGGCTTTGTTCTGCCGTTCGTATTCCCGCAATTCTTCCTTGATTTGTAAGGAACGCTGACGTGTAAACGTCTTTCGTGAGTCATCCAGCAAATCAGCGTGCAGCAACTCACCCAGTCTGCGACAAGTCGCCAGCATGGAGTCCCAGGCGTCCAGTGCATTTTTGGGCCCGGGCAATGCCATAAACACAGCAACCCCTTTGATCTCCATCGTATTCCAGGCGTTTTTGTCAAACCCGCCAGGTTTGGTCAGGTTGGCCATGCTGAACACCGGCTCCAGGTCTTCTTCGTGGATACGGTGAAAAATATCGTACTCGCCGAAAACCAGGCCCAGCTTCAGGGAGGCGTCCAACAAATCTACACCAGTGATCACCCGGTTATCCCGCGCCTGCAAGAACATCGTGATGATCTTTTCTGGTGGGGGCGCTTTGGGGACTTTTGGCACGTCACCCAAAGTTGGCTCAACTCGGTCCCCGGCATCATCAGATGTGCCGATAGCGAGTTCTGCTTGCCTGGTATCACCGTTGTCAGAACCCATTTGGCCGTCCTGAACTTCCTGACCGGAATCCAATTCCGGGTCCTTGCGGACCCTCGCCGCGTGTAGTCGTCTGCGTGAAGCACGGGGTTTACGCTTTCTGTCTGAAATGCCGAACAGTAATAGACCGGCGACCAAAGCGATGCCCGCGATGATCAGTATCCATCTGAAGGTTGATGTATCCATTAGTTGGTTTCGTTAAGCACTTGTTTAATCCTTTACCATACGGGCGGCTTCATCGATATCGACCTGCACGAGTCTGGACACACCGGCCTCGCGCATTGTGACACCACTCAACTGGTAGGCCGCCTCCATCGTAATCTTATTATGTGTTACCACGACAAATTGTACAGATTGAGACATTTCCTTCACCAACGATGCAAAGCGGGCGACATTGGCATCATCCAACGGTGCATCAACTTCGTCAAGCAAACAAAATGGGGATGGATTCAATCGGAATATTGCAAAAACGAAAGCTACCGCTGTCAGCGCTTTCTCCCCACCCGAAAGCAAGTGTATGCTACTTACACGTTTACCCGGTGGCCGTGCCATGATGGTTACACCGGTCGTTAACAGGTCGTCACCGCTCAGCTCCAGGTAGGCATGACCACCACCAAACAGCCTCGGGAACAATTCCTGGATGCCCTTGTTCACCCCCTCAAAGGTATCTTTGAAACGGGTGCGGGTCTTGCGATCGATCTTTGTAATTGCGTTTTCCAGGGTTACCAAAGCATCAGTCAGGTCCGCATTCTGAGCATCAAGGTATTCCTTACGCTTAAGTTCCTCTTCATATTCTGATATTGCAGCCAGGTTGACCGGCTCCAGCCTGGTGATTCGTACCGCCAGCCGTTCGAGATTCTCCTGCCAGGCCTCCGGTGCCGCGTCTTCCGGCAGGTCTTTGGCCAGCTCTTCCACATCCTGATCCAGTTTCTCAACTTGCCGTTGCAAGTTTCGGGCATTCAACTCCAGTTCCTGTTGTTGCAGACGTGCCCTTTCCAATGACGCCCGTACCGCTTCAGCCTCACTTGCGGTGGACTGCCTGTCGGCGTCCAGTTTCCGATAATCCTCTTCCAGTTGCCGTATCTTTTCTCTGGCGGTTCCCAGTTGTCGCTCCACCTCCACCTGGGTTTGTAACAAACCATCCATTTCTGCCCTGAATTTTTTATCCGGATCCTCGTTCTGGGCAATCTGTGCGTTTAAGTCCAGGTGACGTTGCTGGAGCTGGCTGAACTGTGTATCCATGCGTTGTAAGGACTGGCGCAGAGAATCAAGACTGGCGCGCCTCGATTCGGCCTTTAATGCCAGCTCGTGTCTGTTGTTACGGGCTTCTCGGGCACCGGACTTGGCACTGTCCCTTCTCTTAAGCAAGGAGCCACGTTGCTTTTCGAGAACTGAACGCGCTTTCTCCGCATCGGCCATCTCTTCCATTACCAGGGCAAGTTCGGTGCGTGAGGTCTTGATCTGTGCTTCGTCCTCGTTGCGTTGCTGTTGCAAAGCAGTGGACTCCTCGGCAATCTGTTTTTGTCGCCCAGTGAGATCACCTATCCGTGCCTGACCGGCGCTCAAACGACCCTTGAGATCCGCACTTTCACGGTGCAGTGCATTTACTTTTTGTTGACGCTCAACAATAGTTTGTTCCAGCGCAGGCAAGAGATCGCGCTCTTTCTGGTTGGTATTTCGCAAGTTCGACCACTGCTTCCTGAGCTTTGCAATTTGGGCTTCCAGGGTTTTGATTTCCTGTTTTCGTGCCAGCCTGCCAGCTTGACTTGATTGGCTGCCGGCTATCCTCACCCAGCCTGCTCCCTGCCACTGGCCGGCTTGAGTAATAACCGAGCCACGCCCTTCCTGAGCTCCCAATGCCTTACCTGCCGAAGCCAGTGAATCAACAACCTGAACCTGGTTTAGTTGCCTGACAATAACGTCAGGTGCGGTGACTTTTCCCGCCAGACTACCCTTTACGGCCTTGATGCCGGCGGTCTTCTTTTCCAGCAGGGTTAGTTCCACACCCCCATCACCATCCGCAGTTAGTTTGCCCAGGTCAGCCGATAATGCTGCCGGGTCGTCAACCAACACCGACTCCAGCCAAAATCCCAGTACGGTTTCTACCGCCGTTTCCCAACCATCATGAACTTCAAGCTGTTCCACCAAATGCGGTGCGGACGCCAGTTCATTGAGCTCCAGCCAGGTAGCACCCTCACCGCTTTGCGCAGTTAACTGCTGTAATGCCTTGAGAGACTCAAGTCGACCATCAAAACGGTTGATTTCACCGATTAGTTCGTGCTGCTCCGAGGTGCTCTCCCGCAACCTTTGGCGCTGATCCTGCAATCCGGCCTGGGTTTTGTCCAACCGCTTTTGCTCTTTGCTCAATTTACCGGTCACCGTGGCTGATTGCTCATCGAGAGCCACAACGTCCTGACTGAGGACGCTGGTATCAACCCCCTCAGTTTCCCCGGCAAGTAATTCCAGACGTGTCGCTCCATCCTGTGTGCGCTGATCCAGCATTTCAATGTTGCCACGCAAACTGTCAGCTTTACGATTCAGTTCATTACTATTCAGGTGGTGTTCCTGCAGGCTTTCCTGCCAGCTTTGTACCTCACCATCCGCCGCCTGCATCTCGTTGTCTGCTGCAGTTTCCTCCAGGCTGGCTTCTTCCAGCACAGGCTCCACTTCCGCCACTTGCATGGTCAGGTCTTCTACCTGTGCACGGTCAAGCACCATGTGCTGATCCATATCCTGCAGGGCATTAGAGACCTCTTCACACTCCCTTTTCTGTCGGACTTGTAGTTCACGGCTGTGCTCGATGGTCTGCTCGAGCCTGGCAATATCGCTGCCAACGGCATACAACTCACCCTGGACCTGGTTAAACGCATCACCATCGATGGTTTGTTGCTGGCGCAGGGACTCCATGGAAGATTCGGTGGCACGCTGCTCGGCCAGGTGTTCCTGCACAGCAGTTTCCTGCACTGCCAATCCAGCACGGCCAAGGGCGGCCTTTTTTTGCAATTCCGCCCATTGCAGGGCGAGCAATCGGGACTCCAGTTCACGTTGCTCAATCTTTAGCTTGCGGTAGCGCACGGCAGCATTCGCCTGGCGCTTCAGACGACCCAGATGGCTGGCAATTTCTTCACGCAAGTCTGCAAGTCGATCAAGATTTTCCCGTGTATGCTTGATTCGGCGTTCGGTTTCCCGGCGGCGTTCCTTATAGCGAGAAATTCCAGCGGCTTCTTCAAGGTGCGTGCGAATGTCATCCGGACCCGCATCAACAATCTGGGAAATCATTCCCTGTTCGATAATGGAGTAGCTCTTGGAACCCAGACCCGTACCCAAAAACAGGTCGCGAACATCCTTGCGCCGACAACGGGTCCCGTTGAGCAAGTAATGCGAGATCCCATCCCTTCCAACTCGGCGTTTAACCGAAATTTCAGTGTAGCCCGCAAACTCACCGGCGATTTGGCCATCCGAATTGTCAAACACCAGTTCTACAGTGGCAGCACCAACCGGCTTGCGACTGCTGGACCCTGAAAAAATGACATCTGCCATGGACTCACCACGCAGTACTTTTGCAGAACCCTCACCCATCACCCAACGGACGGCATCGATAATGTTTGATTTACCACAGCCATTGGGCCCAACAACACCTGTAAGGTTGGTAGGCGCGGTAAACGTGGTCGAATCTACAAAAGATTTGAACCCAGAAAGTTTTATTGCAGTCAGTCGCATAGATTGAATCTGTGGTCAGAGATGAGTAAAGTTCTCATCCAAATTTGTTTTCCGGAGTATTGTTATGGTGACCCAGCCCAATCGGGAACTGGAGCTGTTTCCAAACCCCCAACCTGAGCGTGATTATACCATTCGAATACGTATGCCGGAGTTTACCTGCCTATGTCCGAAGACCGGCCAACCCGACTTCGCGACCCTGTTGCTGGAATATGTTCCGGACCAGCAATGTGTAGAACTTAAATCGCTCAAAAACTACATCTGGAGCTTTCGTAATCAGGGGGCATTTCACGAAGCAGTCACCAACAGTATTCTGGATGATCTGGTTTCTGCGACCAAGCCACGCTTCATGCGTCTAAGCGCCATTTTTAATGTGCGCGGTGGTATAGACACCACGGTAGTCGCAGAGCACAGGGCCAGAGACTGGCAACCCACCGTCACGGTAAAACTGCCGGAATAAGACAAAGGTTACAGTTCGTCACCGGCAACCGCAGCGATAACCAGGGCATGAATATCAGTCCGCATCAAATCGCCCAGTGCCGCATATATAGCACGATGACGGGCCAGCATCGGCATGCCGTTAAAATGCTCACTGACAATAGTGACGCTAAAATGCCCAAGACCTGTTTTCGCCCCTGCATGACCAACATGTAGATGGCCTTGATCTTCTACTTCCAGGGACGGGGGCTCAAAGGCCACCCACAATAGCTCCCGGATTCGTTCAACACGTGCGGCAGCCAGAGTGGACCTTTCCGGTCCATTTTGTGAAGTGTCCATTGCAGCAACCCAGAAGTACTAATAGACCTTTATGAACGGTCTGACGTCAACAGACTCATACACACCAGCCGCTAAATAGGGATCGACCGCGGCCCATTGTTGTGCATCCTCCAGTGATTCGAACTCCGCTACGATTATGGAGCCCGTGAACCCTGCCGGACCGGGCTCAACAGTATCAATCGCCGGCATCGGCCCAGCCACGAGTAAGCGGCCCTGATCAAGCAAAACATCTAATCGTTCAAGATGCTCCGACCGCGCGCTTTTGCGCGCTGCGAGACTGTTTTTACTGTCCTGTGCGAAGATGACATACCACATAAAAATAATTCCTTCATACCGTTTGGAAGTGTACCTCACTCACGGTGTTTTTGTAGGGCAATGACACGGTATTCCTCTCCCCGAGATTAGCGGCCACGGGGTGGTCGCTCCAGCTGGACACAGGTAAAATAGCCGCCTCATGAGTGAACGAATCGAAATTCTGAGTCATGGGCCCAAGCCGCGCCAACTGAACCACATAGCAGGCGAACTGATCCGTGGCGGGCTCATTGCCTACCCTACTGATTCCGGTTATGCACTGGGCTGGCGGTCCAACAATCGACGGGCCCGTGACCGGGTCATCCGTTTACGTGAACTCCACCGGAACCATCATTTTACATATTGTTGCCGTAATCTTGCCGATATCAGCAGGCTGACCAAGCTGCACAATTCGGATCACCGTCTGATCCGCCAGTTGACGCCCGGACCCTATACCTTCATTTTGTCAGCAACCAGCAATGTTCCACGTAGTGCACATCAGAATAGTCGCCGTACGGTTGGCGTGCGTGTTCCCGACCATGCAGTGGTACAGGGATTGCTGAAGGTGCTGGATGAACCGCTGTTGAGCTCCTCCCTGATCTTGCCGGATCCGGAAGGCAAGATCGTAGACAGTGAAGATCTTTACGATGAGGTTTACGGGCAAGTGGATTTATTTGTAGACGCCGGTTTTTGCCCGTTGGAGCCTACTACCCTGGTGGATTTGACCAGCGGTCAGCCCGAAATCCTGCGTCACGGACGCGGCGTGATAGACTTCCTTTGAATGAATTCCGAATCCCATAAAAGCCCTCAACCTGATGTTGACCAAACCCATCAGAAAGAGATGCGCTTTGCCCTGGTACAAGGGCAACCGGTCACCGAAATCCCCCACGACCTGTACATACCGCCGGATGCCCTGGAAGTCATACTGGATGCATTTGAGGGGCCACTGGACCTCCTTCTGTATCTGATCCGACGTCAGAATCTGGACATTCTCGACATTCCCATCACCGAAATCACTACTCAGTACGTCGAGTACATCGAAATGCTGGGGGAAATTAAGTTTGAACTGGCCGCAGAATACCTGGTCATGGCGGCAATATTGGCGGAGATCAAGTCCAGGATGTTGTTGCCACGACCCGCGACTGATGATGGGGAAGAGGCAGATCCCCGTGCGGAGCTGGTACGACGATTACAGGAATATGAGCGCTTCAAGCAAGCGGCAGAGGACCTTGACGAACTGCCCAGAACAGGTCGGGACATTACCCTCACAGAGGCATATGTCGAAAACCGTTCGACGCTGCGTCTGCCAGTGAATGTAGAGCTGCGTGAAATACTAACCGCCCTCACCGACGTCATGAGTCGGGCTGAACTGTTTACCAGTCACCTGATCGCGCAGGAACCCCTGTCAGTCAGAGAACGCATGTCACGGATTATGACCACCTTGAGTGACACACCGTATCTGGAATTCAATTGCGTATTTGATGAAGAAGAGGGTCGCATGGGTGTGGTGGTCAGTTTTCTTGCACTGATGGAGTTAATTCGAGAGCAGCTGGTAGACCTGGTTCAGAACAAACCATTTGGCCAAATTTACATCAAGGCACCCAAGTAGCCTGCATCTGAAGGATTCAGATATAAAGGGAAACAGGTAAAGCACAATATGACTGATCAGGATAAAACGTCCGATGTTTCCGGCATCAATGGGATACAACTGAAGTGCATTATTGAGGCAGCATTGCTGGCAGCTAGACAGCCGCTCTCACTGGCCCAGCTTGGGGCTTTGTTCACCGATGATGAGCGCCCATCCGGGGCTGATATTGGCAAGGCATTGGAGCAAATTGAAAACGACTGTGTCAATCGTGGCGTTGAACTCAAGAAGGTAGCCAGTGGATACCGATTACAGGTCAAACAGGGTCTTAACGAATGGGTTTCGCGTTTGTGGACCGAGCGACCGCAGCGTTACTCGCGGGCATTATTGGAAACCATGTCCCTGATAGCCTACCGTCAGCCGATCACACGTGGTGAAATCGAAGCTGTACGCGGCGTGTCCGTCAGCACCAACATTATCCGTACATTGCAGGAACGGGAGTGGATTCGTGTCGTAGGACACCGTGATGTACCGGGCAAACCGGCCTTGTTCGGTACCACCAGGGAGTTTCTGGACTACTTCAATCTCCAGAACCTGGACGACCTGCCTACATTGGCAGAGATCCGCGACATGGAAAACCTTGAGCCTGAGCTGCAACTGGAACCAGCCGCTGAAGTGGAAGTGCTCCAGGAGTCTGAGATCGAAGTCGACGAGGATGAGGGGAAAGTACCCGAGTTAGAAGAGAAATGACCCAGCGAAAAACTCCGCGACTCAACAAAAAAGCCAAAGAGCATGGGCAAAAGGCTGAGCCGGCGCGGCTCCAGAAAATTATGGCCGGGGCCGGGCTGGGCTCCCGGCGGGCTCTCGAGCGCCGGATCAAAGCCGGGGAAGTGCGGGTCAATGATGCGGTGGCGATCCTCGGACAAGTCGCCGGTCCCGGTGATCGGATTGACCTCGAGGGTCAACGCTGGCAGGTCATTTCTGGCGGTGGCTCTCAACGCAGCCTGGTGTACAACAAGCCAACCGGGGAAATAACCACCCGTTCGGACCCCCAAAACCGTCCCACGGTGTTTGAGCGCTTGCCGGCCGTAACTGGTGCCCGCTGGGTTGCCGTTGGCCGCCTCGACATCAATACCAGCGGTCTGTTACTGATGACTACCGATGGTGAACTGGCCAACGCCATGATGCACCCATCCAACAAGGTTGATCGTGAATACGCCTGCCGCGTATTTGGTGAAGTCGGGGAAGATCAGCTGGCCCGGTTAAAACAAGGTGTTGTGCTTGAAGACGGACCCGCACGTTTCAGCGATATAGTGGCCGCGGGTGGCAGCGAGGGAAACCACTGGTTTCACGTCACCCTGCTTGAGGGTCGAAACCGGGAGGTAAGACGGCTGTGGGCCTCACAGGGCGTCACGGTCAGTCGTTTGAAGAGGGTACGCTATGGTGCCGTTTTTCTGCCTAAACGTCTACGTATGGGTGACTGGTCAGAGCTCACCAGCAAGGATCACCAGGTATTGCGGGAAGATGTGGGGCTGACTTCCTTAACCATACAGTTGGGACTGCGGCTGGAGTCCTCCCGGGGCGAACCTGGAACCCGACCCCGCCGTAAAAAATCCGTGCAGAGAAAGAAGCCGACACGCTACCAAAACGTAACCCCAAGCCAACCGGGAAAAACAAAAAGCTGATGGAATTGGAACAGTTACAAACCTTATGTCATGAGTTCCTGTCAAGCGGCCCCTCAGCCGATCCTGCACACGACCTTTCACACGTCGAACGCGTCGTGCAAAACACCCTGCGATTAACTGAAAGCGAAAAGGCCAACGCAAAGGTCACGGTGCCCGCAGCGTGGCTTCATGACTGTGTTTCGGTAGCCAAGGACTCACCCTTGCGCAAACAGGCCTCGAAACTGGCGGCGGATGAAGCAGTATTTTTTCTTGAATCCCTGGCCTATCCGGCGGCCCTGTTGCCTCAGATTTATCATGCCATCGAGGCACACAGCTATTCAGCCAATATTCAAACCCAGTCCCTGGAAGCCTGCATCGTGCAGGACGCGGACCGTTTGGAGGCACTGGGTGCAATTGGAATTACACGCTGCTTCCTGACCGGTGGCAGTATGGGCACGCCCCTGTACGATTCGGGCGACCCTTTTGCAAAGACCCGCCCGGCCAATGACCGTCAGTTCACACTGGATCATTTTTACTGTAAGTTGCTGGGGCTGGCCGCCACCATGAAAACAGAAGCCGGGCGAAGCGAGGCGTTAAAGCGTACTGAGTATATGCAGGATTTCCTGGCCCAGCTGGGATCAGAAATTGGTATTGAATCAGCTTAAACGTAAACGTTATCGTGGTCAGCCGGCTACAGTCCGACAGCCACTAAAAGCGCCAGACACCGGATCACTGCTGGTCTGGCGCCTCACCACTTCCAACATTGTAAATGGTCCCACCACTGTCACCATATTGTGCCAGTATTGCAGCGGCTTCGGCACGTAATACACTGCATTGCACAACGATATTCCTGCGTTGCAGCAACTTCACCCAATCTCCGGGTTTGTCACCTTCGTCAAAGCCGGCAACCTCGGCGTCACTTTTCCTGGCTCCACAAATCAGACTTTTTACACCGGACCACGGCACGGCGCCAAAACACATGGCGCATGGCTCGCAGCTTGTAACCAACTGCATCGGCCCACTGCACGACAGGTCCCACTCACCGGTAGACGATTGTGCCAGCGACAGCGCGACAATCTCAGCGTGCGCCATTGACAGACCCACTGTGGTGACGAGGTTGACACCCACAGAGACCAACTGTGAAGTTTCCTCGTTAACTACAATGGCGCCAAATGGGCCGCCAGTTTGTTGCCGTATATTTTCAGCCGATAAAGCCACAGCCAGCTCCATGCGCTGACTGGTCGTCCTCAATGGCTCCTGCCAGTCTTGCAGAAGCAATCCAACCCAGGCGGGCAGTTCAAACTGACAGTGGCTGGTCAAACTATTCATGGCTTTTTCCTGGTGTATTCGTTCCGTTGCCGGTTGATTTCATACAGACAAACGCCGGTGGCAACCGACACGTTAAGACTTTCGACTTTACCGGCCATCGGAATTTTAACCAGAAAATCACAAGTCTCGGCGCTCAGACGTCGCAACCCACTACCCTCGTTACCCACCACCAATGCCAGTGGGCCGCTAAGATCTGAGTTGTACAGGTCTTTGCCAGCCTGGTCGCTCGTGCCCATTAACCAGATACCGTGCTTTTTAAGCGCCCGTAATACCCGCGCCAGGTTGGTGGCCTGGATAACCTTCAATGTCTCGGCAGCCCCGCTGGCCGCCCTTCGTGCCACCGCTGTGATACCTGCCGACCGGTCCTTGCAAATTATCACCAGTTGCACACCCGCGGCTTCGGCGGTGCGCAAACATGCACCGAGATTATGTGGATCCTGCACGGCATCGAGTACCAGCAGCAGCGGCGTGCCCTCAATGGCAGCCAGGATTGTATCCAGCTGGCCCTCGCCAACCACGTTACTGCCCCTGAAACCCGCGACCACACCCTGGTGACGTTCTTGCCCACACAATTTATCCAGTTCGGCCCGGGCCGTCTGGATAACCTCTACGCCGGAGCCATGTGCCCGGGAGGCAACCTCTTGCAACCGCTTGTTGCTGCTCCCACCAACAATACGTAGCCACTCAACCTCTTGTGCAGCTGTTTTCAGCGCGGATGACACCGCGTGAATACCAATCAATAACTGAGTTTCTGGTGGCCGCATTTACTCCACCAGATCAAAATCAATTTTTCGCTCGTCCAGGTTGACAGCGAGCACGCGTATCTTCACCCGGTCGGCAAGCTGAAACACCCGCCCCCGTCGCTCGCCTGTCAGGCGATGGGCCACCGAGTCGAAATGATAATAATCATTTGGCAGACCGGTGACATGAACCAGACCGGAGATGCGTCCATAGTTCAGTTCCACAAACAGGCCAAATGCCGTTACACCGCTGACCATGCCGTCGAATTTCTCCCCAATTCTGGTTTCAAGGTAGACACACTTGAGCCGGTCAATGACATCACGCTCAGCCTCCTCGGCCCGGCGTGCATTGTGCGAACACAGTGTGCACAGATCTGACATCGCTGTTTCTGTATAGGCATATGTCGTCGTTTTTTTGCGTGCCAGCACAAAGTGAATGGCGCGGTGTACCAGCAGGTCCGGGTAACGCCGGATTGGCGAAGTGAAATGGGTATACGCCTTTAGCGCGAGACCAAAGTGCCCCTCATTTTTTGACTGATAAGCGGCCAGGCTTTGTGAGCGCAACAGGACTGCCATGACCAACTGTTCGTCGTGTCGGCCACGAGCTTGCTCGGCCACTGCTTCAAAATCCTTTGGCTGAGGATCGTCGCGCCACGGAACCCGCATGCCTTGTCCCTGCAGGAACTGCTTCAGGGCTTCCAGTTTGCCATCGGGTGGTGGTGCATGCACCCGGTATGGGGACGGCAGTTCATGCCTGAGCAGAAAACGCGCTGCTTCGACATTGGCTAAAATCATGCACTCTTCTATCAACTTGTGTGCATCATTGCGTTGATGCTCGACCAAACCCGTGACGGCGCCGCGCTGATCTAAACTAAACCCGTATTCTGTGCTTTCAAAATCGATCGCACCACGCTTTAAACGCGCTTTTCGTAACGCCTGGTAAAGGCCGTGCAAATCGTCAAGATTGCGCTTCACCTTTTGCCGGTCCTGGTGATGCTTCAAGTTCCCGGTTTCGAAGTACTCGGCGACCTGCGGATAGGTCAGGCGTGCAGATGAGTTCATCACCGCGGCCACAAATCCGGCACGGCTGACTTTTCCCTGCCCCGAAACCGTCATCTCACAAGCAAGACAGAGACGGTCAACATCCGGCTTGAGTGAACACAAACCATTTGACAGGGCCTCAGGCAGCATCGGTATCACCCGGTTTGGAAAATAGACTGACGTTGAACGT
Organism: Gammaproteobacteria bacterium; assembly: GCA_021772915.1. GTDB lineage: Bacteria > Pseudomonadota > Gammaproteobacteria > Xanthomonadales > SZUA-36 > SZUA-36. Next base: position 70,748 of record JAJFLB010000053.1, on the reverse strand, counting down.
TGCTCGGCTTCCACATCCAGCGCATTACCAGGCCTTACGTAGGCCGAAACTTCGGCGATGGCAACCACCAGGCGCCAACCGTCTTTTTGCCGCTTTGCATAGACCGCATCATCAAAATCTCTGGCATCTGCACCATCAATGGTGACCAGTGGCAGTTCGCGCAGATCCTTACGTCCTTTTGCCATATCCTTGGTAACCGATTCCCCAAACGCCTGAGCGGCTGCCTCCACGCCCTGCGGCCAGTTATATGGCAGACCGTGGCTACGAATTGCAATTTCGGTAGCCATTCCGGGCGCACCGGACTGGCCCAGTATCTCGACAATTTTACCTACCGGTGGCTGGTGATTTGTGGGTGGCGTTACAATGTTTGCCACCACCACCTGGCCGGGACGGGCGCCGGCGGTATCTGCCAGGGGCACCAATACGTCCTGATTGATGCGTGAATCATCCGGCACAACGAGGGCAATGCCGCTCTCTTCGACAAAGCGGCCTACGATGTTTTCATTGGCGCGCTCCAGGACCTCCGTAATCATGCCCTCCCGACGGTCTTTTCGGTCAGTCCCGGTGACCCCTGCAAGCACATGGTCACCATGAAGAACTTTGCGCATTTCGCGAGACGACAGATACAAATCTGAACTCCCATCATCCGGAATGACAAAACCAAATCCATCACGATGGGCACTTACACGACCCTTGACCAGGTCCATATGACCAGGCAAACCAAAGGCATTTCGTCGATTTTTGACCAGCTGGCCATCGCGTAGCATTGCCCCTAAGCGGCGGCGTAAAACCTCACGACTGTCATCGGACTCTACTTCCAGTGCAGCAATGATTTCCTTGCGCTGTAGGGGCTGACCACGGTTTTCCAACATCTTGATAATTTCACCACGCGACGGAGCCACAGCATTGATTTTGCCTTTCCTGGAGCGGTTTTTTCTGCTGAGATAAGAATTGGTCACGCAATTATCCTTGTTGCTTGCCCGCGTATTCCATTGTAACGCGAAATTGTAACGGTCCGTGATAGGTTTGCCTGAGCGGTGAGTGTATTCCTGGGATTCCTTTCGACCTTACAGATCCCACTCATACAGACCGGAAAGGGCCACTTCTCCGGTCCGGATCATTGATAATAAAACCAGCAGGGATAAGGGCTAATTCTGGTTGACAGTGTGGAGTGGAATCGGTAGAGTCCGCCCCGGTTGGGAAGTTCCATTTTTACTTCCACACCAACCGGTTGAGAACTTCTTTTTCTCAGCCCATTGCCGAGGTGGCGGAATTGGTAGACGCGCTGGCTTCAGGTGTCAGTGAGCATTAGCTCGTGGAGGTTCAAGTCCTCTTCTCGGCACCACCTGATTATCAAAACCCGCCTGTGTGGCGGGTTTTATGGTACTTGGCCAGTTTCCTTCAGTTACCCTTCCAGGCTTTATTGGTCCAGCGGATGCTTGAGAACAATATTCTCCTTGCGCTCCGGCCCGGTTGAAATGATGTGTATCGGTGCACCACACAAACCTTCCACCGCAGCCAGGTAGGTCTTGGCAGTGGCCGGCAAATCATCGTAACGCGTAACTCCACGGGTATTTTCCTGCCAACCGGTAAAGGACTCATACTCCACTTCCAGGTCGTCCCAGGCCTCAGCATTTTGAGGTGGTGTATCCAGCAACTCGCCCTTGTACCGGTAGGCGGTGCCCACTTTGATGGTTTCCAATCCATCAAGCACATCCAGTTTGGTCACACACAAGCCGCTCACACCATTGGTGTGAGCGCTACGACGCAAAGCGACTGCATCCAGCCAGCCACAGCGACGTGGTCGTCCGGTCGTTGCACCAAATTCGTCGCCGCGTTCGGCGATGCCTGAGCCAATATCATCGAATAACTCGGTCGGAAACGGTCCTGCTCCGACGCGGGTCGTATAAGCCTTGCTTACACCGAGCACGTAGTCGATGGCATTGGGTCCAATCCCCGCGCCGGTACACACCGCACCCACCGTGGTGTTGGATGAGGTGACGAAAGGATAGGTTCCATGATCGATGTCCAGCAAACTACCCTGCGCTCCTTCATACAGTATCCGCTTGCCCCGTGCCCTCAAGCGGTGCAATTCCCCACTGACGTCCGCCACCAATTCGCTAAAACAGGCACCCAGTTGCAGAACATCGTCCAGCACGCGGTCAAAGGAAAGCCGATCCGTACCGAAATATTTCTCCAATACAAAATTGTGAAAATCCAGGGCTTCTTTTAACTTTTCAACCAGGAGTGTGGGATTGTACAGGTCTGAAACCCGGATCCCCCGACGTGACACTTTGTCCTCATAAGCCGGTCCGATGCCTCTGCCAGTGGTGCCAATGGCATTTACGCCTCGTGCCCTTTCACGGGCGTGATCCAGGCGCTCATGATATGGCATGATGACCGGGCAGGCGGGAGAGATCTTCAGGCGGGAACGTACATCAACGCCCCTGGATTCCAGTTCCTCTGTTTCATTCTTGAGCGCTTCGAGTGACACCACCACACCATTGGAAATCATGCAGTGTGCGTCTTTGTTCAGGATTCCCGAGGGGATCAGGTGCAAAACAGTCTTCTGACCATCAATAACCAGTGTGTGCCCGGCATTGTGTCCGCCCTGGAAACGTACCACGGCGTCCACGTCCCCGCTCAGCAAGTCGACAATTTTACCCTTGCCCTCGTCACCCCATTGGGTGCCAAGAACTACAACACTTTTAGCCTGCATATTGGGCCCCTGTCCCGGGTATAAATTGAGTCACGTCAGAAAATACAACAGCACTGCACCGGCAACCATACTCGTTATGCCGGCGACACGAATGCCCTGGCTGCCCATTTTGGCGGCATCACGCATGACCCTCATCCACACCATGGGGGCGATACCGGGTAGCAAACCCTCAATGATCAGCACCAGTGCCACCGCCGTAAGCAGATCTTCACCCATTGCGATGCCTGTTTTGCAAGGAACAATCTGCCTTGTTTACTTCTTGTTACCGCCGGCTTCACCAAAGTAATCAAAGAACTCAGAACCGGGATCGAGGACCAAGGTATCGCGGTTACTCCCAAAGGCCGTGCGATAGGCTTGCAGACTCCGGTATAACTGGTAGAACTCCTCGTCCTGTCCATAGGCTTGTGCATATGTTTTGGTAGCAACAGCATCACCCTCACCGCGCACAATCTGACCTTCACGTTCAGCTTCCGCCAACAACACCTGCACCTGCCGGTCAGCATCGGAACGAATTCTTTCAGCCGCCTCCCGCCCTTCAAAGCGGTAGAGGTTGGCGGCTTTTTGTCGATCTGCGGCCATCCGGCGGAACACGGACTCACGCACATCATCGGGTAATTCAATGCTTTTGATACGCACATCCACGACTTCAATTCCGAACTCCTCCGCAGCCGCATTGGCCGCCTCGGCAACGGCCCTCATGGTGGTCACACGCTGTTCAGAAACAACCTCGACCAGGGTGCGTGCAGCAATCTGGTTACGGATGCGGTCACTGACAATACCGTCCAATCGATTCAGCGCTATGGCTTCATTTCCCTGTGTTGAGGTATAAAATCTGGCAACGTCCACGATCCGCCATTTGACAAATGAATCAACATTGACGTACTTCTGCTCTGAGGTCAGCATTAACTCAGGTAATGTATCCAGGGTCAAAATGCGTTTGTCGAACTTACGGACATTATTAACAAACGGCCATTTCAAGTTCAACCCAGGCGCATAATCCACACGCACAATGCGGCCCAACTGAAAGCGGATCGCGTATTCTGTCTCGTTGACCGTAAACAATCCAGCGAGACCCAGCCCAGCCAGCACAATCACAATAATCATCAATACAGGTCTGCTCATTGTCTTCCCCCCCGTGATTTGCTGCGGGAAGCGTTACCGCGCTCCCCACTATCTTCACCGACTGCCTCCCTGCTCAGCACCGGCGGTAAAATGTTTGCGCCGTTGGCGCCGCCCGATGGATCCAACGGCAAGTACAAAATATTGCCGCTGGAATCTACATCGAGAAAAACCTTCCTATTTTTTGACAACACATTTTCCATGGTTTCAAGGTACATGCGTTTGCGTGTTATCGCAGGCGCCAACTGGTATTCCGCCAGCACCTGGGTGAAGCGACTGGCTTCACCCTCTGCAAGCGCAATGGTTGAGGCCTTGTACCCCGCAGCTTCCTGCCCAATTCGCGCCGCGGTTCCGCGGGCTCCAGGAATGACACTATTGGCGTGAACACGAGCCTCCTCAGTAAATCGCTCACGATCTTCCCGGGCCCGGATAACGTCGGAATAGGCCTCTCTTACCTGGATGGGCACATTCACATCCACCAGGTTGAATTCCGTAACCTGCAACCCGGTTTCATACAAATCCAGGGTCTCCTGCAAGACCCGTTGGGTTTCAATCCGTACCTTGGTTCTGGCAGTCCCCTCCAGGATGGCATCCAGGCTATTGGTGCCCACTGATTCACGCAATGCGCTTTCCGCTGCCTGCCGCAGGGTAAGTTCAGGGTCGCGTACTTTGAACAGGAAATGCTGTGCATTATTGATCCGGTACTGAACCTTGTAGATAAATTCCACGAGATTCTCATCTCCGGTAAGCATGTGTCCCCGGTCTTCGACAACTCTGACATTATTGACATTGACCTTGGTGATGTCTTCGATTGGCTTCGGCAAGGTCAGGTTAAAACCGGGGTTCAGCGTGCGGGAATACTCACCAAAACGCAGCACCACACCCTGCTCGGCCTGATCAATGATGTGTACTGAATTCCAGGCCACCCAAAATATGGCCATCAACAACAGCAATGAGAACGCGCCAGCGCCGCCTGAACCACCGCCACTGCCACCTTCAGAATTCGTTTTTTTGGACTTACCTCCCCCAAACAGGGACTGTAGACGTTGGCTTGCATTGCGAAATATTTCTTCCAGATCAGGCGGTTGCTGACCGCCGGAATTCCAGGGGTCTTTATCTCCCTTTCCGGGCTCTTTCCAGGGCATTATCGGGTTCTCCAGTTTCTGGCTGTGAATGCAGGGGTCCTTTAGTTCCCACTAGCATCCACATATTGTGAATTGAGGACACATTTTAGGTGTCGCATTGCCGGGCGGCAAGTGCCAATGGTGTTAACTCTGCACCAGTATTGATTCTCGCACCAGGACCCCCTCTGCGCCGGGCATGCGGCCAAGCTGCTTTGCGTCCTGTTGGGAGAGGTCAATGTGTAACAGCCATTGACCGTTTGCGCTTACCTTTTCTTCCTCAACGGCACCCAGATCAAATAACTGTGAACGCAATTTTGCATGCTGGCCACCTAGGCTGATCCAGGTTCGGATACGCTCACCCTTGAGTCTCGTCGCAATGGCATTCTTCAGCCTGGACAATCCGATCTCCTCCAGTGCCGAAACGTCAATCCGCTCGACCACACCATCGGCACCCACGTGTGTGCCAGCCGGGCGGTCTACCAGGTCAATCTTGTTGAATACACGAATGACGGCTATGTTTCCCGCATCTACGCTATCCAGTACTTCCTCCACGTCCTGCTCCCGCTGTTGGTGGAATGGGTCCGCGGCATCGATAACATGCAGTAACAAATCAGCCTCCCGGGTTTCCAGCAAGGTGGCGTGAAATGCCGCAACCAGCTCATGGGGCAAATCACTGACAAAACCGACCGTATCTGCCAATAGCACATTGCCAGTTGGAACATTGGGTAACTGCCGGACAGTTGGATCAAGGGTGGCAAACTGCCTGTCCCTTGTATCCACGTTTGATTCCGTCAGTGCATTAAAAAGTGTTGATTTTCCGGCGTTGGTGTATCCCACCAGGGCCACTGTAAAGACTTGCGCGCGTTCCCGTCGGCGACGGCTCTGTGCCCGTTGTTTACGGACTTTGTCAAGACGACCCTTGAGATACCGAATTCGCTGCCCGATCAAACGACGATCAGTTTCCAGTTGCGTCTCACCGGGCCCTCGCAAACCAATACCGCCCTTTTGACGCTCAAGATGGGTCCAACCCCTGATCAGGCGTGTTGAGATGTGACGCAGTTGCGCCAGTTCAACTTGCAACTTGCCTTCATGGGAACGCGCCCGCTGTGCAAAAATATCCAGTATCAGCGTAGTACGATCGAGGACCCGGCAACCGCATTCGGCTTCTATATTCCGTTCCTGGATAGCGCTCAACGCGCAACTGACCAACACCAGGTCGGCACCAGTAGCGGAGACCTGCTCGGTCACTTCGTCAATTTTCCCCTTACCGACAAAAAACCTGGCATCCGGACGAGCCCGGGGGGCAGTTAAAATGACAGCTACTTCGACACCCGCTGAACGGCAAAGCTCTTCAAACTCATCAAGCTTGTCCAGACCGGTACCTCGTAATACAGGGTGTAAGACAACTGCGCGGTTGCCCCGGTCAGCCCGTTCAAACAAAGTTGTCAGCCCGCGTACCGGTCAAGTTGGCAATGGGGTATATACCGCTGCGGACGATGCTACTCCCCCTCTTCTGCTTCTTCTTCGTCTTCAAAAACGCTCACATTACGGGCTGGTACCACCGTTGAAATCGCGTGCTTGTAGATCATCTGGCTGACAGAATTCTTAAGCAAGATAACGAACTGGTCAAATGACTCAACCTGTCCCTGCAACTTGATTCCATTAACCAGGTAAATCGCTACCGGCACACGTTCACGCCGTAGTGCGTTCAGAAATGGTTCTTGTAGTGACTGACCCTTTGACATGGCCTTGTCTCCTGTCTTGTTGTATTTTTCATCTAATCACGCAACAAACATGGGTACGACCTTACGAGGCTTCAAGGAACTCCTTTAACCCTTCCACCACTTCTTGACGCGCCCCATCTGCCTGCAAATCATACCATACAGCCAAGCTTTCCCGTCGCAGCCAGGTCAATTGTCGCTTGGCCAATCGACGTGTCGCGGTAACGGTGTTCACACACATTTCGTCAAAGGTACAACCACCATCCAGCCAATCCCAGGCCTGACGATAACCCACCGCCCGCATGGCTGGCATGTCGGCCTGTAAATCAGAGCGTGCGTAAAGCTCTTTCATCTCCCCGACAAACCCGGCATCAAGCATCAAATTAAAGCGCACTTCAATGCGTCGATGCAAGGTACTGCGTTGCCGGGGTGAAATGATGATCTTGTGAACACGGTAATCCAACGCCTTGCCGGAAGAATGCGCCTGCAGTTCACTCATCGGACTGCCACTGATTTGAATGACTTCCAGCGCTCTTTGAATACGCTGTGGATCATTGGGATGAATACGAGCAGCTGTCTGCGGGTCTTTCTGCTGCAAATTTTCATGCATGGCAGGCCAACCTATTTTTTCAGCCTTTTGCGCCAACTGCTTACGCACCTCCACATCCGCTGCAGGTAGCTCCGCAAGGCCGTGCTCCAGGGCATGGAAATACAACATCGTGCCACCTACAAGTAACGGCACTTTGCCGTTTGCAGTAATGGCTTCCATTTCAAGCCGGGCATCGCCGCGAAAATCGGCCGCCGAGTAATTCTGTGTGGGCTCACGAATGTCAATCAGACGGTGAGGTGCTTTGCGGAGTACTTCCTCGTCTGGCTTCGCGGTACCAATTGACATACCACGATATACCAGGGCCGAATCCACGGAGATGATTTCAAACGGAAATCTCTCACACAACTCCATTGCCAAACCCGTTTTACCTGCGGCCGTCGGTCCCATCAAAAACACGGCAGGTGGTAGATTTTGCGGCTTCACTGTTGGTGGTTCCGAATTAGGGGGCCTTAACGTCCGCGAAGAAACAGCCGGTCCAGACTCTGCATATCCAGCTGTACCCAGGTGGGTCTGCCGTGATTGCATTGCGCCGCCCGCTCAGTCCGCTCCATGTCGCGTAGCAAGCTATTCATTTCCGGGACGTTCAACTGCCGGTTGGCCCGCACCGAACCATGACATGCCATGGAAGAAAGGACCTCGTCCATTTCAGACTCAATTTTCAAACTTTTGCCGTTGGCTACCAACTCTGCCAACACATCCTGGAGCAATCGGGTCATGTCAGCCTGTTGTAACAAAGTGGGTACTTTCCTCACCATCACGGACTGTGGGCCAGATCGTTCACAGCTGATCCCCAATGATTCAAGACTATCGGCGTACTCCTCCAACTTGTCTGCTTCCCGCTCGCTGACATGCACTGTCACGGGCACCAAGAGATTCTGGCTGCGGATTCCACTTTCCAATAAACCCGTCTTCAAGCGCTCATAGGTGATACGTTCATGTGCTGCGTGCATGTCTACGAGCACCAGGCCGTGTTGGTTTTGGGCCAGAACATAAATGCCATGCAACTGCGCCAAGGCAAAACCAAGTGGCGGGAACTCTTCCTCGTCCCCGGACACCATAGTACATTTCGCGCGACCCGGAGACCCGGGAGGAGGAGATACCAACTGGGTGTAACTCCGTATCTGCTCAGCAACGCTCATAGGTATGGCAGCTTGTTGGGATGTCCACCCGCCAGTTTGTCCAGGCTTGGCCGGCGCTTCGAATTCTGTTCCTGGCCGTGGTGAACCTCCACCCACACCGGCTCCAGCCAGGGCGTGGTTGAGTGTGGAGTAAATAAAATCATGCACCGAGCGGGAGTCCCTGAAACGCACTTCCTGCTTTTGTGGGTGAACATTAACGTCTACCGCACCGGGAGGTATTGCGAGAAACAGTACAAAAGCAGGATGTCTGCCATGGTACAAAACATCTCTAAAGGCCTGCCGGACGGCATGGGCAATCAAACGGTCCCGGATCACCCTCCCATTTACATAAAAGAACTGTCGATCAGCTTGCGCCCGATTGTAGCGGGGTTCAGCCACCCATCCCCGGAGTCCGAAGGAACCACGCTGTTGGTCAATGTGTAAAGCGTGCGCAACAAACTCCTTGCCAACTACAGCCTCCAATCGGCTTTCCATATCCGATCCAGCCTTGATGGCTTGGAACTGGCGTACCGTGTGATTGTTGTGTTGTAACTGGAAGCTGACATCCCCACGCGACAAGGCAAATCTCTTGAGTAACTCATCAACATGGGAAAACTCAGTTCGATCAGTGCGCAGAAATTTTCGACGCGCCGGTATGTTGTAGAACAAATCACGAATTTCGACCTGGGTACCGACAGTACCCGCCGCTGGTACCGCACCTTCCAATTCACCGTTGGCCACTTTGACCTGCCAGCCATGCCCCGCGTTTTCGGCACGTGACCTGATCTCCATCCTGCTAACAGAAGCCATACTCGGTAAGGCCTCACCCCTGAATCCCAGTGAGGTAACGGCTTCCAGCTCTTCCAATGAGGCAAGCTTGCTCGTTGCATGTCGGGCCAACGCCAACGGCAGTTCATCTTTGGGAATGCCGTTGCCATCATCGATAACCCGGATTAGACGCTTGCCACCCTGCTCCAGATGCACCTGAATGGCACGCGCACCTGCATCCAGGCTGTTTTCAATGAGTTCCTTGACCACAGACGAGGGTCGCTCAACGACCTCACCGGCAGCGATTTGGTTAATCAGCAGTTCTGGAAGTTGGCGGATGGGCATCCACACTCTTTTAGCTGTTTTCGAGTCAGGCTTCAAGGAATTCTTGATTGAATCCCACAGATTTGTCTCGCACAAAACACCAGCATGGTGATTGCCTGAGATTTGCGCTATTCGTCTGAAATTCCCGACGAGCGAGCTCGTCGGTCCTACACACTAGCTGGCGGGGATGATCAACTCACGGCCCACATGGATCACGTCACCGCGGATCTTGTTGGCACGGCGAAGGCTGCGCAAACTCACCCGGTAGCGACTGGCAATGTCCCCCAGTGTGTCGCCACGTGAAACCACATATCGGCCGCCATTGCGATTAGCGGCAATCCAGGTGCCAGGTGGTGGGCTGGCATAAAAGTAATTACGCACACCTCGGGAGATTGCCCTTGCCATGCGTTGTTGAAATTCTTTTTCGGTCAGTCGCTTTTCTTCTCTGGGGTTACTGATAAATGCCGTTTCCACAAGTACGGATGGCACATCAGGAGATTTCAATACGATAAAACTCGCACTTCCAACGTGGTTCTTGTGCGTTTTGCCGGTTCGTTTCAGAGAACTAAGAATATCCGCCGCAACCTTACTACTGGCCTCACGGGTGGCACTTTGGGAAAGGTCGAGCAGTACCGAAGCTAACATGTCATCTTTGTCATTGAGTGTTACGCCACCCACCAGGTCGGAGGCATTTTCGGAATCTGCCAACAAGCGTGCAAATTCACTGCTGGCACCCCGCGCGGAAAGCACGAACACCGAACTCCCTCTCACACTGCGTTTCGAAAAGGCATCCGCATGAATGGATATGAACAGGTCTGCACGTTGTTTACGGGCCTTCTCGTAGCGCCCACGCAAGGGAACATAGTAATCCCCGTCCCGCGTCATTACTGCACGCATACCCGGCTCAGAATCTATGACTTTTTTAAGCTCACGTGCAATCCTCAGAACAACATCTTTTTCCCGGGTTTTGTTTTTGCCGACAGCACCGGGGTCTTCACCACCATGGCCAGCATCAATGGCAATGACAATGTCCCTGTTAGGTTCATTGACGTCCGCCATACGCTTGACCATAGACGGTTTCTGCTGTTTGGATTTTGACAAAAGATCAATAACCAGTCGATGACCGTACTGCGCGGTTGGACTCAGCAAAAAGCTCTTCAGGTTAACACTTCCACTAAGATCAAAAACGACACGCAAAATGTTCTCGTCCGGTTGGCCATGGCGAACACGTGTGATGACACCCGCGTGATCCTCATCAAAAGTCAACGGCATCGCTACGGATGACCTGCTTAAATCTACGACTACTCGGGAAGGGTTATCCAACGTGAAAAGTTTGTAAGTTGTTTTGCTGTCAAGGTCAAGTACAGCACGGGTTTTGGCAGGATCTGCCCAAACACGAAACCCGGTCACCTCCGCAGCCGAGGCCTGCAAAGAAGCCAACAAAAGCACAGCTGCAATGACGGAACTCCTGTTCACTGGCATCTTATCCTCAAGACCATACCTCCATGTGTAAATATAATGATGAATTGCTTTTCATGAAAAAGCAATAGTTTTTTAATAAAAACCGTTAGATATGATGATTTGCTAATGCAGGTGTTTATATAGATAAGTGACCGATGTGCCGTCGTGAAAATGGACTGGAGGCAGTCCAGAACAATACACGGCCACCATCTAAATACTCAAACTTAAACATGAAGTCTGGTTCCGGAAGCCATTGACCTGCTTTTTCGGGCCACTCGACCAATAAGATGGTTTGATCATCCAATAAGTCATCCAGACCGAGGAACCCAATCTCCTCGGGATCGTTAATGCGGTACAGATCCATGTGCAAAACCCGGAGCGAGTCGAGCTCGTAGTGCTCCAGTAACCCATAGGTCGGACTCTTAACCCGTCCGCCGTGCCCCAGTGCCTGGATCAGGGCGCGGGCAAATGTTGTTTTACCCGCACCAAGATCACCTGCCAGCCAAAAAACCAGGGGTGGTTTCAGGCCCAGGGCTAATTTGTTTGCAAACTTTTTTAACTGTGCCTCGCCCGAAAACCTAATTTCACCCTGATTTGTCATTCATGCTCTTCCAGACTTCCGGTAACTGATCCGTAATGTCACCGGCAACGAGGGCCACTTCACCCCACTTATCTGCCGCAAGGTCGCCTGCAAGGGCATGTGCCAATACCCCGGCCATCGCGGCGTCGAAACATGGCAGACCCTGACCGGCTAGAGCAGCTATAACACCTGTAAGCACATCACCGCTTCCCGCAGTGGCCATTCCTGGATTACCCAATGGGCAAATCGCATATTCACCGGATGCCGTGGCCACGACCGTACCGCAGCCTTTTAGTACCACACAAGCACGATAACGGCTGGCAATAGTTTGCGCCGCCTTGACCCGATCGCCCTGAACTTCCGTAACGCTGCAGTCCAACAATCGTGCCGCCTCGGCCGGATGGGGCGTCAAGATCCAATCCTTATCCAAAGCAGAACGTGCTGGTGACTGCTCAGCCAGCAGATTGAGACCATCGGCATCAACCACCAATGGCACATCAGCGTCCAGACACGTCACCAATAGTGATTCAGACCACTTTGAACGACCCAGCCCGGGTCCGATTGCCACCACATTGGTATTTCCGTTTAGCAGTGCTGTCAGTTCCCCGCTCTCATCTATGGCTCTGGCCATCAGTTCAGGACGGGCCTGATTCACACTGGACACGTGCTGGGGAGCAGTTGCAATCGTTACCCTGCCCGCTCCGCTACGCAATGCTGCCTCTCCACACAGACGTATTGCGCCACTCATGCCAGCACTACCCCCTACAGCAAGTACATGACCGTAACTGCCCTTGTGCGAGTTACGGGGGCGGGGTTTGATGGTTTTAGACAGGAAAGGTTCTCGTAACAGAACCCCCGGGTCTCCAAAACCTTCCGGGACAAGCCCGATGGCTACAGGTGGTATCGACAGGTCATTGAAGCTAACAACACCGCAATGATCCGGACCGTCCCCGGTATACAACCCGCGTTTTGGGCCCACAAAGGTCACGGTACTTTGTGCGCGAAGTGCACAACCCATCACATTCCCCGTGTCAGCATTCAGACCTGATGGTATGTCGATAGCAATTTTGGGACACTCGAGCAGGTTCAAATGCTCAATGGCCTGTCGAAACTTGCCACCGACTTCTCGATCAATTCCAGTCCCCAGCAGGGCGTCCAGGACCAGGTCAAAAGATGTTGTTGCGGGTAGCGGCCATGCCAGGATCTGACCACCTGCGGCGGTCCAGTCCGACATTGCCAGGGCGGCGTCCCCCTTAAGCTGATCTGCATCCACCAATGAACATAAACTGACATCAAGTCCGGCTGCAACCGCCAGGCGCGCAACCACGTATCCGTCCCCGGCATTATTGCCGGCTCCGCACATGACCAACCAGTTCTTCGCTGCCGGAAACTGACTGCGCGCGGTATCCAGCACCGCCTTGCCGGCACGACCCATTAAATCATAACCTGCGATTTTAAATTCACGAATTGCTATATTATCCAGCGCACGTACCTGCCCTGCGGTATACAATTTGTGGTCAGAGTCCGACATGGTCATATTATATACGGTGAATCATTCAGTGAGCTTCCAAAAGACCCAAAGTTTCGGTGTGGTATGCCGGTCAATCCAATAGCGAATAAGACCACAGCACCGAATATGATTGAACTGTCACAACGCATTCGTGCGTGGGCGACGGAACTTGGATTCCAGCAACTGGGTATCGCGGACACCGAGCTCAGCGAGCACGAAACTCACTTCAAAAACTGGCTGGCCGCCGGCTTGCACGGCGAAATGGATTACATGCAGCGACATGGCACTCGCCGCTGTCGACCGGCCGATCTCATCCCCGGCACGCGTCGCGTTATTTCAGTTCGTATGGACTATCTGCCACAACCGTCCGAAATGAGTGGAACAACACCCGAAAATCCCAGCCTGGGAATGGTATCGAGTTATGCACGTGGGCGTGACTACCACAAGTTGATGCGCAAACGCCTGCAAAAACTGGCGATGAGAATTTCGGATTGTGTGACGCCGTTTGCCTACCGGGTTTTTGTAGATTCTGCACCGGTGCTTGAAAAGGCCCTGGCTGAAAAGGCTGGACTGGGTTGGATCGGCAAACATTCGAACCTGGTTAACAGGCAGAGCGGCAGTTGGTTTTTCCTGGGCGAGATTTACACCGACCTGCCATTGCCAGTTGATGATCCTGCCAATGATCATTGTGGTGTGTGTGTGAAATGTATTGATTGTTGCCCGACACAGGCGATCATCGCACCCTACCAGGTTGATGCCAGACGTTGTATTTCCTACCTGACCATTGAGCTACGGGGCAGCATACCTGAGGAATTTCGTCCGCTGATCGGAAATCGAATTTTTGGCTGTGATGATTGCCAGGTTGTTTGCCCCTGGAACCGTTTTGCCCAATCCAGTGGTGAGGAGGACTTTGCTCCGCGCCACGGTCTCGACTCACCTGATTTGATCGAATTATTCCACTGGACCGAAGAACAGTTCAAGCAGCGTACTCAGGGCAGTGCCATTCGCCGTATCGGTCATGCTTGCTGGTTGCGTAATATTTCCGTCGCGCTGGGCAATGCATCCAGGTCAGAGAAAATCATCGAAGCACTCAAAAGTCGATTGCACCATCCTTTAGAAGTGGTACGGGAGCATGTCGAATGGGCGCTGAAACAACACATGATCCGGTAGAGAGGGATGGTCCCATTTGTTTGGACAGCTAAACCCAGTTCTAGAAATGGATTCCAGCCCATCGTCTAAGCAGCCAAGGTTAGCGACTGCCGAGAAAAACATACACTATCCGGCGTCTTACGTCCCAAAGCGCAGTGGGGTCGTCTTTGATTGTAAAGATCGAGGTATCGACCTATTCCATTGCGTGAGTCGGAGACCGTGTCATACACATGAAGATAAACTTCTTCGTACTTGACCGAGCGCCACTGCAGTGCACCCTCTCTTGACGCCGCTCCTATTGCTCAGCAAGCTGTTGCAAATAGTCATTGCTGAAGTCGATTTCAAGTTCCACCCAAAGTGGCAGGTGATCACTGCCATGAAAAGTTCGCCAGTCACTGAGGTAGTATTTCTTCAGTTTGATATCACTGGTTCTGTGCTTCTTCCAATCAGTCAGTGATGCCTTCATGCTTTTGAGAGATTTCGCATATTTTGCTTTTTGATTGGCTGATTGCGTTTTATCATGCAGGCGTTTCTTTTCTGGAATACTTTCTTCCGCCAGTTTCTTTATCTTCAACTCGACAGCGGCCAGCAAGTCAGTCTTAAATTCCAAAAAGTCTTCTTCACGGTATACGCTGTTAAAAAACTGCAGTACACCTTGACTGCGGTCTGATTCACTGAAAAGCAACTTGTCTTTGCGAACCAGGAAAGAGATTTGGTCATAAAATTTGGTTTGATCTTTGTTGCTTCCCACCTTGTTCTGTACAATTGTGAAGCCACCTTTTTCCAGCGCATTGTAGCCAGCGCTGCCAGACTTTTTGATATTAAAATCACCAACAAGAATGTGATTGCAGCTGTCCTTTTTGGCCTTGCGAGCAATGGCTTTGGCAACTGCGTCGATTTCAGCCACACGTCTTGCGTATTTCTCGCCGGTATCTTTGCCGAAATAGATATGCACAGTGGCGAAGTTGAATCTGAACCACTTTGCCTGGAATGAACACATAAAAGGTGTCCTGGCGAATTGTCGTTTTTTGCCGACGTCACTAATCAGGTTTTTTACTGGTAAAACAATTTCACCCGCGATGTTCTTAAAGCGCACTTTTTCTTTCTGAAAAATGAATCCCAGGCGTTCATCATTACCGCCGCTGCCCTCCGTCGTGTCGGTCAGGATATAGTCGTATTCCTGCCCCAGGATGCGCATTAGATTTTCCAGGGGGCGCAGGTCATCACATATCTCCTGGACTGCAATAACGTCGAATCGGGATATGATCTCTGCCATGTAATAAAAGTCTTCGGTAGAGCGTGGCCCACTATTGAATCGATTATCGTCAAAATTCCTGATATTCCACGTACCCAGGATAAGTGATGAATCTCTTGTCTTACGGGGCATTTCGGCATCAAGCTGTGCCCTGAGTCTTTTCAAGCCTGCGACAGTTCTTTTCCTGGTCTTAATCGGAGTAAGTGTTTTAAGCGGTACGTAGTAAGGCATTTCGATTTCCATTTTTGCTTAAGGAGTTGCTGCCTGATTCTCGGTGCAGGCCAAAAACTCATACACAAATCGGCGTGATCTTGATTGCGCAACGTCGATAATATTCCTGACATTTTAACAATAGATGACACTTGCGTGTTTTGCCTGTAGTGATTGAGCTACCAAATTGGATGATTTCCTTCACTGGCTTGCCCCGCCAGGACCCAAAAGGTCGATGGCAGTATCCAGGACGGATTTAATAAAACCATTGAGCTCTTCCATCACAATAAGTCAGGACACACTACGTGCTTGAATCCAGCACCGGTAACTCTATTTTTGTGAGATTTCGCGGCAACCCAGCCGGAAAGCATGACCAGGAGTAGGCGCTCGAGCCGAAAGTTGACGCAAATACTGCTTCGGTACTTGTCAGTTTCATGGAAAAGGGCATTTATCCTTCCTACATGCACAGAACCTGTTTTTGCTTCAGACTCATTTCAGATTGGACAAGACGCATAGTTGACGCGCAGCTTGTATCTCTGGTACGTTTCCGATTAGGACACCTGGCAGGTTCACGGTGTAATGATCGTCAACCAGTTGTGGTGGAGAGATTATGTTTAGTGTGAAATCGGTAAATCTTGTCTGTTTGTTGAGTATTGTCTGGGCTACTTCAACTGCTTACGCTGACTGTGCCTCCGACCCAGCCAACCTCTTGACAGCCGACGCGTCACATAATTGTAACTTTAACAATGGGATACCCGGATGGGCAGGATCGGTGACGCCGGTTTCTAACACAACTGACCAAGGTTGTCCGTCTGGCAGTGGTGTTAATTCTGTTGAATCTCCTACCGGTGGAGTAATACGAAGTCAGTGCATTAATATTAACGATCTTCCTTTAGGGAACCCGGTAACATGGGGAGCCGCGCTGGCACGCATTGGAGGGGGTACTGCGAGCGATTGTAATGTCTTACTCCGTGTGTATGCAAATGACACGTGTACGGGCGGGTTTCAATCTTTGAGCCAAACCGCCGCCGCTATTGGCTCCAGCTGTACGGTCATAAACGGCACTTTTACGCCGACCGGCAATAATGCGGCCGTAATTTATGATCTGCGATGTGCCAGTGGGACGGGATCCTTCATTGGCGATAATTTATTTCTTTTTGCAGGGACGACCGGGCTACCGGTCAACTTACAAAGTTTTACGATAGAATAAGTGGCATGAGCCCCTTGATGAACTAATCTTCTTGAAAATATTTTCCCACGCCTGAATTTTCCCACCGATCCGGTCTTTTGCCACTTACCTGGATGATAATGCAAGTTCTGCAGCAACAGCACTGTTGCCGGATTGCCGGGCTTCGCCGAGCCTACTGATGGGTTTATTTGACTGAAGAAATAAATTCAATCATGGCTCTGACTTCCTGTCCCGATTTTGGTAACGGAATGGCTGCACTCGCCCCGGGTTTAAGGTTTGGCTTGAAGTGGGTCAATCAAGACTGCAAAAGTGGTGCAAACGAGCATGCAATTCAACACTCACACATCTGACACACACCATTGCTCACCGCGTGGCCCGACACCTGGCGCGTCAAGTATTGCTGGAGCGGGATGCCGGACACACTTACCTTACCGCCGATGGCGTAGATGAGGACCTTGAATCTCCGATGAATCAATTACTGGAAGGTATCAGCAGCCCGACTTGTGATATTCTTGCTTGATAAACCCAGCCGCTTGAATGGGCGATCCCAACAGAGGAATTTCATTGATGACAATGCTGGATAAGCTTAATGCAATGCGCAGTCACGGGGGGCCGGTACTTACCCGTGGACTGGATGATGAAGCACTGCTTCGTTTTGCAGAAACAGATGTAAGACTGAGTACTGTAGTAGATACCGCCTACACTGAATTCCTTGGCTTGACGGAAGAATTCCCCGCGCTTATGGCCTTGCCGGAAAGCGAGCTGCTGGCTGCCGTACAGGATGGTTTCACCAATTTTTATTCAGCAGACGGAATCTCTCCATACGTTGCCCTGGCTGGCCTGGGCCCCTGGATAATCTCATCCCGTGGTGCGGTACTGTATGAGTGCGGTGGCTACGGCATGTTGGGTTTCGGCCACGCGCCGGACCAGATTCTAGAGGCCATGAACAAACCACAGCCTATGGCCAACATCATGACCCCAACATTTAGTCAGAAACGCCTGATTGATGCGCTTCGGGCAGAAATTGGGCACCGCCGGGGTAACTGCCCATTTGATCGGTTTTTCTGCCTGAACAGTGGTTCAGAGGCGGTCTCACTGGCGGCACGCATTTCGGACATCAATGCCCGCAGCATGACAGACCCGGGTGGCGCTCACGCCAGTCAGCCCATCCGTATCCTGAGTTTGAAAGGCTCCTTTCACGGACGCACAGACCGGCCGGCCAGATTTTCTGATTCCACGCGAGAATCCTACAGTAAGTGCCTCGCCAGTTTCCGCGATATGGATAACCTGCTGACCGTAACGCCCAATAACATTGAGCAACTGGAGCAGGTGTTTTCATACGCCGATAACAACGGTCTCTTCATCGAAGCCTTTTTCCTGGAACCGGTCATGGGTGAAGGCAATCCTGGTGAAGCAGTCACACCTGAGTTTTATGCCCGCGCCAGGGAGCTGACCAGCGAGCACGGTTCATTGTTACTGGTTGATTCAATCCAGGCAGGTCTGCGTGCGCACGGTGTGCTGTCAATCTGTGATTACCCGGGTTTCGAGGAACTTGAAGCACCGGATATGGAAACCTATTCCAAGGCACTAAATGGTGGGCAGTACCCCCTCTCGGTGCTGGCGTTAAGTGCCAAAACGGCTGAGCTTTACAAAGCGGGAGTGTATGGAAATACCATGACCTCCAACCCCAGGGCTCTGGATGTTGCTGTATCAGTGTTGCATTGTGTTACACCTGAATTGCGGCAGAACATCCAGGACCGTGGCCGGGAGTTGCTTGCCAAACTTGTCACTCTGCAGAATTCGCTTGAGGGCTGTATCACCAAGGTTCAGGGCACTGGATTATTGGTCAGCGCTGAACTGGATCCGACACGTTTCAAGAGTTACGGTGGCGATTCAACCGAGGAATATCTCCGTATTCACGGTATCAATGTCATCCACGGCGGCACCAACGCGCTACGTTACACACCGTCGTTTGACATGAGCAGCGCGGAAGTTGACTTGATTGTTCAAGCCACCCGGGATGCCATCATCAATGGCCCGGTCAAGCAGGCCACGCAGGATGAAATCGGTGATCAGGTAACTGCCAGTGAAGCTGCTTAAAACAGCGCCGACAATGTGGCTTTAATGGCCTAACAAACGCGCAATAATTTGCGGTAGAAAAAACATACCTGAAAGCAAAAGCGTTCCACCGACCACGTTGAACAACATCAAAATCACAGCTGATGCAAATGCTCGCCCGAGTTTCGGCCTCGCCTCGTGCCCTGGACCCGCAGAACTGGAGTCGTTTTGCTTGCCGGTGCCACGTTTGGCTGGTATCCGGGTTGCCTGTAAATGGAAATGTGTAAGCTCGGTGAGTTGCATGTAACTGTACTCCGGTGCGTTGTCACGCCAGTTAAGCGCTGAGGCATCAGGAGAACACAGGTGGTTCTCAATTCATGAGAGGATCAAACAACTTATTGGGGTCGCCCATTAGCCGTCTCCGGTCAACTGGCCAAACGCATCCCTGATGAAGGCCATCCTTTGTATCTAATGGCAGTCAGCTGATGGCGCACCAGGGTTTTCGTTCTTTGTGCTGCTTCCATATGAAGCGCACCAGTCACCCATCAGGATCTAGGCGTAGCAATCTATTGCCGGCCCCAAGCGGCCAAGCCGCTCCAGAAAAACCTCAGTACCCGCACATGGCCATTTACTTGTACAGAGCCAGGGCTATCCTCAGTGGGATGCCAACCTCAACAGAGCTCATGTACCGGGCGCTCCAGATAAACTGCCTTGAAGAGTGTCGTGACGGCAACAATCAGAGAGACCAGGATTTACACCATACCCCAAAACGTTGTCCGTCACGACGCAACCATTAACTGAAAGCGCGTGTCACATCGAACACTTCCCGGCGTTTAAGCATGTGAAAGCAGGCTCGGGCCAGCTTATTGGCCACCGCTTTTTTCGCCACCAAGATGTGCCCTTTGGCTTTCTTGCGCTGATAGTATCGTTTGATTCTCGGGTTCCAGATGGCGCCATAATGTCCTGCCTCCATAAATGCCCAGGCTAAGTATTTGTTACCATTTTTCTTGTTGCCCTGGCCTTTACGCTTACCGTTGCTGATTTTCTCGGATTTTACACAGCGAGCATAGGAGGCATAGTTCCCCGAACTGGCAAAGCGCTCGATGGTGCCGGTTTCCAGTGCAATGGTCGTGCCCAGTATGGGGCCGATCCCCGGCACACTTTGCAACAACTGATAGTCTTCGCGCGGATTGATCTGATGCTGAAGTTCTTGCTCGATCCGCATCACTGCTCGATCCAGCCAACAGCGAGCCTGGTGGGTAATCTCGCCGCTCAGTAAGGCGTGTCCTTCCAGGTAATCTGTCAGTTGCTCCTGCATCAGCGTCTTAATCTGGCGGGTGTTGAGTCGCTGGCCGCTGTGCCGCGCAATCAGACTCTGCAAACTTACGTGGTGCAATGATCTTTGCCGTACCAGTAACAACCGCCGTCGCAGCAGGTCGCGTAATGCGCGTTCCTCTTTGGGATAAATGTAACCGGTCGGTAAGAGACCTAACCTCAATAGGTGCGCCAGTTGTCGGGCGTCCGAAAAATCATTGCTGTACTTCAGACCTGAATATTCAGGCAATGCGCTGGTGTGTGCCAAACGCACCGGGAAACCGGCTGCCATCAATCCATCCACCAGCCAATACCAGTTATACGTGGATTCCACCACGCAAGCATCCAGCTCTGCTTGATAAATACTTAGCACTTCGATAATCGTTGCCAGCTCGTTGGGCAGCCGTTTCTCGTAGATGGTTTGATCTTGTTCATCAAGCACTGCCACCACGCTATTGTTGGCATGTAGGTCAATTCCGCAATAAAGTGTCATGGTCGTCTCCTAATTTTGTGTGGTTCGTTTTGGTTTGCACTTCAACGAGTACCACATGAGTTAGGAGGCGGCTAGAGGATTATCAGATCCAATTAAATACAGGTAATTAGGTATCCATATTTTTATGACTTAGATCCGACCCCAATAAGTCAATATTGTGCGGCAGCCTGGCGCTGGGAATCGGCAACAGCTATACGTAAAAAGTCCGGGGCTTGCACCTCGACTTCCGGGCCATAGCGCATGATGTCCATGACCAGTTCGCGGTGACTGCTGAAGGGAACCTCCAATATCCACGCACCCCGTGTGTCAAATGATCCTTTTTGATCTGGGTGCCATTGTTCTTCCGCGATCCAGCGAGACATTTCCGGTGTGAACTTTAATATGGCGGTGTGCTCTGCGGGACCTGAAAATATTCCGTAAGCGCTGTCAAAGTGTCCTGCCAATTCATTTTGGGACAGCTCCCGGGTACCCTTTTCCAGTAGTTTCTGATCGCTGATTCGCTCCAGCGCAAAGCTCCGCAGACCGTCCGCCTTGTGACACCAGGCATCGAGATACCATGAATTGCGGTATTGCGTCAGTCTCTGTGGTGAAATTTCCCGCTCACTGACATCGTCCTTGTGTCTGCCGTGGTAGCAAATATGCAACCGTTGTCGCCCAATCAGCGCACCCATCACATCCTGGAACAGGTGCTCCGGTACCGGTCGGCCAGCCACTGACTGAATGTGGATACGTGCTTGTCCTTCCTCCGCGTCAACGCCTTTTTGCTGCAACAATGATGAAATTCGGCCCTGCAATGACTGCAGCTCCCCCTCCAGCAGACCGGGCTGCACATTACCGAGCACCTGGCGTGCAGTCAACAACGCCTGTAACTCCGCCGGACTGATCCAGATTCCCGGCAGTTCAAAGGGTTGGTCATAGCTGCGGTCATAGTAAAAACCGCGATTGTCGGCATCCTGTTCAAGGGGTGCACCCAGATAGTCCCGCAGCTCCGCCACCAGGCGGTAAAAGGTGGCCTGCGAACATTCCATCCGCTCCATCAAGTCTTGTCGCGATATTGGCGTACGCCGTTGACTGAGGATATTGTGCAGGTGATAGAGGCGTTCAACCTTGGACATTTTCACTCCTTCGTGCCTGGATAAACTTCAGCGCCCTGCCAATGCCATCGAGACTGCGCCGCTTACCCATCAGCCACAAGGTCTTATCAATCGATGGCGAAACCCCCGAACCAGTCAACGCCACCCTCAGAGGTTGAGCGACCTTACCCATTCCCAAATCCAGTTCCGTTGCCACGTCGTCAATCACCTGGTGAAGTGGCTCAACTGACCAATCTTCCAGCGCCTCCAATTTTGCCAACACTGACTCAAGTGGATGTTCGGCCACCAGCCGCAAATGTTTTTTGGCCGATGCTGGGTCGAATTCAACATAGTCTTCAAAAAACACGCGGCTTTGCACCGCCATATCCCTTAAGGTCTTGACCCGCTCGGCCTGAACACTGACCACATTTTCCAGTGCTGGCCCCGCTTCCGGGTTTATGCCCTGATCCGCGAATTGCCACGCCAGGTGATCAGCCACTTCAGCCGTCGGCAAAACTTTCATGTAGTGCTGGTTTAGCCAGTCCAGTTTGTCGGTTTCAAACGCAGCAGCCTTGCGATTAACGTCCTCAATTGAGAACAGGCTCACCATTTCATCACGACTGAAAACTTCCTGATCACCATGTGACCATCCCAGCCTCACCAGGTAATTCAGCACTGCCTGCGGCAGATAACCGTCATTACGGTATTGCATTACCCCGACCGCACCATGGCGCTTGGAGAGCCTGGCTCCATCGCTACCCAAAATCATGGGTACATGTGCAAATACAGGTGCCTCAGCACCCAGGGCTTGGTAAATGTTGATTTGCCTTGGGGTGTTGTTGATGTGGTCATCTCCCCGTATGACATGGGTGATTTGCATGTCCATATCATCAATGACAACGGTGAAGTTGTAGGTCGGTGAGCCATCCGGACGCGCAATAACGAGATCATCCAGTTCGGTATTAGAAATGCTGATACGCCCTCGAACCAGGTCGTTGAAACTAACCATGCCGATTTTGGGGTTACTGAAACGCACCACGGGCTTAATGTCTTCAGGCGTGGATTCGAGGTGTCGACACTTGCCGTCGTAGCGAGGCTTGATACCGGCATCCATCTGTCTTTTTCGCAACTTCTCCAACCGCTCCCTGCTGCAATAGCAAAGGTAGGCCTTATCCTCATTCAGCAATCGATCAGCGACCTCAGCGTAACGTTCGAAGCGCTGTGTCTGGTAGAAAGGTCCTTCGTCACAATCCAGACCCAGCCAATCCATGCCATCGAGTATGGCCTGCACAGACTCTGGCGTGGAACGCTCCAGGTCGGTATCTTCAATACGCAAAATAAACGCACCCCGGTTTGCACGTGCATGTAGCCAACAAAATAAGGCGGTCCGTGCCCCGCCTACGTGGAGAAAACCGGTAGGGCTGGGTGCAAATCGGGTTCGGATTGTCATGATCGAGTGGTCGCCATTGTTTGATTCTTAAAATGGCCATTGTACCCTGCACGCTAAAAAGTGGACACCGGGGCCAAATAGTAGATAATTCCTACCCTGGCGTCAGAAAATTCGAGTGCAACTTTATATTTTATGTTATTTTTTATAGTGTTACAGCATAAATAACGAAATAACACGAAACTGGTATAATCAACTTAAATAGCGGATGAGCTTTGCTTGTGAGATTTTTGGCAATCGGACAATGGAAACAGAATATACCGACAGCGTTGGCGGGACTCATGCTGTTGCCATTCCTGTATTCAGGTCACGATCACACCACCTACTTGCAGCAAGCCCAGCAGCGGGGCAGCCTGACCTTACTCACCCGTAATGGCGCCAGCAGCTATTTTATCGGTCCCGATGGCCGTACTGGCCCGGAATACGAGTTGGCAGCAGCGTTCGCAGAATACCTGGGGCTTGAAATTGATGTGGAGGTAGCCGCTACCTTCGCTGATCTTGGCAGATTGCTCAAGACCAGCCAGGGGGATCTGATCGCGGCCAACCTGACCCGTACGGCAGCACGCGAGCAGGAGTTCAGTTTTGGTCCCGATTACGACCAGGCTGAGACCATTGTGGTGTATCGCCGTGGTCACCCCCGGCCACGCAATCTGAGAGACCTCGAGAAGCTGAACCTGGCAGTCATTGCCGGATCCAGCTATGAGTACCTATTGCAGCAGGCACGTACATCGAGCCCCGCACTGAAGTGGCAATCAACAACTGACAAGGGTATGGAGGATTTGCTGCTGGCCATTACTGACGGCAGACTTGATGCCACCCTGGTGGATTCCAACATTTTCAAGATTCACAGCCAATTTTACCCACTGCTTGGTGTCGGGTTCACGATGGCTGGCAAGCAGCCACAGGCCTGGGCATTTCAGCCCGGTGATGACTCACTGGTACGGCAGGCAAACTCATTTTTCAGTCTTGTTCAGCAGAACGGTACCCTGGCAGCGATTAAAAGCAGGTACTACGACAATCACGCCAAACTGGACCGTGTCGACATGTTTCAGTTCATGAAACAGGTACGTAACCGTCTGCCACCGTTGATGCCTGTATTTGAAGAGGTTGCTGCGGTGCATGATCTCGATTGGCGTTTGCTGGCCGCCATGGGTTATCAGGAATCGCACTGGGATCCGGAGGCAACATCAGGGACCGGGGTGCGTGGAATCATGATGTTGACCCTGCGCACAGCCAAGCAACTGGGGATAAACAACCGGCTTGACCCGGTACAAAGCATTGAGGGAGGTGCACGCTATTTTTTGCGCATGCACACACGCATACCCGCACGTATAGCTGAACCCGACCGCACTTGGATGGCCCTTGCCGCCTACAACATGGGCTGGGGACACCTTGAGGATGCACGTGTCCTCACCCAAAAACAAGGTGGCAATCCCGACCTCTGGCATGACGTCAACGAACGATTGCCATTACTGAGCCAGGAGAAATGGTACCGCCAGACACGCAACGGTTATGCACGTGGCTACGAGGCCAGCCAGTACGTGAACAACATCCGTCGATATTTTGAAACCCTTAAATGGATGGAAACCCGTGCTCACCCAATGCTGGTGGCAATACGCTAGTCCGGCGATTTGCCAACCGTAGCTAATTCAGATACAAACACTTACCTGATTGCTCTTTAATATCCTGCAAGCGAGCTTGATGGAGTTTCAATTCTTCCTCGTTGGCTGCCAGCACCGTTAACTCCGGGCGCTCTGCTGTTGCCACAGTGTCATCCTCATTTTTAGATACACCACTTTCAAGACTCAACCCCAGGTCCACCTGACCCCCGGTCATGGCCAGGTAAACATCCGTCAGGATTTCAGAATCCAGCAAGGCCCCGTGCAAGGTGCGACTGCTATTGTCCACCTCGTAACGCTTACACAATGCATCGAGATTATTGCGCTGACCTGGATGCAACTCACGGGCTAATTCCAGGGTGTCCAGCACGGTGGCGACTGCGGTGATGGATTGCTGGTCGTGACCGGCCAAAGCCAGTTCGTTGTCGATAAAGCCGATATCAAAAGGTGCGTTGTGAATGATCAATTCCGCACCATTCGCAAAGGCCAGGAGCTCATCAGCAACTTCAGCAAACCGGGGTTTGTCGTCCAGGAACTCGGCAGTTATACCGTGAACCTCCAGTGCACCCTGTTCGATTTCCCTGTCAGGATTGACATACCGGTGAAACTGGCGCCCGGTGAGTTGTCGGTCCCGCATTTCCAGTGCACCGATTTCAATAATACGATGACCACGCTTGGGATCAAGACCCGTAGTTTCCGTATCAAGTACTACTTGCCGCATCTTATGGTATACCCCGTCTTGCAAGTTCATCGGCGCGTTCGTTCTCGCGCACACCGGAATGGCCTTTTACCCAGGTCCAGATTACCTCGTGGCCAGCCAGCACCTGCTCAAGACGTTGCCACAAATCAACATTCTTGACCGCCCGCTTGGAAGCCGTCCGCCAGCCCCTTTTTTTCCACCCTTCCACCCACTGTGTCATCCCCTGCATGACATATTTTGAGTCGGTGTGGATATTGACGCTGCAACCATGTTTAAGGGTATCGACACCCCGAATCACGGCCATCATTTCCATGCGGTTGTTGGTGGTCTCGCGCTCTCCACCATACAATTCTTTGCGGTGTTTTCCCGACATCAAGACCACACCCCAACCACCCGGACCCGGATTGCCGCTACAGGCCCCGTCAGTGTACATCACAACATCAGTCAGCTTCCTGGATCCGGATGTAGAGTTCGAATCAGCCTGCATACTGCACCAAAGGACTTCGTTTACGGGAAAGGTGGACTTTCTTTATCACTGACCGATGACGACCGTGCATGACTACGCGGTCGGCAAAGGGTAATCGCAAACCATGCCAGACGGATCTGGATGCAGGACGCGAAGACCCGGCCATACCCATCAGCAAACATTGCCTGATATCAAAGGACCGCATTTTCAGATAGTGGCTCACCCTGCTGAGCTTTAGTCCGGGAAATCGATTTTCCCGGTTACCGAACCGATATTGCAATCCCGTTGAATTCAGACCGCTCAGAACCACATCACCGCCAGGTGTCAGCACTCGCAACGCCTCGGCCAGCACCAACTCGTGGCCATCCCTGAGAAGGTGGACCAGAACAATCAGATCAAACACAGCCTCGTCAAAAGGCAGTGCGTTAATCCGGCAACTGAGACCGGATTCGGTGGCAACACCACTTGCACTCAAACGAATAATCTGTGCGGGGCTGACAGGTTCAAAAGGCATGCGCCTGACCTCGGCATGCCCCAGCACCAGGATCCGTTCGGGTCTCCGCTCTGCCAATAGAGGGTGCAGAACCTGAGCAGTCAATTTCTCCTGGGCGGAAAGAACCGGTAGGTGCTTGACTTGAATAACCAGTACTCCTTAAATTTGACTTGGCAAGTCACAGGCGTAAGCATACGGGTTATGAGCAGGGCTGTTCAACCTTCATTTTGACGAAACGATAATCTGCAGTTGAATAAGCCAATCTGAGATTCAAAAGAGAGAGCAGCATGTGGGAAAAACAGCTTAATATTACTGCCATCAACGCATTCCAGGATAATTACATCTGGCTCGTAACTGCCGACAGTCGGGCCTGTGCCGTTGTAGATCCGGGTGATGCCCAACCCGTTCTTGAAACTCTTGATAAGCACAATTTGGATCTGCGCTACATCCTGCTAACCCACCACCACCCCGACCACATTGGTGGGGTTTCGAGATTGCTGGAGAAACACGCCGCCAGGGTTTTCGGTCCAGATGACGCAAGAATTCCACTCGTACACAAGGTCTGTGTTGAGGGGGATCTGGTCGGCTTGCCCGCCCTTGATGCAGAGTTCAGGGTAATCGAGGTACCCGCACATACCCGTAGCCATATAGCCTTCTACGGAAATAACACGCTTTTTTGCGGCGACACCCTGTTCAGTATCGGTTGCGGACGATTTTTTGAAGGTACTGCCACGGATATGCAGGGCTCCCTGGATAAATTGGCTGCTTTACCCCCTGCGACAAAGATTTACTGCGCGCATGAATACACTCAATCCAATTGTGCCTTCGCACTCCAGGTGGAACCACAAAATTCCAAACTCCAGGCACGGGCACAAGAAGTAAAGGACTTACGCGCAGGCGGCAAAATTACCTTGCCAACCAGTTTGGCCGACGAACTGGCAACCAATCCATTTTTGCGCACCCGCGAAAAAAGCGTATTGGAAGCAGCCAGGAAACTGGATCCCACCGTGGTAGCTGGGGAGTCTGCCATGGCTGTCATTCGTGCCTGGAAAGACCGGTTCTAAAGCCCCATCAAACTTGACCCAGAGCTCCCAAACAGCATAATAGCGGGCCATTACAATATTCGGGAAACCTTTTGACTTCACGTCACACCATACCATTGTTGTATCTTGCTCTTGCAGCTTGCGCCACCACGCAAGACAGCACCGTGCCTGAGCTAACAACACCGGTCAATGCAATTGCACAGCAAGACCTTCCAAGGGGTTCAGGTGAGTCCATTGATGAGCATTTGTTTATACCAGCAACCGTCATACCGCGCCCCAAACCTGCAGCCGCATCGGTCCAGGTACCTTTTGCCCCGACAAGTGAATATTACGTTGCACCACCGGTGCACTTTGATAACGTTTGGACAAGACTGATAGACAGCTTTGAGCTTCCCGATTGTAAGGAGCATAAGTCGTCCCGGATGTGGGCCAAGTGGTATGCCGATCACCCCGACTACCTCGCACGTGTCTTCAAACGTGCCCAGCCATGGGCTTATTTCATTGCGGAGGAACTTGAGCTTCGCGGCATGCCGGGTGAATTGGCGCTGCTGCCGATCGTGGAGTCAGCCTATGATCCGTTTGCTTACTCCAGCGGGCGTGCACTTGGGACATGGCAATTTATCAGCTCAACCGCCAAGACCTACGGGTTGAAACAAAACTGGTGGTACGACGGTCGACGAGATGTCTGGGCCTCAACCAAAGCCGCATTGGACTACCTTGAGTTTCTGGACAGGAAGTTTAACGGTGACTGGCTGCTGGCATTAGCCGGATACAATTCGGGAGAAAACCGGGTTGCGAGACGTGTAAGAGGCAATCTTGCCAAAGGTAAGCCAGCAGATTTCTGGAACATTAAACTACCCAAGGAGACGGTGGGTTATGTTCCAAAGTTGCTGGGCCTGACCTGTCTTTTCCGAGACCCTGAAAATTATGGTGTGGAACTGCCTTTCACGCCCAACCAAGCGGTCATCGCCACGGTCAAGATGGAGACACAAAGCGACCTGGTGCTGGTTTCACAAATCAGTGAGGTGAGCATTGATGTATTGTTCAGCCTTAACCCGGGTTACAACCGCTGGGCAACTTCACCCGACGGACCCTGGCAAGTTGTGCTGCCCATCGAAGGCGCGGACAAATTACAACACTGGTTGAAATCAGAAAACCCGGACGGCCTGATGAAGTGGGATCAGGTACTGGTTAAAAGCGGCGATACAATTTCAGAGCTGGCAGCCCGACACCATTTACCCGTGAAAGTGCTTCGCAGCAGCAATGGGCTCACCGGGGATTTGATCAAAATTGGTCAGAAACTTCGTCTGCCCCGCGACCAACAGCTGTTGGTTGATCCACTCTACATAGCGGCCGCCCAGGAGTTACAACAACTGCAGTTTGGTCTGATCGCATCCGAGCGAATCCATCACACGATACGTGCAGGGGAAAGTCTCTCTGTCATCGCTGATCGCTACAAGGTTTCAGTGCGGAATCTGCAGAAATGGAACGGTATAACTAATCCGAACATGCTACGCATCGGCAAAGTACTGACCCTGTTTCACAGCCCGATTCCTCCAAAGGCACCACCCACAAACAGCACCATCAAGCACGTTGTTAAACGTGGTGACTCCCTGTGGACTATCTCCAGACGTTACAAGGTAAAGCTCAACGACCTCATGCGCTGGAATGACTTGGGAAAAAGTTCGGTCATCCAGCCAGGCCAGTTTCTTAAAGTTGTCCTGTAATGCTTTCACGGATCACGCGTCTCTGGTTCATTTGCAGTCTGATACCTTTCTGTTGCAACGCTCTCGCCTTTGAACTCCAAGGATCCGCAGTCCAGGGCGGCTTGATTTTTGGAACGGCGACCCCGGGCAGCACAATCACCCTGGACGGTCAGCCTGTGTCAATATCGGCCGACGGACTCTTTGTCATCGGGTTTGGGCGCGATGAGACTGGTGTCAGGCAGCTTAAGGTCAAGTCACCGGATAATGTCGAGTTCCAACAGGACCTGGCTGTAAAAGCTCGTGACTACAGGCTGGAAAAAGTGGATGGACTACCCCCTGCAACTGTCACCCCGGATGCGGCCAGTCTGGAAAGAATTCGTCAAGAGTCACGTTTGGTAACAACGGCCCGCGAGCGCCGCGACCATCAGGCTCATTACGCACGTGGGTTTAACTGGCCTGCCAGGGGCAGAATCTCCGGTGTATACGGCAGTCAAAGGATACTAAACGGTGAACCACGCAGACCCCATTTTGGAGTGGATATCGCGGCACCCAAGGGCAGCCCCGTCTATGCACCGGCAGACGGTCTGATAACCATGGCGCATCCGGACCTTTATTTTTCCGGCGGCACCGTTATCCTGGATCACGGTCAAGGGCTTTCGTCGTCGTTTTTGCACCTGAGTGAAATTCTCGTGGAAGCCGGAACCTTTGTTAAGCAGGGTGATTTAATTGCCCGCATCGGCGCTACCGGACGCGCCACGGGTCCGCACCTCGACTGGCGTATGAATTGGTTGGACCGAAGGGTTAACCCACAACTTTTGCCGGGCCCCATGGACGAGGCTGAAAGCAACTGAAGTCGCTAGCTTAGGGTCACTACCGAAAATTGTTACTTACTGGGTTGATCCAAACGAACCGGTAACTCGGCGCCGGCTACATAGCCGCCTTCAACACCCTTGGTTACCACTGAAACTGCATTATGCGGATGCAAACTCTCATAATGCGTGCACCGTACCCAAAAATCCAGAATACGTTCGTCTGCGTTTAGTGTTGTTTGAATTCGTCTGCCGGCATCTTCACAGAACATCAGGTTGCGTCCGTTAAGCAACGCAAATGCCTGCTCATCTTCTCGTTTTACGGTGGCCTGAACCGGTGTTTTTAGAGAGCTTTCCACTTCATCAATCAGTTCAATAATTGGGAACATCTGAAACGTGGGTGTCAGCCGCACCCTGATTTCGGCCGCACTGCGCTGACTGTGCGGGGTAGCTACAATGCCCTCTTCCGAGCCCAGCCACTCGTGAACTTGTTTGAAATCAACCAGGCCAGTTGAATTGAAATCTTTTTGGAACTGCTCCTGAATCAACTGCCGGGACAATGCCGCTGAACACGGACAGGTGCTGGAATACAATACTTCCAGCCCCATTTCCATACTGAACTCCTGACCCTCCATGATACCGATCATGGAAACTGGATAGCGACGCCAGCCAACGTTGTCGCTGTGAAGAGCTTTACGGCGAATCAAATAGTCAAAGTCCACCCTGACCAGTGCACGGTCACTAAGACCTATGTGAGAATCGAGAAAAGCACGCAGCATCTGCCGCAAGTCACAAGGCGTTAACGGACGTTCCTTGAAAGCCTCGTCCAGATGCAGATACAAACGTGACATATGAATGCCGCGCACCTCAGGGTCAACCAGGTTTACGTATGCAGTTACACGGCCGGTTGCCTGGATAAGGTCGCCACGGTCATCTTTGATACGCACCGGCATCTCGATGTCATTCATTCCTACCCATTCGAGTTTGCCAGCCACAGACGGGCGTGCCTCATTGGCAATATCCGGCATTTCGCGCAACATACTTTCTACTGATTTCATACTGTAATTCCCTAGCCTGAACAAAGCATATACGTGCTCCCGACACCAAATTCAAGCCGTCGATTAACACCCGTGCCTAGATTATCGTTTAAAAGTGCCTGATTAGGCAAAAATTTGCATGCTGCTCTGATCAAACCCAAAGTCTCCACAATAAGGAATCCTCGTTTCAAAAAAAGTGCTGCTATGGCAATATTCACACAGCAATACCCGGCAAGATTATGTTTCCGAACAAATGAGGGCGTTTATAGAATGAAATACCTCCCCTTCAGAGCCTATGCAAAGAGGAGACAGCGCCCAGCGCTCCGCCCGCGATCACGTGTGCATCAGTCACGGTGGCTTTCACATTAACACTCAGGGGAATCAGACGCAGGTGCGATTCAAAGAAACTCAATGCACCAAAACTGGCTCAACTGGTGCCCAAATTCACAACCTTGTAGTTAGGAGAATCAGGACCGATGGGAATCCTAGAGAAAATTAGCAAAGGTCTGCTGCTGTTCATATCTGTTGTTTGTGTATATGCCAGCCCGGCTGCATTCACCGGAGCTGTGTTTTTATCTTTTGCTCTCATGCCCGTTGCCGGCGTAATGGCTATTTATGGACACATTTACTTTGCAATAATCATGCTGCTGCTTTCATCAATTGCCATCATGATCAGTGCAATATCAGATGTCCTTTTCATCAGCGTACATAACGCATTGTTTACGCTAGTGCCGGTAATTCTAGGCTACGGTGGTCTGGCGTTGGGACTATACAAGTTGAAAAAAAATGTGCCGGTCACATAAAAAATCATTCAACCGGACACGTGGAAGAGCGGCGGCGCGTTTCCGCGGAAACGTCGGCACGCGCACGGGTTAATTTAGACCTTAGGCGTCAAAATGTCTCGAAATATTGAAATTAAAGCCAGAGTTGGAAACATCGAAGATCTTGAAAACAAGCTTGTAGAAATTGCTGATGACGGTCCTACAGAAATTATTCAGGATGACACCTTCTTCAAATGTGGTAATGGTCGGCTAAAGCTCAGAACCTTTTCCAAAACGAAAGGAGAGCTTATATTCTATAAACGTGCTGATGGGCCAGGACCAAAGGAGAGCTTCTATCTGAAATCTGAAACACCGGAACCATTGGTTTTGAGAGAATCACTAATTCTGGCTTATGGCGCGGCTGGGCGGGTTCAAAAACGCCGCCTGCTATATTTCAAAGGCAGAACCAGAATTCATGTAGATCGTGTTAAGGGGCTGGGTAATTTCCTGGAGCTTGAAGTGGTACTTGACGATAATGAAACCAAAGAAAGAGGCTTTGAGGAGGCAAAGTTATTACTATCTCAGCTCGGAATCGGGGATTCGCAAATGGTTGAAACTGCCTATGTTGATTTGCTGTGCACTTGATTTTATGCTGACAAGGCACCTCAACATTGGATTGCTCGCTCTTTGCTGCACTACGTTATTATCCGCGTGTTTGACCTTTCCTGGAAAGAAAACCCTGGACGAGGAATTGCAGGATCGGATCGATCAGACCGCGGTAAATTGCGGCGCCGTTTCAAGCACCGGGCCAACTGGGGTCGTGGATCGGTGTGTAGTTGCCGCTTATAACGGTAAAAGACCGTTTTATGCTGTTTATTGGCATCAAGGTATTGATTCAGTAGTTGGTGAAGCGCTTTTTGTTGATCCGAAAGGACACATTAAAACTCTATATTTTGACAGCGCCCCCTGCGGTGGGCCATTTTGTGGTTCTCATACCAAGGAAAGAATCTGCACCGACGTACAGGTTAAGGCAACCGGATCGTCGCAATTTCTGTCATGCAAGGAAACATTGTGGAGGTAAACAGCATAACAAGCGATTGACTTCATTGCCCCACTTGGCAGGAGAACTGCCAACTGCCAGCCATGATCGATTGGGTGGTTGTTGCAATATTCCGGCTTTGCTACAACTATTGTTTAATCCGGCTCTCCACGGGCCGCTCCCAAAGGAAATAGAGCAGGTTGTCTGCGAAGACGGGATCCTTCGTCAGCCCCAGGTGGTCTTCATACAGGAATTGCACGCTTGACCACGAAATCGGCGAAATCAGGCGGCTTTGCCGGTTTTTCGCGGTTCGCTCGTCCATCAGTGCACTGCTGCGCAATACACGTCCGTCGCCGGCTCGCTGCTCCTTCACCTTCAGTTTACCGGTTTGTTGATTGACGGAAGCCACCGCGTCGGTGGGTTTGGCATCGCCGGCCATCAGGAACAGTGCCACACCGTCGGGTGGTGATGCAGGTACATCCAGCGCGGTGGCGAATTGCCGAGCTCTATATAGGCTCTTTTGCAAATGGTCGAGGGCGATGCCTCGTCGTTCACCGGCGTCGGTGACGTCAGGCAGTAAAGTTTTGAGTACTTTGTCCTGAGCGGGATTCGCCAACCCCCAGTTCATCCTGATCCACAATTCAGGGTCAAAAAGGTCTGCCGCAAGCGGCTGGTTTGTTTCCTCGTCAACCAACATCTCGTGGCGGCTGCGTGGCAGCAACTGATAAGCGGAAGGATGTGTTCCAACCAGGGTGGAATCGTAACGCGGCAGGAAAGGCCCGATCTTGAATCCGTCCACCAGGTTCATCAGGGCGTTGGTGGATCCCGCATTGGGTGTGGCTACCAGTACGAGGTTGTCGATATACTTGGCACCTGCCCAAGTCAGCTCCGGCAGAGATCCGTCCGCCGGTAGCTCCACCGCACCGTAACGGAGATAGTAGCGGGCGACCAGGCCACCCATGGAATGTGCCACGATATCAAAGTGGACATCCACGTCAGCGATGCCGTATTTAATTTCTGTTTCGCGTTGTATGTAAGCCCTCTTGGCAAGGATGAACTCGTGTAGACGGCGGGCGCTTTCCACCAGGTCGCGACGCCAGTCAAAGTCGTACTGAAAGCAGGTGTAATGAAGGTCGCCGTAATCGATTGCGTTCAGGACACCGAGACGTTCATCGCGGTATCCAGCGATACCCAGTGTGCTCAACAGGTGAAAGTAGGCTTTACGTTCCACATCCAGGCCGATCACACTGAATTTCACGCGGTCCAGCACACCTTTGGGGACCACGTTGTCGCTCAGGTCGGCCAGACTCTTATCCTGGGCCATTGGCAGGGCGATCTGGCGTGAGTAACTCGGAGAATTCGGGCTTTTGTGTGGCCCGAAAACACCCCAGATAACTTCATCCGTATCCTGATCTACCAGACGTGAACCCATGGTGCCGGGGATCAGGATTACCGGGTTGCGATAGGGATCCTCGGATTGCGCCAGGTCATTGTACAACCCGCCCATGTCCGGACCACGTGGTCCCATGACACAGCTGGCCATAAGCAGCGAGACCAGTAACACGATACCCAGACGAAATATTCGTGATCTCTTTGTCTGGCCATTTTTCATACGAGCCTCCCTCGCTTTGTTTGTGCTTGCATCATCTTCCTCCCAATAGCAGGCATTAAGGAGAGGGCCTGGCAATGCCGCACAGACCATGCCCCAGTCACCCGTCTCAACGCAGTCGTTTGAACACGCTGACCGCAACCCACGATGCCACCAAAACACCGGAAACTGTCGCATAGTCTGACGAACCAGTGGTTTGTAACCAGGCAAGACCCAGCAAAGCCACACCGGTAATTAGCTGCAGAAATGCCCTGGGCTCACGGTTGTCAATGGCCAAACCGAGGAAGACAAACCCTGCCCCCCAAATGCCTGCACCAAGGACATCGTTCATTTCCTGGCCAGCTACCCAAACCGATAATAAGACAATGGCGGTTGATGCGATAATTGCACTCAGTAACGCCAGGGTTTCATGGATGGAAGTGATTATTTCCGGAATTAAAGCCGGCCCGGTGCTCGATTGAGGTTGCCGGTTTTGCTGCAATGTTGCGGTGTAAGTTCTCATGGTACTGTCCTTCTCAAAATACTTACCAGGCTTGGAGACAATCTCAACACGGATTTTGCGATGGCTCATACGTCCGTCCGCATTTTGCCTGGTGTCTGTTTCTTTCAAGCATTAATATGCAGAATCCATACCAAGGTTTGAAACCGAATAAATACAATGACTTACGTACATACATATACCCCAATAAATTGTGGTACACAAATACTTGTGGCTTAATCCTCAAGAAATTGAGGAATGGAATGTAATTATCAAGAACTCCCTCCTCATCGGGACTATGAAACTGCGACTGAGCGTTTATATCTGAGAATTGGTAAGGATAACAAACACATCGAGTGGTTCAGTGTCCGCCCGGAATCCTTAATTAACACTTAAGTGTGGCCATACGATATCAGCGAGTCTGCCGTCACCGGTATCTTTGCCGTCCGTCCGTCCAGGCGTGCATACGTCGCTCACTTTGTGACGGAACTAATCGAGAATGCAGAGCTTTGGAGCGCATGGAAATTCAGGATGCCGTTCAAAGTGAATTCTGAAGAGACCGATTAGAAGCATCACGATAGCAAGCTACGCGCATACGGTCTCCGGCACTGGTGGTAAGATGGTCATTGAAGACTCGAATTTCCTGCCGGTTTCCGCTCGACAGGTTGGCAAGGCGCGATGATTGTCGGAGCCGATAACCTCAGCTTTGAATCCTTCCCATCTGAATTGGAGACTGATTAGGTGCCTGTACACACCTACTTGCTTGCGGAGCAAGGTACGCCGATCCTGGAACTTGTGTATCTTGAGGGACTGTCCGAACAAATGGTTTATCAGTTCGCCTTTATCGGTGGACCTCTGAAGCTGCGTGGTGCGGACGCCGCGCCAATTCGCCCCACCGCCATACCGATTAGGTAATCGACATGAACAATGCAAACCCTATCAATATTTCTCACATCGACCACGTTGATCCTGGCGGAACGAGGGAACGAGTGCGGACTGCCATAATCACTGGCAGCAGTCGAGGTATTGGTGCTGCTGTGGTCAGATTGTTGGGAGAAAGTGGATACCAGGTTTGCGTAAACTATCGCTCGAATAAGTCGGCTGCGATCAAGGTTGTGGCTGACCTGGAGAAATTGGGCGCTAACACCATCGCGATTCAGGCCGATGTATCTGACGAGGCGGATGTTGTCCGACTGTTTAAGACCGTTGACAAGGAACTGGGAGAGCTGACTGCTCTGGTGAACAATGCCGCCATTGTTCTGCCACAGACAAGGGTCGAGAATATGGATGCTGCCCGGATTAACCGAATGCTTGCGACGAACGTGACCAGTTCTTTCTTATGTTGCCGGGAGGCTGTACGGCGAATGTCCTACAAGCACGGCGGTAATGGTGGTTCCATCGTGAACGTATCCTCGGCAGCCGCTCGTATTGGTTCGGCTGGAGAATACGTAGATTATGCGGCGTCCAAAGGAGCCATTGACACGCTCACGCGTGGTCTTGCCCTGGAGGTAGCCGACGAGGGTATCCGGGTGAATTGCGTCAGGCCTGGATTTATCCACACGGATATGCATGCCGATGGCGGCGAACCGAGCCGGGTTGACCGTCTTGCCGAGACTATTCCCCTGGGGCGTGGCGGCACACCCGAGGAGGTTGCCAACGCAATCCGCTGGCTGTTGTCAGAGGAGGCGTCGTATGCAACAGGTTCCTTTATTGATTTGGCAGGCGGTCGGTAAGCTGCAAAATGACACAAGGGAGTGTATGGATCTTAATCAAGTAACACCATAGAATATGTGTTTAGGGAGGAGTCTGTCCTTGGACTCAATGAAAAGTAAGTTTCAGGTATTCATCAAAGCCTGGTTCACAATCTTTGCAAAGAGCTGTTTTTATCCACGCTTCACTTTCAAAGCCAATAATTCTTAATTCGTGTACGCATGCAATCAAGGACCTATCCGGTTCTGAGGTAATTAAATTGGGATTGTTCAAAGGCGATGAAAATAAGCGATGATGCATAATGTCTTCTTTCTCCCACCAGTCCAATAAGAACCAATTACGCATTGTTCCCTGATGAATGATTAGAAATCCAACGCCATAGCGCTGTTCTGTTAAAGCAGGTTGCGGCAGATGAGACAACACTGCTTTTATTCCCTCTGAAACAAGTTCTTTAGATAGAGGTTCTGATTTAGCTGAAATCCCATAAATCTTAATTCTCCAGCCTCCTGAGCTAAATTGTTTTATGAACTCAACAGGTCTTCTTTCATAGGGTTCTATTTTATTCACGGCACTATCCTTTCCGCCCAACTGATCTCGTATGTTTATTTTGTTCATGTTGATATTCCCTGGGAATAAATTGCCAATTAATACATAGGCGGGCAGTGATAAATCATCGCCGCACAGTGTTTACCAGGAGATCTGTGAACTCCGGTTTCGTATACCGTCGCGTGATGTGTTGCGGGCAGTTCCAGTCAAAAGCAGCCATGTCGATAAATACAACACGCTCGATGCGTGCTTTGTATACCGGGAGTTCTACTGTTGCAAGGTCACCAGGATTAACATCGTTGACATCCACAACACGCATGTGACCAAGAATTTTAAGGCGCCTGCGGTTAGGGTAATCCATCAGTATCAGGGAACAACGGTCATTATTGGAGACGTTTCCCATGCTGATGAGTTGTGTATTGCCGCGAAAGTCAGCATACGCAAGGCGACTCGAATCCAGCACCTTCAAAAATCCGACCGGTCCGCCCCGGTGCTGCACATATGGCCAGCCCGTTTCATTGACGGTTGCCATATAGAATGTGTCGCGCAAGGCGATAAACTCGGCTTCCCTCGAGCCAAGCTGATCGTTCGGGCCGGCAACGGTTTGCAAGCGCTCATTGTTCGGGCGTGAGCCATAGCGCTGCTGAGCCGCTTTAACGCTGTCGGTGAATGTAATGTCTGCAAATTGATGAGTCATAAACTGATTCTTCCTGGAACCTGTCTGTCAGGTTAGTTGCGACCCGCCATAACACCACCATCTACATCCCAGATGGCACCTGTTACCCAATCTGCTTTTTCTGACAATAGAAAATCAACCGAATTGGCGATGTCTTTGACCTGCCCAATTCGTCCTATCGGGTGAAAGTCATTAAAGCTGTCCAGCGTTGACCGAAAATCATCGGGCTCAACAAAGGCGCTGTAGATAGGTGTTTCAACCACCGCGGGAGCGACCGCGTTTACACGAATATTGTGGTCAGCCAGTTCCATTGCCAAATGTTGCGTCAACGAATGCAATCCGGCTTTTTGCATCGAATAGGCAGACGAAGGTGTCGCCTTGATGGCCTGTTTTGCCCACATTGATCCGATATTCACAATTGAACCACCGCCATGTGATTTCATGTTTTCGGCAACTGCCTGGGTGATAAAGAAAATACTCCTGTTCAAATCAAGGTATTTATCGTAGTCCACCTTTGTGTGTTCCAGAAATGGGGTGGGTGTAAAAATACCTGCCGCATTCACCAGGTACCTGATGTGCCGGGATGCCTGGTGCAAATGACCGATGAAGTCATCAACTGCTTTCTCGTCATAAAGATCTACACCATAGAATTCTGTCATGCCAATAACTTTCAACTCAGATTGAGCATCTTGCAGTTTATTTCTGTTGCGGCCTAAAAGTGCAACGTTGACTCCGCGGTTCAAAAGTTGCCGGGCTATCTCTTTGCCCATACCGCTTGAGCCGCCAACAATCAGCGCTAAAGGTGAATTTGAATGACTCATTATGTTCTCCTTGGGGAAAAAAGTGGCCGCAACCGGTGCGGCCGCAAAAGTAGCGGCTCTATTTTGCCGCTACAGAGGGGGACTCGACTTTGCGATTAAGAAAGTTGTTGATTAGACCGGCAATTTTCCGACCGTGTGTTTCCAAAGCAAAGTGTCCGGTATCAATAAGGTGATACTCGAGGTTCTTGAGATCCCGTTTGTAAGGTTCAGCACCGGCAACAGGGAAGATGTCCACATTTTCGATGGCTACCGTTGGGTAGCTGATATGAGTTGACTCATCTGCCTTGACAGGTAAATTTGAGATTACGAGCCCCATAAGCAGGTAAAACAATGCTAACAGCGGAACTCTTTTGATGTACGAGTACATAGTTGTTCTCCTCCTTAATTACTGCGAATAATCAGTCTGTTGCGAAAAATGCAGGGCTCCAGGCCTAGGCGGCCTGGATGCGTGCTGAGTCGGTATTTGCAAGACCACGGTTGCCCGTAATCGCCAGGTACAGCATGACTAGGATCAATACTGTCTGAAACTCGATGCCACCGATCGGGTGTGTCTTTGACGGCAGGAAATTCCACTGGCCCCAGTGGACCAGTGTAATAGCGCCGATCATCACCGGCACATTCAGCGCCGCTCCTACACGTGTGGCAAGGTCTGAAATGACATCCCTCCGAAATCCGCCCAGCAGGACAAGCAGTCCGCCACCGGTTTCAGCCAGGGCAACCAGCACTACCATCAGGTAAGAAATGGGTAGCATCTGGGCAAAAGCCTCGAGGTTCAGGAATTTCAACATTCCGTGGTAAATGAATACGCTGGCAAGCGCGATGCGCAGGAACCAGTGAGCATTTTGGGTTAGAAGATTCATAATATTCTCCATTCTGATAAATCGATTTTTACTTGCTACTGTTGATCTTCTGGACTGCTTGTTGTGTGCTCCAGACGGTATTGGCAATGAAGCGGAAGTTGACCAGCGCCGCCTGGTAACCGTCACCTTCGTCGACGATGGCAGCAGCGGTAGCGTCGGAAACAACGGCGACTTCGAAACCCTGTTCCATCAATTCACGCATGTGTGATTCAGTACACAGGTTGGCCGACATGCCGCCGAGGATAACCTTGTCTACGCCGCGCTTACGCAGTTGCAGTACCAGGTCATTGGTTTCCGGCCCGTAAACTTTGTGCGGGTTGGAGACAATGGTTGCGCCGTCGTTGATGTATGGCTTGTAGCGTTCCAGCCAGTCGGCACCTGAGCCTTCAAATCCTTCGGTGGTCAGCGCACCTTTGCGGTCGAACATGCCAATGTTGTGCATCAGTTTTTCCAGGGCGCCTTCGAACTGCCAGCCGTGATCGGCGGGGTAGTAGTAGTGCGGTGAGACAAAAACCGGCATGTCGCCGGCTTTTGCAGCCTTGAACAGCGATTCGATGTTGGCCACGGTATTGTTTTCAGTAACGCTCTTGCCCACCACGCCCCAGGTAACGCCCTGCGGGCTCAGAAAGTCATTCTGAGGGTCGGTGATCAACAATGCCGTGCGACCGGAAACAATCTCCATACCGGGGTCAGGCAGGGCTGCGTTAGCGACCGAAGTCGTGCCGATTGCCGTAAAAATAGCTGCTAGTAATGTAATACGTAATTTCATGGGTTTCTCCATTTACTTGGGGTTGAGTAAGTAGTTCAAATGCCGATTCGCCGTTCCTCGGCTGCAATCGGAATGTCGTTTGCGCTCATATCGCGACGGCTCATATAGCCGTCCTGGTCAAATTCCCAGTGCTCGTTTCCGTGTGTGCGGAACCAACAACCGGTTTTTGCGTGTTGCCATTCATATTCGAAACGCACCGAGATGCGGTTATCTGTAAACGCCCAGAGCTCTTTCATCAGGCGGTAGTGAAGTTCTTCGGCCCACTTCCGCTTGAGAAAGGCTTCAATCGCATCACGGCCCTGGAAAAACTCGTCGCGATTCCGCCAGGTGGAGTCAAACGTGTATGCCTGTGCCACCTTTTTTGGAGATCGTGAATTCCAGGCATCTTCTGCCGCCTGGACTTTTGCCAGTGCCGTTTCAAGCTTGAAGGGGGGGAGTGGGGGTCGTTGCATTGTGTGTGTTCCTTATACGGTTTGGTGTTGCTGATTATTGAGGTAGACTTCGAGTGCACTGGGTGCTTCGGCCAAGCCGCCGTCTTCAAAGGCGGCATAGATTTCGAACGCTTCAAACTGGTCGATCACCGGTACGGCTCCATACGTCGTTTCGGGGAAGAGCTCATTCAAGGCAATGATCATGTCAGTTGAAGAAATTTCATTTGGATCAAATTTGCTTGCCATGACGTTTCTCCTAATTAATTTCAGTTTCTTTCGGTGTTATGTAAGTGCAGTAAACGTGCCAGACCTGTAAAGTCAATTAAAACAATACGATATGAATATATTTGCACCTCAAATAGTTGTGTTCATCAAATATCTGTGGCAGAATCCTCAATAATTTGAGGAATTTGGAGCAATAAGTATGGAACTCGGATGGCTGTTTCAAGACACACCGCTACTGATGCTGGCTTTGGATGAATCAATGCTGTGCCGGGAACTGACTCCGGTGTGGCAGGAAAAACTTGGGCTTTCGCAGCCGCAAAGCGAAGCATTGCCGGCCGCAAAATTGTTCGATTTCGAGGCCACCCCGGCGTTACCCGGTCAATTGGAAGCAGTGGCCCGGGACGGTAGCGCAATGGAGAATACTGAAGCTGTATTGTTGACGGCCGATGGAATGCTGCCAGTGCGCCTGTCTGCCTGGCGGATACAACAGGGTGACGAAGAACAGGCATCCGTGATGGTGGTTGCAATGGATGTAGGTGAGTTTGATCGTGCGTACGAGGAGCTGGCGCAATTGCAATCGCAACACCAACAAATTCTCGATGCGGCAGGCGAGGGCATTTACGGACTGGATTGTGACGGCAGAACAACTTTTGGCAACGCGGCGTCCACCGAGATCCTGGGCTGGCAGGTCGATGAAGTGCGTGGCCAGTCTGCACATGATATTCACCACCACTCGCACGCTGACGGAGCGCCCTACCCCAGGCAGGAATGTCCGATTTATGCAGCGTTGAAAGATGGCGAGATTCACCGCGTTGACAGCGAGGTGTTCTGGCACACAAACGGGACAGCCTTACCGGTAGAGTATACGAGTACACCGATCATGCAGGACGGCAAGCCCAACGGCGCAGTGGTCGTATTCCGTGACATTTCTACACGCAAGGAGATTGAGGCCCAGCGCAAAAAGACCTTTGAAGAAATCAGGAGTCTCAAGGAGCAGCTTGAGCAGGAACGTGATTATCTGCGCGATGAGATCAATGTCACGGTCAACTTCGGTGAAATCATCGGGGACAGCCAGGCCTTGAATCGGACGCTTGCCCAGATAGAAGCGGTGGCCCGGACACCAGTGAGTGTCCTTATCCTGGGCGAGTCCGGAGTGGGCAAGGAAATGATTGCCCGGGCGATCCATACAAAGAGTGACAGGGCTGACAAACCAATGGTGAAAGTGAACTGCGCTTCAATCCCGAAAGACCTGTTTGAAAGCGAATTCTTTGGCCACGTGCGGGGGGCATTCACCGGTGCCCACCAGGATCGGGTTGGACGTCTTGAGCTGGCTGATGGCGGCACCTTGTTTCTGGACGAAGTGGGTGAGATTCCAATGTCACAGCAGGGAAAGTTGCTGCGTGCGCTTCAGGAGGGTGAATTCGAACGTATCGGGGATGAAAAGACAATCAAAGTGGATGTGCGTATCGTCGCGGCCACTAACAGGGATTTAATGGAAGAAACCCAGGCCGGTCGTTTTCGGGAGGATCTATATTATCGTCTCAGTGTCTTCCCGGTTGAAGTTCCACCGCTGCGTGAACGACTCGATGACGTGGCGCCGCTTGCATTTCACTTTTTACAACTGATTTGCCGTGAACTTGGGCGTGAACCACTACGCATGACACAGCAACAGGTTTCGGTACTGAAACAACAGGACTGGCCCGGAAATATACGAGAGCTAAAGAATGTCATTGAGCGGGCAGTAATCTCATCCACCGGCAACCGGCTCAGGTTGGATTTTGTAGTGCCGAATGCGTCCGCAGATTTACATTTGCCTAAGGACCGAACCGAAACTGAATCGTCCGGGTTTGTGACCAACGCAGAATTCAAAGAACTTGAGAAAGCGAATATTGCTGCAGCCTTAAGGTACACAAACTGGAAGATTTGGGGTCCCCAAGGTGCTGCGGAACTCCTGGGAATCAAGCCTTCAACCCTGACATATCGAATAAGGGTATTCGGCATCGTCAAGCAAAGCCGGCACTGATGCACCGCCGTAAGAAAGCACGAGCCGCCTGCTGCTCAATGCATAAACCTGCGCCGCAGCGGCGCCATTCCGGCGCTATTTCCAGGCCGTATCGAACCGTGTCAAGCCGTTCCCAAAAATATGTTTAGTTTTAAAAAACATTGTAATTACACGGGCTTGAGACATCCTGGAGAGTCTCTCATGGTCCGGTGAATTGGTCGGGGCGAGAGGATTCGAACCTCCGACCCCCACAACCCCATGATTGTAACATGGGATCAGTGGATGTAACTAGCTGGTTTTATTAACTTAATTTTAATCAAATGTAGTGGTATCACTATAGGCTGTGCCGAACCCATATATAATGAGTGAATTAGCTTTAACTGAACTGGATCGCAGTAGCCACTAAACTCTATTATTGGACGATACCCATGATCCAAAGATTGCCAGTGACCGATTGAACGTCGTTTGCATCGACTTCGGCCACGCCTAAATCAATGGTAATAAACCCGGCTGGGGCAACGAATTGACCGTTGTTAATGGCTGAGTTTTGACCTTCTAAGTCGGTAGAAATAAACATTCTAGTGGTGGTGCTGTTGATGGGCTGGAAGGTAATATTTAGTTGTTTTTCAGAGGTTGATGAGATCTTAGAATACACCGGCATCGTATTCCCATAAACAGGGGGGTGAGTGAATTCTACATAATCCATCCCTATTTCACTTTCGTAAACATTGTCACCGAATATGAAATTATTAACAATATGACCAGTCCCAGTGTCATAGTAGAAACGTAACGGGGCGGATAGGGTGATCATAGCGTAATCCAGACTAGCTCTTGCCCCAGCGGTTAACCCATAGCGTATATAAGTCTCATCCGGTGTCACTGTAAAAGAAATCACCTGTGACGCAGCAAAATCATAATTGATTCTGATCTTACCGTCTGACAATGTTTCAACAGAGGCGATGTTTAGCGGGGTATGATCGACATTATCAATAAGCTGCCAACCACCACCCGTATTTCTAATTACCCCCGCAATGTAATCAAC
The DNA here is from genome assembly GCA_021772915.1 of Gammaproteobacteria bacterium. GTDB lineage: Bacteria > Pseudomonadota > Gammaproteobacteria > Xanthomonadales > SZUA-36 > SZUA-36. The sequence goes on along the minus strand of JAJFLB010000053.1, from coordinate 26,664 downwards.
TCCCTGCCCCTGGCAAGAGGTAAGCATTAAGCATAAGGCTAAGCTAGCTACTAATATTCGCATAGCTAATATATTAGCACCAAATTAGGTTATCTTAAGAAAAGAATATAGACCTGGGCCGTTCCGGTTGGCGATCCAGTTTTTGTCCAGGTGATTGTACAGCCATCACTCGTAAAAGCTGTTATTGCGCCCTGGTAGATATCGGAAGCTGAACGAATGATATAGATTGAATGCGTTGCAAGTGGCCCCCATGTGCCTGTGGCTACAGAGTTTCTATCACCAATAACTACATGGGTTGTTCCGTCATCTACCCCGACTGACATGGCATCAAAGGCACTTATCGCTGAGAGTATAATCGCGGCTCTAGGGGTAAATCCTACACCTGTGACAGATTGTGTGCCGGACGCGGTTGAGATATCGCGGGTGGTGGTGATAATTTTAAAAGCAGAAGAGTAGATAGCCCCATCTTTAATTAAAGCCCCATCTACGGTAACGCCACTCCCTGAGGACGTTTCGTCGATAGTATTGGTTTCAATGACCGAACCTGAGAGGGATCGGAAGATATTAGCAACAAACCGGAAATCATCGGCACCAGCGATTTTTACATCAATCTGGTCGTCTGTGCTGGCGTGAATGGTCGTATCACCATCAGCATCGAATATTAATTCTTGCCCATCCATGTCCCAGGCAGCAGTCCTGGGGGTGCCTAGAGACTGTTGATTGTTGTAGATATTGTCGAATTCAGCGTTAAGATCTGAGGCTGTCAACGTTTCGCCTTCAATCCACGATTTAACTTCAGATAGTGCCATTTATGAATATCTCGCTATACTATGGTTTATGGAAAGTTTAAATAAAAAAACAATGCCTAACATATGGCAAAGAATTATCTGTTTTCTAGGGGCGCTAATAACATCGTTTGCTGGCGCAATAGCGTTTGAAGCAGATCTAAATGGTATTGTCGGGTTTTTCTTTGCAACCGTTCTTTTGTGTGTTGCCTTCTGGCCTAAGCCAGAATAAATAGTATTTATTGTATCGCTGCAACAGCTTCATCAGCCGAACGTTGAGGGATAGCTTCTCGGATTTGTTGATCTCCTGATGGTTTAACAATCCCCGGTGTCTTCGTTTCTTCTTCATCCACAATAGACTGAACTTGCGTAGCGAGCCTAGTTAGCGCTGCAACACCTGCCTTTGTCTTTGGTGCCTCAATTCCGGTAGTTAGCCATCGGACACCATTTTTACTTGCGAAAATGTTTGAAAGTATTTTTAGCCTAATTAAAGTAGGTATATTCGTTAGTGGATTTACCGCTATTTCCGCCGCGACTAGACCCCCTGACCCGCCTTGCTTTGTCGCTGACTGAATGACTCTCCCAAGCCTGAATAACTCATCAGTCTTACCCTTGCCAAACATTGTTTCCAGGGTTTCTTTCCCAAAGCTATCCAATGATTTGAGAAATTGTGTGCCTTTAAATACTTCACCAACTAACGGATCTTCGCTTCTGCCGGTGACATTTTTTAATATATCTCTCATCGCGGCAGAACGAATATTGTCGGATGTTTTATCATCTACAACCTTTAAGACTTGTTTCAAAGGCGTGGTACTTTGTTTATTGAACAGTAGATCGACAACTCTTTCTGGGTCTAACGATCCGGCTAAACTAGGATCTTTAGCGATGCGTTTAATGGTGGCATTTTCAAATTGCTGGATTCCTTCCTTATAAAAAGCCCTTGCCTCCTTCAACTGCTCAAGCGCTTGTTTGTTAAGCGTTGAATCTAACTTTCCCCGGCTACCAATCTCACCAATGACCGTTGGGTCATTTTTAATGAGTTTCGCTAGATCATCTATTGTGCCATCCAATGCATTGTCTGCCGCCGCGAGTAATTTCGCTGCATCCCTACTTCCTACACCCGGCAACAAGGAAGAATCAAGGCGATCAAACAACAAATTTCTAAGCCCTTGTAAGGTTTCGACGGTGATATTGTCCTGGAGGTTCGCTAAATCCCTTATTGGCTGCAATGATCCACCGCTTGTTTCAATTACTTTCCCATCAACTGTCTTTGGAAGCGCGTCTAGTATGGCTTGGGCTTGCTCCTTAATAGGATTCGTGCCGATAATGGGCTTACCTTTCAAAATAGTATCGACAAACGCAAATTTCTTTCTTGCGGCGTCCTTAAAAACTTTCACCGCTTCCGTTACATTACCTTTTACTAATTGTCCTATCTCAGCATCTTTTAATAAATTACTATTAAAGGATGTTCTTAATCTCTCAATTTCTCCACTGAGCGCTTTTGAGTTTTTTATCGCATTTGGATCGCCGAAAACAGTCTCGACAAGGTTCGCCATTCTCTTAACCAAATTGCGATCAATGAGATTAACACCCCTCGGTATGACGCCTATTTCAGTTGCATCTTTTAATAATTCTTCACCGCCCTCTCTCAGCGCCTCGCTTCTAACGCCTGTCGCGGAACGACTGGGCGCTAGTATTTTTCGCCCAATCGGCGCGAGAACCCCCCTGAAAACACCCTCTCCGACTACCCCCTCTACACCTGTTAAGGCGACATCTTTAACCACCTCACCAAAAGACTGTAAGTTCTGACCTCTGAATTGTTCTCCCGTCTCGTCAATCGCCTTTCCTGCAAAGGCGCCCGCACCTGCGGCAAGCATGGAGAAAGGAATACTCGACCCTCCCGTTGCAATAGCGGCGGCAGTTCCGCCGATGATTGCTCCGGCATCATCTCTTAAATCGGCAATATCCCCCAATTCGGGCCCAGGGCTGTCAATGACCACGGGTGTATCACTCGGCTCTAAGCCTAACGCCTCCATCCCGACAGGCGTTATGGCAAGATTGTCAAATTTATCTCTGGTAAATCCTTCCATGCCGACTGTCTGCGCTAAAATAACTTCTCTTTCTTCTCGCGTGTCTGCCCTGGATAAAGTAGCTCGTAGTTTTAAATGATCAACCCCTTTTTGTGAAACATTAGGATCTCGTCCCATCGCAGACTGCAAGTCTCTCTGCCCTTTCTCGTCATTAATATCAAATTCTAACGAGGTGTTGGGGATTGAAACAAGCCCCTCTTTTAATTGTTTTCTTGCCTCAAACTCACTCCTTTCATCCCCCTCATCAGATGATGATTTAATGGTTCTGCGAAGAGCTAATTCTTCCTTCTCAGTTAGGGCCATTTTGCTCCTCACGTAACTTTTTAAGGTCGGCTATTTCTTCTTCGGTCAATTCACTATCATCTGAAGTTCCCGCGATATCGTCAAACCATTCCCTTAATTGACGGATCTTGCCCGCGGCAACGTCCCGCGTGTCAGGAAGAGAGAAAAAGCCATCGCCCGCATTAGGAATAAGATTAATTCCTCTCTCAATATCTCTATTGGATAGATTACCCTTTTCTCCTGCTGCCCTGACCAATGAAGCAACCGTGCCTTGAGAGAATGACTCAAACAATACCAACTCTTTGTCTGATTGTGTAAATCTTCCGTAAGCCTTAAAGAGATCATCTATGATTCTATTATCAGCACCTGGTTTTGCTCGAAAAACACCGCCAGCCCCTTCTACACCGTCCTCACCAAGCGCAAGTTTGTCTAATTGGTCGAGGGTTGCATTAACAGCCTTGAGTTTATCTTCATCCTTTTTACTGAGTTTCGGCTTGACCTTAAAGCCCTGTTCTTTTAACTCGGCCAATGGCACTCCTAGCGGTGGCGTTTCTCCGTTTGGCCCCTCTAATTTCAGAAGTTGATCGACAGTCGGCGGTTTTCCTAATGTATCAGAACTTGGGGTCAGTCCTTTTTTAAATTCTTTGACAATGACATCAGGCTTACCTTTCTCTGTAAAGATTATCCTGTCACCCAAATCTGTTTTAATTAAATTATCTTCTTTTGCTTCTGCTAAGACAATTTCATCTGGCGTTATTCCTAGTTTCGATAACTGCGCGGGGTTTCTCAACAAAGACTGTACTTCGTTCTCAGTTAGCCTTTTATCAGCATTCTCCCCAGTAAGGAGGGGATTAAGCGTGTCAATGGCTGTGGCTAGGTTGATCTCCTGTTCAGGAATGACTCCCTGCGCCATTTGTGTTTTAATATCCCCGACCTTCTGAATCCCTGTCCGTAAATGCCGCGCATCGGCTTTTTCGATCATCGCCTTCTTAAACTCAGGACTTGCATCCCACGTCTTTTTTACTTGTTCAAGGGACATGCCTAACGTAGCAATATTTACCCCGTTGGACTCTAACACGCTTTCAAACTGTTTGACTTCCTCCGCGTTGCCTCGTTTACGCTGTTCTGCAAGAAATTGCAGAGATTCAACCGTCCCAGGGGCGATTTTGTCGAACTCAGCGAATTTCCCGTAAAACTGCGCCAGTTGTTCATCGCTCGGCGTACCGTTCTTAAAAATTGCGTCAAGTTGCTTGGTGCCAGCGGTAACGGCTTGTAGACCGACATTCGCCTGACGGATGCTGAGTTCTTCTGCCTGCGTATTGGCCTTTTGAAGTCGTTGGAGCGGTGTTTCTCTTCCTGTCGCGGCAGCACCAAACTGTCCTAATAAAAATCCTGCTTTACCTACTCCGCTTGTGGGAACGCCTGATATTGGTTTTGCTGCTGGTTTTGATGTGGGCGTAGGGTTCTTTGCCGCGGATTCTATCTTTTCTGTCGCTTGATTCACGCCTGTTGTGTCGATACCCTCGGACTCTTCTTTAGCTAACCGTTCCAGTGCTTCTAGTGCTGATGCCATGTTAAGGGGTCCTTAATGCGTCGATGCCTTCAAGCAACCCACCTATGCCTGTGGCTAGCTCGCCAAAATTAGTCGAGTTTGATGACAACGAGACCGTCTCCGGGGCAAGCCTGGCACGATTAGCACCCAAATTCGCTGCGGTGGTGCCTGGGGATGCGCCCGTCGCTTGCGCCGTATTCAGACCGAAGTTCCCCGCTTGCTCAGTCAGTAATTGCCGGTTTAAAAACGCCTGCTGTTGGAGCTGATCGGCGAAGTCAGATGCATTTTGCGTCGTCGCAGCAAATTGGTTCGTTCGTTGAGAGGTTAGCGCGTCTTGTTCCAGAGGAAAATTTAATTTTGCTGTGCCCGCCGCGGTATCTATTTGGCTTCTAAGCTGGCCTGTTTGCCGTACCGTCTCAGCCGCCACCCGCGCGGCGCGGTCTAAGACAGGGGTGTCTTCGGGTCTCAGTCCTAATTGTGGCGCAAGTTCATCGCGTATAATTTCCAGCGTATTCCTCAAGGCCTGGTTGATATCACTCACCCCCGCATCGAATTGCGATTCAAAGACTTGATCGATCAACGCTTCTGTCTGCGGATCAAGTTTACTGCCTTGTTCAATGCTTGTTGCTTCGTTGGTTAATAATCGTTGGCTTAATGGTTGCGTGGAGGCGGCGATATCAAACTGGCCGTTAGCGATCGCTTCAGCGTTAGCGGGGTCAGATTTTATTCTTTCTAACTCTGCTGGGAGGTTTTCAAACAAATCAGCGGAAAACTGGCCCGATTGGACAATACTGTCAACTCTCGACTGGGACAGTTGGATATCGTTTAAGAGTTGTTCTAATTCCTCCGGCGAGGGATCGGGGACATCAAAAACGCTGGTTTCGCTGCTGTCGGATGAATTAAGTGCCATGGATTATCTCAGGAGAAATTAAGCCGTCCACGACGGTTATGTTGTGTCTCATTTCTAGGCGTGAAGTTTAATTGCTGTGGTGGTTGTGGTTCAAACCGTGAAGCAACACCTGCCCTGCCTGTCTTTGGATCACGGGTGATGTTGACGGAACGTTTTAAGTCAAGGGGTGAATCAGGCGCTTCAGCAAGCTCTGTCGCCTCGCCCCTGCCCACACTACTCTCTGTTTGTGAGGCAGTGGGTAATAGAGACAGCGCAACATTGAGCAAGTCAGTGTTGGTCGTGTCTGCCCGGTCGTCCGTTCCTTGCTCAGTCCCTGTCGTGTTACCCAAAAAAGTAAAGTCAATGCCTGTTTCGCTACTGATCTTGTCGATCTCTTCATCCTCTTCCTCACTGATAACCACATCACTTAAATCGACATCACCCCCTTCACCAAATATCCGTCCAAAGACCGCAGAGGCGTCTAGTAATTCCCTAAAAACATCACCCGGCAAGTCTAATAAAATGTTGCCCTGTGTGTCCTTAACTACCTCATTTGTGGGGTTTTCCTGTATGACTGGGGACGTTGCTGAGGTGCCGCCTTCTTCTAGTCCCGGTGGCTCAAGCAGATTAGGATCAAACTCGCCAGGATCGGGTTCTACAGCACTCACTGTCGCATCCCCACCCGTGTCCCCGATGGGCGCTCGATGTTTTAGGTTCTCAGCGGGAAATCCTTGTTCAATAAGCCTGTCAATAGCCGCTTGTGATAGTCCGTCGATTTCCCCATCAGACAAAACGAGTCTACTCGTGAAATCCTGTTCATTGCCGTTAAGATCGGGGAAGATACCTTGTTCGACATTCGTCACGTCCGCCGTAGACTCGCCTAGCTTCGGGCCTAATAGGGCTTGGATCTCCCGGTCGACTGGCCCAGTAGAAGGCGTGTCGAACTGCTTCAAGAAGCGTGCGATGGTCAAGGGGAGTGTTGCCCCCGACGATGGCCCACCAAACGTAAAGAGGGGATCAGGCATCTATTTGACTGTCTAGTTGATGTTCCCCTGCTTGGCACACTGCTTCCTGAAATTCCATTAATTTCTGGTGAGGAAAAGCAAAGGGGAATACCTCAACACTGTCTTTTAGAATGGCCCATTCAGCGTCTTCCAATAAGACGTGATTTTCTGCGTCTTTAATCTTTTGAATGATAGGCATGATCGTCATCATAGTTTTCATATCGAAACCGCGATCATTTTTTTGTAAACAAAGTATCATTAACTCAGAATAAGCCATTTTGATAGGCCGTTTATTACCGACATCTTCCACTGGTATCTCAAAAGCGTTTAATTCAATTTTTCTCATGGTTACTCCGTAGCAAACCCACCGGGTTCTATTAATGCGCCAAAATCATCAAGCCCTATCGATTCATTCTCTCTGTTGTTGGACAAGGTATATCGTATTGATCTAAACTCGCCGCCTTCTTCTAAATCAAAGAACTCATCCGTAAACGTGTCGCCGCCCAGGGTATGAGTGCCTAAAATGAAATCAGTACCATTCATTGACGTGGCAAGCTGTGCGCCGCCAGTTGAAATACTGATCTCTTTTGATTGTGCAGCCTGATTATCTCGCTGCCATTTGAATACAACGGAAGAATCCCCGGTGGTTTTTGCACCGACACTACCCGCTGCAATGGTTTTAATTGTCTCAGGGATACCATAATCCGTATAAGGTGTGGTAAATGACTGGTTGATTGTGCCACCAGTATCGAGCGTCTTGGTCGTTCTAAAGGTTTTTCTGACAAATCCATCATTCCCACCGAGGACGATAGTGCGTTTATTATTGTCATCGGGATCGAGCATAACCGCCAATGCGGTTGCCATGTTCTTGAAAGAGGGCCATTTAAACCAGCGAATAGGTGTAAAACGAAAATCAAACCCGATGATGATGTTGTTCTTCGTCGCCCCTGACAGGGTAAGACCAATTAACACGATACCATCATCAGCCAGGGTCGTCGCCCACGCCTGATCAAGCGCATTGGCCTTGATGTTTGAATGCAGCCATGAATGAATAGGGAATGTCAGGGTGGCGGCGGCAAATAATCCTTCAGCACTAATATTACTCAGCGAATACACGTCCCCGTCTGACCAGACAAACCCCACATCATCGATAAAGGAGAAAATAGACTGGTGGTTAACGGCACCTACCCCCGTAATGAAAGGATCACGTCTAAACGGATCGTCTCCCGTCGGTGCCGATCCTGATATCGTATGAATAGACCCCTTAACTGGACCTTTAAAGACCCATAAGCGGTTTTTATAAACTGCCAGTCCGGTTATCTTGTCCCCGTCACTAGGGTCAATGTTGAATTCACCTGATGATCCAGCCGTCCAATTTGTCGGATCAAACCTGCCTGTGTAATATAATTTACTTGGATTCGCCGCATCACCCGCCGCCCAAACCCTGCCTTTCCACACAACTGAAAACGAAAAATTAGGCGGAGATCCGGCTAGGTCTTGTTGGGTTGTGCCATCCCAGGACTGAGGTACATCTACCGTGGAATTTGAGGTAAATATTAATAGATCTTCAGAAACCGTATAATCCGGCATCTTACCCGCTTCAAGCCCTGTTTTTAAATTAGTGAACGATCCGTCACCATCATCTTTTTTAACCACCGTACCTACATGCACGATCCTATGCTGTGCTGATGATCCAGCTGTACCTGTTATCCAGTAATCAAAGATCCCTTTAATATCAGCCCCAGACTCAAATGTGGTTGTGTTTAGTTTTGATGTCCCTCCTGGTTTGTCCACGCCCCCATCAAGTTTATAAACAAGGTTGTCTGCTTGTGTCAGAAAAGGAAAGGTAGCCGTCGTCCCATTGATTGCCACCTGTGCACGACCACCAAAATCTGCGGCCCATCCTCCGCCTATCAGATGACGGATAAACGCTGATTTAGTCGTCATTCTCTTAGTTGGTCAAACGCAGACCCTAATGAATGTCGCGTCTTTCTACCCGTTAAGGGGCGGTTACGACGATAGTGAGACATTTTAGGAGCCATTTGGGGTTTAGATGCGCCGATCTCCGTATCGGAGGCAATTCGGATCACTAAATCAGAATACTCCTGCTTCGCCTCTTGTGACCGTGTGTCATTCTTCTTGTCTCGATACCAATGGTATAACGCACCAAAGACGATGACGTGGCGATAATGTAACGGCACAATTGGTTCATCAGTATCGTTAATTAAATCAGTCTGCTCTACACCAACGTCAGTAACAGCGAGATTAGACGTAATGTAGTTGTAGGGGATCAACTCATACTTACTGGGAGGACGAAAGAAAATAATACGCCTAACAGGTGTCGTGCTTGCGTTAAAACTGCGATCAACAATCGTAGCAACTTCGATTTTCCCCGTCGTTTTGTTCCGGGGGTAGTTACGCCTGAATTCTCTTCTGCCAATAATGGCAATATCAGAATTCGCATCAAAATATTGCACGTCAAAAGGCCGGAGAAAGTCTGATGCTAAATCATATTCATCCTCGTAGTATGTATATGTCCCTGCCGTTTCTGTGGTATCCTGGTAACGTTCATTTAATGTAATCGCCGTATCACTACCAACGGCCGATATTGAATACACATCTGTCGTGCCATTGATCGCCATCTTACCTGTTGTTCTGACGTTGTTAGCACCAAAATCGTGCGCCGTATTCCATAACGTGCTTGTCCCTACCAGTGAGGAAGAACCTTTTGTAATGGCAATCGTGCCTGTGGTGTACGGTGCCATAACCTGAAGCGTCGCGTGTCTTTCCGCCCACGGAAATTTCTCACCGAAATTTATATGCATATCGTTTAATGCAATGTTGATATATCGTTGAGCCTGGGTTTTGGTCGCGGATTCTGACGTATCAACACGGACGCGATTCATTAGATCGGTATACAAGTCACTAAAATCTTTTGGATTACTGATATTACTCATTAATTAGTATCTCTTAACTCGCCATATGCTGTAAAAGTCAGCGCATTATTTGTGCCCGTCTTAACACCTAAATTACCAGTAGGGTCGTCCATTAACCAATGAACCTCGATATTCAGCGTGTCATTTGCTGCTAATGATTTGGCGAAATAATGCGCCGTCGTTTCGTCATACGTCGTTCCGTTATTATCGAGAAAAACGCTATAATCAGCCGCCGTACCTGTGGTGTTGCAAACAACGAGCCAGACGATCTCCGCTTGTTGGTTCGTATCTGGAGAAAATAAACTCGCTGCCGTTGTATCAGCAGGACGTAACTGACCTAACTGTTTCCCCCGAAGCGCCATTAGGCTTTTGCGGCATTTTCTATTCGTTCAAGGCGAGATTGATACTCTCTCTTAATAGCCTCTGCCTTCGCCTGAGACTGTGCCAACCTTTCTTCATTCTTCTTTAATGCCTCATCTCTTGCGTTAAGGGAGGCTTCCCTCGCATCCAGTAAATTTTTAGTGCTTGTATCACGCTTTAAGGAGTCTTCTCGATCTTTCTCAAATTCATCTCGTTCCAGGTTGATCAATGTCCTTATTTCATCGGCATCCGTTTGGGCTGATTGTGTAATATCCGTGTACTCTTGTTTAACTTCCTCAACCTTACCCAATGTCTTTTTTAGCAGTGCTTCAGAAGTGTCAATCGCCGCCTCAAGATTCTTCGCTTTGTTCCCCAATTCAAGACGTTTATAGGCTTCTCTGGAGGATTTTTCCGCATTCTTCATTTCCTCGACAACGGCTTTAACATTTTTGATCTCCATAACAAAATCGACCAGATCTTCAATTTTGGACAGCCCTTGCAGTTGACTCATTGCGGTTGGTTTCATTATCGTCTCACTCCGTAACGTCTTATATTAGCAACGCTATTCATAGCTGTTTTAAATTCAATCTTTGCCCGTGGGTTGGTGCCGGTAAGACTCACATAACACCCTCGTATAATATCTACGGGAACCCCAGCAGGATCGACCGTCTCATTATTGGCGGTATTTTTAAGCTCTAACGCAACATTCGACGCATCGGTAGTATCTGCCGTGTTGGTGTCGTAGATTTGCAATATATTGTCCGTCCCTGCACCACTTAATAAGGTGGCATTACACACCGTTCCAGGGCCGACAAAGACATGACTGGATTGGGTAAGCGTGACCGTTTCTTTAAACCTGTCGGTTTGCGGGTATATCCTGGCATCATCCACTACAAAGCGATCAAATAAGATCGTGCCGGTGGTTGTGGCAAGATGATTTTGTATTCCTAACACCCCATGCGTCACAGCGATTTGATCAAGACTCGCCACCTGTGAAGCTGAAACCGTGGTTTGATAGGGCGACCTGTCTTCGGTAATATAAATATCAAGCGTCCCGTCATTACTGCCTCCGTCATCTAAGGTTACTGCTAATTCCAGTGTGTACCATTTGCCTTTCTTAATCTCAAGCGCACTAAAAGAGGTTGGGGCAAGCTCGCCTATACCAATATTAATGATATCCGTCGCGGCGACATATCGAAAACCTACGACACCCTGGATCGCATTAGCGGCACCCTGAAGCTCGAACAAGTGAACGGTGTCATCTGCCGTGGCATCGAAATCATCTGAAAACCAGACATTAAATGCGACGTGCGCCGTCCCTGCGGCAGCGATATCAATAGAATTTTCAGTTAAAAACGCATCGGCTGTTCCTCCTGCGAGAAGCGCTCGTAGCGCATACGCGCCAGTATAAGGTGCCGACTGATTGTGGGGCGAACGAGCAAGTTCAGAGAAGTGAGGAACGTCTAACTGTGACACAGTGTCGGTCTCGGAAGTCCATCCGAAAGGGGTCGTGCCATTTTCAAAATTACTCTCGAAGATGTAAGGGGAGGCCATGTTATTACTCCTTAGGTTGGTGCCATCGTTTACAGAGATCACCTTCGTTTGGAACAGTGTTCTTGCACCCTGGCTTCGCACAATGAATCACGTCCGAGACATTGCCTTCGCCAGTCGTGAGCGTGTAAGAATGTATGATCTCTTTAATCGCCGCCCTCCCCTCTGCTGACATAACCGCGAGTCCTTTTGCAAGTTCTGGGTCAAGGGTTTTTAGTTTTTCAATATCATCATCGGTAAACACCACGCTTGAAGGAATGTCGTCCATGTAATATTGTTTCCCAGGAATAACTGCATTATTCATATTTCCTTCCTGAGAGCCGCCTGTAGGTCGATACATTTCAACGTTTGAAACACCGTATGAATCCATTCGGTCGATCCCTTTTAGATCGCCACTAGCATGAAGGCGTTTCCGAATATTCTTCCATTCCATAATGACTGACTTATTGCGTTTCTCCCATGCGATATTTTTACTTAACGTTCCGGGTGGGGCTTTACGCATTTCTGCCGCCGTTGGCATCCCGGCAATAAATTCTTCTCTTAGGTAGGCTTCTCTGGCAACGGCACTGTCCAATTCCTCATGCGAGTATGCCGTTGGGCGTTGCGTCTCCAAATCCCGTTTTACATTGTGCAACATCGTCCGAACCATCGCCTTGTCTTGAATCACTTTACTAGCATGGTTGTTTGGATCGATCATCCCCGATAAGCGTTTTACTTCATTCTCGTTATCTTTAACTTGATCTGGCCTCAATAAGGGCTTGGTGGTTTCTCTAAATTCGTTGTTTAGCATAATGACCTCTTAGTTTATCGTTGCGTTGCTCTGATCTATCTGAATATGTATTCTTTGTTGCGGGGTGTAATTAACAACGTAGTGTTCAATGTCATACTTTACTTCCCATAAATAACCGGGTTCCAGATACAACTCATCAATATCCGTCCAGTACATCTTTATATCTGGGTGAGAGATCAACGGTATGTGGAATCTTCTGATATTAAATCCCTTCATCCAATCATGTTCATCAACATGCTTATGGATGCTCTCCCTGGCCCTTAACTTCCTGACAAATAACCGCACCGTCTCACCACCAAGCCCGAGACCGTCCACTAATTCCTGGATAGGTTTAGGTACGTTGACGTTCGGAACGGTTGTCAGATTATGGTTTTGTTGTGAGTAGATATATTCCAGCTCTGACAAACACGCCAAAGCTGGCGTAATATCGACTGCTTGGTGTCGTTGGTAACAACGACCTGCCAACATTACAGATTAACGTCAGCCGCAGGCACAAGCACGCCTGAAAGGATGTTAGTAGAGACACTGAGGTTGTCGAATAGCCCAACGCCATCACAATCAATCAGTGAATGAGCGCCCGTAACATCAGCATGACGACATCGATTGTGTGCCACGATCCCCGTATTCGCCGTCGTATCGTTATCGATTAATAAATCACCCGCTGTCATAGCGTGTTGTACAAAGTTCCAACGACAATCTAACAAGGTCATGTCCTTACCCGTCGCCTGCTTAATCAGTGCGCCGTCTGTTGATCCAGACTGAACAATTAGATTATTCATGACTGTCAATCGGTTAATGTCCTCTACCAGCGCGATAAACTCTGTCGCGGCGGCATCCAGTCCTAGCGAACGACAACCTTCGATGATCGCACCGTCACACGCATTGGCGACAGCGCTGGTCATGTCAAAGGGAATCAGGAAATTCTCTCCCGCCGTGTTCTCGACAAACTCGATATTTTTAGCATGAAATCCTGCCGCGGTTATGTTGAACGCACGAACGATATCGGCGTGACCTGCGGCGAGGACGACATTTTCGATAGACACATCAGCGGCGCTGATCGCCCAGGTCACTGTCGCCGCCCCATCCATCAAAAAACGGGGTCGTCTCGTTCCTACGCCAAGACCGATAATGGTCAAGCCAGCAACATCATTTGTGATCCCCCCGACACCTGTAATGGTTTCTGAATGACCGGGTAAAATAACGATATTATCATTCGCCTGACTAAGATTAGTCGCCCCTTCTAATGTGGAGATGGGATCGCGTGGCGTCCCTTCAGAGGTGGTGGTCGCGCCGGTTGTTCCTGAGTGAACAAACCGAGTATCGCCCGTGAGGATATGATCGCCCAGCCCCCAGGAAAATGTACTGTTTGGAAATGAATTGTGTATACCTAATGTCATAGTGTTCTCCGTATAGATTAGTTATCCCGCCTGTCGGCGTTCGGAATTAAAGACCTTTTGAGGCCGGGTGTTGTTTGATTTTGGGTGTGCCTGCATTTCTGGGCTTAGACGGTTTGCCAGGGAGTCCTCCCCAGTTCGCCGTGTTCTCGTTAAATCCAATACCAGGGCCACCGAAGTTTTTGCGTTTGGCAGGGGAATCCTGTTTGCGTTGATTGGGATCGTCGTTAAAGTCTGCGTTAGCCATTATCTTTCTCCCCTTTTTTTGCGTTTAGCCGCCTTCCGGCCTTTTCTGTCACTGAGACGTTGTTCTTTCTCGCTCAGCACTTTGACGACAGCCGCCGTCTCTTTCTTTGCCATGATAGTTACCTCGAAAAGCCCCCTTTCGGGGGCAATAGAATTAAGAAACGTTAGCGCCGTTGATCCAACGCCAGTTAACCGGACACATACCGTAACGTGCGTAACCACGCCATTTGGCAATGATGGTGTCCAGATCTTCAGCGAAGGCAAACTCAACCGGAATCCTGTCCGTCCAGAACAACATACGCTTACGCATGGTGCTATCGACTAGCGCCCAGTTGTTGGCGTCTGTCATTCGTCGCCACTGCTTCATGGTGTAGGCACCGTGATGGACGTTGCGGTTGTTCTCCGCCGTATCGACCTTACCCATCGACTCGACGACCTCAAATACCTTGTCGAAGATCTCATCCGGGAACCAAATCTCATCCGGGTTAATATCGATGATATCTGCACGGTCGTTACGAAAGTCCCACATCTGGTTTCGTGCCGTTGATAACGACGTCGCGGTAAACGCACTGGTTATCACATTATCAAACCCATTGGCGGTTGACGCCCCTGAAGTGGTGGTGTGGGAGTCTGAACACAACGCCACCCCTTCGGAGTTGTTGTAGAACAACGTGTCCACGGAAAACATATTATTTAAAATACGTGCGCCGTGTTTCTGACGTGTGCGGGTGTAAGCGGTAGCGAGTCCTGCTGGACGTTGATCCATAATATGATACTGATCGTCATCAAACAGTTTGCGCTCAACCTGCATCCCTGAGGCCAGTTCTTTCGGGGTTAATGTGGAATCATACCCTTGGGAAACGGCGTCATAATCAACAGAGCCATCAAAGAACCCCCAATCACCATACGCCCCTGTCTCACTCCAGGTCATCGTATCTCGACCGTTAGTAGGAACAAAGGAATACAGTTCAGGGAGCATGTCGTTTAATTGCGGTAAGTTGTCCTCGAAAATCTCCTGAAAACGAATATCCAGAAGGTCGCCGAAGGCACCGCTTGTGTGTGGTACATTAGGCATTAGGTTAACCTCCCGCCGAGAATATGATCGCCGGACAACATGTTGACAGTTGAAGTAAGGGTGCCATTTGTATCGCCGTTATCGCGGAGATCTAAACTGATGACTTGAAACTCAGCCCCAGTCGTTGCGACGGCTACCGTTGAATCAATCTCCGTAAAATCTGAGGTCAACTCAACACTAAACGTATCTAAGGCGGCAGGCCACACATTGGCCCTTAAAAAGTTATCGCCGACAGCGATGGCGTTATCAAACGCAACGGTCACCGTCGCATCCCCACCACTGGTCGCGGTGATCTTCCTGGCCTGTCCTGCATTGGCGCCGTCATACCCCCATACCACGCCAAAGGCCAATTCAGGTGAGGCAAAGGACGATGTGACGATCACGCTCAATCCGTCAGAGCTTGCAGTGATAACCGGGTGTTGGGTTAACGCTGTGCCGGCGGTTGCCCCGCCGGACAAGCGACACTGAATGACGGAGTCTGGTCTGCTGTCTACCGTCACTGTCCTCTCAGCACTGGTGCCGTCGGTTTGTTGGGCCGTGACGTAGGTAGCCGTGTCGTAATTCACTCCCACCATATCCAGCGCGTTCTGTGTTCCAGGAAGATCTAAACCTGCCTCGGTCGTTGCGCCGGCAAGCATCGGTATTCCTATGTCTGAGACGGTGGCGTTGACTTGGTATTTTTCAAACCTTGCCGCACCTCCGTATAAATGTCCTACAACTTTCATTTTAATGTCCTCGATTTTTGGTATAAGCCGCATTGTTGTTCCGACTTACACCCATCACATTTACTGATCACGTAGTTGTAACCGGGAGTGACCGGCTCAACTTTTTCGTAACCAACCGATTGACAGTTAAATTTTCGAGAGCATTTCCAACACAATAAAATGGCCTTTCCCAATGCGGCAAGATCATCCACCCAACCTCCCGCTAATCTCCTTGACGGCATGCCCCTCGCTAAGGAGGGCCTTAACCTGTCTTCGGGCGATAAGTCTTGAGGTCTAGTATTGATGTACCGATTAAACTTAGCCACGGTGCCTGTTGTGCTTACTGGTAAGTTCCTTCTTAACTTGCTCGGGAGTGTAAATTCCCTTGTCCATTTTGTCCTTGTAGTAAGCTTTTTGCGCCGATGTCGCGCCTTTCAGCACGTCGCTAGAGGGTGTGTCCACACCTTCGCTTCCCCCGCCGGTTTCCTGGTGGGTTTGACGTTCGTGTGCATGGGTATTACCAAGGCTTTCAACGGGGCCATATAGCGCACGTAACGCGGTCAACTCTGTGCCAAGTGTCGGTGCAGACAATCCGGTGTACTCCAGTTGGGTTCGGATCTCAGCCTGCACTTTACCTCTTGCCTCAGTCCCTTCAATATTAATATCGGGGAAGGTTGCTTTGTATTTGTCGATCTGAGATTGAAGCGAAGAATCCCTAGTAACACTACCCACTGTTTCTTGAATAGTGTCGCGTATAAATGCCTCGGTCTTCTCTCTCTCCTGCTTGGCCCAAATACTCTGCGCTTCAGCCTGAGTGATCGTCTTGTCCGTTACCGCCGTTTCTAACTGCGCCCAGGAATAGGTTTTATTCTCGGTGGCTGGTGCCGTTTTCATGGCATTCAGTTCTCCGCGAATTTCACCCATCTCACGCGCATGTTTTTCATTGATTGCGTTGACTCTCTCATTAACTATCTGTGACACTTCTTCAGCGGGGACGACTCGCTGGCCTTTCTCGTCACGATCACGGCCTGTTTCTACGTCTGTCATGGTGTTTACTCCTGTGGGGGCGAATCACTTACGCCAAAATGTAGTGACGAACTACGTTACGTCGGGAATTTCTTTTAGGTTTAATGCTATCTTTTCGTGCTGTTCTACAATTTGTTTTGGGATAGTAATTATTTCTTGTAATACCACTAGCCGTTCAGAACACTGAAGGTAATAATTCTTTATACGACGTTGTTCGTCTTCATTGACAATATCCGCCGACAAACTTAGTTCTTTGAATTGATTTTTTTGAAGCTCAGTCTTTTCGATCCACGACTGGATCAAGGTCAAGTAAAAATCCCATCCGTCATCTTTGGTCAGAAGATCTGACTTCACCGCCGCCTGATGGAGCATTTCAAGCTGTGGCTGGTGGTTAAGCGTTTCTTTGCCTAGACGTTCATTAGATTCTAAATAATCTTCTCTACTGAACATTTAGCGCCTCCTGCGTCTCATCTAGTTGCTCGTTTCCACTGGAGACTTGTGGGTTGCCCGGATCTCCCTGAACAGACTCAGTCGGTCGTCCTCCTGCGTCTTGTTCTCCTAACTGCCCAACGCTTTGTGCCTGTTGTTCTTGTTGGCGTTGCTGACCTGCAAGATTTCTAACCGTGTTCAACCACTCGCCAAATAATTCAATTTGTTGCGGGTTCTCGCCCTTCTCGTTTAAGTGTCCAAATTCAGTACTTTCGACAAATTCGGTAAGCTTCTGTAAATGCTCCACCGCCCCGCCGTTCTCAGCCGGTCGGCCATGCGGGGTCTTAGTTTGTAAAATAATTGAAATAGCTTCTTCCGCGAAGATCCTTGTTGTGCCCGCTTCAGGATTCGGTGCGGCCAAGTAATCATCAGCATCCTGCCCGAAGGAGTCGCCTAGATCGCGGAGATAGCGATAAAACCCGTCTGGTTGTGCTATGCCCATTTGGATCGTTAAGGGGTTAAACCACGCGCCACCCAGTCCTTGTAAGGATTCTTGCAAGGCATTTTTCGAGGTATTTAGAACATTAGCCTTAAAAGAGAAATCAAAATCGGCGTCGATTTGATCTTTCTTTGTGATCGACTGATACGGATCTTTTTCTTCCGGCAATTTACCAATCAATCGATACTTTTTATTGTTCGGTAAAAAATAACGGTTCTGGTTATGAATCAACCGCCACATATCCGTCAAGCATATAAAGAAACGGCGTAAAATCCGTTCTGGTCGCGCCTCGCCTTGTGCTGACAATAAGGACAGGTTCGCATTGGTCCTTAAGGCTGACGATCTCCCAGGGGGGACACGCCCAAACTGGATATCACCCAAGACCGAGACTTTTTCCTGCATCTGGTCCTGCATGGTAATAAAGTTTAACGACAGTCCTTGTGCAGCCGAGTTACCCAGGGTTGGGAAGTTGACATCCCGCGAAGGATCGGCCAACGGGTACCCTTCACCGGGATAGGTCCGTATGATCTCAGGGCGTGTCCCTGCCGAGGCTCGGTAAAAGAAAAACGGACTATTGGCTAAATCATTCGCGTTGATCCCCGCATCCAGTAACGCTTTCTTGGTATCATGCCCTCCCTCTAAAATTTCCAATAAACTGATCCCCGTTCGTCGTCCAGGTATGGGGATCATGGGCGCTTCAGCAAACGGTCGTTTGGGTGGGATCGACGGGTACATCTCTGTCAAAAGAGACGCCTTGACCACCGTTTTTTGTTCTAAAATCACCCAGAAGATCACATCCTCATCTAACCCATCCCCATCAATATCGTACCGGTCAAAACACCGTAACCGCGTGAGTGTCGTATGGGATTCGGCTTTCTTCTTTACTGGCTCATCATTGGTTCCTGCTATGATATCTTTAGCCACTTTCTCCTGAGCATCTATGGTATTAGGCGCGACACTTTCCAGATCTTCCGCTTCCTTTGACGTCATGAGATCGTAAAAACCTTCCTTTTGTAGTTTCCTGATCTCATCCACCGTGGGGTAGTCGATCATAATCACATGAGGCGCACCACCAGGATTTGAGGGGCCGGGGATTTGTAAATTCGTTGCCCTCGATGAGCATAAAATTTCTTCATACTGACAGACCCGTGGTTTTGGCCCTTCAAACACCGTGACCGTTTCCTCCGTGACCATTTCCACATCCCCGTTATCGCGGGTGTAAAACTTCACCTGTATTTTCTTGGGCTTTTCCTCAACCGTTTGTGTGACTGTCCAATCCCAGCCATTTTTCTTTGCCTCATAGGCGGCGTTAGGGAAATGCGTAGTTAATAGCTGGAGAAAATACTGCCTGGGCTCCGCTTGATCGGGAATAGGATCGAAGACCTTTAAATCGGCAACTTTTCTGTCTTCTTTCACCCAGGGGATGAATGCCGTGACCACCCCGTCATTAATAAAATTCTCTGCCATCTCGCCGATCATCAACTCTCCTTGTTGGTCAACAAAAACCTGGTGATGGATCAACGAATCAACCGATTCTTCCTGGTCTTTATTCGGTTTCTGTGCGGCTGTTGCGCCGATAACAGGCTGTTGTGACATAACGGCATTGTGTAGCGTGTCTTGCGCCCTTAAAGACTTCTCCATCATATCTGAGAGAGGGGCGTCGCTAGAATCTTCCCACGGGATATTTTTGCCTTCCGTCCACATTCTAAACTTCGCATAACGTTGAATGCGTCGATCGCGATCATGGGTGATGTTGATCAAATCATCATTGTAAAAATCCCTTACCCGGGTAAAAATCTCGCCACGGTCAATTTTTAAAGATCGTTTACGCTTTCGCTGACGTTGATCAGCCACGCGGCTTCATTCCGCGTTTAACCTGTCCCATCGGGGTACTTTCAGGGGTTAACGACTTCGCCGCTTCATCCATGCGATCACGCTGGTTCTCAGCGAAGCGTTTCGCTTGCTTGACTCTTCCGGGAGATTTTTTAATATCATCGGCTGATAAAAGAGTCAGCATGTCTTGTTCTGCTTGGAAGTCGTCGCTCATCATCGCCTCGCATACGGTTTTTTAATCACTGGTGCGCCTTGCATCAGCCATTGAAAGTTAGGGTTGTAGTTCATTAAATATTTCAACATCGTCGGGTAATCATCATTCTTCATCTTGGCTTTTTGTTTTAAGTCTTTTTCCATCGCGGATTTATGATCGTCCCAGACATAACGTTTCATCTGAAAAATCGTATCCTGACACCTGGGGTGGATGTGTAGTCGGGGTCGTTCGGTGTAATAGTCCGGTTTTAGGTATTCATTGATACTCGCCCGCCCGACATCGGAGTTATCGGCTGAATCACATAAGAGTCCTGCCGCATCGAAGGTGTCTTTCCAGTTGACCTCTCTACGTGTTCCGGCAACTTGTTGCCCCATGTTGGGATCGATCAATCTAACTGAAGTGAACATCCCTAGGGACTCTTCCACTTCCTGTACTTGTCGATGGACTTCACCGGGTTCGTCCTGACATTGCCCATCGGCCACGATCCAGATATCATCATGGGGATCGACCTGCGCCCAGAGGAACATGTGTGGTTTTCTCGGATGCGGATCTAAAACCCAGATACACGGCCACTGGGGTTGGTGCTCAAAGGTTTCGACGTGGTTAAACGTGCCTGTGTGGGTGCCCAAACACTTATCACAGGTTGAGTCATAAGTGATCGCTTTACAGGTAAAGCACCATCTTGTATCAACATCGGTAAACAGTGGATGGACACGGTTTGAAAAACGCATCGAGCCGCCGTAAATCCGTACTCGTTTAGTTTCCTCCGACCAGTGCTGCATTGACTTTTGCACGGAGTCTTGATCGATATTGACGTTTTCGGTTGTCCATATCTCAAACCAGTCATGATCCGGTGATTTGTTCGGTTCCTGCGCCTTGTCGTAGAGATCATCATGCACCCAGTCCACGGGAACGGTGGGATCGTCCGGCCAGGTAAAGGCTAAAAATAATCGTCCGTTGGTTGAAATGACCCTGGCCTCATCTTCGAGCCATTGCGCGTGTTTGGGGGGTTCATCGTGTAAAATCTGATGAAACTCCCCGGAGGCAAAGTCTTCCGGCTCCTGGTCTTTAGACATGAACTGCCAGGTCGACTCGCCTAAAACCTTTTCCACATCGGTCGGATCGCGGCAAATTAACGTTAAGGTTTTACGTTGGTTATTCCAGGATTTCTCCCACGATCCATCAATCAAGCAGACCTTAGGAATCCATCCCCAATGCCCCATCTCACCGCCCATTTCCCCGGCCCCGTTCCATTTAAACCATTGTAGTTTGGGTAAGATCGTTGGGTACAAGGTGGTGGTAAACGACTCAACGACCACACGGGTTCTAATTGGCCCCCGAAACATAGGTAAAAACACATCGCGGTAGTTCTCGGGTAAGATCCCAGTAGACAGTGCAACGAATTGCGCTAATATCGTATCGGTCTTACTGGATCGATTCCCTCCTGACACCCCCACATATTTCGCGGGTGAGCGATGGATATCCATACACTTAGGTTGAGCAGGTTGATAATAAAGTATTTGTGATTCTTTTCGGTCGTTCTGGGCTTTGGAGAGGACTTTTTGTACCGCTGCGAGTAATTCCTCATCGCTTAACTTCTGAACATCAATCACTCGCCTTCCTTGATGACCTCGGCCTCAATCACCAATCCACGCGACCGCACTTCACGTAATAAATCAGGTAACAATTCTTTCATCTCCCGGCGATCATCAATGGTCATGATCTGCGTCGGCTTCCCCTGATGGAGTAAGAGTTTATCCGTCATCACCCCGTGAAAAATCCCCAAATCCTTTAAACTCGCCTCAGAAAAAGCTACCTCATCCATATACTCCAATGAGTCAAATAATTTCTCCTGAATCAAGGGTAATAATTCTTCCGCTTTGCGTTCCCTGACCTCATGTGTCGTGGTTAAATGCCGCGTCTCCATTCGACGAATGATCGCACTGACGGTTTTTTGCGGTAATCCACTGTCCTTGACCGCCTGGACTTGCTTCGCCCCTGGCTCGGTCATCCTGTCAAAGACGAGCGCCGCTGCCTCTGGACTGTTCTCTTCTGTAAGCTTCCCGTTTCCTGAATTGTGTTGACGGGGACTATTGACTTTTATTTCGCCGTATTTTCGGATCTGCTGGTAATGGATCTGACAATACCCCTTCGCACGATGCTTACGTTCGCAATTCTCGACAGTGCATAGCCGCATAGAAACCTCAAATAAGTGAAAGTGGGGAATTGTTCCGTTTTTAAATCTATAAACCCGTGTTTTTCGAGACACGGTGGGGAATTAGTATCAATATAACCCCATTATTGAAGGTGCTATCCCTATTTCCCTTTGTTTTCTGGAATTTTTAGCCCCTTTGTTACTGGAAATTTAGCCAGGAGCCCCTTTTAGGTAGAATTGACAGAGGGTGATGTAGCAGCCCCACCCCTACCCCACCGGGTCAGCCAAACCTCGCCAACTAGACAATATCCCCACCAAATCAGCATGGTGCGCTGCACTATGCGTGGAACATGGATTATGTTAAATACAAACTGGCGTAAACACTGCGTCTTAGCGTATCTCGCTCAGTGGGGAGAGCTAAGTCTATGATTATGTACGTCACTCCACCTGTGTGCTTGCCCAGTGGCGAGATAAATCCCCACTTGCCCTGTAATCATGCGCCTTTCCTGGCTATTTAATGATTTAATTAGCAGGAGTAACTGCATTCACCCCATGAATATCTTACCCTTCTAACTATTCAGCGTATGAATAACCTGTATTAGCAACTACCCATTTATGATACGTATTAGTATTCATAGAAATACGCTTTATGCCTAGAGAACTATAGTCATTTACTTGGCTTTGTGGGAAAGTGATTACATTACTCATATCAATCCTGTTTGTTATGCCTAATTAATCTATTAATCTATTAATCTCTATGAATTATGTTTGACAGTATTCTATACATGGTCTATTCTTTGATTACAGTTTAACAATTATCAGAGGTAGATATTATGTATACATACGAAGAAGCTATCGATTTTGACGATATCACTAACAAAGAGTTGTTCTGTGAGCTTAATAACCATGATGCCTCAATGATTGAATACTTTAGTGAGATGCCTTCCAAACAGTACTATACCGGTGAAGATGTTCTAGGGTGGCTAGGGTACTAACATGGCTGTTACACTTAAATCCATGCCTAAAGGGGGAAAACGTGAAGGTGCAGGACGACCACGGGGTCAGACTGAGCCTACCATTACCAAAGGGGTTCGTTTCCCTCTGTCTCTGCATGGCCTGGTGGAGGACTATGCTCAAGAACACTCACTGAACTACTCACAAGCTGTTATACAGCTACTTAAATGTAAATTGGAGAAATAACTATGACTACATATGAATTAAACGGTTTCTACGGATCTCGGCAAACACCTTGCACAGTCCTGGTCTGTGAAGATGGTGACACCAAATGGTATTGTGTTGAGAATTCTGTCAATGTAAACGCTACCAACGATAGTCTTGAGGATGGTGTTGATGTTGAGGCAGTAACAGATCATGATTGCTTCACTTGGTCAAGTCCTATAGAAACACTTGAAGAACTCGAAAACAGCGTAGCAAATTAATCAATAACTAATCGCCCTCAATCCAGGTTGCGCCCTGGAAAGAGAGCTAACCCACAACAATTTACTAATAAGGAGTAAATATTATGCAAGCTAACGAAATATTAACAGAACTACAACAGACATTCCCTGATTGCTGGTTTAAGCCTGGGGATCAATTCGATCCGTCCTGTGGCGCTGTTGTTTGGTCAGGTGAAGGCTCTGAAATAGACAACATAAACGCCTTTAATTTTTACTCATATAGCGAAGACCCCAAGGAGAAAATATGGATCTTGGGCGTCCATCGCTCTCTACATGAATTCGTTACTAATAACGGTTATTTCTGGGAATCACATGATCCAGGCACATATTTACTTTACGAAATCTAGTTTTATCAATCGCTCCCCAGTTATTTATTAGCCCTCACCGCCCAAGGATGGGCTATCCTAGCATCGCTTTCTGCGACTAAAGCTGGGTAAAGCTCGCTGTCTACGAGTGCCTCCTTCTACCGTGCCACTTCCACCAGCATTCCCCATGTTGGCAAGCCATAAGAGCATTACGGTGCAATGTAGCCTGATAAAGTAACGGAGTGTGTAGTACAGTTAACAGACGTAAAACCAACATCAATATTAGCAGCTATGCGAATAGGGGTAGCAAACCGCTTACTCATTCCTCCATTCGCCGCGAAATACATCACTTCCACTCTATCAACAGGCGTGCCGCTTGTGTCCTCAACTATTTTAATATTCCCTGCTGTTGCACCGTTACTAATAATAATATCTGTGATGTATAGTGATAAATTAGCGCCGGGGGCTCCTTGTAAGGCGTTGTTGGTTTGTGCACTGGAATGATTCTCTGAAGCGCTCCATAAATTAGGATGAGCCGTATTAACAAATAAACGTCGGTTCCTGTCACTGATTAACCCGGTTCTGTCGTCTTCAGCGCTAACACTGGTTGGATCGGTTCCGTCCGTCTCTTTAGCTAATGCGCCAATAAATACCGGGCTTCCTGATGAGGCGGCATCATCTGCTACACCAAACGCATCATCAATTATTTCTACTGCCGTTTTAATCGCTGCCTGGTTAACGTCATCGGTAGCAATGACGACTCGTTGCGATCCGTTCGAAGCATTCCCCGCGCCTTTATCGGTTGCCGACCCACCTACCTTTTGTAAATTAACATTTGGAGAGGAGACGCTTGATGAAACTTCTGAATTGAGGCTTGCTGTTGCGTGACTAGAAGTATGGTAACTTAGCTGATCAAATAATATATTTGCCAGCGTGTCAGTTTCAGCATTTAATGCGACACCTAAAGCAACATAGGTTATTGCGGTACTGTCCCACCCATTCCCTGTTGACCCGACAAAATCTGCATCGCCCACGACAAAAGCCAATACCTCCCATGTGGCCGCTGGTAGATCAGCCCCGGATATCCGCCATTCGTTGTAATTTGTCCCTGTGGAGTCGCCAAGGCGAGCAAAAATATAATCAACATCGGCTACAGAGGGCAGATACACCATTGTTTGAATGATGTTCTGCGGTGATACTTTTCCTAAATCGGTTGATGTTACTGTTTTTTGTATACCAGCAATCACCGTATTGGCGGCGCCATCAACCTTATCGAACCTTAAGCTACCAGTACCGATTTGGTGATTAGTGTCTAAAGTTAGATTTGTTGTGTCGTTGCCTAGAACTGTCCAGCCTGTTGTAGCGTCAAGCTCATCGAATATATGATGGCTTTCAGGATTAACATGCACATTCCCTAGTGAATCAAGCTCTACAATCTCATAGTCACTATCGGCGGTGGTTGTGTGAACCTGATCTTCCGTGTGTTTGCCAAGTAACGCGATCCCTGTATCCGTTGAACCAACGACGGAATCAATGGCTTTACCTAAATTCGTCGCCCCTGTCCCTGGGATAACGCTTGTTACATCTACATCCCCAATATCTACGCCATCATTCGCCCCTATTTTACCAATGGAGGCCGAGCCTGCGCCTAACACAACAGCCTCCCCATCCAATGTCACAGGCAAATCTGTTCCATCACCTTGAATGGGCAACCCATTCGTCGCGGTAACTTTGGTCTGGGTATTATCAGGCCCATACTCGACCTTCATATACTGATGTTGTGCAGTACCATCGTCATCAGTGGCTATAGTGTCGCCACCAGTACCGGGGTTTAGTTCTACATTATCAACCATCTATTCACCTGCAAACCATGTTGCACCGCCACCACTCGCTGTACGCTTAAACCCTAACAAACTCGTAGATACTTCACGGCGTCCTGATGTACCGCGTGAACTCTGACACCGTGCGCTCACCCTGTCCGTTGAACTGATCGCCACCTCATAGCCGCCACAAATGGCGATCTTACATTCATCAATATGCTCGGTAATCGAAGTATTACCTATAACCGCTACCTCAGACGTGGAAGCGCCTACACCGTAATCCATCCAGATACGCCCCCCGTTATTAGTAGTTTGTGTGTGTACAGGACCAACAACCGGTACAAGGAAGTCCATGTCACCACTGGCCGAAGCGACTAATGGTGCCCAAGCGCCTTTAGTATTAACGGTTGCACCAGGGTCTACCGTTGTACCTAAAGAATTAGTGGAAGCGTCAACCCCCATCGACTCAACGAAATCGAGCGTCCAGTCTGTTGTACCTGAATACAGTTCAATGGCCCCGTTCAAGGTACTTGAGCCTGTGTCATCCTGGCATCGCATAGCAAACTGTGAGCCAGAGGCAAATCCGCCCGTCATCGGTAGGCAAGGGGTCGCTACTTGTTGTTGATCATCCGATGTTGAGCTATCGGCACAGACATACAGCATGTCCGTTATGAAATAGGTATACGACGTACCGCCAGCTTCATCGACCCCTATATCAACAAGAAAGGAGCGGTTTTGCGTACCAAGACCCAGCTTGATCACTAATGCTGTCGCCGCCCCACTGGACGTACCCAATGAAACCGCCGTACCTTTTGTATCCGCCGTGACACTAGAGGTGATCGTGGTTCCCGCGGTACTGGTTAACCCACCGATGTTTTCAAGCCACGCTAATGACACTAAGCAGCCCCGATGGCAATTAGGTAGTCGTCAATCTGCCCACGTTGCTCTGCTGTGAATCGTTGTTGGTAGAGGGTTTCGGCGGCGATCGCAGGATCGTCGGGCCAATTCACGTACGTTTGTGTGGCTTCGTCCCATTCCTGATTGGCTCGCGGTGTCACGTCTTTTTGTGAAAGACCGCCACTGAGCGATGGCAGTTGACTGGCGCTTGTCGTGATTAATGCGCCCACCCTGTTATAATTGTTAATATAATCGGGATTAGTCAGTAATGAGGTATTGGATACGTAGATAGCCCACATAGATCGGTTCTTATCAGTTGATGGTCTTTCCAAAAACATTCCTCACGTTAATGTTTTGACTCTGCTTGATAG
>JAJFLB010000052.1 GCA_021772915.1 Gammaproteobacteria bacterium | reverse complement strand
ATGTCCCCACTGCGTCGCCTGAGGGCGCCTACTCTTGGTGCAGCCCTTGAGAAGGACCGGGCCATTCTCTGCTGTCTGCGTCTTGTCCTGAAACATCTGGGTACCTCTGAATCCGTAGTTATCACATGGACGGAGCACTAGCCGGGACTTGTAGTTGAAATGATCGCATTGTTGCAAAGAGTATCGGAAGCCAGCGTGCTTGTTAATGAAAATTCCTCAGGGGCCGAAATCGTCGCCACAATTGGCCATGGAATCCTCGCCCTGATCGCGGTGGAAAAAGGCGATACGGAAACCCAGGCAGAACGATTGCTACAACGCATACTGGCCTATCGAATATTCAGCGATGCCAATGACCGTATGAATCTGAATCTGCTCCAGGCGGGTGGAGAGTTATTGTTGGTATCCCAGTTTACCCTGGCAGCCGACACCAATAGCGGCAACCGTCCCAGCTTTACACCGGCAGCTGAACCTGAGGAGGGTCGTCGACTGTATGACTACCTGCTTGAAGCTGCCCGACGTGAACTTGGCAATGTCCCCAGCGGTCGCTTTGGCGCCAACATGCAAGTCAAGCTGACCAATGACGGCCCGGTAACTTTCCAACTGCGTGTCATCTAAACAGGTTCAGCCTTTCTCGAACTCCTTCAGTTTACGGGTCAGTGTATTCCTGCCAAGTCCCAACAGCCGTGCGGCTTCAACACGTCTCCCACCGGTATGATCAAGGGCACAACCCAGTATGGTTTTTTCCAGTTGCCCACGGGCCAGGGCCATCAGGTTATTCTGGTTCTGGCTCAAACCGTGTTGCGTCCATTTGCGTAAGGCTTCTGCCCAGGGCTCGCCGGTCCCCCCGGCGGGCACTTTTTCGCTCAGGTTCGAAGGCAGATCTTGAGGCATGACCTGATCACCCGGTGCCATAACACACAACTGCTGGCACACGTTCAGCAGCTGCCGGACATTGCCCGGCCAGGCCTTTTGCTGAAGCGCCTTGATGGTCTCGGGCAACAGGTGTTTTTCCTCCAGACCCATGTCCTGGGCAGCCTGGTGCAGGAAATGTCGGGCCAATAACGGGATGTCGTCCGTGCGCTCTCGTAATGGAGGGAGCCTGATGGTAATTACATTAAGACGGTGATAGAGATCTTCACGAAAGACCCCCTGGGCAATTTTCTTCTTTAAGTCCTGGTGCGTGGCTGTAATGACACGTACATCTGCCCGCAGCAAATCCCGCCCACCGACACGGTAGTAATCACCTTCAGCCAGCACCCGCAACAAACGTGTTTGCAGTGGCAGCGGCATGTCACCTATTTCATCCAGAAATAACGTACCACCGGTAGCCTCCTCGAAGCGGCCCAACCGTCGGGAATGCGCACCGGTGAACGATCCACGCTCGTGACCGAATAATTCAGACTCCAGTAGCTCAGCCGGAATTGCTGCTGAATTGATGGCTACAAATGGCCCCTGCGCCCGGGGACTGTGCTGATGCAGGGCGCGGGCAACCACTTCCTTACCACTGCCGGTTTCACCGGTCAGCAATACACTGATACTTGAACGCGACAGCCTGCCAATGGTACGGAATATTTCCTGCATGGCCGCCGACTCGCCTATCACTTGTTTTGGTTTGCTGGTTTCTTCCTTCATCGGGCCAGGGCTTGCAATGGCCGTGGCGCGAGCAACCACAGCCAGCATCTGGTCGAGATCAAACGGCTTTGACAGATAGTCAAACACGCCGGATTGAAATGCCGACACGGCCTGATCCAGGTCCGAATATGCGGTCATGGCAATTACAGGAAGTTCGATATCGCGGTCCCTCATTGTCTGCAACACACTCAGCCCGTCAGCGTCCGGCAGACGAATATCAGTGATGACAACGTCAGGCCGGTCAGCTTCCAGGGCCTCGTTAACCGCGACCACGCTGCTGAAACTTCGGGTTCTATAACCGGCCTGACCCAGCGATCGCTCAAGTACAAAGCGGATGGCTTCGTCATCATCAACGACCCAGACCTGCACCGTTTCAACCAAGATTTCGCTCCAATGGCAATCTGAGCGTAAACCGGCTACCCGGTTCCCGCGACTCGTAGCTCAATAGACCGTCATGCGCCGCAGCGATTTGCTGCGCAAGGGCCAGGCCCAGACCGGTGCCATCCCGACGTCCAGTCACCAATGGCAGGAATAACAGACCACGCAAGTTCTCCGGCACACCACAACCATTATCTTCCACGTCCAGCCGCACAACACTGCTAATGTCGGGCTGCAACAAGGCACTGTCATGCTCCACCCGGCTGCGCAATGTGATTTCCGTGGCTCCTGCCTGCAGGGCATTGCGCGCCAGGTTCAGAAATAACTGACGCAGGGCTGATCCATCCGCCGAGATTTGGGGGATGCTGGGGTCATAATCCTGGACAATCTGTACACTTTCAGCAGACTCCGTTCGTACCAACACCGCCGCCTCGCTCAAAACATAGTGTAAATCCAGTGGGAGTCTCTCCAACTCTGGCTGACCGAAGCGCGCCAACAGCTCATCGACACGGTCTACTTCACGCATGATCAGTTCAGCCAGCGCACCCAGTTCACTTCCATTCATCTCGGCCGCTATCATTTGAGCAGCTCCACGAATCCCACCCAAAGGGTTGCGGATTTCGTGGCCCAGGTTACGCCGCAGCAAATCCATCATGCCGGTTTGTAATTCCCGCTGTTGCAAATCGTTTTGCTGGCGCTGCCACTTCAGGTCGTGAAACTCAAGCAATACACCCTGCCCGGAGACCGCCTGCAGGTTGCAACCATACCAGCCACCCGCCATTTTGCATTCCCGCAGATGACGGCTACGCTGGTCACTGGCGGTGGCGATCAGGGCCTGGATCAACACTTCAGGTAGGTTTTCAAAGTCCTCGAATTGCACCCCACGCGCACGGTCCCTGGCCGTTGCCAGGCAGTGCTCTGCAGCTGTGTTTATGTTCCGGACACAGCCCTGCTCATCGAGTTCTACGACTGCTGTCAACAGTGCATCCAGCTCAATACAGCCTTGTTCGGGGGCTAGCACAATACGGCTCTTTGCATACACTCCGACACATGCTGTGACTCATCCACCGGAGTTGGAAGCTGACCCGCTACGATTGGAATGGATGTTGGGTCGTCTAAGGAAGAAAGTTACCGGTTGAGCCGTGACTACTTTTTGCTCGTTCTTATCGATCAGGTACGCCTCTATGAAGTGCTCACCACGCACCAGTCCATCCAGTGATACGCTCCTCTCGGTGGTTTTTGAATGTTCATCAGCATCCAAGAAAATGACGGCCTGCATACCATCCTGTAATTGGTAGCGGGTATTCCAGACGACGGTTACAACATCGTCAAGACCCCAGAAGGATTCCTCAGGTTGTGGTGAAATGATGGCAAAATCCTGGTAGTTCTTACGCAAGGTCGAAAGTGGTATTTCCTTGCCAGGATCTTCTTCGTCATTTTCCTCGGTCCCTTTTACAGCTAGCTGGTAGGCCGGTGCTTCGATCACACTGATGGGAGGTAGTTCGACGACTTTGGCGTCACTGTCCAGCGGTCTGTCGCTGTAGATTACATTGCCATTCTCATCAACGGATTTATAGACCTGCGCGGTCGACGGGTTGACCACGAATACGAGTGTGAATGTGACCAATGTCAGAAGAAAACATCTATAAACCAATAGCCTCATCACCAATCCCCATATTCAGTACACCGGACCTCTATATAGAATAATACATATCGAACTCGACCGGGTGAGTCGACATACGGAAGCGTGTAACTTCCTCCATTTTGAGTTCAATGTAGCCATCGATAAGATCATTACTAAAGACACCACCCGCCAGCAGGAATTCCCTATCCGCATCCAGTGCCTCAAGTGCTTGTGCAAGGCTGTGGCATACCGTTGGAATGTTTTTGAGCTCCTGCGAAGGCAGGTCGTAAAGGTCTTTGTCCATGGCCGGACCCGGTTCGATCTTGTTAATGATTCCATCAATCCCGGCCATCAGCATGGCGGCAAAAATCAGGTAACCATTACCGGCCGGATCCCCGAAACGGACCTCGATGCGACGGGCTTTTGGGCTGCTGACGTGGGGAATGCGACATGAGGCTGAACGGTTGCGGGCAGAGTATGCCAGCAGCACGGGTGCTTCAAAACCGGGAACCAGGCGTTTGTAACTGTTGGTACTGGCATTGGCGAAGGCATTGATGGCACGCGCGTGTTTGAAAATGCCACCGATGTAATGCAAGGCCAGGGTGGAAAGACCACCGTACTCCTCACCGGCAAACAGATTTTCACCGGCCTTGAATAGCGACTGGTGAACATGCATCCCGGAACCATTGTCCCCAACCAGGGGCTTGGGCATGAAGGTGGCAGTCCGGCCACTGACATGGGCCGCGTTATGGGTTGCGTACTTGAGGAGCAGTAACTCATCCGCCTTACGGGTCAGGGTGCTAAACCGCGTACCGATCTCACACTGTCCGGCAGTACCCACTTCGTGGTGATGTACTTCAACCGGGACACCCATGTCCTCCAGTATCGAGCAGATCGTGGCACGCAGATCGTGTAGGCCATCCACTGGTGGTACCGGGAAGTAGCCACCTTTGACTCGCGGGCGATGCCCATGATTACCCTCTTCATAATCTGCACCCGTATTCCAGGCACCCTCTTCAGAGTCTATTTGATAAAACGTCGAATGCATGTCTGTACCAAAACTGACACTGTCGAACACAAAGAACTCGGGCTCCGGACCAAAAAACGCCTCATCGGCAATACCGCTGGATTGCAGGTAAGCCTCGGCACGTTTTGCCAGGGAGCGGGGGCACCGGTTGTAGCCTTCCATAGTGTCGGGCTCCAACACGTCGCAACGCAAAAGCAGGGTGCTGTGTTCAGTGAAAGGGTCCATAACCGCAGTGGAGACATCAGGCATCAGTACCATGTCCGATTCGTTGATGCCTTTCCAACCGGCAATGGAAGACCCATCGAACATTTTGCCTTCTTCAAAAAAGTCCTCGTCGACCATGCTTACCGGCATGCTTACGTGCTGCTCTTTGCCGGCGGTGTCACAAAACCGCAAGTCAACAAACTCGATTTCTTTGTCGATAATCATTTTCTGGATGTTTGCTACGCTCATGTCATTTTCCCGTGGGTTCTATGGTGTGTGGATTCCTAATCATTAGATGCAGAAATTATGCCAAACCGCCACAGCTTACCGCGTTGCACGGTAATTCAGTAAATTGGACTTTAATCGTATTTTCACGGCATTTACCAGCACATTTGAAGACAATCGCTAAACATTGGTCAGACACCACTATCATTCACCGCACCATTATGGCACCTACAGCTCAAACTTGCACTGTTTTGGTGCGCTAAATTGACTCAGAATGTCAACCACAGCAGTCCCACGCCCAGCGCCAGTCGATAAAGTACAAAAGGTAGTAAACCAACACGTTGCAGCAGTTTCAAAAACAGGGCTATACAAGCCCAGCCAGCCAGAGCGGAAAGCACCACCGCCAGACCAAACTGCAACCAGTTAATTGACGTTTCATGCATGAACATACGCACCATGCCAAACCCGCCGGCAGAAGCAATTACGGGGATAGACAGAAGGAATGAAAAACGGGCTGCCGTGTCAACATTAAACCCCATCATTCGTCCCATGGTGATCGTAACTCCCGAACGGGAAGACCCCGGTATCAGCGCCAAAACCTGCACCAAACCAATCAGCATGGCGGGCTTTAGCCTCATTTCAGCCATCGTTTTTCCATGTGCAAAATGCAGATCCGCCCACCAAAGCAATATTCCAAAGCTGATAGTACTGACTGCGATGACACGGATATCACGGAGCGAGGACTCTATCCACCCGTAGAAATAGCCACCCATTGCGATGACAGGAATGCTCGAGATGAGCAGGACTAATCCCAGTCTGCGCAACCTTGCATCAGCTTTCTCGTTATTTTTGCCGGCAGCCAACCACGGCATGATCATTCCCCTGATGTCTTTGCGAAAATACACCAACGCGGCCAGCAGGGTCCCGAAATGGGTGGCAACATCAAAAACCAGACCCTGGTCAGTCCAGCCAAAAAGCCTGCCACCAAAAATAAGGTGCGCGGAGCTTGAAACGGGCAGGAATTCGGTCAACCCCTGGATCAGGGCCAGTACAACGATCTGGATCACTGTCACGGTTTGGGAACCCTCGGTTAGTTTTTTGTTGGAGCGCTATAACTGATTCGATAAATCGCATTGGCACGATCATCCGATACCAACAGAGAGCCATCCGCCATAACGAGCACGTCATTGGGTCGGCCCCAGGCCTCCTGACCCTGCAACCACCCGGACGCAAACACTCGTTTATTACTTACCTTTCCATCCTTGCCCACATCCATCACAAGAATGCGGTAACCGACCTTTGCGCTACGGTTCCACGACCCGTGCTGGGCCACGAACAAGCGGTTATTGTACTCAGCGGGAAACATCTTGCCAGTATAAAAGGCAAGCCCCAACGCGGCCGCGTGTGGGTCAAGTTTTGCCACCGGCGGGGTGTAATCGGAACAGTTCTTCCCGGCCCCGAATTCAGTATCAAGCAGGTCGCCCTGGTGACAATAAGGCATGCCAAAGTGCATGCCCCTTTCCGGCGCATGGTTAAGTTCGTCTGCGGGACTGTCATCGCCCAATCTGTCCCTACCATTGTCGGTAAACCACAGTTGTCCGTTTTGTGGGTGGAATGCCAATCCCACACTGTTGCGTACTCCTTGCGCATAGGTCTCCAACCCTGTGCCGTCCGGGTTCATTCGACGGATCAACCCAAATCCTTCTTCTGCACAAGTATTGCAAGGTATTCCGATGGGTATATATAACTTGCCGTCCGGCCCGAAGCGCAGGTATTTCCATCCATGATGTGTCTTGTCCGGCAACACATCAGTGAGCACCACGGGCTCCGGTGGTTGATCCAAACGGGTTTCAATATTGTCATAACGCAAAACACGGCTGATCGCACCCACGTAGAGAGCACCCGCGCGGAACTCAACACCCGAGGGCATTTTCAGGTTTTCGTCAATCAACCTAAGCTGCTCTGCCCGCTTGTCGTCATTGGCATCGATCACGGCCCAAACCTTTCCCGCGCGCCGGCTGCCGGCAAATATCGTGCCCTTGTCGCCACGCGCAAGCTGCCGTGCGTTTTCGACGTTCTCTGCATAAATTTCTATGCTGAAACCTGGTGGCAAATTGATTAACTCCAAACGTGTCTCGGCAGGTGTGCACTGAACCAGAAACACACCAAAACACAGAGCGGTTAATTGAAGACTTCTCATAACGCCAATGGTAGCAGCAGATCGGCTTCGCTACACCTGTGCAAACGAAGCTGAACAGTTACGCCACGAAACGCTGGTTAATGTTTTTGAAGTTGAGGGAGCTTTTTTCCATATAATGGCCGTTCCCTTGTGATCCAAATGGAGACCGGCCGTGCATACCAAATTGTCATTGGGTAGGTTTATTATTCTCGGAACCTCAATGATTGGATTATTTTTGAGTGTCACTGCCTTCGCAATGACGTCCGCACAATACCTGCCCGCTGATGCTGAACTGGACCATTCAATACCTTCACCTGAGTCGGTACTGGGCTGGCAACCCGGTGAGCAAAGAATTGACCACGGCACACTGGTCCGCTACCTGTATACACTGGCTGAGAAGTCGGACCGGGTCAGCATCAAGGTTACCGGTTACACCCACGAGCACCGACCATTACTGCAGCTGATAATAAGCTCCAGAGAAAACCAGACGAAACTCGAAACTCTTCGACAGACCCACCTACAGGCCACCGAGACCAAAAACCCCGATGCGCCTTTGGTCGTGTGGCTGGGATACAGTGTGCATGGGAACGAGGCCAGTGGCAGTAATGCAGCGCCGATCGTGGCCTGGTACCTGGCCGCGTCCCGCTCCGAGTACGTCAAGAAGCTGCTCGCAAACACGATCATCATCATCGACCCCAGTCTGAACCCAGACGGCCTTAACCGCTTTGCCAGTTGGTCCAACGCCAACCGCAGCCGAAATCCCGTGGCTGACCGTGATGGCCGTATCCATAATGAAGATTGGCCCAACGGGAGAACCAATCACTACCTGTTTGACCTGAATCGCGATTGGCTACCCTTGGTGCACCCCGAGTCACGTGCCCGGATCACCGAATTTCACCGCTGGCTTCCGCAGGTAATTACCGACCACCATGAAACCGGCTACGACGGTTTCTTTTTCCAGCCAGGGGTCCCCACCCGCCAACACCCTTTGACCACGCAGTCCAATCTGGACATGACCCGTGCACTGGCGCGCTACCATGCCAGGAGCCTGGATGATGCTGGAGTGATGTACTTTACTGAAGACGCCTACGATGATTTTTATTACGGCAAAGGTTCCACCTACCCTGACATCAACGGTGGTATAGGCATCCTGTTCGAACAACCACGTGTAAACGGACCATTGATCAACCGCAAGTCCGGCCCGCTAACCTTTGCCCAGGCTATTCACAATCATGTCCGCACCTCTTTATCCACGCTCAAAGGCGCCTGGGAGCTGCGGCAGGAATTAAAGAACTACCAATATCAATTCTTCCAGACCATGCAACAAAGATCTGCCAAGGCGGGCTTTCAGGCCTGGGTGATCGGTGATGATGACGACCCGGCACGTGCCCGCGAGCTGTTAAGCGTCTTCGAACAGCACCAGGTTCAATACCGCGCACTCAGCAAGGAAATCAAGGCAGATGGTCTGGTTTTTTCACCGGGTCACGCCTGGGTGATTCCGGTAAAACAGCGTCAATTCGGTGTCGCCCAGGCCATGCTCGAGACACGCACTGATTTTGAAGACGACACGTTTTATGACGTTTCTGCCTGGAGCCTGCCACTGGCCTACAATCTGCCCTATGCCAGGCTCGCTCGTGTACCCGCAACCACGCAGGACAGTAAACCTGCAAGGAGCCATGAACTTGCAACCGATGCCGTGGCGTGGATCATTCCATGGAGACAGTTACAGGCACCCGCCTTGTTGGAGGATCTTTTGGAAGCTGGCGCAAGGGTACGTGTTGGCACCCGGCCGTTTGGCACCGGCGGGACCTCTGGCGAACGCAAATTCCGTGAGGGGAGTCTGGTCATATTGGCGGGAATCCAGGACGAGGATAAATCCGCTGAGATTTTTGCGACTCTGCAAGAAGCTTCTGTACACGGGGTGGCTGTTCACTCATCCAACACTCATCTGAGTGAATCCGGCCCCGATCTCGGCACAATTCATTTCAAACCCGTCGTCAGGATCAAACCACTTTTGGTCAGTGGGGAGGGCACACGCGCCTACGATGTAGGAGAGGCCTGGCACCAATTGGACCAGCGTCTGGGACTGGCACCGGTTTTGGTTTCTCTGACCCGCCTTAGCAAGATTCGACTGCAAGACTATACCCACCTGCTCATGGTGGATGGAAACTATGCCAGCATGAACGATGACCTGAAAAAACGAATTGTCGCCTGGGTGCGCACCGGGGGCATTCTGGTCACCACGCAGGGCGCTGCCACCTGGGCAGAGTCATTGTGCTTGACGACTGGCGACTGTGATAAGACCCAGGAGGAAGACTTAAACGAAAGCGGTGAAGTAGAGCCAATGAGCTATGCGGATTTTGATAATGAGAAAGCCCGATTGACCATCGGCGGTGCGATCGTGTCCACGCGACTAGACCCAACCCATCCTATTGCTTTCGGATATCGGGAGAAACTGCCTTTATTTCGCCGCGGAACGACGCTCCTTAAAGCCAGCGAAAACCCGTTTGCAACACCTGTTCGCTATTCGTCCTCCCCGCTGATTAGTGGCTACATTGGTCCGGAGCGTCTGGCCGAGATGAGTAACCAGCCTGCCGTGATAGCCGAGCGGCATGGGGCGGGACTGCTGGTGCGTTTTGCGAACAATCCATTGTTCCGTGGCTTCTGGCGGGGGACGGAACGTCTCTGGGTTAATGCGCTTTATTTCGGTTCCCTGGTTGAGAAAACGAATTTACCAGAATGATCTGCAGATCGACCGGGACGATATTGCGCCTTTTCTACAGGCTCAAAAAAAGTCGTGTGGGGAAAAGGCAAGCTTTTCTGGAAAGCTATCCGTCAACACGGGTGGTGCCAACTCAGTCAGGTTCCCGAAGAGCTAGCTCTTCGGTCCTACGAACGGTCAGTCGTCTTCCTCAAACTGCTCCTCTTCTGTTGACCCTGAAAGCGCGGAGAGGGAGGAAGTGCCATGGCTGATTGCCTGGGTTAGCGCGTCAAAATAGCCCGTGCCCACTTCGCGTTGATGTTTGGTTGCCGTATAGCCATCAGCCTCGGCCGCAAATTCAGCTTCCTGTAACTGTACGTAGGCAGACATCTGGCTTTGCTTGTAGCCCCTGGCGAGCTGGTACATGCCATGATTCAGCACGTGGAAACCAGCCAGTGTAATGAACTGGAACTTGTATCCCATGGCACCCAGTTCGCGCTGGAACCGCGCAATGGTTTCGTCATCCAGGTTTTTCCTCCAATTGAACGAAGGTGAACAGTTGTATGCCAATAACTTGCCGGGGTATTGGTCATGGATGGCATCAGCAAATTTCTGTGCCTGCTCCAGGTCCGGCTTACCGGTTTCACACCACAACAGATCGGCATAAGGCGCATAGGCCAATCCGCGCGAGATGGCCTGCTCGATGCCGGGCCGGGTAACAAAGAACCCTTCAACTGTACGTTCACCGGTGACAAAATCGTGGTCATGTTCGTCAATGTCCGAGGTCAACAGCCCAGCGGCCATGGCGTCGGTTCGTGCGAACAGGACCGTCGACACACCCATAATATCTGCTGCAAGACGGGCAGCAGAAAGTTTGGCCACTGCCTCTGAAGTCGGCACCAACACCTTGCCACCCATGTGCCCACACTTCTTGGCTGACGCCAACTGGTCCTCAAAGTGCACACCCGCCGCACCGGCTTCGATCATGGCCTTCATCAGCTCGTGGGCGTTAAGAACCCCGCCAAAGCCCGCCTCTGCATCTGCCAGGATGGGTGCCATCCAGTCCACCGAGTCATCGTCCTCCGCGTGATGTATCTGATCCGCGCGCATGAGGGCATTGTTAATCCTGCGCACAACGTTGGGTACAGAATCAGCCGGGTAAAGGGACTGGTCCGGGTACATCTGCCCCGCCAAGTTGGCATCTGCAGCGACTTGCCAACCGGACAGGTAGATTGCCTTCAGACCGGCTTTAACCTGTTGCATGGCCTGGTTACCGGTCAGTGCCCCCAATGCGTTAACGAACGGTTCCTCCTGCATGGCCCGCCAGAGCTTTTCGGCTCCTTGCAGGGCCAGTGAGTACTCTACCTGCACGCTGCCACGTAAACGCTCTACGTCTTCGGCAGAATAATCCCTGCGAATTCCATTCCAACGCGGATTGGAATCCCAATCATCACGCAATTCAGTGCTCGTTTTCATATTCCCTTTCCTCCAACCACGGTCGCGGATCATCAATCAGGCAGTAGCTCATAGGCCTGCAGGGTCAAGAACTCGGCCAATTCCTCATTGTCCGTCATTTCCCACAGCAAGTCCGTGGCCTTGTTAATTGCGTCGCTATGATCACTTGCTGCCTGCGTCAACAAGTGCTGTCTTTCCTCTCCGAACAGTCTGGTCAACACATCCCGGGTAACTTGTTGACCGTCATCCATAAACGCTGCATGCCTGACCCATTGCCACAGCTGGGCTCTGCCTATCTCTGCGGTGGCCGCATCCTCCATCAGGTGATCAATGGGCACACAGCCATTGCCAGACAACCAGGCCGCCAGGTACTGGATCGCGACCCG
The DNA here is from genome assembly GCA_021772915.1 of Gammaproteobacteria bacterium. Classification (GTDB taxonomy): domain Bacteria; phylum Pseudomonadota; class Gammaproteobacteria; order Xanthomonadales; family SZUA-36; genus SZUA-36. Next base: position 52,841 of record JAJFLB010000052.1, on the reverse strand, counting down.
GATATTCTTGCGGACGCCGGCCAGGGTGATAGTCCCTGTGGAGGCTTCTGTCAGATCTTCGGCTCTCGCAGCAAAGCCCGCGAGCTTCTCAGCAATCTGGTTGGGACCCTGCAGTACCCGATCAAATTCAGCCCTCGCCAGTGGCTCCAGCCCCGGATGTGCAACCCAGGTGCCATCATGGCCATTGCCGGCCTCGCGTTCCTTATCCATACGGACATTTTCCATGGCCTTCGAGTTCGCTTCCTCATCCCCACGTATGGGGATTTGTGCCGCCATTCCCCCCATCGCGAACGCCCCCCGCGCGTGGCAGGTTTGAATCAACAGTTTCGAGTAACTGGACAGAAACGGTACTGTCATACCGATCTGGCCACGGTCAGGTAACACCCGCTCCGGATGATTTCGGAAGGTTTTTATGTAGCTGAATATGTAGTCCCAACGACCGCAGTTCAGACCCAGAATCCGGTCCCGCAAAGCGTGCAGTATCTCGTGCATCTGAAACACCGCCGGCAAGGTCTCGATCAGGATCGTCACACGCACGGTGCCAAGCTCCAGGCCCAACTGTTGCTCGGACCAGGCAATCACTTCTTCCCACCAGGCGGCTTCGGAGTGATGCTCCAGCTTGGGCAAATAATAGTAAGGTCGGCTACCGCTTTTGAGCAGTTCAACCCCGTTGTGAAACAAAAATAGCCCGAAATCGACAAGCGCACCCGGTATCGGCTGACCAGCCAGCGTGAGGTGTTTCTCTTTCAGGTGCAGTCCGCGAGGACGGACCATCAATACAGCAGTCTTGTCGCCAAGTGCGTAACTCTTGCCACCCGCAGCAGAAAAATCGATCTGGCGGCGAATGGCATCACGCAGGTTCAACTGACCATCGATAACATTGGTCCAGGTTGGCGCAGTAGAGTCTTCAAAATCAGCCATGTAGACCTGAGCGCCCGAATTCAATGCATTGATCACCATCTTGCGATTCACGGGACCGGTAATCTCGGTGCGACGGTCTTCAACCTCAACCGGGATCGGGGCGACTTGCCAGTCGCTTTCCCGGATGCCGGCTGTCGCGGGGTCAAATCCGGGTACAGTACCCTGATCAAACCCAGCCTGGCGCTGTCGACGTGCCGACAACAATGATTCCAACCCGGGCGTAAAGCGCTCGGCCATTTGGGCCAAAAATTCCAGTGCACCGGACGACAAAATCTCGCTCTGACCATCGGGCGATGATCGAGTTGCCTCAATGTCAAGAGCGGGTTTCTGTGTATCAATCAAAATCATAACTCCAATTTGCTGATTGACGTTCAACCTCTGCAATATATACAAATGTGCGTCTTTGGCAACATAAATATTTATTTATCTCTATGCCTCCAAAACCCGAGCAGAGCTGCCGTGACCTGCACTCCTAAATCCAACGATACAAGCGTCACCACTGGTACATTGTTGCCACACAAAACGCGCGCCCGGGACAGCGGGTCAGGCAGGCTGTATCATGACCAGGGATTTTATTGGCTTCAAGGAGGTCAAAGGATTACCACGGAAACTGAATTGCAGCGCGTCGGCAGTGCACAGAAAGTGTCCACACTTGTCCCGGACAAACTGAATCTCTTCAACAGTAGTTTTGACCTCGGTCAAATTTGGATAATGGGAAATGTAACCGTTGATTAATCTGAAAACATTACTTCTATTCGCCACCGCCCTGGGCTTCACTTCGGGCGCACAGGCCATTGATCTGAGATCGTACGAGGCCGTTTATCAGGCAAAAGTGGGTGGGTTCAAGGTAAAAATTCTGCGCAGTTTTCAGGTGCAAGGATCAGAGTTGACCCTGAGCACCAATGCCAAGAAGCTGTTTTTCAAAAGACATGAAAAAAGTGTCAGTATACTGTCTGACGGTGTATCCGTAATTCCGTCGGACTATGTCTACAAACGCAAAGGCTTCGGTAAAAAACGCAACAGACAACTGCAGTTTAATTGGGAAGATGCCACCGTAGTTGACCTAAAGAAGCCAAAGCAAGCAGCCCTTTCTTTACCGCAGCACACCCAGGACAAGCTCAGCTATCAAATTCAGATGCGTGTCGATTTGATGAACTCACCCTCCCGCGAACTGCTTGAGTACACAGCCACCGACGCGGAGCGCCTGATATACGTTAATTTCCACCGGCTCGGTACCGAGGTATTGGATACGCCACTGGGAGAATTTCAAACCATAAAATTCAGACAGGAGCGACCGGATAAGGACACCACCGTTTTCCTCTGGATTGCTCCGGAACTGGATTACCTGTTGATCCAAACCGATGAGATCAAGAAACCGGGTGCCAAACCTCAGCGACTTTTGCTTAAGGAATTGTCCATAGGCGGCAAGACGTTAACGAAAACTAACCGTTAAAAATGTCGGGCTTGTCGCTAAGCGACCGCATTCGAACATCGCGCCTGACGATTTTGTCGAACCTGTGCGCAGAACCTTACCCAAGGCCAGAACACGAAAACGGGAAAGACCGCAGAAACGATGGTGCCTGGTTGTAACCAAAGCCTTGGGATGGGGCGGGAAAAGCAGGTCGTGGGTTAGGGCGTTAATTCCGTGCTGCCAATGATTTGTTGTGTGTATTTCCCGCAGACTGGTAAATAACCGCGCCCGCCAATGCAATCGGTAAAATTGAAAACAAGCCAAACGCCAAATTGCCTCCAACAAAAATCAAAACGGTTGATACAACAAGTGCCGCGGTAGCTAAGACCGCACCAGGCAGTCTTGTTTTTCGCGGTACCAGCAGAACACCCTCCGTAATCTGAAGCAAGCCGAATACGACAATCAATATTTGGATCTGAGCGCACAAGGTTGACCAATTTGCGCGCCATTTCGATTGAACGATGGCTGTGAGTGCATGTCTGGTACTTTGAGTTTCAAGTGAATCTAGCGTTTGTTTTTCTTATACTCGGACATCTTCGAGTAACTGTTCCAACTCGGAGAAAAACCGCCGAGTATCAACTCCCCGTCAGTCCCTAAGGTGTCAGCGAGGTCGGAATGCAGCGCAATTGCCTGCTCGAGCTTGGGCTGGTAACTACCAGCGAGCGCCGCATTCAGCATGGTCTCGAGTGTGGCCGAGACTGTTGCAAGCGCCGAATGCACAACCACCGGGCGGAAGCCGGCCGCCAGCCGTTCGCGGACCGGGTCACGGATCGTTGTCGACTGCGCCTCGGATGAGACGTTGGTGCCGCCAAACTTCATGACCAGCCAGTTTTTGCTGCTTGATGAGCCGGTTTCGTCGGTGCGTTGTGGAAAACTGTGCGTGTCGATGGTGTGCATAACGGGTGTCCCTGAACAGTACTGGACATAAGTCACAATTGAGGGTGAAGTACACCCAGTGTCAGTGGTTCCGTCAAGCCGATTTGGCGATATTGTTCAGATAAATGCGTTGGTTGTAGCGTCAAGCTGACGGCGGTCACTATGATGTAGGCAAACCATGGTGCAACACGTACATGGAGACGGGCTCGCAACAGACTGTAACCACCGCCATACAGTTTGGTTGGAAATATTTTGAAGACCCCAGTTAATATCACTGGCAACCAGTCTGCGGGAATTGGCGCCAACTGGTGAACCATCATGAAAATCGTGTACTTGCTTTCCTTGCTTGAAATACGATTACCGCTCTAAATTACCCGTTTTGTCCGCAACTCGTCCAGTGCAGTTTGGTCATAGCCCAAGGATAGCAATAGGTCATCAGTGTCCTGTCCCAATACAGGCGGGGCAGAGCGAATGTTGCCCGGGGTACGTGACAAACGTACCGGTGTGTCGGCGATGGGAATCGATTGTTGGGTGCCAGGGTAGTGCACGGGTTTAAATAATTGTTGCGACTTCACTTGTGGATCATCCATTACCGTAGACAGATCATAAACCTCACCACACGAAATCCTGGCTTGCTCCAGGGAGCCCAAAGCCGCTTTGCTGCTACGTTCCAAACACCAGGGCAGCATTACTTCATCCACAAGCTGCACGTTTTCGGCACGCCCTTCATCATCCTGAAGCTTGGGATGTGTGAGCAGGTCCGGGCGTTGCATCAGTTCGACCCAGCGTTTGAAGACCGGATTGCCTACCACGGAAACCACAATCCAGCCATCCCGGGTTTTATAGGTATCGGCCGGCGCTGCGTAAAAGCTGCGGTTGCCCTGCTGGTGCCGCACCTTACCGGTAACCCGGTGCTCGATCAGAAGGTTGTTCATGAAGTTGATGCTGGTGGCCAGCAGGGAAGTGTCGACACACTGGCCCTGTCCACTACTTTGTTTCTCAAGCAGTGCGCACATCGCGCCGAAGGCCGCGCAAAGACTGGTGCCGTAATCCTCAAACAGCACTACGTCACGGGTGGGTTGGCCAGCAAAACCACTCAGATGCATGGCACCGGACATGGCCTGGGCCACGGTGTCAAATCCTATTTTGTCGGCATAGGGGCCTTTGGAACCGAAAGCCGAAGCCATCACCAGAATAATATCTTCCCTAATTGCTTTGAGGCTGTCGTAATCGATCCCCATGGCTCTGAGCGCGGCCAGCGGCATATTGACCACGACAACGTCGGCACTCGCGACCAATTTTTTGACGATCTCACGACCTTCCGGCTTCATCGGGTTAAGGGTCATGCCTTTCTTGTTGCGGTTGGCCGTCATAAAAATGCTGCCACTGCCGTCCTGGGCTACCGGGGCCACATAGCGGTCCTCTCCACCGTCGACACGCTCGATGCGAATTACCTCGGCCCCCATATCCGCCAGTAGTGCAGCGCAGAATGGACCGGCGATGTAACGGCCAAAATCCAACACCCGGATATCATTAAGTAACATGCTCAAGTCCCTGCGTGATTGGTGCAACACCCAGTCTGGTGCCCGCGTCTGCCATCTACTTGCTGTCTCGACATGGGGAAGCAGTTAAAAAGCTGAAATGCCGGTAATATCACGACCCAGCGTCAATTTGTGAATATCCGTCGTGCCCTCGTACGTCACGGTTGTTTCCGAGTTACACATGTGACGCATAACCGGGTATTCACTGGAAATACCGTTTCCGCCAAGCATGGCGCGTGCCTTGCGGGCGCAATCAAGCGACATTTCCGTATTGTTCATCTTGATCATGGAAACATGCTGATGACGCAGTTCTCCACAGTCTTTGAGACGAGATACCTGCAGGGTCAGCCATTGCGCCCGGGTGATACCGGTTAACATATCAGCCAACTTGGCCTGGACCAGTTGGTGGGAAGCCAGTGGTTGATTGTGAAACTGCAGACGGTCCTTTGTATATTGGACTGCCTCATTGTAGCAAGCGCTGGCGGAGCCTATTGCGCCCCAAGCCACGCCAAAACGCGCCTGCATCAGGCAGGAAAGTGGGGATTTTACACCCCGGGACTCGGGCAGAATATTTTCACCTGGGATCTCACAACCAGCAAAATTGAGCTCGGCGGTGACCGAAGCCTGGAAAGAGAGCTTGCGTCTGATCTCTGTCGCGGAGAACCCGGGCGTTCCCCTCTCCACGAGAAAGCCCCGTATCTCACCATTCAGTTTAGCCCAAACCACTGCCACATCGGCCACGGTGCCATTGGTTATCCAGACTTTTGTACCGTTGAGTTTGTAACCGTTGGCAGTTTCCTCCGCGCGCGCGCGCATACCCGTTGGGTTTGAACCATAATCCGGTTCGGTGAGGCCAAAACAGCCGATGGCTTCGCCTGTTGCCATCTGCGGCAACCACATTCTTTTCTGGGCCTCGTTGCCAAACGTGTGAATCGCGTACATCACCAGTGAACTCTGCACCGAGCAGGCGCTGCGCAAACCGGCATCTCCCGCCTCCAACTCCTGTTGCATCAGGCCATAGGCTACTGCCGAGAGTTTGGTGCAGCCATAGCCTTCCAGGTTGCAACCCAGCAGCCCCAGTTGGCCCATTTCCGGGATGATTTTCAGCGGAAAGGTATGATCATTGTAGTGATCTTCGACATATGGAAGAAAACGTTCTTGAACAAATCGCCTGACGCTGTCCCTGACCAGCAACTCTTCGTCGGTGAATTCGCGCTCCAGATTCAAAAAATCGACATTGCTTATCTTTAACATTATCTGGATTCCTTTAGTGAGTACTCGAATGACCGTTGTTGGTCAGCACGATGGTGCGCCGGACCTTTTGCCACATTGCGCGGTGCAACTCCTGCAAGTTCGATGCAGTAGTCCCAAGCTGTTTTCGTGTTTCCGCTAGGTTGACCAGACCGACGAAGGCCGACCACAGATAGTCAGCAACTTCATGTGGCTTGTCAGGATAAAAATCGCCACCTTCAACCCCTTCTTGTATCACCCTAGCCAGCACCTGGAAACTCTTTGAAGAACAGCGCTCGACCGAGCCATAAGCAGCTTTGAAAAATGCGTCGGCAAAACCGGGGTCATGCAAGAACAAAAATGCTTGGTAATACATCGGGTTTGTCTCGTAGAACTGATAAAAATAAGTCCAGATTTTGTCCAGCTTTTGAGTCGATGGAGCGTCACTTTCGGCGATCTGCTGGAGACCTTCGTGCATGGTTGCGATCGCTTCAAACACGATGGAAACATAGAGTTCTTCTTTACTACTGTAATAGCGGTACAGCGTCCCCACCGCCAACGAGGTCTCATCCGCCACCTGCTCCATGCTGGTCTTAACAAATCCCCGCCGGCTGAAGACCTTTATCGCCTTGTGCAAAATGTCCTGCTTGCGTGCATCTTTTTCACGCTCTTTTCGTTCCTTTCGTTGGCTGGCGCCCGACCCAAGCATTTGATTTATGCCTGCTTCTTTGCCAACGACTTGAGCATGGCATCACAACGCTGTCGGACTTCACTGGTTTTCCACAGCAGGCTTTGTCGCAGGATCTCTTTTTCCATTGACTCAGCAAACGTGTACTGGCTGACTTGGTTGAGATGTTGTTTGGCGAAACTCAATGCCGGGCCGGCTTTACCGGCGAGTTCTTCCGCCAGTGCCATGGCAGCGGTGAGCAGGCTGCCTGTTTGACAGATTTCATCCACCAGGCCCAACCGCCTGGCCTCGTCTGCCTTGATACGGGTACCACGCAACAGTAATCGGCGTGCCGCCTGCAAGCCTGTCCTTTGGCTTAGTACGTAAATGATGCACATATCGGGAATAATGCCGAGATCCAGGAAGGGGAAGGCAAATTTTGTCCCTTCTTCAGCAATCACAAAATCACAAGCAGCAGCAATACCGGTGCCACCGCCCACAACGGCACCGTGAACCGCTGCTACCGTGGGTTTGGTACAGTTATAAACCTGTTGTACGGCGGCAAAATCCTTGGTCAGCCTTGCGTGAAGCTGTTCGGCATGCATGTCGCAAAGCCGTTTGATGGCGTTGAGGTCACCACCCGCGCAAAACGCACGGCCACGACCGGACAGCAATACAGCCTTGACAGAGTCTTCGCATTCAGCAGCAAGTATCGCTTGCTGCAAACCCTTGCAGAACTCACCGTTGACCGCATTCAGGGTTTCCGGGCGGTTGAACTGGATATGGGCAATGTTACCCTGGTACTCGGTCACTACCGCCCCGCACTCGGTGTCATTCTGTTTCATTTCCTTTTGCTCCCGCATCATCGTTCACACCGTCACCACGTAGCGTGCATGCTCTGCCCGCCCTTGCTGCAGAAGGACCAGTGCACTATCCACCGCGTTGATTGAAATTCCATGGGTTGTACCGTCCAGCTGCAGCTTGCCGGCTTCGACCAGCGCTACGACATCTTTGAGATCCTGTAAATCCAGTCCCATGGAGCCACGCAGTTCATATTCATTACCTACAAACGTGCGCACCGCAGGCAGTTGGATTTTCTCCGTACCGATCCCCACCACCACTGCACGGCCACCCCGGCGCAGACAGCGCACAGCCGTATCGATGGTTCGGGACGCACCCACAAACTCGAAAGCAACATCGACACCAGTGCCAGCGGTGAGTGTTTTGACCAGTTTGTTGGCAGGTTCGTCGCCAGCCAGAATCACATCGGTGGCACCAGCTTTTTCTGCTGCCTCCAGCGCTGCCGAGTTCCGGTCGACGGCAATGATGCGTGCGGCACCAAAGAGCTTGCAAAAACGGACAGCCTGGCTACCCAGCCCACCGCAGCCGATAATTACCACACTTTCCCCTGCCACCAGTTGGGCGCGGCGCACCACCGCGTGATAAGGCGTGGAAACTGCGTCGGTAAGAATAGCCCCTACTTCGAATGAGATGCTGTCGGGTAGTTTCACCAGGCAGCGCGCCGGTGCGGCCATCTGCTCAGCCATGGCGCCATGACGGCCGATACCGAAAATTTCCGACTTGAAACAAAGCCCTTCGCGGCCATTTTCACAGGCCGGGCACTGCCCACAAAAAGCCGCCGGGTAACACGCCACCCTGTCGCCAAGGTGCCAGTTGCTCACCGCACTGCCGAGACCGGCAATGACGCCCGCCGGCTCGTGGCCCAGCGCAATGGGTGTGAAGGCAGTGGGAATACTGCCTTCTTTGGCGATATGGACATCCGTGCCGCAAATACCGCAGGCCTTGATGTCGATCAATACCTCGTCGGCCTGCGGGGCAGGGGCTTCAATCTCACCTGCCTGCAAAGGTTCCTGGGCGTTTTTGAACAGCGCCGCTTTCATCAGACCCTATCCTGCAGCTTGAACGCCCGGATCGCGTTATCACGTAACAGCTTTTTTTTTGCTGTAGCGCGAATATCAAGATCATCAATTTCATTGATGCAACGATCGAACGGCAGCAATGGGTAATCTGTGGCCCACAGGGTTTTGTCCTGACCGTAGGTGTCACAAAACTTCACAAAGCTCTGCGGCCAGTGCTTGGGTACCCGCGCGGAAGTCTCGATATAGACATTGGGGTGTTTCCAGGCCAGGACCATCATCTCTTCATGCCACGGTTGTCCCAGATGGGCGCCAATAATGCGTAGTTCGGGGAATGCCAGCGCCACTTCATCCAGATAGATGGGTCGTCCTGCTTCGGAAGGCAACAGGGGGCCTGTGTGGCCAACCTGGATGGCGACTGCCATATCCAGCTCACAACACTTGGCATAAAGTGGCCAATACATTCTTTCGGTCGGCGGCGCACCTTTGATACCATCGCCATAGGCATAAGGCTCCAGCCGCAGGCAGACCATGTCGTATTCTTCTTTCATCTGCTTGAGTTCAGCCAGCACTTGCATAGGTTTGCCGCGCGGGTCCAACGTACCGCAGGCGACAAAACGCCTGGGATACTTTTTCGCAGCAATTGCCACTTGTCCGTTGGTGACCACATCCACACCGTCAAACTGGAAAGAAGACAAAACAACCATATCCACGCCCGCCTGATCCATATCGTCGATCATTTCTTCGATACTCATACCCGACAAAATACGTGGATCAGACTTGTAATTCTTAAATGCATGATGAAAGGATTCCGGCCACGTTTTGGCGCCTTCTGGAGGAATCCAGCTGCCCCACGCGTCAATTGCAGCAATTTTTTCAGACATTTTTCCTGGCTCCTGTGATGTAATTCAAATTAAAAGTCCTACGCTGTTTAGCCCGGAATACTTCAGGGTTAATAGTATTTTGCTTCTTGCACCCGCCAGCGATACCTCTGTTGCAATGGTTACGCTCCGGGTGAAAGTGGCTTTGACCACGGTTACCTAGCCCTGAATTGTGGCTTGCATTTTTCGGCAAAAGCCCGGGGGCCTTCTTTGGCGTCATCTGACTGGCGCAGGGGTTCAGCCAGAAGCTGCTCCAGGCGCAAACCCTCTTCCAGACGCATATCCAGCCCACGCATGACGGCCTCTTTTGCAGCTCTCACCGCCAGCGGCGCGTTTTCACAAATCTGTTCCGCCAGTTCGACAGCTTTTTCCAGGGCCTGACCGGCAGGTACCAGGCGGGATACCAGACCGCACCGCAGAGCCTCTTCTGCGGGCATTTTGCGGGCGGTCAGGATAAGATCCAACGCCCTGTCCACACCGATCAAGCGTGGCAGGCGCTGGGTTCCACCGGCTCCGGGGATGATTCCCCACTTCACCTCGGTCAAACCAAAACTGGCATGTTCTTCTGCCACGCGCAGGTCACAGGCGAGAGCGATTTCCAGCCCACCTGCCAGACAAAAGCCATTGATGGCGGCGATGACAGGTTTCCACACCGGCAGGTTGCGGGTTATGCCACCAAAGCCTGGTTCAGTCTCGCCCCGGTTGAGCCGCTCGGCGGGTGTCATACTGGCATAATAGGTGCCTATTTTTTTCAGATCGCCGCCAGCGCAAAAGGATTCTGTACCGCTGCCGGTAATGATTGCCACCCAGACTTCAGGGTCATCACAAAACTCAATAAAGTGTTGCGCCAGTACCCGGCTTGTATCGATGTCCAGTGCATTTTTCACTTGTGGGCGATTGATGGTAAGAATTCTTAACCGACCCCGAGTTTCAACCAGAATGCTCACGCTCTTCTCTCCGGTTTGAAACAGACAATATCCGTAATCGTCCCCGCAGCGGAAGCTTTCCAAGCCGCCCGCAAATGTAAGCCTTTGTGAAGCAATACTGCGTCACACTGACCGACCCGGTGTAACAGAAGATTGTCGGCTCCTTCCAATTGAATCAGCGCCGTAAAAAACCCATCTTTATTCGGTGTTTCACACCAGCCAATCAAGGTTCCGTATTCTGGCAAGGCTATCCACTGACCCGTCTGGTGGTGGTCAATGGTCTTACAACAGTGAGAACAAAAGGAGCGGGCTGGCACGGAAACACGCTGACAGTTGTCACAGCGCGTCCCGTAGATGGTTTTCTCGTCCCGCAGGGCGCGATAGAAACGGCTGGCAGTTGCGCCAACCGCGAAGCTGAAAGGTAGATGAACACTCGCTCGCAACTGCTGATACTTTTTCATTTTTTGGAGCCTTGACTTGATGTTGTTGGTGGACCCAACCATTGAAAATGTACGATGTCGCCGACATTGCCTTGCAGGGTATCGCGCAAAACGGTTTCCACCCGATCACCAATACTGACGTGGTCCGGATCAGGGGTCTCTACAAAATGGTTGAGCGTGGTGTCGGCGCCATCAATCTGAATCAGCCCCAACACGAACGGGGTTGTGCGTGGTTTTCCGGTCATGGAATCCAGTATCTCGTAATAGCACACAGTCTTGCCAACGATAGTTCCTTGCTCACCGAGTTCGACCCAGTCATTCATCTGTTGCCAACAGTTACCGCACACGGGTCGGGGTGGCAGGTAAACACGCAGACAATTTGAACAACGTGTACCGTATAAACGTCGTTCGGCTTTCAGACGCTGAAAGAAACCGGCCATGGTTTCACCCACATCCGTGTTCCAGCTTAGATCCATGGTGATGCTGGAGAAGAGGTATTCTGAGTTGTTTTCTTGCATGTCGTCCCTCACGGTCTCTCAGCCGAGAAAAACAGCACATCACTCCAGGTATAAACGCCATAACCGCTAACCAGTGCCCGGCGGGCACCATCCACCTGATAATCACCTGCCTTGAGATGCAGTTGTCTGGCTGCTTCCGCTACACGTATCACACCGGTGGCGCCCACCGGGTTGGAACAAAGCACGCCACCGGAAGGATTAACCGGTAAGTCACCGCCGATTTGAGTGGCGCCGCTTTCGATCAATTTGCCGGCGTCTCCCTCTGCACAAAAACCCAGAGCCTCGTACCAGGCCAACTCCGCATAGGAAACCGGTTCGTATATTTCGGCGATATCTATTTCTTTGAAAGGATCGCCAATCCCCACTTTCCTATAAACCTCCTGTGCCGCGCTGCGCAAGGTGCGCATCATAACCATGCGCTTATCATGATCACCAATATAGGGTTGGTCGTGACGAGTGGCTGAACCCCGAAACCAGGCTGGGTTCTTATAACGCCGGGTCTTGTCACCACCCACAACGATCAATGCGGCAGCGCCGTCGGACTGGGGGCACATATCCAGCAGATGAACAGGCTCAGCCAACATTGGTGAGGCCAATACCTTTTCGACTGTAATCCCGGCATCCTTTACATGCGCGTTGGGGTTGAGGGCTCCGTTGCGCCGGGCTTTCACTGCCACCATGGCAGCTTGCTCGCCGGTGACGCCCCGTTCAGCAACATACTGCGAGATGGAGAGTGCAAAATTACCGATAGCACCGGCGGCAATGTGACGATCCCAGGCAGGATCGGTCAGCGACATTCCGGTTTGGGTAGAGCCCTCAGAATGCTTCTCCCAGCCTACTACCAACACGGTGTCAAACAAACCGGAGGCAGCCTGCAGTAGCCCCGCAATGGCACCGGATGTGCCCGAGGTGCCACCGGTGGCTACTTTCATAACTGGCTTGCCCAAACCGCCGGCGAATTCACTGCACCACAAATCCGGTAGTGCGCGGCCTTCAAACAGCTCCATATTGGTCAGCACAATGGCGTCGATATCATCCCAGCTCAGATCTGCGTCTAACAGGGCAAGGTTTACTGCTTCCTGAACCATTTCACCCTGGTGCACATCGGGACGTGCCTTACGGTGGCGGGTCTGGCCAGTGCCAACTATCGCGACGGGTCTGGCCTTCATGTTGCACCCTTTGAGCATGCCTGTATCCCGATCATCTGGTGGTCGGAACTGCGCGTTGGCCCTGCGGGTCTTAGCGGTGCAATATAAGGGCAGGCCATCAGCAGGGCCCGCCGTCGCTGTGTAGCAGGCAGACTGCCTGCATTTGCCCGGCCGGTCCATGGCAGCCATGAATCAGGGACCTGTCTGACCCAGGACTTTCCCGCAAATCTTTAACGCCTGCGATCAGGCGCTGCATGCCGGCTGCGAAAGGTGGCAATCCGGACCACTGGATCTGATGCCGTTCATTGGGCAATGTTGCCAGACCCTCAATGAAGGAGCAGGCACCGATTGCTTCGGCCCACGGAGGCAATTGCAAGGCTGCACGCAGTGACCAGTAGTGGCGATTGATGTCGGTTTGCGAATCTGGCAGTCCTGCCATCTCGTAGGCCCTTTTTGCCGCCCGTGCCAAACCGTCACACCGGGAGAGATCCCTGTCACCCAAGTAGTGCGCGTCCAGGTCGTAACCAAAACCTTCCAGTACAATGCCATCGTCACCAGCCTCTATAACCACTGCGCAGGCGCCATCGCCCTGGCGAACCGTCAGCCCACACGAATCACTCCAGCTTGGTGCACGGACAAGGGCTCCGATGGATTCTTCACCGGTCATTTCCGCGGCTCGCATTTTTATCGCCTGGCACTGCAGGGACAGGGCCTGGGAATCAGTCACTCCCAGAGTTTGTTGATAAACAGGATCGAAACACCAATTGGATACAGCGTCTACGTCAGCCTCGGAACACTTGCCATGAGCGACCACCAGCACCCGCTGGTAGTGACCTGACAGTATCATCATCGCGCCGTGCATAAGGGCCAAAAGCCCGTCGCCGGAAATGCGGGTTTCCGCTTTCATCACCGCCCCCACCGCCTCGGTTATGGCGATGTTGGAAGCCGTTTTGCCATCCCACAGGTCTGCAGACGCGGTCACCACCGCCTCGATTTCAGGCATGGTAAGTGAGGCATCATCCAGGCAAGCGCGTACCGCTCGGTAAACCATGACCGGAATGGCGCGCTCCGTCTTGCCTGTTGGTGGCTGAATGTCCGGCAGATGCCAGCCCACCCCTGATATTTTTACTGGCACAGCCTGCTACACTTTAGTTGAATATAAGTTAATTGTTGTGTGGTACTTGAAATATGAATAATATTCATTATTAAGGTGTGCAGTCAAGTGTTTTAGAGCGAAGCTTTGAATAGATTTCAAACCGCAAACCTTTGTTACTAATCTGCTCTTCAAACTGGGTAAGAATTCCATGTTATCTCTAACTCAATCAATCCACCGTGCAGCCCAGGTAAATGGTCGCGGCTACGCTACGAAAATGGACGAGCGTAAATTCACCTGGACCGAATTCGTGGCTATCGTCGCTGGCTTCGCCGGAGGGCTGAAGTCGCTGGGAGTTGAGCCCCAGGACCGGGTCGGAATCCTGGCATTGAACAGCGACCGTTATTTCCAGGCGCTGTTCGCAGTACCGTGGGCGGGAGGCGTATTGGTGCCTCTCAATACCCGGCTCGCCGCACCCGAGATTGCCTTCCAGCTGAACGATTCAGGGTGCGCGGTATTGTTGATTGATTCCGCCATGGTGGCGTTCCTGCCGGCCATTTTGGAGCGAGTTGAGTCCAGACCGAAAATCATCTTTTTGGACGAGGACAACGCCTACGGAGATGCAGTACTACTGGAGGAGCTAATCGCCGGTGCAACGGACATAGCGGACGTTGGCCGCGGCAACGATGACCTGGCAGCGATTTATTATACCGGCGGGACCACCGGCAGGGCCAAGGGCGTAATGCTCAGTCACCGTAATTTGGCCAGCAACGTACTGCAGTCAATTCTGGCCTTGGGATTCCGGCGTGAAGAGATAATTTTGCAGGCAGCGCCCCTGTTCCACGTCGCCGGCGCCCTGATGTGTCATATCGTGCCGGTGCTTGGCGGTACCAGTGTTTTCGTCCCGGGATTTGAACCCGTGGCGGTGTTGTCGGCCATTGAGCGGTTCAAGGCCAACCGTTTGTTTCTGGCGCCGACGATGATCAATATGTTGCTGACCCAAACCGAATTCGAACAGTACGATCTGGCGAGCCTGAAATGCCTGATCTATGGTGCCTCACCGATGCCGGAAGCGTTGATACGCCGAGCGATAGAAATGTTGCCAGGGGTGAAGTTCCTGCAAGCTTATGGGCAGACTGAAGCATCGCCGTTGGTGACTGTGCTACCGGATGAATACCACCTGCTGGATAGCCCCAGCTCGAGCAAGCTGCGTGCAGCAGGCCAGGCAATTCCAGGTGTTGAATTGAATATAGTTGATGACCATGGTCAGCAGGTCAGGTGTGGTACCGTCGGCGAGATCACTGTGCGGGGGGCCAACGTGATGCAGGGTTACTGGCAACGGCCCGAGATGACTGCAGCCACAATCCGCAATGGCTGGTTACACACCGGCGACGGTGGTTATCTGGATGACGACGGGTTTTTGTTCGTTGTTGACCGGCTCAAGGACATGATAGTCAGCGGCGGTGAAAACGTCTTCTCAGCGGAAGTCGAGAACGTGATCTCGTATCATCCCGCCGTGGCTGAATGCGCCGTCATCGCCGTGCCCGATGAGAAATGGGGCGAGAGGGTCCACGCGGTGGTCCGACTCAGGGAAAACATGCAAATCAGCGAAGAGGAACTGATGGCGCATTGCCGCCAGGCCATTGCCGGCTTCAAGTGCCCGCGCAGCGTTGAGTTCCAACAGGAGCCGTTGCCACTGAGCGGGGCGGGCAAGGTATTGAAAAACATCCTGCGTGAACCGTACTGGAAGGAGCAGAGGAGCCAGGTTTCCTGATCCGCTCGCAGATTGCATCAGTATCCCGGAAGAAGACGTGGGCCGGATGTTGGAATTTCAGGTGTCGTAGATCGCGTCGATCAGGTCTCTGTATCTTTCTATGATGACGTTTCTCTTGAGCTTCATGGTGGGTGTCATCTCCTCGTCACCCGGTTTAAACTCTCTATCCAGCAGATGAAACCGTTTGATTTGTTCTGGCCTGGAAAATAGTTCATTGGCCCTGTCAACCTCGGCCTGCAGCAGCACCTTGATTTCTTCCAGGTGGCAAAGATCGGCCAAGGTGTTGAATTCAAAACCGTGCTCACGGGCAAAGCTGGCAACGGCTTCGAAATTGATCCCAATCAGGCAGGCCAGATACTTGCGGCCGTCACCAACGACCATGGCATCGGCAATGTACGGACTGAATCTAAGCTGATTCTCGATTTCTGCCGGTGAGATGTTCTTGCCGGCTGCTGTGATGATGATGTCCTTTTTACGCCCGGTGACAAGCAGAAATCCGTCCTCGTCAAGCTGGCCCAGGTCGCCCGTTGCGAGCCAGCCTGCTTGCAAGACGTTTGCCGTTTCTTCATCCTTGCCAAAATACCCAAGAAACACCTGTGGACCACGGACAAAAATCTCTCCGTCTTCGGCTATGCGTATTTTCGATCCTGGCATCGCCTGACCGACCATTCCCACTTTGCACCAGCCAAGCGGCGGTATGCTGATCACACCGGTGCTCTCGGTCAGGCCGAATGTTTCGCGCATATCGAGACCCAGGGCAAGAAAATACTTGAGTAAGTTGGCTTCAATGGGTGCCCCACCACTGATTGCGTAACGCACCCGCTGCATACCGATCAAGCGTTTGAGGCGCTGCAACAGGAGTTTGTCGACTACCGTGTAGAGCACACTCAGCCATCGTGGTGCACGCTTACCGTCGAGTCTCCTCTCGGCCACACGATGTCCAATGGACAGGGCAACTCCGTACGCGTATCGCATCAATGGAGTTGCGGTTGAGATTGCACCCACAACGGTCGCGTAAAACTTTTCCCAAATCCGTGGCACACCAAAAAACATATGGGGCGCTACTTCGATGATGTCGTCGAACATGGTGGCCTGGTTTTGTGTGAAGCTCACGGTGGATCCGTTTACGAGATGGCGGTAGTCCCCCAGCAAGCGCTCGCCTATGTGACTGTAGGGCAGGAAAGAAATCTGCTGGTCAGTTTCCCCTATGGGCAGTAAAACCGCCTGCACATTGATCTGATACAGGATGTTGGCATGACTGATCATGGCGCCTTTCGGGGCCCCGGTGGTGCCGGAGGTATAGACCAGCGTCGCCATATCAGTCGCTTTTATCTGCTTGCGTACGTCTTGCAAGGCGGTAGGATTCTCAACGCCGAACCGGCGTCCTGAAGCACACAAAAAGTCCAGTGAGCAAATTCCGGCATCATCTCCCTGCGAGGAATCGAACAATACAATTTGGTGCAAAACAGGCGTATTGGTGCGGGCCACCAGCACCCCTTTCAGCAAGTCATTGTCGGCCACAAAAATAAACCTGGCCTGGCAATCTTTCAGGATATATTCGATTTGGGCGGGTGCACTTGTCGTATAAACACCGACGCTAACACCGCCGGCACTCAGAGTTCCAATATCGGCAAACAGCCATTCGGGACTGTTGGGGCCGATAATGCAGACGCGATCTCCCGGCTGCAAACCGTGCGCCAGCAAGCCAAGTGCCACATCGCGCACCTGCTCACCGTACTTCCGCCAACTGATTTCACGCCATCCAATCCTTAGCTTTTGTCTGATCGCCACACGCGATCCCAGGCGGCTCGCAGTTTGTTCAAAGATGTCCGGGATAACCTTGTTACTGACCGCGTCTACTGTCATTAATTACCCGGCTCCATTTCCAGTTGGGAGATCTGCACCGGCAGTGTTTTGATTTTCGTAGTCGATGAGAAAACTATCACGCAAAAATTCAAAAACGTGCATGAAGCCACGCTCGCTTGAATGCGATTCCACCTTGAGGTTCTTGCGTGAACCACCGAGCACAGTCAAGCCCAAAAAGCATGCCCACAACGTATCTGCCATTAGATGCCCATCACTGCGCCCGCTTATATCTTCAAGCAAATCAGCCAGGCGTTGAAAATTTGCCCCGGAGTCACGAATAATTTTAACCCTGATGCTCTCAGAAATATTGGCTGTGGCGTGCGGGCGGGCGAGGTAGGCGGAAAGCACATAGTATTCCGGATGTTCTTTTCGAATCAGCTCGAATTGCAACCAAATCTGCAGCAGTTTTTCCTCGGGATCCAGGTCGAGTTTCTGGAGCTTCCTGAGGGCGGATTCCCAGAAATCTATCCCTTCATACAGCAATGAAAGGAAGATCTCGTCCTTGTTCTTAAAATAGAAGAACAGGGTTGCTTCAGACAATTCACACCGCTCGGCGATCAGCCTCGTGGTTGTGCCATTGAAGCCCTTTTCGAGCAACAGTGTTCTCGCTGCGTCCAGGACCGCCATTATCCGTGCTTCGCGTTCTCGTTTTCGACGTTCTGCAACACCCACAATTACACTCCCATCAAACGGGCAATAGTCTCGCGCTGAATCTCGCTGGTGCCCTCGCCCAGCTCGATCACTTTACAATCTCGATAAAACCTTTGCGCTGCACTTTCCCGCATATAACCCTGCGCCCCGCAAAGGTGAAGTGTACGTTCACACACCCAGGTGGCTGTCTCGGAGGCAAACAGCTTGGCCATTGAGGCTTCCAGGTCATGTCGGTGCCCGGAGTCGGCAACCCTTGCCGTATGTAGTGTCAGTTGCCACGCGGCCGTCAGACGGGTCGCCATATCCGCCAGTGTGAACCTGATGAATTGTTGCTTGCTCAGCGGCTGCGAAAACTGGACCCGCTCGGAGCAATACGTCAACGCGGACTGCTGGGCTGCCCAGCCCAGTCCAACGCCAAATGCCGCACTGGCAATCCGACCGAGCGTCAGCACTTTTAATGCCTCGAAAAAACCACCGGACTCAGGTCCCAGACGGTCAGTCGCAGCCACGCTGCAATTGTCAAACACGATCTCTGCCATTTCGGAAGCACCCATGCCGAGTTTCTTCAGCGGGGCGCTGACACTGACACCGGGATTATCCCGTTCAACGACGAAAAGTGACAGCCCCTTGAGTCCATCTCCAGGTGCAGTGGATGCCACGACCACCATAAAATCTGCAAACGGTGAATTGGTGATGTACATTTTCGAGCCGGAAAGGACATACTTATCCCCATGCCTGAGGGCACGGGTCGCCACCGTAGTAACATCAGATCCAGCACCGGATTCTGCGTAGGCCCAACAGCCTACCCGTTCACCTGACATGGCCGCGGGCAACCAGCGTTTTTTTTGCTGCTCACTGCCCAAGCGGTAGATTGCCGCACTGGCCAGCGCAGTGTGTACATACATTCCCAACGCGATCGCAGCCGAGCCCCGTGCAAGTTCCGAACACAGCAATGCATAGAGCACCGATCCGCCACCACTTCCGCCCAATTCTTCCGGAAAGGTAATGCCCAACCAACCCAACTCACCGAATTCGCGGAACAGTTCCTGTGGATACCGCTCTGCCAGATCCCACTCGGTCGCCTTCGGCAGGATCTTCCTGTCTACAAAGGATCTCACCGAGTCGCGGAATTGAGTTTCTTCAGGGCTAAGTGTGGGATCAGTCATGTTTGTCCCCGGTCATGTGGAATGCAGCTGTCAACAACGCAATGCGTTTGCGGCTGGAATCACGCACGCAGGTGGGGAGTGTGGTGACCGCATCGCAATAAGGTGTTTGGGTAGCAAGCTGGCTCATTTATTCACTCTTGAAGACCGGTGAGCGGCGTTCCCGAAAGGCAGCAATGCCCTCGCGGTGCTCTGCGCTTTGCAGGCATTGTACTTGAGCAAAGATCTCGTAATCGAACTCCGCAGTCATGTCGCGATCCAGTGAGCGCCGAATGGCATATTTGGTAAATGCCAAAGCTTTACCCGGGCCCTGTTCGAACTGCCTTGCCAGCGAAGCCACCGCATCATCGAGTTCGGCTTCGGGTACCAGGCGGGTTATCAAGCCAATCTGCCGCGCTTCTTCTGCGGCAACGAAACGCGCCGTCATCATCATGTCGGTCGCATGGGTGAGCCCGACCAGACGTGGCAAAAAATAGCCCGCTGACATATCGCAGCCCGCCAGCGCAAGCTTCACAAACGGCGCACAGTAACGTGAAGTTTCTGTGCCGATACGAAAATCACAGGACAGGGCCAGTCCCAGCCCACCGCCTATCACATTACCGTGACAACGCGCGATGACGGGCTTGCCCATATTGGAGATGGCCCTGATCGGATCGAGGTACCGGTCCACGATCCCCTCCCAGTCGGTCGCGTCGCGATCCAGCATCTGGGTGATATCCGCTCCGCCGCAGAACGATTTCCCGGCTCCGGCCAGGATGACAACCCGGACCTGTGAATCCGAAGCGGCGTTATCGAGGCTCGTGATCAGCGCTTCGAGCATCTCATGGTCGATGGCGTTGAGTTTGTCCGGACGGTTCAGTGTCAGGGTCAAAATACCCTGGTCTAATTCCTGCAGTAGTTTATCGGTCATTGCTCCATTGATCCCAGTTGGTTAGGGGCCTTTGACAAGGTGTCGGCGTCGCCATCTGAAACATCCACAATCTCACGTTTGCAGTCTCAGAATTTCCCGGGTCTCAGCGGGGCTGGCCGGCTCTGCACCCAATTCGTGGATCAGGTGCACCGCCTTGGTGACGATTTCACCGTTAGAAGCTGCCAGTTGGCCCCGATTGAGGTACACATTATCTTCCAGCCCGACCCGCACATGGCCGCCCATAGCCAGCACCGCCCCCAGCATACGGAAATGATTGCGCGCGCCGATGGCTGACACCAGCCACTGGGCGCCTGCTGGAAGTTGCTCCACCACGTAGAGGAGATTTTTAACGCTCGGCTTGAGGCATTCTCCGGGAATACCCATTACGATGTTAACCAACAAAGGCTCATTGAGTACGCCCAGGGCGTGCAAAGCTGCAATGTTGTTAAGCATGCCGGAATGATAAACCTCGAGTTCCGGCCTTACGCCGTTTGCTTTAAACAGGCGTGCCACCCGTTCAAGTTCCTCGTTAGAGCGAAATAGCTGGACAAAACGATCACCCTTCCATTGGCCTTCGGTGGCATCAAAACGTCCCAGCATGCTGCCGCCACCCACGCTAAAAGAAGCGATCTCCGGTTGCAGTTCAGACAGCACCCGCAGGCGCTCGTCAATACCCAGACCGGCTACCGCCCCACCCGTGGTCAGGTTCAGAACCGCGTCACAACCGGCGTCCCTGAGTCCGGTTACAATGCGTCTGAAAATTTCAACATCACCCGTCGCTTTGCCTGCGGCATCACGGGCGTGCAGATGCAAAATCGCGGCACCGGCGCGCCAGGCTTCCAGCCCCTGGTGGATAATTTCGTCTGGTTGCTCCGGCAGGGCTGGGTTAGTTTCCTTGCCTTGTTGAGCACCGGTCAGCGCGCAGGTAACAATGGTTTTGGACATCATTATTCCCCCTTGAAATCGGCGTTTCTTTTCTCGAGAAACGCCCCCATACCTTCCTTCTGGTCCTTGGTCAGCCAATTCAGGACCACGGTGTTGATCGAAAAATCAATGGCAGATTCCAGGTCCGTGGTCATCCATTTGTGAATAATTTCTTTTTGCGTGCCCAGTGCCTGGATGGGCTTTGCGGCCAGCTTGGCACACAACACATCGACTTCCTCCGCTAAAGTCTCAACTGAAGTTACCTGTTGTACCAGACCCCGCTGCAGTGCCTTTTCGGCATCCCAGAACTCACCCAGATATGCCAGTTCGCGGGTGGCCTGGATACCCACGGCAAGTGGTAAAATGGCCGCTTCCACAATGGCCGGGATGCCACGGTGAATATTTGGCAGGCCGAATCTTGCCCGCTCGGAGGCGAGCATGAAATCACAGGACAAGGCAAACTCCAGGCCGGCACCGAGGCACAGGCCGTCAATCGCACAAACCACGGGCTTTTCAACCGTTCTCAAGGCCAGGAAGGTCTGGTGCAACTCACGTCCGACACCACGCGTCCCCCAGCCATCCAGGTCTTTGACGTAGGCGACATCAATGCCGGCTGAAAAGGCCTTTTCGCAGTGGCTGTCCACTAAAAAGACGTGCACGTCGCGATCCTTATAGCCGGCATCAAGTGCCTGCCTGACTTCCTGCAAAAGAACCTGGTTGAAGGCATTCAGGACCTTGGGCCGATCAAAAGTAATGCGCAACACTGGTCCCTCGCGCCGACAGATAATGGTTTCAAATTCCATGCTCAAGTTTCCTTCCCGTGCGGGATTACGATTGTCTTCAGGTTATCTGCCTGGGTCACTTCACCATCCCCGGTACCAGGCCTACGGATCTGGCTATAATCTCGCGCATGATTTCGCTACTACCGGCACCAATTGTCATGGCCAGGGAATCTCGGTAGAGTCTCGCCATGAGGCATTCCTCCAGGTGACTCATGCCACCAAACATCTGACCGCACTCACGGGCAACATCAAGCACCGACTCGGTAGCAAACAATTTGGCCATAGAAGCCAACTGGTCACTGGGCTCACCCCGCACAAAGCTGCCAATGGCACGAAACGTTAGTGTTTCGGCAGCCTCGATCGTCGTAATTGCGTCAGCAAGCCGGTGTTGCCAGACTTGAAAGTCAAGTAGTTGCCGGCCAAACACCTGCCGGTCGTGCCCGTGCTCGCGTGCTGCTTCCCACATCATTCTCATCTGCATTGTGGCAATCACCGAGATCACCAGGCGTTCTGCGGTGAAGCCCTGCATGATCAGTCCAAACCCTGCGTTCTCCTCTCCCAGCAGATAGCGCACAGGAACCCTGCAATCTTCAAAATATAGTTCTGCCGTATCGGAAGCGTGCGTACCTATTTTTTTCAGACGATTGCGGGCCAGTCCCTTGGTGGTTGCCGGTACCACCAGCAACGAGACACCTCCGGAACCAGGTCCGCCGGTACGCACCGCCGTGGTGATAAAGTCACCAATCGTACCATTGGTGATAAAGGTTTTGGAACCGTTGATGACGTAATCTGCCCCGTCGCGCACCGCGCGCGTACGAATCGCAGCGACGTCACTGCCTGCATTCGGTTCACTGACACCAAGGGCGGCAATTTTTGTTCCGGCAATTGCCGCTGGCAGTAACTCGGCCTTGAGTTCGTCACTTCCGGCAGCGGCTATGAGTTGGGTGCCAAATTCGGCATGCGCCATAATAGCCACAGGCACACCAACAGACCCGGTACGCATGAACTCCTGAATGAGGATGGTCGTGTACCAGAAATCGAGGCCACTGCCACCGTGTTCAACCGGCAGACGCACACCTAAGAACCCCAGCTCACCCAGGGTTTCGAACAGCGACCGTGGTACCTCGCCTGCCCGTTCCCAATCAAGTACGTGCGGTTTGACTTCCCGCTCAACAAGATCCCGGACCGCGTTGCGGAAGATGTTGTGTTCATCTGATAAACCAGCTTGCATTAGGACTTCTCTCTATGGCTTTTGGCCGATAGTTAATGGTTAGTTGGGGGCTAGCAAGAAGATTATTTATAGTTTAACTTATTTGTCAAGTATTACTTAGCATTCGAGTAGACACTCAAATAGTCGAAGAGCTCATGCAGGGATCAGGTGAAACTGGCTGGTTCCCGACTAAGGAGCAAGCAGGCCCTTCGAGTATGATGCAGAGGCCGGATGCAGAATACGACTTGTGGAGCTGGCACTGTATGTGGACCAAGCATGGCGTTCTATTTTATGAGGTTTAACTAAGTAGAACTTGACAACTGAATAACACTCCGATAATTTCCGTCTTATCCTCAGTGGGGGATTACTCATTTATTTATGGTGGAGATCAGGTTATGACTTACCAAAAACTTGCGGCCCTGACGGTTGCGGCCTTTGTGTTATCTACAGTATTTGATGGGCGCCTCGCGCTCGCACAGCAGATGGCCTCGGGCGAAAACGCCGTAGACGAAAATAGCCGGGGAGGGCTCGAAGAGGTTATCGTCACCGCGCAGAAACGGGCACAAAATCTCCAGGAAGTCCCCATCGCTGTAACCGCCATCGGAGCTACGGAAATGGAAGAAGCGCGAATTTTTGCGCTCAGTGACGTCGCGATGCGTACCCCAGGTTTCACCGTAACCGAATATAGTCTCGGTCAGCCTGGCACCTACATTCGCGGCGTCGGCTCAAATGAAGATGGCGCCGGCGGCGATAACTCGGTGGCGGTGTTTCTGAACGGTGTCTATCTGGCGCGGGGATCGTCGCAGACGGTGGACATGTTCGACATTGAACAAGTCGAGATTTTGCGTGGACCTCAAGGCACACTGTGGGGCAAGAATGCTACTGCCGGTACGGTCAGCATCACGAGTGCTCGCCCTACTGATCGATTCGAGGGTGCCATCGAGGGAACTGTGGGCAACCTGGATCGGGTCGGGCTTAAAGGTTTTGTCAACGGTTCATTCAGTGATACCGTTTCTGCCCGCCTGGCATTCAGCTACCGTGACCGGGACGGACACACGATCAACGCGTTCACGGGTGAGGACATGATGGGTGAAAATGCCACCAGCGCCCGCTTCTCCCTCAGCTTCGTACCGAGCGAGGAATTGGATGTACTGATCGTTGCTGACTACACTAACAATGACCTGCCGGGCGACGCGCGCATTCCGAGCGGCGGTGGTGCCGGGCCCAGCGCCAACGCGGCAGGCGGTGGACTGAATAATCCGCGTTTGTCGCTGGCCAGCACACCTGGTTTTGCCAAACGTGATATCTGGGGCATCAGCGCCACGATCAACTGGGAAACATCCATCGGCACTTTCACATCGGTTACCGCCTACCGTGATACGGATTTTGACCACCTGGCTGATCCACTGGGCTTGACGCCCCAGCTGTTTTTTGTCGAAGGCGATGATGGGGAGGACGAGACCTCCAAACAATTCTCCCAGGAATTGCGCCTGACCAACGAGACTGACAAGTTTCGCTGGACGACCGGAGTGTACTTCATGCAAGAAGATGCCAAGCGGATTGAAACCATCGACCCTTCAGTCACTGTTCCCACCCCCGCCGGCCCCCTCACATTCCAATCATTGAACATCTTCGATCAGGCCAATGATACTACCAGCTACGCTTTGTTTGCTGACTTTACGTTCTTCCTGAGCGACCGTGTGAATCTCACCACCGGTTTGCGCTATTCCGATGAGAAAAAAGATCACGGTCACACCAACGCCGGATTTATCGGTGGCCCCGGAACTGTGCAGGATGAGTTATTCACCATTGACGTGAGCGAGTCCTGGGATGCCGTCACTGGTAGGGTGGTTCTCGATTTCGCCTACTCGGACGATATCATGTTTTATGGCAGCGCCGCGCGCGGCTTCAAGAGCGGTGGTTTTCAAGGTCAACCTGGCACTGAAGAAGGAGCAAGAACGCCTTTCGATCCGGAGTTCAACCTTAATTACGAAGCCGGAATGAAATCGACCTGGCTTGACAACTCATTGCGCTTCAACGCCACAGTTTTCCTGATGGACTATCAGGACATCCAGGTCGCGACGCTGGTTTCCACGCCGACAAACCCTGTCGGCAGCATCATAACGACCAATGCAGGCGAAGCGGAGATAAAGGGACTCGAGTTGGACTGGGCGTGGCAATTTCATGCAAATGCTATTCTTTCGGGCATGTACGCGTACCTGGATACAGAGGTCACAGAGTCGCCGGATAGTGCTTTTGGTGTCGTCGGCTCCAAGATGCAAAATTCGCCCGAGAACAAATTCTCGATTGGCGTGGATATCAACTTTCCCCTCGGCGATGAAGCTGAGATCAGGGCACGGGCATCTTACAGTTTCACGGACGACTTCGCCGATGGGAATACGGACGATCTGAACACCCAGATTCCCAGCCACGAGGTTGTCGATGCCCGTATTGCCTATGCCAATTTGCACCACGGTTTCGACGTTATCGCCTGGGTCAAGAATGCGTTTGACGAAGAATATCGAATCCAGTCTTTCGCTGTTGCCGGCTCCGGTTTCGCCTTGTTCGCGCCGGAAAGAACTTTCGGTTTAACGGTCAGAAAGAACTTTAACTGATGCGCAGGCAGGCACGACGATGAGGGGCCGTGTCTGGTCTGTTGCGGTATTGCTGCTCACCATAATTCTGGCTCAGCCCGGCCCTGCCCGGGCTGGGTCGAATGCCCCGCAGGGTCTTGACTGCGCAGCTTTGGCCGAGTTGGCCATTACTGACACCACCCCCCTGGCTGCTACGGCCATACGCTTTAACGACTCAAACCGCCCGGTGATTCCAACACCAAGCGGTACAGTCGCGTTACCGGACTATTGCCGTGTGCGCGCTGCGGTGCTGCCGCAAATCAATTTCGAACTACGCCTGCCACTGAATGACTGGAATGGCAAATTCTTCATGGCCGGTTGTGGCGGCTTTTGTGGCAGGGTTCTCGCTGACCGCCCGGGTTATTCCAACGCCATCAATGTCGCCTTGGTACGAAATTATGCCGCGGTCACCACGGATGCAGGACACTGGGCTCCACATGCTGCGGATGGCGTCTGGGCTTACAACGACCGCAGCGCGGAAATAGATTATTCCTACCGTGTTATTCCAGAAGTGGCCCGCGTCGCCAGAGCGGTCATCACCGCATTTTATGGCAGCAAGGAGCAACACTCATACTTCTCCGGCTGCTCAAATGGCGGGCGTATGGGGGCGTTGGCAATCCAGCGTTACCCGGATCTATTCGATGGCGTTTTAGTTGGCGCGCCGGCGCTCGATTGGCGCACACTTGCGATGTACTCCTCGTGGGTGATGAAGGCCAACATGGATGAAAACGGAAATTTTGTTTTTGACCACCGCAAGACGGCACTTCTTGCTCGCGCGGTGATGGCACACTGTGATGCCAGTGACGGGCTCAAAGACGGCCAGATCACCGATCCAAGGCAATGCACTTTTGATCCGGCGACGTTACAGTGCCCGGGTAATGATGATGGTCTCGAGTGCCTTACCAAAACGGAAGTACAAGTCGTTCAGAAATGGTACCAGGGTCTGCCGGACACGCATGGCGCCGGCTGGTCTTACAAAGTACCGCTAGGCTCGGAGTCTTACTGGCCCAGGTGGCTGACGCCACCTCCAGGTCGGCCGGGAGCTTTCTATTTGTTTGGCGATGCACTGCATAAGTACATTATTCACGAACAGGATCCGGGTCCTGGATATTCTCCGGTTGACATGGACCTGGAGCGCTACCCGGTGGAACTCGATTATATGCGTGAAATCTACCGGGCCGACAATCCAAATCTCAGCGCCTTTAAAAAGACCGGCGGCAAAGCTGTTTTTTACCAGGGCTGGTCGGACCCGGCCGCCATACCTGAAATGACGATTGGTTATTATGAGGACGTGCGTAAGAAGATGGGCGGACAGGCAAAGACTAACGAGTTTCTGCGTTTGTTTATGATTCCCGGAGCCGGGCATTGCTGGGAGAGCCCTCACCCTTCGCCGGATATATTCAATCCCATAGAAGTACTGGAGAACTGGGTGGAACACGGTATTGCGCCTGAGCGTATCGACGCCCGCCAATACGACGGCACCGGTGGGACGATCCGCTCACGACCGCTGTGTGCATACCCGGGTGTTGCCCATTACAATGGCACGGGCAGCATTGATGACGCATCCAACTTCAGCTGTCAGGGTGCCGTCCAGGGAGACTGAACCGAGTGCAAACCTGCGTCGGACTATTTCTGCAAAAAAGGGCGCGCCTGGATCCGGGCAAAACAGGACTCATTTTTGAAGGACGCAAAATCAGCTACCAGCAATGGAGCCAACGCGCCAATCGCGCTGCCCACGCTTTTGTCGGCCTCGGTATCTTGCCGGGTGACCGCATTGGATTGCTACTTGAGAACTCGCCGGAATTTCTCGAATGCTTCTTTGCTCTGACTCACATAGGCGCCATTGTTGTGCCGCTGAATTGGCGGCTCACGCCGTCGGAGATTTCCCACATCACAAGGGACTCCGGAATCCGCGCATTGGTTTATTGCACTGAATTCCAGGAAACTGTCGCAGGTCTCGATACGGATATTCCGAGCGACAAGCACATTGCCGTTGGCGGTAAATCCTCGTCGGGTGGCTACAACTACGAGGATTTGCTCCGGACACAAGCAGAGACCGAACCCCTGACCGACGTTACGGCACAGGATCCGGCGGTGATCATCTATACCTCCGGTACAACAGGAATGCCCAAAGGTGCCGTTCTTTCGCACGACAACCTGTTTTATGGAGCCCTCACAATAAGCTTCAGCCTTGACTGGCGGACCAATGATCGAAATCTGGTGGCCATGCCCTTATTCCATATTGGCGGATTGATTGTCTCCCTGATCGCCGTGTATTTTGGGGCGACGACTGTTCTCATGAAGTCATTTGACCCCAACATATTCCTGGGCGATGTCGAAAACCATCAGATCACTTCATTCGTTGCCGTGGAGACCATGCTCCACCAGATGGCCAAAACAGAGCTGTTCCCGGCGGTAGATCTTTCCAGTCTGCGTTGGGTTCTTTCGGGACCCGTGCCGATTGCGCTGCAGGAGGCATGGAATGAGCGAGGCATAGTCATCCAGCAAGTCTACGGGCTAACAGAGACAACAGGTGGAGCAGCCGTTCTCGCTGCGGAACATACTCTCGACAAGATGGGCTCCACTGGCTTGCCGATGTTTCACACGGATATCCGAATCGTCGGCGATGATGGTCGCGATGCCGAACCGGGCAGGGTCGGTGAGATCCTGGTTCGCGGACCGCATGTCATGCAGACATATTGGAACAACCCGGTGGCCACCGCGGAAACCGTCAAGGATGGCTGGCTCTCAACGGGCGACTTGGGGAGGTTGGATGAGGAAGGTTTTCTCTATGTTGTCGGGCGAAAGAAAGATATGATTCGCTCGGGTGGCGAGAACATCTATGCCCCCGAGATAGAAATGGTCTTGACCGAAATGCCACAAATCAATGAAGTAGCCGTCATTGGCGCGCCCGATTCAACTTGGGGGGAGCTGGTATGTGCTGTGGTTCGATTGCATGCAGGTAAAAAACTGGTCCTGAGCGACATCGTCGTGCATTGCGGTGGGCGGCTGGGAAAATACAAAATTCCGCAGAGGCTTATTGTTACCGATGAGCCGTTTCCGCGTGGTCCGACCGGCAGAGTACAGAAGCAAGACTTGATGGAAAAACTGCACGGAAGCAATGAAATATAAAACTCTCAAACTTCGAGTTGACGGAGCAGTGGCACGGCTCACCCTCAATCGGCCCGATCACGCAAATGCGATGACCTTTGAGATGGGGCGCGAATTGCTCGCAGCAATGAGCGTGCTACGGAATGAATCCCTGGTGCGTGTACTCGTGGTGACCGGTGCAGGGGAGCATTTTTGTGCTGGCGCCGACCTGGCCGAATTCAAGCTGCTTCGAAATCTTTCGCCAGAGGAGGTGACAAGAAAAGCAGAACAAAACCCCCTGTTACATGCAATCCAGGCACTGCATGAACTCGAAATCCCCGTTGTTGCGCGGATCAACGGTGACGCCTACGGTGGTGGTGTGGGATTGGCGCTCGCGTGTGACTTGCGTGTACTATCCTCAACCGCGCGGTTTGGGTTCATTTTTCCGCGGGTCGGAGTTTCTTCGGCGGATGGCGGTGCTACGTATTTCCTTCCGCGGTTGATTGGTTTGGCGCAGGCCACTGAGATTCTTCTGCTGGGTCAGGAAATTGACAGCAAACGGGCACTAGAAATAAACCTCGTCCATCGTTCTGTGGTACCGGAGGAACTGAACCGGGTCACCGATGATTTGGTGACACGTCTTGCCGCAGCAGCACCGATCGCCACGCGCTTCACAAAGGAAGGCCTGAAACAAAGTCTGGTGCGATCGATTGATGAGGAGTTCAGTTTCGAACGCCAGGCGCTGGCAGCCTGCCTACTGAGCGACGATCATTGGGAAGGTGTGCAAGCCTTCAGTGAAAAGCGAACGCCACAATTCAAAGGAAAATAATCAAGTAAAACGCGGCAGGGCAAAGGGTGATTGTTAATGTTGATATTTCAGGGGGTTGCTGAACCCTCCTTCAACGTGGTGATGAACTCGACAAGATTCTCTGTGGGTACTTCTCCCCAGGCCACCGACATTCGATCGACCAGTGTTCCGTATCGTTGCAGAATCTGATTCGCTAGGCTATCGGGCTCCCCGATAACTGCGAAAGCAGACAGTGTGTCATCATCGATCAACTTACCCATCTCCCCCCATTTCCCCTGTTTTGACAGCCGTAGTAGTTCTGGCTGCAGTGCTCCCATACCAACGGATTCCAAAACGGGTTTATAGGCTGGTGTCGAGCCGTAAAAGGCGATTTGCTGACGCGTGGCTTTCTTTGATTCTTCGAGTTCGTCTTCATCACGTCCGGTCACCACGAACAGCAAGGAGGAAATCTCAAATTCCGTCCTTAGCCTACCTGATTTGGCGAATCCCTTTTGCAACGCTGGCAACGTTGTTTCTCTGATGTATTTTTCCGTTGTAAATGCATGCGTGATCAAGCCGTCAGCCATTTCACCTGCAACTTCTGTCATCAGTGGTCCCACGGCAGCCAGAAAAACCCTTGGGGCTCCAGCTGAGATATTTGTCGGCGTGAACAGGGGGTTCATCAGGGTATGTGAGTAAAACTCTCCTTTGAACTCAAGCGGCTCGTGCTGGTACCAACACGCCCAAATAGCATGCAGGGCTTGAATGTACTCGCGCATGCGTGCTGCAGGCCTGGACCAAGGCATGCTGAACCGGCGGGTAATATGAGCACGAACCTGAGAGCCCAGACCGAGAATGAACCGACCCTGGGAAACGGCATTCATGTCATGGCCGACCTGGGCAAGAGTCATGGGTGAACGGCCAAACGCAACCGCTATTGATGTCATCAGTTCGACACGGGAAGTGCATTGCGCTGCCACCAACAAGGGCAAAAAAGGGTCATGGGCAGTTTCCGGTGACAAAATGCCGTGGTATGCACATGCTTCGATCTGTTTGGATTCCGCCCCGACAGCATCAAGATCCCAGCCAATGGACGCGTCAACCTTCATGCCCGTCTTCCATTTTACGTTCCTTTTTTTTAGCAAAATCGGTAGCCCGCCCGGTCTGCGTCTGAGCCGGTTGCCTAAAAAGTTTCTTTTCCTTGAGGTGTGCAACTGCTTCAGCGGCAAGTTCCTCTGGCGACCCTTGCAATACTCTCTTACTCTTTTCACTAACTCCACCCTTTGTGATTGCCAGCATACGCTGTGCGGCAGATTGGCCAGAGACCGGTGCCTGGAGCTTTTTGGAGCGTACGCGAGCGGGCACCAGGTGTTCCAGCATTGCGGACCGTGGCAAGTCTGCGAGCGACACACCCAGTATTTCTGGTGTCAGCTTTATAATCGCTTTTTGCCGCATACTAATCTTGGCTGCTACGGACACATACCGCGGCAAATTGATGTTCTTGTCGAATGCAATCACGGCTGGTAACTTCGATTTCCAGACTTGTCTGTGCCCTCGTTCGATCTTGCGGTGAATTTCTACGCCATGCCTGGATAAGTGGATGGTTGCAGCATTACTCATAAAAACAGCGCCAAGGGTGTTCGCCAAATAAGCGGGCACCATTCCGCTTTCCCCGTCACTGGACTCATGAGCGGTGAATACCAGCCGACCCCCGAAGTACTGGATAGCACGACCCAGGAGTAAGGCGACGGCTCTGGGATTAAACTGGGTGCCGTCGGGCACGGGAATATGCACGACCCTGTCTGCACCGGCAGCCAGACAATAGACCAACGCATCCACGCCCTGATCCGGTCCGGCGGTAAGACAGGTTACAGTTTCAACCTGACCGTCTTCGCGTAAGCGCAGTGCCTCCTCAAGGGCGAAATAATCTGCTTTGTTAGCAGACCATCTACAGCTTTG
The DNA here is from genome assembly GCA_021772915.1 of Gammaproteobacteria bacterium. Classification (GTDB taxonomy): domain Bacteria; phylum Pseudomonadota; class Gammaproteobacteria; order Xanthomonadales; family SZUA-36; genus SZUA-36. Next base: position 21,503 of record JAJFLB010000052.1, on the reverse strand, counting down.
AGTACCGAGGTTTTTTCTATCCGGGGTGAACCTGACCGGCTCCTGCACGAGTTTAGCGTGTTTTACGCACAGGAAAATCTCCGCTGCCACAGTCACGTGCCTTCGCATTCTTGTCGACAATGCTTGGTCAGCAATGGCAATATTTGATTGACATCGGCCACCAGGCCCAGGTCGACGATATTAAAAATCGGTGCTCCCCGATCAGTATTGATCGCCAGAATGGTGTCCGCGTCTTTCATGCCAATTGTGTGCTGCGTGGCGCCCGAAATGCCACAGGCCAAGTACAGTCTTGGCCTAACCGTGGTGCCGGTTTGTCCGATCTGTGCGGAATGTGTAAGCCAATCAAGGTCAACCACGGCCCGTGTACATCCAATTGATGCACCAATAACGTCAGCGAGGTCTTCCACGAGACGCAAATTTTCTTGTGACCCCATACCGCGGCCCACAGCGATAATGATTTCGGCCTCTCTCAGATCGAGTTCACGCGGATTACCGGGAATGAACCCGCACACGTCGATTTGCCTTTGCTTCGGTGTGATGACCGGCACGAATACAACTTCAGCCCGACATCCGTGATCGGCCTGCTGGAGTCCGAGGATGTCAGGCTCCACGGTGGCCAGCCGAGGCTCCCCCCCGGCGGCGGTCATCACACCGTGAATCTTGTGGTGGGCAAATGTACGAACCATTTCAATGTCACGGCCGTGAACCCGGAACTGAACGCACCTCGGCACAAGCGGCCAATCATAGGATACAGACAAACGCACGGCCGCGTCACTGCCGGTACTTGTCGCCGGAAAAAGCACCAGACTGGGCTTGTGGAGCGTGCAGAGTTCACCAATACTCGTGCAAATCAGTTCCGGGTCATAGTGCCGCAGACGGCTATCCTGGATCACGTATACGGTTTCGGCTCCATAATGCGCCAGGATGCCAATCTCATTTTCAACATGATCACCAAGCACCAGAACTGCGACGCGAGCGTCAAGTTTCCGGGCCAGGCGCCTGGCCTCTCCCAACAGTTCAAAACTAACAGGCTCGACACCACCGGCCGAACATTCTGCCAATACCCAAATCTCTGTCATGCTGTGTGATCTCTGCTTCGCATCAGCGACGACTCGCTCGCTCCACGACCTCTGCGAGATCCTGGATTTCAAGACGCCTTTCTGGCTCTTGACCACCTGCGACCTCGTCAAACATGGCGGTACAAAAAGGGCACCCGGTAACAAGTAGCTCTGCACCTGTCTCCTTCGCCTCTGCATAGCGAATGGCATTGATGTGTTTTCCTTCACGCATCTCGTACCAGGAATTTGCACCGCCAGCGCCGCAACAAAAGCTCTGCGCGTGACTACGTGGCATTTCCCGGATTCCGACTACGGTCGTGGCGGCCAGTAGTTCACGAGGCTGGTCAAACACGCCGTTGTGTCGACCCAGATAGCAGGCGTCATGATAAGTCAGTGGGCGTGCTTCGCTTGGCGTATTGAGTAGCAGGCGGCCCTCGTTGACCAGACGAGGTATTAACTCACTGTAATGAGACACCTTGTAGTTACCACCAAATTCGGGGTATTCATTCTTTAACGTGTTAAGACAATGCGGACAAGCCGTAACTATTTCACGCACGCCGCATTCATTCAAAGTTTCCACAGTCTGTCTGGCCATTTGCTGAAAAAGACCTTCCTCACCCAACCTGCGTGCGGTATCACCCGTGCAATACTCTCTGGGGCCAAGCACCGCGAACCGCACTTTGGCACGTGATAACACGGTGGCAACTGCCCGACTGACCTGCTGGGCCCTGGCATCAAATGCACCTGCACAACCCACCCAAAAAAGTACGTCGAAATCGCCATCAGCCCGGGCCTGTTCAACACGCACACCTGCCGGTAAACCGGCAGTCCAGCCAAGCCGCTGTTCCTTTGGCAGACCATACGGATTGCCGGTGTCACACAGTTTTTCCAGCGTTGCCACTACGTTTGGGTCTAGATGGCTCTTCATGACCAGGGCCCGCCGCACATCAACCAGGAGTTCAATGTGCTGAATCGAAACGGGACATGTCTGCATGCAGGCACCACATGTTGTACAGGACCATGCCTCATCAGGCGAAATAATATCTTCTAGGGGCGTGCGCCAAGCCGCCCGCCCACTGCCATCGAGATGGTCGCGCATTTCCAGGATTGCACTTTGCGGAGTTAAAGGTCTTCCGGCGTTGAAAGCCGGACATACAGTATCGCACAGGCCGCACTCCGTACAGGCGTCCAGACTCAGTAGTTGTGTACGGCTGAGATCACCTGCTGTCTCGGGCACTGGTTTTTTGACCATCCCCGACTCAAGCTTATCCAGGAGAAATGGAGTTGTCAGTGCACCTGTTGGTCGCTTATTCGTGTTTAAAAAGATATTGAGCATCGCGGCGATTGTGTGGAGCATTCGACCACTCGGCAAAAGTGCAATGAACGTGAAATTCAGCAACGCGTGGAACCACCAGATTCCGCGATGTAAAGTCCCCAAAACGTCCCCGGCCATCCCGTTGTTTTTCAGTATGATGGCAACTATGGCACCAACGGGCGACCAGTCAAACCAGTAGCTCCCCAGCCGCGCCATCCGCAAGCCTTCGAGCAGAAAACCACTCATGCCGAGTAAACCGAGCAGCAACAGAGGTATGCCGTAGGCGGTCGTGTGGGAGCGTTCTGGTCGAATCCAAAAACGGCGGTAAACCGCCATACCGACACCCAGCAACAGCAGCAGACCGAATAAGTCGGTAGTCAGGGAGAAGATGAGATAGAACAGGCCGTGGAAGAATTGAAGCGGTGTATGCTGCTCGATTGCAACCAGCACGGTGCCGATGAAAAGCACTATTACACCCCAGAATATCAGCAAGTGGCTAATGCCCGCCGAAGGTTCCTTTCGCAATCTTGGTTGTGAGAACACCTGGATCAAAAAGTACTTTATTCTGGGCCACAAGTCTTTTTGGGTGCACTGACCACGGCCCGCACCATGCATCCAGCGGCGCGTTCGACGTACCAGTCCCGCAACGAAGATGGCGGTTGCAAGGGCGGCTATCCAGTAAAACAGTAGTTGCTGGGATGCAGGAATGTTGCCAAGAATCTCGCGGGTGGCTTCACCCATCGTAGTCAGTCTCGAACTCCACAACCGTCCAGAAAAATATCTGAAGCCTTTTGAATCCTGTCCACCAGTGAACCCCGACAGCCTTGCAGGATGTAGTTGAGGATGGCGTACATGTAAATCCCAGTGAACATTTCTGCAAGCTGATCCGCGTCCAAACTGCCTTCCAACTCACCTTTTATTTGAGCATCATGGAAGTGCTGAGCCAGCCCCTTGATCGGGACTTTTGCGGTGTCCTGATTAGATTTGACGCTGCCGGTTTGAGAACTCATTGCGTCTAGAAAAACGGTTTGATAGTACCTTGGGTTGCGCTCGACAATGCTGGCGAAGCGTGTCACGCTTCTGCCCAGTTTAGCCCTGATCGATGCTGACTCAATCCTGAATTCCCGGTCAAAAGTCTTCCGGGCGTAGTCCAGTGCCTCTGCAGCAATCTCGTGGAGAATCGCTATCTTTGACGGATAGTAGTTGAAAAAAGTAGCACGCGCGATGTCAACCTTTTCAGTGATCTCATCAATCGTTGTATCGTCATAGCCATTTTCTATGAAGCAACCCACAGCCACGTCATAGATCGCCTGTTTTGTGGCCCGCTTTTTCCTCTCGCGCCGGGAAATCTGAGGGCTGCTAATTTCTCCATTCATTACTGTGCCTTCACCTCAATTCTCTTGCGTGCGAATAGCTACGTCAATCTTAAGTCCCGGACTGCAGCCGGTATGTTAACACGGGACAACATATATGGATTACAGTAGATTTATAGAGTAGACTATGATTATAGACGTAAGTCTAATTTAATGCCTAGCTTGGTGTTGGTTTTAGGGTAACGGCTCTGCGTGGAAGCTATCCAAAATGAATGTTGTGGGGTGCAGTTCGTTCATGTCAGGTAGTTCACAAAAAAGTGTTCTGGGGGAATTCGGCGAGCTTGTTGGTATTTTCAAATTACAAACAATCGAGAGGTTTAGCGAAATGTTGGCAAAACAAATTTGTGGCATCTTCAAGGTCTCGGGCCTTTATTTCAGTAAGCTTACTATCCTGCCTGTGCTTCTGTGCGTTGTGACCAGCGTTCCGGCCCAGGTGTTGGAAGAGGTCATCGTGACAGCGCAAAAACGTGAGCAAATGATTCAGGACGTACCTATTGCTATAACGGCATTTTCCGGTACGCAATTGGAGCAACTTGGTTTCAGGGAGAGTACCGATGTTGTCCAAATGACGCCGGGTGTGTCACTTGCCGGATCAATTGGTGGGCAATTTGTAAACTTCAACATTCGCGGCGTGAATCAGAATGACTTTGCCGATATCAACGAATCTCCGAATGCCGTTTACGTCGATGAAGCTTATGTTTCGCTGATGCAAGCCCACAGATTCCCGTTGTTTGATATTGAACGCGTGGAGATACTCAAGGGACCACAAGGGACCCTGTTTGGACGTAACGCAACCGGTGGACTTGCACATTACATTACACGCAGGCCAACAGAGGCGTTTAGGGCCTACAGTGATTTCACCTACGGCTCGTTCAACCAAACGCGTTTTGAAGGCGCCGTAAGTGGGCCGATATCTGGAAATTTGAGTGCCAGAGCGGCGGTTCTGTACAATCGTCACGATGAAATCATGAAAAACCTCGAACCAGGGGTTGACGATGAGTGGGGCGATGACACGATTGCGGCCCGTGGCCAACTCATGTGGGACCTCGACGGTGGTTCCGATGTTTTGATCATCGGACATATCAGTAACTCCCAGACCTCCACCGCACCCTGGCAGGGCTTTCCGACCATCGGTATTGTCGATGCCTGGGGAAATTTCACCAACACGGTACGTGTGTCGCCGAGTGAAGTGAGGGCCGGGATTGGCCCGAATGGTGCAGATTTCTGCCCATTGTGTTTCTTTGGCCCCAGACCTGTTCCGGGTGCCGACGGTTTTGGCTATATTGACGCGGATGGAGATGACTTCGACGTTCGCAAGGACGTAGCAAAGGACGACAGCGCCGAATATGAAGTGTATGGCGCAACCGGTATCGTCAACTGGGTTTTTGGGAATCTCCTGTTAACCTCAGTGACAGATTTCAAGTCAATGAAAAAAGAAGGCGTCCGGGTTGATGTGGATGCATCACCGAATGATGTCCTCAACTTTCAGGCAGATGCCGAGGATGACCAGTTTTCCCAGGAGTTTCGACTTGGAAACAACCAGGACAAGGACACACAATGGGTGCTTGGCTTGTATTACCTTAATTTTGATATTGATTCCACCCAAGGTGTATTTGGCCCATCAGCCTTCAACAGACTTGGTCTTGGGGGTATTAGAATGGTCTCCCCTGTGCAACTGGACACGACATCGATCTCTTTATTTGGCCAGTTCGAGCACAATTTGAATGAACAGTTTGGCATCACTGCCGGACTTCGCGCTATTCGGGAAGAAAAGGACTTCAACCATCACGCCAGCATTTTGTTGCTTGATGGAACGGTTTTTGTTCCGGAGTTGGAAGGCCAGCCGGGTACCATACAAAACACGCAGGACCTGAAGAACGATGAAACACTCTGGGCCGGCAAGATCGTGCTGGACTGGCACCAAAACGACGATTTTATGCTTTACGGCGGCGTCAATCGAGGCGTCAAGGCAGGTGGTTTCAACCAGCAACTTGGCGGGCTGTTCCCGATCGAGCAGTTCGAATATGAGTCGGAAGTCCTGACGGCGTACGAAGTTGGATTCAAATCAACCATTCTCGATGGAACGACGCGATTCAACGGGGCCATCTATTACTATGATTACAAAGACTACCAGGCACATGCCGCAAATAACCTGGTATTTTTCGTGATCAACGCTGATGCTGAATACAAGGGGTTTGAACTCGAGTTAGCCACACAGCCAATCTCAGGATTGGACATCCTGCTCAGCGTCTCTTACGTCGACGCTGAAATTTACGACGTCCCACTGGCGACCGGACCCATTGGATCAGGACAAAAACTACTTGTTGATGTGAAACCAACGGTCACTCCTGAGTGGCAGTTCTCTGGTTTGGCACGTTACGAATGGCAAACAGAATCTGGCGGCAGCATGGCGCTACAGGGTGACTTTGGTTACACGGATGGTTCCTATACCAATATCACCAATTACGATTCAACGTGGATGGAAAGCTATACCATCGGCAATTTGCGACTGAGTTACACAACAGCCGATCAGCGATGGCTGGCTTCAGTTTTCGTTAAAAATGTGGCGGACAAGCGTGCCGAGCAGCTTGGATTTGATCTGACCTCAGCATATGGTGGCTCACTACGTTCTTATTTACCGCCACGATGGTATGGCGTCAGTGTGAAGTATTCCTGGTTCTGAGCTTCAGGATTGAGGTCCAAACAGGCCACTCGGGTTCAAAATGATCACAAAAGTGATGGGGCCTAATCAGGTAAAAGGATTAACAATCTCAGGGGTGTAACTGGATGCCTGCTACGGATGGATTGAAGTACTTGCTGGCAAAGCAGGAAATCAAGGAAATCATATATAAGTACTGTCGTGCGATTGATCGGCGCGACCCTGAATTGTTACAGTCCCTGTTTCACGCGGACTCTTGGCATGATCATGGACCCTACGAGGGACCTTCCTCCGGTTTTTGCATGTTTGTCATGGATGCCTTCAAAACCATCGGTGAAACACAGCACTTGGTGGGCAATATATTGATTGACCTGCAGGATGACACGGCGTTCACAGAAACGTACTGGGTTGCCTTTCATCGTATACCGGAAAAACAGCCCATAGGCGATTTGCTGTTTAGATCACACGGCAGAGACGAAGATCTCTTTATCGGCGGACGTTATATCGATAGGTTTGAGTGTCGCGATGGTGAGTGGAAGATCGCCCATCGATTTGGAGTACATGACTGGCAGAGATGGGAGCCCACTTCTCAGGAAGGCTTCCTGGACTTGCCCGAAATAAAGCGGGGTCTGCGGGATAAAAGAGACCGGGCCTATTGGCGTGGTTGATGAATACGGTCAGGGATGAAATCGTTGGGCACCAAGCCTGAGCGCGATCTGCTTGCGTGGTGATTTGTATTGTTGGTCAAGGGTCTAAAAATCACTGTTATTGAGGAGGTTAGTAAATGAAGGCAATCGACATGCACTGCCATATCCCCACGGAAGAGGGCTTTCGTCCATTCGCACCGTATCAGGCTGCAACCAGCCAGTATTACAAGATGACTGAGCGCGAGGGTGTAATGCCTGCGGCGGATTTCGCACGCATGATTGTCGACGCAGACGTCAAAGCTGTGTTGGTTGCGGTCTCAGCTGAAAGTGCAACTGGGCAACCAGGTACCAGCAATGATCACATCGCAGACCTGGTTTCGGCCTACCCGGAGGCCTTCATATCGGGTTACGCCTGCGTAGACCCATGGCGTGGAAAGGCGGCAGTTGCAGAGGTGGATCGTGCGATTAATGAGCTTGGTCTGTGTGGGGTCAAGTTCCATCCAATCTTGCAGGCGTTTTCGCCCAACGACAAGCGCTTCTACCCAATCTACGATTTATGCAGTTCGCTGGAAGTACCCATCCAGTTTCATACCGGTATGACCGGGGTTGGCCTGGGTATGAAAGACAGCAACATTCACCTCAAATATGGGCATCCATTGGCCCTGGATGACGTGGCTGCGGATTTTCCGGATTTAACCATTGTCGCCTGTCACGCTTCCTGGCCCTGGCAGGATGAAATGCTCATGGTACTCCTGCACAAGCCGAACGTTTTTAACGAACTTTCAGGGTGGTCTCCCAAGTATTTTTCCAGCGCCTTGAAGCGAGAGATTGGGGGCCGGTTGCAGGACAAGTTCCTGTTTGGCTCCGATTACCCGGCGATCACCCATGCAAGGTTATTTACGGACTGGGAGGCTGCTGGTTTTTCGGCTGAGGTGCTGGAAAAAGTATATTTAACGAACGCGAAAAGACTGCTCAAGCTCTGAGACGCAAGATGGCCGAGAATTGGTACGAAATCACCAATAAGACATGGGGCAGCGTGCTGGCTCAATCAGTAGAAAAGTATCCCGAGATTGAACTTATCGTCGATGGTCCCCGACGGATTACTTTTCAGGAATTTTATCCCCTGACACAGAGTTTCGCACGGGGATTGTTATCCATGGGTGTCCGCAAGGGCGAAAATATAGCACTTTGGATGATGAACTGTGTCGAATGGATGGTGGCACAGTTTGGTGCCTACGAGATTGGCGCCCCGCTTGTCCCTGTCAACACTCGCTTCACACCAGAAGAAGTTTTAACCTCACTCAGGCAATCACGGTCATCTACCTTGATCCTGTCCAGTCATTTCCTGGCCGGAACGGTGAGTGTTCTACCCTTACTCGAGCGATTGATCCCGGACATAGCCCATTCCGATCCTGATAACCTGGTGGTGCCCGGTCTGCCTGATCTTAAACGTGTGATCTATCTTGGTGAGGGTTTGCCAGCGGGGGCGTATGCATTTTCCCGGGTTCTGGAGACGGGTAGAAACTGGGAACAGGGTGATGAACTGCGGCGGGCCGCACTTCGGGTTAATCCCTTCGACGTTGCGAATATTGTCTATACATCTGGAACCACAGGCGTCCCGAAAGGCGGCTTGTCGATGCACCGCAACAACTTGGCAGCTTTGCACCACTGGGTGGAAAGAACGGGTTTGCGCCCTTCCGATCGCGTCTATCTCGGTGTGCCGTTCGCAACCAACTTTGGCTGCGCCTATGTTTCTCAGCTGAGCGTTCTGGCCGGCAGTACCATCATCGTGCATGAGGCTTTCCAGCCCAAAGCGGCATTGCGGGCTATTGAGAGTGAAAAGATCAGTTGGTTTCCTGGCGCCCCGACCATGTACATCATGATGCTCAGTCACCCTGGTCTTGATCGATTCGACCTCAGCAGCCTGCGCACTGCAATCGTTGGCGGTGCACCTTGTTCCCCTGATACGATCCGTGCAATGCAGGACAAGATGGGCTTCAAGCACGTAGTACATTGCTACGGTCTGAGTGAATGTGGCGGTCTTTCCACCTCAACATTACTTGACGACCCGATTGAAAAAGTTGCCACCACGGTTGGCACTCCATTTCCCAGCAATGAAGTGCGCATTGCCGAACCGGGGTCGCTTGAAACAGTACTACCCGGCGAACAGGGAGAAATATTACTGCGTGATACATTCCCAGGCTCCTGTGTTGGGAAAGGCTACTTTGAGATGCCGGAGAAGACCGCCGAAACGATTACCGAAGAAGGTTGGTTCCACACCGGCGACCTGGGTATTTTCGACTCCGACGGTTATCTTAGAATCACAGGCCGAATCAAAGACATGTACCTGGTAGGTGGGTTCAACGTGTATCCGGCGGAAACAGAAAATATTTTACACGACCATCCAAAAATAAAAATGGCACAGGTATTAGGGGTACCTGACAGGCGCCTTGGTGAAGTTGGATGCGCCTATATCGAGTTGGAAGAGGCGGAAAGAATGGAGGAGAAGGATATCATCAACTTTTGCAAGGAACACATGGCTAACTACAAGGTTCCGAGGTATGTCAAGCTTGTAAGCGCTGCTGACTTCCCCTTGACTTCTTCGGGTAAGGTCAAGAAATTCGAGTTGCGTATCCAGGCGATTCACGAATTTGGATTGGACGGATAACGGCAATGGATTTTTCGATACCCGACGACCTGCAACAACTCAGGGACGCAGTGAGGGATTTCGTACTCAAGGAAGTCATCCCGCTGGAAAATCAGATTGAGGCCGAGGACCGGGTGCCGGGTGCACTGCTTGAGAAAATGCAAGAAATGGGATTGTTTGGAGTAACAATTCCGGCTGAGTATGGCGGATTGGGTATTGGACCATTCGGATACACCCTTATCAGCGAAGAAATTGGCAAGGCTCATGGTGCCATTCGTGCATTGATTGGCATCAGTAATGGCATAGGTTCGAAGGCGCTCGTGAAATATGGCACTGAGCAACAAAAACAACATTACCTCCCCAAGATGGCCAGCGGTGGATTTATAACCTCTTTCGCGATCAGTGAGCCAGGCGCTGGTTCAGACGTGGCTGCGATCAAGACGCTTGCAGTCAGAGATGGTGAACATTACGTCCTCAACGGCAACAAACATTTCATTACCAACGCACCTTACGCGGATGTGATTACCGTCGTTGCGGTGACGAGCAAGGAAAGTCGAACCAGCGAGCGAATGAGTGTTTTTCTGGTGGAGCCGGACGCGCCAGGCTTCAGTCTTGGCAGGACACAAGAGACCATGGGCGGTAAAGGTTACGGGCGTTGTGAGATTAATTTCGAAGATTGCAGGATTCCGGCCGCCAACCTGCTGGGGGATGAGGGGCGTGGATTTCAGGTGGCAATGTCGTGTCTCGAAGAGGGGCGTATTTCCTACGCTGCAGCATGCACTGGACTGGCCCAGCGTTTGCTGGAAATGTCCACGGATTACGCCAGGCAACGGGTTCAGTTTGGCCGTCCGATTGCTGAATTCCAGGCCATTCAGTTCATGCTCGCTGAGATGGCGACCTCAATCTACGCGGCGCGAATGATGACCCGACACGCTGCCTGGAAATGCGAGCGGCAGGTGAAGTGTGCGCAGGAAGCATCCATGGCCAAGCTGTTCGCATCAGAGACTGCAGGGCAGGTCGCAGACTCAGCAGTTCAAATCCATGGTGCGATGGGGTACGCGCGGGACTACGCGGTGGAACGATTGTATCGTGAAGCGAGATTGTTCCGCATCGCAGAAGGAACGTCCGAGATTCAGAAGATAGTGATTGCCAAAAATGTTTTACAAGAGGAGTAGCTGATGGAATTTTGGCTAGGGCTGTATGGAATGCAGAGTCCACGTACCTTTCCACGGTCAGTTCCATATTTATACCGGGCAGTGATGGAACATGCGGTAGAGGCTGAGCGTCTGGGATACGATGGGTTCGCGCTTACCGAGCATCATTTCTGGTACGACAGTTATTGTCCATCCTTGCTTCCGGTTCTGGCAGCGATCGCGCAGCGAACCAAAACCATTCGCCTGCTTCCCTGTGCCCTGCTCGCCACGCTTCGAAACCCGTTGCGGTTGGCGGAGGAAATTGCTGTCCTTGACCACCTATCCCGCGGCCGGTTGACGTTAATGCTGGGCTATGGTTATCGATCCGAGGAGTTCGAAGGTTTTGGTCTTGGGAAACAAGGACGAGGATCGCGTTTCTCCGAGATTATCGAGATACTGAGACTCACCTCAGGCAGGCAGGAGGCGTCATTTTCAGGAGAGTACTACTCTTTCGACGGTGTTTCGATACATCCAAAGCCACTACAACAGCCAAACCCACCGCTTTGGCTTGCGGGAGGGGGACAAACTGCAACCGCACGTCGAGCTGGTCGGTTGGGAATCTCATACTGCGTGGCCGCCGTTTCACAACCCTTTGAAAGGGTGAAGGAACTGATCGCTGAATACCACGACGCAGCGGCGCAAGCCAATGTGGCGCCCGGGCAAGTTGCAGTGGCCACCGATGTGGCTGTTGCCGAGACTCAGGATGAAGTTGACCGCATCGTAGCCGAGGACTTGTTGCCGGTTTACGCGGAGCAGTTGGTGTCGTTCGGATTTATTCGCGATGAGCAAGGAAATCCCGTGACTGAAATCCCGCCGGAGCACCCAATCTTCCAGGTGCTGATGGATAGTTTCGTTCTTGGAACCCCGGATGAGGTTACTGAGCGCATTCAAGCGTTCCGTGAACTGGGCTGTGATGTGTTTGTACCACGACTGGTAGAAGCAAATTTTCGCAGCGACAGGATTTTGCGAGAGATGCGCCTGTTTGCAGACACCGTGTTGCCCCGTTTCCAAAGGAGGACAGGACCATGAGAGTCGGTGTGTTACTCACTGGAGAGTCTCGGGAGCGTGTCGTTGCAGATGACTTCGAACAGTGGATCAAGTATGTGCAGATCGCTGAGGAGAGTGGTCTTGACTCCGCCTGGATCACGGAAAGTTATTTCTCTGCTGGTGTTGCTTGTCCTTCGGCGATTACTTTGGGCGCTGCGGTAGCGGCCACTACACGTGACATCCTGGTTGGCGTGTCCGTCAAACTGCCACTGCGGCACCCGCTGAAGGTTTGTGAAGATGCAGCAGTTCTTGATCTCCTGCTTGGTGGTCGATTGTTATTTGGGGCTGATCCGGGCGTTAACAGGCAAGAGTGGAACGGCAGCCGGTTTCCTTGGTCGGAGCGCTGGGATGTTTTTTGTGAGGCACTGGACATCATCGTCAAGGGGTGGTCGCATGATGGATTTGCCTATCTTGGTAAATATCACCGCCTGCCAGTGGAGACGCGTGTGCAGGACAATGATGACCCGTTCCATCTTGAACCATGCAAACCACCGCACCTGACGCCAATGGAACGAGCGGGCCGGCCTTTTGATTACCTGTCGGTTTTGCCGAAGTCAATTCAGATTCCACATCCTCCAGTCTACCTTGGCAACGGGGACTCGAGAGCCATTGAATTCGCTGCCCGATACGGTCATTCACTGCTGCTGGTGGGGGATGATAATCCCGCAAAGACAGCGGCGACATATTGGAAGGAACTGCAGCGGTGCGGTCGACAGAAACATGAAGTTGATTTTGTGGTGGCACGTGATGTGTATGTTGAAGCAGACGGTGATAAAGCAAGAAGTCGCATCGTCGAAGTGTCGGACAATGCTTTGGTGGGATCACCTGGTGAAGTATTTGGTGAAATTAAGGCTTTGCAGGATGAGACGGGTATGCGGCATTTTCTCTGTCATATGCAGTTACCGGGTCTTTCACCAGAGAGAATCAATGACTCTCTGAGACTTTTCGCGTCAGAGATTCGGCCACTCCTGCAAATGTAAGCATTCGGATCCAGAGCACCTTTGGGAGTTGGACCAGAAAAGGAGGTTTCAATGTCAGGCGATTATGGTTTGTTGTTTTCCCCCATTAACATTGGCCCGGTGGCAGTTGCAAACCGCGTATATCACGCCCCATTAACACTGAATTTCATCGACCGGGCAACCGGGTACCCAGGCGAAGACCTCGCATACTATTACGCCGAAAGGGCCAAGAGTGGTTTGGGGCTTATCATTCAGGGTGCGATCGATGTTGCACCTTCCTCCGATTACTGGCCAGTACCCAACAGCCGAATGGATGATGAGAGCATTATTCCGTTTGCCCGGCAAATTGTGGACCGTGTCCAGGATCAGGGTTCAAAGATATTCATCGAGTTGTTTCATATCGGTCAGGCAAGCAACACCCGCCGTTATGCAAGACCATCGCTTGGGCCATCGGGCGTTCCGTCTGTGGTCGCCGGAACCACACCAAAGGCGATGGAACCCAAAGATATCGAAGCAGTGATCCGGGGATTTAAACGGGCCACCGTAAATGCCCGGGAAGCCGGTTACGATGGTGTTGAACTGCATGTGTCCCACGGTTACCTGCTGGAGCAATTCCTGTCGCCATTTTTTAACAAGAGAACGGACAACTACGGTGGCTCGCTTGAAAATAGAATGCGTCTGCTGTTGCAAGTGATTGAAGCTTGTCGGGTAGCCGCCGGCCCCGCCCTGGCTCTGGGACTCCGACTGGTCGGTGACGAACTGCTTCCCGGCGGGCTGGCGCTGGAAGACACCACGGAGATTGCCGAGATCATAGCGAGGACCGGGCAGATTGACTTTTTCGACATCGATGTTGGATCCCACCAGAACTACCATGTCACGATGAGCCCCATGTACGGCGCTCAGGGATACAACTTGCCATTTGCTGCCGGCATTCGTGATGTGGTTGATCCAATCCCAGTTCTGTGTGCACCTGGCCGGCTGGTTGATGCCGGCACAGCAGAGGACATCCTGAATGACGGTTACGCTGATCTCGTGGGACTTGGGCGGGCGTTGATCTCCGATGCGGACTGGCTGTTGAAGGTTAGGGAAGGGCGCAGTGATGATATTCGTCAATGCGTGTTTTGCAACCAGTACACAATGGGCAATCTGTACAAGGGATTGCCGGTGAGTTGTATTCAGAATCCGGCAGTCGGCAAAGAGAGGGTCTGGGGCAAGGGCACCCTGCAGACAGCCGACAAAGTGAAAAATGTTGTAATTGTAGGTGGTGGCGCGGCCGGCATGGAAGTCGCACGTTTGGCAAGGCGTCGTGGACATAAAGTGACACTCTATGAGCAGCAGGAAACACTGGGCGGACAGGTGAAGCTGGCTGCCACTTTACCGCGAAGGAGTGAGATTGAAAGTGTGGTTCGGTGGCTGCGTATGCAAATTGAGAAAACGGAGACAAAGATCATCCTTGGCACCAAAGTCACAAAGGAAATGTTGTTAGAATTGCAACCAGATGCAGTTGTGATCGCCACAGGGGCGAGCTTTCTAAGAACCGGGTTCTCGGGTGTTCTGCCTGAGGCGATCCCGGGCTGGGATCTTGACGGTGTCGTTGTTACGCCCGAAATGGTACTTAGGGAGGAAGTGGAAGTCGGTGAGTGCGTCGTGCTTCTGGATGGCGATGGCGGGGTGATTGCACCTGCTCTGGCGGAAATGCTGGCTTCGCGAGGCAGTCGCGTTTCGATTGTTACAAGTTATCCCATGGTCGGGCCAAAGCTGCTTGAAGAGATGAATCTTCCGTACGTGTATCCGAGTCTGTTCGAATTGGGAGTGGAAATGTTGCCTAACAGTTGGATTGGGGGGATTCGACATGGCGAAGTAGATGTTTTCAATCTCTACGCACCAGCCCAGGTCAGACAAATAGAGGCTAACACCGTTGTGATGGTCGCGGCCCGCAGCCCTGCTGATGAGCTGTATTTCTCGCTCAAGGGTGAAGTCAGTGAACTTCATCGGGTGGGTGATTGCGTTGCTCCAGGTGACATCGGTACGGCGATGATTGATGCCCGCCGTTTAGGGACTACTCTCTAGTGAAAGGAATTCGCTTCAGCGACGCAAGCGCCGCGGTGCGTAGCATCCCTGATGGTAGTTCAGTGATACTCCCGCAGGGCTGTGCCGAACCCGCTGCCTTCTACGAGGCTTTCAGCGCTGAGGTTGATCGATTTCATAAACTTCGTTTGTTTTCTGGTCTTCAGTTCGGTGATTACGCTTTTCTTGACCGCGGGCTCTCCAGAAACTTCACTTACACAACCTGGCATGTTGGCGCTCCCGTACGGAAACTTATCAACGAGGGCCGTTGTGCGTACCTGCCGCTGCGTTACGCTGACATACCACGGCGATTCGACCGACCTGACGTTGTGGTGCTGCAAGTTTCTCCCCCGGGACCTGCTGGTGATGTAAGCCTCGGGATTTCAGTGGGTGCGACCCGGCAGCTTGCTATGAACGCCGGGCTCGTTATCGCTGAGCTTAGTGAGGGTATGCCATTTACCTGCGGAGAGAGTACGCTACCGATTGGTTCGATTGATTACTTTATCGAAGGTGATTCCCCGCCAGTCGCCCATGCGAACAGGCCAGTGGATGACGTGAGTTCGAAAATTGCCACATTCGTCTCAGAATTGATCCCTGACGGGGCCTACCTGCAGCTGGGAATTGGTGCTGTGCCCGATGCACTGATAGATCAAATCATGGACCGGGATATCAACATTCACTCAGGGATGATTACCGATCAGGTTATGAAGTTGCTGGAAACAACATCGGCAAAAGCGGTCACTGCGGAGGTAATTGGTAGTGAAACGCTCTTTCGTTACGTCAGCAAAAACCCTGCAGTGGAAGTGGTCCCTTCCAATCGCAGCCACGGTCTCCGCACGCTTGCTGCGCTCAGTCGGTTTATAGCAGTTAATTCCGCGCTGGAGGTGGATTTGTCGGGCCAGGTAAACAGTGAAATGATCAATGGTGTTACGGTGGCCGGGGTTGGTGGGAGCTTGGATTTTATGCTGGGCGCGTCGCTATCGCGGGGAGGAAAGTCCATTATTGCGCTACCTTCGACTGCAAATGGCCGAAAACAGTCCCGGATCGTGCCATTCATCAATTCCAGTGCAGTGGTGACGATACCGAGACATTGTGTGGATTTCGTAGTGACTGAATACGGGGTGGCAAAACTGCATGGAAAGTCCCTCCCGGAAAGGGCTCGTGCCTTGACTGCTATCGCCCATCCGGTGTTCCGGGAACGTCTGGCTAAAACCGAATTAACACAGAGAAGCTGACCCATGGACTTGACTGACATTGTAGTACTTGCCGGTGCCCGCCTGCCCGTCGGTAAATTCGGAGGCAGTCTGAAAGACTTCCCGGTCTATGAGCTTGGTGGCAGGGCAATCGCAGCAGCTGTGGGCCGAGCCGGCGTTAAACCGGCAGCGGTCGATGAAGTTTTCGTTGCCCATAACCGGCAGTCAGGTAACGGTCCAAATCCAGGTCGTACCGCTGCAGTTCTGGGTGGACTGCCGACCCGGGTTCCCGCACACACCATCAATATGGCTTGTCCGGCTGGCCTGCGTGCGACGATCGAAGCGGCGCAGGCAATGCAGCTTGAGGAGTGTGAACTCACTGTGGTGTGTGGAATGGAGAGCATGAGTACAATTCCGCATATTCTGACCGGCGCCCGCTGGAAGTCAGCACGAACCGGGGATATTGTCATTCGAGATGAATTTTTTTCAATGGTGGAACCATTGTCAGGAAAAGGCACCATCGAACTGGCAGAGCACACTGCTGCAAAGTACGCCATTTCGAGAAACGAACAGGAACGCTTTGCACTGGCGAGCCACCAAAAAGCTGCCCAGGCGTGGGAAAAGGGCTGGTTCGATGACGAGGTAGTTTCCGTGGAAGTTCCGACGACCGGGGCTTCATCTGGTTTTGTTTTCTCCAGGGACGAATGCTTCCGAAGCGATGCATCCCTTGAGAAAATGGCAGCGCTACGTGTCGTGCACGATGGCGGAACGGTTACCGCCGCCACTTCGTCGGGCGTTACCGACGGCGCAGGCGCTGTTGTGTTGACCACACGCCAGAGAGCAAAGGAAGCAGGCGTGAGGCCGCTTTCATCTTTGGTGTCCTATCTGCAAGTCGGTGTCGATCCGGAGGACATGCTCGAGGGTCCGGCGGTGGCCATCCCGGCGTTGCTGGAGCAGTCCGGGTTGACACTTGACGAGATTGATTTGATCGAAGTGAATGAAGCATTCGCTGCCCAGGTAATTGCGAATGAACGTGTTGTCAAGTGGGACCCTGCCCGTCTCAACGTGCACGGTGGAGCGATTGCGCTGGGCCACCCGACGGGATTTACCGGCGTACGATTGCTGCTCTCAATCTCACACGCTTTGCGCATACATGGCGGGCAGTATGGGCTCATTGCGTTGTGTGGTGGTGGCGGGCTCGGCGTGGCGATGATAATCAAAGCAGAATGAGGTGGACCGATGCGTTTAAGAGAAAAAGTTGCAGTTGTTACCGGATCTGGCCAGGGAATTGGTGCCGCTGTCGCAAGGAGCATGGCAGCCGAGGGTGCGAACGTCGTAGTGACAGATATTAATGCAAGTTCAGCAAATGATATCGCGATGGAAATCAAGTCTGCTGGTGGCAAGGCCATTGCTTGCGAAGCCGATGTCGCAGAACATACTCAAGTCGAGTGCCTGGTCGAAGAAAGTCTGGGGGCTTTCGGCACCATCGACATTCTTGTCAACAACGCCGGGATTACTCGTCCAGCGATGATTCACAAAATGACTGCCGAAGAATGGCAGCAGGTTTTGGCAGTCAATTTGACGGGTGTATTCAACTGTACCCAGATCGTTGGCCGGGTTTTTATGCAAAAGGCAGATGACAATCCAGATTCCATTGCAAATGGCAGGATCATCAATGTCACTTCAATTGCAGGTCTGCGGGGAACGATAGGCCAGATCAACTACGCAGCGGCTAAAGCGGGTGTTGTAGGCATTACTATGAGCGCAGCACGTGAGTGGGGAAGGAAAGGCATCAATGTCAATTGTGTCGCTTTAGGACTGGTCGAAACTGACATGACCGAGACCATTCGTTCCGACCCGAGGTTCAGGGATCAATACCTAAAGGGAATTGTTTTGCGACGCTATGCCATGCCTGAAGATGTGGCACCTGCAGTGTTGTTCCTGGCCTCCCGTGAGGCCGATTACATCACCGGGCAGGTCCTGAATGTGTGCGGCGGTGCGGATATACACAACTGATGTTTTTGGTTGAGGTGTACGAGACAGATCAATTACAAGATTTATCACCTTGATGGAGTACGAGGATGAATCTGACCAGGATATTGGGTAGCAGTTTCGCGCCTGTTCAACAGACCTACTGCGAAAAAGACACCATGCTTTATGCGCTGGGGCTTGGCATAGGAAACGATCCCACTGACCCTGGCCAACTCAAGTATGTTTATGAGAAAAATTTAGTGGCGCTGCCGTCGATGTGCAATGTGCTGGCCTCCCCGGGTCTCTGGCTAAGTGACCCGATTTTTGAGGTCGACTGGGTGCGCCTGCTGCACGGGGAGCAGCGCTTTGTTATCCACAGTCCACTGCCGGTAGAAGGCGGCGTAACAGGTCAGTTTCGAGTCATCGGTGTCGAGGATAAAGGCCCTGCAAAGGGAGCACTCCTGTTCTTTGAAAAAGTGTTATCGGATCAGGTCACTGGAAAAAAACTCTGTACAGTGCATACCACAGGATTTCTCCGCGCAGATGGTGGTTGCGGCAGTGGTGGCGAGAAACTGTCCGTACTCGAGCCTGTGCCTGAACGAGAACCCGATAGAAGTGTGGAATTAGAAACCCAACCGCAGTCAGCACTTTTGTACCGGCTTTCTGCCGACATGAATCCGTTGCACGCTGATCCTCTGGTCGCGGCAAGAGCTGGTTTCGAGCGACCCATTCTGCATGGATTGTGCACCATGGGTGTGGCTTGTTATGGCCTGATCAGACAGCTCTGTGGTGGTGATGCAAAACGGCTTGCTGCAATGGGGATGAGATTTATCAACCCAGTGTACCCGGGTGACACTGTCCGGCTCGACGTTTGGAACCGGGGTGGCAATACCCGCTTTCGTGCCTATGCAGTGGAGCGCGAACTGCTGGTGCTGGATCGGGGTAGCGCCGAAATTAGCAATTGACCAGGCGCGCACACCAGGCAAAGAGATGAAGACAGGTGGGTCAAACCTCGGTTTGACCCAAACACAAAGAACGACCGATCCAACTGACGACGGAGACAAAAGAGGGAACTACAATGAAGACCCGCATTACTGAGCTGTTCGGCATTGAGCACCCGATCATTCAAGGGGGTATGCATTACGTGGGATTGGCTGAGCTGGCCGCCGCTGTTTCAAATGCGGGGGGACTGGGTATCATCACTGCATTGACACAGCCCACGCCTGCAGATCTCACCAGGGAAATTGCCAGATGTCACGAAATGACTGACAAACCTTTCGGCGTAAATCTGACATTCCTGCCAGGCTTTACGGCACCGCCCTATCCAGATTATATCAAGGCCATCATAAAAGGCAGTGTCAAGATCGTTGAAACCGCCGGTCGCAGTCCTGAAGCCTATATGCCGGCGCTCCAAGAGGCAGGCATCAAGGTCATCCACAAATGCACGTCTGTGCGCCACTCTTTGAAAGCACAGCGCATTGGTTGTGATGCCGTCAGCGTTGATGGGTTCGAATGTGGCGGCCACCCCGGCGAGGACGATATTCCAAACATGGTCTTGCTGCCGCGAGCAAGCGAGGAGCTTGCAGTACCTTTCGTCGCGTCGGGCGGCATAGGCAATGCCCAGCAACTCGTTGCTGCTTTGGCCCTTGGCGCCGACGGCATCAATATGGGAACCCGCTTTATCGCCACCAAAGAGGCACCGGTTCATCAAAACGTCAAGGACGCATTGATCTCAGCCAGTGAACTTGATACACGGTTGATCATGCGCCCTTTGCGCAATACCGAACGTGTTCTGTTAAACCCTGCGGTTGAAAAAATCGTTGAGATTGAAAAAGTCAAAGGCGATGATCTCGGTATTGAGGACATCATGGATTTGGTGGGCGGCGTCTATCCCAAGGTCATGCAGGAAGGAGAAACAGATATCGGGGCCTGGAGTTGTGGCATGGTCGCAGGCCTGATTCACGATATCCCAACCTGCCGGGACCTGATTGCCCGCATGGTTTCCGAAGCCGAAAACATCATTAATGGACGTCTGGTCTCGCTCCTCTGAGCGCCTGGGATTGCCGCCTTCGGGTTGTCAAGTTAACTGATACAGATGAATCAACCTTGCCTGGTTTCGGGATGACGGAAGAGGCTGCCCCCTGGAATTTGCGGATTCAGGAAGGGCTTTCTCAATCTGAGTTCAGGGCCTGGCGTCAATGGTTGACTGAAGATGACGCGCGTGCACGCGCGTTTGATGCGGTCAGTACATTTTGGCAGGAATCCGAGCAGGTTAATGACTTGCCCTGGCCGACAGACCAGGAATTA
This sequence comes from Gammaproteobacteria bacterium, assembly GCA_021772915.1. Lineage (GTDB taxonomy): Bacteria > Pseudomonadota > Gammaproteobacteria > Xanthomonadales > SZUA-36 > SZUA-36. Next base: position 1,067 of record JAJFLB010000052.1, on the reverse strand, counting down.
GAGGCCGACTCCTATGACCCTCTAGTGGCATTGTCACCGCCTGAAAAAGCAACTCTAAAGATCCAGGTGCCAAAAAACAGCAAACGTCCGTGGCTCGCCATTGCGGCGTCAATCGCAACTGTAAGCATACTTGGCGCGGTTTTGTTCCAGGGATTGGGACAAAAAAAAGCCGACTTCCATACTGCCATTGCCAAGCATCAGGTAATTTTGCTTGAAGACGGACCCAGCGTGACGCTTGGGGCCCATTCGAATGTGACCGTCACTTTTGACGGAGATATCCGTCACCTGACGCTTGAGTATGGTGAAACATATTTCAAGGTTGCGAAGAATAGCACGAGGCCTTTTGTGGTTGCAGCCGATACCAGAACCGTTCGCGCCATCGGAACCGAGTTTAACGTCAGTATTGGGGTGCGTGATATCAAGGTTTCCGTGGTGGAGGGCCAGGTCAGGGTTGAGGGGCCTCCAATGCAGAGCATAAACAAAGCACTCAGTCTCGAATCAGCAGCCGTCCTAAATCTCAAACCGGGGAACGTGCTGGATTTCAATACCAAAGGTGGCATAGGGGTTGTCAGTCAGGTTGATCCACTACTTACCGCGTCCTGGCTGGACCGGCGCCTTGCCTATGTCGGTGTGCCCCTGGAGTCAGTTATTGCAGACGTTAACCGCTACTCGGAAACCGAACTTATTACTGGAGATCAGGCAACGGAACAGTTGAGCTTCACCGGGACGACATTTTCAGACGATATTGGTGATTGGTTGGCGGTATGGTTGATCTCGTCCCGAGTTCAAGGATTGGCTAAACCGTCTTTTGTATAACCCGCCAGCAAAGTTGAACGGCTGTCAGGTGAACCTAATTAATTACTTTTTTTTGAGGCGCCGGTATGGTGTCACCGCAATGCTCAATGACGGCACTGCTTTCTGAACCGTGGTCAGTCAGGGTTACGATCCAGTTGAACGGCCCCATCGTACCGATCACCGGCAAGCCACGGTTTGCCTTGAACGCTGCACCATTAAACCCAAGCTCTTCATTGCTCAAGTCAGCGCCGAAAGACATGATGTGTGGCGAA
>JAJFLB010000051.1 GCA_021772915.1 Gammaproteobacteria bacterium | reverse complement strand
TAGAGGGTAGCAGGGTAAAATCCGGCCTCTGGCACTCAAATCAACGACAGTTTCACGCCGAGAAGACTGAAAACCCTGAGTCACGGGTAGTTCAATACATGCGGGTTTCTGGCAATATAGCATTAATGCTGCCTATACCCGTTTCACCAAGAGCAGGCACCTTCAGGCGATATCGACAAGGTGAATTGAGAAGGTGAGACTGGGAACCAGTCGAGAAGGTGGGACCGGGAACCGGTCGAGAGGCTGGCCTGGGCCATGCATGGCGTTCAGTAATGGCTTGTTTAACGCAAAAATGCTCTTTCTAGACCCTGCGTTTCTGGTTCTTCCAGTAATCCTCGCGGATCGCTCGCTTTAAAACCTTGCCTACCGGGCTTCGCGGCAGATCGCCTCGCAATTCCACACTTTTCGGCGCCTTGATGCTGCCGAGCTTTTCCTTGCAACCTGCAATGACTTCGTTCTCATTAATCACAGCGCCAGGCTTCAGCTGAAGAACAGCTTTGACCGCCTCGCCCCATTTGGCATCGGGCACGCCGATCACCGCGCAATCTTGAACTTCAGGGAGCGAAAGGAGATGTGCCTCGATCTCACCGGGATAGATATTAAAGCCCCCCGATATAATCATATCCGATGTGCGATCAACGATGTAATAGAAGCCGTCGACGTCGCGATAACCTATGTCGCCGGTGTGATGCCAGCCAAAGCGGCTGACTCGCTCCGTCTCCTCCGGCTCCTTGTAGTAGCCACTCATAATCAAAGGTCCCTTACAGACGATTTCGCCCTTCTCATCCTCTCCAAGGAGATTGCCCAACTCATCCATGATGGCAACCTTGGTAGCTTTGGTCGGCCGCCCGCAGGAGGCGAGTCGGTCTCGCTTGTTCGGGTCGCCAAGCGCTTCCACATGATCTTCCCGGTTCATGCAGGTGATCATCATCGGGGCTTCGATCTGTCCATAGGTCTGGATCATCACCGGCCCGAAGACATCCATCGCCTCCGCAAGCTTCTCTGGCGCCATCGGCGCGGCCGCATAAAAGAAATATTTTAACGCCGAGTATTCATGATCCCGCACATTGAGCTCGGCTAACAGCATGTAAATTATCGTGGGGGGTAGGAACAGCATGTTGACCCTGTGCTTTTCGAAATTTTCCAGGATTCTTGCGGGGTTCGCCTCTGGCATCACAACCGTTTTGCCGCCAAGAGCAAGCAGCGAAAAGGTTAGAACACCCGCCGCATGGGTCATCGGCGCAACCAGCAACTGAGTGGGTCGTGCGTCAAACTGCATCACTTCCAGAAAGGCCTCGGTCATCGTAGACATCACCCGGTGCGACAAGAGCGCTGCCTTGGAGCGCCCCGTCGTACCGCCGGTATTGAAATGACCGGCGATATCTTCGGGGTCGACAGTCAATGTCGGCGCCGCAGCGTCGTAATTACTGGCCCAATCGAGAAGCGATGGCGCGCTCTGACTATTCTCATCGATGCAAATCACAGCCTTAAGCGAAGACACTTTTTTGCGGATGACCTGGATAAGCGTCTCGAACATGCTGTGGTAGAATAAAACCGCGCAGTCATTCAGACTGAGGCTGTGGAGAATGTCATCGAGCGGGCTGCGGGCGTTCAAGTTGACCCACTTCGCTCCTGCACGCATAGAGCCCAGAATGGCCGTAAAGGCCAGTGAATGGTTAGGACTGTAAACAGCGAAGGCATTCTCGGTACCAGTTCCAACTGCTATCATCGCATTGGCGATCCGGTGTGTCAGTGCGGTGACTTCCCTGTAAGAGTAGGAATGGCTTCCATCTTCATGCACCAGACAGATTCCCTCTGGAAACTGACGGGCACCATCATCAAAATAGTCGATAAGGGTCATTTTAACGCACCGCGCAGTTCACTTTCCATAGTCCTCCGGAAAGGTCGAGGCCCCATTTCCCGGCTTTTCTAGCGCAGCAAAATTGAGCTAGTTTATTCGATTCTGACAACACTACTTCTGACAACACTACTAGATGTCAACCCAACCGCCGTCAACACTTCGCAACCGGTGGCGTATTACGTTGGTGCGTACCAACGTTTGCTCAATGAAGCATGATTTTCGCGCCACCCCTATCAATTCCTTCACATCGGCAAGGGGGGCGTCGCAATCAACATCAATATCAAGGCAGAATCCCTTTGGTGTCGCCTCATAGGGGTCATTTCCGGTCTGGTGTGCCTCCCATTCCACCACGGCCTCCACCGCCAAATCTTTCAGCGGAATGGCTAGGCGCTTTGCGCTGGATCTGATCTGGGTCATGACACAGCCAACCAGGCTAGCAACGAACAGGGCGAGCGGCGGCGGCGCTGTCCCTTCGCCGCCAAGGTATTTCCCTTCATCGGTGGCCAGCTCATAATTTTCCGCCCAGGGTTTCTCCATTTTCACAGCGAGGGCATTGCGCATTTTCCCCTCCACGACGCCCCGGCAGCGGAAAACAACCTCATGGACTTTGGCGGTTTCTGTTTTCGGCATATTGCCTCCTGATAGCTGTCTGGCTTGTTAGCGTCATTGACAGCGGGAATGTGCTGACTAACATTTATTTGTCGAGTGTATAATATTTGATAGCTACCTGTAAAGTCGTTACAATTGACGTTATCGCTTGCCGTGTGGAAAGGTGGCATTCTGTCTCGGCCTTTCGGCGGGTAAATCAATGATAATGATAGGATACGGGCTTATGGCCAGGAGCACACAATCTCCCACAAAAACTGCAATTCTTGATGCTGCGGAGGCCCGGTTTGCACATATGGGCTTTCATGGGGCATCTATGAGGTCGATTGCAAAGGAGGCCGGGGTCGAACTCGCCTTGGTGCAATATCATTTTGGCAAGAAGGCGGACCTGTTTGAGCATACCATCGCCCGGCGTGCAATCCTTCTGGCTGAAAAGCGTAGCGGGCGGCTCGATGTGGCAGAGCGGGATGCCGTTCCCGGCAATCCGTCTCTGGAGACCATTGTCGCTTGCTTTATAGAGCCCGTATTTGAACTCCGACAACATGGTACTGATGGATGGCGCAATTACGTTAAACTCATTGCCCAGGTAACTGCGCTTGAAGAATGGAAAGATCTGACGAGCCGCTACTTCGACCCGGTAGCCCACCGAATGGTGCTGCTGCTGCACAGGGCACAGCCGGAGGCTAATTCGAGCGATGTATATTTCGCATATCAGCTGATGGTCTCGACGATGATCACGACATTGTCAGACTCGGGGCGATTTGAATCGGTGATGAAGAAAAGAAAGCCGGGTAAGGACACACACGCGCGAGACTTGATCATCGCTTTTTGTGTGGCGGGAATTCGCGCGGCCTGCTCTACTGGCAAGACGTGAATTGGTAATACTAGGAATTGAAAATATTAGTCATTTGACAAAATAGTCCTGTACATTAGACAAGTTTATCTATTAAGCTTGGGCTGCTGATACTTTTGCTAGCCAAAGGCACAGGAGTCTGACGATGTCCAAAAATCTGCTTGCACCCTCCCATCGGATAAGTTCTGAAAATAGGTTCCGTGCCGTGAAAAGGCGAATGCTCAAGAGTTCTGCGGCGCTTGCAGTAGTTTCCGCCTGCATAGGCAACATGGCCATTATACCCAGCGTGTCCGCCCAATCCACCGACAGCCATGCAGCGCTTGAAGAAATTATTGTGACTGCGCAGCGGCGGGCGGAGAGCAGCCAGGATGTGCCCATTGCGATCACGGCGCTGACCGCGGACTTTCTCATGGAAAAAGACATACACACGCTGGCGGATTTGAATGGCTTGGTTCCCGGTTTTGTAACAACAAATTCGGTTGCCTATTCGCAGGCGCCGCTCAGCATTCGCGGCATAGGCGGCGCCAACGGCGGCGCCAATATTTTTGCCGATGAACCGGTGGCCGTTTATTTGGACGGCGTTTATATCGGCCGCCTCAGCTTTTCGACCGCAGACCTGGTCGATATATCCTCGATAGAGGTTGTGCGCGGACCGCAGGGCACGTTGTTCGGCCGAAACTCGACAGCTGGAGCGTTGCTGGTAAATACCGCCGCGCCGACCGAAGATATGGAAGGCCGCGTCAGCGCAGGCTGGGCCAGCCTGGGTGAGTGGCGGGCATCGGGGGTTGTTTCAGGGGCGTTGATACCGGGCAAGATATTGGCCCGCGCTGCAGTTTCTTATTCTGACGTTTCGGGTTTTGGCAAAAACCTGGTTGACGGCTCCGCCCTTGGGGGTTCCGAGGATTTCACGGCCAGGCTGAAATTGAGTTATTTGGTCAGTGATGCACTTATCGTCAACCTGACTAGCGAATATCAGGATCGCAAGGCCACACCGCTTACCTTCCAGATTGCCGATGTCAACAACCCGCTGGCCTCTTCGCCCTTCGTTATACGCTCCGATCTTGAGCAGATGCTTGATAGTGACAACTACGCCATCAACGATCCTCAATTCGCCAATTCCGAGACCCTGAGTTCGACCCTGGCGATAAGCTGGGATCTGGGCAACGTCGTCCTCGACCTGCTCAGTGGCTTCAGGAGTTGGGACCTCGTCGGTGCCCAGGATTCGGATGGCAGCGAATTTTCCAACTTCAATAACACCGGGCGCTTTGACAACACCCAATACAGCCAGGAAATCCGTCTTCGCTCGGACGGTCAGCAGCGGGCGGAGTGGGTGGGTGGTGTTTATTACCTGCATGAAGACAACGCCATGAGCCCGCTATCGATCAATAACATCAACGGCTTTTTCGGGTTGGGCACGAATGCAGTATTCGATGCCTTCCAGAATCTGGACGCAATCGCCGCTTTTGCCGACGTTTCCTATCATATCAACGACCGGCTGACGCTTCGCGTTGGTGGCCGCCTCAGCCACGAAAAAAAGAAGTTCGAGAACAACCAGGTCGTCTTCGTCCTGAACGGTGGCACCGTTCCGCCCTTTATCCCGCCGCCGCTGGGGGGGCTGACGCTTCCGGCCGGCGCCATATTGGTGCCACCCACGACCTTTAAGGACGAAGCAAGCTGGGATGATTTTTCTGGCCGTGCCGTGCTCGATTTCCACCTCTCGGAAGAAACGCTCCTCTATGCCAGTTACGCGCAGGGTTTCAAGTCGGGTGGCTTCAACTCCTTCGGTCTTGATCCTGCCTTCCTGCCGGAAGGCGTCGAGACGCTGGAAATCGGAATGAAAGGTGACTTTCTGGAAAATCGCCTGCGCCTCAACATGGCAGCTTTTTTCAGCGACTACACCAATCTGCAGGTCAGGCGACCGGTACCCACCGGTGGCGCCATAGTCGAAAATGCCCCCGCAGCCGAAATCACTGGATTTGAGCTGGAAATGACCGCGCTACCCACAGACCGTTTGCGGATAACAGGAAATGTTGCTTACCTGCATACCGAGTTCAAGGGCGGTCAGCTCAGTGCAGTTCCCGATGATCTGCTGTTCCCGATCGGCGCCCCGATTCCCCTTGTAGCCGTCGATATTGACGGCAACCGGCTGAGCCGGGCGCCGGAGTGGCAGATTTACTTGGCCACCGACTACACTTTTCAGATTGGCGATCAAGGTACCGGCAATCTGCTGGTCAGTCTGCAGCACCAATCCAGCGTCTTCTTTACCGAGACTGATCAGGACCAGCCCACATTCAGGTCAAATGGGTGGGAGGAAGTCGATGTTCGCTTCACCTTCACCACTGCCGATGATCGCTACGAGTTGGCCCTGTTCGGCAGTAACCTGTTCGACGAGCGCCACGTCACGCAGGTCTCGGCGCTGGGGTCCTTTCCGCTCGGTGCCGTGAACGAACCGGCAAAATTTGGCATTCTCGTCACCGCACGGTTTTAATGTTGCTGGTGCAGATCAAAGAAAGTTCATATTAAGGTGAGACTTGTAACCTTCTCAGATGGAGGCGGCCATGACCGCCTCGGCGCCTTGTGCCGGACGGATACGGCTGTTGTGGATTTGAGCGGCGCTGCCATATACCAGATGGGCAGAACCTTTCTGTGTTTTTCATCGATGCAGGCGCTGATCGAGGCTGGACCTGCGGCGCTGGATACGACGCGTCAGGTGTTGGCTTCCACACTGCAAGATGAAGCTTCTGAATTCCTGCTCGATATCGCGTCCGTCAGGCTACGCGCGCCCCTGCCACGGCCCGTACAGATACGCGACTGCATCGCCTTTTTCGACCATATGCGCAACAGCATGCCCGCGCTGGTCGAAATCATGATCGCGGAATCCTCAGACCCGCAAGCCATGCGCGAACATATGAAAAATACCAGCAGCATTCTTACGGCGGACGATTTGCCGGATTTTATGCTCAAGAACCCGGTCTATTACCGCTGTAACAATCTCGCTGTGATCGGGCCGGGCCAGGATATCATCTGGCCTGACTTCGCCAATATGATGGATTACGAACTTGAGTTCGCTGCCGTTATCGGTAAAACCGGCTGTGACATTCCCCGCAACGAAGCGCGCGGGCATATCTTTGGATACACAATTTTTAATGATGTCAGTGCCCGGGATTATCAGGTCAAAGAAATGGCCGCCGGTATCGGCGTAAACAAGAGCAAGGATTTCGATACCGGCATTGTGCTGGGCCCCTGCATTGTCACCGCCGACGAAATACCGGACCCCTACAATCTGATGATGACCGCGCGGATCAACGGCGAGGTCTGGTCAGAGGGCTCCACCAGCCAGATGGACTTCAAATTTGAAGACATCATTGCCTATGTCAGCCGCAATCAAACCATCCATCCAGGCGAAGTATTGGGCTCTGGCACCGTGCCGCTAGGCTGCGGGCTGGAACTGGGCAAGTTTCTTGCGGACGGCGATTGCATTGAACTGGAAATCGAAAGCCTGGGACTTCTAAAGAACAAAATCATCAAGAATCATGATGGTCAGCCCATGGGGAAAGAGTTATGACTGTTACGGTCAAGCGCTATGTCACCGGTCTGAATGCTGCGGGAAAATCCACGGTTGTCATCGATGATATAGCACCTAATGCCTTGGATTTCGGATTTATTTCAGGTGCAGATATTTGGGTAACCGAAGAATCCCCAGTCGATAATTCGGGGAGCGAGGACCGTTCCCTTCGCCCTTTCACCCATGACCCAACGCCCTCTGGCACCGTGTTTCGGTATATGTATTTCCCGCCGGCAACCGAGATAAGCGAAGCGCAGGGCGAGCAATTCTTCCGCGATATCGGCAGCAAGAATCAACCGACGAAGGGTGATCGCAGTTTGCATGGCCTGATGCACAAAACCGACAGCATCGACTATATGGTGGTTCTGACGGGCGAGGTGTGGATGATAATGGAGGAGGGGGAATATCTCCTGAAATCCGGAGATTGTGTTGTGCAGAAGGGGACAAAGCATTCCTGGGTGAATCGCAGCGATCAGGAATGTTCGGCGGTCGTCATCCTCATCAACGCGATGCCGCTCTAGCTGTGGAGTCCTCTTAAGACATCACGAGTATAAGTGGGATTAAAGCCCTTTTCCCAGGAATTCACAGCTGTTGCTGTTGCAGTTATTGAGTCACTGATTTTCTCAGCTTTTCACTTGGTATGTAATGGCCTTGGTCTTAAATCGCTGTAGGCAAAGTGCTTTGATGAGATGTGGGCGTCGTTAGCTTTGTGTCCTTTGGTCCGGCCTATACAGAGCTCGCTGCAGTTTAGCTAACTCGCATTTCTCACTGACCCTCGCCCCGCTCCGGGTCTCACCTTGTACATGCAGGGGTTGTAGCCAGGGCACATGAACGTGAAAAGCTGGAGCGCTTGTGCCGGTATGTAACGAGACCGACGGTGTCCACCAAGCGTTTGTCAATAACCCGCAATGGACGGGTGTGCTACAAATTGGAAACACCCTGGCGTAACGGCACAACCCACGTGATTTTTGAACCATTGGGTTTTATGTTCAGGACGAACGGTATGCCGCGGGCGCAGGAAGCGCAGGAGCAGCCCTCTCCAGGTAGATTGCCTTGGTTCCAAGCCCCAGAGTAAATCTCACCAGATTTCACGGTGTGTTCGCGCCCAATAGCAGGCGTCGGGCAAAGGTGACACCGGCCAGGCGGGGTAAGCGTAAAAAGTGCCACTCAGCTGATAAGGCAGACCAAACCCCTGCTGAAAAACGGGCTTGGCCCAGGCCAGCCTCTCGACCGCTGTGCGGTCTTACCCTACCCCATTTTGGTAACGGTATGGCGGTATGGGTGATCTCGTCCCGTGTTCAAGGATTGGCTAAAAGCCTGTTGTATCTGGCCAATCTTTGGTTCCGAGCGCACAAAGTTGACCAGTTTGCACGCCATTTCAATTGAACGATGGCTGTGAGTGCATGTCTGGTACTTTGAGTTTTAAGTGTATATAGCGTTTGTTTTTCTTATGCTCCGATCCCCTCGGACAGTAACCTGGTTGCCGAAGAGTTGGCTAAACCGTCTTTTGTATAACCCGCCAGCAAAGTTGAACGGCTGTCAGGTGAACCTAATTAATTACTTTTTTTTGAGGCGCCGGTATGGTGTCACCGCAATGCTCAATGACGGCACTGCTTTCTGAACCATGGTCAGTCAGGGTTACGATCCAGTTGAACGGCCCCATCGTACCGATCACCGGCAAGCCACGGTTTGCCTTGAACGCTGCACCATTAAACCCAAGCTCTTCATTGCTCAAGTCAGCGCCGAAAGACATGATGTGTGGCGAA
>JAJFLB010000006.1 GCA_021772915.1 Gammaproteobacteria bacterium | reverse complement strand
ATCAGACGATTATAGGCAAGTTTCCAGACACTTTTCAAAAAAATCTCCGGACACTTTTTTGTGTTTTTTGCATTATAGATTTACATTCAGTCAACAGGAACGATTGCCATTTGAACTAAACTTGACAACTCATTATCTCCGAAAACTGATTCCTTGTTTCAAATACAAGCCCTGAATTATTCCACCAGAGTACTTTGTTTTTTTTATTTTCTTGCCATCTCTCTAAAACTTTCTTAATTCCAGCATCCCACCCTTCGGTTCCAGAATCAATAGAGGTTAACACAAAATTACCATTAGAGTTTTTGCTAAGTGTGCAGTTACGTTTTTCAAATAAAATATTCCTAACGGTATTTAGGGCATACTTATTTCCATCCGGTTTGACGGCATATTTCTCGCCCATCTCTCGCATGAAGTATTCAAAAGCCAGTCTTGCTACCATAATACAGTAATAATCAAACTCAACTTTTTCAGGGTCTATCCCATACGTCTCATCTAGAAAATAGCTTTGTGTTAAATCTTTTATACCATTTTCTACCGTCCATCTACATCGGTATTTTTGTAATAATTCACTGTCATCGATACTTGTCTTTGTAGTACCAAAACACCTAACTTCATCTTTTGTGTCTTTAGTTCTTAATACTACTATTTTAAATGGAAGCCTAGAGTGTGGGAGCTCCACTACAGATGATTGAATTTCATCTCCATTGTCATAGTCTTGCCAGTCTTTATTACTCTCAAGAAGCGGTACTATTAAATTCTTTATCTGTTTGTTTTGTTTAAGGCAGACATATAACTCTCCTGTAGGTCCTATTGCTTCTTTGAAATACTGATAATCACCTTCTTTAGTATATTCAGAATCCATAAACAATTCTCGAATTGCTATGGGATTAAATATAGGGAAAATGTTTTGCTCACAAAATTGCCGTATTATTGTTGATGACCGGATAGCTCCCTGGTAATACGCTATTGATATAATGGCATTCGTTGCAACGTCCCAAGCAATATGTGGTCTAAAACCGGGAACTAAATTTCCAGCTTTATCGGGACCTTTACCAAGTCCTTTTTGTTTCGCATGTTTACCATAAAACTCTTTAAAGTGAAAATCAAATGCAATTTTTATTCCCTCAATTAATCCAAGCTCTTTTGCTCTTGCAACCAAATCATTTCTCATTGCCTGTAAGTGGGGAAATTTAAAGTCAATACTTTTTCCATAAAATCGTGATCTAGAACCGAACATACCCATACCACTTGCAAATGCAACTGACTTGTCTCTATTATCACCAGGATGGTTTATTCTACGGTAACCGGCTAGAATTCTAAATACGTTTAAGAGTGCAAGATTTGTCATCTCTTGACCTCGTAGTCGTTCTGGCCCATGGGTTTCAAATGATTGTACAATTCCAAGGTCGTTAACAAAAGGTGCTAGAATTAATGGACCTGGATCACAAATATGAATCTCATGTTTCTCCATCTTTTTGCTAATTAGTGAAAAATGACGATTCTGTCTTCTTGATTGCAGAAGCTGATGATCTGTGTATAAATGTATCGCAGGAGTGATCCCTTTGTGCTCTACTGGCTCTGCGTTTAAGTCTTGGCTAATATAATGGTCAAGCGCTGCAGGCGCAAGGCTACAATCATTCAATTGCCACTTTTTGATTATGCGGTTGACTGAAAATCGTGAATATTTTAATTTAAGATCATCTACTATTTGTTGTGGCGAACATGATGGATTTTTTCGTTTGTGTAAAATTATTTTAAGCTCCATATCTTCTGATATGGAATCTCTACCATATGATGGTGCAGCAATAATAGCCCAAGGACCAAAGAGCCGATAATCTTCTCTCAGTCTATAGTAACTTGTTTGTGCAATACCATATTGCATACAAACTTCAGGTACTTTCGCATTGTGGTTGTAGTGCAATTCTCTAAGCAAATCTAAACGCTTATGACTAAGATCCAAGTCATCAAAGAATGTCTTACGTTTATTTTTCCTGTCTCTTTTTGACTTGTTTTTTTTACTCTTAACTCGTTGTATTTCCAATAACGTTCTCTGGATTCTACTCCAAAAAAAATAGTCACTCTTTCTACAACTTGGGCTCAAACCATGTGACTCTAATATTAAGGAAATTGTTTCGGGCGACGTATAGACGTTTGTTAATGGAATAGCTTCTGCAATTCTATGGATACCGGTTATTGGTAAATTTGGCCTGCTCTTTTTCACTATGATCACTAATCTTTCTAAATCTGAGAGTTTATTACAGTTCTCAAATTCGGGGAAAATACCATTTATCCCATTTAAAACAAACGCATCTTCATTTTCGTAATACATCGATTTTGAAATTTTAAAGTTTGCACATGCCCTTACTACGGATAATTTTTCTAACCAAACTGCTCTGAGCGCTTCATAGGATTTGATAATGTCATCATCGATATAGAACGGTCTATTTGTTTTTGACATCGCTATACCTTTGATCACTTTTGCTTCAATTGTTTCAAAGGTTTTTTTGAGTTTTTTCGATATTAGCATGACAGCATTTTACCATACTAACCGCACAAATCAACTGTTTTTCTGCCAAGCTAAACGCACTCTGTTTTACACCTTTTAATCCCTAATTTAATAGCTTTTCTTTTGTCAATCGCCATGCTTCCCTTATATATCAAGGGAAGCATGGTTTAGAGATAACAATATTTAGCTATAAACAACAAAAAACAGAGTGCGTTTAGCTTGGTGGGTTCTCAAGCTAAACGCACCATAAAACCTTGGTTTCTTTGCTGTTTACGCTGATGCTCGCTTTTTGATAGGAAAAAAGT
>JAJFLB010000050.1 GCA_021772915.1 Gammaproteobacteria bacterium | reverse complement strand
CGTCCATTGGCCAAGTTGCCGCCGGGTATCCCCAATCGCCATGTGAACTACCATGACATCCGGGCTCAACCCGGCTGCTTGTTCAAGTGAGCGTAGTCCGGACCCAAGGTCCCCCGCTGCCGCTTGCACGATACCCAGATTAAGCCAACCTTCAGCCCTGTCTGGAAGGATTTTTGTCGCCTCATCATAATACTGAAGCGCTGCCTCGGCTTTTCCCTGCTGGTATTCCTGCTGGCCTTGCTGCATGGCTTGTAGCCAGTTTTCTGGGCTCACTGTATTCAAATCTTCTACTACCGACAGGGTGTTTTGAACTAATAATGAAATTTCATTTTACTATCAAGTTCCATATAGTTAAGTAGAAATACTAAATGAGGAGAGCGAGTGCAATATTTTCAGGCTGACATCCCGGCAATGTCGCGTCTGCCTGCCAGTTAATAGTCCAAACTCCGCCTTAGCGGGATCTCAGAAAAGACACTTTTTACTAGTCAGTTTGCGGGGTTCACACATGCTTCAGCTTGCTTAAATGATGTAGAAATCTTGCGTGGTCGGAGGCAACTGCCTCCGGCCCGCGACTTTGTGCAGCCCGAACGAGGGCCTTTATGGCACCAAACTCGCGTTCAAAATCTCTATCGCCAATATCTCGTTTAAAACATCGACGCATAAAAGCCAGTGCACAATTCAACCGCACCATTTCTCCGAGCAAGAGGGCAAACGGGACGGGCTCTCCACCACTGGCGATAGTAATGCCACCAACTCCTACTTTTCGCCCCTCCAGAGACTTGCATATCGCTTCTACTGTGCCATCTTCAAAAAGCTGCCATATCCACTCTGTACCCATGGCATGGGCCAGATCGAGTAGGCCGATAAACGCATAGTCCCATTCAAGGGCACGTAGGTCGGACAGTTCTTCCAGCAGCTCAGTAGTTTCGATCTGCACAATTGTTTTGGCCCTGCCACCAATACAATCAAAAAAACGGGATACGTCATCCGCGTTTCTCGCCATTGGCAACATTATGTATTGCGCACCATTTTCAAGGGCCAGTTGCACCTCGGCTGATAGGTCTCGTTGGTCTCCATTGATTCTGACAGCAACACATAATTCCAGTCTTTCCGACAGACGTCTAAGGTCTTCAACAGAGTCAAGCTCTCCCCTCGTTTTGTCGTACCCTGCCGGCTTCTTTTCCCAATCCAGCATAACCCCATCAACACCTGACCGGGTGGCCAACAACGCCTGCTCGACATCCGCTGTAAATAAAAACATTTTCATATTCTAAATATCCCCGAAGCACCGATTTGTGACCGGAATACCGGTTCCGCTTTTAGGCGACCACCGGCTATTGAGTGAATTGAAGTGTCAAAATACAAATAATCCGTGCACACCAGCCACAGTACCAAATACTGTGATCAGGCTTAGTGCCAGGAGCGCCACGTGCATGCGATGAAGCAGGGCAAGTGCTCGATCACTGTTTTCGGTGGCCATCAACCTGAAACGTCGATGGAGAACCAGCGGCTCAAGAACAAACAGGATGAGGGTAAAAATCAGCCAAACCAGCGTCATGAGGTGGAGCCACCAGAATTGAACTTGTTGGTAACGTTCCCAGGCCTGCATGTACTCCAACATGTAGAACCCGGTCAGTCCCGTAACCAAAGTGACTATCTTGGCCTGGAAAGCAAACCTGCCCTCCAATCGCTCGAAAAGGTCCCATCGCTTTTCCGTGTCTCCCATTTTATTCAGAGAAGGAATTAGCGTGGTGGTGACGAAGGCCACGCCACCAATCCAGAGCACGACAGCCACCACATGAAGGGCGCGAGCCAGTCCAAAATAAACGAAATCTTCCATAACCTCACCTACGCACAGGTCGAGTCCCGGACCCGAACACCCGTCCACTATAAGGGAAAAAAGAAGTGAAAACTGTGTCTGAACATTACACTTGTGGGGTCAGGTTGACGCCAATTGGAATTCTGCCTTGGTTGACCATGGTTCCGGTCGTGTGTCTTGCCCCTTGCAAAGCCGTTTTCAGGTAAAATTTACACCTGATGAACCAGCAATCCCTAACGGTATGTGTCATCGGCGGTGGCATTATCGGGTCGTGGGCTGCCTTGCATCTTGCAGAGGCCGGTGTACGCACCACCCTGATTGAGCAGTTCCCCATGCCACACACGCGCGGCAGCTCGCATGGCCTGTCACGGGCGTTCCGCTTGCTGGGTGAGCTTGAGCTGGATCGCCTGGATTACTCACTGGAGCGCTGGCAGGCACTGGAAACAGTGACCGGTGAAACCCTGTTTATCAAGACCGGCCTGCTCAACTTCGGCCCCCCGGGGGATCCTGATCTCGAAAAATACATGACGGTACTTCGCGAAGGTGGCCGGCCATTCGAGTGGCTGGAGAGCGATACCATCGCCAGTCGTTTTCCAATGCTCGCTTACCCGTCCGAGTGGGGGGCAGCCTGGGACCCCAATGGCGGTATCCTCATTGCCCACCGATGCTTAAACGCCGTCCAGTCACGCTTTCTGACACTGGGTGGCCGCATAATCACCGGTCGGGTGGAATCCGTGCATTCTCAGCCCGGGACTGGTGTACGTATCGAGGTAGGCACGGCTACAACCGACACGACCGAAGTGCTGTCCTTTGATCGCACGGTGGTCTGCGCCGGGCCCTGGACAGCCGGCTTGCTGCCACAACTTGCCGGATTGTTGAGCAGCCTGCTGACACCGGTGACTTATTGGCGTGACCCAAGTGGAAGCTGCAGTGTCTCGAACGGACTCCCGATTCTCTTTAATGCACGTCTGACCGGTATTTATGGCTTGCCGTCCTGCGAGTATCCCGGTCTTGTCAAGATGCTCTACCACGGTGGGCCTGAGACCGACCCGGATGCCCGTGACCTGGTCTCATTCAAGCCGTATGTCAAAAAGGTCAGACGCTACGTGCGCGAACACCTGCCCTTGCTGGATCACCGAAAACCGGCAATTCTGGAAACCTGTATGTACACCATGAGTCCTGACAGCAATCCCATCATCGACCGTATTGCCGACAACCTGGTGATAGGTTGCGGTTTTTCCGGCAGTGGCTTCAAACACAGCCCGGCCACCGGCCGGATGCTTGCCGCGCTTGCGCTTGGCCAGGATAAGACCATCCCGGAAGGGTTCCGAGCTGACCGCTACGTGCTCGAGCGATACCAGTGAACTAGCCATAGGTGCTCGGTTCCCAAAGCACGATCATGGCGAGCCATCCAAAAAACAAAACAACCGGCAGGATCAATGCAAATGCCAGATTAATTCTGTCCCGCTTGATCGCCAACCCTGCCAGCAGTAACGCCAATGGAGCCAATAATCCGACAAAAGTGAACCGGGGTGTAACCGCGAGGTATAAACTGACCGGAAAGATCAGAATTGAAGCGGTAAACAAACACCACGGCCGTTTATGAAACGTGCCGAATCCACTCAAGGCCAGCGCGGCCAACAGGACCGGCCAACCCAGTAAAGCAGGCCACCAACTCACCATCTTCGTTATCCAGTGATTTTCAATACAGTCATTACTCACAAAAGACCGTCTCCCGACGGACTTTATTTCCCCTTCGTGAGTAGCGCGACCACTGGCCATGAAATTGGCGATATCGCCATGGGTACATTTCTTCAAAACCGGCCACGTTCTCAACTTTTGAGAATGCCATCCTGCATCATGTAAATCAGCAAAGACGGAACAGCTGCGGTGGTCAGTTTCTCCCTTGATGGATCGGGAGGGGGAAACAGGCCCACCGGATTCGCTTACAGACCGGTCAATACCGCCGCGTAGATTTCGATAGCATCCCACAGGTTTTGTAGGCGCAGGTTTTCGTTGGCGCCGTGCTGGTTATTGTCGTGATTGGCGACCGGCAGGATCAGGATCGGCACCTGCAAAACGTCCTCGACGACATACAGCGGCAGACTACCACCCATGGTCGGGGTCTGGATCAGGGTGCGGTCTGAAAGTTTATCCAGTATTGACGAGATCTGCAGCGCCAGTGGATGATCAAAAGGCGCCCGGTAAGCCGGGTAGCCACCATAAGAAGGCCAGTCGATTCGGGCCAGCCGATTATGTTGCCGGCGTTGGTCGGCTGATGGCTCGTCATGGATGACGTGATAACCCTGTGCCGTAACGTGCTGTTCAATAACACTGCGCAGGTGGTCCGGAGTCTGGTCTGCCACGAGACGCAAACCGATGGACGCTTCGGCGGATGGAGGAATTACATTCCGAGCCCGTGCGCCGACATTGCCCGCGTTGATACCGCGAAGGTTAAATGCCGGTCGGGCGATGGCCAGTTCAATGCGATCATTCGTTTCCGGTGAGCCAAGACCCATGTCACTGGCCAGTAATTTGTCCATCCGTGGTGATGCCGCGATCGCCGCTTTCTCCTCCGCCGTCAGGGACCGCACCTGGTCATAAAACCCATCCACCAGCACCTCACCGTCACCGGCCCGCATGCTGCTGATGAGTTCGGTCAACAGCATGATCGGGTTGGGTGCCCAGTTACCATAATGGCCACTGTGGAGCGGACGGTCGGCACCGTAGACCGTCAGGTTGAAGCCATAGGTACCACGCACACCATAGACCAACTGCCAACGACGGCTCTGGTGGGCCGGGCCATCGCAAAACAACCACATATCTGCAGTCAGTTTGTCTTTATGGGTCTCGAGCATGCGGCGCAGGTTTGCTGAACCGGCCTCCTCTTCACCTTCCATAAACACTTTCAGATTAACACTGGGTTCGATACCGGATGCCGCCAGTGCCAGCAAGGCGGATTGCAGCGCGATGATGGGCGCCTTGTCATCACCCGTGGAGCGGCCAAAAATACGCCAGTCGGGATCGAAAGGGGCCCTCATCGGCACCGTTTGGCCACCTTTTTCCACCATGTCGGTGCGCATTACCGCTTGCCAGGGGTTGGATGCCCAGTTGTCCGGGTTGACCGGCTGACCGTCATAGTGGACATAAATCATCAGTGTTTGCTCGGCGCCCGGTGAGTTTCTTTCCGCGAAAATAACTGGATTGCTGCCTTCCAGCTCCAGTAACTCGGACCGCATCCCCGCTGCTTCGAGCAGCTGTGAGATGTGCTCGGCATTGCGACGGATATTGGTGGTGTCTGCTGCCACATTGGGGATACTGATGAGTTTGGCAAAACGGTCTACGATCTGCTGTTCATGGGTTTGTCGCCACTCGTTAACCTGTGACGTTGTCTGCGCCTGGCCGGCAATGACGGGACATAACAAAAACAACAACACCGGCAGTAGTGTTCTTACAGACATTTGTTTCCCCGGGTCCTGGCCAGCGATCACCTTAACCCGCATCTTGTGCAAAGGCGAGTGACCCGCAAAATGCAGTCGTTGTGACCGGCACCGGTAATTACGAACCCGTCGGCTTTTACAGGGCTGGATTTTTTGCTCCTGTACTGGAGCCTCGTTTCGTCAAGACGTATGCTAAGGGATGAGGGCCTAAAGGGAGTTCGGAAACCACCGATTGGCAAACGGGTTGAATAAATGGAAATTCTGAAGCATCTTTTTGGGGCGGCCTTATTACTTGCAGGTACGCTCATCGTCTTTGCAAGTTACGTCAGGCAATGGCGTAACTTCAGGAACAGAAAAGACAAAAACTTCCAATGGAGTTCTCCAGCCCCGTTTGTTGGGCCGCTATTCATCATTGTTGGCTATTCGACCTTGCCACTTGAGTTTTCGGACTGGATTTTTTGGGTCTTCGTGCTGGATCCTGACACGCTGATCACTATTTTGAGTATTCCATACCTCATTAAGGGGTTTCGTGAGTAACCCGCTGATGAGCTTGCCATGCGAGAACCCCATATAATGTGGCCATGTTAAGAGTTGTAGTCATCGGCCTGTTGGTGGCCAACCTGTTGCTGCTCGGATTGCAGGCCAGTAAGCCGCCTGCATCCACAGAAGTTATCACCAAATCGGTTGTGATCGAGGACAGCAATCTGCCAACCATCCATAAGTTCAGTGAACTGAAGCAGGATGAAGACCTGGTGAATGCTCACCGCCGGTGTTTCAGTCTGGGTCCGTTTCACTCCGCTGAGGAGTTTGCCGAGGTCCGGGCACGCCTGGACGAGGTATCAGTTGAGGTGCATGAAAGACAGACCCAGGCCACACTGGTACGTGGCTATTGGGTTTATATGCCACCCTATGAGTCCCTGCAGGAAGCAAATCAGGCATTGCGATCGATACGTGTGTTGGGTCTGGAGAATCTCACGGTCACTCGTGAAGGTGAGTGGGCAAGAGCCATATCACTGGGCTACTTTCGCAATCAGGAAAATGCGTTGAAACAAATAAATCAGTTGGAGGAGAATGGTTTTTCACCACAAGTGCTTGTGCGTCGCCACACGGAACCCCGCTACTGGCTGGATTACGAGCAAGACCCCGGTGCAAACCTGGTGGAACTGGATATGCAAAACCGCCCGGGCGATTTTATGCAACGCCCCTTGCCGTGTCTGTAGGACCGATGAGCGTGCTCATCGGGAACCAGGTGCATTCACGATGACTGCGTCTTCGCTCCTACGTGGGAACCGGGAGTGCTCGAGGGTCGGAGTGTTTGTGTTGCTGGCGGGATTTATGATTTGCACACAAAACATTGCACTGGTGGCTTGCAGATCATAAAATCCCACCCCCTGATCCAAACCGTGCCGGTATAGCTCAGCTGGTAGAGCAACTGATTTGTAATCAGTAGGTCCCGAGTTCAAATCTTGGTGCCGGCACCATTTTCCCCCAAGCCAATTAATTCAAGTGTTTCAATTCCTGCCACTTGATCTTAGTTTTTGCTATGCCATCCGTGCCCCTAGTCCGAGTATTTCATGAGCGTCTCTGATTTGGCCGGACTTGGTCATTGATGCCGGGTTTTGCTCTCAAGGCTACAAAAACTCTTGGCACGCCAATCAGAATCTACGAAACTGTATACATGAGTATCCCAACTTTTTCCGTTACGAATACCAAAAGCGTAAGACTGGCCAACTGTGAGAATGTGCCACGGGTGATGATTGTTACCGGCCCAATGGAATAGGAGCATTTACATGCACACTGCTATCGGCATCTATATCAAGAACTGACTGTTTCTCCCAATGGAGAATGAAAGGGTTACAGAATCCAGGAGACAACTATGCTCACAACAATCATCACCTCGGCTATCGTTGCTTTGGTCACTGGTTTCGTCACTTTTGCAGTTCAAGAACGCAAATTGAAATTGGAACTTCGTACCGAGTTTATGGCAGAGCAGGTTGCCAAATCCCTTCTTGGGAGTGAGAACTGGCAGAAGAGAAGTTTCGGGGCGATAAAAAAACGTCTTGGAGGGTTCGAGGACAATGAGTTAAGAAAAATATTGGTACGCGCAGGAGCCGTGAAGTTTGAATCTGCAAATGGGGAAAAGGAATTGTGGGGGCTTATCTCCCGTAACGAGCAAGACCTGTAGAAACCAAGCCCGACTGCATAATCTGTTAACTCCCTTGGAGGGATTTTGAAACCGAGCGTGTGTAATAGATAATCAAACGGTTACTCGAATTATTTATCGCTATATTAGGCGCAATTTGATGAATTAAAATTTCATGGAAGGTGCTGGTGTGGATATCCATGTCAAACATACTGAGTGACTGACTCCAAATGATCTTAGGAGAACAATGATGCCGAGTAGCAGCCTGGAGCAAAGAAGAAGAAATCTATATCGGAGAAAGAACACCCACAGAAAAGATGAGTTCGCCAATATGCGAACCTGGTTTCCTGACCGGGTGACCATAGTGTCTGAAGGAGACTCGTGGTTCGCATATCCGCCAAAGTGGCTGATATTTGGCAAGCCTCCAAATTTGATTTCTCAGATCTCAGGTTGGTCCAGGCGAAAGGCCAATTTCTACACCACGGCGTCTAATGGTGACGAAGCGGTAGACATGATATCGGGTAAACAAAAGCATCAACTGGTTAAACTCTTACGTTGGCACACAAAGTCCAGGAGTAGAAAGCCAATTGATTTACTGCTCTTTAGCGGGGGTGGTAACGATATCGTAGGTGAAAATGATTTTGAACGTTTTATTAGACCCTACAAGGCGGGATATACGGCAATACAATGTCTCAGAACTAAGCGATTGGAGCGAAAAATCAAGCAAATTGGGCTCGCTTATCAAGAATTACTGGATATCAGGGATCATTACTCACCAACGACCGTAGTCATGACACACACTTATGACTACCCCTTTGCATCACTTGCTGGTGCCAACTTTCTGGGCGGTCTGGTCAAGACCAAAGGTTGGATGAAGCGATTTATGGACCAGATTGAAATACCAGAGGAACTGCAAACCGGTGTCATCAAGGGATTCATGGACATGATGGCCAAAGAGAGTCTTGCAATAGAACAGCTTCGTTCTAATTTCACCGTAGTGGACACCAGGGGAACACTTGAGGACAAAAGTGACTGGTTAAACGAAATTCACCCAAACCGGGATGGATTCAGAGCCATAGCTGACAAGATTTATGTCGCAATGGAGTCGAATTTCCCAGCACTTCAGCGGGCCACGTAAGCACGGCTACTTAAACATCGGTTTGAAACCCAATTACAGAACCGGGTTTGCGGCCTAAACAAAGACGGGTCCACCTCCATGGGTTGTGCTTCCCACTATGTGTCGCTGTTCAGTTCATTCTGCTGCTTTAACATTCTCCCTTTCGGGTACCGCTTTACTGGTAAGAAAACCTGCATGACTGATCCCCAGCAAGGCAATCATGCTTTCGCTTATTGCCGGAAAGTCATGAAACCCCTCCGCGTCCAGTCCGTTGATCTTGCTGGCGAGCGCACTGGCATACACCAACGCCACAATCAGTGTGAAAAACGTCATTTGGATTTTGCTCATGTCCAGTCGCCCCGCCCGGCTGACCTCGTCCGCTTCGAAAATGTCAGACCAGCGGGCATCAGTGATTTTGGCATTGGAAAGGAGCCTGCCTGCTGTATCCAGGGCTGAAGCATCGCGGCCCCGGTCGGCCATTTCGTTCATGGCCTTGGCTTCTTCTTCCGGACTGGCCTGCTGGGCCTTCTTCCGGCTTGCGAGTAACGGTGAACCAATGAGTGACACTGTGCTGATGCCCATCAACATCCACAGGGCTTCGGGGACTTCGATATTCAGGGGTTTGGGATCTGCAATGGCCAGATTTGTAAACGCGCCGGTCAGAAACGTGGCTAAAACGATAATAGTCCACAGAATAAGCTGGAGTTGCGAAAGGCTGAGCCGGTTGCGGTCATTGATAAACGCGCCACGCCACACACCGGTTACCCAGTGTCCGGCGACGACGGTAAAAATCACCAACATCAGGACAACACTTAGCCAGGCGCGGGAATTTGAAAGTTCACCGGCAAGCATGCGCGGCATGAAGATCAGTACGCCGATGATCACCAGTAACGCGATACCGTGAAATCGTGATTGTTGATGTGCAGTCATAATGCTCTCCAATTCAGTCGGATTGAACCTTACCGGTTGTTGCGAAGGCAGTCCCTGTTAGTGAGAGATATCCCTCGTTTCTCTCACTAATATTACCAGCAGTGAGGAAAAGGGTGTATGTTGTCTGAGCATATGGCACTACATAAGCCAATTCCTAAGAGGCACTAGTGAGCCTCATTTTTTTGTTGGTCCTGTGATTTGACTTACAATCCAAGGCACTATTCAAGCGTGTAGTTATTTGACCACAGAGGGAGTGAAACGCATTGGAATTCAGCGTCCACAAGCATATTGCAGCACTTATCTGCATGCTTGTGCTGGTTGGTTGTGCCGGCTTGGACCAGATTTACCTGCACGATCCCGAACTTGCAGAAGCCGCTGCGCTGGCTGAGCAAAGTTTTGACAGTGCGAACACTCAAGACCTGTGGCAAACCATGTCCGCGAACGCGGAGCGATCTCGGTCGGCAGAACGTGCAGCACTCGCAAAATCGGCTGAGCAAAGATTTGAAGGCAAGCTTACAAATATCGAAAACCTCACCTGGCAAGACCTGCAACTGTGTGGACGCGGATCATGTTGGACTGTCGAAGCAGCGGCAGATTTTGGCGTCGAATTGGCAACGCTTGACTTTGGCATACTGAGCGATCAGCCCACGGAAGAGAAAATAGCCGTCCTCAAATCATCCATTGAGCAGCTGACAATAAACATCCAGGCATTACGAACCAAGGTCTCGGAGCATGTGCCGGTTTCGGAAACCGCAGACCTGGTCGTCACATCAAGCGTTAGCGATGCTATCAGCAGGGTCGAAAATGAAATCAAAAAACTCGACGACAAACTCGATGAAGTCAAGCGTACCAAGCTTGATCAAATTCAAACCGGGATTGATAAATTCCTTGAGCCCGTATTGGATCCTTTTCCGGATCAGCGCGCAGATATTGAGGCTGCCGTCAGGAATGCTCTTGGTAGCATACGCAATGACCTCGACCAGGTTAAAAGCTTACGCACGCTTCCGCAGGAGGCGGCCGACAAATTAATTGAGGCTGCCGAAGATGCTTTTCCGGATGACTTTGACGAGCAAGACGGCTTTGACGAAGACGATAAAGAATTTAGAGAACTGAAGAAGTATATTCTCGATAAAATCAAGAGTGGTCTCCTCGGCGAACTTAATCAAACATTTGAGCTTGGCATCGCAAATTCCGGTATCGCCGCCGTACTGAGAGAACTGGACACCGTAGTTGATATTGCGGAGGTAAAACTCGGGAACATTGAGAAACTGACCGCCGTGGCGCTGGGCGGACCAACTCAGTTGAGCAATCGTATCAGCGCGATCAACGACCTGTTGCGCAAATCGGAACATCTCGATCTGGTAAAGCTAACCACAGTTGAAGAGATGCTTGGCGGTGGCATTGTCAATGAACTAGAGATGCTCGGCAACAGACTCGACCTGGGTGACAAATTCAAGGAACTGAAAGACCGTGAAGTATCAGCAGAATTCGCCAAGGCGTTCTCCGATACGGCTGGATCTTCGGCCTGTCCGAGCCCGTGTAAGATTCAGGACATCCTTAGCTACCTGGCCACTGACGAGTCCAGGCTGCAAGCCATTCGTACCACGCTTCGGGATGATTTTCGCCGCGCGACCGTCACACTCTACAACCACGAACTGCGCACCTTGCAGCGCGAACTCGCGCTAATGCGCGAAATGGTCGCTGTGGTTCAGCAACAACACAAGCTGCAGCAAAGTTTCGGTACTCGATTCGATAATCACTTAAAAGAATACAAAGAGGACGATTTCGACTTGAGGACGACGGTGTATCACGATCTCGATTGTCTGGTCCGCACGGCCAGCAATAACTACGGCCAGGGTTGCGCCGCCAACACCAAGGAGGCTCGCGATGAAATTCAAAACGCGTTTACGCTGTTGTCCGGATACTTCTCGATGCAAGGTGAACTACGCGAGCAGGAGATTGCGCTGTGGCTCGATGTCGCGCGTATGGAACACCGTCGCTCTATCGAGGCATCGCAAATCGCGGCAACCGCACACGAACAGTTTATCGCAAGTGGGCTGCAGGGACTGAGCGCCTTCACCCAGGGTGGTATCACAACCGAGCAGATCGCATCGGTCTTGCGTTTGCTGAATACCGGGTTGTTGACCGTCATCGCAGGAGAGCAATAAACATGAGAAAGTGCCTCCTGATCGCAATGTTGGTCATGACCGGTTGCGCCGGCAATCCCAGCAAAGAAGCCGCGCTATTGCTGGTTGATCAGATCGACACATACGAAACCGCAATAAAGAAAAAAATTGATGCTGAACAGATCTTTTACCAAGACATACGCACGGCCTTGAACAAGGCTGCGGGACGCCAGGCCTGGGCTGAACAGAGAATTGAAACGCACAATCGGATCATTAAGCTCACCGATCAAGCCATCGTACAAGACAAGGGTTTGCAAGTGTCCGTGCTACAGCAATTTTTGCGCGACGAAAACGCGCGAGCCCGGGTGCGAAAAGTGAATGAAGACAATCGCAAAGCCGAACTTGAAGCGAGCTACAAAGTGAGCTTTAATTCTTTAAGCTTTCGACAGCAACAGTTAAGCATTACACGCACAAAGCTACTCGCATTGACGCAAGACCAATCGGCAAAGGATCAGTTGATCAAGCGTATACGAGAGGCTGCACGGTTGGCGAAAACCTTGGAAGAGGAAGCCGAAGCAAACAGCCAATGAGGAGTACACAATGACAATAGCCGCCAAGACCGAAGCCATAGCACAAATCACACGCGCCGTGCGTGGCCTGGAGATTGCGATTGACAAGTTACAAGAGGCATATCTACTGGCTGACTTTTCCGAGCAAGGTGAACTGCTGGAGTTGATAACCGAATTAGGTGAGCGTTTGGATGTTAATCGTATTTTTCTGGCGCATCTCAAAGCAGCGGAAGTTACCGTTGCGAAACCAACTGCAGAGGCCTATAAGAAACTGGATGCAGCCCTGGCGAAATTGCAGAAATTGGAAGTGCAAACAGCCAGCGTAAACAGAGTAATCAACCTTGCAACGGCTTTTGCGAAAACCATCAAGCAGACGCGCAAAGAGGTGTCGAAACGCGCGACCTAGGCGAGTGACCTCCGGCCAACACTGGGTGATCTACCTATTGGTTTCTGGGGCTAGGAAATTTGCTTTTCAGCGAGGTAATCTATTAGTTCCCATGCCAGTCTGCAAACTGTTAAGTACATACAGGAGATGAAAAAATAACTCAGCATTGGCAGCCTGTTCTCACGATTTTCCTTCTCTCGTGTATGTGCGTATATAGCCCAGACAATTGCGGCAATGGCGGGTCCGAGTAATGCAAAGTATGGTAGGTAGTTGGGCGCATGATCGAGACCAACTGGCACGCTGCGAGTAGCTTCAGAATTAACATAGAGGTAAACGTCCATTGCCCTCCAGAGAACCGCAAATGTAAGCAGAGTTCCAATGAATATAAAACTGAGCTTCATGGTACGAATTTGCATTTTTCCATTAGTCAATTTCAAGGTAATCCAGTAGAAAAACACGATAACTGGCACAGAAACGAGGTAATAAAGGAAGAATGGGTCCGTAGCACTTTCTGGTTGAGGCCCGGTTTCCGGCACAATATTCATGATGTAAAGGACAAGACCGACCAAAAGAAGGATATATCCAATGATTTTCGCATAGGTCCTATTTATGCTATCCACGTCGATTACGGCCCTAACTTTCAAACCAAATCCTACGGATAGCATTACAAAACCAATTACCACCAATAGCGTTGGTAAGGGAGTATCGGCCAGCAGTCGAATGATCTCAATTGGATCCATTGCACATACCTCTCGTAAGCCTTATTGAATACTCGTCCGATACTCTTCCAGCACCCTAATCAGGGATTCCGCCCACGCTTGAAGATCTTGCTTAAACAAACTTGATCTTTCGCCAAAACATAATGACCGATCCCTACAACTCGTTGGCAGTCAGTTCACTCTGTCAGCAAATGCGATTAACGTCAAATAATAGGGTGAACACTAGTGTTCGCTCTGGGTTGCAAGCAGACCTTCAGTGTAGGAGTATTTGGCTCTGTTTAGATGGTAGCTTTTGTACACAACCGGACAGTCTTCGCATGGCAAAATGGAGCTAGGTGGCAGGTCCGCTAACTCTTAGTCAGTAGGTCCAGAGAGCAGGGCACGCGGCCAGAACATATGTCCAAGAGCCAGTCGCGCGTTAAGCCAGTCTTGGGCATTACCCGTACTTGCCCATTCGTCGACCCGAATCGCGGCGAGCTATAATCTCAGACCCACTCCGTGACCGGGCCCATCAATTCGTGACCGAGCGCAAGACCTCACCATTACTCCTGTCATCGATCATTGTCGTGCTCGTTGCAGCAATTGGGTACGTGGTACTCGAGTTCGTCGCACGGTCGGTGCGGATTGTCGATGAGGACATCGCCGAGAAGATCGCAGCAGCGGCCGATCCGCGACGCGACCTACCGGGACTTGCCGCCTACACGCGTCTGGATTATGGATGGGACTGGCCGCCAATACTGTTGCCCCCTGAAGGAGAGGGCGTTGGGTCCACCGCAGACGTTTTGATGCTGGGCGATTCGGTGACCAGGGGATTCGGGGTGGAGGAAGATGAGGGTCGTCCCTATCCCGCGTTGCTGCAGGACTTGCTTTCAGGAAACAAGCCCGTTCGCATCGTCAATTCCGCCGTGCCGGGTTTTGGATTGGATCAAATTGTACTGAAGCTTGAGGCAGAGCTTGAGCATATGAGTCCCCGGCTGGTTGTGGTCTCTTATATTCCACATGATTTACACCGTACTGCCAGAGACTTCAGTTTTGGCATCACAAAGCCAGTGCTGTGGAGTTACGCGGGAGGCGCATGGAAGATGCGCTCTGCTGTTGATCTGTTTGCCTTCTACCAGGAGTACCTCAAGGCGCGTTCAACCTTCAGTTTGGCCCCGTTCTGGCTGGCGCAATTTGCGCGTAACCGGGAGTACTACCTTTCGGGCATCTATAAGGACGAGTATCAAATTCGTTTCGAAGGACTGCGTCGACATCTCGAGGATCTCGCGGCCGCTCACGGCGTGCGCCTCATCCTGGTTCGACTGGCCAATGGTGAGCTTGGCAACAGCATTGCCAGGCTGGACGACTGGGGGATGGAAATTTTCGCTGCTGCCGACCCGGACCGCCTACGGTTTTTTGACGTCGAACCCTGTACGCGGGAATACGCCAGCAGAGAATCGCTCGATTGGCATCGCGTGTTCCGCCGGCACCCCGGCGCCCGGGCCCACGAAATCTTCGCCCTCTGTCTACTGCCGCATATTGCTACAGAACTTGGTTCCGGTAGCTGAATGAAGCAAGGAGACTATTGACTGATCCGTTGGCGGTTGTGCGTTCGAGACCCATCAAGAACAGACCGTCGCCGTTCTGGTCACACCACGGCCGCCCAATACGGTCGGAAACTCTGGTCGCTACCAGGCCAGTCCATAATCTTCTCCAAAATCACTGGCCCCAGCCCACATGGAGCCATGCTCCCGGTCAAAATAGATGGCAGTGATCGGTCCCGAGGTACGTTTCCTGGTTTCTATCTTGTAACCCATGCCACCCAGCTTGTGTTGCACCCAGTCCGGCACATCATCACGCAGTAACAAACGCCCCGGCTCGGATACGTGGGCGCCAAAAGAGCTTTGCATCTGGTAACTGTTGATATTGGCAGATTCCACTGCCTCCTGAACATTCATGCCGAATTCGACCACGTTCAGGAAGAACTGCAACAGGTTTTGATCCTGTGAATCGCCACCCTGCACGGCAAAGGACAGGTACGGTTTGCCGTCCTTGAGCGCCATACCGGGGGTCAGGGTTGCGCGGGGTCTTTTCCCGGGTGCCACGACATTGTAGGGATTGAGTCCTTCATGGAGGACAAAACTCTGCATCCGCTGGCTCAGTCCGATGCCGGTTTCGCCGGCAATAAAAGCTGGAATCCAGCCACCGCTGGGTGTAATTGAGACCACCCAGCCTTCCTCGTCTGCGGCCTGTATCGAGGTTGTACCTGCCAAAAAAGCCTCGTCTTTGTCCATTAACAAGGCCTGCTGAAACCCGTCTTCACCCTCCGCTTCTGCTGCTGGTGGGATTGGCGTCCATTTTTCCAATAATTTGAGATAAGGGTTTTTACCTTTCTGGAACTTGTAGGGGTCACCCGGCTTGGTGTCGGGATTATTGCTTTCCCAGTTGATCTGGCCCAGCCGTTGTTTGGCGTAAGCTTTAGATAAAAGTCCCTTGATCGGCTCGACGGGCGGTGTATAAGGATCACCGTAGTAAAAATCGCGGTCGGCGAAAGACAGGTTCATTGCCTGGTAAAGCGCATGGATATAACGGCTGCTGTTATATCCCATGCCTTTCAGATCAAGGTTTTCCAGGATATTCAGCGCCTGTAGCATCACCGGTCCCTGCACCCAGTGGGTGAGCTTGTACACGTCCACACCCTTATAGTTGGTGGTCACGGGGTCTTCGATATAGACCTGCCATTTGTCCAGGTCCTCCATGGTCATCAAGCCACCGAACTCGCGACTGCCACGCACCAGTTCCTCGGCAATGTCACCCCGGTAAAAGCGATCATACGCGGCGTAGATTGCCTCTTTGCGGCTTTTTCCGCTGGCCAGCGCCTCGGCTTCTGTTGCCACCAGTTTTTGCAGGGTTATTTGCAGATTCTCCTGGTGTAGAATTTCCCCGGCGTAGGGCGCGGCGCGCTCCTGCGAGTCATCGGCATTCATGTGTGGCAGAAATACCTTTGTAGAAGTAGGCCACTGGGCAATGACAGCCTTTCGCCGTTCCATGTTATCGGCCTGGGATTTCTCCACGGGGTAGCCCGCCGCCATCTGTATCGCCGGTGCGAGCACTTCAGCCAGACTCAGGCGCCCGTATTCCGCCAGCATCACCATCAAACCACCGGGGGTTCCCGGGGTCACTGCCGCCAGCGGTCCATACTCAGGTGGGTATTGCATCCCCTTGCTACGAAAATACTCTGCGGTGGCCCCGCTGGGAGCGACGCCCAGTGCATTGATACCCTTGACCTTTCCGGTGTGTGGGTTATAAATCAGGGCCTGTGTTTCACCACCCCAGCCGAGCGTATCCCACATGGTTGAGGTAGCACCCAGCATTGCGCAAGCCGCGTCCACGGCGTTACCGCCCCGGGCAAATATCATTGCGCCGGCTGATGCACCCAGGGGCTTGCCGGTCACCGCAACCCAATGTTTGCCGTGTAAAACCGGCTTGGCCGTGGTGCGTTGCGCCAGCACGGGCGCCTGGACGAGAACCAGAGCAAGAATCGTAATGGTGCATAGCACGACATGGCGACGGTTGAATTCGAATTTAGGCATGGATATATCCTCGATTGGGTGCGCCGATTATGCCAGTTGGCTTGTATGTATTCCAAGCGCCAGCCACATTCAGCAAGCTGAATGTGCAGAACGGCTACAGGAGAAATTCCGGAACCGGTCGTCCCGATACCCGGAGGTGATTAATCAGTGGTGCCACCCCTTCCCGTACCGCTTTACGTTGGGTCATTGTGTCCCGCCAACGCAGCAGGCCCGGGGTCGCGGTGGTCAACAGTGCGGTTTTTCGCTCACCAAAAAGCTGTGCCATGTAAAAAGCGATGTCCGCGTAGGAATAACTGCCGGCCAGATAGTCCTGGTCAGCCAGTTGCACTTCCATCTGCTGGTAATACCGCTCGGCGGCATCACGGGCAGCACTTGCCTCCGGGCCATCAATGTCATGTTCGAGCATCATCAGTTGAAGCACGTGTGGAAAATAGACCTCATCCGCCTGATGCTCAAGCAGACGCGCGGTGGCTCCGGTATTGACATCCTTAGGCCATAAGGCAGGTTCAGGACACAGCGTTTCCAGGTACTCAAAAATCTGTGTGGAGTCGTAAATTTCCAGGTCGTCGTTAATCAGCACGGGGACCTGTCGTTTGGGATTGATCCGCAGGACTTCCGGGTGTTTCGGCTCGTAACGGTCATCCGCATTGAACGGCACCATGACCAGTTCAAATTCCAAACCCTTTTCCACGGCAGCGATTACGGCCTTGGTGCCAAACAGGCTGAGTGGACCGGAAAATAGCTTGATCATCGGGACTCCTTGTCGGTCTTGTTGTTACCCATTCTAACGCAGCCATTCAACCACGGTGACGCCGACAAAGCTGCCAATTGCATAACCAAAGGAACCGGCCAGAACTCCCGGAATCAGCAGGTCGCGCCAGCCTTTCGCAGAGGCCAATGCGGCCGCAGACGAGGGGCCACCGATACAAACGGCTGACGCCATGGCGAGTTCTGCCAGATCAAGCTTTAGCACCTTGCCCAGGCCAAACACAACAAGCAGGTGTACGATGATGATAAGGGTGGCAAATACAAACAATACCGGCCCGATCTCAATGAGCTGCCATATGTCCGCCGTTGCCCCGACACTTGCCAGAAAGATAAACATCAGCACGTTGCCGGCTTCAGCATGACCTGAGAGTTTGTCAATTTGGCGTGGCGCGAAGGTGGCGACCACCAGTGTAAGAGCTGTTGTCACGAGGATCGCGAATTGCGGTACGGCTGCTAAATCAGCTAACAATTTCCCCAGTGCAGCCAGCACAAATGCAAGCGCCAGGGCACCCATAAGACCGGCAATGTCGAGATTTGCAATTCGGTGTACGTTGGCCTGGGACCCGCTGGAATACTGCTCTGCGTTGTCCATATGATGGGTTGGATAGTTCCTGGCCATCCAGGCCACGCCGGGTAGCAATATGATCAGCAGAAAGTGCAAATTGGTGACCACGTTATCGGCGGCAACAGCGGCCGCGAGCATGCTGCCGTCCTGCATGCCACTGGCTTCTGCGACCGCGGCAAAGTTCAGGCTGCCGCCGATGTAGGTGCCGGTAAAAATACCGGCAAGTTCGGCTTCATCGGGTCCCAGGTCAAAAAGTGACACCCCGATGAGCGTGCCCGCCACCACGGCTGCGCTACCAATAATAAATGCGACCAGCGTCGGACCGGATTCACGAACGATGCGTTTGAGATCTGCCCGGAACAACAGCAGCGGTATGGCGATTGGAACCAGGTAGTCCCACACCACATCATAGACCGGCGCGGCGGTCGGGATAATTTTCAGGTTGGCCAAAACAATCGCGGCAGTCATCAGCAGCATGACACCCGAGTATTTCCTGCCCCAGTGAAATCGCTCACACCAGAAGCCAAAGCCTGCCAGGGCAATCAATATTGCCCAGAGCGCAAAATCCTGGTCCGGACCGATCAGTGGCAACATCTATTCCGACAACCTTCGCAGGAAAATCGGATTTTCCCAATCGAGCAGAATACCCCTGTCACCCGAAGTGATAATCTTCAAGTGCTCGGCGCTTAACTTACCGAGAACAACGTTGCCATTGCTCTCGACCCCGTTGCTTGAGCCCTTAATTGTGCCGGGCAGGGTGCCGTCTGTGACCAATGCCCTGATCTTGTCGACATCCGGGTCCCACATGGTAATGGTATTACCGGATTTTTTGATGCGGGCAAACAGATACCCGTCGTCGTCTACTTTCTCTTTGAAATTAACAAATACCCAATCGTTGGATTCAAGCAAGTGGGCCTGGAACAGGTTAAATTCCATATTTTCGATCCACGCCATCTGAAGAATTCCCTTTTCAGCATCTATCACCTTGATGGAAACGGCGTCACCACCCCCGCGCCAGGTCCCGTCCCAGTCATCTGCTTCAATGGCGTGGGGCTTTTCGCCGACCGGATTCACGCTGTAGACAGCCGTGCATCCGGTGAGCACCAGCAGGCTGAGTGCAAACGTCAAAACGCTTATCTGTTTCATCTTCTGTCTCATTTGGTAACCAAACCCGCTTCTATCGGTAAGAGTATAGCGTTAGTTTAATGGCCGGGCGTTGAGAACACGCTTAGAAAGCGTTGGAAAGCGGTTTCATCTCCGATGATTCCCAGTAGGCCATTTTCACGTGCTGACGCCGGACTGAGTTCCCCGAAAGCGAGCCGGTCAAATGTCTCAGTATCGGTGATGTAAACCAGGGCAGGGTGGTCTGCTGGTCCCAGGCCGGTGCTGAGTTTGCCGTTATCGACACGGGCATGGAACACCGTGTCACCAATCCGCAGCTCATATGATTCGCTGATGCCGACGGCTTGCTCGGCATTAAAAGCCACTCGAAATGCGACTACCAACAAATCGGGCCGGTCTAATTTGCCGGCATAGTCTGCACGCAGGTGCTGCATTCCCCAGGCAGCCATGGATACAATTACCGGCTCCAACGCCAGCCCCTTTTCAGTCAGAACATAAAAGACACCGGTACTGTTGGTGTCTTTAGATTTTTCTATAAGTTCAAGGTCCTGCAACTCTTGTAGCCGCCTCGCCAGCAAGTTGGTCCCGATACCCGGAAGACCCTCCAGCAGGTCTTTGTAGCGTCTTGAGCCGACCAAGAGATCACGAATTATCAGCAGCGTCCAGCGCCCTCCCAGGCGGTCAAGAAAATTTGCGACTGAGCAGGCCTGGCCGTAATTTCTGGCTGACATCTCTAAATTCCTTCAGTTCGACAATACCAATGTGTGACCTTCAGCATATAGGACAATTCTAAACTATATAATATAGTTATACATACACTATATAAAAAATATAGTATATTAGTTCTAATTTAATCATTGCAGGAGTGCACGATGAAGAAATTTTACCTGGCGGCAGCCATTGTTGGAGCGCTGGTTCCTATGGCGTTTTTTGCGCAGTTCTTTTCCACAGAGACCGGAAGCGACATGCTGGCTTTTGTACCCGCGTTGTTTGTCAACGGCGCATCAGGTGGTTTCACCGCGGACCTGTTAATTTCCTCTTTTGTGTTTTGGGCCTGGATGTGGCAACAGCGACCCGGTGGACCAAAACCCTGGTTATTTATTGTCTTGAATTTGGGAATCGGTCTGTCGTGCGCGTTACCCGCTTATCTTTATGCGCGTACCCGTCGTGAAGAGTGACAGGTCAGAGTTTTTTAGAATCACCCCTACCCACGTTCTGGTATCAGATCACGCAAGTAGCTGAATAATCCGCTCGGCACACTGTACACAGAGGCGTAAAGCGCCGGTCTGCTGGTTGCGGGTGAGTAGCAGGACCAGTGCCGGCACGCCTGATTAGGCTTTAGGCAAAACCCGCTATTTGCTCACTACACGGGACGACAATGTTCCGCGTCTGGCTCGTCATCCAAAAAACGTCTAACATTGGTTAACGACTGGTCCCCTGGGAGTATTACGGTGCGGGTTTTTGGTGAGATTGAAGGTATTGCGGTCGGCACCGAGTTCGCCAGTCGTGCTGAGCTCGCCGCTTCAGGCATTCATAAACCAATCCAGACAGGTATCAGTGGCTCTGAATCAAACGGAGCCGACTCGATTGTTATTTCTGGCGGTTACGCAGACGATGAAGATTACGGTGATTACATCGTATACATGGGACAAGGTGGCAACGACCCGGTTACAAAACTACAGATTGCAGACCAGGAACTGACCCGGGGTAACCTGGCCCTGGTTGTCAGCTACATCAGGGGCTTGCCGGTGCGGGTCACCAGGGGACTGAGGTCCAGGCACCGCACCTATCGCTATGACGGGCTGTACCTGGTGGAAAGATGGTGGGCAGAGATCAGCAGGTCGGGTCACAAGATCTTTCGCTATGCGTTGCGGCAGATTAACGAGAAAGCTGTCTCGACACCTTCAGGAGAGTTGCCGTTACCAACCGGCAGCCAGGAACCTGATCGGGTCAAGTCTTATACCACGCGCGTGGTCAGGGATACGGCAGTGGCAGAAATGGTCAAGAAAATTCACACTTACCAATGCCAGGTTTGCACCGAACTGATCCAGCGCCCGGGAGGCGCCTACGCCGAAGGCGCACACATTCGCCCGCTTGGGCGACCACACAACGGCCCGGATACTGCTGACAACATTTTATGCCTTTGTCCCAATTGCCACGTGTTGTTTAGCGGTTGGGCATTTTCTATTGAGGATGACGGTAGTTTTATCGGTGGCATGTCGGGTACTCTCGTTGAACATGAGGAACATGCGGTGAGCAGGGATCACATTGCATATCACCGTCGGTGCTATCAAAGGGTGATTACATAGATGCGTGGTTTAACAGGCAAAAACGTACTGGTGACCGGGGGTGCAAGTGGTATCGGGCAAGCTACGGCAAGCCGTTTCCTGGAAGAGGGTTGTACCGTTTGTGTGCTTGACCACAGCGCCGAAGCACGCGAGCGAGTTGGGGTTGAGCTGCCGGCACTGAGCGCCGTGATCGACGCCGACGTCTCAAACCTGGAGCAGGTTCAGAAGGCAGTCGGTGAGGCGATCGAGTGCATGGGTTCACTTGATGTGCTGGTCAACAATGCCGGTATCAGCATACGCCATGACTTTCTCGATACCACCGAAGCCGAACTGGATCAGGTTATCGGCGTCAACCTCAAGGGTGTGTTTCTGATCGCACAGGCGGCGGCCCGGCACATGGTTGAAAAGGGTTCGGGTGTGATACTTAACACTGCCTCCACTGCTGGGACGACAGGTTACCCACACTACGCCGATTACAGTGCCAGCAAAGGTGGTGTGATCGCATTGACAATGACGATGGCGCTGGAACTTGCACCTGATGTCCGGGTTAACGCCATATCCCCGGGATATGTACTGACGCCAATGCAGCGTGCCGAGTACAGTGACGCCATGCTCGATGCGGTCAATCGCAAGATTCCGCTTGGCCGGCACGCACGACCGGAAGAGATTGCGGCACTGTTTGCGTTTTTGGCCTCGGATGATGCCGGTTTTGCCACCGGCCAGGTGTACGTGATGGATGGTGCAGAGACGACTGGCGGTCTGTGTAGCCAGTGGGTCCACGAGTAAACGACGTAAAACCGGCGCCAGGTGCGCTGCATGGAACGACACAACTGCAGGAGTATTTCCCGATGAAACTGGAAGCTAAGGTCGCGTTAATCACTGGCGGAAACTCGGGCATAGGCAGCGCCACGGCGGCCCTGTTTGCCAGCGAGGGGGCGGCTGTGGTCATCACCGGTCGCAACCAGGGGCGCGGTGACGAAGTCGCACAGGCGATTAACAATGATGGTGGTAAGGCCATGTTTCTTCGTTCTGATGTGTGTGTCGCAGACGATTGCCGGCAAGCCGTGGAGCAAACGCTGGAACGTTTCGGTCGGGTCGATGTATTGTTTAACAACGCCGGTGTCTTTCACCCGAAAACGGTTCCTGATTGCACGGAGCAGGAGTGGGACGAGACCATCGACTCCAGTCTCAAGGGTGCCTTCCTGATGTCCAAGTATGCACTGCCTTCGATGATCGAGCGCGGCAGCGGGTCAATCATCCACACCAGCTCGGGCTGGGGTGTGCTCGGTGGTGACGGTGCGGCTGCATACTGTGCTGCCAAGGGTGGTCTCATTGTCATGGCCAAGGCCATGGCGATCGATCACGGACCTGACGGGATCCGCGTCAACTGCGTTTGTCCCGGTGACGTTCTGACACCGATGCTACCCGACGACGCCAAAAAACGTGGCATGGCGTGGGAGGATTACCTCGTGGGTGCATCACAACGCCCACTGGGGCGGGTTGGCACTGCCGAGGAGATTGCCCGCGCAGTCCTCTTTCTCGCCTCTGAAGATTCCTCTTTTGTGACCGGTGAGGCACTGGTCGTGGACGGTGGTGGTGTTGCGGGATAGTGGAGCAGAAAAAACACCTGGATGGGATTGCAGTTGCGGCATTGCTCATTTGTTGCCTCAGTTGGGGTGGACAGCAGGTCGCGATCAAACTGATCGCAGCGGACATTTCACCCGTGATGCAAGCCACTATCCGATCTATCGGTGCGACACTGCTCGTTGGCCTGTGGGCACTCATTCGTGGCGAGTCTCTTCTGGAGCGCGATGGGACTCTTCGTGCCGGTATCGTTGTAGGTCTGCTGTTTTCAATCGAGTTCATTTTGATCTATTGGGGGCTTGAATTCACCCGTGCATCACGCGCTATCATTTTTCTTTATCTCTCGCCATTTGTTGTTGCTATCGGGACCCACATATTTATCCCCGGTGAAAGGCTGGGTTTTGCCCAGTTGATGGGTATGGGTGTGGCGTTTGCCGGGGTCATCGTGGCCTTTGGTGAATCGATTACCTTGCCGTCAAGACAGATGCTGGTGGGTGACACAATGCTGGTTTGCGCCGCGATACTTTGGGGGGCGACCACGGTGGTCATAAAGGCCAGCCCGCTGGCAAAGGTTTCTGAAAGCAAAACCCTGCTATACCAACTGGCAATATCTGCCGTGATTCTACCGATTGGCTCCTGGGCTCTCAACGAGCCGGGGGTCGTTAATGTTTCAGTGCTCGCCATTACAATTTTGCTGTACCAGACGGTCTGGATTGCCTCGGTGACGTTTCTGGCCTGGTTCTGGCTTATCCGACATTATCCAGCACCCAAGCTGGCGTCATTTACGTTTATTGCACCACTATTTGGTGTATTTGCGGGGTGGCTGGTGCTGGATGAGCCACTCACACCGGCTTTGTTGATCGCCATGGTTACGGTTACCGCGGGGGTTTACCTGGTTAACCGGCGGACATGAGTCGGGTAGTTGGGCCGGGAGCCTTTTATGGCTCGACTGTCACAAACGGGTAAACTGCTACGCACAAGAAAATCAGGAGTGGAGCGAATGTCTGAAGTCTACGATCGTATCGTCGGAAAACTTGCGTCAAGCCGGGTGGGTACATGGATCATCATGAATCTTGGCACCGGGCTCGATAGAAAACTCATGCGGTGGTCGGGTGGGCGCTGGTCTACTGCGTCGGGTACAACAATGCACGACAATATGGTCCTGCTGTTTGTGCAGGGCGCGAAATCGGGGTTGGAGAGGTGTGTTCCGCTGGTGGCCGCCCTTAATGGGGATGATATCGTGCTTATAGCCTCACGTGGCGGAAACGAAAACAATCCCAACTGGTATCACAATCTCAAGGCGAATCCCCGCTGTGCAATAGAACACGGTGGGAAACGCAGCAATCGCATAGCGCGTGAAGCCGGGGCCGAAGAGCGGGAATTGCTATGGCAGCTCGCTCTGGAGGTATACGAGGGCTATGGTGTTTACGAGCAAAGGACGGATCGGCTTATACCGCTAATGATTTTGAATCCCGTGTAAGAGGTTGACCGCTTAATTGCACTGGTCCAGTCGTGGATCCCGGCAAGCCAGAGTCACGATAAGGGTGACAGTACACTAGGAATCGGTCTGCTTGTGTTCGAGCCATCCATCCACGCCAAGTCGATCTTTGTAGCGAAACATCAGCAGCAGAAATATGATCAAAGCCAGACGTGAAAAGGTGTGTCCGGTAATGTCAAATAAGGGCTCTTTCAATGCATGGCCATAGGTTGTAATCATTAACAGCACACCCAGTGAGGCCAGCACCTCCCGCATGCGATAAGCGACGATCAGCAAAACCCCGGCGGCGAGTTCCCAGTACGGGATAACGTTTCCAAGCACGGTTAACAACCAGGGTGGAATCCAATAGTCCGCATAACCCGCTACAAAAAACTGTTGTGCGTGCTGGGTCGCACCCAGTACAAAAACTTTCCAATAACCGGCCATCAAAAAAAGGATGCCGAGTATCCACCGGACTATGAAATAGGCAGTCCGGTAGTGCTTCTGGGTGGCTTCGGTCTGATTTGGCATGTGCTGGGCTCCGTTGGTTATACAAATTCCGTGGTGAAGTGGCCCATTTTACACACCCAACCATGTCAGGGGTCTGGGTCAAGTGCACGAGGTTTAACTCTGGCACCCGACTCTGACCCCTTCGTTATTTGTTATCCTCGGTGTACCACTGGCAAAAGTGACATTGATGACCCTTCTGGATACCAACATTATTTTTATTTACATGGGGCTGATGGTTGTCATCGGACTCTACGCCTGTTATCGCCAGAAAAATGTTGAAGATTATTATGTCGCCGGCCGCCGGCTTGGCCCGTTTTCCATCGCCTGTTTGTGGTTGGCGTCTTGGGTTGGCGGGGCAAGTATCGTGGGCAGTTCATCACGCGCCTATGAAATGGGTGTCACCGCCATCTGGTACGTGCTGGCGATTGCAATCGGTTGCCTGTTGTTCGGTTTGTTTGCCGCAGGCCGGATCAAAAAGCTGGGGGATGAACACGAGCATCTCACCTACCCCGATTTTATCGAGCAGCGCTTTGACAGCCGTACACGGATTGTTGCCACCCTCACCACTTCAGCGGCAATGATCGCCTATGCAGCCGGCCAGTTGGTAGCGATGGGTAGCATTTTGCATGTGCTGCTGGGCTGGGACTATTCTCACGCCTTGCTACTTGCCAGCGCCATTGTCATCACTTATACGGCGACCGGTGGATTTTTGGCGGTGACCTACACGGACTGGGCACAGTTCATACTTTTACTGGTCGGAATTGTCTTTATCGGGTTACCGATTGCGATTTCCGAAGCCGGTAGCTTTGCCGAATTGTCACGCGTATTGCCGGCTGGCCATTTCGATCTCGGTGCCTCCGGCTGGGCGGGGATTATTGCCCTGGTAATTTCCATTGTTTTGAGTTTTTTTGTGGCAATGGACAGCTTTACAAGATGTTTTGCCGCACGTGATGCAACGGCTTCGCGACGCGGGGTATTGTGGGCGGTCGTGTTCCTGCTGCCGATTGCAGTGGCCGCAACCTGGCTGGGACTGGCATCGGCAGCGCTGTTTCCGGCGGTGGAGAGCAGCAATGACATTCTCACCACTTTCGTAGTTGAGTTGTTCCCGGTGGGAATTAAAGGCCTGGTGCTGGTGGGTATCCTGGCAGCGGTCATGTCCAGTGCGGACATTTGCATTCTCACTGCTTCCGCCAACCTGACGCGTGATGCCTACCAGCGCTACCTGAATCCAGATGTAGGCAAGAAAAAAATGATGCGTATCAGCATGATGTCTTCAGTGGTGGCGGGATTGCTGGCCACCCTGATGGCGTGGAAAATGCAGGACATCATTGATGTGTTGTTGTTGGGCTTTACGATCAACTCAGCCGCACTTTTTGTACCCACAATGATGGCACTATTCTGGAAGGGCACCTACGCGAAAGCGGCTTTCTGGAGTATTGCCCTGTCCCTGCCAACGGTAATTGTCTGGAAAATTGCGGCCAGCTTCGGTGTCAAAGGCATTTTTGCGATTGAGCCACTTTGGCCTGGTCTGATTGTTTCGCTGGTGACCATTGCCGTGATGCACACCATGCGTGGTTTTCAGTTAAGTAATGGAAAAGCACCATGACCAGTAAGGTAACGTTTGATAGTGCACCACCACCCGGGGTGATCAACCTGGGCATTGGACAACCGTCCGCGGATTTGCTGCCGGTGGATCTCCTGCGAGCTGCTACCGATGACTACCTGTCGGTAGCACGGCCTCAAGAACTCAACTACGGTGAACTACAGGGCGATATTCGCTTTCGCGAGACCCTTGCAGATTTTCTCAGTCTCGCCTATGGCTCAGACGCTAAACCGGAATCCTTGCTGCTGACGACCGGCAACTCGCAGGCGATCGATTTTGTTTGTGAGCGCTTTACCAAACCGGGTGATACCATCATTGTTGAAGAGCCCTCTTACTTTCTGGCGTTTGAAATATTCAGGGATCATCAGCTCAACATAGTGCCTGTGCCCATGGATGAAAACGGGCTGGTGATCGAGGCGCTGGAAGCGGTTTTACCCAAGTCACGACCGACCTTGCTCTACACCATCCCCAGCTTTAGCAATCCAGGTGGCCGGACATTAAGCGCCTCGCGTCGCGAGCGCTTGGTGGATTTGAGCCGGGAGCATGATTTTATTGTTGCAGCGGACGAGGTCTACCAGCTGTTGCCCTACTATGGCGGGGTACCTGCGGCCCTGGGCGAGATGATCGACCGCGGCAACGTGATATCCATGGGAACCTTCTCCAAAATTCTGGCGCCGGGTTTGCGTCTGGGTTGGATTCAGTGTTCGGCGCATTTGATGGAGCGTGCCCTGGACAGTGGTTGGTTGAACAGTGGTGGCTCCGTCAATCACTTCACCTCACACGTGGTGCGTCACGCCATTGACATGGGTTTGCAGGAATCATTCATCGAGCAACTGTGCGACAGCTATCGGGGCAGGGTGGCGGCCATGGACGAAAGCCTGCAAGAGCAGCTGTCCGGGTACTTGCGCTGGACCCGGCCTGATGGCGGCTACTTCTTCTGGCTGGAAATGGCAAAAGAGGTCAATACAAGGGATTTGCATGCCAGGGCGGCAGAATTCGAAGTTGGTTTCCAGCCGGGTGAGATATTCTCCAGTACGGGTGATTTCAAGAACTTTTTGCGTTTGAGTTTTGCGCACTACAATGAGACAGACATCCGCGAAGGCATAGCGCGGCTGGCATCGCTGCTGACTTCATAAAGCAAGTTTGGATGTCTGCTGATGGCCAAGGGGGTATCAGGCTGTAAGAAAGTCTGACCGCATTAAACCCAAATGCCGGAGACCACATCCTTGTGGTTTCCGGCATTTGATTAAATCCCCTATTTGGTAACACAGCCGACTTCCGTGTCGGAAAGCTCCCCTTGCTAGTCTCAGTCCTTGAGTTCTGCTTAATCTCAGGTGTTAGATTGCCTCAATCACCCGCCCAATCCCACTGTAAGAAGTGACAGAGTTTGACAAGAGGGTGGCTGGATTTTTAATAGTGGTATTTTTTGCTGAGCGAGTAGTTGTGCGAGATTGACATGCTCACGCCAGGACCCCTTTTTTCAGTCCTTGCTTTGTCCCGGTAACCACTTTGTAAGTGTTTCGAAGAGATTGTTGAGATTGATCGGCTTGGCCACAAAGTCATTCATACCGGACGCCAGGCAGTCCTTGCGATCCTCTTCGAAGACATTGGCAGTCATCGCCAGGATCGGGAGTGCCTCTTTTCCCGGCATGGAGCGAATCAAACGGGTTGCTTCCAGCCCATCCATTTCCGGCATCTGGATATCCATCAGTACCAGATCATAGTCATTGCTACGGGCCCTCGACACCGCCTCACGGCCGTTCTCTGCCGTATCCACCTCCAGACCGGCACGACTCAGCAAGGCCACCGCCACTTCAAGATTGATGGCATTGTCTTCCGCCAACAGGATACGTGCACCCTGGTGATGGGGTAGAAGTCCTGTAGTGGTACTCTCAACTACTGCTTCACTAGGCATCTCCCCCTGACCAGGTTTCAACCGGGCAGTAAACCAGAAGGTGCTGCCCTGACCTAACTCACTCTCCGCACCCGCCTCACCGCCCATCAACTGCGCCAGTCGCCGGGTGATGCCCAGACCCAGACCGGTGCCGCCGTGTTTGCGCGTCGTGGAGGTATCGGCCTGTTCAAAGGATTCAAACAGCCCGGCGAGCTTCTCAGTTGCAATACCAATACCGGTATCCTGCACCTCGAACCGCACCAGGACGCCGGTGTCGTCTTCTTCCAGCTTGATGGCACGCAGGGATATCGATCCCTGTTCGGTGAATTTGATGGCGTTGCCAATGTAATTAAGCAACGCTTGACGCAGACGGGTCAGATCACCCCGGAGCCAGGGCTGCACTTCACCCAGGTCCACCTCCATGCTTATTCCTTTGGCTATGATTTGCTCCTTGAACAGCGACTGGAGATGCTCGAAGACCGAAGCCAGGTGAAAATCCATTTGTTCCAGGATGAGCTTGCCGGCCTCAATCTTGGAGATATCCAGGATGTTATTGATAATTGACAACAGGTGTCCGGCGGAGGTATCTATCTTGGTGAGTTGCTGTACCTGCTCAGCTGTCAGATTCTCCTGATGCAGTAGGTGGGTGAGACCGATAATGGCGTTCATCGGAGTGCGGATCTCGTGGCTCATATTAGCCAGAAAGGCACTCTTGGCCTGGTTGGCAGTTTCAGCCCTTTCCTGGGCCTCGGCCAATTCTGCGGTGCGGCTCTCTACCAACTGCTCCAGGTGTTGTCTGTGATTGTCTAAATCGAACTCCAGCTGTTTCTTTTCCGTGATGTCTACCATCGAGCCTACCGCACTGGATGGAAGTTCTTCCCCGTTATGGAATATTGGCACGCAATTGATTGAAATCCATCTTAAATCTCCCTTGGGAATATGAATTCCCATAATGACATTTGAAGATATCTCTCCTGTCCGTAATGTATGGATCATGGGATGAGTGTCACCGGGAAAAGGTGAG
Source organism: Gammaproteobacteria bacterium (assembly GCA_021772915.1). Lineage (GTDB taxonomy): Bacteria > Pseudomonadota > Gammaproteobacteria > Xanthomonadales > SZUA-36 > SZUA-36. The sequence goes on along the minus strand of JAJFLB010000050.1, from coordinate 25,103 downwards.
CCGTCTTCATGGACGGACGCCCATTCAGGGTCCAGTGAAGTTTTGCCCATCAATTGATCCTTGCTCATTCCAAGAATACGTGCCGCACTTGCATTTGCAGCTACGATACTCGAATCTCTCATTTGATAAACAACACCTTCACTCAGTGCCTCGAACAAGGTCTGAAATCTGAGTTCATTTTCAATCTTTTCTGTCTCGGCGTTCTTGCGTTCGGTAATATCTTGTGCAAACCCGAACATGCTTACAGGTTTACCTGATGTGTTCCATCCGCCTAGCTCTCCAATTGCCCGAGCAAACCTGACCTCGCCATTGTCTTGGCGGATAATCCGATGCTCGATATCACATTCTGATTTGACACCATTCAGAACATCCTCAAATGCTTTCGTGACCGCGTTTTTGTCATCAGGATGGACAATCGGTAGTAGTTCGTCCATCGAAAGCCTGGGTTCTGTGACGCCGTGAATTCGCTGCCATTGCTTTGAGAAAGTAAATTCACTGCTGGTGATATTCCATTGCCAACTGCCAATATTGGCCAATCTTTCTGCTTCCGATAACAAAGTGTTAACTTGAATAAGTGCGTCTTCGGCCTGCTTGCGCTCGGTGACATCGGCGTGAACACCTGTCATCCTGACCGGATTTCCTTCTGAATCCCTTTCAACAACTTTTCCAACTGAACTTATCCATATCCAGTCACCAGACTTTGTCCGACGGCGATAGGACATTTCAGCAGTTTCGTTTGTCTCCATCGCACCCTGAAATGCCGCCATTAAGGCAGGACGATCATCCGGGTGAATGTTATCCGACCAGTTTTGGAAACTGGACTGAAACTCGGCTGGATCATATCCAAGCAAGGGGCCATATTCAGGACTGGTAATGACTTCTCCGGTTCGAATGTCAAGATCGAACCAGCCTTGCTGTGACGCGCTGAGCGCTAGTTGCAGACGTTCTTCAGTTGACTTGCGCGCACTAACTTCTTGTCGCAATTTTCTGTTAAATTGAAAAAGCACGATGAGCAAAATAGCGCTGGCAATAATTATGGCGGAACCGATCTGCAAGCCACGGTAGACGCTCGATAGGTCAGTGATCGGATTGGGATCAAACAAAAACTCTGTCGCCTGGCTGCCGGGTGCCACCATGCCCAACTCTACTAAAGTATCGACCATCCGTTGCCAGCGGCCTGGATTTATGTGGCCAATTTCAATGAGAGGATTTGACACCAACGACTTGGTTACTTCGGCTTCAGCGAGCAAGTGTTGACGGGATTGTTTCGCATGATACTTGTTCAGAATTAGTTCGATAATCTCTTCCGGATTTTCTATGGCATACTTCCATCCTCGCAGACTGGCTGCCCTGAACGCCCTGGCCCGGTCCGGAAATTCCTGGACTTCCCTGTTCGAGGTTATTAGAACATCGCCGTAGAAATCTACACCATAGTCAATCGGTGAAATCACCAAGAGGGGAACTTCAGCCTCCCTCAAAGTAATCACTTCATTGGAAAGGTACCCATCAATTGCGTCGTTTTTGCCATCAATAAAGTCCTGTAAATGGTCTCCTGCCGGTTGTTTGCGGAAGGGTGTCGAATCGATTCCTTCCCTTGCGAGCATTGCGGACAGCTCAACATGCCCGCCGGGCCAAATAACTGTCCTGTCTTCAACCAGGTCATGGGGGCTTTGAATGCCGCTGCCCGCGCGGGCGATGATTACGTTGGGTGAGTGTTGGAACAAAGCGGCAAGGACGATAAGTTGTGTACCCTCTGCCCGACTGGTGAGCAACCCAGCAGCGTGGGCTGTGCCGTATTTTCCAGGACCGGCAAGTACCTGTTTGAAGGTCTCGGTGCCTGGACCACCCTCAACAAGCGAAACTGACAATCCTACCTCCTGGTAGTAGCCCTTTTCTTGAGCGGCATAGTATCCGGCAAATTGAAACTGATGGTACCACTGCAAATACAGTGTTATCTCTTCGGTCGCCGGGACCAAGTCTGTCTCAATGCCGGCGAATGACTTTGAAGCTTTGGCCCAGGCAGGGGTCAAACCCAACAGAAGGATCAGGATCAGTGACACAGAGCGAAACAACACTGGGTAACGGCTGGCTTGAGATCGCGTTGTCATGATGAGTCTTTTGGCTTCGGTGGCCGATATTCAGGCTCAAGTGTCAGTGCCAGCGAGCAGGTAAAGGTCCCATGCTTGATGACATGTCTATGTCTGTTACTTTGCGCAAAAATTCATACGTGCTAACCACTATGATCCGTGTTAGGCAAATGAAACGCTATGACCTATGTCAGTTGTTTGCTAATTGTACCGCTGTGGTTTTGAGTCTCCTTTTTGCCCTTTTTTGATGTTATTACACCATTATCCAAAAATTTTTTTCAAGTCATCGAATTTTGCAGTAACGGCGCAGACATTGGTGTAACCCATTTTTTTTAGTGTCAATGCAGCAAGTGACGCACGGCCACCGCCACCGCAATGTGTCAATATCAACACATCCGGATCAGGGCAAAGTTTGGGGACTTTCATTTCGATCAAACCACGGGAGATGTTTGTGGAGTCTTTGAGCTTGGATTCAGCCGCACTATTGGCCTCGCGCACATCAATAATGACCGCAGTCTCTGACTCTTTATAGAGTGCCCAGGCTGATTCTGCATCCAGACAGTTTATCTGTGTCTGGGCTTCGGTAATAAACTCGGCGGCGGTCTTTATCATGGTAACTCTCCACTAAAAAGTAAAAGGGGTCGGATCCACTGCTGTCCCACTTAATTCAACCAAGGGTCGCTGTGGTGGGTATCTACTGCCAGGACACGCTGTGAACACTTGGCCCAGGCCAGCCTCTCGACAGGTTCCCGACGGCCCAGGCCGGCCTCTCAACCGATTCCCGGTTTCACCTTCTCCCTGTCGCTCACGGTCCTGGCAGTAGATACCCACCACAGCTTAAGTCCGTGAGGCCGTAGAACCAACTGACATCGAAGTATCTGGCATGCATTACAACCCGTCCCAGCCAAGGGAGTGTAGGGTCTTGTCTCAGGACCGTGAGCGACAGGGAGAAGGTGAGAGCGGGAACCGGTCGAGAAACTGGCCTGGGCCAAGTCGCGACCGAATCCCCATGGACGGGTTTACGAAGTGTCCTGAGACAAGACCCTACACTCCCTTGGCGTACCGAAGCCATGTCCACCTTAACCCCGACCCCCTTTACTTCGAACAAAGGCTACAAATCGCTCTACCCACGGGTTTGCCCGGGTGTTGCGGTGGTGTACAAAACCCGCCACGAGGTTACCGATAATCAGACCGTCATGGGTACCGTCAATACCCGTGCCTCGTAGCACCCGGTGGGCAAAGCGTGATTTCGCACCGAGATTCTCCAGTTTGGCGTAATGGAATTCATGTGCCCCAATCTCTCTCGTTTTACAATGATCGGCTGTAGTTGATGGGGGCCATGGGCTGTTGCCGGTTTCCTCCAACCGTACGTAACCTCTACCCTGGGGTTTATCGCCGACGCTGACATCTGCAGGTACCGCCCCCACCATCGCCTGTGATTCACCGCGCCAGCGGATTCTCCGTGCAAGATACATCAAACCTCCGCACTCGGCATAGGCGGGCAACCCCGCCGCCAATACCCGGCGGATGTCTGCGAGCAGGCCTTGATTTGCAGCCATTGTTGCGAGGTGGGTTTCGGGAAAACCACCTCCAATAAACAATCCGTCCACCTCCGGCAGGTGGCTGTCACTGAGGGTATCGAATGGAACCAACTCTGCGCCTGCAGCCGCAAAAGCCTCGAGGTCATCCGGGTAGTAGAAGCCAAAGGCTGCATCTCGCGCAACTGCGATACGTAGAAAAGAGGGATCAGGGCCCTTATTCCTAGAAAATGGGCTCTGATCCACGTTATTAGAGCTCTGACTATCAATATTAGGGCCTTTATCACCCATTTTATTACTCTGCCCTTCTTTTTCAGCGTTCTGGTCTCTCTTTTTGGTGCTCTGACTGCCCTTTTTATGGCCCTGACCCCCTTTTTCAATGATCTGATCGAGTTCAACACCCGCCTCAACGCTGTCTGCCAGCCGCAAAATCATGGTATCGGCCGCATCGCTCTCATTGGCGGGAACCAAACCAAGGTGGCGTTCGGGGATTTCGAGATCCGTGTCACGTCCAATTATCCCCAGTACGTTGGCATCGGTATAGCGCTCAAGTGCGCTTCGCAGCTTGGTTTCATGGCGTGCACTGCTGACCTTGTTGAGGATTACGCCGCATATTTCAACACCAGGTTCAAAATCCAGGTAGCCGCGAACCAGTGGGGCTATACCACGGGTGATACCGCAGGTATCAATGACCAGTACGACCGGGGCTGACAATATCGTGGCCAAGGCGGCATTACTGTCTGTGCCCTCGACATCAAGACCATCAAATAGCCCTTTGTTGCCTTCGATCAATCCGATATCGGCGGTGGCCATTCCTGCGTCGAAAGTCGCCAGGATTTCCGGTTTGGTCTGGGTGAAGAAATCGAGGTTGTAACAGGGCCTGCCGGCGGCCCTGGTCAACCACAGTGGGTCGATGTAGTCAGGGCCCTTTTTGAATGGCTGCACTTTGAGTCCCCGCCGGGCCAATGCGGCGCACAAGCCGATTGAGACAGAGGTTTTTCCCGAGGACTTGCGTGCGGCTGAGATATATATATGGGCCATAAATCCGGGGCGTTCCTGGTGCCGGGCTCAGCTGTTTTCAGCCGGCGCTGTCGGCTGTGGATCCAGGACTGAATTCGCCAGCGTGGTGGGTAGAAAACGCAACAATCGGGTACCAAACAACACGACCAGCCCGGCCAGCGCTACCCCCCCCAGACCCAGACCGATTTCCGGAAGACTCGGTGTGTAAGCGGCAATCTCGCCGTCGAAGAAGCTGGAGGAAACTTCCATACCCGGGAACAGGGTCAATGGCCAGGCCTGGCCGCCGATGATGATCACGTAGAGTTGGGCAAATGCACCGGTCAGGACCAGTGCTGCAGCGAGCGCCACGGTGCGGCCAGCCGGATACAAGCCACCTCGGGAAGACCGGAACAACAACACCAGTGGCACGAGCCCCCCGAGGAAGACCTGGCCACCCCAAAACAGCAGGGAATAAAGCCCCCCATCAAACAGGATGAAGTGCTCAACCCCGCCGCGTCCGGCAGCGTAAAGATTGGTCAGGTGTTGCACGGCGGTGAAATAGAGTACGACCACAATGAAAACCCCCAACAACCGCGCCAGACGTCGCAATAATACAGACCCGATCTCCCTGCCACTGCCTTTGCAGGCAGCGAGTAGCACAAGAATATACACCGCCAGACCAAATGAAAAAGACATGGCGATGAACAAGGGCCCCATGATGGCTGAGTTGTAGGCTTCGCGGGCGATGAGGACACCATAAATGGAACCACTTCCGGTGGTCAATGCCAGGCGCCAGCCAAACGCGAACAAGCCAGCAGCAGGAATGTAGCGATTCATCCGCGGCTCCATCTGGGTCCACAAGTAGACTGTAACGATCGCAATAAATCCGGTGTAGAGATAAAAATTCCACGCAAATATCGATTTGAAATTGCGGTTGAGCATGGCAACAATGACACGGTCAGAACGTCCGAGGTCAAGGATCAGGATCATCAAGCCGCCTATCAGCAATCCAATGGCCAACAGACAGGAGAGCCTTTCCAGGGGCTGGTACAGTTTTACGCGAAAGACCGAGCTGATAATGGCCACGTTAAGCGCGCCGGAGGCGGATACGATCAGCAACATCGCAAACACGTCCGGAATTCCCCAGACAATTTGATTGCTGCCACCGGTAACGTGATGACCGGCGTGTTCCACGTAGGCCACGGAGGCCAGACCGAGCAGGAAAAACGTCCCCATAATTACCCCAAGGGTGTAGAACTGTGGGCTGCGTCCTGAAATTTCACGGTATGTGGTGCGCACTTCCATCCCCATCAAAGATTCTGATACCGCACACCGGGGTCAAGTCCGAGGTCGGCGCGGATTTGCCGGGTTGCATGGCTGGCCACACGTCTGGATATTTCACTCTGGGGATCTTGCAGATCACCAAACAGCATCGCCCCGCCCCCGCTATCGCCACAGGCCTCGACACAGGCAGGTTGCCTGCCAGCATCCACACGGTGGACACACAGTGTGCAACCCTCCACCGTACCTTTACCCCGGGGTGCGTGGGGCTTCTGATCTTCAAGGTCTTCAGCAATGAAGGATCTGGCCTTGTAAGGGCAGGCCATCATGCAGTAGCGGCAGCCGATACAGCGGTGTTTGTCCACCAGGACGATACCGTCAGCACGTTTGAACGACGCACCGGTCGGGCAAACATCAACACAGGGTGGTTCTGCGCAGTGTTGGCACATGACCGGCAGGGATTGACGCCGGCCCGTACTTGGATTACGGATTTCGACTTTCCTGATCCACTGCGCGTCGGTCGCCGGTCTGCCGTGGCCCTCGAGTCCGTTTTCTTCGACGCAGGCAGATACACATGCATCACAACCATCGGCACAGCGGCCGACATCGATCAGCATGCCCCAGCGAGCAGCGTTGGCGACAGCCTCGTTTGCCACATTGGCTGTCGCTGGTGATGGACGGGTAATGCCGTAAAGCATGACACCGGGCGCGAGTGCCACACCCGTGGCTGCGGTAACTGCACTCAGGAATTTACGCCGAACCGGATCAAAACCGGTCGGTGCGTCCAATTTGTTTGTGTTTCCGCTCATTCTTCCAGCACACCCGCCACGAGTTCAGCCTGCGGCCGTGATGCATGGCACTCGAAACAGTCAATTTTCACCGCTGCGTAATCGTGACAGGATCGGCAAAAGTGTTGTGGGTTGGTAATGGTTACGGGTCTGGCCTCTGCATCCTCAACCACGTGACAGTTAATACACTCCTGGAGACTATATTGATTACCACGGACGCCCAGGCGCACGGTTTCATCACGTTGGTGCATCAGCAGGGTCATGTGGTTACGCCGCATGAATTGCGTGTCTGCAACGCAGTGCTCACCCTGTCCCCTGGGTATGCCAGGTGACGGCACGCCGGTATCCATGCTGGCCCTTTCAGTTGAGGGTGGTGTGTCGTTCAGTTCAGCCGCGCGGACCAGCGGGGGGAGCAGCAAAATAACAAGTGCAAACACCATTGCACGCGGGCCGGCAGGCATGACTTACTCCCCCAGCCCCATGCGGATATATCCTGACGGACAGACATCTTCACAAATATGGCAACCAATACACTTTCCATAGTCGGTATCAACATAACGACCCATCGTCGATTCGGTTTTCTTGACCCTGAAAATAGCGTCCTGTGGGCAATAGATAACGCAGTTGTCACACTCGAAACACATACCGCAGCTCATACAGCGGTCAGCTTCCTCGCGGGCCTCGTCTTCTGAAAGACCAGCGACGCGTTCACCAAAGTAGCCCAGCACCGAGTCGGCCGTTATGTCGCTTTCCGGACGCAGACGTCTGGCATCGTAATTGAAATGAGCCAGGAACAATTCGTCTGATGGCACGATCTCGACGGAGGAGCGGTCTTCATAGTTGTGGATTGCGTAATCGGCCGCATCCGTTGCCCAATCTTGCTCGTGTTGGTATTCGCTGGGTGCGTGGTCCGTTTCCCGTAACTTGTCCAGCAGGCTGAAATGGTGCACATCGACCCGGGGGCGACGACTCGGGTCCGCACCTGCCATGAACTTGTCGATCCCTTGTGCCGCGATGGATGCGTGGCCGATGGCGGTGGTCAACAGATGTGGTTTGATGACATCTCCGCCGACAAACAGGTCCGTTTGGTTTTTGGCACGATAGAAAGGATCGGCATCGACCAAACCCCAGCCGTTGTCCAGATCTTCCAGTCCGACGAGATCACCTTTCTGGCCGATCGCAGCGACGATCAGGTCACATTCGATGTCCGTTTCTGAACCCTCCTTAACGACCATTTTCCCCGTGCTCCAGTCCGCCTCGATCACCCGCAAGGCCGTGGCGCGTCCGTCCTCACCGAGTACCACCTCAACGGGTGCCAGCGAGTCACGGATTTCTACGCCCTCTTGAGTGACGTGCTCAATTTCCATCTTCGTGGCTGGCATTTTGGCAACCGGGCGCCGGTAAACAATGGTGACTTCAGCGCCAAGGCGGTGGGCCACGCTGGCCACATCATGGGTCGTATGGCCGAGGATAATATTTTCCGGCCGATCGTGTATACGTTTGTGCTCAATATGTCCCAAACGCCGCGCAACAGCGGCCACGTCCATCGCCGTATCACCACCACCGATGACCAACACACGTTTGGCGGAATGCTGTAATCGGCCGTCGTTGAAGGCCTCCAGAAAAGCCATGCCACTGATACAGTTGGGTGCGTCTCCACCCGGCACGGGCAAGGCTGCACCGGTCTGGGCGCCAAGACCCACAAAAACAGCATCAAAATCCGTTTGCAGTTCCTCGAGTGGAATATCGACACCGATTTTCGTGTTGCGGCGGACTTCGACACCCAGGTCAAGAATACGCTGGATTTCACCATCGAGAACCTCACGCGGAATCCGGTAACCTGGAATGCCGTAGCGCATCATCCCACCCAGTTCATCGTGGGTCTCAAAAACTGTACAGGCGTGTCCCATGCGTCGCAGCTGGTAGGCACAGGCAAGACCGGCAACTCCGCTACCGATGATCGCAACCCGTTTGCCGGTGTCCTCCCCCGAAGGGTGCAGTTCCAGTTGATGTTCAAGACCATAGTCACCAATGAACTGCTCAACTGCATTGATCCCGACGTGGTCTTCGACCTCATTACGATTACACCCGTCTTCACAGGGTGCCGGGCAAACCCTGCCCATGATGGCCGGGAAGGGATTGGATTCGGTCACGCGGCTGAACGCGTATTCCTGCCAGCACATATCACCCGGGGCCTTTTCAATTCCACGGGCGATGTTTAACCAGCCACGGATATCCTCACCGGCGGGGCAACTGCCCTGGCACGGTGGTGTGCGGTGCACATAGGTTGGACACTTGTGGGAGGTGTCGGCGACAAAGATTTCCTCCTGCCAGGGCTTGGGTGCGTCGTCGCCATCCTTGTAGCGGCGCCTGGTAAGCAGTTTTTCATTCATTGAGCTTGGCTTCCCGGGTCGAGATCGGTGTGTTCAACACCGTTGACATTCTGGCCATCGAGCACAATCGCGTTCGAAACCAACTGGTGCAGGCTGACGACATTATCCATCGCGAAACCATAGGTCGGCATGACTTTCGCAAACTGCGATTTGCAGATGGCACAGATCGCCACCATGTGCGTGACCCCGTGGTCAGTTACGACATCCTGCAGTGCCTGCATACGGGGTGCTGCACCCCTGGTCCTGATATCTATCAAGTCGTCCGTCAGGAGCCCGCCACCGCCACCGCAGCAAAACGTACCTTCTTTTATCGTGTCGGCAGCCATATCTACAAAGTTGTTGCAGCAGGCCCTGATAATCGCACGGGGAATCTCGAACTGTCCGCCGGGGTAATCACCCATACGTGAGCCACGTGCAACGTTGCAGGAGTCGTGGAAGGTCAGTGTCATGTGGTCGTTGGCGGATTTGTCCAGCCGCAGCTCGCCCTTTTCGATCAAATCCCAGGTAAATTCACAAATGTGCTGCGGTATCGGGTAGGCGGCGTCCAGAAAGTCGAACGGCCCGGCCAGCGTGTTAAGAAAACTGTAGGCCACGCGCCATGCGTGACCGCACTCGCCGAAAATGATGCGTTTCACTCCCAGGTCCTCTGCCGCCTTGCGGATACGCTCAGCAACCAGTTTCATCTGCTCATAAGAGCCGATGAACAGGGCGAAATTGGCGGCTTCAGAGGCGTAGGAGCTGATCGTCCAGCTGACACCCGCCTGGTGAAACACCTTGGCGTAACCCATCAATCCGTCGACATGTGGCTCCGCAAAAAAATCCGCACTGGGTGTGACCAGCAGTATATCTGCACCCTTCTCGTCGACGGGCAATCGGACCGTTACACCGGTTTCCTCTTCGAGGTCCTCTTCAAGGTCCTCCACGGTATTGATCAACGCCGCTACCGGTAGCCCAAGATTGTTGCCGATCTTGTGGACCTTGCCGAGGATTTCATTGCAGTATTTCTGACCTTTCCCGATGTGGTCCATGATCTCGCGTGCCGCCATGGATATTTCGGCCGTGTCGATACCATAGGGACAATAAACCGAACACCGCCGGCACTGGGAGCATTGGTGGAAATAACTGTACCAGTCGTCCAGTACCGCCTCGGTCAAATCCTCGGCGCCCACCAGCCTGGGGAAATACTTGCCGGCAAATGTAAAGTAACGGCGATAGATTTTACGCAGCAGATCCTGGCGGGCGACCGGCATGTTCTTGGGATCACTGCTGCCGAGGAAATAGTGACACTTGTCGGTGCAGGCACCACACTTGACACAACTGTCCATGTAAACCTGCAGCGCCCGTGATTTCTTGAGCAGCTCTCCGAATTTTTCGATCGCCCGGGCTTGCCAGTCGTCGACCAATTCACCGGGGAAACCCAGTGCCTGCTGAAACTCCGGCGCTGCCACATACGGGGCAGAGTCCTTCATCGCACCCTTTTTGAGCGTCGGGATGTCGATCAGTGTATTGATCGTGAGGGTGTCGTGATCAACCACGTTGTTCACGGGGATTATCCACCTGGTTGCGGCTGGGGCTGAAGAACAGGCCCGGTGCATGCAGCAGTTTCGAAAATGGGAAGATGATCATCAATACCAACACCAGGCCAAGGTGGATCAACAACAACGGGTCGGCAGGCAGTGGTTGCCAGCTGAAGTAAACCAGGCCCAGAACGAATGCCTTGAGTGCGACGATGTCAGTGTGTGCCACGAACTTCATCATCAGCCCGCTGATGCCGATACCGATCAACAGCAGCAACATCAAGTGATCAGAAGGGGCGGAAATGTAGCGTATCCGCTCAACCGCGATGCGTCGTACCCATAATGCAAAGAGCCCACCCAGCAATGCAAATCCGGCATACAGCCCGAACGGCTGGGCCCACTTCACCCACCACCAGACCGGCTCGGTGAAGTAGCGCAGGTGTCGTATCAGCACCAGTAGTAGCGCCACATGGAACACCCAGCCGAACAGCCAGATCCACTTGTTGGCTTTAAACAGACTCTCGAAAAAGACCACCTCCTTTGCCATCCGCAGGACCACCCCGGAGCGGGTCACGGGTGCTGGCGTGGTGGGAATTTTCAGTGGCGCGGGAGTACGGGCATAAAGACGGATCCGATACACCAGGCCAACGGTAAAAACCGCCATCGCAATGTAAAACAGCACTGCATAAATTGTGCTCAGCAAAAGGGCCTGCTCCTTTTTTTACAGTGTGCTGGCCGAATAACCGGCAACCCTCAAATACAGCCCGTCGGTTTTGGCAACCCGGCAATTTTGCAGGCCTGCTTGGCTGGGCCATAGGGGAATAATTCGTAGAGGTATCGACTGTTACCTTTATCCGGTCCCAGCTTCTTCTTGATCGCCTTGGTCAGTACACGCACGGCCGGGGCGATCTGGTATTCCTCATAGTAATTGCGAAGAAAATTAACGACCTCCCATGCGTCGTCGCTCATTTCAATGTTCTCGTCAGCTGCAATCAGCAATGCCAATTCCGGGTTCCAGACACTGATATCCGTGATATAGCCTTCTTCGTCGTGCTCTACGACCGTACCGTTATATTCATAAGCCATGGCTTACCTCCCAAATAATAATTCTGGCAAATCCCAATTCACAACCAGGATTGTGTGACATCATTTTCTGCGACCAGATCCACGAAGCCTTTGTAGTCGACCACCTCAATGCCATCGATCAAAGATATATCACCAAGACCCCGTGCGGCAACATCGGGACCCAGAACGTAAAAAGAAAAATCATCCAGCCGCTTATTGACCTCGCTGGCAAATCCGGCATTTGCCACGGCTGCATAAACACCATCTTCTATCAACAGGATCGAGTCTTCAGCTTTTGCCATGCGAAAGCAGGTGTCAAACGCCCTTCTGTCGGTAGGCGATTTGTTCACGATGTGCAGTATGCGATTCATGAGCTGATCACGACGTCCTGTTGGCCCAGAAGATCGCGCATTGCCTGTGTGGAGACGACTTCAACCGGGATGATCAGGTCATCGGCGGTTAGACCACGGGCATCCAGTGACTCCTTTTCAACATATATTTTCTCGACGTCGTAATCATCAAGTGCACGGTAGGTCTTTGAAAAGTTCTTCATCCCGATACCTGTTGTGTCCTGATTCTTCTTCAACTGATAGACACCGTCGTCCATGAACGCCACGCTCACGTCCTGCTCGAATGCGGCGGAAATCAGCACAACTTCTAGACATTCATGGGCGAATATCGTGCCGTAGGGCGCCCGTCGGTTGACATACATGAAGTGTTTGACGACTTCCGGACCCTCTTCTTCTTCCCATGGCTCCATTCAAGTCTGCTCCTTTAGTCGCCAAATACGATGGTGCGGTCGGCTTCAATGCCGGCTTCAACCAGTTGGCCAAGGCCCGAAATTCGAAACCCCTGTTCGAGTATTTCTTCTTTCACACCACGTCTTTGTGCTGCTGCAATGCAGACAACCAGGTCGATTTCATGTTCCGCGGCCAGCTTTGACCACAGTGATACCAGGTTACGGTCATCCGTTTGTGGTTCCGAGAGTCGGTTGGAGTTGTACACGCCGTCGTTATAGAAAAACACCCGGAAAATCTCGTGCCCGCTGGCAAGCGCCGCCACGGTAAAATGATAGGCGCTGTCAGAAGCCTGATGGGTAAACGGACCTTGCTTGATCAGGATTGAAAATTTCATGTAAAAGATGTCATCAGAAGTGAATGTGGGCTGAAGCGTTCAGGCTACTGCGTCCACCACGCCAGTTGTCGATGTGATGCTTGGTAAAGGCCAGTCCGGTTTTTTCAAAAAATCGTGGCCAGCCAATACGATCAATCCACTCTCCCATGCGCTCCCACTCGCGCGCATCTTCCTTATAGGCAAAGAGAATCGTTTTTACGATTTCGGCCACTTCAGGCCACCGTGGAGGGTTGTTCGGCAGCCCCGCAGCCACCAGTTTGTGAAAGGTCGGTTTTGAGCGCGCATTGGAATGCTTGCCGCCCACCCAGATCGCCAGCTTGGTAGATTCCGGTCCATTGATCTGCATCGGCGGGCAGGGTGGATAACACGCACCACAGCAAATACACTTTTTCTCGTCGACTTCAAGCGATGGTTTGCCATTAACCATCGCCGGGCGGATCGCCGCGACCGGACAACGTGCCACGACTGCGGGACGTTCACAGACATTGGCCACCAGGTCGTGGTTAATTTTGGGTGGCTTGGCGTACTGCACGTTGATGGCAATATCACCCTGACCACCACAATTGATCTGACAGCACGAGGTCGTCATACGTACACGATTGGGCATTTCTTCATGGGTGAATTCGTGATGCAATTCATCCATCAGGGATTTTACGACACCCGACGCATCGGTGCCGGGGATGTCGCAATGCAACCACCCCTGGGTGTGGGAAATCATCGACAGGGAGTTGCCGGTGCCACCGACCGGGAAGCCCGCCTGGTTCAGACTTTCTATCAATGGTCCGGTTTTGTCTTGCGAGGTGACCATGAACTCCACGTTGCTGCGGGAGGTAAATCGCATATGGCCATCGGCAAATTCATCCGCAATTGCACACATTTTGCGGATTGAATACACATCCAGTTGGCGCTGGGTGCCGGCGCGTACCGTCCAGACTTCGTCGCCGGTGTGGGCGACGTGGTGCAACACCCCGGGTCGTGGGCGGTCATGCCAGGCCCACTGTCCATAGTTTTCCTTCAGCAGGGGATGCATGTGCGGAAAGGGATCCGGAACGCCGGACTCGTTTGCTCTGCGCGGCATGACCTTGTCAGTCATTGCCCGCTCTCCCGACTCTTCGGTTGTGCATGTTACTCAGCCCCCACCTTTTTACGCTCGAACCATTTTCCGGCTTCCTCGTCCCAGTCGTCGGTGCGAACATAGGAACTGGTACGTGGGTGAGAGACCATGTTGGGATCGACGTCCACACCGATACCGTCCAGGAAATTGGCGAGGCCGATACGATCAATGGTTTCACCTATGCGTTCGTGTTCCAGTGCGTTTTCAGCAAAGAAATCGACCACTGTTTCTGCCAGCTCATTGAGTTGCTCGAAATCTTCGTCGGTCTCAAGACGCATGAACGGAATGACGACGGTGCCCATTTGGTCGCCGATTTTCAAAGAGCGTTTGCCGCCGATAAGGATGGTGGCACCGCGTTCTTTACCCGGAGAAAGGGCTTTTGTCATCACATTGATGCAATGCATGCAGCGGACGCAGCTGCTGTTGTCAATATCCAGGCTGTCGTCATCGTTGAGGCTGAGTGCACGGGTCGGGCAGTGGGCGATCACGGTGTCGATCATCTGTTTGCGGCCCACCCTGGCCACGTGCTCTTTGACTTTTTCCTGATCGACCTGAATTTTATCGCGCCAGGTGCCGATGACCGCGAAGTCTGAGCGATGAATGGAATTTACACAGTCATTCGGACAGCCGGAAAACTTGAATTTGAACTTGTAAGGCAGGGCCGGTCGGTGCATCTCGTCGAGCAAACCGTTAATGATCATCCGATGTGCACGAATTTCGTCGTAACATGATTGCTCACAGCGGGCGTGACCAACACAGCTCATGGAAGTCCGCAAAGCAGGTCCCGCGCCACCCATGTCGAGACCGATTTCGTTCAAACCGTCAAAGGCTTTTTGGACGTTCTCGGTGGTACAACCCTGGAACATGATGTCTCCGGATTGGCCATGCAGTGCGATCAGGCCCGAGCCGTGTTCTTCCCAGACATCACACATCTTGCGCAACAGATCGGTCGAGTAGTGCATACCCGCCGGTGGTTGCACCCTTAAGGTGTGAAACTCCTTGGACGCGGGATACTCTTCGGCAACTTCCGAGAACCGGGGAATGACGCCCCCACCGTACCCAAAGACACTGACCGTGCCGCCCTTCCAGTAGCCCGTTCGGGTTTCGTAGGAGTGCTCAAGTTGCCCCAGCAGGTCCTTCATCATTTCGGCGTAGGGCCTGTCTTTGTCCCCTGCCAGACGTTCAAGTCCCTCGACGAAGCTAGGCCATGGACCACTTTTTAATTCGTCCAATAATGGTGTGTCGTGTGCCTTTTTTGCCATGTGCGCCCCCGCCGAGTCTGCTGTCAATCTGTCTTATATTAAGATTTAATGATATATAATTTCCATCCCCAATTCCAGCGAGGTACCTTCTGCAGTGCACTACGGGTGTCAATACTTTCAGGACAGGAGTGATAAATCCAATCATGGATGAAGCCCGCTACCGGCAATGGCGCCAGGCCAAACTCGCAAGCTACCCACGCAGTCTGGCCGAGATTGTTGTGGGTATCGGTGGACTGGCCAGGATGAGTGCGACAGAAAAAATCGCCATCACAAAGACCTGTAAAAGAGCCAATATGGCCATCTACAGATGTCGTGACAAATTCGTCGACGGTGGGGCGATACTCGCGTTTGCCGAAAATTTTGGCCTGCGGCGAATTGACCATCACCTGTGTGCAAACGACAACGGCGTCGCTGAGCTTACAGTGGCCGAAAATGGGGTCCGCAGCGGCTATGTCCCTTACTCAAGTCGCAGTCTGAGTTGGCATACAGACGGTTATTACAATGAGAGTCCCAGATCGATACGGGCAGTGGTATTGCACTGTGTGAGCAGTGCTGTCCGGGGTGGGGTAAATGCACTGCTTGATCCAGAAATGCTGTACCTCCAGTTACGTGATGAAAACCCCGAGTTCATCACCGCCCTGGAGCATCCCGAATGCATGACCATACCCGCCAATCTGGATGCAGGTGGGGAAATCCGCGCTGCGGTTTGTGGGCCGGTGTTCTCCTATGACCGCAATGGTGTTTTGCATATGCGCTACAGCGCCCGCAAAAAGAACATTCAGTGGCGTGACGATGATTTGCTCGGTCAGGCAAGGGACAAGCTGGCAGAAATTCTCGCCGCGGATAATGGGCCAGTATTCCATTACCGTCTGCAGGCAGGTGAAGGAGTGATTTCCAACAACGTGCTGCATAACCGCACGTCTTTCGAGGACACCCCGGAACAAAAACGCCGCATGTATCGCGCTCGCTTTCTTGAGCGGATTGAATCAAGCTGACACCCTGGTGTAGTGTCAACAGCAAAGGACCACGGTATGCAAGCAATAGAGCTTAAACTCAGTGATATCATCATTCAGCACCCGGAAATCAATTCCTTTGATGAGTTACTCAGCGCGGTTCGCGGTATCACCTCCGAGGATATGTTGTTTCTGAACTTTGACGTCAAACCCGATTACCGTGACACACCGCGTAACTGGCAGTGGAAAATGGAAACGGCCTTTGGAGCAGGTGGACCATGAGTGACGCATCAATCGAAAGGCTGGATGAATTTTCGGCGCCCTACGGAAGAGATTTAATACTGGAGGATGTCGAATACGAAAGTGGACTGCGCTTACTGCGGATCCGTATCCGCGAGGGCAATCGTTTCACTATCATGGATATCGACACCGAAACCGCCAGGCACTGGGGAAGTGCAATGCTCGCCTGGGCCGACCGCACAACACCAGCGTAAGGGCAGAGAATCACGATGGACCATCTACCCATTTTCATCGATGTAAAGGGCAAGCGGACACTCGTCGTTGGCAGCGGGGTAGTGGCGGCGCGTAAGGCAGATCTGTTGTTGCGAGCGGGCTCTGAGCTGACCATCGTTGCCCCACAACTGGACGAGGAACTAACCAGGCTCGCCGAGACCCACGAATTTGCGCACCAGGCAGAGGAATTGTCCGCCGGCAACTTCGCCGACTGTGTCATAGCCTTTGGTTGTTCCAATGACCAGGCAGTTAACGAACACTTGTGCGAACTGGCCGCGACTGCAGGGGTCATGGTCAATGTTAGTGATCAATCAGACAACAGTGACTTCATCATGCCGGCCGTAGTCGACCGCTCACCCGTGCTGGTCGCGATCTCCAGTGGTGGCTCCTCGCCTTTATTGACGCGGATGCTCAAAGCCCGCTTTGAGACGAGCACGCCGGCTGCCTATGGTCAGTTGGCTGAATTCGCCGGCAATTATCGGGACAGGATCAAGGAACTCATACCCAACCTGACCCGGCGGCGGCGTTTCTGGGAAGAGATGATTGCCGGCCCCGTCGCCGAGCACCTGTTTTCAGGTCAGCTCGACCTGGCAGGGTCGCTGATGGAACGTTTACTTGAAGACGCGACCAAAGGCGGTGACCTGCAGCCCGTGGGTGAGGTTTACCTGGTTGGTACCGGTCCCGGTGACCCGGATCTGCTGACTTTCCGTGCACTGCGTCTGATGCAGCAAGCGGACGTGGTGCTCCACGACCGCTTGATTGGTGAGGGCATTCTCAACCTCGTCCGGCGGGATGCAGCACGTATTTATGTCGGCAAGTTGCCGGAGCAGCACACCGTGCCACAAGAGGAAATCGGCAACATGCTGATCCGCCTGGCAGGCGAGGGCAAACGGGTGCTGCGTTTGAAGGGCGGTGACCCCTTTGTGTTTGGACGTGGTGGAGAAGAGATTGAAGCACTGACAGAGCACGGGATTGCATTCCAGGTTATACCGGGTGTGACTGCCGCCAATGGCTGTGCGGCCTATGCGGGTATCCCACTGACCCACCGCGACCACGCCCAGGCCTGTGTTTTTGTGACCGGGCACGAGAAGGATGGTCAGTTGAACCTGAACTGGGACAGCCTGCTGCAAGCCCGTCAGACAGTCGTTATTTACATGGGACTGTCATCGTTGGGAACAATCACCGAGGGTTTCCTGAACCACGGTGCAGACCCGCAAACACCGGCAGCGATTATAGAAAACGGAACCCGCACAGGTCAGCGTGTCATCACCGGAACCCTGGAGTCCCTGGCGGATAAGACTGAAGAGGCTGGAATTGAGAGTCCCGCTTTGGTCATCGTCGGCAGCGTGGTCACATTGCGGGATAAGCTTTCCTGGTATGCCAACAAAAATTAGAACCCGTGGAAACTGGTAATACTCACACAAACACCAGCTTGGGTTAGATAGTGCGGTCAGAGACCTTGAGCCAACAGGACGTTGGCGACAGAGCGCTACAGGGGTGTACTGGCAGCGAGTCTCTGAGCGCGCTATCTAACCCGGGCTGGTGTGTCTTACAGGTCAGGGTTCCCGACGAGCGAGCTCGTCAGTCCTACAGGGACCAGTGCGAGAGGTTTCGGGATCAGAGTCAAGTTCAGACCCCAGTTCCAAACATTAAGGAGTACGAAGCATGAGTGACGCACTAAGCTACCTGATGAGGGCCCGCCCCGAGGCGATGAAATCCTATTTCGGCTTCTTGAAGGAAGCTGGCAGACACCTCGATCCCAAAACCCGCTCGCTGATATCACTAATCACCAAGATCGACAGCCAGACCGAACGTGGTTTGCGGCAGTATCTACCACGGGCGCTCCACGATGGCGCCAGCCCGCAAGAGGTACTCGATGCCATCCTCACGGCCTTCCCAACGCTGGGTCTGGCCAAGATAATCTGGGCGATCGATATCATGCTGGACATGGACATTCCGGGTTTTCGTCTGGAAATGCTGGTTGCCGAACCTGCCTGGCACGGCCTGATTGATTGGAATGAGGTCAAGGACGGCGGCATAACCTATGTCAATGATTGTGACGGAAGAAATGTATTTATTTACCGGGCCGGTGACGATTGCCACGTGTACGACAGCCGTTGTCCCCACCAGGCCACGGATATTCCTGAACTTGCAGTCGCAGGCAAGCAACTGACCTGCCCGAAACACAAGTGGGTCTTCGACGTTATCAGCGGTGAATGTGTGGCCAAGGGCAGCCGGCCGCTGGATCAGTTTGAGAGCAGGGTTACTGCGGGTCGGTTAGAGGCCCGCTGGTGATTGTTGTGAAAAAATAAGACCGGTAGATGCCAAAGGTGCAAGATGAGGGTTACTTACACCGACCACTACCGGTCATTTAATGTCACCCTGAAAGAGTACCAGGGTCATCAGTCATACCCTGTGTACGACGTGAGAGTTTGCCGCTCACCCACTGTTTGCGGCGGCTAAAGAAGGCACCTATATCAAGTCCAATTCCGTACAGGGACGGCACCATCAACAGGGTTACAAAAAACGCGAAGAACACGCCAGATGCGAGCGCGACCACAATGGGTTGTAAAAACGCGGCCTGCATGGAACGTTCCAGCATCATTGGCATCAGACCGACAATGGTGGTGACCGAGGTCAACAGGATCGGTCTGAATCGGGCAACACCGGCCTCGACAATGGCATCAGCCGGGGACATGCCTTTGTCCCTGAGCCGGTTACAGTAGTCCATCAAAACCAGGTTGTCGTTCACCACTACACCCGCAGCTGCGGCAATACCAAAATAGCTGAATATTGCCATGGTCAGCCCCAATGCGGCGTGACCGAAGATGGCGCCGGCAAAAGCATACGGCATCGCGATGAGGATCAATATCGGTTGCCAGTAACTGCGGAAAGCCACTGCCAGCATGGTGTACATGGCAAAAAATGCAATCAGGTACAAACCCAATACTTCAGCAATAAAGCGTTTTTCGCCTTCGGCCTGTCCTACCGCACCACGGATGATACCGGGGTAGCGCTTTTCCCACTCGGGGAAAAAGTTATCTTCCAGGTCTTTCATGATGTCATCGCGTACATTGTCTTTCAGGTCAGCACTAACCCGCGAGGCCCGGTTGCCGTTCCAGCGTGAGATTCTCGTGATGCCCGGTGCATATTCCAGATCGGCAACCGAAAGAAGTGGCAACTCCCGACCATCGCTGGTGCGCACCCGGAAATTTTTCAGACTTTCAATCGAGCGTCTGGATTCCAGTGGGTAACGAACCTTGACACGGACATCCTGACCGTTGCGTGGCAGCCGTTGAACTTCTTCACCGAAGTAGGCTTGCCGTACCTGGCGGTTGACGTCAGCCAGGGTCAAACCCAGCTTGGCGGTACCTGGCTTCATGGTTAAACGTATTTCCTCGGAAGCCCCTTCGAGATTATTGCGTACGTCATAAAGGGTTGCATAGGTGCGTAATTGTTTCTCGATATCTGCAGTTGCGGCACGCAGTACGTCGAGATCGGGATGCCTGATAGACAGCTCAAAACCCGGTCCATTGTCGTTTTGTGTGTAGCGTACTGAAACTTCCTTGGCGTCCGGTACATCACCCATCAGTTCACGCAAACGTACTGACGCCTCTTTGGCGGTCATGTCGCGAACCTCAGGTGGTGCCAACTTGACGATCGCCAAGACACTGTCCCGGCGTGAGCGTGTGTACCAATTTTCTATCAACACACCTTCGCCATCAGTACGCTGGTTGACCTCTTCCTCGAGCGCCAACTCGGCAGCCTGTAACTGGGCCAGAATTTCGAGTGCACGGCTGTAAGGCGCGCCTTCCGGCATGACAACGTTGACGATAATCTCGTCAGATTCCATGTCCGGCATAAAGCTTTTCTTGACCCAGCCTGTGCTGAACATGCCAAAGAAAATGATTAACAAACCCAGAAATATGCTGGTTGTGAGGTAGCGGTGGTCCAATGACCAACGGCCGATCTTGCGGTATCGAACTTGTGCAAAGCTTAGAATACTATCTGCGATCCGTTTCTGGAATTTTCCGAAGCTTCTCAGATTTGTCCGTGGTTTCATGTTTGCCAGGTGAGCCGGCAGAATCAACAGGGACTCGATCAAGGAGAAAGCCAGTGCCAGGATGACGACCCAGGTAATGTGGCGTGTGAATTCGGAGGTTGAACCACCCAAAAATAACCACGGCAGGAAGGCCAGGATGGTTGTGATAACACCGAAAACGACCGGCTTGGCCACCAGGTGAGCACCGGCAATGGAGGCATTGACACCACCACCAATCCGGTGGGCTTCAGTGTGGATACCTTCTCCCACAACGATTGCGTCATCCACGACAATGCCCAGTACCAACAGGAACGCAAATGTGGATAGCATGTTTAAGGAAACACCGACCGAAGGCAGCAGAACAAAGGCACCTGCATAGGCCGTGGCAATACCTACCGCCACCCACAAGGCGACGATTGGCCGCAAGGTCAGTACCAGTACAATCATTACCAACATCAGGCCCATGGCGGCAGAACCACCAATGGTGGCCATACGGCCCTTAAAGTCTACTGCGTTGTCAGTCCAAAGGGTCAGGCTGACGCCGGCCGGCAGGGTTTCCTGACGTTCGTCAATCCACTTGCGAATGGACTCTGAAGCGGTAACGATGTCCATGATTTCAGTGGACATGATCTGGATGAGAACAGCGGGTTTGCCGTTGAGTGTAGCCAGTATTGGGTTGTCTTCGAAGCCGTCAACAACCGTGGCTATATCGCGGACCCGTATGGCCCCACCTGCGGGTGTCTCCCGAACAATAATATCGCCAAATTCTTCTTCCGTGTCGGCCTGGCTGCGTACCTTGAGCTGGTAGGTCCCGACCTCGGTGCGTACCGAACCTGAAGACTGGTTAATAGAGGTGTTGCGGATTGCATCGGCTACCTGGGCAAAGCTCAGGCCATAGCGTCTGAGGGCTTCTTCACTGACCTCGACGGAAACCTCTTCCTGACGAACACCAAATAATTGCACAACGGTTACTGCCGGCAGGTGCGCTGCTTCGCTTCTCAGTTGCTCTGCCAGTCGTTTGAGCGCGCGTTCACCGATATCGCCATGAACTGCAACACGCATGAATTCCTGACGGTTGACCCATTGTTGAACCTGGGGAGGCTCAATATCGCGTGGGAAAGAAGAAATGGAATCCACACGTATTTTCACATCGTTCATGAACTGGGTGAAATCGACCTGCTGTTCAGCCAGGATCCAGACCCGGCCGTTGCCTTCGCCTGAAGAGGAGCGGACCCATTCGATGGCATCCATATCGCGGACTGACTCTTCAATTCGCGCAACAATCTGCTCTTCGACTTCTTGCGGAGCCGCACCCGGCCAGGAGACCTCAATCTGCAGACCCGGGAAGCGCACCTGCGGATCCATTTCACGTTCCATCGAAGTGAAACCGATGATGCCGGAGACAAAAATACCAACCATGACGAGGTTGGCGGCTACAGAATTACGTGCCCACCAGGCAATCAGACCATGCATTTTGGAGCCCTCTTAGCTTTGCTGTTCGCGTGTAATTGCGCGGACTTCCATACCATCTACGGCGGCTGGAATCGTTGATGTCACGACCTTGTCGCCGGGTTCGACGCCATTCGTAACGAGTACGGTTTCCTCCGAGGTGGAAAGCACCTTGACGGTTCGAATTTCCAGGCGGTTTTCAGCATTGATCACATACACTTTATCGGCACTGCGCAGTGCCAGACGCGGAAGTACCATGGCCGCCTGGCTTGTTACACCAGCGATCTCAGCACTTACAAACATTCCAACCGCGATGGGCGCGCCGTCGTCCGAACCTGCGCCGTAGGGATCTTGCACTTCGGCAATGGCGTAAATCAGACGTGTTTGCTGGTCAACTGCGGCGTTGGTCCGGACAATGTGTCCGCTCCAGCTATGCTCTTTGTTACCCACCCTGGCCGTGAATTGAACGTCCGGCGTATTGAGTTCGTCAGCCATAAAACCCATTGGCAGATTCAGCTCTTCCAGTTGTACATCGGTCAGTGGTAAACGGACCTCTACAGTGTTGGTGGAAAATACCCGGCCGAGGCTTGTGCCTGCGGTCACATATTGACCAATGCCCACGCTCTTTTCGCGTACACGGCCCAGGAATGGCGCACTGATTTCAGTACGGGCTACGTTTAGGTTAGCTTCTTCAAGATCGGCTTCAGCAGACAGCAAACCTGCTTCGGCTTCCATGACCTGTGGTTTATTCAATGCGTAGGCAGACGGTTCACCGGCGGTGCGTTTATCCAGCCAGTGATCCTCTTTTATCTTGGCGTTGGCCAGTTCTCGTTGCAGCGCAACCTGTGCTGTTGCAACGCGGGCTTGTGCACGCACGACGGCGAGTTTGTAATCGGTATCGTCGATTTTGACCAGTGTTGTACCTGCGTCAAATTCGGCGCCTTCTGCGAAAGCTCCGTAGATGGCAACGATTCGACCGGAAACCTGTGGTATCAGGTCGATTTCAGTCTTGGGGCGAACTTCGCCCTGGGTGTGAACCGAGATGGTGACTGTGTCAGATTTAACTTCATCAACATAAAGTGAAATCAGACGTTGTGTATCGTCCTTCTTTTCTGGTTCGGGTTTGGTGGCACTGAGTGCCTGTACCACGCCAATACTTACCACCAATACCATCACCGGGGCGATAATCTTCAGTAACTTTTTCACGGTTAATCCCTCATATTTACGTTTCATTTCGTGATCTCGATCATTCTGTCAGGTGTGCGAATATGGGCGGATGTTGTTTAGCCCTGACATGCAGTACATGTCCGCACAAACACCAGCCCTCTTTTTCAACACTTGTTAGTTCTTTAGATCTATGACGAAACAATTTCTAAAATTGTTACTCTTATTGTTAAATCGGGTAACTTCTACCCCGATGAATGACCAGTTCTTCAGGGGCAGCCATATAAGACCACAAAGAACCGGTCAATACATGGGCCAAAAGTCAGTGCCTAAATGAGTGGGGTCAAATGAGTGGGGTCAGAGTAAAGAATGAGTGGGGAATGAGTGGGGTCAGAGTAACAACTCTGCCCCTTGACTCTGACCCCCTCTTCCGATGCAATAGAATGCGTCTATGGCGGGTCCATTAGGACAGGTCTGATCAGGGAGTAGCTAATGAATAAATTCACCATCACAATGACGGCCGTATTGGTGTTTTTGGCTGCGCCTCTTGCTACCGGAGCAGACGGGCGGGAGGTCATCCATGCCACTGCGGAATTGGTCCAGCCACTGATGCCAGGGATGAAGGCGGCAGACTTTGTCGTCAGGGACGCGCACGCGCAAACTTTCGAATTCAAGGCCGGTGCTCATGACAAACCGGTGATTCTGACATTTTATCGTGGCGGTTGGTGTCCCTATTGCAACCTGCACCTGGCGGAGATGCGTTTGACGGAACAACAACTCAGAAAAATGGGCTTCGATATCTGGTTTATCAGTATTGATAAACCAGAATTGCTACTGGAAAGTCTGGATGATCCGGATATCGGCTATACCATTTTTTCAGATTCGTCATTGAACGCAACCCGGGCTTACGGGGTGGCCTTCCGCGTGGATGACGAGACAGTCGGACGCTACCTCAAGCACGAGATCGACCTGGAAGCGGCCTCGGGTGAGAACCACCACGTACTGCCTGCCCCATCGACTTTCCTCATCGGTACAGACGGCATCATCAGCTTTGCTTATACCAATCCGGACTACCACGCCCGGTTGCACCCGGATGTCCTGCTGGCCGCGGCCTCAGCGTATCTGGATGACACGGACAAGCGGCTTCGGCAAAGACGTGAGCAACAAAGAAAGAAAAGTGAGTAACCGGTTTGATACAGGTCTTCATATGAGCGTTTATAATGTAGGCCATTCCTGAGAGGTATAATTGATGAACACTAATTTCGGGTTTGGAACAACAGTTGGGCTGGGTTTTGACGAGACCATTGAAGTGGTTACCGAAGAACTGGCCAAAGAAGGTTTTGGTGTATTGTCAGATATTGATGTGCGCGAAACCCTGAAGAAGAAGCTGGATACCGACATCCCGCCCTATCGTATTCTGGGCGCCTGTAACCCGGTGCTTGCCCATCAGGCTGTGGCCATGGAACCCGAGATCGGTTTGCTGCTGCCCTGCAATGTGCTGGTGCGGGAGGATGATGAGGGTAAGGTGCATGTTTCCTGTATGGACCCAAGTGCTGTTTTAGGCCTCGTGGACAACCCGCAGCTGGAGCAAATTGCGTCCCAGGTGAAAGAGAAACTTGAAAACGTGCTCGAAGCGATCTGACCAGAAATAACTGGAAATAACTGGGGTCACCCATTAGCCGTCTCCGGTCAACTGGCCAAACGCATCCCTGATGAAGGCCATCCTTTGTATCTAATGGCAGTCAGCTGATGGCGCACCAGGGTTTTCGTTCTTTGTGCTGCTTCCATATGAAGCGCACCAGTC
>JAJFLB010000049.1 GCA_021772915.1 Gammaproteobacteria bacterium | reverse complement strand
CGTCCATTGGCCAAGTTGCCGCCGGGTATCCCCAATCGCCATGTGAACTACCATGACATCCGGGCTCAACCCGGCTGCTTGTTCAAGTGAGCGTAGTCCGGACCCAAGGTCCCCCGCTGCCGCTTGCACGATACCCAGATTGAACCAACCTTCAGCCCTGTCTGGAAGGATTTTTGTCGCCTCATCAAAATACCGAAGCGCTGCCTCGGCTTTTCCCTGCTGGTATTCCTGCTGGCCTTGCTGCATGGCTTGTAGCCAGTTTTCTGAGCTTAATGTATTCAAATGTCCGATTACCGAAAGGGTGGATTGAACTTATAATGAAACTTCATTTTACTATCAAGTACCATCAAGCGAACAGGTAGCAATTCAAATTACTGTTTTTTTGAAATGCCACTAATCGGTGATATCTACATAATCAGTCTCAAGCACAAGGTTACAGGCACGATTCAGTACTTGGGTTGAAATACTAAATGAGGAGAGCAAGTGGAAGGTATTCCTGATGACATCCCGGCTAAGCCCAATGGTGACAAAGATCTCCACGTCCTGGCAGACATATCCAGATTTCACGCCAAGCACAGGCCGCAACATACAGCGATGGTGTTTGGGCAACGCAGAACGTCCTACGCACAACTGGATGCCCATGCTAACCAGACTGCCAACGGTCTGATAGGTAATCACTCGCATGCTCAACAACGAGTCGCATGGCTGGGTCTGAACAGTGACCACTTTTTTGAGGTGCTGCTGGGTTGTGCCAAGGCCAACATGGTGATGTGCCCGATTAGTTGGCGGCTTGCAGCACCGGAAATAGAAAATATCCTTGCCGACGCAGAAGCGGAAATTCTCTTTGTCGATGCGCCCTTTTTTGAGATCGTAAAGGCGGTCAAAAACAGTATTCCCACGCTGATAAAAATAGTTGCTCTGGGGGAAGAGCATCCCGGGTGGGAATCATACGAGAAGTGGCGCAACCGACAATCCTGTGTGGACCCAAATTGCAGTATTAGCGAGCAGGATACCGCGGTTCAGTTGTATACCAGCGGCACAACGGGCTTGCCAAAGGGTGTGTTGATCTCAAATGCAGCGCTTATGGCGTCCAGTGTCGATGACCGCGATGACGTCGACTGGAATGTCTGGAGCGCTGACGAAATTAGCCTGCAGGTCATGCCCTGTTTCCATATCGGTGGACTGCGTTGGGGGCTCATGGGGTTAATCCCGGGTTGCACCACGGTCATTCTTGCGGATTTTGAGCCCAGTGCAGTCCTTAACTGTCTCGAGGGGTCGCGTATTACAAAGGTTTTCCTGGTGCCGGCAGCCATGCGGATGATTTTGAGCCGCCCGGAAAGCCAAAACACAGACTACTCTTCCATCAGGCACATGTTGTACGGGGCATCTCCTATACCAGTGGATTTGCTCAAACAGGCCCTGGCGGTTTTCAAGTGTGGATTAGTCCAGCTTTATGGGTTGACCGAGGCCGGCGGTCAGGCGACCTATCTGCCACCAAAGGACCACCATGACGTCCATCATCAACGGCTTCAATCGGCAGGCAAACCACTGCCCTACATTGAAATCCGAATTGAGGATGAGGAGGGACATGTTCTGCCGGCGGGTCAGATCGGAGAGATCTGTATCAAGACACCATCGCGGATGACGGGCTACTGGAAGCTAACCGAAGAGACAGACAAGGTCATCCGGCAGGGCTGGATACATTCCGGTGACGCGGGTTATATGGATGAGGATGGTTATGTCTACGTCCACGACCGAATCAAGGACATGATCGTGTCCGGTGGTGAAAATATCTACCCTGCCGAGGTGGAAAACGCTGTTTTCGGACACCCGGCTATTGCCGATGTCGCCGTTATTGGTGTACCGGATGAGCAATGGGGTGAAGCCGTAAAGGCCGTGGTAGTCCTGCGGGATGGCGCTTCAGCCACGGCTCATGACGTCATCGCACACGCCAGACAACGGATCGCCGCCTATAAAGCACCCAAGTCCGTAGATTTTGTAGAGCAACTACCACGCAATGCGGCAGGAAAATTCCTGAAGAGAGAAATCAGGAAGCCTTACTGGAAGGGCCACGATCGAATGGTGAACTAAACAAGCCCTTGCAAAAAGGTATCAAGACAGCTTTTTCCAGTCTTTGAGAGATATGCGCCACAGGTCAAACCGTTGTGGCCGCACCCGATAATAATGACGTCGTAATGTGTAAAAGTCATGGCCGTTGAGCCATTGCAACTCGTTTTAAGTCCACCGCAAATTTAACCTGGTCTGTGCTAAACCCACGCACACAAACCGCCTTCCGCATGGTTTTTCAGGTCCGGTTTGCAACTTACCGGGCTGCTTGTGATCTATGGGGGTTAACGGCTAAACCGAAACCCGGAATAGCCAAAAACTGAGGACCACAAATTGAGTATGCGTCCGCCATGTTGGTTCTTTTCCGTAACACTGCTCGTTGTAATGTGTGTGTTTTGTCCCTCCGTTTACGCAGGCTGCATCGATGTCGTTGATCTCGACAACGAATTACCAGCCAGTATCACGAGCCGGGGTAACACCCATATCTCTTATCAATATGATTTGGAGAAGGACACCTATACACTTTCCTGGCAGCAGGGAGATCGATCGGCGGGGCCATTTGGTCCGTTTGCACTCACCATGTCATGTGGAACACCAGTGTTGAAATGGGAGTCCCCTGAATTGCTATTGTTTGGTCGCGGTTGCGGTACTTTTTGCTGGTACCTTAAGGTGTTTTCATTATTCCCGGACAAGTCTGTTCCCGATTACCAGAAGATTGAAAGGCCATTGGCATTTGACTCAGACAGGAATCTAATCGCCTATTATCAGGATCAGGACCTGATTCATGTCAAAAATTTACTGAGTGGCTATGAGCAGGCCATTCCGACAGTAGAAAAATGTCAATTCCGCTCGGGTTTGTGTATCGCGGATGTGACTTTCAGGTCTGGTAACTTGGAATACAGCTGGAGAATGGACTCGACCGGGAGAATACGCTCCGTACCACTGGATGAGAGTCTGTTTGTCCAATAAACAGGCAAGCCTCCAAAATACAGTGCGTGTTGTGGATACAACGAAGCCGGATACTTTTTTCATCAAACTGGAGTCGGCTGCAAGCTCAGTTCACGCCGGGACCAAATGTCCAAACAAAGCCAAATGACGGGAAGAATGGCAGGTAGTCGTCGAAATTTGGTGAGGCTGCAAATGAAGGTGAAACCTGTACTTCGTGATCGGGTGTACAGCACTGATTCTTCGTATCAAAAAGATTAAATATCTCCAGATAGAATTCAAGACCACTTTTTGCCAGCGTGACTGTGCGTGATAACCGCAGGTCAACACGTGAGTAATCTTCAAATTTCTGGCTGTTTCTTTGCAGAAGGTCGCTATCAGCACCAATAAAGTGACCCGCGTTGTCAAAGTTCGGTGTGACCACCAGCGGTGTTCTTGGCCAGCCGCTGTGGTAACGGGCCAGCATGCTGAGACTCCACTTTTTTCCCCGCCAAATCAAATTGGCCGTCAAGGCATGGCGCTGATCCCAGCTTCTGGCAACGGACACACCGTTAATCACATCCTCGGTTTCTGACCAGGTGTAGTTTAACCACCAGTCCATCGCAGCTGATTGGCGCTTGTGCAGGGTGAGTTCCGCACCACGTGACCTGGCGCTCTCTGCATCAATTCGCACCCGGTCAATATTGCTCTCGGAAGCAAATTGAAAACTATCCAGTGCAACCTCAAATCGAGGGCGGAGGTTACTGTACCGCTTCTCATAGATGTCCAACTGCAGGTTAAAACCTGATCCGAATCGATGTTTAAGCCCCACAATCCGATGCTCAGCGAGCTGCGCCGGAAAGTAACGGGTGACACCATCGGGCACATCCAGGTCCTGAATGGCTTGCGGTTGATGGAAGCGTCCCCATCCCAGGCGTATCTCGGTTCGGTCAACAGGCTGATAGTAGACATTGATCCTCGGGCTGATCTGCGTACGGTCACCTGTGTCCGTGTAGGTTTGCTTGTCCCACCTCAACCCCAGCTCCCCACTAAGACTTTTCAATACCTGGAGTCTGTAGGCAGCGTATAGACCGTATTCCTTGCCCTTGCGGGTGGTCACAATGTCACGATTGAGTGTGAATGGCACACCATTATTGACCAGGTCTGTTTGCCGTAAAGAGTCGATGTGATAATCAAAATCAGCCTCAAGATTGCGGTAACGCATGCCGATTTTCCAGAGTGAAGTTTCACTGACTTTCCAGCTCAAATCGGATTGCAGACCCCAAATCCCTATGTCCCGGGAGAAAAATCGTTTGATATCTTCGAACGGCAGGTCAAGCTGCTCACCTTCCTCCACGGTCTCAACACCGCCTGCGAAAATCATTGTTGAAAGCAGCAGGTTCTCCGTGGGAGTCACATCAACTGTGAGCCATGCATAGTCCAGAGAACTGTTTTCGCCCAGATCCACACCGTCAGAAATGTTAACAAATTCAACATTATCCGATGCTGATAGCACATGTGCCGCTACCTCAACGGAATCGTTGATGACATATCTCGAACTGGCAAAAATATCGCTGTAGCGCGGATTGATGTCTTCATTTTCGTCGGTCACTGCATCCGCGATCAGGTCCAGAAAACCCCGTCGACCAGAGACCTGGTAGCTGCCCCGTCCGGATGCGAAATCACCCCGACTGCGTGCAAAGGCATTTACAAAACTAACACCAAGCTGGTGTAAGGGCTCTCCGCCCGCCTGTGTACTGCTAATGTCAATCACACCACTCATATGGTTGCCGTATTCCGTGGTAAATCCACCCGAAAGAAGTTGCGCCTGACCAATGATGCCCGGGTCAACAATACTGAGTGGACTGAAAAGCGTCCGCATGTGGAAAGGCTCAAGCAACTCAAGACCATCGAGGACAACTTTTACTTCGTCAACAGCACCCCCGCGAAGATTGAAGGGTGCCTGAAAGTCATTTGCGGCTACACCGGGCAGGCGGTGGAAGGCGCGGAACGCATCGTCTGCTATATGTGGCATCAGACGAATTTCCTCTCCAGTCAGAAACTGGTCACTGGTGGCATCGCGACCAAACAGGGAGTAGCGGCTGGATACGATCACGACCTCTTCCAGCGGTGGTGGTATAAGGGGTGGTTTTGTTGTTGTAGGTGGTTGGTCGACCCCTTGTCCAACCGGCACGGAATTGCGTGCCGGACCACTGACGATCAACCACCGGTTACCAGGACCGGCACGCAGTTGCAAGGAGAGTTCATTAAGCACTTCACGCAGGGCAACCAGCGGGTCAGTGTCGACGGGTGTCGACCGCACCCGCATCCAGGGCTTGACAATCTGGCTTGAGTAAGCGATGTCGTAACCTGCGCTCCTTACCGAGTCAATCGCATCAAGCAGTGACATTTTGTCCGTGATCTCCACCGCCTGTGCGATACCAACAGCCACCCATAGCGAGAGTGCTGTAGCCAGCCGGCGTGCGAACCGGACTATTCGACTTTGACCCATATCACTTCATGATCAATTCTGATCTCAAAATGAGAAATCTGCTGCACAATTTGCAGGCCCTCACTCAGGCTTGTATCCGCGATGGACCCCGATAGTTTGACCGCCCGGGCTTTTGCCTCAGACCCGCCATCTTGCCACCGCAAACTGACACCGCTCTCGTTGGCATACCAGTACAGGTATTGTTCCAGCGTTGCACCCTGTAACTCAAACACCGGCACCACGGTCTCGATCCAGTCCCAACTCGGATCACCACTCAACAGTACGCGCTCCGCGTTCCGGCCAGTCGCACCCAATTCCACCGACTGACCTTTGTTGATGGCCAGGCTGGTGCCATCCGACTGAGCGATTTCGACGGTCCCGTCGCGTACCCCTACGATCAACGATAATCCCGCAAGACGCACCTGAAACTGTGTACCAATGTCCTGGGCGGTACCCACGGGTGTTGAGATTACAATGGGCTGCGGGTCAACAGCACCGTGCGTGTCAACGTAAACGGCACCGGCCTGCAGTGATACATGGTGGGCGTTGTGTACCAGCAGGCGACTAGAAGTATCGATGCGGAGTGACTTTCCACCCGCCATGGTCAGCGCTATCCGGCTTTCCGAATCGGTCTCTATGATAGTTTCCGCTTCGATGCTCTCACCACGAGTCGCCGCTATACTACCCACCCGCGTATTGCCAACCACACGTTCAATACTGGCCGCGTTAATACTTTGCGGGGCATGGTTAAATTGCCAATACAGTAATGAAGTGAGCGCCACAACACCCAGGCTCGCTGCAATCGAAATCCACCTTGGCCTATGGCGATCACGATCAGCTTTATGTGCCGCTACGACATTTTCCCAATGTTCAGCGACACGTTGGTGTGCACTGGCCATGTCTTCCGGGCTAACTTCCTCGCGGGCACCCGCATAGTTAATCAGTCGGCCAACATCGTCCATGCTGCCTGCTTGTCTGTTGTCGTTTCCGGGTGATTCAGTCATTGCACTACTCGAGTATTGATGACAAGCGATGCTTGTGATTCAGGTCGTCTAGCCCGTCGGCCATCAGCGATTGAAAACAATCTCGAAATGCCGACCGGGCACGGGTCAAAATGGATTCGGTTGCTTTGGGGCTCTTACCTATTCTTAGCCCAATGTCTTTGACCGATAGCTCGTGCACGTATTTACACTCAAGCGTATCGGCATACAGAGCAGGCAGATGGTCGAGGGCCACTCTGACGAGACGTGAAATTTCTGTTTGATGCAACAAAGTATCCGGATCCTCACTCGAAACGGACAGCAGTGAATCCAGAGCCGCCCGAACCGTGGGGTCGTCTTCACATAGCGGGGTGTCACCTTGGGCGCGCCCAACAGCCTTGCGTTGTTTTGAAATTTCATATCGGCAAAACGTACACAGCCACGCAAACAACGGTGCCTCGCCACGATAGGTCGCCATCTTGGAAATCGCCTGACAAAGAACGACCTGTGCCGTTTCCTCGGCGAGGTCACGATCGTAATTCAGGCGCACCAGGGCAAATCGGTACAGACGTGGATAGTAGCTGTTAAAAAATGCATCGAACGATTGACGGTCACCGTCAAGTATTCGTAAAACCAGCTTTTTGTCTGCCTTTTGCTGCATTAATTCAATCTTTGTTTCGATGTTCCGTAGATATGAGTACCTGAGCGTCCAAAATCCTTCGCGGCGAGCGAAGGTGTTGCGTGCCTTTGACAAAAACCTCTGACCCACCTGCGTACTGGTCCAATAAACCATACCCCCGCCGCCGCTTTCACGTCCAGTTCATGCAAACAGCTGAGCGGGACCGTTGTAGCCCTGCTCACAAGATAACGACGAAGGATTTTGGACACTCAGGTACTCATACCTCCCGATGACCGTCGTGACGAATCACTTGATCACACGGACTTATTCCACGCAAGCCCAGGAGGCGCGAGTAATGAAATACGAAATTTTTGGTAGGAAATCCACTGGTTTTCCGGGCCTGTGCCTGGCCCTGCTGCTCTTTGCCCAGTCGGCACACGCCGCTTTGGACCCGGCTTTCACCGGTGCCTGGTTCGATCCCGAGTTTAACGGGGCCGGGTTCTTTGTTGAGGTTCTGGCCGATGACCGGGCAGCAGTTTACTGGTTTACCTATGACGATAACGGCGGACAAAACTGGTATTTTGGTGTGGGTGCAACGAGCACGAACCGCATCGTGATCGATGAACTGATGCAGCCGGTGGGCGGCATATTTGGTGTGGGCTTTGACCCGAGCGTCATAGACTTCATCACGATGGGTAATGCAAGCATTGACTTTTCCGACTGCAATAATGCAAAGGTGGATTTTCTGGTCAATACTGTCAGTTCAAATCAACAGCTTACGCGGATAACCAACATACGGGATATTAAATGCGGGGCCACAGCCTCAATTGAGGCCGACATCACGCGCGGCCCCGTGAACCAGACGGGGAGCTGGTTTGATACCAAACGCTCCGGTGAAGGCTTTATCGTCGAGGTATTGGAAAACAACCTGGTGGTTGTTGACTGGTTTACCTATGACCCAGACGGTAACCAGGCCTGGCTGACGGGCGTGGGCCACGCCGCCGATGACTATATCCACGTCGAAAACATGCTGATTACACGCAACGGCCGCTTTGGCCCCGAACATGATCCGGCTTCCGTGGAGCGCATCAATTGGGGTGCACTGGAATTGCGACTCAATTGCGATGGCGGCAGCGTGGTTTACGATACCGATAGCACGGCCTGGGGTCAGGGACAGCACACATTAAGCCGGATCACATCAATTGATGGACTTGAGTGTGAATACGAATCATTCGGTCCGTTGATTGAAGACAAGTTGGCGGGATCCTGGGTGTCTGACGGCTTTGGCATGGTTGGCGCGATCAGTGCGACAGGTTTTTCCCTGATGCAGGTTACCGCCTCAAGTTGCATTGAGGTCCTGGCGGGACCAAAAGCGGCGCTGCTGGCAGCTGGTGATGAACTCACCATGACCTCTACCGGAGACAGACTGCGATTTGAGGGCCTGGACTCGGTTACACCAGTGGATTTCAACCGCGTAACTGCCCTGCCCAGCCATTGTCAGAATGGCGGTACCGGCTCCAGCAACGATCCGCGAACCATCTTCGATGCCTTCTATGACACATTCAATGAGCTATACAGCGCTTTTGAAGTCCGCGAGGTGGATTGGGCCGCAGCGCGTGAGCGTGTGCTCCCATTGATCAAACCGGGCATGACTCAGGGTGAATTGTTCGTCACACTGACAAGCATGCTGTCACCGCTCAGGGATGGCCACGTATCCCTTCTGGGGGCCAACCGGTCCTTCTTCAGCGGTGGCTCGGCCGTGACCGCGGCTTTGCGGACACGTGCAGAGAGCCAGCCCGCCCGCCAGATCATTCGCAACCGTCTGGGTGGCAATCTGCTTGTCGCAGCCAATGGGGTCTTTACTTACGGACTCACCGACAACGGCATGGCCTACCTGGAAATCAGGCGATTTTTCGATTTCCTGCCCAATGCGACCGAGGAAGAGACGCTGGCTTTCCTGCGGCCTGAACTGGACCGGGTGTTCGACTTCTTCAACGACAACCACTCGCGGGGCTTGATCCTCGACGTACGCCGCAATTCCGGTGGCAATCTGAATTTCGGCCTCGAAATCGCGGGTCGGCTGAATCGGGGAGTAACAAGGCAGATCATGAGCGAGCGTCGGCCCGTTTCATCTGAACTAAACACGGCCATTGCCCTGTCCGTTGAACCCTCGGCCGGAGTCAGATTTGACGGCCCGGTTGCACTACTCACCTCTCCATTGACGGCAAGCGCGGCTGAAATCTTCACCTTTGCAATCGCATCCTTACCCCACGCTACCGTCATTGGTCAGCCGGGTGCGGGTGTGCTGTCACGCGCCGAAAGATTACTGCCTAACAACTGGCTGGTGACGGTCACGGCAGGCCAGGTTGAGTCACCCAGCGGACAAGCCTATGAGGCCGTAGGTGTCCCGGTGGATGTCGCAACTGCGGTCTTCTCTACACAAGACTTGAACAGACTCGTCGACTCTGCACTGGACAGAGCCATCAACCTGTTGGAGTCCGACGCCGATTAATGAAGAAGGCCCAATCGATTGACCGGGTTCGGGCAGGCATCACCTGCCCTGGTAATTCCCTGTCTACTCCATAAACGGTGCTTCGATCACACCCTCACGATGGGAGATTTCCCGCAGCCGCACCAACGCCGCGAGTTGTACCTGTCTGACGCGCTCCCTGGTGACCCCCAGCAAATTACCGACTTCTTCCAGGGTATGACGGCCCTTGCCGTGCAGGCCAAAGCGGTGTTCGACCACAATTCGCTGCTGGCTGGGTAACAAGGTCAACCAGCGGCCCAGCAACTTGCCTGCGGCGTGGTCTGCGTACTCTGTTTCAGGATTGCGGCTCTGGTCATCAGCGATCGATTCGACAACAGAGTTATTGTTGATTGTTCGCTGGTCAGTTGAGGTCGTCGGTTCGTTTAATCCGAATAATGTGTGCACGGATTTACTGTTCTTGTCGAGTTTCTCGGCCACCTCCTCAAGTGAGGGTCGACGGCCCAACTGTTGCTCGAGTTCACGGGTCGTACGCAAGTAGGCAGTGAGTTCGCGTATCACGTGGATCGGCAGACGCACGGTACGACACTGATTCATGATGGAACGCTCCACCGTCTGTCGTATCCACCAGGTCGCGTAGGTAGAAAAACGAAACCCTTTTTCCGGATCAAATTTCTCAACGGCACGAATCAACCCGAGGTTGCCCTCTTCAATCAGGTCCAGCATGGGTAAGCCACGATTGATATAGGCTCTGGCTACTTTGACCACTAGACGCAAATTACTTTCAATCATGCGTTGACGACTGGCCATACAACCTTTGTGCGCCGCCCGAGAAAGCGATTTCTCTTGGTCCGCCGTTAACAGCTTGGCGCGGCCAATTTCACTCAGATAAATACGGGTAACGTCACCGTGGTGTAAGCCTTTGCGGCTGGCAACTGCAACCTTGGGCTGTGAAAACTTGAGACCAGCCTCAACCGTCCTGCCATTTGACACAGATGTACTTTTGTCGTTACGACTTTTTTTCTTCATTCCCCGCCCTGCTCCCAACCCATTCTGCCGCCTTCCCTCCCCGGCCCAGTTTTGCAACTGGTTGCGATAGAATGGACGGAATAAGCTAGCATAAAAGAAAACAAATGTCACAAAAACCGACTGCATATCGCACCAATGCCCCGCTTGTCAGCGCAATTATCGGGCCGGACATTATCAGCAGTTGTGAACAGTCGTCGTTGCGCATGAGCCCGACAAGATTAAGGTGACCTGACTCAGACGCGCAGCAAGGCCAACAAAAGATTGAACACCTATTTCCCGGGGAGATAAGTCAGTGGATTAACCGGCTTACCACGAACCCGGATTTCGAAATGCAGCAACTGTTCATTGCTGTCATTTCTTCCCATTTCAGCAATTTTTTGTCCCATTGATACCTGTTGACCCTCCTGCACCAACCGGACCTTATTATGAGCATACGCACTGAGCATTTTTTCGCTGTGCTTGATAATTATCAGTTCACCATAAGCAATCAGGCCATTGCCGCTGTACACGACCAGGCCGGCTGCAGTGGCAGATATGGAAAGACCTTCCTTACCCGCAATATCAAGACCGTTACGGGCTGGGTCACCCGCCACATACCCCCTTAACAAGCGCCCACGTACAGGCCATTTCCAGCTTTTTGGGTCTGTACTGCTAACAGCGGGAGCACTTCGGGGGACGGGCTTTGGCGGGGTACTCTGCTTGGTCCGAGGAGGGCTGGGTCTCTTGGTTACTCTCCTCGTGTTACGACTCTTTTGCGCTACCACCGGTGGTGCAAGCCGCAGTTTTTGTCCCGGGTAGATGACATAAGGTCTTGCAATACCATTCCATTTCGCCACGTCCCGTGAGTCCAGGCCGTAGCTGAATGCAATTGCATACAAGGTATCCCCGGACCTGACCCGATAGGTACCGTCCGTGTTCAAATGACGCTTAACCCGCGTAGAGGAGTGGTCTTCAACCGTTGCAGGCCGGTGATGGCCGCAACTCACCAGCCAGATTACACAAAACGTTACCAGAATCGTTTTCAGGTCAAGCAGGCGAGTGACGGCGTGCATGGCTAAGGTCCGCTCAACTCGACAACGGCAAACGCAATAACGGCGGCGGCGAGCAGCAACCAACCAAGTACATCAACGTACTTACGCAAACCACCTGCCAACTTCTCACCACCCAGGTAAATCAATGCGGCAACAAGGAAAAACCGCCCGCCCCTGCCAATAACAGAACCCACCACAAACACCGGAAATGCCATACCAACAACACCTGCGCTGACGGTAAATACTTTATATGGAATGGGTGTGAACCCTGCCACCAGAATGTACCAGAAGCCCCAGGTCTCAAAGGCAGCAACGGCGCTCTCAAACGTGCCGGCGTAACTGGAGCCCATCAACCATGGTTCTATCCACTCAAAAGCCAGTTTCCCAATCAGGTAGCCTGCCATGCCACCCAAAACTGAAAACAGGGTACATAAGGCCGCATACCACCAGCTTTTAGACACTCTGGCCAGGCACATTGGAATCAGCATTACATCAGGTGGAATCGGGAAAACACTTGATTCAGAAAAACTCAGGACTGACAAAATGGCAGGTGCCCTGCGGTGGGCGGACAAGGCAATTACACGATCGTATAACTTAAGAAACATGCGCTCTCAACACCCGGAAGTCAGGACAATCCACTGAGCATCGGCACAAATACCACCGCGCCGAGATCTGTTTCTTCGAAGCCGTCATCGTTTCGCCGAACGGCTAAAAGTCTCTGGTTACCAAACTTTTCGATGGGCACCACCAACACACCGCCTGCACCGAGTTGGTCCAACAAAACTTGTGGGATTGTTTGCGCAGCCGCGGTCACTATGATGCCGTCAAACGGTGCCTGGCTGGGCCAGCCAAGGTGGCCATCCGCATAACGCGCATAAATGTTGTTCAGTCGCAGGGCATGGAAACGGCGACGTGCAAATTTTAACAATTCGTCAATACGTTCCACGGTGAAAACCGCTGGCACGAGGTGTGACAGGATGGCAGCCTGGTAGCCTGAACCCGTACCAACTTCCAGAACTTTCCCGGGCTTCCCGTGCTCAAGCAAGGCCTCGGTCATACGCGCAACGATCCAGGGTTGGGATATGGTTTGGCTTTGCCCAATGGGCAGCGCCGTGTTTTCATATGCCCTGCTGGACAAGGCCTCGTCGACAAACTCATGTCGGGGCACCTGAGTCATTGCGCTCAGTACCTGCTCATCTTTGATTCCATCCTCCCGTAATCGTTTTACCAGACGGTCGCGGGTACCCTGTGAGGTCATACCAATGCCTCGGTACCCGGCTTGGGGCCTGTGTTCGTGAGTCATGAATCAGCCTTATCGTGTCTTGTTCCAGTGCTGATAGCGGTCACCCAGCCGGCCAGTTGGTCCAGCGCCTGGTAACGGGTCAGGTCGACATGGATGGGGGTGATGGAAATAAACCTGCGCCTCACGGCATCAAAGTCCGTGCCCGGCCCAGCGTCTTGCTCCGCACCGGCCGGGCCGATCCAATACATATCGCGCCCGCGTGGATCCTTGGCTTTAATGACCTTTTCCGCACGGTGACGGTGGCCCAGCCGTGTTACCTCGAACCCCATAATTTCCGACCAGGCACAATCGGGTACATTAACATTCAGTATGGTATCTGCAGGCAACGGATCCTGCTGCAACTGTCTGACCAGGCGAATTGCCGCTTCACCCGCAGTCTCGAAATGATGTGGGCGCTCATCAAATGCCAAGGAAAGGGCAACGGCCGGATAACCTAAAAATCGCCCTTCCATTGCCGCCGCAACCGTACCCGAATAAATTACGTCATCACCAAGATTTGCACCGGCGTTAATACCAGAAACAACTATGTCAGGGTCGTCATCCAATAATCCTGTCAAGGCAATATGGACGCAATCGGTAGGTGTGCCGGAGACGCGATAGCGCCGGTTATTGACCTCCTTGATCCGGATCGGAGCATCGAGTGTCAATGAATTACTTGCCCCGCTACGATTCTTGTCCGGTGCAACAATGGTGACCTCACCCAGTCCCTGCATGCTATCTGCCAGGACCCGGATACCGGTGGCTTCAATGCCGTCATCGTTACTGATCAGGATTTCCATTTCAGGGGCAAGTCCCAAGTTTGATGGAGAAGGTGCCCACCGGGGCAGACGTACTGAAGAGGTGGTATTGTACGGATTTAGCATAGCCTACGATACGCGGTTTTAAAAATTTCATCGGCCAAAAGCGATCCACACTGTCATTTTCATGGGCAACGTTGACTCGTTTTGCAGGAACTAAAATGGTTGAATTGATAGTTTTCTTACTGGTGACAGGTTCCCTAGCCGCCTGGTGGCAACTGATGCAAGGCAGGCAAAAAGCTCGTCGGGCAGCCGGGCACGCTTGCTCCAATCATAATCTGCAGTTACTGGATGACACTGTTTCACTGAGTTCTGTAACCTGGAATCGTTCAGATGCAAAATCGCATATCGTGATCAACTACAGCTTTGAGTTTGCCACCAACGGTGCCATACGCCGACGAGGAACGGCTCAAATTGGCTTTTCGTCATCCCTGGTCGTTACGCTGGATCTGGAAGACGGACGGCTAATTGAACGGTGGAATGGGTGAAATTGCAGCTTATTCAACCACTCTCAAATGTGAGCGGGCCGACTGGCTGTCTGGACCGGCAATTGGTGGTGGTGTGGGGTCATCCTGGGCAAACATCATCCCCTGGCCATTTTCACGCGCATAGATCGCAATAACTGCCCCCATTGGGACACTGATTGGGAAAGATTTACCGGAGAACCGGGCCTGAAAGCTGATGATCTCGTTATCAAGCACCAACTGCTGGGTGGCAGCAGCAGCGATATTTAAAACTACCTTTTCTTTGTTGATGGTGTGCTCAGGTACGTCGACCCCTTCAATTGCTGCATCGACCAGCACATGTGGCGTAAGGCCGTTATCGGTAATCCATTCGTAGAGTGCACGTAACAGGTATGGCCGGTTGGAAGTCATGCCTTCCGGCGAACAGCTCATGTCGTCTCGAGGACCATTTCTCGCTCGGCACGGGTCAGACTGGCTTTGAATGACGGACGTGCAACCAAACGTTTAAAGTACGCCTGCACCGAGGCTCCTGGCTTACCGAGATTAATGCCATAGACCGGTAAACGCCAAAACAAAGGTCCCAGCGAACAGTCGACCAGACTCAACTCATCGCTGAGCAAGTAGTCGGAATGCTTGAACAGGTCGTTGGCTGCAACAATGCTTTCCTGCAATTGCTGCTTTGGCTTGCCTACCTTTTGCCCGCTGGCCTTTTCTATCTGTTCCGCCAATGGGTACCAATCCCTCAAAATTCGATGATGCACCAACCGCAAACGAGCCCTGGATACCGGATCAACCGGCATTAGCGGTGGGTGAGGATAACGCTCATCGAGGTAATCGTTAATCACACCGGCGTCATGT
This sequence comes from Gammaproteobacteria bacterium, assembly GCA_021772915.1. Classification (GTDB taxonomy): domain Bacteria; phylum Pseudomonadota; class Gammaproteobacteria; order Xanthomonadales; family SZUA-36; genus SZUA-36. The sequence continues at coordinate 5,132 of JAJFLB010000049.1, read as the reverse complement.
AACAACAAATCCCGATCAACCAACGTCGGTGTTTCGTTGTACGGGTTTAATTCCGCCAGATCAGCCGCTGCAGATTCGTCCTTACTGACGTCAATGATTTCAACATTGATGCCCTTCTCAGCCAACACGAACCGCACCCTTTGACAGTGAATTCCCCTGTCAGAAGAATACAACGCCATGGTAGAACGCCCTTTGATTGCTGCTATCACCATATATCTCCAATTACTTGCAAGCAGGAAGTGTGTCCTTGCTTTTGATTAATGGACGTCACGCCAATATTCTGCTTTCAACAGGTAAGCCAGAAAAGTGAACAGCACCAGGAACGCTATCACCCATTCACCGATATTCTTGCGTTTGAGAATGGCTGGTTCACCCAGATACTCCAGAAATGCCGCTATGTCACGTGCAGTTCCTGCATATTCTTCCGGTGACTGCAGACCGGGTGTTTGCAACTCAAGATGGTCAATAACCTCACGAGTAAATCCACTTGCACTGGTTTCCTGACGGTAAACCGGTGTCTGAATGCCCTGCAATTGCCACAGCACGTGTGGCATGGAAAGGTCGGGTATTTTGGTGTTATTCCAGGCACCATTCTCATCCATGTAAAATCCACGAAGGTAAGCATACAACCAGTCAGACCCGCGGGAACGTCCCACCAGTGAGAGGTCGGGAGGGGTCGTGCCAAACCAGGCCTTGGCCTGCCCCGGGTCCATCGCTATGTCCATGGTGTCGCCAATTTTGGCATCTGCGAAAACCAGGTTTTGCATGACCATTTCTTCACCCAAACCAAGGTCCTCGGCGAGGCGGTTGTAACGCATATAGCTGGCGCTGTGGCAACTCAGGCAATAGTTAACATACCATTTTGCACCACGCTGCAAGGATGCGATGTCGTTGACATCGACACCGGACGGCTCAGTGGTCTCGGATGCCGGGACCGGTCCATTAACGGCCACTGATAACATTGCTGCAGCGAGCAGTCGAGCCATATTCTTCTTCATCAGTGAGTCACCCTGTCCGGCACTGGTTTTGTCTTGCTACGTGGACTCATAAAATAAAGCATGACAAAGTACATGAAGTACACCGTTGTCCAGAGTCGCATTTCCCAGACCTGCGCTGGTGTTCCTTCAGCCATTCCAAGCATACCCAGGCGCACAAAAGCCACTGCGAAAAAACCAAGCAGCACTTTGTCCCAAACGCTTTTGTAACGAATTGAGTTGACTGGTGAGCGGTCAAGCCAGGGAATGAAAACCAGTATAACCACCGAAGCACCCATCGTGATCACACCCATCAACTTATCCGGAACCGCCTTCAAGATGGCGTAAAACGGCGTGAAGTACCATACCGGTTTAATGTGCTCAGGTGTCACCAACGGATCGGCTGGTACAAAGTTATCGTGTTCGAGAAACAAACCGCCAACTTCCGGCCAGATGAAAAGCACGGCTGCAAACAGGATCAGGAACAAGGCAACCCCAAAAATATCCTTGACGGTATAGTACGGGTGAAACGGAATGCCATCCAACGGGATTCCGTCAGCACCCTTGTTCTTCTTGATTTCAATACCATCCGGGTTATTCGATCCGGTTTTGTGCAGGGCTGCCAGATGAAGTACAACAAAACCAATCAACCCCAGCGGAAACGCAACCACATGAAAGGCAAAAAACCGGTTCAAAGTTGCATCGGAAAGAAAATAATCCCCACGTATCCACTGCGTTAAGGTTTCGCCTACCTCCGGAATTGCACCGAACAGGTTGATAATGACCTGCGCGCCCCAGTAAGACATCTGTCCCCACGGCAGGACGTAACCTGTGAAGGCTTCTGCCATCAAAAGTAAGTATAAAACCATTCCAAACAGCCACAACAACTCGCGTGGTTTGCGGTGCGACCCGTAAAGCAGACTGCGGAACATGTGCAGGTAAATCAGCACAAAGAAGAATGAGGATCCGGTTGAGTGCATGTAGCGAATCATCCAACCCCAGTCCACATCACGCATGATGTACTCGACCGAAGCAAACGCTTCCGTGGCCGAAGGTTTATAGTGCATGGCCAAATAAAGACCGGAAAAAATCTGCATCACCAGCACCAATAAGGCAAGGGAACCCATGTAGTACCAGAAGTTAAAATTCTTTGGTGCGTAGTATTTCGCCAGGTGCGCATCCCAAAATTCAGTGACGGGCAGACGCTCGTCGACCCAATTCATGAACGCCCCGGCACGTTTGGCCATATTGTCAGCAAACTTGGCCATTACACCGCTCCTTGTGGACTAACGCCAATCATCAGGGTGCGGTCATCAAGGAAGCTGTATGGCGGGATACGCAAATTGGTGGGTGCGGGCACACCTTTGTAAACCCTTCCTGACAAATCAAATTTTGACTTATGACAGGGGCAGTAAAACCCACCGTTCCAGTTATCATCAAACGGCTGTGAACCCACCTCTGGCACCATTTGGGGCACACAACCAAGATGTGTGCAGTGCATATTGACCACGAGATACTCAGGCCGCAAGGCCCTAGGATCACCAGTCACATATTCAGGCTGGTCAGCTTCGACTGACTCCGGATCCGCCAACACCTCAACCGTCTTTTGCAGTTCGGAAATCATTTCAGACGTGCGGCGTAAAATACCAATTGTCTGGCCACGCCACTGGACCTTGAGCAACTGGCCTTGTTTCAGTCTGCCGATATCAACTTCAACCGGAGCGCCTACGGCCTGCGCCTTGGCGCTGGGCATCCACGATTTAATAAATGGGACTGCCGCCAGCCCTACTCCGATACCACCCACAACAGAAGTAGTGGCAACCAGAAATCGCCGCCGCCCTTTATTCACACCATCAGATGACATTTACAACTCCACCAGAAAAAATACCCATTTAAGGACTGCTACTTTATAATCAGGAAATTAGTGTTCTCAGGGTCAAAACAAGGATCGAGCCGCGGGTCGTCTCAACATTTGAGCCAATCATCCCTTCCTTCACATGAGCCAATCCCTTATTTTATCCGAAACGGCCCATGCGAGACAAACAGTTTGGCAATAGATTTGCAAGCAAATATGCCGCTTATGGATTAAATACCGCCCGTAACGATTGAACCGTCAAAATGAATCAAGCAAATGACCATCCATCTGGCAGAAAAGTATCCGTTGAGTCCGTGATTAAGTTTTTGCTGCGTTCGACGGTAGCGGGCCTGGCTCTGGCATTTGTTGTTTTATTCCTGTGGCCAAGCGTCAGCGAGCGGCTTGGCGGATCGCCCGCGAGCTCGACCAATATGCCGGCGGGACCCGTTTCCTATGCCGATGCTGTAGACCGTGCCGCGCCATCGGTAGTTAGCATTTACACAAAAACCGTTGGGTTTCAGCAAATACCGCCACGATTGCAAAGACTATATGGCTATTCTTACATTCCCGTCTCGCGCCAGGACATGGGCTCGGGCGTACTGGTCAGTGAAGATGGTTACATTCTCACCAACAATCACGTCATCAGCCAGGTGCAAAACATCAGTGTGGGTCTTTGGGACGGACGCTTCACCGCAGCCCAGGTCGTTGGCAACGATCCTGAAACGGACCTGGCCGTACTCAAAATCAACCTGGAGGGTCTGCCGGCAGCACCGCTAGCAGAAAATGTGGCCGTGCGTGTGGGGGACGTTGTACTGGCCATCGGTAATGCTTTCGGACTGAGTCACACAGTCACAATGGGTATTATCAGCGCCACAGGCCGTAATGATCTCAGGTCCGTCCTTTACGAGGACTTCATTCAGACGGACGCCGCTATTAACGCGGGCAATAGCGGTGGTGCCCTGGTTAATCACCTCGGTGAGGTCATTGGCATCAACACCCGCAATCTTGGTCAGGCCCAGGGGGCACAAAATATTGGATTTGCCATCCCCATTTCCATGGCCAAAAACGTGATGCAGCAGATCGTCGAAAACGGCACTGTGAGAAGGGGCTGGCTGGGTGCTGTCTTCGGCGACTTGCCACTGGTCTTGCAGACGGACGGCAGTGCCATGCGCCGGGGTATTCAGGCCCGCGATGTCACCACCGGTGGCCCCGCGTGGAGCGCTGGCATCCGGCCCGGCGATATCCTGCTCAGCATTGATGGTGTCCCAGTGGATGACGCTCGGGCTCTTTTATTGATTATCGCCCAGCGCCAGCCTGGAGGCCGTGTGGAACTGCAGGTTCAAAGAGAAACTGAAATTTTTGAAACCTACGCCACGCTGATACAACAACCACCCATGCGTTGAGGAAATACGGGACCGCTAACTTGTGGGGAAGCGTTTTGGTTCAGGCTTTGGGCAACGTGACTCCGGTTTGCCCCTGGTACTTACCCGCGCGATCACCATAGGAGACTTCACAGTCTTCGTCCGATTCAAAAAACAGGAACTGCGCCACACCTTCGTTGGCATAGATGCGCGCCGGTAATGGCGTGGTATTGGAAAACTCCAGCGTCACGTGACCCTCCCATTCAGGCTCCAGTGGTGTGACGTTAACGATAATACCGCAGCGGGCATAGGTGGATTTGCCCAGGCAGATGGTCAGTACATTTCTTGGTATACGCAGATACTCCACCGTGTGAGCCAGCGCGAAGGAGTTGGGTGGGATGACACAAACCTCGCCATGAAAATCGACGAAACTGTTTTCATCAAAGTTCTTCGGATCGACAACGGCACAATTGATGTTGGTGAAAATCTTGAAATGGCTGGCACAACGAACGTCGTACCCATAGCTGGACGTTCCATACGAAATCTGCCGACCACCATTCTTAGCAGTCCGCACCTGTTCGGATTCGAACGGCTCTATCATGCTGTGGTCCTTCGCCATGCGTCGAATCCAGCGGTCAGACTTAATGGTCATTTCGAGTCCGTATCACCAGTACTCCGTCCCTGTGATAACTGCGAGTTCAGCGAGTTGGGAAGTGGTTGACCGTGGGGTTGCAGCACGCAGGTAATGGCCCGGTCCTTGCCAAGTGATGCGGCACCACGGACGACCGCTTCCCAGCTCGCCCGCAGGGAGGTACCCAGATGTCCCCACTGCGTCGCCTGAGGGCGCCTACTCTTGGTGCAGCCCTTGAGAAGGACCGGGCCATTCTCTGCTGTCTGCGTCTTGTCCTGAAACATCTGGGTACCTCTGAATCCGTAGTTATC
>JAJFLB010000048.1 GCA_021772915.1 Gammaproteobacteria bacterium | reverse complement strand
TAACTGCCCGATCTGGGTCTCGGTCGGATCGGCCCGTTGCAACAGGTGGGTGAGCCCGATGATGGCGTTCATGGGCGTACGTATCTCGTGGCTCATATTGGCCAAAAAGGTACTTTTCGCCTTGCTGGCTGCCTCGGCCGCCTCCTTGGCCTTGCGTAGTTCAAATTCTGCCAGCTTAGTTTCAGTTATATCCTGTATGGTGCCCTTTTCCCCCAGTTTCTTGCCATCGTCGTCAAATACCTCTTCGAAATATTCACGTATGTGCTTGACACCGCCATCTCTGCAGATTATCCGGTACTCAAGCCATTCCCAATCCATTTGTTCATATGCCGCGTCAATACGATCACGATCATCCGGGTGTACCGTATCCGTATCATCTTCCATTTTACGGAAGCGCTGCATGTACTCATCCACCGTATAACCATAAATATGCGCATATTCCTCCGAGATCGTGGTGAATTCATCTGTGCTCGTGTCCAAATACCAATGACCAAGGCGGGCAGCACGGGCCGCATCCTTGAAGTGTACTTCGCTGTCAATCAATGCCTGATTTAGGGCTTTCTGGCTCTCATGGGCTTCGCTTAACTCCAAAGTGCGATCTTCCACCAGTTTTTCGAGATGTTGCTGGTGCCTGTCCAGCTCTGCTCTCAGCCGTTTTCTCTCGGTGATGTCGCGTTGAACCGCGATATAGTTGGTAATCTCGCCATCAGGCTGATGCAGCGGCGCAATGCGGGAAAACTCAACATATTCTCGGCCGTCCTTACGTTTGTTGAGGAATTCACCGCTCCAGGTGTGGCCCTGCGTCAGCTTGTCCCACAAACCCACAAAAGTCTCGGGCGGCGTCTTGCCGGATTGCTTCAGGCGCGGGTTCTTGCCAATCACTTCTTCCCGGCTGTAACCGCTGGTGTTAACAAATGAGTCGTTGACATATTCAATCCTGGCCTCAAGGTCAGTGATGACGACACTCACCGGGCTCTGTTCCACAGCCAGGGCCAACTTTCGTAGCTCGTTCTCTGCTTGTTTTTGCTGCGTATTGTCAATGACAAATACAATGTACTCTCCGGGGGTTTCCTTGAACATCGATCCGCCAATAATTACGGGTACCCGGCGCCCATCCTTATGCAAATAATCTTTTTCAAAGGGTGTCCAGAAGCCCTTGACCCCAGCTTCTTCCAATGCTTTTTCATCCAGATGAAGAAACTCCGGCGGGGTCAGTTTTGTCCAATCCAACAAGCCATCAGTCAAATCTTTTCTTGAATAACCGATCATTTCCAACATCGTATCGTTGGCATCGCTGACACTACCGTCTGCTGATGATTGGATAATTCCGATAAAGTTGGAAGACATCCATCGTTCGAAGCGCTCCGCATTAAACCTGAGTTCCTCCTCCGCTTGTTTGCGCTGGGTGACATCGATGTAAGAAACAATTGCCTCCTTACCATCACCAGTTGCCAGCACCGATGCAAACAGACGCAGATATCTGACTTCCCCGGATTTGGAAAAAACCTCGATCGGATAGTTTTGTAGAGATCCCTCCTTAAGTAAGAGCTGTGTCGATTCGGCCCGTGCACCAGAGTCAACCCATGTGTTATTGTCATAAATACTCTTATTGAGCTCTGCCAGGGTTTCTACCTCATACAGGTCAAGACAGCGTTGATTAATATCCAGTCTTTCACCCGTCTCGAGATTCAGAATCTGCATAGCGATGGGATGGGCATGGAAAGCCTTGAGGAATTTTTCCTGACTCTCACTCAACTCCCTGGCCGCCTGTTTCGACGCGGTGATGTCCAGCACCGTGCCAACCATTAACAAATCAGATCCTTCTGGCCCTTTGATCATTTCTCCTCGGGCATGTACGTTCCGTGTGGTTTTGTCTGGCAGGACAACTCTAAATTCCGTGTCATAGACAGCGCCCTCATCAAGGGTGGCCATGACGGCTTCGAGAACACGATCCAGATCATCAGGGTGCACGGCATCGCGAAAGCGCTGAAACGTCGGTTCAGTTTTTCCCGGTTGGTAGCCGAACATACGATACAGTTCATTAGACCACCATTGCGTATTATCGGTTGTATTCCATTGCCAGCTTCCCAGGTGCGCAGTCCGCTGGGCGATTTCCAGCGCACCTTTGCTGTACTTGAGATCCTCCTCCGATCGCAAACGTTCGGTGATGTCACGAATGATCGCCGTAAACAAAGACTTCCCGTCCGCATCCCAGGTGGAGATTGAAAGTTCCATGGGGAACTCGCTGCCGTCGTTCCTGAGCGCAATCAATTCTACTGTTTTACCGACAACTTTCGTTGCCCCTCCCGAAGCCACCCGTTGCATACCTGCCTGGTGGTCTTGCCGGTATCTCTCAGGCATGATTAAGGTCAACGGCTGTCCGATGATTTCGTCAGGCGCATAGCCAAACATGAGTTCTGCGTGTTTGTTCCAACCAACAATGTCCCCCCGGCTGTTACCCGTGACAATGGCATCATTTGCTGTGTCTACAAGGGCGTGGAAACGATCCTCGCTCTGCTCGCGCCCAGTGACGCTAACAACCATTGGTCGTAATACCAAGAAGTAAAGTATGGGTGAAAGCAATAGAGCCAGGAGGGTGGAGTCCAGTAAGGTTTCAACCAACGAAGATGAGAGCTGTACAAAACTGAGGAAGACCATTACGACCAGTTCTGTAACGAATATCGACAGCAATAAAGAAATTACAACTCGTACTGGGTGTGCGTGCTTAATCAATTTCATATAACCCAAAGACGTTGCGAATTCACCTGTTCAAGATTTTTTTGGCGGCCTCCATGCCCTAAACGTCGACTAGAGAATAGTATAAACGAATCGTGCAAAGCTAGAGCCTGACAATAGGCCTCTTGGAAGGTTTAAGGGTTAACGTGTCTAAACAGAGCGGTGTTAAGCAGGTATTGACAGCTTGTGGATCTTCAACCCCACACTCGACTTCCGATTCTAAATCATAACCAGTCAGTCCAACCGGACCGCCTTGCCACCGGGTGCTGTACCAATTGCAATCAGCGCACGCGCAAATGTAATGGATAGTGATGCTGGTCCATCCTGATAAAACAAGAACAGGGGCTCTTCCGCATCCGTGGGGTCAATAAACTCACAGACATTGGCTCTGTCATCCAACCGGGTCTGTCCCTTACACACCAGTTGACCCAGTGTTTCACCGATGGGGGTGTCAACCCGGTAACTCACCTGGCCGTCGGGTAGTAGCCCTTCACCTGCAGTGACAATATCCTCCAATACGAGGTCGAAGGCGCCCGGGAAGAACACCGTGAGATCGCCCAACGGTGGGTTGGTGCCGTGGTTTTCGCTAACACCCCAGCGCCCCGACAGATCGATAAGCGTGTGCTCACCGGCCGGTCCCACCTTGAAAACCTGGTAACCAAATACGATGCGCCGATATTCCGAAAACAGACCATCATTAACCTTGACCTGCAAGCTGTCAGCTCGATCAACCAGCACACTAATGTGACCTATGGAGGCCATATCCGGCTTTTTACTGGTTGGCTCGCAACCAAAACAATCACCACCGCTGAGGCGAAAAATCTCGGCGAAAAAACTATCTTCAACCAGTCGACTGCCACCAAACAACCATTCATTGTTACCGGATTGGTCGTAAACCAATGGGAAAATCCCCGTCACGGCATTTTGTCTTACCAGCAGCAGCCCCTGATTTGCAAGGCCGGGGGCGGAATAAAAACCAGGTTCTGACCGTTGCGTATCTGTGGGTGGTCTTGCACAGCCATTTTCGTCAGGGCAAACCAGCTTGAGGGTTTGCTCCAGTTTGCTCCCTCCAAAATTGACCTGAATATTCAGCGCATCACCACGGGGTTTAGTCGCACGCACCACCCCGCTCATGTCCACCAGCACCCGGTAGGGTGTATCGACGATATTGCACGTGATGTGCAGGATAATGATTTCAAAGTCGATTTCCGCTTTTTGCCCGTCAAACGAGGTGACCACGGGTTTCTGCTCCCCGGGGTGACAGTCGGTTGGCCAGGTACCACTGATTTCTATTATGAAAGGGCCGGTCACGGGAAAAAGCGGGTGTAAACCTGCCTGTGATTGGGAAAAATCAGCAGTTACGTTGGTACAAAACAACGATGTGAAAAGCAGAGTAGCAAACAATTTATTCATAAGGGTCTCCTTCGTGTATGGGACCAATAAAAAACCCTCTTGTTGCAAGTATTACCGTTAACACCCATAGCTTGTTGTGAAACTTCTTGTCGGGGCAATCTGATCCTTGCCCCGGAATCCCGGATACTATCAACAAACATTGGCAACAACGTGTGTCAAAAGTACTGCTGAAAAACCTCATTAATCACACAATGAGCCCCTGTACCGGAACATGTGACCTAAATGGCTGTAGGGCCACAGCCCCAACGCAGCATCGAGGGAGTTGGGTTGCTTTGCTTAGTGGTTAACCCCTGGGTTATTGGAAACTATGAATTTTTCTAAAAGATCACGGCATTCATCGGGTGCTTCCAGCGGTATCATGTGACCACTACGTTCAATGATATCCAATTGTGGTGCACCATGACCATCGCTCAATCCTTTGACCAGACCCATACCCGCTTCGTTTGGTGCCATGCGGTCCTGCCCACCAAGGATAACCTGGCATGGACAGGTTATTCCAGCCGCCGCCACGGCCCCGTTTTGGTAAGAATTGCAGGCGATTAAATCAGCGGCCAATTGCTTGGAGATATCCCCTCGCATCACCTCTTTGCCACCGGCGCGCATTGGAGTACGCGTTTTGGAGCCCTGCTGAAGGTGTGGTGCCTGAGCAAAACTCCACGACATCATCATGGCGTACGCCGCCTCCGGGTCATTTTGAGCAGCTTCTATCAATGCGGGGTTGACCGGTGTAGCGAGACCACTGGCGATGAGTGAAACACTGCGCAACGTCTGTGGGAAGCGGTGGCCATATTCGAGCGCAATCAGGCAACCCTGGGAATGCCCCACCAGGGACACGCTGTTAGTATCCAGCGCCGTTACGACGTCATTCAGCCAGTCTGACATGGCCTCAATACGGGTGAGTTGCGGGCCCGTGGAATGGGTATGCCCAGGTAAATCGAGTGCCAGTACAGTGTAGTTTTTGAGTGCAAAATGACTTGTATACAAACTCCAAAACGCATGATCGAGTCCGCTGCCGTGCAGGAATATGATCACCGGCTTGCCGTTATCAAATTCCTTACCGCCAGTACACGCAAACACAGGTTTTCCGTTTACATCAAAAAACATCTCAGACCCTGCTCAGTCTGGCTGGTGTGATTAGCGTGGACTCCGGGTTACACCTGCTCCAGCGCCTGGCCCAGTGCAGCAATAAGATCCTCAGCATCCTCCAGACCCACAGATAATCGTACCAGTCCGTCGATAATACCCACCCGTTGGCGCTCCGCTTCTTCAACATCGGCATGCGTCATCGTCACCGGATGCGTGATCAGCGACTCCACCGAGCCAAGGTTCTCCGCCAGACTCCACAACTCCACACTGTCCATCAACCGCTTACCGGCCGCCAAACCGCCCCCGACTTCGAACCACAGCATTGCACCAAAGCCACTCGCCTGACGGCGGGCAAGCTCATACTGTGGGAATGACTCCAGACCCGGGTAGCTGACCTGCTCCACTTTTGGGTGGGCTTCTAGAAACCGAGCGATTGCCATTGCATTTGTTGACTGTTGATCCATTCTGATCGAGAGCGTCTTGCACCCCTGCATGGTCAGCCAGGCCACTTGTGGCGACATGATGCTACCCGTGCTGTTCTGGATGAACCGTACTGCCTCATCTTGCTCGGCGGTCTTGCAGATAACCGCACCACCAACCGTCGCGTTGTGGCCGTCCATGTACTTGGTGGTACTGTGAATCGAAACGTCGGCACCGAGTTCCAGTGGGCGCTGGAAATACGGTGTAAGAAAAGTATTGTCTACAGCATGCACCACACCCGCACGGGTTGCGATTTCGGATATGGCCGCAATGTCCGAGCTCTTCATGGTTGGGTTGGCTGGTGTTTCGGTCAGTACCAATCGGGTATTGTCCCGAACGGCGGTTGCCACATCCTCCGGCCGGGAGGTGTCGGCAAAGGTGAATTCCACTCCAAACCGGCTCAACACCTTGGTACACAAACGGTAAGTACCACCGTAAGCCACATCGGAAATAATCGCATGGTCACCGGCATTCAGGAACGCCAGCATGACCCCTTGTATCGCCGCCATTCCGGTGCCGAAACAACAACAGTCTGCACCGGCCTCCAGGTCTGCCAATTTGAGCTCCAGAGCCCGCACGGTCGGATTGGCAGAGCGTGAATACGAATATCCCTTGGCCAGGTATTCATCGACAGACGGTTGTACGTAGGTCGTGGTTTGGTAAATCGGTGTAAGGATCGCCCCCGTGAGTGGGTCGGGTGTAACGCCGGCGTGTATCTGTTTGGTCCTGAATCCCATTGCATTTTCCTGTGAGGTCTTTGAGTACTTTCCAGACCACCTGGTAACAGGCCCTTGGCCGGTGGTAGCTGGGTTTTGAAGGAAGCCAATGATACACGGAAAGCGGGCTTACGATTTGAGCCCCAGAGGGTCATCTGGATCGACCCCATCCATGAACCTAAGATTTCGATCAAGGTTGGTCGTCTGGTAAACCAGTCCCAACCAGTTATTGACAATCGCCTTGCTGGTATCACCCCAGGTATCATCCACCAACTGCCTCATTTTGGCCTCGGGGAAGACGGGTAAAGACTGATCGTGTTTTTTCGCGTCCAGCGCCTGCTGAACAAAATTCTCCGCGAATTTTGTGGCGTGCTCGGAAAAGTAATTCTCAGGATAAGGTGGAGGAGCGTCCAGTTCACCGTCGAGGAATCGAGTGACTTCTCGCTTGTACTCCTTGAGCAAACTGTTGGCATCGTATTCGGGGTGACCCTGAAAATAAACCACACTGAATTGATCACGACTGACTGCCAGGTGGACACCCGCCTCGGGACTTTCGGCAAGGACGTGCAACCCGGCCTGCTCGCAATGTGCTCTCGTGATGGTGTTCCAGCGTGAGTGCGGTGCATCAAAACGCGTGTTGATCCATCTTGTCAGTGGGTGTCGATGATGCGTAATCCGGTGACTATACACCCCCCATTTCTTTTGCGTCATGGGTAATCGCTGGATGTCATGAAAATGCTTTACCAGCGCATGGGTTGCCAGGCAGGAACACAGGGTAGACGCAACATTTTCCAGGGCCCAGCTGATAACCTCTCCCAGCGGTCCCCAAAAAGGCTCCTGCTCCAGGGAAGGCCCTGCAACATTTGCACCCGTGATCATCAGGGCGTCCAGACCCAGCTCCCGTAGTGCCTCAAAACTGGTGTAGTGTTGCGCTATGTGCTCCCTGGCCTGTCCACTTCGAGGCAATTCTGCCAGGGTAAATGGGTAGACATAGAATTGGGCAATCTGATTGCAATTACCTACAAGGCGAATGAACTGCTGTTCCGTTGCCGACAACGCAGCATCGGGCATCATGTTGAGCAGGCCGATGTGCAATTCGCGGATATCCTGGCCTTCAGCACACTCAAGTGTAAGCACCTTCTGACCCTGCTGGCGCAGACGTGAGAAGGTGGGTAATTTTGAATGTGCAACCAATGGCACGAGACAATGCTCTGGCTACGGAACCGGATCTTGCTCGGGTTCCAGGTACTTTGCAGCCTGCTCCCGTAATCGATCAGTGAGCAACAATCCTTTGCGCTCCTGCATGTCAAAGAGCACGTAAATACACTCCATTGTTGCTGCCAGCTCGTCTTTACCAAGATTGGTCATTCGGTATCGAACCGTAATTGACTTGCTGCCAATTTTCACCAATGAAGCCTGAATTTCAAGCACATCACCAGCCCCCACTTCCGCTTTGTATTCAATCACGTTACGCACGTCTACCCAGCCGGTGGCGCCGCTCTCGTCGGTCGCACCTGTAAATCCAAAAACGGTAAACAGCAGGTGATAACTTGCGTCATCAAACATGCCCACATAGAAACGGGTCGTCAAGTGACCAATAACATCACACTTCCAGGGATGCGCAACCGCCTTACCCACTACCAGCATTTTGTTCTCCTGTTACAGTGCATGCCGCCACCTGAATGGCGCTCATTATGCCCTAAATTCAGATGATGTCCTGGCCCCCTTCAGAAAGGAAATGCTCACTGTCGTTTCCAGCTGGGTGCAACCAACCGTCGTCTGCCATCCTTACTCAACTTGACACCGGGCTCATCGAGACCCCCGCGGTCCCACAACCTGCAGGTCACCTGTTTGTGCTTTTGATCCAGCCCTTCGCAGGAATTGGTGTACTCACACACACGCACCTCGTTGCCGCGGCCCAGACGTAGCTTTAAAAACCAATCCGGATCGGCGAGACTTTGCCGGGCTGCACCAATGATATCCGCCACCCCGCTCCCGAGTGCTGCCTCCGCCTGCTCGAAGCCATGGATGCCACCGGCCACAACGATGGGCGTCTCAAAACCCGCCGCACGCACGGCCTCACGGATTGCGGCCACCGTGTTGAAATTACGACCAAAGGGTCCTTGCTCATCAGAAATGTAGGACGGCATGCACTCGTAACCACTCGGCCCGGTATAGGGGTAGGCAGCCGAACCTGTTTTTGGTTGGGCCGCGTCCTCAAATTTTCCGCCCCGGGAAACGGATAGAAAATCCATACCGGCGCGGGCAAATTCCACTCCGAAAAACTTGGCGTCCTCGACCCCGCTACCCGCATCGATACACTCATCGCCAAGGTAACGACAGCCTAGGACATAGTCATCACCCACAACCCCACGTACCCGCCGGAAAACTTCCAGCGGCAGACGTAACCGATCCATCTGGCTGCCGCCATACCCATCGGTCCGGCTGTTCCGGGCTGACAGGAATGAGGCCATGGTATAGGCATGGGCATAATGCAGTTCTATACCGTCAAGACCCGCTTTTTGTGCACGACCCGCCGCCATCGCAAACAGATCCGGTAACACGTTGGGCAACTCACGTATGTGCGAGAGGTGAACATCGGTAACCCGCTCACGAAAACCCATACTCAGACTTTCGTACTCCCGCTGGGTCAGCACCGCACGTAATTCATCATCTGTCAGTGCCATCAGTTTTTCACGGACATCATCCACACCTGGACCAACGCCACCCAGTCGCTGCCGGTGTTGCTCGGTGATATCAAGAAAGCGATTAATGAAGGTGCCACGTTCAACACGACGCCGGATAGCAAGGAAATCGATGATCTGGATGAACAGCTTCGTCTGCCCTTCGCTGGCCTTATGTACGACGTCAGCAAGGTCCTTCAGACCAGGGATATAACGGTCGTCACCCACACGTAACAGCGGTCCACTGGGAATGTCGCGTATCCCGGTCGCCTCAACCACCAATGCACCTGGTTTGCCACGTGCCATGCGCTCGTACCAGTCCAGAATGTCATCGGTCACCGAGCCGTCTTCACTGGCCCGCCAGGGTACCATCGCCGGCACCCAGGTACGTTGCTCCAGATGCATATTGCCATAGCTGATGGGGCTGAAGAGCAAAGCGGCTCGCGCTTCGCTGGCACTGGGTGATCTGCCTGCATCAGGCTTGTACTTTATACGCTGTGGGGGTCTGTACATCCAGCTGTAAGGGTGGCCGGAAGCCCTGTCAGGCGGAGGGGACCACTGCTGTGGTCTCTATTTCAACCTTCGCCCTGCTTTCCATCAGCGCGGAAATTTCAATCACGGCCATGGCCGGATAATGCTTGCCGATGATTTCGCGCCACACCCGACCGACTTCCTTTACCTGCTCAAGGTACTCGACGCGGGAAGTGATGAACCAGGTCATTCTGACAATATGTCGTGACTCCGCATCGGCCTCGGCAAGAACAGCGATGGTATTTTTCAGCGTCTGTTCAATTTGCCCGGCCATGCTGTCGGTTTGGATGACGTGGTTTTCATCCCAACCAATTTGGCCGGCAACAAAAACCATGCGGCCCTCTGCGGCGATCCCATTGGAGTAGCCATGTGGTCGCGACCAACCAGGTGGAAGGAGAATTTTCTGAGTCATGGGTTTATCCAGGGCCTGTTAATCGATTATATTCGTGACGGGCGATGATAACTTTTTGCACTTCGCTGGCACCTTCATAAATTCGCAAAGAACGGATTTCACGATACAGACGTTCCACCACCTGACCGGATGTGACACCCAGACCACCAAAAAGCTGGACCGCGTGATCGATCACTTGTTGTGCCTGCTCGGTGGCGTGTAGTTTGGCCATCGCGGCCTCCCGCGTTACCCGCGACTGACCACTATCCTTGGCCCACGCAGAGCGGTAAACCAGCAGTGCGCTGGTGTCGATATCGACCAGCATGTCAGCAATTGCCGCCTGCGTCATTTGCAGTTCCGCCAGTGGTGCACCAAACAATTCCCGGTTGAGCACATGTGTGAGAGTCTCATCATATGCCCGACGTGCAAAGCCGAGCGCCGCCGCAGCCACGGTGGTGCGAAATACGTCCAGTGTTGCCATCGCGACCTGAAACCCCTGTCCTGGTGCTGCCAGCATATGGCGGGCGGGCACCCTGCAATTTTCGAAATACAGGGTTCCCAGTGGGTGCGGAGCAATAACGTTGATGCGCTCACTCACAGTCAATCCTGGGGTGTCCGCAGTCACCACAAATGCGCTCAGTCCCTTAACGCCAGGTGCCTCACCCGTGCGCGCAAACACGGTGTAAAAATCTGCCAGCCCGGCATTGGAAATCCATGTTTTTTCGCCATTAAGAACGTAGTGGTCACCATCGTTCTCAGCGCGGGTTGCTATTGCGCTGACATCAGAACCCGCCTGCTTCTCTGAAAGCGCGAACGCCGCAATGCTGTTACCTGTGGCGACAGACGGCAAGAATTCTGCACGCAACTCTGGATTGCCGAACAGGCTGATCGGACCACTTCCCAGACCCTGCATTGCAAAGCAAAAATCAGCCAACCCCGAATGATATGCGAGCGTTTCACGGAGCAGACACAAACTGCGCACATCCAGTTGTTGGTCCACATCCCCACCCGATTCAGGAACCGCGTGTGTCAACCAGCCTCCCTTGGCCAATAAGCTTACCAGCCCGCGGCAGGCTGCATCCAGTCCGCTCTGCCCGGCACCCATATCAGGATTCAGAAGTTCAGAATTTTTCTCACACCATTGATCAAGCCCTGCTTTGAGTTCACGCTGATCCGCTTGCAGAAATGGCCAGTCCAGGTAGCTCGAATCAGACATCAATCACCCTCAACGCCCCCCTCTCTACAGGGCCAACCAGGCGTGGTCTTTCCGGTTCCATTGATATGTGACCATAAAAAATGGCAGTCACGAGGCTTCCTCCCTGGCCAGACACACCTTGACTCTCTTCAGCAAACCATCAAGTGCCGCCATTTCCTGTCTGGTCATTCCGGTGAGCATTTTACGAATCCATTTTTCGTGACTAAGAGACATGCGCTCAAATTCCGTCCGCCCCTTGCGACTAAGTCTGACGAGATGTGAGCGTCGATCACTTTCAGATTGTGTACGTGTGACCAGGCCATCGGCAACCAGACGCGACATGATGCCAGTGACATTGCCACTCGAAACCAGCAACCAGCGGGATACTTCACCCATTGATTGCCCCTTCGGCTCACGTTCCAGAGCGGCCATCACGTCGAACCGGGGCAGGGTAGTATCAAACTCTTTGCGAAAGCGCTCCCGTACCCGCTTTTCAATCAATTGTGATGAAGTCAACAAACCCAACCAGTTACGCAATGCCATTTTTCTGCGTGGCATTTGTTCCTGTTTGTCCAGTGCTGTTTGTGCTTTGTTTGGCATCACGTCTGTTACCTTTGGTTAATTGGCAGAGCTTCCTGTTTTCAAGCGTTTATTACCATTTCGGCGGCCCGGGCAAGATTTCTTGAGTATTGATCCCGTCCTGCAAGATATTGCCGGGGCCACTTTTGCCCCTCGTACCCAACTTGTGCGGCCGCGTGCAGCGTCCAGTAAGGATCCGCCAGATGGGGTCTTGCCAGACAACACAGATCTGCGCGACCCGAAGCGATAATGCTGTTGACGTGATCGGTCTCGTAAATATTTCCGACCGCCATGGTTGGAATACCTGCTTCCCTTCTGACCTGATCACTCAGTGGTGTCTGGAACATGCGCCCGTACACAGGACTGGCCAGCGTGCTGGTTCCCCCCGCAGAGATATCCATGATATCGACACCCTCTGCGGCGAACGCCCGGGCAATATGCACAGTATCATCGCCATCCAGCCCGCCTTCGACCCAGTCGGTGGCAGAAACACGCACGGACATGGGTTTGTTTTGCGGCCAAACATGACGCACCGCTGCAAAAACTTCGAGAGGATACCGCAACCTGTTTTCCAGGCTGCCGCCGTATTCGTCCTCACGTTGATTGGTCAGAGGTGAGATAAAACTGGACATCAAATAACCGTGCGCATAGTGCATTTCAAGCATGTCAAAACCACATCTTTCAGCTCGCACGGCAGCGTTTACAAAATCATCCCGGACACGATCCATGTCCACCCGGTTCATCTCCCTGGGCACAGGGTTCTCAGGTGACCACGGAATCGGTGACGGGGCTATCGTCTCCCAGGCTCCTTCTTCCAGCGGTTCATGCGCCCCTTCCCAGAGCAATTTGGTTGCACCCTTCGGCCCCGAGTGTCCAAGTTGCAGACAGATTCTGGCCGAGTCATTGCTATGTACGAAGTCAATAATTCTCTTCCAGGGCTCGATATGCTCATCGTTGTAAAGCCCGACACATCCCGGCGTAATACGTGCTTCCCTGGATACACCGACCATTTCGGTAATGATCAGCCCGGCACCACCCTGTGCCCTGGCACCCAGGTGGACCAGATGAAAATCTGAAGGTGCGCCGTCGATGGCGCTGTACATTGCCATCGGTGATACCGCTACCCGGTTCTTTAACACCATGTCCCGCAGACGAAAGGGAATAAACATGGGTGGTACGGTTTCACCTTCAATCTGGGCCTCACCTGTCGCCTGTCTCGAAAACCACTGCTCCATTCGCTCCAGCCAGTCGGGATCACGCAGCCGGAGGCTTTCGTGGCTTACCCGTTGGCTGCGGGTCAACAACTCATAGTTGAACTGCATCGGCTCCAGTTCCGCGTAGCGCGGCAGATTCTCGAACCATTTCATCGAGTTGCGTGCTGCACTCTGCAGACGCAAGACCTCGATTGTGCGTTTTTCCCGATAACCTTCCAGGGCCTGGTCAATATCTGCACTTGAATTCAGTGCATCGGCAAGATCAATGGCATCCTCAAAACCGAGTCTTGTTCCTGAACCAATTGAAAAATGCGCCGTGTGCGCGGCGTCACCAATCAGGACCAGGTTTTTGTAATGCCACTGACCACACAACACCCTCGGAAAACTGACCCACGCCGAGCCTCGCAGGTGTTTAGCATTGCTCATCAACTCATTACCTTCGAGGTATTCACTGAACAGGTCTTCCAGATAACGTGAACACTCATTCTGGCTCATCTCACCAAGACCCAACGCCGTCCAGGTCGACTCCTCACACTCGACAATAAAGGTCGAGGTATCCTTGTCGAAACGATAGGCGTGGACCCAGATCCAGCCCTGTGGTGTCTGTTTGAAAATAAAGGTGAATGCGTCGAACAGCCGATGCGTCCCAAGCCATATGAATTTGTTCGGCCGAACATCGATGTCGACATCGAGGTGTTCCCTGTAGGCCTCCCTGAAACGACTGTTGACCCCATCGGAAGCAATCACCAGGTCATAATCTGCGAACTGCTCGAGATCCGGTTCAACCTCGGTTTCAAATACCAGCTCCACACCCAATTCTGTGGCCCGTTGGTGGAGAATACTCAGCAGGTGCTGTCGACCGATGCCACAGAAACCGTGCCCGCCAGATTTAATAACCTCATCTTTGTAATGAACATCAATATCGTCCCAGTGGATAAAGCCATCGGTCACCATATCGGCAGAGGGTACGTCATTCCTGGCCAAATCAGCCAGAACCCCGTCCGAGAACACCACACCCCAGCCAAATGTGTCATCGGGTCGATTGCGTTCAAAAACCGTGACCTGATGGTCAGCCGAACGCAACTTCATGGAAATGGCAAAGTAGAGGCCAGCGGGCCCACCTCCGACACAAGCAACTTTCATTTATTCAACCCAGTCATGATCATTAGTTTAAGTTTAAACTAAAGCGACAGGTCTGTGAACCCGGTTCAATGTTATAAAATCTCAGTGTGCCTAGCCAAAAATCGAAGTGGTGCCGCCACCATTGAGTTGCCACTGGACAAAATTCAACACTAAAGTAAACAATAACCAGGCAGAGAGTGGCATCATCAGGCTGGACGCCTCGCGCTTAATGGCCCGGAAGGTCACAATGACCGCCACTACAACCAGTAACCACAAACCCAAGACCGGCAGCGCCCAGCCTATTCGATGCAGTCCAAAATACATCCAGGACCAACCGACCCCGAGTATTAGCTGTAATCCCCAGAGCCCCAGCGCCACCCTTGCCAGGCCACGCCTGGCTTCCCACACCATCCACGCGGACACACCCATCAATACGTACAACACCGCCCATACGGAAGTCAGCACCACTGGGGGAGGGTTCCATACAGGCTGGTTCATCCTCTGGTGATACCAGTCACCACCGACAAACTGGCCACTCAATGCTGCTGTGGCAACCACCAACAACATGAATACCACTAAAGCAATCATCCTTGGCATACGAAACCCGTACTGTTCAATAAGATAAGTAATGCTACCTCAATGTGAATCGATTGACACAAACCTGTTTGGCTTTTTGAGGAAATGCACGTTCTTGGTATTGACAAAAACTATGGAAACAATTGTTAAAATCAATTTCACCTATAGTTAAAACAGGGCTATGCTTTGCCTCCATCCAGTTCAATAGACAATCTACGGAGAGTACAGATCATGTCATTAAAAGGCAGCAAAACAGAACAGAACCTCAAAGACGCATTTGCCGGTGAGTCACAGGCAAACCGGCGTTATCTCTATTTTGCACAGCGCGCTGATATCGAGGGCTATAACGACGTCGCTACGGTATTTCGTTCTACTGCTGAAGGAGAGACCGGCCATGCGCACGGTCACCTGGAGTATCTTGAAGAAACGGGTGACCCCGCAACAGGTTTACCAATAGGAAATACCGGGGATAATCTTAAGGCCGCCATTGCCGGTGAAACGCACGAGTACACAGACATGTACCCGGGTATGGCGAGTTCTGCCCGTGAAGAAGGCTTTGAAGAAATTGCTGATTGGTTTGAGACCCTTGCCAAAGCGGAACGTTCCCATGCCAACCGCTTCCAGAAAGCTCTGAACGAGCTCGACTAACCCACTGTAGGACCGACGAGCTCGCTCGTCGGGAACCTTTCAGACTTTTAGATTCCCGACGAGCGAGCTCGTCGGTCCCACCCGGATTTCAGGAATCGCAAGATGAGCAATCCATCTCCACCAGTACGCGAAGGCAGCCTGGAAGCACCGACCCGCTATCCGCTGAACTGGCAGGATCCAGAGTTCTACGAACAGGCCGATCTGGAAAGCGAACTGGAACGTGTTTACGACGTCTGCCACGGCTGTCGCCGTTGTGTTTCCCTGTGTGCTGCGTTTCCGACCTTGTTTGACCTGGTGGATGAATCAAGCACATTTGAAGTCGATGGGGTCGCCAGGAGCGATTACCAAAAAGTGGTTGATGAATGTTATCTTTGTGATCTTTGCTACCAGGTCAAGTGCCCTTACGTTCCGCCGCATGAATGGAAAATTGATTTCCCCCACCTGATGCTGCGAGCCAAGGCCGTGCAATTCAAGAACGGTGAGCGCAAACTCAGCCATAAACTAATCAGCAGCACAGTGCTGGCAGGCACCGTGGCAAGCCTGCCGGTCATCAACCCGATGGTCAATGCCGCAAAAGAAAATAAAATAATGCGCAAAGTTGCGTCCAAACTACTGGATATACACCCCGCAGCCCACCTCCCCGAGCACCACAGGGAAACCCTGAAGAAACGTCACAAATACCATCGGCCAAGAAAAGTGTCCGCCACGGCAGCCGGCCCAACACGTGGCCGGGTGGCCTTGTTTGCCACCTGTTATTGCAATTTCAATGAACCGGGTATCGCTGAGGACCTGGTCGCCGTGTTTGAACACAATGGCATTGCGGTCAAATTAACCGAGAAGGAAGTCTGCTGTGGCATGCCAAAACTCGAACAGGGTGACCTGGAGTCAGTAGATAAGTACCGCCGAAAAAACATTCCCCAGCTGGTCAAATTGATCGACGAGGGCTGGGATATTGTTGCTGCAGTGCCATCCTGCGTACTTATGTTCAAACAGGAACTGCCACTGATGTACACGGATGACGCGGACATATTAAAGGTCAAAAAACATATGTTTGACCCCTTTGAATACCTGCTGCACAGGCGAAAGGCCGACCTTTTGAATACCCAATTCCAGCAGCCATTGGGCACCATAGCCTGGCACGTTCCCTGTCATCAAAGGGTGCAGAATATCGGCCCCAAAACCCGGCAGGTTCTAGAGTTGGTACCGGGCTCCGTGATCCATACCATTGAACGCTGTTCTGGTCATGACGGTACCTACGGCGTACGCAATGACAGCTGGGCCAAGGCGCAGAAAATTGCCCGCCCCGTCATCAGCCGCGCTGAAAAAATGGACGCCGACTACCTGATTTCAGATTGTCCGATGGCTGCCACCCAAATTGCGGATGGACTCAAGCTGAAGCATGAGGAAACCAATCCCGTGTCTTTATTAAGAAAAGCCTACGGGATCTGACCTGCGGACCCATAGAAATGGATAAACTTGACCGGAATGAACTGCTCAGTCTTGAGCGCTACGCTGAACTCAGAGCGGAGTTTCGTGACCGCATGCTCAAACATAAACGGCACCGCCGGGTTTCAGTCGGTCCGCACCTGCATCTTTACTTTGAGGATCGCCTGACCATTCAATACCAGGTCCAGGAAATGTTGCGTATCGAGAAGATTTTCGAAGCCAGCGCCATCAAGGTAGAACTTGATACTTACAACCCCCTGATACCCGATGGTTGCAACCTCAAAGCAACTGCAATGTTGGAGTACCAGTCTGTTGATACACGCAGACAACAACTTGCTCTGCTCAGGGGTATCGAGGACCTGGTCTGGGCGCAAGTGAATGGATTCGAGCGGATCCACGCCATTGCCAACGAGGACCTGCAACGCAGTAATGCGGAAAAGACTTCCGCTGTACACTTTATGCGCTTTGAGTTCGCTGCGGATATGGTAAATGCCTTGCGTTCAGGCGCGGACCTGACCTTCGGCTGCAATCATGAGTCCTATCTTTACACGGCCGAAGTCGAAGCCGCAGTCCGCGCGGCCCTGCTGGCTGACTTTGACTGATCGCGATTCCCCGAGCCCGCTGGTGAAATATGTGGGCTAGATTCCTTGCAGAAAACTTACCAGCCCCCTACCCTAATGCCATTCAATAAAAAGTCGACAAACTGACCACACTAAGCCTGATGAAACGCACCATATTCAATGAAGAACACGACATGTTCCGCGATTCTGTCCGTCGGTTTATGCAACGGGAAATCGCACCTCATGTTGAGCGATGGCGAGAAGCGGGGGCCTGCGACCCATCCGCCTTTTCAAAGGCGGGTGAACAGGGTCTGTTGTGTATGTGGGCCGAGGAGAAATACGGCGGCCTGGGCATTGATGATTTTCGATTTGAGCAGATCGTCATTGAAGAGACCATCCGGCACGGCGACATCGGTCTGTTTCTCTCGCTGCATAGCCGTCTTGTCGGGCCCTACATCGGTCATCTGGGAAGTGCGGAACTCAAATCGCGCTTGCTGCCAAAATGCATCTCAGGCGAAACCATTCTCGGCATTGCAATGACCGAGCCCGGTGCTGGCAGTGACCTCGCCGGGATCAAATCACGGGCGGTACAAGATGGTGACGACTGGCTTCTGAACGGTTCAAAGACCTTCATTTCCAACGGCATCAATGGCGGCGCTTTCGTGGTGGCCGCCCGCACCGTGCCGGACAACCCGCACGGCATCGGTCTTTTCGTGGTGGAAGGTGACATGGAAGGCTTCAGTCGTGGACGCAATCTGAAGAAAATGGGTCTCAAGACCCAGGATACCGCCGAACTATTTTTTGATAATGTACGCGTTCCTGCCGCCAATGTACTGGGAGACCCCCGGAAAGGTTTCTATAACCTGATGCACCACCTGGCCGAGGAACGTCTGATCAGTGCCGCACAGGAAGTGGCGCACGCGGAGGTCGCCTTTGATCTGACCAAGGATTTCATTCTCGAGCGCAAAGCATTTGGCAAACCGATTGGGTCCTTTCAGAACAGTCGTTTCGTGATGGCCGAAATGCGCACCGCACTGGACGTCACACAATCCTTCATCGACCAGTGTGTCTTGTTGCACAACCGGGGGGAGTTGAGTGCGGAACTGGCTGCTGAGGCCAAGCTCAATTGCAGTGAACTCGAATCCAAAGTAATGGACGCCTGTGTGCAACTACACGGTGGCGCGGGTTACATGAGCGAGTACCGCATCTCACACATGTTTACCGATGCCCGCGTCTCCCGCATTTACGCGGGCACCTCCGAGATCATGAAGGAAATTATCGCCCGAAGTATCGGGCTCGATGAACGGAAGCTACTGGATCGCTGAGCCCGCTCTTAAAAACCCTTTCAGGCACGCACAAAACACCGTGTGGTTGCCACGACTGACTGTGCACGACAACTAAGTGACCGGCTCCATTATTTTTGTGCGTAAGCCTCGACCTGCCGCCATACACGTAGCAGGTTACCACCCAGGATCTTGGCGATGTCTTCTTCGGCATAGCCGCGATGTAAGAATTCAGCGACCAGGTTGGGGTAGCCCGAAACATCTTTCAGCCCGGTTGGCAGACTGTCTCCAACACCGTCAAAATCAGAACCGATACCAACATAGTCTATGCCCACAAGCTTGATCACGTGGTCAAACTGGTCAACCACCTCAGCGAGAGAGGCGTACGGGTAGGCTTGCTTTTCACGGTACTCCTGCTGAAATTTTTTCGCTTCCGACCCGCCCTCTTCGAAACCGTTTTCCTCGAGCCAGACTTTTTGCAGATCACGAAAGGCCGTCGAGTACTCGTTTGCCTTTGTGGTCAGAAAAGCAGAGCCCCAGTTGATTTGAATGACCCCTCCATTGGCGGCCAGTGCAACGATCATCTCGTCACTCATATTCCGTTCAAAACCTGGTGTGAAATGACGCGCGGATGAGTGTGAAGCGATCACCGGCACCCTGGAAACCTCCAGCGCCTGCCAAAATGCTTCGTCCGACACATGCGAGATGTCCACCATGACTCCCAACCGGTTCATCTCGGCGACCACTTCTTTTCCAAATGGGCTGAGACCGTTCCACTGCCGTTCCTCGTCGTAGGAAGAGTCGGAAATCTGATTGCTTAGCGAGTGCGTAAGCGTGATATAACGTATCCCACGGTCAGCAAAAAAACGGACATTTTCCAGTTTGTACTCAATTGGCGAGCCGTTTTCCAACCCCATGGCCAGACCAATCCTGCCACTTTGTCTGGCTTTTTCGGCATCGGCCACGGTACGTACCAGCATGAATTTATCCGGGGCGCGTCCAGCCAGGGCCTCTACATGGTCGATCAGGTGGTTGGCCAGCTCAAAACCCCCACTCTCTTCTTCCATCTCCGCCGGTGTGTAAATGGACATGAATGGCAAATCCAACCCACCTTGTTTTGCCCGGGGATAATCGAACTGCCCGTCAGGCGCGACACCGGAGACATCCACCCAACCATCCTGTAACCGGTAGGGAACGTCAAT
The DNA here is from genome assembly GCA_021772915.1 of Gammaproteobacteria bacterium. Lineage (GTDB taxonomy): Bacteria > Pseudomonadota > Gammaproteobacteria > Xanthomonadales > SZUA-36 > SZUA-36. The sequence continues at coordinate 33,424 of JAJFLB010000048.1, read as the reverse complement.
GTGCGTATCAATCAACAGATATTGGTGCGCAATTTTTTGCGCCCGCTCAGTCTGCGTCAATTTACCTACCTGCGCACAGGCTGTCATGAACGCCAGGCAACTGATGACAAAAACTCGTCCACTGAAAATGATTCCTCTTACCACTGACTGCTCTCCTGACCAACCTGGCACCGTTTTATTAAGCATTGAAGTACACCGGAAGTGAGCGCGAAGCTCATGCAGTACTGGTGTCTGGCTTTAACTCGTAATCTAGCATTTTATCACCGTCAAAAATCCAGCGACTCGTAAACCGCTCACCACGCAAAAGCATGGGGAGCCAAATCTTATCATCTTCCCACATCTGCTCGTAGGGTATCTCATCCAGGGATACCCACAAAGGCCTGGCTTCCTCGGTCTCCGTTGGCACGCCGGTAAATTCTGAAGTGCGATAAACCCACACGTGGATGGAGTACCCATCCACAAACTGAAAACGGTGCTGACCGCAATACTCCAGGTTGGAGACTGTTATGCCCAGTTCCTCTTGACACTCCCTGACAGCACCCTCTTCCGGGTTCTCCCCCGGTTCAACCTTACCGCCAGGACCATTGATTTTTCCCTTGCCCAGACCGGTTTTTTTGTGGATCAACAGGATTTTGCCCGCACGAATCACGAACACCAGCGTTGCCGGGTCCCTCGCCTGCCAGGTATCCCAATCAAGATCTGCAAGCTGTTTCATGACCGACCAGCCTCGGACTCGCTATCAACTTCTGCCAGACGTTGTTTGGCGGCTCCCATATTGTCCATAAATACCGGCTCGTCCTGTTCAACAACGGCACACACGAGTTCGTCCAGCACTTTAAGGAAATCACCGGTCACCCTGGCGGTGTTCTTGTTCCCTTGCTGGATTTCGAAATACAGATGCGGATTCTCACGTACAACCTGGGTTGCCACTTGCAGCTGGGCGTTAAAAGTTGAGCTGGAAATTTTTTTCAGCAACGGCACTGCCTCTCCACTTTTCGCAAGTGCACTGGCAAAAGCGATATTGACAAGGTGAGAGAGGCCCAAAACCCAGGCCATCACCTCATCGTGCTCCTCCAGACTCACATCGACGCAATCGGCCGCAGTGTGCGCAAACAGTGCTCTGGCCTCGGTCAGAGCGGGTTGATTCCCCACGTCCACGAACAGAATGTGGCGTCCGGACAGTCCGATTTCATCGGGACCAAACATCGGATGCACCGAGCAAACTCGGCAACCGCTGGTACGCAAAGCATCCAGTCCTTTGCGCATGGGTCCTTTCAATGAACCGATATCGAAAACCAGACAGTCAGGCCGCAGTTCTGCAAGCCGCATGAGAATTGCATTGCTGGGCCGGAGCGGGACGGCTACCACGATTAAATCATAGTCATGTACCGTTGCAGCCCAGTCATCCACCACCTCGAACGGTGTGTTGCCCTTGGCCTTATCGGCGACATCCACGCTATAACCAACCATGTCCAGGTAGCGGGACATCCACACACCCATACGACCCAGTCCTCCGATAACCAGTGCACGCTGGCCCTGGCCGTGATCGGACCGCACCAGCTTGTGGGTTTCCTGGTTGCTCAGAGAGTGGTGGATCAGGGTCTGGAGTATGTCGCGTGCAACGGCTCCAGCCAGGCCCTTGGATTCGGCTCTCGCCACTCCGCGCTCTATAACTTCACGCTCACGCTCGTAATGGCGCAGGGGCAGACCTGTTTTCAATTTGTGCTCGGCGATGGTGGTGACCACCCCCTGGCGTTCAGCGATCAGGTCTACAATACCGGTATCAATCTCATCAAGACGTTGACGAAGCTCGAGCAGTTCGCTAGCGCTGAGTGTTTTGTCAGTTGACATGTGCTTTGCAGAATTTTCGTTTACCCACTTGCAGTATTCCTTCAAAGCCTTCCTCAAGCTCCAGTGAGCGGTCGCTGACTTTCTCTCCATCAATGCGTACGCCGCCTTGCTTGATCATGCGGAAGGCTTCCGAATTACTGGTGGTTAACCCACATTGTGTCAGCGCCGCAGCGATTCCAATACCCTCGCCACCGGTCATCAGCGTTTTCTCCCGGATCTCTTCTGGCATTGCACCCTCGCGAAAACGTGCAATGAAAGTTTCACGGGCACTATTCGCAGCATCACGGTCATAAAATCGCTCGATAATTTCCTCACACAACAGGAATTTGATATCGCGGGGGTTGTCGCCATCTGCCACCTGTTGCCTGAGCGCCGACAGTTCGGTGTTGCTCCTGAAGCTCAACAGGTCAAAATAGCGCCACATCATTTCATCCGAAATGGACATCAGTTTGCCGAACATTTCTGCGGGTGCTTCGGTGATGCCAACATAATTGTCCAGAGACTTGGACATTTTCTGTACACCGTCCAGGCCTTCCAAAAGTGGCAGGGTGATGATGACCTGGGGTTGCTGGCCATAGTGCTGTTGCAGGTGTCGCCCAACGAGCAGGTTAAACTTCTGATCCGTACCACCCATTTCCACATCGGTTTTCAACACCACGGAATCGTAACCCTGCGCCAATGGATAAAGAAGTTCGTGCATACCGATGGGTTGGCCGCTGCGATAGCGGTTTTCGAAATCATCACGTTCCAACATGCGGGCCACGGTATATTTGGCGGCCAGGCGAATCATACCTGCCGCGCCCAGTTCACTTATCCATTCTGAATTAAAACGCACCCTGGTTTTTTCCTGATCCAATATCTTGAACACCTGCCGGGCATAAGTGTCCGCGTTGATTTTGATCTCATCCGGGGTAAGGGGTTTGCGTGTGATGTTCTTTCCAGTTGGATCACCGATCATGCCGGTAAAGTCACCAATCACAAAGGTGACTTCATGGCCCAGATCCTGAAACTGGCGCATCTTGTTAATCACAACAGTATGGCCAATGTGCAAATCAGGCGCGGTGGGATCGAAACCCACCTTGATCCGCAAAGTCTTACCCGACTCGAGTTTCCTTTGCAGGTCCTCTAACTTGATGACTTCTTCAGTACCACGAGTGATCAGTTCGAGGGCTTGTTTGACATCCATCATGATTCGGTCCGTTTCCTAGTGAAGGATAGACAGCGCATTGTATGACCTTGCCAGATTCCTCTCCACCCCTGATGATAAATTCAGTGCATCCCGTTTGACCAATGACGTGCCGGTCGTTATGGTGCACTTTGCTTGAACGCGAGGCTCTATAGAGTGTCAACACACGGCGTTAAAATTACCAGGGTTTTCTCCAGTCTGGCAGGAAGAATTCTACATTACCGTGGACAGCTGACACGTACCAGACTGTATCTGTTTACCGTGACCCTGATCGTTTTTGGCTTAGCCCTGGGTGGACTGGATTCCCACACGGAGGACGAGACCATTACTGGAAAAGTAATGCTCCTTAGCCTCCCAAATCGGCATGATTCCGGACTGTCCCGGATCGACGGGAGCCTGGAAACTACCGGTGACAATTCAGTTGCATCGATTTCTGCTGAGTTTGATCAGTGGGACAGAGTCACCGTAACTGCTGGCCAGTCTCTGGATGCCATCTTTCGCCAACAGGGATTCAGTGCAGCAAGCTTACAACAGGTTATGGCGCTCAATAAGGAAACCAGCCAGCTAAGAAAAATCCGCCCGGGTGACCAGTTTGCGTTCCAGCGCTACACAGATGGCTCGTTGAGACGTATGCGTTATGCCCTGGATGAGACCCACTACCTCCTGATTGAACACAACGGACGCCAGGCATATGCCAGTATCGAAACCCGCGAGATCTTCACCGAGGCGCGGGAGACCAGTGGCACGATTACATCATCCCTGTTCCTGGCCGGCAAGCAGGCCGGACTCAGTGACAACATGGTCATGAAATTGGCGAATTTATTTGGCTGGGATATCGATTTCGTGCTTGATATCCGTGCCGGTGATCGCTTTTTTCTGATCTATGAAAAAATCTACCGGGACGGCAACTTTCTTCGTGACGGTGAGATTATTGGTGCAACCTTCATCAACCGGGACGAGAAATTCCAGGCCGTACGATTTCACACTGGCGACATGACCCAGTATTTCGCCCCGAATGGGCACACCATGCACAAATCCTTCCTGCGCGCGCCATTGAGTTTTTCCTACATCAGTTCCAATTTCAACCCAAAGCGCTTCCATCCAATATTGAAGCGGGTCAAAGCACACAAGGGAATTGACTATCGGGCACCCAGGGGTACGCCGGTATTGGCGGCCGGAGAAGGAAGGGTTATTCGATCAGCCTACAGTAAGAACAATGGGCACCATGTGATAATCCAGCACGCCAATAATGTTGTCACAAAGTACCTGCACTTCACCAACCGCAAGGTTAAACAAGGCCAGCGGGTGGAACAAGGCGAGGTCATTGGTTATGTGGGTTCGACGGGACTGGCCGAGGCACCCCATCTGCATTATGAGTTTATACTCAACGGCGTACACCGCAATCCACGCACCGTTGACCTGCCAGCCGCTGAGCCACTCGATGGAACCCGGTTGTCAGATTTCCACCAGGCAGCCGCGCCTGTACTGACCCGGCTTAGCCACCTTGAAGCTGCTTCCATGTATGCAAGCCCCTAAGTCATCTCAAATTAGCCCATGAGCGAACAACTGATTGTCGGCATGCTGTCAGGGACGTCCCGGGATGGTGTGGATGCGGTGCTGATTAATTTTGGTCACGACTCAATGGAGGTGTTGCATGCCGTGTGTACGCCCTATCCACCAGCGATCAAATCATCACTTGATCAGCTACTGGAGACCGGACAGGCTCCAACGCCGGAACTGACTGAGTTGCTGGACGAAAATCTCGGTCGATTTTTTGCCCGCACCGCCCAGAACCTGGTGGCTGACACGGGTATGGAGATGAGCGACATCCAGGCCATAGGCTCACATGGCCAAACCGTTTGGCACCAGCCCGGGGGCGACAATCCCGTTTCTATCCAGTTGGGAAAGCCCGATCTTATCGCCAGCAATACCGGGGTCTGTGTGGTGGCAAACTTCCGCGCTGCGGATATACAGGCCGGCGGCCAGGGTGCCCCGCTGGCGCCATTACTACATCAACAATTGTTTTGCAGTGAAGATGAAGACCGCGCAGTGCTTAATCTTGGCGGCATCGCCAATCTGTCATTGCTTCCATCAAAAGGCGGTGTCAGCGGGTTTGATTGTGGCCCCGGCAATTGCCTGATGGACGCCTGGACCAACCGTCATTTGCATAAGGACTACGACGATAACGGCGGCTGGGCTGCCAAGGGTACGTCGGTTGCCGGCTTGCTGGAGAAATTACTGAAGGATCCTTACTTCAGCCAATCATCACCCAAAAGTACCGGTCTTGAGTACTTCAACATGCCCTGGTTGGACAACATGTTGGGAGATACTGCGATGGAGCCTGTCGACGTTCAGGCGACCCTGGTGGACCTGACCGTTATGAGTGTCGCCGCCAGCCTGAGAGATGTTGGCATCCCTAAACGGTTGCTGGTTTGTGGGGGAGGGGCAAACAATAAATACCTGATGAGCAGGTTGGCGGCTGCTTTACCACGGGTAATTATCGAATCGACTGCCCGCCATGGCATCGACCCGAACTGGGTTGAAGGACTTCTGTTCGCCTGGCTGGCACGTGCTCGGCTGACCGGTCAACTCCAGAATACACCACCAATAACCGGCGCGGCACAGCCAGTGATGCTGGGTGATATTCACCTGGCCCCTGAATCCTGACCCCATTCTGGTTCGGTTCACTGTGCAGTGAGACGATTGAAGACGCGGGCAAAGACCGCCGTCGCGGCATCGGTTTCGCTAACTTCCACACGCTGAAAATGTAACCGGCCGTCGTCCGACTCGAAGCCATTGATCTGCAGCACAGGCTCCGCTCTGCTGAGAGTCATCGCGAGACGACCCGCCGGCGACAGGAGCAGTGCCGACATGGCATCCGTCCGGGAACTGGGATAGGTGAGCAACACCCCGTGCCGTGGGGGAATGTCCGACAGCAGGCTACGGCCGTGCGAATACCGGATGGGTATTGACTCGCCGGCAATGGCGTGCAGCAAAGTCGGTAGCACATCGGCGTGGAGCGTGAGCTCGTCGGAGACAGCGGGCTCAAATCCGGGGCCGAGGATAATCATGGGAGTGCGCGCAACCACGTCGGAAAATGTCTGGAAGTGTCCAAACCGTCCACCCTCTCCGATGGACTCACCGTGATCGCCGGTGATCACTACAATCGTGCGGTCGAGATCGACGGCACGCAGTAGTTTGTCGAGCGCCTCGTCAAGGTAACTCAGGCAGTTTCGGTAACGGTTCATTAGCCTGTGACGGGCTTCCGGGCCCAGACCGTCCCGGTCGGTTATCATCCACGCGGCATCGGCATCCACGGGCAAGTGAATCTCGTGTCCCAAGGGGTACCGGTACTCGAAGTGACACGACATGAGATACGCCACGCCAAAGACGGGGGCGTCGCTTTTCCGTGTCTCGTTGAGCAGGCCATCAAGTGCCGTGCTGTCCCATTCGGGCCACGACCCGTGCGACGCGTAACTAAACCGGTCAAAACTAACCGCGTTCAGAAACTCGTTCTGACGTTGCCACCCCGGCGGTTGGCCACTGAAGTACACCGTCCGATAACCCGACCCGGCGAAGCTCACACCCGCCTGAGGCAACACACCGGCGTCCAGGGTTTCACCGTAGGCTATGGACGAACGGCCATACAGGAGTGAGAACAGCCCCGTCTCGGAGCAGCAGGAGCCAGCGTGATGCCCGCGCGCCAGTAGACCGAGCTTGGCCCATTCCGACAACCGGGGAGTGTCGCCGAACTCGAGTGCATCGGGACGCAGGCTTTCAACAACAACGAGTAGCACGTCGGGTGCGTCCGGACGCGAGGGAGCAACAGCCATCTCATCGACCGGACGTGCCTCGAAGAGGGTTGCGTGCCGCTCACGGTAGATTTCTCGCAGGGCGTGATCCAGGTGGCCAAGTTCGCCGGTCGAGCCACTGCCCCACTCCACAACCAGATTCGGACGCGGATCAAAGGGCAGAGTTGCGAACAAGCGTTCGGAAACGAATGGCGGGACCAGTCGGTCGGTGAGTAAAATCACACCCCCGGTGAGCAGCAGTGCCACAAGAAACGGCACGGTCGCCATTCGCGGCCAGGCACCACGACGCATGAGCCACCGGCCAGGGCGGCGGGACAACACAGCCGATGCGACAACGGTAAACGTCATTACCCCAAGCCAGTAGACAACGGCACTGATGGTGGCCGGGAGACTGGGCGTCCAGGCATCACCGCCCTCGCCCAGACGCCTGATCAACTCAACCACGTGCAAGCCGAATACACGATTAGATTGCACGTCGATTGAGATCAACCAGCAGGTCGCGATAGTCCCCAGCGAGAATGCAATCCACGCAAGCCGCCTTCGCCCACGCCACTCAAGGAATTCCGACAACCCGAGCACCGGCATCAACATCAGCAGGGTCTTGGCGATCGCGACTGCCGCGACGAAGACGACAAGTCCTTCGGGGGATCCGGAACGGTCCAGTGAGAGGGCTTCGGCCAGGGCGAGCCGTTCAACCACCTGGTACAGGACACTGCTCACAACCAGGGCAGTTAACCACCGTGCGGTTCCTTCGGCACCACCGGATCTTAAATTATCATCCCTGTCCACTGGTCTTTACCACCCACGCACGGGCGACCTCTCCATCAGACATCGATCTAGTGCTCCGCCCATGTGATAACTGCGAGTTCAGCGAGTTGGGAAGTGGTCGTCCGTGGGGTCGCTTGAGGGCGCCTACTCTTGGTGCAGCCCTTGAGAAGGACCGGGCCATTCTCTGCTGTCTGCGTCTTGTCCTGAAACATCTGGGTATCTCTGAATCCGTAGTTATCACATGGGCGGAGTACAAGGATGCTGATCTTATCTGTCAGCCTGATTGAGAAACAGCAAGGTAACTGCCATGGAGACAAAAAACTGAAACGCATCGTCCATGGAACCAGCCCCGATAGCCGTTTGCCACATCTGAAAAAATGCTGCACCAAGCACTCCAAAAAAACCAAACCAGACCAGAATACCAGCCCCAGCCCCAATTTCTGCCCACTTTTTTGACGCCGTAAAAGTCTCAACATCCGCTTTCCTTGCCTGCCACATATCGTAACTTCCCTTGAGAAGCAGAAGACCGGCCAGCAATTCAAGTGCAAATATCAGCAGTAATGCCAACCATGTGAGTGTCGGGTTGGAGATATGAAAGGCAAAGGTATCGGCATAGATAGCATGATCAGCACCACCCATGACATAGGCGAAAGCCTCAAAAGCTGGATTTGGGTTAGCAAAATTCTGTGCGACATAAAAAATACACATAAATGACGCGATGAGCGCCATCAGAACTTTCAAATATCGGATATGCATGGTTCCTCTCCCGCAGGCTGACCCGGTTCACGTTCTCGTTTTTGGGTACCAGTTCACTGATACTTTACCAGACGTTATTTTGTTAAGTCCCGGTGGATCGACCGACTGTCATTCCAGGGGCGTATAACCCTGCTCCCGCAAGAGCGCTGCCGCCGAGTACATACTTGAATCTTTCACGATAATGCTGGTGCGAAGTAATGCCCCGATGTCTTCCAGGGGATTTCCGCTCAGTAATACGAAATGTGCGCGCTTGCCCGGACTGACAGAGCCAAGAGTCTGATCCATATTCATATGCCGAGCCGCTCCAATAGTGGCCAGTTTCAGGACCTCGGCTGCGGGGATACCCGCTTCGACATAAGCCCTCAATTCATACACAAGCGCGAAGCCCCAGGGCGCGTTATCGGTGCCTGCAAGCAACCTGATGCCCTCGTTATGAAAGCGTTTCACCATCGCACGTGCTGTCGAAGCAGACTTGGCATAATTTACCTCATCACCAAAATTGCGGCCCTTTGAGGCCAACGAAGCCCGTCGCGTACCTGTTGGATACTGACCGGCGGAGGGACGATGTGATGGGAGAATTTTTCCCGGCTCATTCAAAAACATGTCCAGAAAAATGCCGAGAGTGGGATCGATGGCAGTGCCACGGCTTTTCATCAGGGCAACCAGCTTGTCCATTGCCTTGCCGTTAACATCGATGGTACCACCGCGGGACCCAGGCACGGTAAAGCGTAGCGGTGTACGTGTGTCCAAGTCGTCGGCACCCAGCAAATCCAGCATGGCCATATTGATATGGGTCAGTTCATCATAGCCATTTTCAATGGCCTGGGTCGCCACCATAAAAGCGGGTACATGACCCTGTACGCTAAGGCCCAGGCTGTGAGCATAATCAGCAATAGGTGTAACCCACTCGGGCTCAACAGAGCTGTACAACTTAATCCCCACAAAACCGTGGCGCGCATAGTAATCCACGAATTCAATCGCCTGGTCAAGAGTCTCGGCCAGCATACCGGTGGGCGCAGCAAACTCTGACTTCTGGTCAATAAAGCCCAGCGCATGGATATCCGGACCCGCCAGTGAGCCCGAAGCAATGTCCCGTCGAGTCTTGATAATAAATTCGGGGTCGTTTGCCATATCACGCACATTGGTAATACCAAGCGCAAGATAGTTGAAGTAGTTAGTGGCGGAGACATGTCCATGCATATCCCATAGACCTGGGAGCATGGTTTTACCGTCCCCTTCTATGACCTGTACTCCATCTGAAACGGGTAGTGCGGCATCCACGATCGCAGAAATGCGGCCGTCCATGACATAAACGGTCTTAGCTTTTTGCAGGGATCCGCCGAGGCTGTCAAATAGGTCCACATTGGTGAACGCGGTCAGGCCAACCAACCCGGTGCTCAGCTTCGCACTCGCCTGTAACAGACGCTGGTTCTCAACCGACTCCTGATCTTGCTTCAGGATTGTGTAGGTTTCGTTAAAGCCCTCGGGCGTAATTGAAACCCAACCAAAATCGGCGCCAAACAGAGCTTGGTCCTGGTCCAGCCACACATAACTGGGTACGTCGTCGAGACCCGAAATTGAGTAAAGTGTAATGGTTTTTTGCTGGCTATCGGCCCCTGTAACGGTCCTGCTTTGGAGTGTTTCAATACGGGCGGTTCCATTCGGCAACAGTGAGACCTCTCCATCTTCTTCCTGCAACAGGGCTCGCGCCAGAATTGCGAGAAACTCGGGGGGGCCGTTCAGTGGCCAGAAGAAATTTGATCCCGCCCGATTACTTTTTCCCTTCTCATTGTCAGATTGCCAATTACCCGTTTCACCGTGACGTGAAAAGGTTTCCGAAATTTCGGACTTCATGTAGTTCAGACCGGTGATGGAAATTTCAAGGGGAAGTCCGTGCTCATCCAGTGTGTACCGGGTTACTGTCTCAGGACCTCGGCCACGGTCATTAAAGTTGAATTGAATACTGCGTGTGCCATCGGTATTTCTGGTTAGAATCTGCTCACCGGATTTCTCCCCGATCGTCAAAAAGTCGTGTCTGACGGATTGCTGAGCCTGAGCCGGTACCCCGGTAACAAAGACCATTACAATGACCATCATGTTCAAACGGAACATGCAAGTAGGTGACGAGACTTCCATGGTTTCTCCCCGATGAAGCGAACTAGCCAGCGGACACTATAGAGGAAATGGCTCGTAATTCCCTGCCCAAAGGGCTCTCCCCGCATAGCTGGTGTGTAATACCGGCATTGAAAGATGTAGTGATCCCGACACGGTCAGGATCATCAGTGGGCTTCCAGGATCGGGAGCTTTAACGAGATGACAAATATATTCACACTTGATAAATATCGATTTCCAGTTGATCATGATCAGCACTACCACAGAGGTTTCATGATGAACGAGGAAGATGTCGCTATCATTAGGGAAATTTCGCTTTTTTCCAGCATGAGCGACGAGCACTTTGACCAACTACTCAAGCTGTCTCATCTAAAGCAATCTCCACCACAGGTTCAAATTATTACAGAAGGGGATCCTGCGGATTTTCTTCATATTGTTCTGGAAGGTACTGTCGAGATGTTCAGCAGCTCCAACGACCGGGACACCACCATGCTGGTGCTTCGGGCCGGTTCCACATTTATCCTGGCTGCCGTCCTGAAAGATGCCGTTTATCTGATGTCGGCGAGAACCCTGGACGACAGCAAAATATTAATGATACCGGCGGGAAATGTCCGCAAGGTGATGGAAACAGATCCTGATTTTGCACGCACGATGGTGACAGAACTTACCAAAAACTTTCGCGGTGTCATCAGAGCCTTCAAAGAGCGGAAGCTACGCACCGGTCTGGAGCGCCTGGCAAATTACCTGATACGCATGAATGAGCAGACGTCCGGACGTGGCCAGATCATGTTGACAGAAAACAAACGGACCTTGGCTGCTCTGTTGAGCGTGACCCCGGAATATCTTTCCCGCGCATTCAAGAAACTAGGGGAATATGGTGTGGAGGTTAGCGGTAAGAGAATTCATTTGACAGATCTCAGAGCACTGAAACGTCTTGCCAAACCAAACCCGTTGATCGACAAACGCGACATTTGACTGTGGGAATGAGCGGGTTGTTCAGGGTTCTATTGTGGTAGATTTCGAGACGGAAAAATCAGGTCGATCTGGCATTCCACGGAGCGACCTTCAGTAGAAGCAACATGCCCGGAATCGCGACCAACGTGCACACCATGAAGAATTGCGTGTAGCCCAGCCACTCGATGATGAAGCCCGTTGAAGCATTGGCAAAGGTCCGTGGCACTGCAATAAAACTACTGAACAAGGCAAACTGGGTGGCCGTGAAGGCCTTGCTGGTCTCTCGCGCCATGTAAGCCGTCAGGGCAATTGCCCCCAACCCAACACCCAGGTACTCGGCGCTGACTACCACAAACAACGCCGCCGGGTTATGGCCAAGCGTGCTCAACCAGACATAACCCAGAATGGTGAACATCTGCACAAAGCCAAATAACCACAGGGCCCGGTTGATGCTCAACTTCAACATTGCCAAACCACCCAGGATGCCTCCGGCGATGACCGACCACAGCGCGGCGACTTTAGCAATAGACCCGATCTCGGTGCGACTGAATCCCATATCGAGGTAAAAGGGCGTGGCCAACGCGGTTGCCATGTTGTCGCCCAGCTTGTACAAGAACATAAAAGCAAGAATGGCGAGTCCAGCCCTGATCCCACCACGGGAAAAAAATTCCACAAAAGGCTCAACGACTGCTGCTCTTAGTGTCCCCGGGGCCAACGCATCATCACTGACTTCCCTGATCACCAGGGTGGTGACAATACCAACGCCCATGAACCCTGCGGTAACCCAGTAAACAACCTGCCACGGCAGATGATCTGACAGAATAAGCGCCAGTGAACCGGGCACCAGTGATGACACACGGTATGCGTTGACAAAAAAAGAATTTCCGGTGCCGAGCTCATCATCTGCCAATAATTCACGCCTGTAGGCATCGATGACAATATCCTGACTGGCGCCGAAAAGAGAGACGATGAATACGGTCACCACAATCGCCTGCAGTGACACTGTCGGGTCGAACTGACCAAGCGCTGCGATGGAGAAAAGCAATCCAAGCTGCGTAATCAATGCCCAGCCCCTGCGTCGGCCCAAAAATGGCAAGGAATAACGATCCATCAATGGTGACCAGACGAACTTCCAGGTGTAGGGCAGCGACACCAGTGCAAACAAACCAATGGTTGCCAGGTCCACCTGGTGGCTACGCAGCCATGCCGGCACCAGTTGGATCAACACGTAGAGTGGCAAACCCGAGCTGAACCCGAGAAAAACACAGGTCACCATCTTGCGGTTGAGCAAAATCTCCTGCCAGCGTCTTGGCTGCGTATTCATCCGTGCTTGTCGGGCCCTGTCACGTGGATTTTGTAATCGTAATCAATGATCAGTGGCGCATGGTCCGAAAAACGATCGTCTTTATAGATGACAGCCGTTTGCGCCTTTGCCCCTACACCTGGTGTGGCAACCTGGTAGTCTATTCGCCAACCCGTGTTATTGGCCCAAGCCTGGCCGCGGTTGGACCACCACGTGTAGTGGTCTTCACCCGGCTCAACCTTCCGGAAAGCGTCCACCATGCCGACTGAGCCAAAAAGCTCGTCCATCCAGGCCCGCTCTTCCGGTAGAAAACCCGAATTCTTCTGGTTGCTTCGCCAGTTCTTGATATCAATCTTCCGGTGTGCAATGTTCCAGTCACCACAAATGATGTATTCCCGCCCCTCCGCCACCATAGCCTTGAGCAAAGGTTGCAGATAATCCATCGTCTGATACTTGATCTGCTGGCGTTCCTCTTTGGATGAGCCAGACTGCAGGTACAGGGAGATAACACTTAGGTCACCAAAATCTGCCCGGATCCAACGCCCTTCGTTATCCATGACTTTCCAGCCAATACCGAAATTCACGACGTCGGGGTCGTGTCGCGTATAGATAGCAACGCCGCTATAGCCCTTTTTCTGTGCGTCGTGAAAAAATCGCCGATAACCGGAAGGGGAAAACACGGCATCACTTAACTGGTGCTCCTGTGCCTTGGTTTCCTGAATACAGATAACATCTGCATTTTGCTTTTGCATCCAGTCAAAAAAACCCTTGCGCGCCGCCGCGCGGATGCCATTGGTGTTGATACTGATGATACGCATAGGGTGAGTTTCTGTTATTTTTTTGGGGTCGATGATCAGCATAACCGCCTGCCCCACATATTGCATTAGTATCCCCCTCGATATTTATTAACTCTGGATGTCTGGCAAAATAGCGTTTATCTTGACTCTACGCGACGACCCCAAGGTGCAGCTTATGTTACGCAAACTCATTTTTCTGGTCTGGATTTCTTTCTTGCCAGTTTTAGGCCTTGCTGAAGTCCAATCCGAAAGTATGCCCCCGTCCATCGTCCTTCCTGCCGAGGCCAATCCGCACTGGGTATGGGTAAATGACATCGTTTTTCACCATATGGCAGACGGCAAGTCATACCTGCTCGATGGCGACACGGGGAAATTTCTCGGTATGCTGAGTACTGGTCTGGGGTTTATTGCACTGGCATTGCCCTCTGACTATGCGCAAATTTATTCTCCAGAGACCTATTTTTCACGTGGTACGCGGGGCGAACGTACCGACGTCATCACCTTCTATGATCCTCGTGAACTCAAGCCCACCGGGGAAGTTATCATCCCACCCAAGCGTTTTGCCGCCATGCCAACGCTTAACTATTCCGCACTGACGGATGATGATCGTTTTCTGATGGTTTATAACTTTACTCCGGCACAATCGATCAGCATTGTCGATCTGAAAGAACGTCGCTTTGTCGGAGAAACCGATACGGGAGGTTGTGCTTTGGTACTGCCTTCCGGTGACCGGCGATTCAATATGCTGTGTGGTGACGGCAGCCTGTTGACCGTAACCTTGAATGATAAGGGAGAGGTCACCAACCAGCAGCGCAATGATCCATTCTTCGATCCCAAGACCGACTGGGTCACGGAAAAAGCCGTGCGTTGGGATGACACCTGGATTTTTGTCTCTTTCAATGCCAACGTCTACCCCGTTGATGTATCTGGCAAGCAACCCAAACCCGGCAAACCCTGGTCTTTGTTAAGTGCGGCCGAGCGCAAAGGTTCATGGCGTCCAGGGGGCATCCAACACCTCGCACTACACGAGCAAAGCGGCAAATTGTACTCGTTGATGCACCAGGGGGGCGACGACACTCATAAGGACCCTGGCCAGGATGTCTGGGTTTATGATTTGAAAGCGAAAAAGCAGGTCCAGAAAATAAAGCTCGAAAATTTGGCAACATCCATTCAGGTCAGCAAGGACAATAATCCATTGCTGTTCTCCATATTTATTGCCAACCCGACCCTGGATATCTATTCGGCAGGCAGTGGAAAGCACCTGCGCAGTGTCGATGAAATCGGTTTCACGCCAACCGTATTGCAAACCCCCTGAAGGAAAGTAATCTTAGAGCATGGATCCTCTCGTCACGATCATTATCAGCGTCTGCATGTCATTGTTGTTTGGCGTAGCCGCAATGCATAAGTTAGGAGCCCCTGCCGTATTCAGGGCCGCCATGGAAAACTATCAACTGGTCCCAATCGCTATGCTCAACCTATTCAGTGCTATTTTGGTGCTGTTGGAACTGTCTTCATCAGTACTGGTGTTGATTCCCATGACACAGGCAGCGGGTTTGCTCGCAATGGCCGTACTGCTGCTTATTTATACTACTGGTATCAGCATCAATCTGTACCGTGGTCGCCGCGATATCGATTGTGGTTGTAGTGGTCCTGCCACCAGGCAAGTGCTTTCATTCTGGCTGGTCGCCCGCAACCTGGTATTCCTGGGTCTGGTTGTGGTTGCCCTGGAACCATCGACAAATCGGGCGTTGAACTGGCTGGATTTGGTCACAGCTGCCTTTGGCGTTCTGGTTGCCGGCGGTCTGTACCTGGGTTTCAATCAACTACTTGCCCAGGCACCACGGCTGACGGCACTCAGGGATGGTGCATGATTGACACGCTGATAGTTTCCACTATCCTGCTCTGGATTCTGGTCCTGGCGCTCGTTGCGGTGGTGTTTGCCCTGACCAGACAAATCGGTGTTTTGTACGAAAGGGTTGCACCAGCAGGTGCACTAATGTCTGGAAAGGGTCTGAAAACCGGTGAGTTGGCACCGGTTTTTGATCTGGAGACCGTGGATGGTCATAAGCTGAAAATCGGTGGGGAGCGCAGCGACGAAAAAAGCACACTGCTGTTTTTTCTTTCTCCAACCTGCCCCGTCTGCAAGGTTCTGATTCCGGTCCTCGAAGCCATGCGTAAGAGTGAGTCGGGCTGGCTTGAAATTATACTGGCCAGCGATGGAGACCTGGAAGAGCACCGTACTTGGCTGAAGAAGCAACAAATGGAGTCCTGGCCCTATGTATTGTCACCCCAACTGGGTATAACCATGCAGGTTGGAAAACTGCCCTTCGCGGCACTGATAGACGAAAATGGCATCCTCTGTGCCCGGGGTCTGGTTAACAACAGAGAGCATATCGAAAGCCTGTTCGAAGCCAGGAAGCAGGGGGTCGCCTCGATCCAGGAATACCTCAAAACAAAACAACAGCAAGATGTTGCGTAATCGACACAGTACCCTTGCGAAAGCGGAGAACAACCATGAAATGGCTGGATAAATTTTCTGAAAATTCTGCAAGATCCATAGCCCGGCAAAGTTCGCGCCGAAGTTTCATTGCCAGGATAGGTACATTGATGGTGGGAACTGCCGTGGTTCCGTTATTGCCGGTTGCTCGGGCCAGTGAGAATTCACGGCCACCTGCCCCCACCGAAACAGGTGACCCCCAAAGCTGTGATTACTGGCGTTATTGCGCCGTTGATGGTTTTTTGTGTACCTGCTGCGGTGGCAGTTACAGCACCTGTCCGCCGGGGACGACCGTTTCACCGATTACCTGGATGGGTACCTGTACCAACCCGGTCGACGGTAAGGATTACATTATTTCCTACAATGACTGTTGTGGAAAATCTAGTTGTGGGCGTTGCCTGTGCAACACCAACAAAGGTGACCGACCGGTATATCAGCCCTTCCTTTCCAATGACATCAACTGGTGCGCAGGGTCTGCAGTGGATATTAGCTACAACTGTTCCACAGCCGTGGTGCTTGGACTGGCTGTCGCTGACTCCTGATGGTCCGGCTGTTTCTTTTCCTGACCACTGTCATGGTCCTGCTGTTCAGTAACCGGGATGCCGGGGCCCAGAAGATGTCTTCAGCGCGTCTTAATTACATCCTGCATTGTCAGGGCTGCCACCTGGCAGATGGGGCCGGCACACCAGATAAAGTTCCAGCACTCAAACAGGAAGTGGGACGTTTCCTGCAAGTTGAAGGCGGGCGTAAATTTCTGATCCAGGTCCCCGGCACCTCCCAATCTGCATTGACCGATGCAGAGGTTGCAGATGTTCTCAACTGGATACTTGAGAGCTTCAGCCCCGAACAACTTGGTTCTGACTTTATTCCTTATACGACAGAGGAGATTAACCGTCACCGCCGGCCATTGGTGAATGTCAGTTCGGTGCGTGCGGAGCTGGTGGCACAAATGCCGGCAACATCTTCAACCCGGTAATCCCAGGTGCAAAACTACAAGCAACAGTTTTTTGAACTCGCCATGCAGCAGGCAAACCTCAGCTTTGGTGAATTCAAATTAAAGTCCGGGCGGATCAGCCCTTATTTTTTCAACGCAGGGGGGTTCAACGATGGGCGCAGCCTGGAGTTACTTTGTGACTGCTACGCCCAGGCCATCCTCGCCTCAGAATTAACCTTCGATATGCTGTTCGGACCAGCCTATAAAGGCGTACCCCTGGCAGCCGGTATCGCCATCATGCTCAACACACGTCACCAGCGCAACACACCATTCGCCTATAACCGGAAGGAAATCAAAGACCATGGTGAAGGCGGTATGCTGGTG
The DNA here is from genome assembly GCA_021772915.1 of Gammaproteobacteria bacterium. GTDB lineage: Bacteria > Pseudomonadota > Gammaproteobacteria > Xanthomonadales > SZUA-36 > SZUA-36. Next base: position 16,070 of record JAJFLB010000048.1, on the reverse strand, counting down.
GGTGCGGAACTCAGGGGCCGCGTATTGATCACCGATGATGTCATTTCAGCCGGTACCTCGGCACGTGAGTCACTCGGGTGGATTCATCAGGCTGGAGCGGTAGCCTGCGGTGTCGCCATAGCACTGGACCGGCAGGAACGCGGTATGGGTGAAAAATCGGCTGCACAGGAAATAACAGAGGAATTTGGACTGCCGGTAATAGCCATCGCCGGGTTGGATGATCTTATTGAATTTCTGGAAAGTCGATCTATTGCAAATGTCGACATCGAGGCCATTCGACGTTATCGTGGTCGTTATGGTGTTTAGTTGTCTAACACGGCTGTGTTAATGAATTCAGTTTGCCGCCAAAAACTTATGCTGCTTGTTGTTGCTATTGTTCTGCTGCTGGCAACGACTTCACCGAGCGCAGAAACCTATCGCTGGAAGGACGAGGATGGCAAAGTTTACTATGGTGCGACGGTGCCAGCCGAATTCGCGGATCAGCCTTACGAAGTTCTCAATGATGCTGGTATCGTAATCGGACAGGTTCAGGCGAATCCGGTAACCCCTGAAACGCCGGTAGAGCAAGCACCCCAGAAAACAGAGTCACTTGACGTTGAAAAAGAATTTCAACGCCGAGCGGACCAGCTGTTACTTGTCAAGTACCGATCGGAAGAGGATATAGCCACGACACTCGAGCAGGAAATCATCCAGTTCGGCTATGATGAAAAATTGATCAATTTGTCATTTGATACCACCAACGCGGCTATCAGGGAATTCATCAGGAAGGCGGCCGACCAGCAGCGGGCAGGCGGGCCCATCAGACGAGAGCAGCAAAAAGAAATTCACACGCTTTACAGCCACATCGACCGTGATAAAAAAAGACTGGCCAACCTGGAAGAACGGAAAGCCCACACACGCGCTCGTCTACGGGCAGATCTTGAACGTTATCAACACTTGACATCGGGCGATGAAGAACGGCCGGATGAGGGATAGAGCCGCTTTTCATTCGTTCGCCCGGCTACTACCAATTCATGTACACACGCTGCCCGCACTGTAAATCAGTTCACCCGGTGGACGCGGCGTTTCTGTCTCACGCCCACGGTTCAGTACGCTGTGGGCACTGCAAGCAAACCTTCGATGCATTGAACCTCCTGTCTGATCAATGGCCGACCGGAAAGGCACATTCATCAACCAAACGGGTAAATGTCACTCCACCAGTCCTGGGGCTGAATCAGGCCTCCTCCTTTTCGGTTAATGCCAGTGATGACAACGAACCGGCATCTGGTCTTGGTCAAAAACTGTTAAGCCCCTGGGGGATTTCAGCCCTGGTACTGACACTTTTGACTTTCGCCAATTTGATCTGGACGTTTCAGGACCCGATGCTGCACAGCCCTGTATTAAGCAGTTTGGTGGAGAAGTTAGGCTTTTTGCAACAACCCAAAGGCACAGTAAAAACCCCTGAACACTTTCAACTGGTTAGTCGAGACATGCACACGCACCCGACACGCGGCGGTATCCTCGTACTGAGTCTTAGCTTTGTAAATCTCGCACCACACACGCAGATGTTACCGGCGCTGGAAGTAACCCTGTTGGATGTAGCAAATCAGCCAATCGCACAGCGACGGTTTCATCCACCAGACTACTTACGTGTGGGTGCAGACCTTGAATCCGGGCTGGCGACTGCAGTTCTGATGCCTGTTTTGCTTGAACTTGCAGACCCTGGTGCGCAGGCAGCAGGGTTCGAAATCCAATTTCTTTAAAATTTTATTCAATGTGCCTGCACTGCCCTCGGCAATTATGTTAGTGTTCTGATAAAACCCTGGTAATTACAAAACCCAAGAACACACCATGCACAATGACACTGAACAATCCATCCCTATCAGGCAACATGTACAAAAAACCATCAGCAAGTATCTGCAGGACATGGGTAACACAACACCGGTAAATCTCTATCAGATGTTACTGGCAGAAATTGAGCCACCTCTTATCGAAGAAATTCTGAAACGTACTGGAGGCAACCAGTCACGCGCTGCGGGTATGCTGGGCATTACCCGCAATACATTGCGCACCAAGATGCAGCGGTATTCAATTAACGCTCGTACTAACAAGATCACCCGGGTGCGGTGATGAGCCCCTCAATACATCCTTGTTGGCCTGCCTGGTAAGTGGTGCAGGGTGAAGGCTAACCCTGGGACCGGTCCGCGTTATGCGCTGCTCAGCGTATCTGACAAACGAGGTATTACCCAATTCGCTCAACAATTGCTTGACCTGAACTTCAAGCTCTTGAGTACGGGTGGTACAAAAAGCTTGCTGATTGAAGCCGGTCTGAGTGTTACCGGTGTTAGCGAGCATACGGGATTTGTCGAGATTATGGATGGCCGGGTCAAAACCCTGCACCCGCGTATCCACGGCGGCATACTTGGCCGACAACAGGATCAGGACATCATGCAAGAGCTGGACATTCCGCCAATCGATCTTGTCATCGTCAACCTGTACCCATTCGAGGCCACCACTGCAAATGCTAAATGCAGCCTTGCCGAGGCAATCGAAAACATAGATATTGGTGGCCCCGCCATGGTGCGGGCAGCTGCAAAAAATCACCAACGTGTCACCGTGGTCGTCAATCCGAACAATTATGACAGTGTCGCTGAAGAGCTGGCTGAATCGGGCGAGGTATCTGAGCGAACCCGATTCACTTTAGCCACTGAAGCATTTGCGCATACCTCCCGTTACGACGGTCTTGTAGCGGCATACCTTAGCCGTAGATCGGGTGAAGACGGACCGCCACAGAAATTTCCCGACTACTTTACACCACAGTTCCGCCAAAGGCAGGAGTTACGCTACGGGGAGAACCCCCATCAGGACGCCGGGTTTTACGTTGATTCGGCGGTGGAGCACACCGGTATCGCGGCAGCAAGACAACTTCAGGGTAAAGCACTTTCCTACAACAATATCAACGACGCAGATGCTGCATTTGAATGTGTCACCCAGTTCGGTGAACAGCCGGCATGTGTCATTGTCAAACACGCCAACCCCTGCGGGGTAGCCATCGCTGCCAAAAACACTGAAGCATACCTGCATGCTTTTGCCACCGATCCGGTTTCAAGTTTTGGTGGTGTCATTGCCTTCAACCAGGAAGTGGATGTTGAAACTGCAGTAACCATCACGGATAAGCAGTTTGTGGAAGTCGTGATTGCGCCAAATTTTAGCAGGGATGCACAGGAGCGCTTCGCGGAAAAACAGAACCTGCGTTTGTTACTCTGCGGCGTCACGCCTCCACCCACGGAGAATTTGCATTTCCACCGGGTTTCAGGTGGTTTGCTGGTACAGCAAAAGGATCAAAACCGCGTAGAGCGGGACAATTGCGATTGTGTTAGTAATCGCCAGCCTTCCGAGCAGGAATGGCTGGATCTCCTGTTTGCCTGGAAGGTTGCACGTGTCGTCAAATCCAACGCCATTGTCTACGCCGCCGGTGGTCGCACCTTGGGTGTTGGCGCAGGTCAAATGAGTCGTGTTGATTCTGCCCGCGTCGCAAGCTGGAAGGCTGCGGATGCCGGTTTGATCCTGCAGGGCGCGAGCATGGCCTCCGATGCTTTTTTTCCTTTCCGCGACGGTATCGACACCGCGGCCAAAGCCGGTATAAAGGCGGTGATCCAGCCTGGTGGGTCCTTGCGTGACGCCGAGGTTATCGCGGCCGCCAATGAGCACGGACTCGCCATGGTATTTACCGGCGTACGTCATTTCCGGCACTGACGCTGCGATGCAAATTCTTATTATTGGAAGCGGTGGCCGTGAACACGCTCTGGCCTGGCACATCGCACAATCCCCACGGGTACAACAGGTCTATGTGGCACCCGGTAATGCCGGCACCGGGCTGGAAACGGGTGTGGAGAATATTCCACTGTCTGCTGACGATATCGAGGGTTTGCTGAGTTTTGCCAGTCAACACCAAATCGAACTTACCATCGTGGGTCCCGAAGCTCCCCTTGTAGCGGGAATTGTCGATGTTTTCACCGCCAATGGTTTGCCCTGTTTCGGACCATCAGCAGCAGCAGCCCAACTGGAAGGCTCCAAGGCCTTCGCCAAGGATTTTATGACCCGGCATGGTATCCCCACTGCCGCTTATGGCTATTTTACTGAGGTTGACGCAGCCAGATCATTTATCCGTGAGCACGGTGCACCCATTGTAATCAAAGCGGACGGTCTGGCCGCGGGCAAGGGTGTCGTCATCGCGCAAACCTCTGCTGAGGCCGAGACAGCAGTTACGGACATGCTGGCCGGTAACGCCTTTGGAGAGGCCGGTCACCGGATTATTATTGAAGAACTCCTCGAAGGCGAGGAAGCCAGTTTTATTGTGATGGCTGACGGTCAACATATTCTGCCACTGGCCACAAGCCAGGACCACAAAGCACTTAACGATGGTGACCTCGGCCCCAACACCGGCGGCATGGGTGCCTATTCACCAGCCCCTGTAATCAATGATGAGGTGCACAAGAATGTGATGCACAGTGTAATCCAGCCAACAGTTCGCGGAATGGCTGAACAGGGCATGCCATTTACGGGGTTTTTGTATGCCGGCTTGATGCTGTCACCCCAGGGTGACATAAAGGTCCTCGAATTCAATGTTCGCTTTGGTGACCCGGAAACGCAACCCATCATGATGCGATTGCAATCTGACCTGTCGGTACTGTGCCTCGCTGCAGTCGAGGGAAGGCTGGACCAGGTGAGTGCGAAATGGGACCCCCGATCCTGCCTGGGTGTGGTTATGGCCGCCGGCGGATACCCCGGTAACTATGCAAAGGACCGGGCAATTTCAGGACTGGATGCCGACAAGCCGAAAACCTGGCGTGCATTCCACGCCGGAACCCGACTTGAAAACGGACAGGTCGTCACGGCGGGCGGACGTGTATTGTGCGTGTGTGCGTTGGCGGACACTGTGGGTGAGGCGGCTCAGTACGCCTATTCCGGCTGTCAAAATATTCATTGGGATGATGTGTTCTTCCGTCAGGATATCGGTTACCGCGCAATCGACAGAGAGCGGGCTAATAACTAGTGGTCCAACAAGGCAGTTTTGGTGGGTTCAGCGAGTCGTGAAGCAGTTGACCGCTAGGCGCGTCTCGCCGGTAATGGCCAGTCCTTGCCAAGAGGCGCAACACCGCGGACGACCGCTTCACGACTCGCCCGAAGGGAGCTATCCAGATGCTCCAATACGGCGTTGCAGCCCTTGGAAAGGACTGGCCATTCCCTGCGGACTGCGCCTTGTCTTGGAGCATCTGGATAGCTCTGAGCCCATCAATACTACCTTGTTGGGCCACTAGAATGGATGTATCCCACCTGCTCGACGAACTGAACGAAGCACAACGTAAGGCGGTCACCACCCCTTCTCAACATACCTTGGTACTGGCCGGTGCCGGTAGCGGAAAGACCCGTGTTTTGATCCACCGATTGGCCTGGTTGATACAGGTCGAGCATATTTCACCATTGAGCATCCTGGCAGTCACGTTCACTAACAAGGCCGCTGGGGAGATGCGCGAACGGGCGCAGAACCTGTTACAGGTATCCACACGACCATTGTGGATTGGAACTTTTCACGGCATTGCCCACCGTTTGTTGCGCATGCACTGGCGGGAAGCGGGTCTGCAGGAAAATTTCCAGATTCTCGATTCAGATGACCAGCACCGTGTTCTGCGCCGTCTGCTAAAGGAAGAGGGCCTGGACGAAGCCCAGTGGCCCTCACGGCAACTGCAGTGGTATATCAACGCCCGCAAGGACGAGGGTCAAAGACCGCATGCAATTGAACACATGGACCATCCTGTCACATCCCAGTGGGTGCGTGTTTATGAACTTTATCAGGCCTACTGTGACCGCGCCGGGCTGGTGGATTTTGCTGATCTACTACTCTATGCACATGAATTATGGCTTAACAACCCCTCCTTGCTGGATCACTACCGTAAACGAATGAGTCATCTTCTGGTCGATGAGTTTCAGGATACTAACGCCATCCAGTACGCCTGGATACGCATGCTGGCCGGCAATGAAGGCAATTTGCTGGTGGTCGGCGACGACGATCAGTCCATTTATGGCTGGCGCGGAGCACAAGTGGAGAATGTGCAACATTTTGTCCGCGATTTTCCCCAGACACAAACTGTCAAGCTGGAACAGAACTACCGCTCAACGGGTACCATTCTGCAAGCCGCCAACGCACTGATCGCCAATAACGAAAACCGAATGGGCAAGAAGTTATGGACCGACGGCGAAGAGGGTGTGCCTATTACGCTATACGCTGCCTTCAACGAACAAGACGAAGCCCGCTACGTCGTTGAAGAGATTGGGCAGTGGCTGGCCCAGGGTAGACGGGCCGAGGAAGTTGCGATCGTTTACCGTACAACCGCACAGTCCAGATTGTTTGAAGAATACCTGCTCAAGGCGTCAATTGCTTATCGTGTTTATGGTGGCTTGCGATTTTTCGAACGGGCGGAAGTCAAGGATGCGCTGGCTTACCTGCGCTTGCTCCAAAACCCAAACGACGATGCAGCCATGGAGCGGGTAATCAATACACCCACGCGTGGTATCGGGCAAAAAACACTTTCAACACTACGCCTGCAAGCGCGCGCAAGTAGCCTTCCGTTATGGCAATCCGCACAGGAATGTATCCGGCAAGACCAACTGCCACCAAGAGCACTTGGTGCGGTACGCAACTTCATGGAGTTGATTACCGCGATGCGCGAGCGTATGGAAGAATGGACGCTAGGCAAGCAAATGCAAGGCGTTATCGAGGGCAGTAGTTTAGTTTCCCACTACGAAAAAGAACCCCGCGAAAAAACGGAGTCCAGGCTTGAGAATCTTGGTGAGTTGGTTAATGCCGCCGACGCCTTCATTTTACCGGTGGAAGACGAGGAGGCGGGCTTGACCGATCTGCGTTCCTTTTTGAGCCACGCAGCTCTTGAAGCCGGTGAAACCCAGGGCGAAGCCTGGGATGATTGTGTGCAGTTGATGACCCTGCACTCGGCCAAGGGGCTGGAGTTTCCACGGGTATTTATTGCAGGCATGGAAGATGGTTTGTTCCCACACCAACGCAGCGTTACCGAAGCGGGAGGACGGCTCGAAGAAGAACGTCGTCTCTGCTATGTGGGCATGACCCGCGCACGTGAGCAACTGTGCCTTAGCCACGCAGAAGTGAGGCGCATGTACGGTTCGGAAACCCACAGTCGACCATCCCGGTTTCTGTCGGAAATACCTTCTGACCTGATCAACGAAGTGCGGCCACGGATGCAAGACCAACGCCCCTGGGTCAGCCCCAGGGCACCGCAATACCGCAGCTCATACTCTGGTATTAAACAGGACTGGCCATTCCAGCTGGGTGCAACTGTCAGCCACAAAAAATTTGGCAGTGGTACGGTTATTAGTTTTGAAGGTGCCGGTGAGCACGCTCGTGTGCAGATTAATTTTAATACGGTCGGGGCCAAATGGCTGGTACTGGCATACGCAAACCTGACGTCGGCATAATTCCAGCTTGAATATTGGAGAAACAAGTGTGGTGTAACGTATAAATGGTACACCACACCAGTCTGGGGTCGTGTTGAAGCAACCTGAAAAAATAGAAATCCCGCTCTCATGGGGTAGTCTGACCGGACTGCATTGGTCAAATCCCGGCGCACCACGAGTCCTGTGTCTGCACGGCTGGCTGGACAATGCAGCATCCTTCATCCCACTGGCTGACCATTTGCAGAACTTCGATCTACTGGCACTGGACCTCGCTGGCCATGGTCTGTCTTCCCACCGGCCTGAACACAGTCGCTATTACCTGAGTGAGTACCTTTACGATCTGGGCGAGGCCCTGGATGGTCTGGGCTGGGACAGTTGTCACATGATCGGTCACTCATTGGGTGGGAGTTTGGCCAGCTGCTTTGCAGCAGCCTCTTCCAAGCGCGTAAAGCGTCTGGTGCTGTTGGACTCTGTTGGTGTGGTATCACTGCCAGCGGAACAGGCCGCCCGGCAATTGCGTTTGTCGTTGCGATCGGTGCGTAAGACTTCCAGCAATCTCAGGAACTACGCGTCAATTGAAGAAGCCGTACTCGCCCGGCAACGAAATACCGAACTGTCGGATGAAATCGCACGCCTTTTGTGTGAACGATCGCTGGAGAAGAAGGGTGAGTATTTCCGGTGGTGTACCGACCCACGGCTAAACTGGCGCTCTCCACAGTTGATGATGGAAGGCCAGGTGCTGGACATACTCACGGCAGTTTGTTCTCCAACGCTGGCTATGACATCGCCTGCACTATTGGACTTCCTGGGTGCAGATAAATTGGAGCAGCGATTGACAGCCCTGACCAATAGTAAGCACGTTCGGGTTAGCGGTCATCATCACTTCCACATGGAGCAACCCCGGCGTACTGCCAAATTCATTACTGAGTTTCTGCAATAACAGTGTAGTATGCGGACTGAACATGAATACTAAAATTACCAGCCGCGAACGATTGATTTTTGCGCTTGATGTACCCAACCTGAAAGAGGCTCAAGGCTTAATAGACTGCCTCGGAGACTCGGTTGAGTTTTACAAATTGGGTTTGGAAATATTCTTGTCGGGACATTATTTTGAATTGATGACCCAGCTCAAAGATTGCGGAAAAAAGGTTTTTGCCGACCTGAAGTTATTTGACATTCCCGCCACCGTAGCTGCTGCAGTCCGTCAATTGAGCCGCAATCAGGTAGATTTTTGCACTGTTCATGGTAACGATTCCATGCTCAGGGCAGCCGCAGAGGCAAAGGGGAGCATGCGAATACTCGCGGTAACCGCACTAACCAGTCTGGACCAGGGTGATCTTGATGACCTTGGTTTCCGTTGCGATCCCAAAGCACTGGTCTTGTCACGCGCTCGACGAGCGCTGGCATTGGGCTGTGACGGTGTCGTCTCATCCGGACTGGAGGTTAGTGCACTACGTGAACATACCAGCCCTCATCTGATCACGGTGTGCCCCGGTATCCGACCGGTGCACAACGACGACGATCAGCAGCGGGTCATGACACCTTATGCGGCCATAAAAGACGGTGCGGATTATCTTGTTGTGGGCCGTCCGATACGAACCGCCCCAGATCCCAGGGCTGCTGCTGAAGCCATCCAAGAGGAAATAGCAGACGCTCTAAGAGCATCCTGACCCCATCATTTTGCCAGTGGTTACTTCACGAATCACACATAAACCAGTTTTGACGGTCTGAAGAGCCAGTGTCTTTTTTAAAAAAAGTGTTGACAATAGTTAATGTTTGACATTACGATATAGCTATAACTACATAATAAAAAATAGAATTGCAGACTGATCCATTAGACCGATCCTCTCCGGCTCCGCCGGATTTCCGGACGGGCCTCGCGCCTCGTCCGGGTTTTTTTTGTGCGAACGCTTTTTTGATAATGCGTAGCTTCCGGCCAAATACGACATCAATTTCCACGTGATGGTGTAACATTTAGCCCAAAACAGGAAGAAGATGAGAGACGGTGAGGCCGGGAACCGGTCGAGAGAACGGCCCCTAGTACTCCATCCCTGTGATAACTGCGAGTTCAGCGAGTTGGGAAGTGGTTGACCGTGGGGTCGCTTGAGGGCGCCTACTCTTGGTGCAGCACACAGGTAATGGCCCGGTCCTTGCCAAGTGATGCGGCACCACGGACGACCGCTTCCCAGTTCGCCCGAAGGGAGGTACCCAGATGTCCCAGCACTGCGTTGCAGCCCTTGAGAAGGACCGGGCCATTCTCTGCTGTCTGCGTCTTGTCCTGAAACATCTGGGTACCTCTGAATCCGTAGTTATCACACGGATGGAGTACTAACCAAAATGTCAAATAAACTGAACCAACAAACTACATTGATCAACAGGCTCAAACTGCGTTGGTATCTGTTACTACGCTGGGTTCTTTGTTTGTGGGTTAACCCACGTATCCACGCTGATGTCGATGGCAATATCGGCGTCGGTGATGAACGGCCTGTGTGTTATGTAATGGATGCATATGCCCTGTCCTCGGTACTGATTCTGGACAAATGTTGCGAACAGCAAGGATTGGCCCGCCCACTATTGCCCATACGGTGCTTCTCCGAAAGCCCCACCCGCTCTTACGCTACATTGAAACGCCTCAAGGGTCTTTTTATCCGGCGCCCGACTACACGCAGTCATTCCGCCATGCTGCAAAAAGTGATAGACGGGAATTGGGAAAATTCTGAGCTGGATATCCAGTTGGTGCCTGTTACAGTGCTTGTCGGTCAAAGACCGAGCAAGGAGAGCGGCTTAACACGCACCGTGTTTGCCGAGAACTGGGAAATTGCCGGTCGTTTGCGTCGATTCTTCAGCACACTGGTTAACGGTCGCAAGACCTTTGTGCAATTCAGCCGCCCACTTTCCCTGAAAAATATGGCGGCAGAAGGTTTAGACGAGGCGGTAGCACTTAGAAAAGTCTCGCGCATACTCAGGGTACATTTCAGACGCGTGCGAACTGCTGCCATAGGACCTGACCTCTCGCACCGCCGAACTATCGTAGGCAGCGTCGTCAAGTCGTCCGCTGTTGCTGCAGCAATTGAGGCAAAAGCCAGGAGTGAGGGCATTTCAGCGGAAAAAGCCCGGCGAATGGCAACAAAATACGCACGTGAAATTGCTGCCAATTACTCCTACTCATTCATTACCATTGCCGTAACCTTTCTGTCCTGGTTCTGGCATCGAATCTACAACGGCATTACGGTGAACCATTTCGAAGATCTTCACCACCATGCGCTTGGTCACGAAGTAATCTATGTGCCCTGTCACCGCAGCCACCTTGATTACGTTTTGCTGTCCTACCTGATACACGAACAAGGTTCAGTACCACCGCACATCGCGGCAGGTGTAAATCTGAATTTGCCGGTTGTAGGCTCCGTGTTACGCCGTGGTGGCGCATTTTATCTGCGCCGGACTTTTCAGTCGCATAAGTTGTACGCCGCTGTATTTAATGAGTATTTGAGCACCATTCAATCACAGGGTGTTTCTCTTGAGTACTTCATCGAAGGCACCCGTAGCCGTACCGGTCGTCTGCTGCCACCTAAAAACGGCATGCTGGCCATGTCAGTGAAGGGTTTTTTGAACGCACCATCCAGACCCATCATGTTCCAACCGGTTTACATTGGCTACGAGCGGCTGGCTGAGGGTAATAGCTATACTACAGAGTTATCCGGCAAGACGAAGCGCTCGGAAAAATTATCTGACCTGATCAAGATTTTTGGTGTCATGCAACATAACTATGGCGTAGCGCATGTCAGTCTCGGTGAGCCCGTCTTCCTCGATAACTTGCTCGACCGACATGACCCACAGTGGCGAGAGACCAGTGCCGGTGAAAATGTCACCCCAAGCTGGCTAAGCCACCTTGTCAACGATCTTAGCCAGACGATCATGAGGCGTATCAATGCCAGCGCCGATGTCAACCCGGTTAACTTGCTGGCGTTGGTCATGTTGGGCACTCCAAGACATGCGCTTGGAGAATCACAATTGGCCCGACAGATAGCACTGTACCAATCATTATTGAGCCATGCGCCCACACCTGAACGGGTGACGGTAACCAGCAAAAGCGCCAATGAAGTGATTGAATACGGTTTCCAAATGAAAATCCTGTTGCGTAGACCACACGAACTCGGCGATATCATTTTCATCCAGTCTGACCGCGCGGTGGGTCTGACATACTTCCGCAACAATATCGCCCACCTGATGGCATTACCCTCGTTGATCGCCTGTTGTTTCCTGGAGCACCGTAGTTTTTTGATCGACCACTTGCGCAAGTTTGCAATTGCCACCCAGCCTTTTTTGCAGGCTGAGTTGTTCATCCCCTGGAGTCAGATAGAGATAACCCGGGCACTGGATGAATCCATTGAGCAACTGGTTCAACACGGCCTCCTGGTCAGGAGGGGGGATGGGCAAACCTTGTCGCACGCCAGGGACAACCCCGAAGCCGTAATGCAATTGAAAATCATGGCACACAGCCTGCTGCAGACTATCAGACGTTACCTGATTACGATTTCTGTACTGGCAAGAAACGGCTCCGGCGTGCTGAGCAGAGAGGACCTGGAACGCTTGTGTATCCACACCGCCCAAAGAATATCCATGTTGCATGAGTTTGATGCGCCTGAATTCTCCGACAAGGCTCTGTTCAGGGGCTTCATCGCTCAGTTACGCAAAACCGGCTACCTTGCGACCAACGAGGATGAAAAACTGGTATTTGACCAACGTCTCAGACGCGTCAGCAACGACGCAAAATTCATACTCGGGGAAGCCATTCGGCAGGAAATTGACCGGCAGACACCGGTGGCAAAAAAACCCTCGGAGGAAGGCGTAGCAGACTAATTACGAGTTACTCGGACACGCGGTGTGTACAACGATACTGGAATTCACAGCTAGGCATCCAAATCCGGGATCAATTTCGACTCCAGTCGGGCAATCCAGTCTTTCAACTTCAGCTTGCGTTTTTTCATGCGTCGCAGCCGCAACTGATCCTGCCACTGATCCATGGCCATGCGGTTGATCGCCTGATCGAGGTCACGGTGCTCTTCACGAAGCTCCCCTAACAATCGTGTAATTTCTGAGATATCGTCTGATTTCATCAAAAACCTGAACTGCTATACACTCCTACTCACTATAGCACCACGAGTTGGGTGATCCTTGATTTATTCCCGGGTGAAATGGATAGTGAATCAGGTTGTTCAGACCCAATGCACAAAACGTGCGCCTGGGAATGCCGCAATAGTTCTGGAACACAGGAGAATGTAATCCATGGATAGACGAAAATTTGTCGGGGTTGCAGGACTGGCCGGCGCAGCCGGTTTGTTGGGTGCATGTGCTGATCAGACCACAGCAAGACCGGCGTGCACGGAAAGTGGCTCAATGGAAACTTTTACATGGAAAATGGTCACTTCCTGGCCACGTGATTTTCCCGGGCTGGGAACCAGCGCCAACCACCTGGCAGAATCCATCAGCAAGCTTAGTAACGGGCGGCTCAACATAAGGGTTTTTGGTGGCAACGAGCTCGTGCCTCCGTTTGAGGTATTTGACGCTGTTACCCAGGGGACGGCTGAAATGGGCCACAGCGCCACCTATTACTGGAAGGGCAAAGTGCCAGCCGCTCAGTATTTTGCCGGTATCCCTTTTGGTATGAGTGCACAGGAACTGCACGGCTGGATTTACCACGGCGGTGGACTGGAGTTGTGGCGGGAAGTGTACGCACCCTACGGGCTCATCCCCTTTCTCGCAGGTAATTCAGGCCCCCAGATGGCTGGTTGGTTCAACCGCGAAATAAATAGCCTGGATGACCTCAACGGCCTGAAGATGCGCATTCCGGGACCAGGTGGAGAAATTCTGAAGCGGGCCGGCGGAACCCCACAAACCATTCCCGGAGCAGAGTTATTTACGGCATTGCAAACTGGCATCATCGACGCAACTGAGTGGGTTGGCCCATATAACGATCTTGCTTTCGGTCTGTTTCGTGCCGCCAAGTATTACTACTACCCAGGTTGGCACGAGCCGGGAACTGGTCTGGAGTGCATGATCAACAAGGAGGCCTGGGACACACTGCCTGCCGATCTGCAAGCCATCGTTGAAGTCGCCTGCCAGGCTGGGGTCATGGAAACCCTGTCAGACTTTACTTACAACAACGGTGTAGCCCTTCGGTCATTGCTCAATGAGCACGGTGTGCAGCTCCGCCGTCTACCTGATGAGGTGCTTAATCACCTGCGAGAGATCAGTGATGAGCTGATGCTTGAAATGGCCAGCGAGAGTGAATTGATGGGGCGAATCTACGCTTCTTTCAACGCCTATTACGATATCGTCAATCCGTGGACAACGATATCTGAACGCACACTTGTGAATCTGCGACCCGACAGTTAGAACCGGCGACCCTGTCATGATGGACCCGTCGGTTTCGCACAAGACAACGTCCCGGTCTGGGCAGGCCCTCCGGTGACCTTGAGCCGACAGGATGTCGGCGACAGAGCGCTACAAGGAGAAGGTGAGACCGGGAACCAGTCGAGAGGCTGGCCTGGGCCACGTACTTGAGCGGGTCTCTGGAGGGCCTGCCCAGACCGGGACGTTGTGCCCTTGCAAGATACGCTCCCATTGAGAATTCCCGACGAGCAAGCTCGTCAGTCCTACGGGCCCATGTCGGGTTTTGTGCAGATCCGGGTGGTTCCCGAAGTGCTAGTTCGTCGGTCCTAGGGACCCGCGTATATTACTGCTGGTAGCCAAGTGGCCAAAGCCGGCCACAGGCTGAGTAAGCCCAGCATCAATAGCTGAATGGCAATAAAAGGAATTACCCCCCGGTAGATCGCTGAGGTTTCTATCTCCGCCGGTGTGACACCACGCAGGTAAAATAATGAGAAGCCAAATGGTGGCGTCAGAAATGAAGTTTGCAAATTGATGGCGATCATCACACCGAGCCACACGGGGTTGATTCCCATGGCCAGCAGAACCGGACCAACGATGGGGATAACCACATAGGTGATCTCAATAAAATCAAGGATAAAGCCCAGTAAAAACAAAACCAGCATGACCGCCAGCATGGCGCCGATCTCACCACCAGGCAGGTTCGCCAGCAGGGACTGGACATATTCATCACCACCGAAGCCACGAAACACCAGGCTGAACAATGACGCACCAATCAAAATCATGAAAACCATGGCGCTGACCCTGGTGGATTGATAGACCACGCTCCGCAAGGTTTCCATTGAAAGCTGCCTCTGTTTGAGCGCCAGTAACATGGCACCTGTTGCACCCACGGCCGCCGCTTCGGTAGGTGTTGCCAGACCCAACAAAATAGACCCCAGCACGGCTGCAATCAGTAGTAGCGGTCCCGCCAGCAGACCCATGAGGTTCAGGAGTGATATGCCATCGCCGGATTCACGCTCCACCACCGGCATGGACCGTGGCCTGATAATGGCCATCACGATCAGGTACAGCATGTAAAGTCCAACCAGGGACAGTCCCGGTAGCAGGGCACCAGCAAACAACTCACCCACCGATATCGTTTCCGGACTGAATATGCCCAACTGCAGTTGGGCCTGCTGGTAGGCGTTGGATAACACATCTGCAAGTAGTATGAGAACAATGGATGGTGGAATTATCTGGCCCAGCGTGCCGGCTGCGCAGATACTGCCGGTGGCAATGGATGGGTCATATTTGTTCTTGAGCATGGTAGGTAACGACAGCAATCCCATGGTGACTACCGTGGCCCCTACGATACCTGTGCTGGCGGCCATTAGTGCCCCCACCACCATCACGGCAAGACCCAAACCACCAGGGATCCGTCGCATCAGCTGAGCCAATGCCTGCAGCAACTGATCCGCAAGCTTTGAGCGTTCCAACATGACACCCATAAATACAAAAACCGGTACAGCAATGAGTGTCTCGTTACTCATGATGCCAAAAATACGACTGGGGAAGGCCCCCAGAAAGGACGGATCAAACGTTCCCGTCAACATTCCCAGCAGGGCGAAAACCAGCGCAACACCAGCCAGGGTAAAGGCGACCGGGAAGCCCGCCAGTAACGACAAACCAGCAGCGACAAACAACCCCAAAGACATCAATCCCGCCATGGCAGCCCCTACCTGACTCGTCCTGTAATTAATCCTTTAGCAAGTTCTGCCAACTGTTTCTTATGCACAGATGCAAACGCACGACTGAAAAACATGGGCTTAATGAACTTGTTGAGATGAAATCATACAGAGTGGTTCTTAAACAATTGTTTTTTTACGTTTTTCATGCTTTTCGGGTTGCCGAAGAATCTGAGGCAATATTAACACGCCCCAAAGCCGATGTGCTTGAGACAACTTTTTCCACAGAGTTATCCACAGGCCTGCTGGATTATTTGCAAGCCACTCAACCAGTCGTTTTCAGCATCTGTTCAAACGTTTACAATATCCTGTCCACGTGTGGACAGCACACGAGTGCTCCGTCCCTGTGATAACTACGGATTCAGAGGTACCCAGATGTTTCAGGACAAGACGCAGACAGCAGAGAATGGCCCGGTCCTTCTCAAGGGCTGCACCAAGAGTAGGCGCCCTCAGGCGACGCAGTGGGGACATCTGGGTACCTCCCTG
>JAJFLB010000047.1 GCA_021772915.1 Gammaproteobacteria bacterium | reverse complement strand
TAGAGGGTAGCAGGGTAAAATCCGGCCTCTGGCACTCAAATCAACGACAGTTTCACGCCGAGAAGACTGAAAACCCTGAGTCACGGGTAGTTCAATACATGCGGGTTTCTGGCAATATAGCATTAATGCTGCCTATACCCGGTGACGTTTGTATGTATTCATCCTCCGATTCTATCAATTTCAGTGAGTTTATTTGTCAGTACCAACTTGACAATACCCAAAGACCGTGTAGCAGTTATGCCACTCCTACGCTGACAGTCAGGTTTCATGATGCTGTAATACTCCCTGCTCCTGAAAACGCCCCTGACTAAAACCATACTTGGCCGCAACTTGTTTGCGCAGCTTGACAACGCCCACCAAAAATTCATCCCGCATAGCACAAAGCTCTTCAGCGCTATGGCCCTGAGCTTGACCATCCATGCCCGCTACCAGATTATCAATCAGAGCAGGTGTCATTTCAGGTCCAGCCAGCTTGCTTCGTGACAGCTTCATAATCGGGAGCCACGCTTCAAGCGTAGTGCGGATGGGTTTATCACCACAATTTGATCGAACCGTCATAAAAGCACCCAACAAAGCCCAACGCATACCGGCTCCGCAGCAAAGGGCAGCATCCAGCTCGTCAGTTGTTGCAACCCCTTCCTCTACCATATGCAACATTTCATTCAGAACGGCGACTTGAAAACGGCCACCCAAATGACCTTCCACCTCGGTGCGACAATGAAGCGGATCATGACCCAGGTATTTATAAAAGGCCATGGTCCAGGCTATGGTTTCGGGTGTCGTTTTGTCACCACCCACCACTTCAATAAGCGGCATGAGATATACCGGATTGAAAGGATGTCCGACCAGCACGCGTTCCGGGTTTTTACAATGGGCCTGCAAATTGCTCGGCAAAAAACCCGAAGTGGACGAGGCAATGACAACATCCGGCCTCGTCGCCTCATCAATGACCTGCATTACCTTGGTTTTCAAGGCCTCATCTTCAGGTGTGGATTCCTGAACAAAGTCTATGTCCGTGAGTACTTCGGGTATGGAAGGAACAAAAGTCAGCCGGTCTTGGCTGGCACCTTCTGCCAGCCCCAACTGCTCCAGTGCAGGCCAGGACCTTTTCACCATCTCCCGCATGCGCTTTTCTGCTTCAGGGTGCGGGTCAGTGGCCACCACATTCAGCCCACGGGCTAAAAAATGAGCAGCCCACCCGCACCCGATAACACCAGCCCCAACAAGTCCCACGTTCTTGACTTCATCCGGTTTCATCGCTATTTTCATGACTGAAACATCCTGCTAATCAGTGATAATCTGCACGCCTTTCAGGCGGATATAAGGTTCAAGCCCCCTGATACCTCCAAGCACCCCATGACCGGAGTTACCAAAGGGTTCAGCAGAAAGAGTGGTAAGCCCTGCACCGGGTGCAGTAGTGGCGCGAATCTCCACCCGGCCAGCCTCCAGATCGCGGGCCAAACGGCGAGCCCGGCCGATATCACGGGTCCAGGCCGTCGCGGCAAGGCCGTAGCAGACACCATTGGCCAGAGCTATAGCCTCTGCTTCAGTTTTAAAGCTGATAATCGCCATAACCGGGCCGAAAATTTCCTCCTGTGCTACCCGCATATCATTTCGGGCACTGGCAAACATGGAAGGCGGTATATAAAAGCCACTCTCCGGCACCTGGCCGGAAGTTTCAAGCATCTGCAGGTCGGCACCGTCGTTTTCCCCTACTTCCATAAAACCGGTTACACGTTCATATTGCTTTCGGCTGGAAAGGGGGCCAAAGTTCACGCTTTCATCAAACGTATCGCCGGTGGTAAAGGTTTCTTTAGTGGCAGCGCGAACAAGCTCTATGACCTGATCTTTGACACTTTCATGCACCAGTAGTCGTGTTCGCGCCACACACAGCTGGCCTGTGTTGGTAAATGCCGAGTGAGCAAGAGCGGCTCCAAGACCTTCAATATCAACAGCATCCCCAAAAACGATCTGCGGAGATTTGCCACCCGCCTCCAGCATGACAGGCTTACCATTGGACTGGCCGGAATAGACCATAAGCTGCCGGCCTGTAGCGGTAGACCCGGTAAAATGCATCTTATCCACATCCATATGTTTAGCAAGAGCGGTACCGGCGCTGACGCCGCAGCCTGGCACCACATTCAGTGTGCCCGCAGGCAGTCCGGCTTTCATAGCGATTTCCGCAAGCTTCAGCGCCGATGACGGGGCTTGCTCCGATGGTTTGGAAATGACAGCATTGCCTGCCGCGAGCGCCGGCCCAATTGCCAGAACCGCCGTCAACAAAGGGTAGTTCCAGGGAGAAATAACGCCCACAACACCCCGGGGTTCCAGCTGTGTCATGGCGAGCGTGTTGGCCTGATCAGTTGGTGCTATTTCACCGTATATTTTATCGGCAAGTTCGCCGTAATACTGGATATAATCAGCCGCAACACCCACATTGGCAAGCGCCATTGAGATGGGCATCCCCATTTCAATGCAATCAAGAAGAGCAAGCTCCTCCCGGTTTTTCAGTATCTCATCAGCGAAAGCCAGCAGTACCACTTTGCGCCGATCCGGGCTCAAGTAGTGCCATTCGCCCCGGAATGCGGCACGCGCCGCAGCCACCGCTGCATCCACATCCTCAACGCCACAATCAGGGAACTCAGCGAGCCAGTTTATATTTGCAGGATTTTCAGTGTGGAACACCTCCTTGCTCAGAGGCTTCACATATTCCCCACCGATGAATGGTCGAGTTTCTAAAGTCAGTTGCCCGGCTCTTAATGCCCACTTATTGTTCATGACAGTATTACCCGTTTTATACGTTCGATTTAATTGACTGCTGCCCTGGAATTGCCCATCTGTTCCGGAGTTTTTCCCTGAGATGCACGAAACTGGTAACAACGTTTGCCTGGCTGTCAGCCAAGGTCACTTAGCGAAGGATCCTCTGATCACTGAGATCTTTAGCACCAGTTGATTGCATCACCGTCGCCTCAATACACTCGCCAATATCAAGCGATGACAAGGCATCAACAATGTGGATAAGGGTCGGCAACTCTTCCCAGGTGGATGTACTGAAGTTCTGCTGGGCACTACTGGCAATCATGGCATCATGACACGTCATGTTGGTGTTCCCCTCGGGCGTAATTACCGGGTAGGCAGCATCAGCTTCACCCATACAGCCGGTTTTGGGTATATATTTAAAATGCAGAATACCTTCTGATCGCGGACCCTTCGGCAGGTCTTCAGTGTCCACTTCCTTTAGACCGGTAAGCCGGAGCATTGCAAACTGGCAGCCATCCCAGCTTGCCCGGCAGATAACGTTTCCGCCGCTAAATTGCGGCTCTGGAATCTCACAGTACACTTTGGAGAATCCGAGATCCTCCCTTCCCGTAATAATGGGATCCGCCATATTCTCCCAAAGAACCAGCAACAAATCGCCATCCACAGAATCGTGCTGGCCTCGATAAGAAGCAGGTATGGATACACCAAAAGTGTTATACCCGCGCCCAGCCAGCCATTCTATGTTGGTCGCATAACAAAACGTCAGGTAGATCAAATTTGGCGTACGTAATAAAAACCCGGGCGGTAAATACTTTTCCAATTGGGATGCCCGGGCCTCGAACGCTGCTCGAATGGTTGTTGCCTTTGGTGAATCAGTGCATGGGTAGCGCCGACCATTGAGCCCTTGCCGGGGCCCCAAAGAAGGCCCAAAATGCGTTGGCATACGATAGATTCGATCACTCCGAAATGGATAATTCATCATTGTTGCTTCCCTCATTGGTTTTCTGAATAATTTCATTTTTGATCTGGGTAAGTCATTTCTCCGCTTCAACGTTGAAGTCAGATTGTTAACGAAGCTCATGTTTTCACCTTGCGGATATTGGCGCCAAGCAGAAGTAGCGGTACGGCGGCGGGCAGCAAATAGGTCCTGACCGCCTGGTAGGTCGGCGCATCGTGGGGAATGATCCCGAGGTTGGACAGTACCACCGACAGGATGATCAGAATACCGGGTCCCGTAACCATGCCGATGTATTTCATCTTCTCGCCGCGAAGGACGATGACGACAACCACCAACATCATAGTTCAGACAAGAAAATGGTTATCAGCTGGAACCAATGGCGTGGACATTCGTTGCCCCTCCCCCGCTACCGGCACCGCTCCTTGGTATCATTACTTTCTTCGCAGGTAAAGCCGGCCAGAAGCGGCTAAGTGCTCCATGCGTCCGTCGTTCATGGCATTGACAAACTTTATAACAGTTTTACCTTGCCCCTGAACCGGATTGTTCGCCGCTTGATCGTCGGGTGGGACGAGTACAAAGCTGTCGTTACCGACGGGTTTGGCCAGGATAAACGGTGCTACCTCGGTCGTCGAGGTATCGTAAAACGCAAATTTGTTGGACGAAGAAACGGCGAGCCCGTCAGTGTGCTCGATGACAACATGGCGCATAATGATGTTCTCGTAAGTGCCCACGTAACGCTTGGTGTCCACTGTTTCATCAACGATTGACGGATCGTTGGTGGTGAAGGCTTCGCTGCCGGAAATCGCCTTTACCCAGTCGTTAGCCAATTCGGTAATAAGCGAATAGCCGTGCGCGGTATTAGTGTTAACGACGACCACGAGGTCCGCTTCCGGATCAGCATATATCTGGGCGCGAATACCGGGACCGCCGCCGCCATGACCCACCGCACCATTTTTCAACAGAGACCATCCAAGGCCGAAACGGGAACCACCCGCACCTTTGTACTGTGACGTTTCCTTGCGCATTGCCATGGTGCTCGCTTCGGAAAGAAGTCGCGTACCGCTCAGTCCCATGCCGCCGGCCATATGCGCAGCGCCAAAGGTACAGAGATCACGGGCAGACATCATTAGCGTCGAGCCTGCGGGCGCAAAGCTCATCGGCAAGAACACAAAGGAAGTGCGATCAAGTTTACCGCTCCCTTGGTTTAAATGATGACCGACACTGGCCCTGTAAAGCAGGGCATCCTCCGGAATCGAAACAGAATGTTCCATGGCGAGGGGAGCGTAAATCCTTTCTTTCACCAGATCATACCAACTCCTGCCGAGAACCCGCTGCGCCAAATAACCCGCAAGCGCCGCACCGGTATTGCAATAGGACACGTCCCTGCCCGGTGCATGTATCTGTCCCATACTTGCCGCCCGCTGCGCCAGTTTTTCGATGGTTTCCTCGTCATGGCCGTGGTCAGGTAATACCTCACCATCAATGCCGCTGGTATGGTTGATCAGCATCTTGACCGTGATCTTCTTGCTCGCCTCGGGATCGCCGACACGGAAATCGGGCAGGTATTCGACTACGGGCCGATCAAGTTCCAGCAGGCCTTCATCCACCAACTGCATAATAATCGTCGCGGTAAACACCTTGGTCACAGAACCGATCTGCATAATTGTATCGGTGGTCATCTCAACACCGGTCACCATGTTGGCGATACCCGCAGCAGCGAACTTCATCTCGCCTTTGTTGTACAACGCGACACTCGCTCCGGCAACGTTGTGACGTTTAATCGCATTTTCCAACTGGGCCTGAATATCGCCAGAACCCGTACTTCCCGAAGCATGGGCTGTGGGAATATCGAAAATACTCGTTGTCGATGCGATTCCGGCGCCGGCGACCACTGCGGCCGCACTCTTGACGAAATCACGTCTGGTAGTGTTTTCAGTCATAAGATTTTTCTCCTGATAAAACAATGGTTTTGTAACATCCCGATGAATTGCCTCTGCTCATGCTATCTGCCCCTACTCCTAAAACCGTCGACGCTTGAGCGAAAACGGTCGAGGTCGCGACTACGCCCCAACACTTAGGCACCACCCCCCACATAGCCGTGTGCCTAAGATCGACCAGCGACTCGATAAAAACGAAACGCTCCGGTTGACTCAAAATCCAGCGGCGAGAGCGAGCGATATTGGCCATCGTCCGTTCGACGCCAGGTTGATGGTCCGCAGCCACCGTGCAGGACGCGAAGTCTACCCTGCCGCGCTGGTAGCGCGCCAGGAGGCGTTCTACGATGTCAGCTTCATCGTTGTAAACGTATAAGGCGCACCGGGCAAAACCGCATCGACAACAAACGTGCCATTAAGAAGCGTGCGAACCCGTTGCGTCATTTCCTTCATTGCCCGGCTTCCTCACCCCACACATGTTTCAGGAACCATCGCCAGTTTTCGTCCATGGAAGCCAGACGCTGCCTGGGGCTCTCAAGCGTGTGTCCCGCCCCTTCGTAGATCACCAACTTGGATTCGATGCCGATGTCCCGGAGACCCCGGTAAAG
The DNA here is from genome assembly GCA_021772915.1 of Gammaproteobacteria bacterium. Classification (GTDB taxonomy): domain Bacteria; phylum Pseudomonadota; class Gammaproteobacteria; order Xanthomonadales; family SZUA-36; genus SZUA-36. The sequence goes on along the minus strand of JAJFLB010000047.1, from coordinate 18,136 downwards.
AGCGTTGGCCATGACGATCGGAACCCGGTAGTCGAGTTCTCCATGTTGGATGAGGGTCGGTGTTGCGGCCTGGCGCAAGTAGTGCAGTGGCGAGGTCACAGCATAGATTTCAGGGTCCTGCCAGGGAGTTGCCCCGAAGTACGACCGCATGCCGAACCAAGCGTCGGAATTTGCGTAATAAACCGCCCAATCTGATATTCCCGCACCGACGGAAAACGCCTTGAACCGTTTCGATGTGGTGGCCAAAAAGGCACTAACATAACCGCCGTGACTCCAACCCATGGCGCCAAGCCGGTCTGGGTCGGCAATACCCATTTCGATAAGATAATCAATACCCGACAGAATATCCTGGGAGTCGCCGATACCTAGATTTCTCAGATTCAGGGATCGGAACGCCTCTCCATATCCGGTCGAACCGCGGTAGTTTGCCATGAGAATCAACGCGCCCTTGGCAAGCCATTGTTCAATCGGGTAGGCGAAATTGTCTGCGTCTAAGCGCCGCGGCCAGTCGGTGCCAATCGGGCCGCCGTGAATGATGGCCAGCAACGGATAACGTTTTCCCTCGATGAAGTTAGAAGGCTTGTAAAGTATGCCCTCGATCTCCACGCCATCGCTGGCCCTCCAGCGGATTACTTCACTCAAGTGACGCGGCCAACCCGCAACCGCAGCGGTCATGTTGGTAATCGCCCGCGGTTCTTGATCGTCGGCGCTCAAGCGGTATATTTCCTCGATCGTCGAGCTCGAAGATCCAGAGACGGCGAATTCACGGCCATCGGCGGTGAAGTCGGCAGCGCTTACAATACTTGGCCTGGACGTCAGTTTGGTTATTTCCAGCGTTTCTGGATCCACCGTCCATACATGCTGTTTCGTCCGTTGTTGCCCCAGGAAATGGATTCCCTGGTCTGTCCAGGCAATCGGAATGGCCATCTCATCGAACTCGGCCGTAAGCTGCTCAATCTCGCCGCCACTCACCGGCGTTCTTGCCATAACGATATTTGTTGTAATCCTCAAGTCACTGTTGACGGTCGTAAAAATAATCTCCCGCCCATCGGGAGAGAAAATCGGAGAACCGTCGTGTCCCCCGCGGGTCACCACTGACGATATCTGTCCACTGTCCACATCGACGATGGAAATATCGGTTTCAATAACCCATCTTAACGACGGATTGCGGCCGTGGGAAAATGCGATCTTTTTACCATCCGGTGAAAAGGAAAATATTTTTAAAAAACCGGTGATATTAAAACCGCTGCCACCGGTCAGACGTTTCAATGGTGGCCCCGCAGCCCCGTCCAATTTTCCCTGACTTTCTTTTAACTCGCCTTGAATGGGCAAGTATTCCCCGGCTGACCTTTTGGCACCGCCGTTGGTAGCTTTGGCCTTTTCAACATCCAATAGCCACAGATGGGTCATGCGATATTCCGCATCCCGTACCCTATAGCGACCGTAACGCGCCACCCTCTCACTTATCGCACGCAACTCCCTATCCCTCATCAAGATCGCCATGGTAAGTCCGTCAGGGGACCATTCGAAGGCTAAAACACCGGCTTCGACGGCCGTAATCGGCACCGCTTCGCCGCCTTCAGTCGAGATTATATAAACCTGGCGGCCCGAGCCACGATCAGCGAGGAACGCGATCCGCCGACTGTCGGGAGACCATTTGGGATCACTGGACGAACCGTCTTGGGTATGGGTCAATGCCAAGGGTTTAGCACGGCGCCGCGCGAGGTAAATCTCGCTGTCGAACCGGTCGTTACGCCAATTCGTTTTCCGCACCGTGTAGATGACCGCCGATCCGTCGGGGGCAATTTTGGGGCCGTGAGCGCGGGCGATGCTTAAAACATCTTCGAAACTCGGTTCGTGGATTTGACCTAATCCTGGTTCAGCGGCAGGAACAGTCCCGGTTAAGATCGAGGCCAGCAGGATAGCTGGCTTAAAAATTACACGGTAGTGCATCAAAGTCGCCTGGAGAACCGAAGTCCAATTGTTCGCGGCCGTAACGAGAACATCCAGGGTCGGCCGCTCGCGAATGTGGTTATCGGTTCACCGATCAGGTTAGGAGTACTATTGAATGCATTTTCCACGAAAACAGCCGCTTCCCAATCCCGGTAGGTCACCCCGCCCTGGAAGTTAGCAACTTGATAGGGGGCCTTGGTAAAGGCGGCGGATCCGATCGCTAAAGAAGTCTGCCTTCTCGACTGATAGCGGTAATCACCGCGGATAAAACCCGACAGTTCGTTGGTCACCGGGAATACATAATTGGTGAGGATTGAAAAACTCCACTTCGCAATGTCGGGCAGTCTGTCACCTTTCTGAGCCAGAATCACTGTGGCCCCCGGGAATCTGAGGTCCTCGTTGATTTGGACGTCGAGGCGCGAAATACCGGCCGAGATGTTAAGTCCCTCCAAAGGAGTCGCACCAATTTCAATTTCAAACCCTTTGGTCTGTACTGATCCGAGATTGGTGCTCAATCCATTGAAAGGGCAATTGCCAGTGGTAAGATCGACATTCACCTGGGTGTTGTTCCAATCGATCAGAAAGCCGGAAAAATTGACGTTCAGACGGTGGTCGAACCACGATGTCTTGCCACCGAGCTCATAAGACCAAAGAGTATCAGAGTCGAAGCCGGTAGGCTGCCCAGGTTCCCCGAAAAAGGCCTGGAGGGAATCAGCGCATCCCGGAGTCGAAGGTAACGTGAAATTCGCACCACCCATGCGAAACCCCTTGCTCGCTGAAGCGAAGTATAGCTGATCGTCGTTAGCTCGGACTTCAAGACGGAATCGTGGGATGACGCCATTTTGTGAAGCCTCGCCAGATGATGAGGAGCTCTGTCCGTCAACGAATAACGCGTTTCCGAATTGCTCGTCCACAGTTGAAAACTGAAAGTCGAAATACCGCAGCCCGACTACAGCCCTGAGCCATTCGTTGATATCCACCGATACCTCTCCGAAAAACGCTAGTTCCCGCCGGTCTCGCGGCTCCCGGGAGCTAAAAATAGTGTCGTTGGGGTTCGGAAACCCGAAGATATCAGGAACTCCCTCTGCACCTGAAAAGAACTTCGATTGCTCGAAGCGGTCAGTATAGAAAAAGCCGGCAACGAATTGGAAATCGCTCTCCCATGCGGAAAGAACCCTGGTTTCGTGCGTCCACTCTTCATGGTCGATATCGACGAGAAACGGAAGAAACGGATTGCCGACCAGAAGTGCGGAGAAGAAATCCGTAAAATCGGTGACAATGTCGGATTCAAGATTGAAGTAGGATGTTGTCGAAACAATCTGCACCGGTCCGATGTCCCACTCGATCTCAATATCGGCGAGCACGAATTCGTCGGTTGCCGGTACGGGGATGTGACCGAAGAATACCCGTCCGTCCTCTAGCGGCATGAACCCGGAGCCGTCAGTGGCTTCGCGTTTGTTGTACATGACACTAGGCGTAATCCTAAGATTGTCCGACGCTTCCACGGCAATCATCAGCCGCCCACCATAAACCTTCTGATCATTAACATTGCTACTTTGAGCGCCGGTGGGAACGCCGAGAAAATCGACGTTGGTGAAATCGACATAACCTTGATTTTCCTCCGCATAAGCGGACATCCTCAACGCCACCTTGTCGCTTAACGGCAAGTTGAAGATACCGTCGACCTCGTAGTTGAGGCCGCCGTATTTGGTCGATGACAGGCCGACATCGAATCGCCCTTCGAATCCGCTTGTATCGGGGCGTTTGGTCACCAGCTTGATGGTGCCGGCAAGCGAACTCGAGCCGTAAAGAGTTCCTTGTGGACCGCGCAGAACCTCGATCCGTTCGAGGTCGAGAAGACGCGGGTCAGTGAGCGGGATCGGGGTGTTGTTGATATAGAAACCGACGGTATTTTGACCGCTTAAAGTGGTGCCGTTCACGGTCTGCACGCCGCGAAGGCCGATCTGCTGGACGCTCAGACTGGCGGCCGGCGGATGAAACGGGCTCGAAAGACTGGGGACCATCGACGAGTATTTGCGGAAGTCATCAATGCCAAAATCTTCGAGGACCCGGGCCGAGATCGCGGTAATACTGACGGCCACATCCTGGAGCGATTCCTCGCGTTTCTGGGCACTAACGATAATTTCCTCAAGTCGCGGAACATGCTCGTCTTCGCGATCATCTTGGTTAGTTGTCATCCTTGATTCGTTCGTCTGATTCTCTTGTGCCGACGTCTGAGCCTGGGCGATAAGAGTCACCGACGTCGGCTGGGCTTTTCCCGATTTTCCCCGTTGGGAAACCTCATTCGAGTCCTTGATCGGTGTAATCGCCACTGTCTGCTCATTGAGAAAACGATATTGCAAACCGGTATCGGCCAGCACCGCATCCAGTGCCTCCCTTGGTGGTTTTGACCCCGTTGTACCCAATGACTGAACACCCTCGGCCAGGATTGCAACATACGCAAACTGTAGTCCTGCCTGATCGGAGAAACTTTGCAGTGCGGATGCCAAGGGTTGCGGTGCTATTTCTACTAACTTGGTGTCAGTCTCTTGCGCCTGTGCCGAAAACACCCCAGTCATCACTATCAAAACAAGTGCCAGGGTTTTTGATTTAATACTAAAAAACTGATACATGGTGTTCTGTCTCCCGTATGTTCGATGACTAGGCCCGGGCGATTTACCCGCTTTTCTTCGCTTCCTTTAATAGAGCCTGATATCGAAAAAACGGGTAATACTATTTCTTTGATCTTTATTCTTGATATGTTATCTGTTGTTACGTCAAGACAGAATGACGGCGAACAATAGACTAATACTGTCCCTGCTGCTTCCGGCTAAGCAAAATCCGTCCATCACGTTGGGTTTGTGCGCTTGCCAGGTTCATTTCATCCAGGAACAAGACGAAAGAGGCTCTGTCATGGGCCTGAAATGCCCCGCTAATGGAAAGCCCGGAAAGCGCCGGATCAACGATCTCTATAGTCGGCTTGTTGTACAGGTTGAATTCATCAATCACTTCGGCCAGTGATTTTGATTCAAATATCAGACGCCGTTGTTGCCATGCCGTCACTTTGGCGAGATCCGTGCTCGCCACAGCAATACTACCCGACGCTGAATCAATACGGGCCTGTTGGCCCGCACTTACTTGAACCGGCGCAGGGCTATTCTCCTCTGCCGTAAAGGTCACGGGGGTAGATCGCATAGGTGCCGACACAGCGACGTCTATCATCCCCTCCATCACGGTGACAGTAGTATCTGCGTCCCGATAACGGACATTGAAGCTGGTTCCGATCGCCTGGATCACTGTATTACCGGCTAGTACCCGGAACGGACGTTCGGGATCCTTGGCAATATCAAACAGCACTTCGCCGGTAATCAGGACAACATCCCGGTACGCCTCCGTATAGTTTAGGCGAATCTGTGACTGCGTATTGAGCGTTACCACGGAGCCGTCGGATAATGGAAATGAGGTCTGTTCCCCCAAGGCGGTTTGATATTCCATAGGGTCCATGCCGGAGCGAAACAGATTTAATGCCAGCAGTGAGAGAATAATGGCGGCAGCCATTGCGCCACCCCTAACCCAACGGTACCGCAACGTTTGCGAGGGGGATGGCTGTGCTTTGGTTTGCTGATCCGCAGTTGAATCGAATAAGGATATTACATTTGGATCCGAATCGACCTGCGCGGCCCGGATCAAGGCATCAATATCCGGATCCGGTCCCAGATCGCCGATATCATTCCATAACACCGCGACTTGAAGGTACTCACGCACGTGCTCAACCGACGCCTGCAACCAGTCTGCAAAAGCCTCCCGTTCTTCGCTACTGAAAGCAGTATCCTTGACGCGTTCGAACCACTCAGTTGCTTCGTCAGTGATACGGTCCAGGTGCGATTTTGTTTGGTATCGTTTCATGCTTCTATTTGATCCAGTATAAATCCGGTTACGTCAGGTTTCATCACGAAAGCGACGTAACCGTTTCCGGCAATGTGCCACGCCCTTTGACATATATTTCTTAACCATCTCTGTGGAGAGTCCCATTTGTTCGGCAATCTCAGGGTTCGTCATTCCCTGACGGCTACGCATGCTGACTACCGCTCTGCATTTTGGTGACAGCTCACTCATTGCTTGTTCGATTTGCTGCAACTGTCTGCTTCGTGCCACCGCCTGCTCAGGTAACGGTTCTGCCATCTCCAGTTTGTTTAACTCCTCTTCACTTGCCCACTGACTGGCGGTCAGACTATTAGTGTATGACTCATACACAAGATTGGTGGCAATTCGATAAAGGTAGGCCTGTGGATGTTTGATGAATTCTTTCCTGCTGACGCGCAACATGCGCAGATAGGCTTCCTGGGCCAATTCCTGCACATCCGCAACATTCGCCAGGCGCGAACTCAGGTGCCGATGCAACTGGGTCTGCTGTTCTGAAAACAAATCGACGATCCATTGTTTATCTGTGTTTTGCATGCAGAATTATTTGTTGCCTCGCAACGCTAGCTGAAGGTTATAAAGTATAGAGTGCTTTTCCCGGGAAAGGGGTACTAAAATATTGATTCAGAGGCCAAATATTATGAAGACGTCGGTTCTCAAGTGGTTGGTTCCATTCATCTATTGAGAACACAATTTAATACCGCGTCGATGACGCTACTGTCCCACAGGTTTGCTTGTTCACGTCGTTCAGCGAGGGAACAATAAGTAGGTTTGCTTCATTTCAGACTCCGATATGGTAGCGTATGCGAATTGGTTGAAGGAAGCCGCAAGATAACGCAACGTTATGAATTCAGGTGCATCCAACGCTTTACGGTTTTGTTCATCACCACTGGTAATAAGGCAAAACCGAAAGCCATCACAGCCATAAATGTGAATCCTTCGATGTAACCTTGCTCAACAATCTGGGCACCGACTCTGGAGGCCAGGAAACTGCCTGCCGATAGCGCGATGTAGCCCGCGCCCATCGTCATCGCACGGTAAGGGATCGGTGCGAGGCTACTCAGGGCGGAAAAGTACAGCGGAAAAGCGATCAACTCGCCAGCCGTGATGAATACGAACCAGAGCACAAGCCAGGTCATGGAAGCTTTGGCCTGAGTATCGACTCCCAAACCCGCTGCACCAATGATCATGCAGACCCAGGCGGCAGACAATAGTAGCAGACCAATAGCAAATTTGATCGGCAGCGAAGGTAAACGGCCGATGTTGTCGAGCTTGACCCATAACCAGGCAATGACGGGCGCAGCAACAATCACCAGCAGTGGATTAAGCGACTGAAACCAGGTCGCAGGTATCTCGAACCCTGCGAGCCAGCGGTCTGTTTCCCGGTATGCAAAAATGTTAATGAGACTGCCTTGCTGTTCATAGACGACCTGGAACAGAGTGGCAAGCAGCACAAGAAAGATCAGCGCTATGACTCTGTCCCAATCACGCAGGGATAGCTCGCGATCGGCGTTCAACCCACTCATATCAGATGGCGAGACGTGATTACCTTCAGCTTCGGGCAGTAACTTTTGTTTCCAGATCAAAAGCGCAAGACCAAACAGCATTCCAATGCCAGCTAGCGTGAAACCCAGGTGCCAACCATATATCTCACCGATAAAACCAACAACCAGGGGTGCCAGAAAGGCGCCGACATTGATGGACATGTAGTACAAGGTGTAGCCAGCGTCTTTGTCGGGGCCGGCCTTCGGGTAGAAAAGCCCAACCATTGTGGCCACTGGTGCTTTGAACAGACCATTGCCTATGATGATCAGGATTAAGGCGCTATAAAAGCTGATGGAAGCAATGAAGTAAGCCAGTGTGCTCCAAGTCATCAGATTCTGATGATCATATTCAACACCCAGCGTAGCGATAGTGGCTTCCATACCGGATCGCATGGCAGGATCCAGCCACAACTTGCCAAGAATGAGTCCGGAATTGGCCAGCACGTGATCGACGGGCAGTCCCGTGATTGCGGCAATCAGCGAAGGTACGTAACCAGCGCCGCCCATACAGAAGTGACCCAACGCCATGATCACGCCGCCGATCACCAGTGCCCTTTTCAATCCAATAAAACGATCAGCTATCCAGCCACCAAACACTGGTGTAAGCCATACTGCAGCCAGGTAATAGCCGTACAACCTGATGGCTTCCGGCTCCGTCCAGCCGAAACCATCTGTTCTGGTGCTCGACACGAGGAACAGAACCAGGATGGCCCTCATGCCATAATAACTAAATCGCTCCCATACCTCGACAGCAACGAGCAGCAACACACCGGCAGGTTGGCCAAGAAATTGCCGCTTACCAATAGTGCTCCGTTTTTCATCGGATAAATTTTTCATAACCGCCCCAAGTTTGAGGTGAGAAAAGAGCATAAAAGCGTACTGACAAGTGACTATGGTCCTTTGTCAGTACCGGCTAGCGGTATAAGCTTTGCCTTTCTCGGCTGCATCAAGTGAGAGGCCTTCCAACACCACAGCGATGTCCGCCTGGGCGACCAGCATGCCTCATGCGCCAGGCACCACAGGGAGCTCAATTTTCGAAGCGTGCACGCTGTTGCGGAAAACCTGCACGGTTGGCGCCACTTCGGGCAGTTCGATATTATCAGCATCTGCGCCCATGATTGTCAGACGCATACGGTGGCCCTTGTTGAACACATTCGAAGTCGGATGCAAGTCCATGACCAGTTCGCCAGGACCTTCTTCTGGAAGCGGATGACGATCCCCTGCAAAACTCCGCTGGAACGGCAAACCGACGTTGTTCCAGGGCGCCGCCGCGAGGGCACGATGTGATGCGCGCAGAACCCCTTCAGTGACGTAGTGAGAGATCCCTTCGTCATCCACCTCTTCGAGAAGCACAATAAAATCGCCGTCCGCAGTCGAAGAACTTACATACAAAGTCACAATGGGGTGGCCCGTAACATTGAGATCGCCTTCTAACGGAGCAGTGGTGTAGGTCAGTGACTTTCGGTCGTTCCCAGTGAGATCAGGGTAGATCATCATTTGCGCGCCACCGACCGCATTGTCCCAGCGGGTCGTGGTACCGGTGGTGGTGGTCAGGTCAACCAAGTAAGTATCTACGGCACCGGAATCCACAGCCGGCGACTCAGTCAGCAGACCATCATTGACAGAGGCCACGCTGCCGGAAGGCCCGCCGCCCAGGTAAAACGTCTCGCTGGTGGCCTCGGGCAAGGGCCATTGAACTGCGGCATTCCAACTCCAATCCCCGGGGTCATTCATAACCGCATAGTGGATCGGCGGCTCATCCATGATGCCGTTATCTATACCCTTGAGCCAGTAGTCGAACCATCGATGTTGCTCAATCGTGGTGAGCCTGAGCCGTTCCGCCATCAAGGCCTCATCCGGCATTCCGGCATGTGACCAAGCGCTGATACCCATTTTCTGCGGACCTGCATAGTTATTGTAAATAAGGGTCGTATCGAGAATGAAGGTGTCGAACCAGCCGTTCCAGTGATAGGCAGGAACCCCAGCCTGCTGCATTTCGGCCAATACGCCAGATACTCCGTGATCAGCCCAGGTGAGGGTGGGTATATCATGATCCCGGTACTTGCCGGCGCCGTATTCGACCTGCACGTCCCAGTTGTCCTGATGCTCGGCAACGGCTGCTTTCAGCATGACGCCCTCGACATCTTCATCCACCTCTGGCGCCAGCCAATTGACATCCAGGTTACGGGTAAGGCCACCCCAATGGTCGATCATGTCCTTGCGGTACACACCACCCGGATAGAGGACATCATACATATCCAGCCCGGCCACTATGGGGAAAATAGCCTTTAGTGCCGGGTGTTGATGGGAGGCAATCATGTACTGCGTCATGCCCAGGTAGGAGCCGCCGTACATGCCAATGGCGCCGGAACTCCAGGGCTGGGTGGCCAGCCAGTCGACAATCTTGTACGCATCACTGGTTTCAGAGTCCGACAAAAAGCCCTCGTAGGTGCCGAATGAGGCGCCGCCGCCACGCACCTGGGCGGCTGCCACGATGTAGCCGTGTCTAACCAGTTGCTGCAGGGCAGGATTGGCATCCACCTGGGAATTGATTTCGGGTATTTCAGCGCCATCTTTTGCGAAAAACTTTATCAGCGCACCTGGGTTGCGGTGATAGCGCGAGTGCGTCCATACAACCGGGAATTTCTTTTTTACGGCTTTACCCTCGACTGCCGGGAAGGTCACATCCACTGCGAGTTTGACACCATCGCGCATTTCTAGGTAGCGCGAGGTGTTGACCCACTCAGTGTATTTCTCTTCTGAGTAGCCTTCATATTTGCCGAATTTCGATACCTTTTCAGGTGCTGTAACGGCGCCGGGTTCCTCAGTGGCATCTACGGTGCCATTCACGGTTTCGGGTTCCTGTGCTTTGCTGCACGCTGCCAGCAATACGGCAGCAAGGGCGGTAACGAGCGGAAATCGAATCCAGGTGGCGAAGTTAAATCTGATCATTGTTTTCTCCGTAATTGGTGCTCAAAGCCGGTGCAGTAAAACATAGCACCTGCAGCGGTTCCCCGGCTTGGCTAAGTGCGGCCCCCACCCTCATGCTTTCGCATGAGCGAGTTCCATGGCGTTTGCGCGTCATGCCAATCACCTATGGATTGACGCAGATTAAGTGCCCTGACCCCAGGTATATAGACCTTGCTGCAACCTTTCTCCTTGGCAATGATAGCCACAGAATTCGGCGGACTTTGCTTGCTTTGAATTTGCTCACTGTGTCACCAACAGGTATCAGAACAATTATTCGCCACCAAGGGCGTTTTCAATATACCAGTCGATATGGCCAGTCAGTATATCCATGCCCAATGCGCCGCTGCCAAGCACGACTGTATGAAACTCGCGGATGTTGAACTTGTCTGCAAGCGCTTTTTCAGATCTCACTCGCTGGTCGAGAATGTGCCTGTGCCCAATCTTGTAGGCCAAAGCCTGACCCGGTATGTCGGTGGAGTAACGCAAGGTCTCGGTGGCAACTTCCAAGTCCGACTTCATGGTGTTTTTCACCATATAGTCAATAGCTTGTTCACGTGACCAGCCAAAGTAATTCATCCCAGGGTCGACCACCAGGCGAGACGCAAGGAACGCATCTACGACCAGCCTCCCGTAGCGATCCCAGAGATCGTCCAGCAGGCCCATTTCACCGGCCAGGCCAGCAGCATACTCCGCCCAGCCTTCGATGAATGCACTGAACTCCATGGATTGTCGGCGAATCATCGGCAACGAGTCATTTTCGTTCTGCAACGCTAGCTGAAAATGGTGTCCCGGAATGAGTTCGTGGAAAATTAGCGGGGCCGCACCAATCAGCGAGCGTTTATCGAGATCCGAGCCGTTGTAGCGGTACAGGCCACGCACTTCCTGAACGGTGGGAACCTCGTAGTAGCCAAAGGTCATACCAGCCTCTGCCGCGGGGTCCAGGCGTTTAACTCCATAAGGTGCCTGCGGGATCAGCGAGAAAAACTGCGGTACGATAGGCTCGATGCGTTCAATATAGACGTTGAAGCGGTCTTCCACGTCCTGTGGTGTTTTTGCCAAAAAACGTGGGTCCGTACGGATCATTTTGTGGAATTCCGCCTGACTGCCTTCAAAGCCCAACTGACTGCGGATGGCTGCCATTTCGGCCTGGACTTCGGCCATGCGAGTTTTGCCGTATTCCCATACCTCCTCGGGTGTGATGTCTTTGGTTGTATACAACTTCGTCAGGAAGCGATAGTACTCCTTACCGCCCGGATATTGGGATAGGCCCACCTGGTCTGGTGCCTGCATAAAGTAGTCATCACCCAGGTAGGCAAGCAGTGCATAGAAGGCCGGCATGATTTCATTTTTGATGATCCCGGCGGTCGCTGATTCAATGGCCTTTTGGTCCTCGGCATTCAGGGACTCGACCCGGGGGCCGGCAGGCTGAAGTGCAGGTTGAATGGTTTGGACGAGGCCCGTCCAGATCGCCAGAACGCCCGGTACGGCGGCCTTGGGCAGGCGTATGCCACGTTCAGACTGACCTTCAAGTGTGGACAATGCCGTGGTGACGGCGCCCGCGTACTGGTGCAGCAAATCAAGGTAGTGATCTCGTTCTTCCTGAGTGGATAGTGGAGAGCTTGCCATTGCCTGGTTCAGAAAAGTCATCGCGAAACCGCCGCTGTAAGGAGTCACACCAAAATCAAGCCAGTAGTATTTTTCTGCACCAAGTGTCGCATTCAGACCAAACTCAATAACCTGTGCTGTGAGTTGCTCTTCGTGATTGACGTTTTGAAGGTTGATCGCCTGAAGTCGTTCTAGCCAGTACCCGGCCTTTTCTGCCTTGGCGGCAGCTTCTTCATAACTCCTTTGTGGAACGCTGGTCAGTGGCAGACCGTTACGCAGTCGGATGTAAACTTCCGACGCCAGTCTGTCCTGCCAGATTTCTTCACCCAGAGCAGCCAACAGGGCGGAATCACCGGTTCCCTGGTCGCCCCCTGACTCGCCTGGTTGCTGGTCTGGTTGGTTGGCAGGTGCTAATGCCGCCTTACCGGTTGGCACGCGCACGGGTTCTTCATTCTGTTTGCAGGCTGCCAAAAGGAAGCCTGCAAACAGGGCGGTCAACAGAGCCCTGCGGTTAGTGACCACTGTTAGGTGGTGGAGAAGAAAGCCCGAAGTCAGTTGTCTGTTTTTCATATATTATTTCACAATAGTATGTGTTATCAATTAGTTACATAATTTTATAAAATTAGATAACATGTCTTAATGTCCCAGAATCACAGTTCGATTACCATTTTCTGGCACACGCTGTTTTGCATGTCAACGTACGGCCCGATTGAGCACCGTGTTTTCGGAATCCTGGCCAAGACGTTTCAGCTCTTTCGCGTTCACCAGATGGTCAGCCCACTGCACTCATTGCTCGATGATGTGACCTTCATCCAGGTTTATATTGACGTAGTGGGCGGTCCCCCCGATTAATTTTATGCCACACTCAAATGCCTGATAATAGGGCTCGGCACCCTTGGAGTCGGGCAGAAATGAATGATGGATATCAATCGCATGTCCCGGGTTATTGAGTAAAAGCTCTTTACCATGAAACCTATGTGTATTGAACAGCATTTCACCTCAGTTTTTCAGCCTGGTCACCAAAACATCTCAACAGATTTGTATGCCAGTGACCGGATTCTACCCCGCTACACCTCTAATTCAGACCCATTCCTGCTCTCGGCGCAAAAGATACCGTGCCGCCATAACGTTAGCTGGGCTATTTGTATAGAGTGTTTTTCCTGGGAAAAGAGTACCTAAATATTGATTGAAGTGGTCGGGTTTCCACAGTTCGGTTGGTTACTGAGCAGGTTGGTGTCAGACTAAAGTAACCGAATCTTAGAGAATCGCAGAGCGTCCATCCTCAGCCAACAAGTTGACGCCACTTGGTGAGAGCGACGGAGCGATTGAGCTTGAAATTCTTGCGGCTGTAGAGGTGGCGTTCCTGGCTGAAATGGTTGTGAATTGAGGCATGAACGGAGGTATTGGCTAATCGTTAGATGAAAAAATCAAATATATACAAGCGTTACCGTTTCCCATCTGAAATTATCCAATATGCTGTATGCTGTATGGCTTTTTGCGACACGAAGTTGCTTGTTTTCGCCACACGCTCTTCGAAGACCGGAGGCGATCCCCCTCTCAACACTGGGAAGACGATGCACTCTTGCAAGCGATCGCTCCCCAGAAGGAACCCACCCCAGGCACTCGAATCGAACTAATCACTCGCATCCTGTATCTTGGCTGTTGCGCATTAGTGCTGAATGCATTCCACCGGCCCACTCCCAACGGCAGGAAGTCGAGCCAAATCAAATCCCCGGTATTAATCGGTGCGTACGGCGGTGAACACGTTGGGGATACCGCCATCCTCGGGGGGTGTTACTCGACCTTCACGCGCGCTATAGCACGCGAAGAATCTTGCTTGGCAGCTTTCGCCCAGCTCATAGTGAGCGCTTGGTTCACAGCCTCGATGTACCGGTGGAGGTTCAAGTCTTTCACTACGCAAACGACTGCGCCAAAGGGTAACTTCGCGACGCCGGGGTCTTCCCTTCATCATCGACCGGATCGGAGTCGGCCCCTTCGTGACCTGGCCCAGTCGTTTAGTGGCTAAACGCATCGCGCGCTTGGCCACATCCCTCTCGGTTAGAATCCCTGATGTCAGAAATTGCCGTGGACGATATTTCAAACAGGCTCTGATCCAGCACTACGAGGTCAGCCAATTTGCCGGTTCCAATGGAGCCGGTCAGTTGTTCTGGCGGTGCACGACCGCGATCGGTGCCTTCTGGAGCATGATGCTGGGGGGTTCCAGCGCGATCATCTGGACACTGACGGGTGAGCACTGGGGCCTTAGCCGGCTGGTGGCTTTACTGGTGTTAGTTTTAGTTTCGCTTAAAACAAGCCACAGCCCGGAAGAAAATACCGGGCTGTTTTTCGACTGATGAGCAGATAGTTTCCTGGCTTACTGCTCCGGCACTGGCGGCGGCCCCTCCGCCAGGTAGGGAATGTACTCACGTCCATCCTTGTCTTCCAGCCACTCTTTCCGGATTGCCGCGCGCGCCGGTGCGTTCATATACAGGTCAACCATGGTAGCTGCCATGCCTTTGGCCGCGTAAAGCATGCCCTTGTGTCCGATTGACATGCCGCCGGCAGCAACCACCGGCCAGGCGTGCCAGGGCGTGTCAGCCGGCGCAGTGGTCACCAGAAGTTGCAGCGTGGGAACCGTCCAGCTAACATCCGCGACGTCGGTCGAGCCGCCCTCGGGTTCACCCGGGCTGTCATCAAATGGCTCTGGCGTAGTGTTCATACCGACCTGTTTTTTGCCGGTGGCTTTTTGTATTTCGTAGGCAAATTCCAACTCGCTCTGATCGAACTGCATCGGCCCCAACCACTCGAAATTACGCTGGATTAGTCGCGCGCCCTCAATGTTAGACAGCATTTCATAGGAACCGGTAGTCACTTTGAGTTCGCCTGAAGTTTCGGTCACGATTGCGGCGCCCTCGACGATTTTCCTGGCCCGTTCAATCAGTTCATTGACACCGTCATGGGTTGAATCACGCAGCCACAACCACAGGCCAGCGTGCTCCGGAATGACATTGGGCACATCGCCCCCATCGGCGATCGTGTAGTGCATACGTACGCTGGGTCTTACGTGTTCCCGCATCTGGTTGATGGCAAAAGTAGTTAACTCGACGGCATCCAGGGCACTTCGCCCGTTCCAGGGGTCATAAGCGGCATGTGCTGCACGGCCCTTGAACTCAATGCGGATATCTACCATCGCCTGACTGCTGGCCGTATCCGCTTTGATCTCGTGGTCGGGATGCCAGGCGAGGGCAATATCCACATCGTCAAACAGGCCTTCCCGGAGCATGTAGACCTTGCCACCCACGGATTCCTCGGCAGGTGTGCCGAAGAACACCACGGTGCCTTGCAGACTGCCAGCGGCAATCAGCTGTTTGATTGCCACGGCTGCCCCCAGGCTGGCTGCGCCGAACAGGTTATGCCCGCAACCATGACCAGCAGCGCCCTCCTCCAGAGCAGACTTGACCGCCGAGGCCTGCTGCGAGAGACCGGGCAAGGCATCGTATTCACCCATGATGCCGATGACCGGGCTACCAGAGCCGTAACGGGCAGTGAATGCAGTCGGCATTCCGGCCACTCCACGCGTTACCTCGAAGCCCTGCGCCTCGGCATAGTCAGCCAGCACGGCAGATGATCGATACTCCCGCAGGGCAGTTTCTGCGAAAATCCATATCTGGTCGCTGATTTCGATCAATTTGCCGGACTGGCGGTCAATGTCATTAACGACCTGGATTTTAGCGGATTCCGTGTCGGCCCAGGTCAGACCCGAAACAATCAACAGTGAGAAAACAAAATGAAATTTCTGCATGAGTGTGGTCCTTTTAGAAAAACTTGAAATGTTTGCCCGCAGACATCAGCGTCTGCTCTCAAAAACCGAGCGGGCGGCATCAATTCCTGTTTTTTGCCATCGTTATTGTAGTCCGGATTGGTTACCAGATGGCACTGTCAACTTATCTGAGCCAGCTGAATAAAGGCAGCCATTAGATATCTTACCCCAAATTTTGTACACAACTTATCCTTTTCCATTCAACAAAAGCCCGGTTCCTCTAAACTCGATAATTCTTGGCTTTCATTAAATGACGACCCAGCCTAAATAGATTATTTACAATGCCATGGCAAGCTAAAAATCGTTGGGTATGACCTGGAGATTTGAAGCCCCTCATTTGTCTTTCCTGTCTCCGAGTAGGTTGGTGGGATAACTCACAGCGATTGTTTTCATAGCGATCATGGATATGTTCTACACTTGGAATTACTCCCCTTTTTGCTGCTGAATAACTTCTGAGTTTATCGGTAATTATCTTGATTGGTGTGGCTTGCTGGCCTTTTAATAGTTTCTTGAAAAATCGTTGAGCTGCTTTCTTATTCCGCTGCTTTTGTACCAAAATATCAATTTCATCGCCCTCTTGATCGACCGCACGCCAAAGATAGTGTTGAACACCATTTATCTTGATAAAGACTTCGTCCAAATACCAAGTGTTGCTAAGTTGACCTCGATTTTTCTTGATCCGGTGGCTGTGTGCTTGACCAAACTTGTAACACCATTGGCGAATAGTTTCATAGCTTGCGATAAGTTGACAATGCCCCCTGGCGGGTCGCCAACCCAGGAAGCCGTGTCCACGTTGACCTCGCACCCCGCAAGCGTAACAGCCTTCATTTGTGCACAGAACTCTCAGATTAAGCGGGACGTTTCGAACTACGCGGCAGCGGTGATCATCGGCAGCGGTACGTGGATCAGGGCGCAGACAACGCGCAGCAATTCCATTTCAGCCACCACGACTGTGTTATCGGCCATGGCAGTCGCCAGCAGGGCCTTGACTAGTTTTTCTTTGCTGGCCGGATTGAGTTGATCAAGTATCGGTAAAGCCTGATCCAGCGTCTGGCACCAATCGTTGACCTGCGGCATGCCAGATTGTGAATTTGAGCCCAGCGCCTCCCGGCCGGCACCAAAGGCCCGTTCGATAGCCGCGCTGTCTGGCTCGCCATGCATGGCCAAAACGGCGATGACTTCCAATGCGTTGTCCTGGGTTTGTCGCAAAGACTTCTTACCTGCCAACCGCACCCGTTGCGGGTTTTCAGACTCCCACAGATGCTGAGAAATGAGATTTGCCAGCAGGTATTCAAATACCTCGGTGTGGCCATCGGCCTCATTTAATGCTTTTACGGTGGTGAGCACGTCACTGACATAATCCGGTGGCCTGCGCCGCAGTTCCGGGAATGCAATTTCAAGTAACGGCAGGCGTTGTTCGCGTGCCAGTTCGGGTACCGCACTCAGTAAACCACGCACGCGGGATTCACTGTCGGAACCCATGTGTTGGGCAACCGCCAGAAGTTGCTGTTCACGGACTTCAGCGTCTTTATCCAGCTGACAGTAAAACAGCACTTCGGTCGCCCACTCACCTGAATGTGCCGCCCGATTGATTGCTGCTGGAATGGATGCCGACAGCGCTGCGGCCATCACTATCCTGGAAAAATCCGGGCTGCCGATTTCATTAATAAAATTGCCACTATCAAACCCATCACTAGCTGACTGCTGAGTGTTCTTCTGCTGTTCTTTTGCAGCGCGTGCGGTCTGATTTTCCCCCTCCTGTTGGATGCGTTTTGCGAGTTGTTCGAGATCCTCAGCCTGGAAAGATTGATCAATTCGCTGAATCCGCTCCGTCAGTGGCGGGTGGGTGGCAAACATACTGATCCGCTCGCCACTGCCGAACAGCATGTGACTGACTTCTTCACTTTCAGCGTGCAGGAACGAAGCATCACTATAAACAGCAATTTTCTTGAGCGCGCCTGCAATCCCGTCTGGCTCTCGTGTGAATTGCACCGCAGATGCATCGGCCAGGTATTCACGTTGCCGGGACACGGCTGATTTGATCCAACGACCAAAAAACAGACCGATATACCCCACCAGGGTAACAGCGATAGCAACCAGCATGATCGCGTTACCATTGCTGTTTTTTGAACGGCCCATGTAATACGAGCCGTGCAAAACCCGTCGACCGATAAGTGACAGCCTGCATGCAGGCGTTGCGGCCAGCGCACAGGAACGCGAGAAGGTGAGGGCCTGCAAGGCCCGAGAGGCTGCCCTGGGGTACAAGCTGGAACGCTTGTGCCGGTATATCGCAAGACCGGCGGTGTCGACAAAACGCTTATCA
>JAJFLB010000046.1 GCA_021772915.1 Gammaproteobacteria bacterium | reverse complement strand
TTGAATTTCTTGTGACAAAGAAGAAGATCGGGTTAAATCGCGGTTCGCGATGCTGGAAGTTTGGGCAGTTGGAACGGGGTCCGTTCCAACTGTATCCTCCGCACTTAGTACGACCTCATCCTCATCTATCTCATTGGTCTGCCAAATTCTTAAATATGAACTAATTGCTAACCCAAAAATTAACAACAGGGTAAACGGTATCCAGTACTTTTTGAATTTAACCATTAGCTCATTGATAATTGGAAAGCTAGGGGTTACCTGTCCAACACCATACTAAACGTCATCCGGAGCGGGTTCTCCCCCGATCACACGGACATTCAGTTAAGAGTAGTTTAATCGGACATCTTTAGCTTACGTCTTTTTCTCTGCTTATAAAATACTTCGATGTAATCGAAGACATCGGCCCTGGCTTCTGCTCGGGTTATATAACGTCGGCGGATAACTCGCTCACGCGTCAGGAAGTCATCGTTTCCCCGTACGACTGAAGATGAAGTGGGTTGAAGACGGTGGCCGGCCATGTAAATGACGTTTTAGTTAAGCGGCGCGCTTTTGCTTGTTCGTCCTGACAGCCTTATTGGCAAGCCACGCTACTGCCACAGCGAGCAGAATCATGGCCGGAGTCCCAAGCAAGGGTACGGCTGCTGCAGGAAAATCTTGCTTCGCCTGAGAAACAGAAAATACCTGGGTATCCAATACCAACTGTTTTTCAGTTTGTGTAACCTGATAGTCGCCGGCTGCTATCGTCCCGACATTCCACGAAAACGTATATGGAATGCGTGTGCTAAGACAGGGGCCATTAGCGTTACTCACATCGAAGTGAAAATGTGAATCAGTGACTGCTTTGGTGATTTTGGGGCAACCACTGCCACCAACAAACTCAAACTCTACTTGGTCAGCAGATGTCGGGGTTCCTGGCCTGATTGTGATCATGGTTGCTAACCTAGCTAAGTGTATTTGCTAAAACTGTGATGCAAAACGCCAATACGATGTTCTGCCACTACGATGTTCTGATGATCTCATTAGTCTAGTTCTGCCGGTACCGGTTTGCAATATTTCCTCGTGGGTCACCCATATTCAGCTGTGCCGGAAAAACGCCAAAACGTACACGTACTGTACCAACAGAAGGTCCAACGATGTGAAGTGTGGCTATCGGCTTTTTATCGTCAGAGGTATCCAGTGTCCACGAGGACACCAGATGATAACTTCCCTGACCAATTGGCATCAAACACCCATTGCTGCTCCTGAATCTGGTCACCCAGAAAGCCGAGCAGCCCGTCACGACTCATACTCGTCAAAACATCAACATGAGAAGTGGCCTCACCCCCGCCACCTCCCGTACCCGAAAACCTATCTGACGATTTGTTAAAGGTTGACTAACAACGCTGCACCTGCAAAGCAAATGGTTGAAATTAGCGCACCAATAAAATGGTTTCTAAACCAGTATTTCTTGGCCAGTATTAGAAAAGACAGCCCAAGAAGTACGGGTAGAAATGAGAACCAGACCGATTGCTGCATAACGTAAAAGTAGGACGTGGTAAGCGGGATATAAACAACATCACTCCCAGACTATGGCTCGCATTGAAACCAATCCACGCACTCCACATCGAATTCTCTTTTGTAATAACTGGTGATGTTTCCTTCATGGCTTTAGTTACGGATGAAGTACGGGGGTCAAACTTGTTTGTGAAAAGTGTGTATGGCAAATGAATTGTCCCAAGGATACCGAATATTGAGGCCCCAATAATCAGTAATATTTGCGCTATTAACCTTTACCTCGTTGATATCTAACGGTCCTAGCCTCAGTTGCTGCACATACCGACTTGAGCTGCACGCCGTTGTTAGACGGCCTGTCCCACGGGCACTGTGAGCTGCCGTTCAGAATCGCTCCGAAAGGACATCAACGGCCCAGCTTCTCTGGGTCCAACCGCATGTGTTTGCAATGCGGTCACCGATCCAAAGCACGAAGCCACTCGTCATGTGAGCCCAAGGCAACATACGGCAAGTCATAACAAGAATCTCATCTATTTCCATGTGTGAGAATTCTCACCAGGTCATTCAAGACTCCAGCCAGTATCACCGCAAGCCCAACAAAAATACCGACATTGTTCTGCTCGAAGTAGCCGTACGCCAACACTATCACGCCAACCAGGAGTACGCATGCCACCACTAACTGCCCTCCTCTCACGAAGCTTCTGTTGGAAGTCGATAAGGACGTACTGAATGTCGTTCGCATAATGGTTCCTCCTGTTTCGACTACATCCTGACAACATAGCGTCTGAATTAAGCTGAGGGCGTCGAGCAGATGGACCAGCTCATCGCGGTTGCACCGGCGGGCTCGGTGAAAGGTAGCCTTGCCGCCTGTGAAACTGTAAGCGCCTTCCAGGATGATGCGGGCGTGCCCTGGACACCCGGACGAGGGGTGCCCGGCGGGATCTGAATATGGGCTAGTCGACCGGATTAAATACCAGTAACCACCTGGTCTTACCTGGCAAAAATGGGCTTTTGACACCTTTGACCCAGTTCTGGTGGCCCTTGTTGAAGTACGGTGACAGTGGGTGACCGGTCTGGCCACTTGGCATGTGGAAGAAACCGTTTTCTTCATGCCCGGGGGAAACGACCATACGCTCGGAAGCACCGTAACCACCCGCCCCGATACGCGGCATGTGACCAAACTCTCCGGGGGTTTGGTCGTGTGGCGGGTCCGTCAACAGGCCCAGGCCAGGCACAAACGCGCTCATGGGGTGGTGGATGGCGAGCGCCGTGTAAGCACCCCAGGTGAAGGCTTTCAGGCCACCATTCTCGTCAACTTCTTGCAGAACGTCATCCAGTGCAGCATCAAGCACGGCGTTCCAGTCCTCGTAACCGGCCGGTAGCAGGTGCCCGGGGCGGTCGTTGATCAACCGCCACACCGGCCCTTCGGCGGTACGTGAATACCAGGGGAAACGCTTTCCGAGAACGGACTCCAACGGTTTGGTCAGACCGGAAACCACTCGCTGCGTAACATGACTACGAAACCGTCGCACCAACCGATAGCCCACCGACTCGGGCGCCGCACGGCCTTCCCAGTTTTCGATCATGTGACGAGCAGCGATAACATTTGACCCCTTGGCGCCGGCGAAGTGATCCATCATCACAATCCGCCAGCGAGCCAGGAACAACGCCTCGTCATCAAGCTGTATCGCCAGTAAGTCTTCCTCGTTTGCACTATCGAGCGCCATCAGACGCTGGCGTATCTGGTGCTGGCGACCAGCCAGCGCGTAATTGCCAAAACCGACATTCGATAGCATTTCTCCCGATACCATGCGGGCGTTGGCCGACCATAGCCGATGCTGCGGTGGGTTGATGCTTGTCGGAATGTTGGGCGGAGCAAGACGGCCGCTCCAGCCGCGGTCTCCAACGGCCCAACTACCGGGAAGAAGACCGGAATGTCCGAAACGGGCCGGCAATGGTCCAAGCAGCGTATAACCAATGTTGCCATCCTTGTCACCCACCACGAGGTTTTGTGCAGGGGAGCCGGCCTTGTGTGCAATGGCGAAGGCCTCTTCGACAGTGCGGGCGCTTTCCATCTGCATGAGGTGCATGTTTACAGCGCCTTCATCGTGGGCTATCCAGCGCGTGACCATGGCTCGTCCGGCATGGTTGGGTGCTTCGAGGAGTGGGCCCCAGATGGTTTCCCGGACCTGGAAATCGTCACACTCTCCGCTGCTGCTGCAGATTACCTCGGTAATGTTTTCAGTGTTCGCCGGACCATCAGGCGTTTGATAAATACCTGCAGTCTCGTCAATCCAGTCTAGATAAACAATGTCCTGGGTGTCGGTTTGCGAATTGGTAAAGCCCCAGGCGATGTGGGTGTTGGAACCAACCACGATGGCGGGCACACCGGGCAATGAAACACCGGTGATGTCGGTGTCGGAGTTCTCTACCAATAACCGTGCACGGTACCAGATATTAGGTACGCCAAGACCGAGGTGCATGTCATTGGCAACAATGGCGGCCCCGGTTTTGGTCAATGCTCCGCCAACAACCCAGTTGTTGCTTCCCAAGACAACTTCGTCCGCTGGCGGCAAACTGGTGTCATCACGTGCCGTGGCCGCCGGGGACTCCAACGCAGCTGCTGGAATTGGTGGCAGGGGCAAGGCGCTGTTATCAAGCGGTGCATCCCAGGCGGTGCCGCGTGGCACCAGGAAATCCGTGAAACCCTCTCCCATCAGATCATGTAGCAGGCTGTAGTTCTGCTCGTAGTAGTTATCCTCATCCTGCAGGTCAAAATACATGGCATAGACCACCAGGATACTGTCCGAGTTGGTCCAGGCTTCCGGTTCTGTGCCCAGCAGGGTGTATTCAAAGGGCTTGCGGCCAAGCGCTGTGAGACCATCATTAACGCCGGCGGTATAGGCTGTTGCAATAGCCTGCTCGTTTCCAGAAAACATTTTCACCGACCGATCACTTCGGTGACGAAAGCGATGCCTGCGACGTACGCGATCAACGGCCAGCATGCCGTCGCCCAGCAGTTCAGACAACTCTCCGGCACCTGCTCTGCGCAGCAGGTCCATTTGGAAAAAACGCTCTTGGGCGTGCAGATAACCGAGTACATACGCGGCATCAACGCGCGTGACAGCCTTAACGGTCGGCACGCCCTCGGCGTCACGTGTCACGGTAACCGAATGGCCAACACCCACGCCTTCGATGGTCCCTACAAGTTGCGGCAAACTTTGCCGGAATCCGAAATAGCCAACCAGGAAAAGCAGCAATCCCAACGCCGTTAGCCCAAATAATGCCCTTTTCAACAAGCGCTTGATGCTGATACGAGATTTCGTTTTGGTCATTACTTTTGTTTGTTTTCCTATCGCTTGGCCTGTTATTGGAATCGAGTTAACAAATAACCACCTCGGCGTCATTAAGCCACAACTCTGCGACCGAGCAAAGCGTGAAGATTAGCAAAGTCACCGGGCCACTTACTGAAAATCCACGTGTCGGTGGTTGGATTCCACCTCTGGCCACCATCTTGGCTGTCATTTAAAGCCTTGTTTCGGCAGCGTCAGACCAAAAAGCCCGGCTCTGGTAAGACCTGAGGCGATCCGTCACGATCACTTGCGGACCACCAGAGCATTTCATCGCCTTCCTCAGAAACCTCAGGGCAGCCTTGTGATCACGCCTCTTGGTGACGAATACCTCGAGCACCACACTTTCGTGGTCGACAACTCGCCAAGGGTAATGGGTTTTGCCATTGATCCGCACGAAAACCTCGTCGAGGTGCCACCACCATTGCGTCAAGCTGTGCATTGATGTTGACCGCTGCTTTTAAATTCGTTTGCAAACATCGGTCCGAACCGGTTCCACCAGGCCCGTACCGTTTCGTAGCTAGTATCTACGCCGCGTTCATGCAGCAGATCTTCAAACTGCCGTACAGACAGCGGGAAACGCACATACATCATGACAACCGAGCGAATAATCTCGGGCGAGGTCTTAGAATATCGGAACGGATTGGGCATCAGCGGAGACTACGAAACGCGCTTTGCCAGCGTAAACTATTTTACTCTGACAATGCCCTTACGGCCTATCACCTCTCTGTCTGCGCTTAACCCACAAGGTTACCCATACCGGCTCAAGACTCGATACCAAGTGTGGCGGGTCACCACTTCTTGGGCGGCACTTTCAGCCGTTAGCAAAACAGCGCCTTGTGGCGCACAACTTGTCAATACTCTCGAGCGACATGCGTTTAAACTACATCGCTCAAACCCCGCCACTTCGCTGCGATCAGGCAACTTCGAACAGCCCGGCTGCGCCCATGCCGCCACCGACGCACATGGTGACAACGGCATACTTGACACCACGGCGCTTGCTCTCGATCAAAGCATGGCCAACCAGGCGCGCTCCGGACATTCCATAGGGGTGCCCCACGGCAATCGCGCCGCCATTAATATTCAGGTCTTCATTGGGGATGCCGAGCCGGTCGCGACAGTAAATGACCTGCACCGCAAAGGCTTCATTGAGTTCCCACAGGCCAATATCGTCCATCGTCAGGCCATTGACCCTCAATAGCTCCGGTACAGCGAACACTGGACCGATACCCATTTCATCCTCATCGCAGCCGACCACGGTGATACCACGATAGAATCCGAGCGGTTCGATGCCACGGCGCTCGGCCAAAGAGGTTTCCATCACCACGCAGGCGCAGGCGCCGTCTGACAACTGGCTGGCGTTACCGGCGGTTACCACGCCATGTGGTCCCATGACGGGCTTCAAGTTCTGTAGCGCCTCGAGCGTGGTTCCAGGTCGTGGACCCTCGTCGGCCGACAGGGTGACGGTTTCCAGGCTGGTCTCGCCGGATTCCCGGTCTTTTACCATTTTTTCGGCCGTAATCGGAATAATCTCATCTTCAAACGCCCCGTTGGCCATGGCGGCAGCCATGCGTTGCTGACTCTGCAGCGCATATTTGTCACAGGCCTCACGAGAGACACCATAGCGATTGGCAACCACCTCGGCGGTCTGCAGCATCGGCATGTGCGTGGCAGGGCGTCGCTTGATCAGCCGCGGATCCGGTACGCGCGTGATATTCATCGTCTGGTTCTGAACCAGGCTGATGCTATCAATACCTCCCGCTACGCATACATCCATACCATCCAGGACGATCTGCTTGGAAGCCGTTGCGATCGCCATCATGCCGGACGAGCATTGTCGATCGATGCTCATGCCGGAAACCGTAGTCGGTAAACCGGCCGCCATGGCGCCGAGGCGCCCTATATTGAAGGTCTGCGTGCCCTGCTGCAAGGCACAGCCAATAACGCAGTCACTGACTTCCGACGGGTCGACACCTGAGCGTTTTACGGCCTCAGCGATCGACAGACCTAGCAAGGTGGGGGACTCCAGGTTATTGAATGCCCCGCTATAGGCTTTGCCAATCGGGGTACGGGCTGTTGAGACAATTGCTGCTTCTCTCACGGTCTGTTCCTTATCTAATGATTAATATGAAATAGGGGATTTATACCAATAGATCGCACTTATTCAAAAAGCCTGCCCAGTGAGGCCGAGGGCGCCCAGTAGATCTCGCCAAATTCTTCATCGGCTTCTTTATAGGCATTCAGGTTGTCGCGGACTTTATCAAGTCCCATCTGCCTGGCCTGGTAGACGGGGCCGCCCTTCGCGAATGGGAAGCCGTAGCCGTAAATCCAGAGAATATCGACGTCGCTGGGGCTATTGATGATCCCTTCCTCAAGTATTTTTGCGGCCTCATTGATTACCGGCAGCAGTAAGCGGCTGACGATCTCTTCCTCACTGATTTCCCGTTTCTGGATACCTAGCTCCGCCGCGATTCTGTCACGAATCTCAACCACTTTTTCTGATGGAATCGGGGTCCTTCCGTCCTCACCGTAATCGTAATTACCGGCACGCGTTTTCTGGCCCAGGCGGCCTTCGGCAAACAGGGCCTTGCTCATGGTGCCATAACGTGGATCATCCGGGATGAGTCGCGCTGATTTCATGGAGTCGAGAACGTAATTTCGAACGTCAACGCCCGCCATGTCTCCCATCGTGCAGGGACCCATCGGGAACCCATAGTTTGTCATGGCCTGGTCAATCTCCGCGGCACTGGCACCCTCAAGCCCCAGGAACTCACTTTCCCTGGCATAACTTTCCAGCATTCTGTTGGCGGCAAAACCCTGGCAGTTCCCAACGACCACGCCCGTTTTGTTAGTGATCGTTGATACATAAAGGGCAGTTTTAAGTGCCTCCGCTGAAGTTTCCTTACCCCGGACGATTTCAAGCAGTGGCATGACGTGAGCTGGTGAGAAAAAGTGCAGTCCAAGCACATCAGCGGGGCGGCCGCTCGCGGCTGCGATCTGGTCAACATCCAGGCCGGATGTGTTGGTCGCCAGCAAGGCGCTTTCTTTAGCCACCTCGCCGAGTCGCTTGAAGATGGCCTCCTTGATGTCCATCCGTTCGAACACAGCCTCGATAATCAGGTCGGCGTCTTTCAGATCGTCGTAGCAGAGCGTGGTTGAAACCAGAAGTTGTACGCCTTTTACCTGGTCCGGGGTCAGCATGCCCCTTTTTACACCCGAGCCCAGTGCCTTGGCTATGGATTTAAGGCCGGCCGCAAGTGCCTCTTCCGTCTGGTCAACCAGGATGGTGGGAATGCCTGCCCTCAAAAAACACACGGTGATACCAGATCCCATCAAACCTGCACCGATCACGGCGACCTGCTTAATATCTCTCCCTGGCATTTCCGGATCGATTCCCGGCACCTGGGAAAGCTGTCTCATCGCATATGCGTGGTATTGCTTCGGGTTCATGTCAGTCACAATTCAGTTTCCTCTCTGTCTAACTGTTGATATTGCCGGGCAAGATACTGGAGGTCTTCGCGGCCTCGGCACTTAAGCTGGGCACAGCTGCGCCTCAATTCATCAGCATTTGTTATATTGTGTTTTCGGCTATTTTCCTCTTTGTTTTGGGTATGGAACAACCCGATGCGATTTTCTCCGGTCTGATTTTCTTTGCCATTGACTACGCCTGGTATGTCATCGTTGTGCGCAAATCCGACTCTCAGGATGCGCGACTTTCAATAGTTTTCTCACCACTTTGTGGTTTTGCGGAATCTTAAAAGTAGTTTTTTTTGACCTCAGGGTTCGATCATATTGAGAATCATCTTGTGTAACAGTTTTTGTGCCTTCTTTAATGTTGACCACGTCAAAGCCCATGGTAGTCATTTTCATCAGACTGTACCAATAATTGTAAGCTGGTAGTGAAAATAGTACTATAGTACATATTTGGGATTGCTTGAACAAACTGGTTGGCTCAGGTGGACAAACGAGGAACATGAGCCAATGTCCGGCCGAGAAAATGTCTTTTCCCATCTTGCTTCTCAACCCAGGCCATATTTTTGAGGGTAAATTATGAAACAATTCCTAAACGTAAGACCCGCATGTCAACTGTTTGCCATCATAAGCATGTGTTGGCTAACAACTACGTGGGCTGAGGAGTCAGAAACTGAAGACCTCAAGATGGCGGAGCAACTAGATGAGGTTGTGGACCAAGTAGAGGAAATCATTGTGACTGCGACCAAGCGCGCCGTGAATATACAGAATATTCCACAGAGCGTATTTAGCTTGTCGGGATCAACGCTGGAAGCTATCGGCGCGGAAAGCTTCGAGGACTTCGCCCATCAGATTGCGGGCCTGAACGTTTCCAGCCCCGGTCAGGTGGGCCACAAATCAGTTAATATCCGTGGTATCAGCCCACTCGGAAACGGCGACTCGGATTTTGCAACGGTTGGTTTTTATATTGACGAAACACCCATTTCTGACGCGAGCTCTCTGGCCGATTTCGCGCTGTTTGACGTCGATCGAGTAGAGGTGCTGCGCGGACCGCAGGGCACGCTTTTCGGTGAAGGCTCTCTCGGGGGCACCGTGAGAATTTTATCCAACAGACCCAACTCAGAAACTTTTGGCAGTAAAGCCGAAGTCACCTTCTCCAGCATCGATAAGGGTGGTGAAGCATACCGTTTCATGGGTATGCTGAACCTTCCCCTGGTCGAAAACAAGGTGGCGGCGCGCATAGTGGCTGGTTATATCGACAATGGTGGGTTTGTCGATAATATCCGCACCGGAAGTGAGGACATCGATGCAACAAAGAACTCCTATTTCCGCGGGGCGCTCGGTTTTGAAGCTAATGAAAATCTCAGTATCCTGGCCAGCGTTACCATTCAAAACATTGAAGGCCAGGGCGCTGCCTTCGACGAGGTGGATACTCCGGACCTGACGCAGGTACGCGCGATCGATGGCGAATATGACGATGACAATCTACTGGCCAGCCTGATTATCGACTACAACTTCGGCTGGGCGAAATTGACTTCAGCCACCTCCTATTACGATCGAGATACCAGCCGTCAGTTGGATTTGCCTCCTACAACGTTCGCTATCGCTGCTATTTTTGGTATTCCTGATTTTCTCGTTCCCGACCTGTTGCCCAGTGGCACGATTGAGGTTGATGACTTATCCACCCAGACCTTTACGCAGGAAATTCGTCTCGTTTCGTCTAATGACGGTCCATTTGAGTGGCTCATTGGGGGCTTTTTTCGCGATCGTGACAATTTTGTGAGTGCCCTGGTTGACCAGAACGAACTACCCGGTTTGACCGGCGGGTTTCTCACTTCGGATATTTTTGATATCGTCCATAACTCCACTTTCGAGCACATCGCTCTCTTTGGGGAAGCTACCTACGATATTTCCAGTCGAGCCCACCTGACTGGTGGGTTTCGGGTCTTCCGCGAGACGATCACAAGTGTCGCAACCCTGGAAATTCCTATTCTGGGGACCGGTGTAATCCCGTCGATGACACGCGACCGGGAGGAAGATGTCCAGATCAAGGCTGCGTTTTCCTATGATGTCACCGATGAGGCGATGGTATACGTCAATTTTTCTGAGGGTTTCCGGCCGGGTGGTTTCAATTTTCGCTTGCTGGTGCCGACGATTCCGCGTACGTTCGCTTCTGACACGGCCAAAAACTATGAGATTGGTGCAAAGACATCCTGGGGCGAACCCGGCCGCCACGTCACCGCCAACGTGGCGTTCTACCGCATTGACTGGACGGATGCCCAACTGGCTGATTTTACCCTGGGTGGTGCCAATTTCACTTTCAATGCCGGCAAAGTCCGAATTGATGGCGCAGAGTTGGAGGTTTCTGCCAGGCCAGTCGATGGTCTGGATCTCGGGTTCAACCTAAGCTACAACGATTCGAAATTGAAGCAGGATATATTCAGCCAGGTCAGTGATCAGCAGTTGGCCTCCAGAGGTGAGACTCTGCCGTTTGCACCCGAGGTTACTTACAACGTCTACGCCGCTTATGAATTTCCGTTCACATCGCAGTTAAATGGTTTTGGCCGGGTAGATTTTTCCTACGTGGACGAATTCAACAGTGATTTCGGCCTCGCCGGCACAGCGACAACACTGCCCTCTTATGAAATCCTCAATCTGAGGGCGGGCGTTAAAGGTAAGCACTGGTCGGTTACGGCCTTTGTTGACAATGTCTCAGATGAGCGAGCCAGTCTCAACGTAGTGGACCCGGAATTTGTTGGACTATTGCGTAATCGCCCACGTAGTTTTGGTGTCACGTTACGCACCGAATACTAGCCTGCAGCAATGGAAAGCCAACCGATGCTGAGACGCCTAAAAATAAATGGAGAGTACTTTCACCTAAGGTGTCTGTGTCAATGTTTCCTGGGTTTGTTGTACATGCTCTGGTTTGGCACTGCCCTGGCCGCCACGCCGAAGGCAGACCAGCTAACTGCAGCTTTTCAAGCGGCACTGGAACAGATTGTCACCGAAAGCGGCGTGCCCGGTGGCGTGGCGGCCTATGTCCTGCCCGATGGGCGCATGGTCAAGGTGGCGGCCGGTCTTGCCGATCGCGAGGCAGGCCTACGCATGTCACCCGACGCGCGGATGTTGGCAGGCAGTGTGGGTAAAACCTTTGTAGGTGCGCTCGCACTGAGCCTTGCGGCAGATGATGTGCTTGACCTCGACCGGCCAATCTCGACCTGGCTTGGCGGCAAGCCATGGTTTTCGCGTCTGCCCAACAGCGCAAGTATCACCCTCAGGCATTTGCTTGATCACGGCTCCGGCTTGGTTGATCATGTGAATCTGCCCGAGTTCGCTACGCTTGTCGCCGAAGGAAATTTGAACCCAGCCAGGGAAACCCTTATCGCTCTGGTGCTCGATCGCGAACCACTGTTTCCCGCGGGGCAAGGGTTTGCCTATACGGATACCGGTTACCTGCTTGCCGGCATGGTTTTTGAAGCGGTGACCGGACGGACCTATTACGGAGAATTGCGTCGTCGTTTTCTCGATCCACTCGCCTTGACGCTAACCACACCATCGGATCATAAACGCCTGCCGGGTTTGGTCCCCGGCTATTTACCGGTCGATAATCCGTATGGCCTGCCACCGAAGACCCTGGTCAAGCCGGGCGTCCTGGTTTATGACCCGTCCAGTGAATGGACCGGCGGTGGTCTGGTAAGTAACGCCGGTGATCTGGCACGGTGGGCAAAGGTTTATTACGAAGGCAAGGCAATGGGTTCGGACTATTTGTCGATCCTGCTCAAAGGTGGGTTCAAGGAAGATAAGCAGGGTCGCGCTAAGTACAGTCTGGGAACCGGATTTGGGGCGACACCATACGGCCCGGCCTATGGGCATAGCGGCTGGATTCCCGGATATGTATCGTTTGTCAGTTATTTCGCCAAGAGCAGAGTCGCGATCGCCGTGCAATTCAACTCGATCGAGAGTATTGGCACCGAATCCGATGCACTGAACCTGGCCAGGGAACGGTTGCCGGCGGTGATTATCGGGGCAAAGTAGTTCCGATAGCCCGTAGCGTTGTTCCGCCGGCAAACAATGATTTACCGGCACACTCAAACACGACAAATTTGAATAAGGAGAAGACGATGCATAGACAAGGAAGCTCCCCCACAGGCGCAATGACTGTTCGGTGGCACCTGAAACTGGCGGCCTTGATAATTTGTCTCTGTGCCAGCGCAGCCGAAGCCAGTGCGGGTGGTGACGAGGAACAAGCAATCAAAGCATTTCTGGAATTTCGCAGCGGTATACAGGCTAGCGTTTTGGCGGCGAAAAAGATCGACGCACCAAACGGCATCGACACTTTGGAAGCGGTACGAATAAATGACCTTGATCAATGGCTACAGATTCGCGGTCACGACAAAGACAATCCGGTTTTGTTGTATTTGCACGGCGGACCGGGCTCGGTGATCATGCCGTTTTCTTACATGTTTTTGCCCGATTGGGAGAAGAACTTCACAGTAGTCAACTGGGACCAGCGCGGCACTGGAAAAACCCGCTGCGCCAATCCCGATTATGACCCCTCAGAGGCGACCTTCGAGGATTTCTTCTCGGATACGGTCAAGGTAGTAAATTACTTACGCAAGCGCCTGAGCAAGGACAAAATCATCGTGTTTGGTCACTCCTGGGGCACTTTTCTTGGCATGCATTTGGCCAAGCGCCACCCGGAGTTGCTACACGCTTATGTAGGCACAGGACAGGTGACTAATACTTGGAAAGCCGAGATTTCCAGCTATGCGTTTGCACTCCGGGAAGCGAAAGCACGCGGCGACGACGAGGGTCTCGCCATACTCGAGGCACTTGCTCCTTTCCCGGACCTGGAAAAACATGCCGAGAAGATTGGTATTCAACGGCACTACGTGCAGAAGTACGGTGGCAGTTTGAGGGGTATCGACTATTTCCAGATCACTCAGCAGGCGTTCTTCGAATCCCCATATTATTCAGTCTGTGACTGGATGGGGTTTTTCAATACCACCTTCAGCGGCGACAGTCCCCACCGCCAACTGACCATGCGGCTACTCGATCCAAACCTTCCGATCGGAAATTTGGAACTGCTCGGGTACGACTACACCATACCGATGTTCTTCTTCCTGGGA
The DNA here is from genome assembly GCA_021772915.1 of Gammaproteobacteria bacterium. Classification (GTDB taxonomy): domain Bacteria; phylum Pseudomonadota; class Gammaproteobacteria; order Xanthomonadales; family SZUA-36; genus SZUA-36. The sequence continues at coordinate 174,265 of JAJFLB010000046.1, read as the reverse complement.
GCGCTTGATGAGCACGCATCAACCACAGTCGCGAGCAAGTTTTTCGAGAAAATCCAGGCACCTCATAAAAAACTTTTGTTATTCGACAAATCTGCGCACGCGCCAACAATGACCCAGCCACAGGAGTTTATCGATGCACTAGTGAAATACGTACGACCGATCGCGCAATAAAGAGAGGAGAAGATATGCGTGAACAGAAAACATCCCCAACAGGGTCAATGGCCGTACTCTGGCAACTGAAACTGATGGTTCTGGTGTTTTTTCTCGGCACCAATGTGGTCGGTGCCAGGTCTGCTATGGCTGAAGAGCAAGCATTCAAAGAGTTCCTGAAATTTCGTAGTGGGATACAGAACGGCGTTTTGGCAGCGAAAAAAATCGATACCCCGAAAGGCATCGATATTATGGAATCGGAGCAAATAAATGGTCTCGATCAATGGCTACAGATTCGCGGCTACGACACAGACAATCCGGTTCTATTGTATTTGCACGGTGGACCGGGCTCGGTGGTCATGCCATTTTCCTATATGTTTCTGCCCGACTGGGAGAAGAACTTCACAGTAGTGCACTGGGACCAGCGCGGTACTGGAAAAACCCGCTGCGCCAATCCCGATTATGATCCGACCGATGCGACCTTTGAGGATTTTTTTTCTGATACTGTAAAGGTAGTGAATTACCTTCGTAAGCGCCTGGGCAAAGACAAGATCATTGTGTTTGGCCATTCCTGGGGCACGGTTCTCGGCATGCATTTGGCCAAGCGTCATCCGGAGTTGTTACACGCTTATGTAGGTACCGGACAGGTGACAAATGCCTGGCAAGGAGAGGCTTCCAGCTATGCGTTCGTAATCCGGGAAGCGAAGAAGCGTGACGACCTCGAGGGCCTCACCGCACTGGAGGCACTTGCTCCATACCCGGACTTGGGAGAGGACTATGTTAAAAAGGTTGGCATCGAACGGCACTACTTGCAGAAGTACGGCGGCAGCTTAAGGGATATGGACTATTTCCAGTACACTCAGCAGGCATTCTTCGAATCTCCATATTATTCAGTTTGTGACTGGATGGGTTTCTTCAATACCACTTTTAGTGGCGATAACCCCCATCGTCAATTGGCAATGAATGCACTTGATCAGAATTCAAGTTTCGGGAATTTGGAGCTGCTTGGGTATGACTACACCGTACCAATTTTGTTCTTCCTGGGAGCGCTGGACGAGCACGCATCAACCGAGCTCGCGAGCAAGTTTTTCGAGAAAATCCAGGCGCCGGACAAAAAGCTGGTGCTGTTTGACAAGTCGGCGCACGCGGCAACAATAACTCAGCCACATGAGTTCATTGATGCACTGGTGAAATACGTACGGCCACTCGCGCAATAACTGGGTAGCAAAACTACTGCATTGAGTAGCTGCAAATGATCAAACGATGGAGAAAGAGCCCACGGACCGGCTGGCAATGGTTGTTGGCCCTGTTGATATTATCAGTGTTCAGCCCTTTTGCATCGGAAGTAAAAAGAACAGCAGACTGGTCATCCAGGCTGGCCGATCTGCGAATCGATATTCTGCAACTGCTTGAAGAAGAGCGTGTACCTGGTGCTTCAGTAGCCTTGATTGCTAATCATCAAATCGTTGCGCTTGAAGGATATGGTGTAACAAATCGCTATTTCCCACGGCAAATAACGCCCAATACCGTTTTTGAAGTGGCCTCAGTCGGCAAGGCGGTGGCAGCCTATGGGGCTCTGACGTTGGTTGATCGGGGTGTGTTGGATCTGGACCAGGATCTGGCAACCTACCTGGAAAGCCCCTGGTTATTGGATCAGAATCAAGACGTGGCAATCAGTTTGCGGCAGGTGCTAAGTCATAGTTCCGGGCTTTCAAATGGGGTCAGAATAGATGATCGCCATCTATATTCTAGCCCGGGTGAGCTATTTCAATATTCGGGAATGGGCTTTATTTACTTGCAGGCTGTGCTGGAACACCATTTGGATCAAGCCATCAACGCCACCATGGACGGTGCTGTTTTCAAGCCTTTGTCCATGGAAAGTGCATCGTATCTACCGAATCTTGAATCCATGGAATCAGTTGCGTGGGGCCATCTGCCGGTCACAGCAGTGCTCCATCCGGTATTGGTACCTGTTAGTTTCCTTTTGGCCCTGGTAACTTACTGGAGCGGTAAGAAAAAGGAGAGAATAACCCCATCCAGGATGGGCTTTGTTTTGATACTGCTAGCCATTGGTATTGCCTTTATATTCCATGGAGTTAACGTCTTGGGCTCAGACCTTTTTTCAGCTTTTCTTGCCGCCTACGCGGTTGTGACTGCCTTTTCCTGGTTGGCCTTCCGGCTGGGCGGTGTGCTGTTGCACATCTTTGGTACACATTCTGCAATGAGAAAATTCCACAACCCAATCCGCATGCTGTGGGCCGTTACTATCGTTTCTGTACTGATTTACGCCACCCCTTCCATTCAGGCGCCTGTTCCCGGCGCACCAGTACGCAATGGTGTATTGGCTTGGTCCTTGCACAGTACGGCTGAGGATCTTGCTAAGTTTACATTGGCAATCATGAATGTCAGGCCCGATTCTCACGTCGACCAGATGACCCAGGTTTATATTCAGGTCTCACCTGATAATCACTGGGGTCTGGGCCTGGGTCTCGGACGCGGCAGCCAGGGAGAGTATTTCTTCCATACCGGCGATAATCCAGGTTTCAAGGCCTTGATTCTGGGCTTTCCTGATACTGGGAGTGGCCTTGTTGTACTGGCCAATGGAGACCGGGGTGCAGTGGTGGCAGAGGGGATTGCCAGACAGTTGTTTGGGGAAAAGGCGTTTAATCTCTGGTCACCCTAATTCGCAGTAACCTGGCAAGAGTTGACAGACCCTAGTCACTTCCCCGGAGTTTTCAGCTGTTCCTTATTGTTGTTAAAATCGCTGACACGACCCGCAGTTTCAGAGTCCATTATCGATGTAACCAGGGCCTTGACCTCTGCTTCCAGTGTTTCTTCCAGGTTCAGGAAAATCGCCTGGTTAAACGTGTTTTTGAACAAGCGCACGGCTGTAGCCGGCAGACCGGCAATTTGTTCTGCTGCTTCAAGAGCTGTTTCCTTCACCTTTGCATCCGGAACGACTCGCCAGGCAATACCGAGATCCAGCAGATCCTGGGCAGCATATTTTTCACCCAGTAGCAGCATTTCCCTTGCCCGAACAATACCAACCATCCGCGGCAGCAACGCCATCACACCGCCAGTAGCAAACAAGCCCCAGCTTAATTCCGGGAAAAACGCCTTTGCGTCTTCAGCCCAAATCGTTAAATCACAATTGATCGCCCACTCGAATCCCGCACCGACTGCCCATCCCCTGATAGCACCGATCACTATCTTGTCATTCATGACTAGCTGACGGGTAATTTCCTGCAACTCGCGAGCATGGGCATCTGCCTGCTGTGCATCAAAGTCTGATTCAAAACTATCCGCTGAGTCTTTGAGGTCGTTCCCCGTGCAAAAGGCCCTACCGGCTCCCTGCAAAATAAGGACATGGGTGTGTTCATCCGCATTCGCAGCTTCAAGGGCAAGGCGAAAAGCCGTAATCAGCTCGAGATTGATCGCGTTCAGGCGTTCAGGGCGATTGAGCGTCAAGACACGAATTTTACCTTTTTGTTCTGACAACACTACGTCTGCCACTGGGCCGGTCCTCCTGGATTCTTGTGGCAATTCGGATTAGGTGACACGGCAGCTGCTTTCTTTCAAAGCCTGTTTGTCTATTTTTCCAACCGGCAGCATCGGCAGGCTGTGCTGTAAGTTGAATTTTTTTGGTATCTTGTAGTTGGCGAGCTTTTCTCGACAGATGGAGCGCAATTTCTCTGCCGATATTTTACTTCCCGGTTCCAGCAGGACATACGCATGACCAACTTCCTGAAAAGTATCATCCGGCACACTAATCACGGCCGCCATGGCTACAGCTGGGACACTTTCGATGACAATTTCGACTTCACGCGGATAGACATTGTAGCCGCCTGATTTAAACATTTCAGACTCGCGGCCAACCAGCTCAATGTTGCCGTCAGCGCGCCAAAACCCAATATCACCCGTTTTCAACCAGCCGCCAGGGGTGAAGGATTCACGGGTCGCTTCAGGTTTGTTCCAGTAGCCAACAAATAGAAAAATCGCCCGAAACTGCAGTTCTCCGGCCGAACCAACCGAGCAAACCTCTCCAGAATTGTCAACAATCCGGCACTCGACACTCTCATCGGGTTTCCCGATTGATTCAGACAGCACATCAATACTGGCGCCTTCTTCGCCAAAAACAATGTTTGCAGAGGACTCAGTGAGGCCATAAAGCTGCATCAGTCGCGGACAGGTTTCTTTCAGCCTGGCAATGCCATCTCGCGGCATCGCTGCGCCACCCCAGGCCACCAGCTCAACTGAAGACAAATCAAAGTCTGAGAAATTCGGGCAGCTGAGCATCATTTGCAGCATGGTAGGCACGCCACCCATCATGCTGCAACGTTCATCCTGCATGGCCTGGAGCGTGGCTGCCGGATCAAATCGTTCCTGGAAGACGATTTTTCCACCTTTGACCAGAGTTGTGGCGCAGGTATCTGCGACACACGCCACGTGGTTGATTGGAAAATTGACAACCACCGCAGGCTGCTCAATGCAGAAATGCGTAGTCTGCATCACCGCCCCCCAGGTCAGCCCTTTGTGTGAAATCACAGCTCCCTTGGGCTTGCCCGTTGTACCTGATGTGTAGACAATCAGTGCCTCATCCTGGGTATCTACGGACTGCACTGCTGTGCGGTAGCTTTCGTTGGAGACAGCACCTGCCTTTTCCAGAAATGTGCCGAATGACACAGCGCCAGCAATCGTTCCCTCGATCGAGATAGTGTTCGCAATCCAGGGAAATTCCTGCCCCAGCGCGTAAATATCGTCCGTGTAATCGCGTCCTTCGTACTGTCCCAGCGAGAAGATGACTAACGGTCGGCAGTCAGTAACAATATAGCGGAGTTCATCACGCTTGTATTTGGGATTCAGGCCCACCCAGATCATGCCAACCCGAGTCGCTGCCAGGAATAGTGTCCAGAATTCCGGCCGGGATGTGCACAACATGGCGACCCGGTTTCCTTTTCTCGCTCCGATTGCCAAGAGTGCCTTGGCACAATCATCCACGTCGTTTTTCAACCGACTGTAAGTAATACGAGATTGTCCGAAGACCACTGCCTCACTGTCCGGGTTTATCCTGGCAAAATAGTCTACGTAATCAGCGAGAGTGTGAAGGACAACAGTTGGCCCTGAAATAGCTCCGAGCTCATTCGTGGTTGACATAATTCAGTTTCTTTTGTCGAGTTATTCTGAAATATGTACTATAGTACTATTTTCTATACTTGACTTACAATTGTAGCTGAGCATGAGCGCTCACCACGTTAAAAAATCTATGCCAAAACTAATCATAAACGGCAGTTGACCATGACAACATCGCTAAAAAGATCTAAAAACTCAAGCACCTCAGCCAGAGGGAAAAGCGTGTCACGCAAGCCTACTTTCACCGAGCAAGCCAGACGAAAACAAATTCTGGAAGTATCCTCGGAGTTGTTCATGTCCAAGGGCTTCAAAAACACTTCTTTGAATGATATATCGAGGGCAGCCGGTGTCAGCCGCGGTGTGATTTTCTACTATTTTGATGGTAAACGGGAAATCGGCGAACAGACCATCTGGGAAAGCCTGCGCCAGTATGGTAAATACGTGCAGGACCGGGTGGGGAAAAGGAAAACCAGTAAGACCCAGTTACTTGAATTTGTCGACGCTTGTCTTGATTATCAAAAAGAGCACCGCGAATTCTACCTGCTTTATATCGATCTGATTGGTTGCTTCGGAGACACCGAGGACCGGTATCAGGTGACCGCAACTGCGAACCGGCGCACTCGTGAATGGCTGGTGGATGTCATTAATACGGGGCAAAAGAATGGAGATATTGCCAAGGTGCCGGCACATGACCTGGCCGATGTAGTCCAGGGTTTCATCGATGGTCTAATGGAAATGATCGCCATGGAACCTGACACAGTCGACATAAAAGGATGCAAGAAACTGGTGCGCAAGATGATTCTGAATATCATTAAAACCTGAAAACAAAATGAAAACGACTGCACCAGCCATTAAGATCAGCGTCCTGACGGCTGTGCTGTTTGCTGTGACCCCGGTACATGCCAGTACCGGTGAACAACTACGTGCCCGTGACCTGGGCATTACACCCGGCATAATGACACCCGGTGAATTCAATGCCATTACTGACGTCAGCGGCATTTCTGTTGGCCATTTCACACTGGTTCGAGGAGATAATATCCGAACCGGCGCAACTGCTATCCTTCCCCACCAGAGCAACCTCTACCAAAACAAGGTGCCGGCGGCTGCGGTCATCGCTAACGGCTTTGGCAAGATGATGGGCTATAGCCAGATTCATGAGCTGGGGGAAATCGAAACCCCTATTGTCCTCACCAATACCCTGAATGTTCCGGAAGCTGCCCAGGCCGTCATCGAATGGACTTTGCAGCGCGAGGGTAACGAGAATGTCCGCTCGGTGAATGCCATTGTCGGTGAAACCAACGACGGCTACCTCAATGACATTCGGGGGCGTCACCTGGACAGCAACATGATGCGCTCGGCCATTGAAGCAGCTACGAGCGGACCCGTGAAGGAAGGTTGTATCGGCGCTGGCACCGGTACCAGGGCATTTGGATGGAAGGGAGGGATAGGTACGAGTTCCCGGGTACTGTCTACTTCTCTGGGCGGCTATACTGTCGGCGTGCTGGTTCAGTCGAATTATGGTGGAGTGCTACAGATTGACGGCGTACCGATTGGCAAGGAACTGAACCAGTATTTCCTCAGGGATGAGGTTAACAAAGGTGCTGACGGTTCCATCATGATCATTGTGGCAACCGATGCGCCATTGGTCTCTCGCAATCTAAGACGCCTGGCCAACCGCGCCCTAGCGGGCTTGGCAAGGACCGGCTCTTCCATGACCAACGGCAGTGGCGACTACGTGATTGCCTTCTCCACAGCGGAATCGGTTCGCCGCACGCCGCAACGGCGTTCCGCGGTGGCCAGAGCACAGGAATTGCCGAACGACCTGATGTCTCCCCTGTTTCAGGCGGTTATAGAAGCCACCGAGGAGGCCATATACGATTCTTTGTTTATGGCTACATCAACCAGCTCTATGTTCGAGGGCAAGGCAGTTACTATTCACAAATTACCCATCGACAAGGTAGTAGAAATACTGAGGAAATACGGACGGTAATTGGTGACCAAACTGCATCGGTAACTTCGGGCCAAGTCTAACCCTTTCGTTCTTAGTTATTCAGCCAGCATGGTTGATGCAGGCCTGGTTTTCTTAAGCCTTGCAGCTACATTTTCTGCTTCTCGCAAGACGCGCAAAATATTTTCACCGGCCAGTTTTCTCAGATCTGCATCATTCCAGCCCCGGCGGATTAGTTCGGCAAACAGATGCGGGAAGCCTGAGGTATCTTCCAGCCCCTCCGGCATATCTCCGCCGTTCCAGAAATCGCTGCCAATACCGACGTTATCGACTCCAGCCACTGTTCTTACATGATCGATATGGTCCGCCACTTGTCCCAGCGTCACTTTGGGTGGCGGGTTTTCTTTCGCATACTCCTCCTTGAGTTTCATGACTTCTTCATTCGATAATCCAGCCAATATCTGCTCCAAAAGTGGATTCGACCAATCCGACATCTCCTGTGATACAAAAGATGGAATGAAAGTCACCATCACAACCCCTTTGTTGGCGGCCATGCGCGACAGAATATGGTCCGGTACATTGCGTGGGTGATTGGTTAAGGCCCGGGCGGAGGAATGGGAGAAAATAACTGGTGCCTCGCTGAGTTCCAGGACATCCGTCATCACTTTTGTGGACACATGCGAAATGTCGACCAGCATGCCGAGGCGATTCATTTCCCGCACCACTTCCCGGCCAAATACGGTTAGGCCATTGTGCCTGGGTGTGTCGGTAGCAGAATCAGCCCAGTCCAGGGTCTTACTGTGGGTGAGCGTCATGTAACGCACACCAAGGGCGTAGAAAGACCTCAGGGCCCCGAGCGAATTCTCAATCGCGTGTCCCCCTTCCATTCCCAGCATGGAGGCAATCCGGCCCTGACTGGCCGCCACCGCGATATCGTCGGCGGTGAACGCCAGTACCAGGCTCTCCGGGTAACGGGAAATCATACGACGAGCGATATCGATTTGTTCCAGCTGAACTTTCGCATATCCCTCCTCGCCAACACGAGTCGGAATGAAGACGGACCAGAATTGGCCACCCACCAATCCGGCTTTTAGCTTGGCAAGATCTGTGTCGCCGCCAGTGTTTTTGCGAAGGTCGTAGTTTTCAATGTCCCTACCCTTTTCGCGTATTGTCCAGGGGAGGTCGTTGTGGCCGTCGATGAGAATGGTTGAACCCAGAACTTCACGAGCGTGGATGAGCGCCTGATCTTCCGCATCAGATAAATCTGAAAAGGCCGCAGAGCAGAATGCAAACATACAAGCTGTAATCATAAAGATCTGCGGATGTAGTTTCATGCTGCAGTGAAAGTTAGTGAGCGTACGAGCACCATCGACGTCGTGCCCATCCAGCGGATTGTAGAAAATCTGCGGTGCCATGGTTTGATCCGCTTCTAAATCGCGGATTCAGAAACGGAACCGAGTTTCCAGACCAATGGTACGGGGACGATTCTGAGAGACCCGCGGGCGGCCAGGGGTTTCCACCGCGAGTGAGCGGTTATCACCCAGAGTGGTGATCTCGTTCAGCAGGTTATCGGCAAACAGGGTCACCTGCCACTTACCAAAAAATGCCGATACGCGCAGGTTCACGAGGTTTACGTCTTCACGGACCTGTGGTGGGATCGACTCGCCGGGAACATGGTTGATGAAAGAGATGCTTTCACCGATATAACTGTAATCCAGCCTCAGGTTGGCAGGAATCTCACCGCCAAGAGAAAAATCCAAATCAACGCCAGTCGTCAAGGTCCAGTCCGGAACGTGCTGGATCGGTGTGCCTGGCTCTGAAATCGGGCTGATGACGATGCCCGGGGATCTGATTTCTGCGTCAGTGTAACCAACTCCAAAGGTGAGAAACAGGTTGTCGCTGGCAGCAATTGTTCCTTCAAGCTCAAAGCCCTGGCTGCGCGCTTTGCCACTGTTGATGGCAAAACCAAAGCCGCAGTTCAGCACCAAAATTTGCTGAATGTCCGACCAGTCGATGCGGAAGATAGCACCGTTGAGCTGTACACGGTTGTTCGCCAGAGTGCTCTTGGCGCCGAATTCGTAGTTCCAGATACTATCGGAATTAACCTGCTTGGCAGTTTGTGGATCAACACCGAATGCCGCAAAGTCATCAGCGCAGAACTCCACCGGCGCACCATTGACGCCACCGCGGCGGAAACCCTTGGAGGCAGTCGTGTAAAGCATTACATTGTCATTCGGCGTGTACTGGATGGAAAACTTGGGGTTGATGCCATCTTCTTTGGCGGTAGCGTCGAACGGAATAGTGCCCAAGCCTGCAAAACCACCAAGGGTCGACTGGGAACGAATGGTGGTTTCAAACCAGCGCGCGCCCGCTATCAGGGCAAAATTGTCGGTGATGTCAAAAGTAGCTTCACTAAAAATCGCCTTCTCTTCGGTATCATTTTCGGTGTCCTGGAAGAAGGCCTGGTCACCAATGCCAAGTACATCTATGTCCGGCGGAACACCAATCAGGCTATTGAATGCCGCCTGGAAACCCACTGCCACGACGTCATGATCTACGCTGGTTGAGGTGTCGGAGTAGAAAAGTCCTGCAACGAACTGAAACCGACCCAGTAAATTGGATGAGAATCGCAATTCGGCCACGTTACCTGTGGCCTCATCATGAGCTGGCCACGGTGTAAACAATGGCGGTATAAAGGCCGGTATCCCGGCAAAAAACCCGAGCCATGATATTAGCTCGGAAGCGTCCTCGGTATCTGTAGTGTCACGATCCCAACGAGCGAAAACACCCATCAGTGTGCCAGCATCGTAGCCGGCATTAAAACCAACTGACATGTGCAATAACTCGTCGTCATAGGATTCTTGGATGTCAAAAGCTCGTTGGTTGATATAGTTGCCGGCTATATTGTCAGCATAGGGGAAACTGTCACCCTGCAAATCCTGGTAGTTCATCCGGGCGAAGAAATCCAGATTGTCACTGGCCTGCCATTTCAGACTTGCCAGGACTCCGGATACCTCAACGTCATCGACGTCTTCCCTGGTTGCAAAACTCGGGGTTTGAAAAACCGGGCCAATCCCCGGTATGGGTTCGTAATTGGTATGTACGCGATCAAAAATGCCGGTTTGGAACTGGTTGTATGCAACCAGGCGTAAAGCAAACTTATCCTGGATCAGCGGGATATTAAAAGCAAAATCCGCCCGGTAGTTCCAGTCCCCTTCTTTGGTGTTTGATCCCAAGGCGTGGCCGGAGAACTCGTACTCATTCAGGTCGGGTTTCCTGGTAATCAGCCTCACCGTACCGCCCATAGATCGGGCGCCATAGAGTGTTCCCTGGGGACCGCGCAGCACTTCTACGCGCTCAACGTCGAGTACCCGGGGCGCCATGGACTCCTCGATTGGCGTGTCATCGATATAGAAGCCCGTGGTGCCAACGCCAAAGATACCCCTGATTGATATCGAACGGGTATCGGACGCGCCATCCCCTACAGATCCGTAAGACAGGTTCGGCACCTTGACTGCAAAATCCTCAAATGTGAATGCACCGATTTTTTGCAGCTCAGCGCCTGTAATAGCAGTAATAGCCATTGGCACTTCTTGCAGGCTCTGCTCGCGCCTCTGGGCCGTGACAATGATTTCTTCAATCAAGATTTTCTGCTCTTCCTGCGCCAGAGCAGAATGCCAGGTGGCTGGGGCCAGGATAAAACTCACCAAAAAATACTTGATTAACCTCATGATTTTCCTCCCGCTGGTTCAGAAATTGAATGTTTCTTACTAATTCCGACTGTGCGCTCAAATGAAATTAGTAGTTATTGCCAGAAATAGATTTATGATAGTCTTTATATCTGATATTAGATTTAAAAAACTGTACTATAGTATAAATTATAGCACTGAGTATTTCTTAAATGCCATTTTTTTTGAATTCACGGAGGGATCAGAGGTTCCCGGAGTTTTAATCATGGAATTCGGAACAGATTCTCTCACACAAATTTTCACGGCTTGTTTGCTTACGACATTGCTGACCACTTCACAGCTTTCTGCAGGCGAGGATGCTTGCGGGGCCGCAATTGGTCAGATGGAAGAAGTGCTTGTGTCCTGGGTTTCCGATAACGCTGAACAATCGGTACCCAGCGCTATTTATCGCCTGGAGGGACCGGGTGGAGCCGGATTGAAAGAAAATGCGTTCGGGCTGGTAAAGAATGGCGGCCAAGCGGTCTCAACCCAAACTCCTTTTTATATTGCCAGTATGAGCAAGACAATGGTTGCCGCGGTCTTGTTGAAAATCATGGAGCGGAAAAACATGGGGCTGGATATGCCGTTGGGACAGCTGGATCTGTTCACCGGTGACGTGCTTGAGCAATTACACGTTTTTAAAGGCGAGTCTTTCGGCTCGCGGATTACGATCCGCCAGTTACTCCGTCACACCTCGGGACTAAAGGACTATTTGCTGGATGACCGCGATGGTACTGGTTCTGATTCCGAAGTGGGCTTTCAGCCGGGCTCGCTAATTGGTGCCTGGTTTCCTCAGATCGGTGAATATGCCAAATGCATTTCTGGCGCCGCGGATTGCGGGGAAGGGGTCAGGCCTGAAAACTTCTATCCCGGCAGGCACTGGGCGCACTGGAGCCCGGAGGCTTGGCGGGTCGATCCGGATAATCGTGATGCAGGATTGTTGAATTTCTACCTTGCCGAAATGGCCGACAGCGCACTGTTTGTGCCAGGCAGCGCCAGGCATTATTCCGATACCAATTACATGATCCTGGGTCTTATGATCGAGCACCTGACGGGAAATACCCTGGGTGAAGAACTGATATCCGAATTGTTTCGGCCTTTGGGCATGAAGCACAGTTGGTTGAGTTATTCAGGTTTGGATCCGCTTTCTGACACGTCGGAGGCCGCTGATTTCGATGCGGCGGGCTTCAAGTTGCTGAGCCTGAATGCTGATACTTCCTGGGACTGGGGCGGCGGCGGTATTGTCTCAACTGCGCGTGATCTTACAATTTTCGTTCGTGCCCTTATGCAAGGCCGCATTTTTTTGAAACCAGGGACTGTCAAGGCGCTCAAACAGCTGGTCCCGACGCTGAAAGACGATAATGGTGTTGCGCGGGGGTACGGACTCGGTGTTCGTTACATTCGCGACAGCAAGGCGGGTGAGTTGTGGGGCCACACGGGGGCTTGGGGTTCACTCATGTTTTATGCGCCTGAGTTGGATATTGCGATGGCCGCAACAATCAACAAGGGTCTCGCCCATGGCATGCAAAGTCAATTGACTCACCTACTGGCAGGTGCGGCCAATGCTTGCAGCACCCGCTGATATGACCAGACAGCGAGAGCAAATACCTTGGTGAATACCGCTGTAAGAAAGTACGAACGGTGAATGACCGTAGCAGTTAAAAGGATGAAGGAAGTGAAAATGAAAAAAACTTCAAACTGGGTCCTGATTGACCAGGCAATGATCGACCGGTTTGCTGATGTAACCCTCGACCCCGACCCCATGCATATCAACCCTGAATGGTGCGCTCAAAACAGTCCGTTTGGTGGAACCATTGCATTTGGATTCCTGACCATGTCCCTGCTGACTCACATGATGCAGGATATTTTTCACTATGAACGCGAAGATCGCCAGGAAAGTGACGGCATACCGATCAATTATGGCTTTAACAAGGTTCGTATGATTGCACCAGTGCTGGTCAATTCCCGCATCCGCATGTTGATTCGGTCCACAAGCACCGAGGTCAAGGCACCCGGACAGACCGTACAGACAATTGAACTCGAAATTCAGGTCGAGGGGAGGAACCGGCCCGCTCTGGTGGCTGAGTGGTTAACCATGTGGGCAGAGGCAGGTGATGGTGTGGCTGCGCTGAAATCAACATGAGCTACACTGAAATCGAATACGTCGTCGAGCAATCCGTGTTGACCATACGGCTCAACCGGCCGGAAAAACTGAACGCCCTTACCATGACGATGATTGACGAGTTGTGTGATGCTTTTTGCCAAGCGTCACAGGATGACCAAATTGGCGTCATTGTTCTAACCGGCAATGGCAGGGCCTTTTGTGCCGGCGCTGATCTTGGTTTGGTCGGTGACACATTCAACGCCAACAACCCGGACAGTTTCATGGCCCGTGCCGCACCGCAATCTGAAAGTAATTGGTACGAGCCACGGGATCCGGGCGGCGTGCTGGCGCTGGCCATATACGATTGTCACAAGCCAGTCATCGCTGCCATCAATGGACCGGCAGTAGGTGCCGGCGCCGCGATGACATTGGCGGCGGACGTTCGATATATCAGTGAGAGTGCAATAATTGGTTTTGTTTTTTCCCGGCGGGGCATTCTTCCCGACTGTTGTTCCAGTTGGTTTCTGCCGCGGATCGTCGGTATGGGTTACGCTCAGGACTGGGTGATTTCGGGCCGTCTGGTCGAAGCGGAGGAGGCCGCCCGGTCGGGGCTGGTTAATGCCGTTCATCCACCGGATGAAGTACTAACAGCCGCGCTAGCCTGGGCCAAAGTCGTGGCTGACCAGTGTTCCGGTGTCTCTGCCGTGGTCGCACGTAAAATGCTGGACTACAACCAAATTTTGGCTGATCCCGCAAGCGCGCACAATGTGGAAAGCCGAGGGCAGCACCTGGCCGGTATGTCCGCTGATGCAGCTGAGGGCGTTGCCGCTTTTCTCGAAAAGCGGCCCGCTCGATTCACCGGAAAACTTGAAGGTAAAATATTAAAGTATTTCAATGAGTTAACCTGTTGAATGTGGGCCAATGAACAAAGATCATTTACTTGAAGAATTATACGAACGCAGGGCTCATGCTGAGCTCATGGGTGGCGAAAAACGCGTTGCAAAGCAGGAAGCATGCGGCAAAAAAACTGCGCGTGCACGAATTGCGATGCTCGTAGACATGGGTAGTTTTACGGAGTATGGACAACTGGCGACTCACGAAAGTGGGCGCGGGTACGCGCAAGGCGTGGAGGAGGTTTCCGCAGCCGATGGTGTTGTGTGTGGGGTAGCCAAGATCAATGGCGGCCCGGTCGTAGTCGTTGCCGAAGATTTTACCGTCAAGGCAGGTACGTATGGCATTGTGCACGGACGAAAAAAAAGACGTATGGTCAAGCTGGCTCTTCAGGAACGGCTGCCAGTGGTCTGGTTACTGGATGGAGCTGGTGCACGCGCCCAGGAAATGATTGGCGAAGGGTTGCCCGAAGGAATTAATTACCTGCTGATGGCAGAATTATCGGGTATTGCACCCCAGGTTGCGGTCGTGATGGGCCCCAGCGCCGGCGACTCCTCACTGATTGCAGCTCTTTCCCAATTCATCATCATGGTGCGGCCGCTAGCCATGCTCGCGGCCGGCGGGCCACCCATTGTCAAGGCAGCAACAGGACAGGAAATCAGCAAGGAAGACCTGGGCGGTGCGGATATTCATTGCCGCATTTCGGGAGTAGCAGACAACGCGGTCGAAACCGAGGAAGAAGCGATCTTGCTGGCCAAACGGTTTCTTTCCTACCTGCCGGTCAATGCCTGGCAGTACCCACCCAGGATGGATACAAGTGACCCAGATGATCGACTGTGTGAGGATTTGGTGGACATCGTACCCAGTAATCCGCGTAGTCCTTACAATATGAAAAAAATCATCCACCGCGTAGTGGACGATGAAAGTTTTTTCGAAATCAAGCCCGAACATGCAATGGAACTCATTGTCGGTTTTGCGCGCATGGATGGCCATCCCACAGGCTTTGTTGCCAATCAGCCAATGGTAGGCGCCGGGTCCATCACCGCAGCCGCCGCGCGCAAGGCACGGCATTTCATAGACATGTGTAATGCCTACCATGTGCCCCTGGTTTTTCTGCAGGACGTGCCAGGACTGATGCCGGGTCCAATATCTGAGCACGCAGGTGCGTTACGGCCTGGCTTGGCCCTGACGTACTCGCTGGCCTGGGCGAACGTGCCCAGGGTCACTGTAGTTATACGTAAGGCGTTTGGTTACGGGGCCTGTGCAATGGCCGGTGCGGGTGCGGGGCAGAGCGTGGTGCTGGCCTGGCCTGGAGCTGATTTTGGTTCCCTGCCACCTACCAGCGCCATCCTGTCGGCACACGCCCGCGAGCTGGATCAGGCTGAAAACCGCGAGGTTTTGATGACAGAGTTACTCGAACGCTACCAGAAATGTTCTGGCGCGTTCCAGGCGGCCCAGGTGTTTAATATAGACGATGTCATCGATCCGCGGGAAACCCGGACAAGGATCAACCGGGCGCTCGAAATGAGCCGCCTGAGGAGATCTGAGCCGGCCCGGCCGCCGATGCGGGCCGGTGTCATGCCATGAGCGATTCGAATTCGGCCTGTTATCGATAGTGGATTCAGAATAATGGCAATACCATCAACTTCATGTCCAGAGTACAGGGTTCCGCTTCGCGATATCCGGTTTGTGCTGCGGGAGGGATTGGGAATAGATGAGCACTATCTGCATATTGGAGCAGAGGACGCCACGCCAGATATGGTCGACGCTATCATCGATGAAGGTGCGAAATTCTGCGAAAGGGTGGTGGCGCCATTGTTCCAGGCCGGTGACGCTGGCTGCACATTCGAAGACGGCCGAGTTATTACACCCCCTGGATTCAAACAAGCCTACGAGCAGTTTGTTGAGGCAGGCTGGCCGGCTCTGGCAGGCCCTGTCGAATACGGCGGCCAGGGTTTTCCCGGATCTCTGGGCGCAGTAATGACCGAAATGATGTGCAGCGCCAATCAAGCCTGGTTCGAATATCCGGGCCTATGCGAGGGTGCAATCAAGACGCTGGAACGTTTCGGTAATGACGAGCAAAAGGGAACTTACTTACCACCGCTTATCCGTGGTGAGTGGCTGGGAACCATGTGCTTGACAGAACCACATTGTGGTACGGATCTAGGACAACTCAAAACCCGCGCAGAGCCAAAGGACAATGACGAATACGAGCTAAGCGGCACGAAGATATTTATCACGTCGGGGGAGCATGATTTTACCGACAATATTGTGCATATCGTGCTGGCCCGCCTGCCGGATGCACCCGAAGGCAGTCGTGGAATTTCTCTGTTTGTCGTTCCCAAGCTCCTGCCGGATGGAAATCTAAATTCTGTGCATTGCGGTTCGATAGAACACAAGATGGGTCTCCGCGGCAGCGCCACGGCGTTGTTAAACTTTAGCCGAGCGCGAGGCTCCATGATCGGAATGCCCAATGAAGGGCTTAAATGTATGTTCACTTTCATGAATTATGCTCGCGCGACTGTTGCCTGCCAGGGAATCGGTGCAGCTGAGCGTTCATTTCAGGGGGCTTTGAGCTATGCAAGAGAACGTTTGTCCATGCGTTCGCTGTCGGGGTCGATAGCTCCGGACAAACCGGCCGATCCGATCATCGTGCATCCAGATGTGCGGCGTATGCTTCTTTCGCAAAAAGCAGTGGCGGAAGGAGGGAGATTTTTCTTCTACTACCTATATAAGCAGCTGGATCTGGCCAATCATTCCCGGTCACAACAGGAACGCGAGGCGGCTGATAGTCTTCTGAGTTTGCTGACGCCCATTGCCAAGGCATTGATGACTGAACTGGGTTGCGAAGCTGCCTATTATGGCGTTCAGGTTTTCGGCGGTCATGGCTATATCGTTGAAAACGGCATGGAACAGATCGTACGCGACATACGAATTTCCACGATCTGGGAGGGTACAACGGGCGTTCAGTCACTGGATCTTCTCGGTCGGAAAATCGCCCGTAGCGGCGGAGAATTATTAAGGGTCTTTACCTCCATCATTCATCAATTCTGCGCTGCCAACCATGACCAGACTGACATGCAGCCTTTCACTGGCGTGCTCGTGACTTTGCTCGAAGAGTGGCATGAAGTTACCACAACTATCTGCGAGAGAGCCACCATCGACAAGGAAGAAATTGGTGCCGCTTCAGTGGATTACCTGATGTACTCCGGCTATATCACTTTGGCCTTTTTCTGGGCCCATATGGCACGAGTCGCGCTGGACAGACTTGGAACATCCGCTACGGAAAAAAGCTTCTACCAAGCCAAACTTGAAACAGCAAGGTTTTATTTCGAGCGCATGCTGCCCAGGACGGAATCTCATAAAAGGGCGATGTTATCCGGGCCGGGTAACCTGATGAATCTCGACCAGGCACACTTCGCTTTTTGAGTAGACCATAAATTGAATTCACATATTGACTATTTGGGTGGACCCAGTGAACAGCAGGAGACATTGGTTTTTGTTTTGGAAGAGTTCATTGGGGCAGTAATGAAAAAACTTCCCTGGGCAAATGTAGCAAGGTTTCTTCAATGAAAAGAACAGTTGGTTTAGGTGGTGCGGTTGTCATCATCATCGGTTTTGTAATCGGAGTCGCCATTTTTATTCTTCCGGGAGCACTGGCCGCATCAACCGGTCCCGCCATAGTCATCTCATATGCCCTGGCTTCATTGATGGCACTGTTCTCATGTGTTGTAGCGGTACAGATCGGCAGTGTGTTTCCGGTCACGGGCGGTAGTTTTGTGGCAGTTGGTCGGCTGATCTCTCCCTTTTGGGGTTTTATCATCGTCTGGCTGATGATCGGTGGCAGCGCAATTGTAATTGGGCTGCTGTCATTTGGCTTCGCGGACTATTTGCAATTGATTTGGCCGGGCCTGAACAGGACTCTGATTGCTTTCCTGCTCGTGTGTGCACTTGGTGGTCTCAACCTGTTGGGTATAAAAGATGCACTGATTGGTCAGGGTCTTATGGTCGTCTCTTTATTGCTTGCTTTGTTGGTTTTTGCGCTCGCGGGCCTCATCCATCTGGATATCGATAAATTGACGCCATTTATGCCCAATGGTTTTTCACCGGTACTTGCGGCTACCGTGCCGGCTTTTTTTTCCTACGCCGGTTTCATGGTCATTATCGAGATCGGTGGTGAAATCAAGAATCCATCCCGGAATATTCCGCTGGCGCTGGCTATCAGTTTCAGCACGGTTCTGCTGGTCTATACACTGGTGTCCGTAGCCATTGTTGGCGTGATTCCGTGGCAGGAGCTCGGTGAGATCAATGCGCCGGTTGGTGAGGCTGCCGGCAGAATTCTGCCAGGTTGGGTCGCGACGGGCATTACGTTGACGGCCCTGGCTGCGGCGGCCAGCTCTGTTAACGTGATGTTATTGGGTTACTCTCGCGACCTGGTTGCACTGGCAAAGGCAAGGGTGCTGCCAACGTTGCTTGAAAAAGTTTCAGGAAAGGAGCAACAGCCGGTCAACAGTATTCTGCTGATGGTCACACTGGCACTTGTGACCGTAGTCATCGGAGGTAAAATTTCTGACCTTGCGACGCTGATTGTGGTCGCATTACTGGTATTTCAAATTGTGCTGGGCGCTGCGGCACTCCTGATTCCTCGAAAAATGGCAGTACAGTATGAAAACAGCGGCTTGAGAATGGGGAAGATCGCGCACCCATTTTTTTGCGTTGGCCTGATTGTCCTGTCGTTGGCCTTGTTGGTGACTGCAACCGTTGGGAGCCCGGGTACAGCACTGGTTGGTGGATCTTTCATCTTGACTGGCGTGGTCTATTTTTTCTTACGCAACGCCCACCTGGCTAAAAAGGATATTCATATCGAAGATAGAATCCAGGCCGAATTAGATGCAATTACACTCGAATAATTACCAGCAAGAGCGCCAAATGACAGCATGAAATATGAATTTGAAACCATACATCTTAAAAAACGATTTCCCCTGGCTATCAGTCGTGGAGTACATGCCGGATCAGATAATCTTTTTGTTTCGATTACGCACCAGGGAATTACTGGTTGGGGCGAACTGTCACCGGGAAAAAGTGAAGGTGCCGCCACCGCAAAAGCAGCACAGCAATCATTGACTGAATTTTGCGGTGATAATCTGATCGGGTTGTCGATTCATCAAATATATGATCACGGCCGGAAACAGAAAATTCCTGCCTGTGCTTTGGCAGGGTTGGACATAGCTCTGTGGGACTGGCTAGGAAAGAAAGCCGGATTGCCATTATACAAACTCCTCGGAATCAACAAACCCAGCATACCCACATCGGTGACCATAGGCATTAACCCACCAGAGTTGGTTAAAGCACGTGTCCCGCTATTACTTAACGGCACCGGCATAAAAGCCCTAAAGATTAAACTGGGATCCCCGGACGGTATCGAAGCAGACCAAGCAATGTACAGTCAGGTCGTAGAAAGCACCAAACCCTACGACGTTGACCTGCGCGTGGATGCCAATGGTGGCTGGAGTGCTGACGATGCTATTTATATGATGAAATGGCTGGCTGAACGAAAAGCAGATTATGTTGAACAGCCCCTTGCCGAAGGACAGGAAAGTGAACTCCCCGCTATTTTTAGAAGTCGACCGCTGCCGATTTTTGTGGATGAATCTTGCCGCTTTGCCGAGGATATCTGTAAATGGGCAAATGTTGTCGACGGCGTGAATTTGAAACTCATGAAATGCGGCGGCATAACCGAAGCCTTGCGTATCGTTGCCGTTGCCCGCGCTTTCAAGCTGAAAACCATGATCGGTTGTATGGGGGAATCAGCCTTGTCCATTTCCGCGGGTGCGGCGATTTCCGGACTTCTGGATCACATTGATCTGGACTCCAACCTTAACCTTGCCCCGGACCCTTGTTCTGGTGCCGAATTAGTTGAAGGTGTAGTAATGCCAAACGAACTGCCAGGCCATGGCGCCAGCATTAATTCCAAAAACCCATAAACAAAATTATGCTGAAACAACACCAGAAAATCGCAATCTACATGGAAGACAACCTGGGTGGTGACTATGGAAAAATGGGACATGGTGTCATGCGTTTTATGGAGAACCCCATAGTCGCCGTAATTGATTCGAACCATGCAGGCAAAGAAGTCAAGCAAGCATGTAATCTGCCTTTTGATTATCCCGTCGTAAGAGACGTTGACCAGGCCGCGGAATTGGGCGCCGAAGTATTAGCGCTGGGCACTGCCCCTTCAGGTGGGAGATTCCCCTCAGAATGGAGTGTGCCATTACTGCGGACACTGGAGCTGGGTTTGTCCATTATCAATGGATTACACGATAATCTGAATGATCAGTTTGGGCACTTACTGAGGAATGGTCAATGGATCTGGGATGTACGCCAACCCACACTTACTCCAGAAATCGCCAGTGCCAGAGCGGCCACTCTCACCAACAAGCGCGTTCTACTGGTTGGAACGGATATGGCAATAGGCAAGATGACCGCCGGCCTCGAATTGTATCGCTGGGTGCGGGAAAACGGAAAGCATAAGGGCATAACGACAGATTTTCTCGCTACGGGTCAGATCGGCATTTCCGTTACAGGTAAAGGTATACCTCTGGACGCATTTAAAGTAGATCATGCTTGTGGTGCCGTGGAAACTTTGGTTATGAACTCGGCAACCCGCGACATTATTTTCATTGAAGGGCAGGGGTCATTGTTGCACCCTGGAAGCAGTGCGACATTATCCTTGATGCGTGGTGGCTGCCCTAGCCACCTCGTTATGTGTCATCGAGCCGGAATGAAGACATTAAGGAAACCAACATCAATTAAGATTCCACCACTAAAAGAGTTTATTGAGTTAAACGAAGCATTGGCGACAGCCTGCGGAGCGCTACCCAAGGCAATCACTATTGGTGTCGCCCTGAATACATCAATGGTGGATGAAACTGAAGCAATGTCGGAAATTTCCAAATTGGAGGATCAAACTGGATTACCTGTGACCGATGTAGTCAAATTTGGTGCGGGAAAACTTGGGTCCTTGCTTCTTTAGTTTGGCTGATTCAGGCTTCGGATATTCGACCATTGCGTCCGACAGATGTGACGGGAAACATGTTCACGAGGAAGGGGCCGGGCGGTCGTACCTGCCAAAAACTTAATCCGTGACGTGGTTTGCAATTGTTCACCCCGAACCATGCGATGTGCGTGTGTAATTCTGGTGTAAAAATGCAAGGAATAATTGGGATAACAATGCGAATCGTTACTACTTGATGATCAAGACCACTCCATTTAAACCAACTAGTTGCGTACTATTAGGATAAAGAACAAAACGTAGCGGTGAGGACTAAAAATCCGTGTGTCGGTGGTTCGATTATTCGTGCACCTCCCTGTGCACGACCCTGCGGGCGCACCGCGTGCGACCAAATCTGATCCCGTCAAAATTGTCCACCTCTGGTCATCACTTCTTTTGAAATAAGGTGTTAACCATCTTCAGGAAGGACAAACCGTTTCAGGGACAGGTTCAGGCACTGCAATAGTTTTTGAAGCGGGCTCGGTGGGCGCGGGGAAGACTACTCGAATCCTGGTCTTGGGTTTTGCTGTGGGCAACATGTCCTGAAGATACCCAAACGGGAATTGCGGAAATACATTCGTGCTCATTCCTACTTAGATTATCTAAAAGAAACCCTGGGGGTAGATAACCCAGGGGTATTGAGAATGGCCAGACATACTGCCACGGACTCTGCAGGAAGCGGAACAGATTGTGTTATCCAAATTCAATTATGCCAAACTGGACAGATTCAGCAATAGTGCGCGAGCTCGACTAAACAGCACTGTTGTGAACGTAAAGCATGCCGGCGATCCCGGGAGTGCGAGCGATGTTGCCGTGACCTATATTATGAGTTTACCGAGACTCCCGATGACCCTTGTGTCCTTCACATGAGAAGCGTTCCGGTCGGAGGCACCGTTGGTGCACCACGAGTTGAACAGTTTAATGAAGCACGACACAGGATGTTGGGGCTGCAATTCAAAGACTACGAATTAGAGATCAGAGAACACCTGAACGGCATGTTCCAGAAGGAGTCGTTTGATTTCGACAGAGATGTAACGAGCATTTCTGTCAATCGCTGGGCCCACGGTTACTCTGTTGGCAACCCAGGAGCGGTCGGACGACAACCGTTTGGCAGAATTACCATTGCCAATAGCGATGCCGTCAATAGCTCTCTTTTGCAAAGTGCGGTAGAGCAGGCATGGAGGGCCGTGAAGGAATTAGGGTGAATCCTTTAGGCTGGTCATATTAAGAAGTCGGTGAACCTCGATCAAAAAGCGTAGCAGTCCGTACTGTTAACCAGAGCAATACCAATACACTCATCACGAGGTAAGCCTGCAAGCCAAGCAACACCAGCGGGTTCAAAGGCAAGAATTTCAAACCTGCAAAAACCAGTCCAAGTTTCAGCCATTCCAATCCAGAAGCGAAGCTACGGCCCTCCGTCCACACACTTTGCACGTAAAAACTGAAAAACATAAGACTGGTCGCCAACCCAATGGCGGTGGTGCTCCAATCAGATGCCACCACCAGCAGGCCAATCCCGGCAATTGTCGTACAGAAGAACTGAAAAAACGCAAACATTCTAACCGGTCCCAGTGCCGGTGGATCAAACTTGCTGAAGTGCTCAAGCAGACTCGCCTCAAACGGTAGGGAAGCCTCCAGGTCCAGCGGCTTCCAACCCGGCTTCTTAAACCAGAGTTTCAATTTGTCCTGCCAGCGTGGTGCATGCCACGTATCGACCAGCGTCGACCAGTAAACATGGACATTTGCCCACAGGGGGTTGTAGCTGTACAGCGGTTTTCGAATCCCGTAAATACACGGCTGGTCTTCCAGTTCCTCCTGGAAGCTGCCGAATAATCTATCCCAGATAATGAATATTCCACCATAATTACGATCGATATAGACCTCGTTCTGGGCATGGTGTACACGGTGATTTGATGGCGTAACAAAAAGGTATTCCAGCGGCCCCAGCTTGGGCACATGCTCGGTGTGCACCCAGAACTGATAGACAAGGTTGATGGCACCACTGGCAAAAAATACCGCCGGTGGAATACCGATGTACAGCCACGGAAGGTAAAACACAAACCCGAATAATCCGCTGCCTGATTGTCGCAGCGCGGTACCCAGGTTGTAGTCTTCACTTTGATGATGCACCACGTGGGCTGCCCAGAACAGGTTGACTTCGTGGCTGATCCGGTGGAACCAGTAGTAGGAAAAATCATAGGCGATGAGCGCCAGAATCCAAACTCCCACGCCCTGGCGGGGCAGGTCAATCAAGTGATAACCATCTGCCGCGCGAGTGTAGAACCAGACACCGAAACCCAGGAACAACAGGCCGCGCAGACGGCTGATACTGCCCAGTGAAATGCTGGTGATAGTGTCCGCCACACGGTAGGTATTGCGTGATTTGGCGAGGCCATATAGCCATTCCACCAGGATCAGGAAAATAAACCCCGGAATGGCGTACAGAATGATGCTCATACCACTTTCCGATACAGACTGCGTGTATCATACCTTTTTGTACAAAGGGGTAAGGGCCGCAGCTCTCCCATCTGATTCAACGTAGGGTCGCCGGGCGTGTACCTACTGCCAGGACTCGCTGTGAACACCTCCATGTGCGCTCGGTCGCGACTTCCCATGGAGGGGTTCACGATGTGTCCTGAGACACGAGCCCGCACTCCCTTGGCGAGCCGGAGCCATAACCACGTTTACCGCGTATCCAGCAGTCTTGGTAATGGCTTCATTTGTGCAAAGAACTTTCAGATTAATTGGGTCAGGACCATTTTCCCTGGAAAATTGAACCGGGCAGATGACCCACAAGTAGATATGAAACCGAGCCAAAACACCTGTAGGATGCTCCGACACGAGGAGAAGACAGTGAAGAAATTTGTTTTATTGCACTATGGATTTGAAAAACCAACACCAGAAATTATAACGGCCTGGGGTAAGTGGTTCGAGTCAATCAAAGACAATACGATTGAAAACCTGGGTTTTAGTAGTGGTCGTGAACTCTCGAGAATCAGGAACAAGGACTTACCAATGGGTCCTGAATCCATCACCGGCATTTCTATCATAAACGCTGAAAGTCTCGATGATGCAGAGAAGATGGCGGAAAGCAATCCGTACATTTCAAGTATCAGGGTCTATGAAGTAATGTCGAAGTAGACCGGACCTGGCTGGGAACTACATGAGTACTGAAGCCACTATTTTTACCGGCGTAGTCGTCTACCTGGTGATGATGATTTTCATTGGAGTCTACGCCGCGAAGCGTGCGCACTCCACGGAAGATTTCATGATAGCCGGCAGACGTATGCCGATCTGGATTTGTGCGGCCACGCTGATAGCCACATGGTTTGGAGGCAGCGCCATGATGGGTTCCTCGGGAGCAGCCTATGAGGGGGGCTTCCTGAGGATCATTGCCGATCCATTTGGCGGTGCGCTGGCACTATTTGTGGTGGGTTTCTTTTTCGCCCGTGTCTTTCGCCGCTTGCGTCTCGTCACTTTTATTGAGTTTTTCGAAAACCGCTTCGGCATTACCGCTGCAACCATCGCGGCCGTCGCCTCAATTGCCTCTGGCATCGGCTGGACCGCCGGTATGCTGGTGGCCTTCGGCTACGTATTCGAAACCCTGACCGGCGTTCCCCTGGTCTGGGGAATATTGGGCGGCGCGGTTATCATTTTTGTCTACACGGCGGCCGGTGGAATGTGGGCAGTCGCGGTAACAGATTTTGTGCAAGTCGTTATCATCGCGATTGGACTGGTTGTACTGCTGCTAACGGTTCTTGTTGATGTAGGTGGCTGGGGCGCCATCGCACCGAAGTTACCCGAGCATACCTTTCGTATGATTCCCCTGGAGAACTCGACGGAGATCTGGCTCAACTACTTCCGTGCCTGGCTGATATTCGGTCTGGCTGATATTACTTCGCAATCCCTCCTGCAAAGGTCCTTTTCGGCAAAGAGCGAGCAGGTGGCACAAAATTCCTTTTACCTCGCCGGTTTTGGCTACCTGACCTTGGGGATGATCCCGGTCATATTGGGCATCATCGCCAGCGTTTCGCTGCCCGGATTGGAAGATCCCGAGACGGTCATTCCTACCCTGGCCCTGAATCACTTACACCCAATTGCCATCGCACTCTTCGTGGGTGCACTATTAGCCGCGATCATGAGCACCTGCGACAGCGCCCTGCTGGCCGCCGCCAGTATCTTCAGCACCAATCTGTTGCCATTGGTGAAGACGCAGCCCTCCGACAGACTACGGCTGACTGCCACACGTGTCGCCATCCCCGTGTTTGGTCTTATTGCCATCTATGTCGCCCTGAAAGTACAGGTCATCTTTAACCTGATTCTCGACGCCAACTCCGTGATCCTGGTCAGTGTAGTCATTCCATTCATTGCAGGGGTGTACTGGAAAAAGGCCAACCGCACAGGCACCCTGGCGGCCATGGCAGTGGGTTTCCTGGTGTGGTTGCTGGCGATACTGTTCATGCCAAATCTGGCTGGCGACATGCTGGGACTTATCGCCTGCCTGGTCACCATACTGGTGGTAACACCACTTACCCAGCGTTCCGATCCGCCTCGACAGTTGCTGGGCAGTGACGGCGAAGAGGTGGAAATGAAGGATCGCCTGGGCACGTTACCCCTGTTCAGAACCGTCAGGTGAGCGGCAACATGTTCTTGGCGGGCCCCACCAGGTAATCGGACAACCGAGTCCATGCTATCCTCCATTAACCCATAAGCAATAACCATCAAACTGAGGACAACCAGTGAACAAAAAACTCTACCTGCCTGCTTTTCTCCTGACGCTCGCCGCCCCGCTCACTACCTACGCAGATATCTGCGATGACATCAATGACATGGCCGACGGCTGGAACGAGATGGCTGATGGCGTTGAAGATGTAGACCTTTACGAGCTCACACGCAGGGAAATCAGAGAGATCGACGACGCGATTGGAATGGCCTCCGAAGCGACTCAAGAATTCGCGGAACTGTTGCAGGATGAAGGAAGCAGACGCGAACGACGGCTGGGCCGTGAGCTGGAAGATGCTCTCGATTATCTCTACGAGGCCGAGCATATTGAGGAAACGGTGGACTCAATGGACCTGGTGGTCGACGCTCTCGACGACATCACTGATTACTGCGACGAGTAACGGGATAAGGCCAGAAACCCGGGACGCTTCGGAATGAGTTTGCTGAATACCCCGGGCCCCTACAGGGTGATGGTTTTAGTGCTTGGGTGCCGCGGTTGAACCCCTGACAACCAGTCTGGGCGCAAGCTTCACGCTGGTTGTTTCCATAGCCGGATCACGAATCAAAGACAACAGCAGCTCAGCTGCCTTCACGCCCATTTCGTCCAGTGGTATGTGAACGGTTGTCAACGGGGGCCTGAGTCTGTCCATAAACAGCATGTCGTTAAAGCCGGTTACCGAGATGTCCCGCGGACATTGCATTCCAGCCTCGCCCAATGCGTCGTAACCGCCCAGCGCCAGCAGATCATTGGCCGCAACCACGGCACTGAATTCACGACCCTTATCCAGCAGGGAAGCAAATCCCCGGTAGCCCTCCGACTCTGTAAACGCCCTGCAATCTACAAGCAATTCCGGATCAAATTCAAACCGGTCTGCCCGACCGTATTTCGTAAACGCCCGCTGACGGTCCCTTCCGGTTGAGGTATCCAGCGGGCCACCAAGAAAGGCAATTCTACGGTGCCCCAGTTGCACCAGGTGCTCCACGGCCAATCCGATGCCCCACTCATCGTCGTTGATGACCTCGGTAGCTGCATGGGTGTCGGTGGTGCGGTTCACCAGTACGATGGGTATGCTTTCTGCAATACAGGAATCGACAAGTGCGTCCTTGCGATGGGCAGTGGCCAGGATCAGACCATCCACGCGCCGGGCCTGCATGGAGTCAAGGATCGCGTGCTCGTTTTTCCGGCTATTGTCGGAATCCGCAATTACAGCAATATAGCCCTCCTGGTCCAAAGTACGCTCGATACCACGGACGATGTGAGGGAAAATCGGGTTGGTCAAGTCCGGAATCAACACACCCACCGTGTAGGAACGCCCGGTGCGGAGCCCGGCGGCAATCGCACTGGGTTGATACCCCATCTCACGGGCAATTTTTATCACTTTTTCGGCAACTGCAACGGAAACCATGGAGACCGTATCGGGGTTCAGCACCCTGGAAACAGTGGATGCATGAACCCCGGCCTGTGCTGCAACGTCCTTGATATTGATTCTTTTTGCGCTGCGATTCACAGGATATCCACCACCAGTTTCAATTCCATCAAAACAAACAGAACAACCAGGATTCGGTTAAAGACCAGGTCGGATATCCTGCCCGAAAACCGGATACCGAGCTGCGTAAAGAGCAAGGTTGGAAGCACTGCAATCAAACCAATTGTGAGTCTGTCTGGTGTCAGCAAACCCACCCTGGTCATGGTCATGAATTGGGCAACTGAGAACAAAAGAAAGGTGCATGCTGCGGCAAATGCATACGAACTCCTGGTCAATCCTGCAGCATGGAAATACGGGCCAACAATGGGCGCAGATATTCCTGTCGCCCCCTGTATCGTGCCGGCTGCCGCACCCAGGATGTTTGCCAGCCAGTGGGGCACCCTGGTCACAGGGGAACTTCGTCGGCGTGAAAAATATTGAACGAGGTAAATACCAAGCCATATCGCCAGTAACAATTTCAACCAACGGTCGCCCATCGTGGACAGCAACCAGGTCCCCAGGAAGCCACCCACAAAGCCAAGCACGAGAAAGCTTTTGTGATTAACCAAAAGCTGCCATTTACGATGTGTTAAAACGACCAGCCCATTGGCCGCCAGACCTGGTAAAACCATCAGCACAACGGCATTTTCGACGCTCGTGAAAGACGCCATCAGTGGCACTGCAAGTATCGGCAAACCCACACCTGTGAGACCCTTGAAAATCGAACCCAATGCGATCGCAATGATAGCCAGCACCAGCAGTCCGAAACCAACCGATGTCAAGTCCACGTCAGAACCTGGTGTTGTGTATCGATTTGCTTCGAACCGTCGAGACGATATAATTGTTCTGCAATCGTTTGCACGCTCTCATCATAAATCATCAAAAGGCCAGCAACAAACAATGACTGAACAGCATCTCAAAGCACACACAATTGGATGGATCGGAACCGGCCGCATGGGCTTTGCCATGGCCCGGCGACTATTGCAGGCCGGTTGTGATGTCAGCGTCTACAACCGTACGCGCTCCAAAGCCGAAGCGCTGGAAGAGTTCGGCGCGCGGGTGGTGGACACACCGGCCGAGCTGGCAGACCGCGATATCGTTTGTACCATGGTGTCGGGTCCCAACGACCTGCTTAGCGTGGTTTGTGGCGAGAGCGGGGTGCTGAGTGGCACAAAGGCACCCGGATTACTGATCGACTCGTCGAGCGTCTCAGAAGAAGGCTCATTGAGGGTGAGAGACGCACTCAATGAACGCGGCTGTGAAATGTTGTCAGCACCCGTGAGCGGCAATGCCAAGGTCATCGAAGCCGGTCGACTGACCATCGTAGCCTCGGGACCCGAGTCTGCCTTCTCAATGGCCAGACCATATCTCCAGGCCCTGGGTGAGGGGGCCACCTACGTCGGCGCAGGCGAATTGGCCCGCATGGTAAAGATCTGCCATAACATGCTGTTGGGTGTTGTTACCCAAAGCCTGGCTGAAATTACGGTACTCGCGGAAAAGGGTGGTGTACCGAGACACGCGCTGCTGGATTTCATCAACAAAAGCGTGATGGGGTCAATGTTTACAGCCTACAAGTCCCCGGCTTTTGTGAACCTGGACTGGAAACCAACCTTCACCCCAATTCTGTTACGCAAGGATCTTGACCTGGGGCTGTCCGCGGGTGAAAAACTCGCGGTGCCATTACCGGTGACCAAATGTACACGCCAGCAGGTGCAACAGTCCATCGACGCCGGACACACGGATTGCGATTTTGGAATCCTGCTGGATATGCAGGCAAAAGCTGCAAACATGGAGCTGGTCCCGGAAGATATTCATGTCGACGATGGTCTTAGTTAGTGTATCGTCGAGCTCCGGATCTAAGATCCGCAAGCACCTGATCCCCACCCACGAGGCAGTATCATGAAACGCAGAGAATTCGTTAGGGGTATTTCATCAGTTGCCGGAATCGGATTCGTCCCGTGTGGGATGGCCGCCATGTTTGGCCCGGAGCATGAGCACAACTCAGGTGCGCGTCGTCGAATAGTCGTCAACGGTAAACGTATGTTGACGGTCGACATCCATTGTCACAGTTATGTACACGATGTCTGGCCACTGATCAGTGAAAGTGAAGAAATAGGTTACCTGCGTCCATTACTCAACTCACCGGTACGTGAAAAAATTGCAATTCCCAATGTTGAATTCAGGCTGGCACAGATGGATCAGCAAGGTATTGATGTCCAGGCCGTGAGCCTGCATGTGGGCCAGTACCATCACTGGGCGGAACATGACCTGGCCAGCCAGATCGTGGCAATCCAGAATGAAAAGATTGCCGAACTGTGTGCCGCCCATCCCGATCGTTTTGTCGGTTTGGGTGCCGTGGCTCTGCAGCACCCTGAACTGGCCGTGAGCCAGATGAAACACGCGGTAAAAAACCTCGACATGCGCGGATTCATGATAACCGGCAGTGTCAATGGCATGGAATTGTCTGACCCGCTGCTGCATCCATTCTGGTCCGCTGCAGAAGAGCTCGGTACCGTCATCTTCATTCACCCCCGCAATTTTCCTGCCGGTCAGTCAAGACTGGGCGGTAATGGCCGGCTGGATAATGTAATCGGTAACCCGCTTGAGACCACCATCGCATTGTCACACCTGATTTTTGAAGGCACGCTGGACCGCTTTCCGGGCTTGAAAATCTGTGCCGCCCATGGTGGCGGCTATCTGCCGTCCTATTCCGGCCGCTCCGACCATTGCGTCGAGCACGCCGCGAAATTCTGCAAGGCCGTCGCGAAACTCCCCAGTCGTTACCTTAAGGAACAGCTGTATTTTGACTCGCTGGTCTACACCACCGATATCCTTGACCACCTGATTTCCCAGGTCGGTCATGAGCGTATCGTCATCGGCACCGATTTCCCTTTTGAAATGGGTAATACGGCCGCGGTTGACCACGTACTGTCGGTGCCGGGCCTTTCCAGTGAGGCGCGCGAGGCCATACTAGGTCGTACTGCAGCCGGACTCCTGGGTATCGACCACCCAGGCTGACCCGCATGACAATTGACTTTACGCTCAACGGCAGGGCGGCCAGCCTTGATATCGACCCGCAAACACGATTGCTCGAGGCACTGCGTAACGATTGTGAACTCAACGGACCAAAGTTTGGCTGCGGACTGGCGCAGTGTGGTGCCTGTTCGGTCTTGATCGACGGCCGTTCGGTCCGCTCCTGTGTTATCCCTTTATCTGCCGTCAGTGGCAAGAACATCACCACGCTGGAAGGTCTGGGTACAGAGGAAAGACCACACGCCCTGCAAACAGCGTTTATCAAGGAACAGGCCATGCAATGTGGTTATTGCAGCAATGGCATGATCATCAGTGCGGCCGCCTTGCTTGTCGGCAACCCAAACCCCAAGAAAGAGGAAATTGAACAGGCATTATCGGGCAATCTTTGTCGTTGCGGTGCCCATCCACGCATCATTCGCGCGGTGCAGCGGGCTGCAGAACTGTCAGGTGGCCACGATTCATGACCACTACCCGCCGGCAATTTCTAAAGGGAAGCGGGGCCCTGGTGGTTTATTTTACGCTACCTGGCTCAGGCTCCGGTCAGTACACCTCACCCAACCCCGGTCAGTCTGATCCAGTACACGGAAATGCGTCTGTCGATACCTGGATCCGGATCGAAGCGGGTGGCCGGGTCGTCATCTCAGCGGGCAAAGTCGAATATGGTCAGGGCATCAGGACGGCATTGGCGCAGATTGCGGCAGAAGAACTGAACATCGGCATGTCACGTGTACGAATGACGGAGGTCGACACGGCCTATTCACCGGATGAATCCTATACTTTCAGCGCCATTTCGGTACAGCAAAGTGGTACCCGCGTACGCAAGGCTGCGGCCCACGCCCGGTACCTGCTGGTTAATCTGGCGGCGGAAACGCTAAGCCTGTCGGCCGCCGATTTGGCCGTTACGGACGGCTCCATACTGCACCGTGACAAGCCCACCGGGCTCGATTACTGGAAAATCCTTGCGCACAAGAAGTTCAATGCCGCAATACCGGAGCAGGTCCCGGCCAAACCCCTAGCGCAATATCAGGTCGTCGGCCAAGCCGTCCCGCGTCTGGATATACCCGACAAGGTGTTTGCAAAGTCGTCGTTTCTCGCTGATATGCGACTGCCCGGCATGGTCCATGCCCGCGTGATACGGCCCCGGAGACCCGGACTAAAACTGCTCGACGTTAACACGACGACCGTGGCCGGAATGCCGGGGGTGCTGAAAATTGTACGTGACGGATCCTTCCTGGCGGTTGTGGCGAAGCGGGAGCGACAAGCAACAAATGCGGCCCACACGTTGGCCGAGGCGTGTAAATGGCAAGCGGGTAAGATCCTGCCTGATCCAGGCGAATTGCCTACCTGGCTGAAGTCTGCCAGGGCCAATTCCAGCCTCTCTGCCAAGCGTCAGGCGGACACTGAAAAGCCGGGAGATGTTTATCTTGCAGCGGAATATTCCCGCCCTTTTCTGGCCCATGCCTCTATCGCCCCCGCCGCTGCAATTGCACTGTGGAAGGAGCAGCAACTGACCGTCTGGAACCATGGACAGGGCATGTACCCCCTCAGGGGCGCTATTGCCCATGTGCTGGGTTTGAAAAATGAACAAGTACGCTGTATTCACGCGGAGTCCGGCGGTGTATATGGGCACAATGGTGCGGATGATGCGGCCTGCGATGCGGCCGCCATCGCCGTGCAGATTCCGGACCAGGCGGTAAAACTGCAATGGACACGTGCGGACGAGTTCACACATGAGCCCTACGGTTCGGCCATGACGGTCAAGACCCGGGCTGCCCTAAACAGGCAGGGCAGGATAGTCAACTGGACACAGGACGTCTGGAGCTGCACACACTCGACCCGACCTGCGGGACCGGTAGGGGCAGGAAGTCTCCTGTTTGCCAAAGAAAAACAGTCTCCGCTTCCCCCTCCCGCCATACGGTCCATCCCGCAACCATCCGGTGGAGCCGACCGCAATGCCGTACCCTTGTACGACATCCCGGCACTGGAGGTCAGCAAGCATCTCGTGCAAGAAATGCCGTTGCGGGTTTCAGCGCTACGCAGCCTGGGTGCCTACGCCAACATATTTGCGATCGAATCGTTCATGGATGAGCTGGCTACTGCGGCCAACACTGATCCATTTGATTTTCGCCTGACACATCTGACGGATCCGCGCGCCCGTTTTGTCCTTGAAAAACTGCGTACACTATCCCGCTGGTCGAAGCGACCAGAAGCACGTGGCGGCCAGGGCTGGGGAATAGGATTTGCCAAGTATAAGAATCTGTCGGCTTATTTGGCTGTATTGGTGAGAGTCAGTGTTGACCCCGACAACGGCCGGATTCAATTGAACGAAGCCCAGGCAGTAGTCGACGCCGGGCTGGTGGTTAACCCCGATGGTGTACGCGCCCAGATCGAGGGCGGGATTATTCAGTCAGCCAGCTGGACATTGAAGGAACGGGTGCAATACGCTGACTCCGGCATGCTGAGCAAGGATTGGGCGACCTACCCGATTCTCAGGTTCAATGAAGTACCGGATGTCGAGGTTGAGGTCGTTGCCCAGCCCAAACAGCCCTGGCTTGGTGTGGCCGAAGCCGCCCAGGGGCCAACCGCCGCGGCCATCGCCAATGCCATTTTCCACGCCAGTGGCAAACGCCTTCGTGATACCCCATTTACCACGTGAGAGAGTACCAACAATGATAAATCGTCGTGAATTCCTGAAGCTGACCGGCACCACACTGGCAGTGACACCGTTGGCTTTTTCCCTGGCCAAAGGTGAGAGCGCACACATCGCCACACGACCAATTCCTTCAAGTGGTGAACCTTTGCCACTGGTCGGCTTTGGTCAGTCCTCAGCATTCAGGAACGGCGACCTGCCGCTTTCAAGCAGTCTTTTGGACACAATGATCAAAATGGGTGGCCGATTTGTCGACACAGCGGCAAAAGGCCAGAAGACGCTTGGGCAATATATGGAGAACCGCAACGCGCACCAGCAACTGTTTCTCGGGACTAATGTTTTCAGCTCAACCAAAGCAGATATATTGATGGACATTGACCAGGCCCGACGAGTTCAGGGCAAAAATACACTGGACCTGGTCCTGCTGAGAAATCTGGATGGTCTGGACCAACAATGGAAAACCGTGCTGGACGCAAAACAGGCCGGTCTGACCCATTACGTCGGGTTCGCAATGTCACGATCCAGTTACTATGAGCCGATAATGAAGTTGATGAGAACCGGCAGCGTGGATTTTGTACAGGTCAATTATTCCATGCTGGAACTGCAGGCAGCCGAAAAGCTACTGCCAACGGCCCATGACCATGGTGTGGCGATTGTAACCAACCGCCCTTTCATCAACGGGAAGTATTTCCGGCTGATCAGTGGCCGGGCACTACCGGAATGGGCACAGGAATTTGACTGTGACAGCTGGGCACAGTTCTCGCTCAAATTCATTCTCGCCAATCCGGCGGTCAATTGTGTCCTGACGGAAACCACCAAGACCAGGCACGCCGTCGACAACCTTTCGGCCGGATTTGGTCGCCTGCCCAGTGAGCCAACGCGGCAGCGGATGCTAGGCCTGATCACTTCATTTATTACCGATGGCTTTAGTCCGCGCTGATGATTGTTTGAATCTCATGCTGAAACCAGACCGGGGCCATCAGCCAACCTGAAAACACGGGTGCCATATGTGGATTAGTTCACTGGTAGGAAAATTTGTAGATTTGCGTGATGATGCGGAACTCAAGGGGCTGTTGCTGGCAACTGCCTATGGCTTTTTTATCATGTTCTCCTATTACATGTTGCGCGCCGTGCGGGATGAAATCTCTTCAGCAGACCGTGGCAATTTGCAAATCCTGTGGAGCGCGGTTTTTCTTGTCATGTTGCTGGCCGCACCCGCATACGCATGGCTGACTTCGAGGTTTTCCCGCGGTGTTTTCGTACCCCTGGCCAACCGGTTTTTTATCGCTTGCCTACTCGTGTTGTGGGCTTGCCTGGTATTCCTGCCGCCCGAAGCACGACCCTGGATTGACCGGGTCTTTTATGTCTGGTCCAGTGTGTTTGCACTGTTCGTGGCCACGGTATTTTGGGGTTTCATGTCAGATTGCTTTGACAATAGCCAGGGAAAACGATTGTTCAGTTTTATCGCTGTGGGCAGTTCCCTGGGGGGTATGGCTGGGTCGGCGTCAACCGCGATACTGGCAGATCAACTACCCGTATTTACCCTGTTGCTGCTGGCGTGTATTCCACTTGAAATCGCATCCTGGTGTGCCCGTGCCCTGCACCGGCGGTTTGAGACGGGCTCGGTAAGCATACCGGGGGAAGCGGCCAGAGCGATAACGGGCAATGCCTGGAGCGGTATGAAAGCCGTTTTTGCATCCCCTTACCTGTTGGGTATCGCGGCTTTTATCGCCCTCATGACTTTTGTCTCTACGATGTTATATTTTCAACAGGCGAACCTGGTAGCTGAAGCCTTCGCAAACCGTGCTGAACGGACCGTCTTTTATGCCAAAGTGGATCTGGTGGTCACCACCCTTACCATCGTTTTCCAGGTATACCTGACTGCCCGTATCATCAAGTGGTTGGGGGTCGGGTTTACACTGGCTGCCATACCACTCGTGATGACTTTGGGGTTTGTGGCGCTCGGCCTCTATCCGACCCTGGCAATGCTGGTGGTGGTGCAGGTAATTTACCGGGCGGGGCGTTATGGTTTGACCAAACCCGCGCGCGAGATACTGTGGACCGTGCTGGGCCGGGAAGAGAAATACAAGTCGAAACCCTTCCTGGATGCCGCAGTTTACCGCGGAGGAGACCTGCTCAGCGGCTGGATTTATACAGGACTGGCGGCTGTGGGTCTTTCCATCGGTGCCATTGCCCTGACAGCCGCACCGGTTGCAGGTGTATGGACAGTTCTTGCTCTGCGTCTGGGCTCAAGACAGAAAAAGCTGGCCGATAGCTTGTGAACTTAACGCGATCTACCAGAGGAACAGATAAATGACAATTTCAAGAAGAGATTTACTCAGGCTCGGTGCCGGCGCAGGCCTAATTGCAGCCGCTGGTAACTGGCACCCCCTGAGGGCGGAAACACAGACCAGGATTACAACCACCATCCCATCCAGTGGCGAGCAGTTGCCCGCAGTTGGCATCGGCACCCGGGACTACCGTTCCAATACCAATGCAACCGAAATGCAGCGGTTCCAGAATACCCTGGAAGCATTTCACAAAGCGGGTGGCCGTGTCATCGACACCTCACCCAATTATGGCAACGCGGAAACAGTCATCGGGGAACTGGTGAGCGACCTGGGGATTCGGGATGACGTCTTCATGGCCACCAAGGTAGATCGTGAGGACCCACGGGATGGCATAAAACGGATGAATCGTTCATTTGAACTGCTGGGGCGAGAGCAGATTGACCTGATGCAGGTACACAACCTGCGTGGCACCGAAGCTGAGCTGGAAACCATGCAAGCATGGAAGCAAGAAGGACGATTCCGTTATGTCGGTATCACAACGCACAGCCCCCGCCAGTATGCCGAAATGGAACGCATCATGCGTAAACATACGCTGGATTTCATCCAGCTTAACTACTCACTGGCAGACCGCGGGGCAGAAGAACGTCTATTGCCACTGGCGCACGACCGGGGCATTGCGGTACTGGTAAACCTACCCTATGCACGTGGTAGGCTGTTCAGGGCGGTTGCAAACAAGTCACTGCCAGACTGGGCCAGCGACATGGATGCCACGAGTTGGGGCCAGATCTTTCTCAAGTACGTCATATCGGCGCCCGCAGAAACACTGCCCATTCCGGGCACGACCAAACCACACCATGTGAAAGACAACATGGGTGCAGCGTTTGGGCGTTTGCCAGACGCAAGTTTAAGAAAAGAAATCGAAGAGTTTGTTGGGTTGTGACAGCCTTTTGATAACAAAAAAACATGCCCTAAGGCGTGTGAGATTTGCTGTATCCCGACCTGTAGCGTGTATTACAGATCATGGGGATCAGACCATGCAACAGGGCCATCAGTTTGTTCAACCAGTATTTGGAAACCTAATGCAGTCCGAAATTGGTCGTACGCAGAGATTATATAGTTGAAAATGCCTGTGGATTGACGACAGCTTTGTATTCAACAGCGGACCTGATCCTACTCGGGTTGCTTATCTCCGGTAGCAGCGGAGACCGCAAGCCGCTACCGGGAGTAGTGTGAAAGGATATGCATTTGACCTGACCCGGGCTGAAACCCCAACCCACATTATTACCATGGGTACCGACAGAAATCTCACGGCTGCAACAAAAATCGCCCTTCGCGAAATGCTGCACTATTTGACGACAGACAAAGGCTTCCCTGTAATTGATGCATAGCCACTCATGAGCATAGCGGTGGATTTGAATATCACCCAACTAGTCGATGGCAGAAAGGGCGTGCATGCGATGTTGCCAAAAACAATTTTCCTTGATCAATAATCGTGTGGCGGTGTTGCACGAGTTGCTACCCTGCTCCTGGAAGAACACAATCTGCACACTGTGCATCGCTTTATACGGGATGGAGCCCGGCGATAAGCGCCAGAATGAGATAAGTCAAAGTCGGGTGGGATCGAGACAATTTGCGCATGGACTCCGGGTCTCTGAGCTAGTTGGCAACGAAGTGGGAAAGGTCTGATTGCTCCATTCGGAGGAGCCTTCCACTGGTTGAATTTGGAGCGCTACAAATGTGCCGAATCTGTATACCGGATCACACGATGTGTGCGCTACTTGCTAATCTTCATCAAGATCGGGGGTCACTACCTCTATAACCGTTTCTTCATCTGCCTCACGCCGATGGCCTGCAATCCAATTTTTCGTTATTCCTTCTTCACTCAGAGCTTGAGCAGCTGATGTAGCAATCCGAACGATTGAGCGGTATCCCGCCCGGGCGATCGGACCACCACGCGACCAACTGTACACGCTGTTTGCACCGAGTGAACCAGGTAGATAGCCTTCGAGCGCATTGAAGTTGCCGTGTTCCAATTCAGGGAAGCGAAAAGAAATCCAAGGTGTGCTCAGTGCCCGCAGATGTTCATAGCCTCTTCCACTGGTGTCGCGCCCTACTAGATTCACCAACGGATGGACCGGCTCAAAGGACTCCTCCGGTCTGGATGGGAGCACGTTGGCATCCAACGAGACAATGCCTCGCACCGATGGGTCGCGTTCCTGAAGACGAGCTGCCGATTGCCCGCCGTAGCTCCACGCCAACACTACGACCTTTTCACCGTCGACGAACGCGTCATTCCGCAGTTCTTCGAGCGTCCGGCTGAGGTCGTCAGTCTGGACCTCGATGGTCGCCAATTTCTCAGCCGCACTACGATCCTCCCAAATAAATGCGAGAGGTGGTGCCGACGACCACGTCGTGGCAACCACAAACCCGTGGCTCGCGAGAACTTCGGCAAGCGGAGCCTGCGCTAGTACGGTTGCATGCCGAGTCGACCAAAGCACAATTGGGAAGGGTCCACTTGCAGGCAAAGCTCCAGTATGTGCCGCTACAGGGGCATCAAGACCCGATCGCGCGCTTGCGAACGAGAGAGCGGTCGAATCTCCTGTCATGGCTGCTGCGAAGGCTCGTTCCTCAGCGAGGCCAACAGTCTCAAGCAATTGCTCTTCCTCAAGTGTGATTTGAAAATAGTCTGCTACCTGCATTACAGGCAGGTTTCTGTTGTTTGCCTCGGCGGGGTACCACATGGAGTAAGTGAATTCACGAGGCCCCTCCGGCCCTGGACGCTCAATGGACTGGCTCTTGAATCCAATGGCATAGGGCCCAAACACAAAATCACCATTCCACGCTGAGGGAGGACTATTCATGGGGTTGCCATCATCGGTGCAGGAAAACATGGCCAGTGAGAGGGCCAGAATGGTCACGGTTTGACGGAAAACCTGTTTTTCGCTCAATTATCTAATCCTCTTGGTCACAGTGGCGCGCACGTCGATGGCTGCGTGGCGAAAATTGCATGATCCGGCCACCTTCAAACGTTAGCCGCTCCTGCTACGCGGTGGCCCGCAAGGGGTTGCTGCTTCCATTTCTTGGGTCACTCGACGAAAAGGCAGACGGGGCTGCGGCTCGTTGGAATGGCGGTTGGAGAGAAGCCAGGAGTATAGGAAGCATTAAAACTATATTGCCAGAAACCTGCATTCATTGAAAATTGCGTTACGTCGACATTGGAGTTAATTCGCCATTAGTTGTCTCAAGGGCTAAGTGGCAAAGACTGGATTCTACTCCATAACAACTCCATTTCAAACCAACACCAATTACAGTGCAAAAAAATCCATGTCACTTCCAGATTAGAGGCAGAGGGGCAGGAAAAAGACTGGAACAGGCAGAGGATAAGACTGCTGAACAGCGACGCCCAGTAGAGCTAATCTCAACAGATAATCTGAATGAAATACTGGAATTTCAGTGGCCGTTTTCGGACATTAAGTGTCCGATAATGAACAGTTGTGCCTTTTTGCCAATAGTCTCCATCGACTAACTACCTAAAGTTAAATGAATAAGTTTTTGGCACATAAATTGCAGAGTATGGTTAGCAGGGAGTTAAATTTGACAATTCAGGGAGATCATCATGTCCAGGCATTATGTCGTAGCCGCTTATAAGAACCTGTTAAAAGACAAGTTGTTTTCGTTCATCAATATTTCCAGCTTAATGGTCGGCCTCGCTTCCAGTATTCTGATCCTGCTATTCGTGTTTGATGAACTTAGTTATGATAAATGGATAACGGACGGTGAGCGAATTGCTAGGGTCGAGACAACATTTTCACCAATCGGCCGTGACCCTATGGATTTTGCCATGTCGCCCGGGCCGGCGCTTTCATCAATGCTCGAAGACTTCCCGGAAGTTGAGGCCGGAGTGCGGATGTTTTTTGAAGGGGGCTATAGCTTCGTGCTCAATGGCACGACAATCGACGAGGCGATCGTTTTTGCAGATAGTGATATGTTCACCGTTTTCGAGGACTTTTTGATCGCCGGCAACCCGCGAACCGCACTGACAGATAACGACAGTGTGGTGATCAGTGAAACGATCAGACAAAAATATTTTGGTGATGGCCCGGCGCTGGGTGAAACTTTACAGCGATTAAACGGCCAATCGTTAAGGGTAACGGGTATTATGAAAGACCTGCTTTATAACACCCATCTCGATATAGATATGATGTTCCGTTTCGATGAAGCGAGATTTGAGAATAGCCCGCAAATCGCCAAGGAATGGCGGGGGGCCAATGTTTTTACTTACCTTAAATTCAGACCCAATACGGATCTAGATGCGATAAGCGAACGCCTACCGGATATGATAGACCGCCGCGCAGTGCTAACCGGATACTTAGCCGATCTCGATGATCGACGAAGTGAAGCGATTGAATTACATCTGGTTCCGCTACAGGATATTTATCTTGGATCAAGCCGCCTGGGTCAGATTTCTGACTGGACCGGTAATTCAACAGGTCCGGGTGATGGTGGACTTGTTAAAACTCTCGAGGTGATCGCGGTTTTGATTTTGGGAATTGCCATTATCAATTATATCAATCTTTCAACGGCCATCGCCAGCAAAAGGGCGCGGGAGGTCTCGCTGCGTAAAATAGTCGGTGCGAGCAGAGGGCAGATTATCGCTCAGTTTCTAACGGAAAGCGTTTTGATTACCCTCATTGCATTACTCGGTGCCTGCGCACTTATCGAACTCGCGCTTCCGTCCTACAATCAGTTGATTGAAAAACAGCTTACGTTATCTTTTGAAAATTATTTTGATATCGGGCTGTGGCTTATTGCCGCCAGCGTTGTTGTTGGACTGGTGGCAGGACTGTATCCGGCCCTTTATCTATCGGGCTTCAAACCGGCAAGAACGCTCTCTAACAGCGCGGCGGGAAATCTCGCAACCGGTCGCCTGCGAAGTCTTCTGGTCGTAGCCCAATTTTCGATATCAATCGGCCTTATCATTTGTACGTCAATACTATTCGCCCAAACCAAATTTGCCACCGGTAAGGATCTTGGCTTTACCAAGGAAAATATGGTTGTAGTCCGTAATATCGGTAGCCAGCAATATGCGACCATTGGTGAAACCCTAAAAACAGAGCTCCTGCAGATTCCCAGGGTAAAAAGTGTCACCCGAACTGCTGCGGTCCCCTCTGATTTATTTGAAGACAATACCCGGGTTTCATTTTCCGATCAGCCGGGACTGGAACCCATTCCCATTTCCGAGCTTTCCGTAGATCCTGATTTCTTTAATACCTACGAAATAGCGCCGATCGCCGGTCGCCTGCTCGAGTGGCAGCGCGGCACCGATCTTGTAAACATACCGCAAGACGGAGCACCGGATAGCATTCCGGCTGCCAGTGTCGTGCTAAATGCTGAGGCGGTAACGCATTTGGGACTCAAAAGCCCCGAAGCGGCAATCGGCAGATCATTTCAGGCAGCAGTTGGTAGCCAACCTGTCGATTTTACCGTAATCGGTGTGATAGCCGATTTTAATTTTAAATCCATCCATGAAAAAGTTGGTGCTTATCTGATTTATTATGAACCCAACAGGCTTGGAACTATGACAGTTCGCGTCGACGGCGAGGATATGGGAAATACACTGCACGCCATTGATAATGTATGGACAAAATTGGCACCGGATGAACCGATTTCCCGCTCTATGCTCGCAGATAATATAAACAACAGCTACGGTGATGAAGAGAGGGGCGGGATAGCCGTCATGGCATTCACTCTGCTTGGAACCCTGGTGGCCGCAGCGGGTCTTTTTGGCCTCGCCAGTTTTGCCGCAGAAAAGCGCACGAAGGAAATCGGTATCCGCAAGGTTTTTGGTGCGAGAGTTGTTGATGTTGCGATGCTGCTGCTGTGGCAGTTTACGCGGCCGGCGTTGCTGGCAAATCTTATAGCCTGGCCGTTAGCTTGGTATATTATGCGCGATTGGCTCGACGGCTTTGCTTACCGCATTGATATTGGAACAAATTATTTCCTGTATGCCGGTGGCTCCGCCCTGATAATAGCCTGGATGACGGTGGCCTTCCACGTACTGCGCGTGGCAAGAGCAAATCCGATACACGCACTAAGGCATGACTGAGTTAGATAAAGTCCTGCTTGGCACTTATGGACTGCTTTCCCTGAAGGTGGGCTTGACCACCGACTCCGGCTTCCATAGCACACGAGTCTCCGGTTACAGTTAAAAGCTACAAATTTTTTATCATGGCAGGATTCGCACTGCACCCCGAGAATTCCATACTCAAGCCTGTCACATAGATCAATAATCTTGGGGTGGTGTCGCGCGCGCCCTTGGCGGCGTCCAGAATTGCTTCTTGACGACGGTGGCAAGTACCACCTTGCGGTATTGCCGCAGCTCCTTCTGGTAGTAAACCTCCACCCAGATGTCACCTTTGAGAAATTTCGTTTCGATCATCGCCATTGCAATGTTGGCCTTGACCGCGGGTGACCACATGGCGGAGGTAACATAGCCGATAGCCTCCGAGCAACGCTCGTTCTTGTACAGGATGGCCTCCTCGGCAACTTTGTTCCCGGGAACATCCAGACGGGTCAGGGTGTAGTTCGAACCGCGCTCTTTTTCTCTCAACAAGGCTGCACGACCGTTGAAGTGTGGTTTGTCAAAATCAACCAGCCAGCCGAGGTTCAGCTCGAAAGGTGACTGGTCGTGCTCGAAATGAATGGTCTTGAGTGCTTCATGGAGCTCAACGTCCGGCATGATGAAGCCCGCTTCCAGACGCGTCATGTTGGTGGCTTCTTCCCCAAATGGCTGGATGCCGTAATCGGCACCCACCGCGTACAGCTCATCCCACAATTCCAGCGCCAGTTCCGGCTTGACCCAGAGCTCGTAGCCAAGATCACCTGTAAAGCCGGTGCGAGATACCATCAGCGTGTCACCGTGAAAAGGAAAGTGCCGGATGTCGAAAGGCCTGGCCGTTTCGATTCCTGCCAATCCCATCTTCTTCAAGACAGTACAGGTTAATGGTCCCTGGAAGGCCAGTGCGGCAATGTCATCGGACATGTCAGTAACCGTGACGTCATCGAACCCAAAGGCACTCATTCTTAACCAGGCATTGCAGGGACTACCGCAGGTCACCATAAACTTGTCGTCAGCCAGCCTGAAAATGGTGCCGTCATCGATCACACGCCCTTCATCGGTACACCAGACGGTATACATCACCCGGTTGAGTCCCAGTTTCCTGACATCCCGGGTTACCATTCGATTCAGCATGGCCTCGGCGTCGCGGCCCTGGATGATGTACTTCTGCATCGGACAGATGTCGTAAGTGGCGCAGGTGTTACGTACACAAAAGTACTCATATTCCGCATCGTAATAACACTCGGCAAACTTGTAACCGTTCCAGGCGAGCCAGGCATCCCGAATATTCAGGGCGGCTGCCCGTGGGTAGAAATGTGTCTTTTTCAGGCGTTCGCCCGCGTATTGATCTACAGTACTCATACGCTATTCGTCGTAAAAGTCATCTTCGGGGACCGTGTTGGGTCGTTTCAGATCCATCAGTATTTCACGGGCGGCATTGGCACCACAGGCGGCTGACACACCACCGCCCGGATGTGTCGACGAGCCGCACATATAGAGGTTTTTGACCGACATCCGGTATTGCGCGTAACCCGGAAAAGGCCGGTTGAACAGCAGCTGGTCAATGGTCAGCTCGCCCTGGAAAATATTACCTTCCGTTAAGCCTATCTCGTTCTCAAGCTCAAAGGGGGTGCGCACCTCCATGTGTACGATAAGATCTTTGAAACCCGGGCTGTACCGCTCAATTTTATCAACCACCGTCTGGCCAAATTGATCACGTTTCTCCGGTGTCCACGGACCGTCGGATAGTTCCGGCGGACAGTACTGAATAAAATTCGACACCCAATGCTTTCCTGGCGGTGCAACGGTGGGGTCCCAGGCCGAGGGTATCACCGCTTCTATAAAGGGGTCGTCAGACCAGCGACCGTGTTTCCAGCAATCATATGCCCGTTCCATGGTTTCCAATGAGCCGGTGAAATTCATCCCACCACGGTTGATATAGCGGTTGTCGGGTAGGCCGTTGAATTTCGGCAAACCGGACAACGCGATGTTAACCTTTCCCGAGGAGCCACGAATCTTGAAATTCTTTGCTTTCTTGTAAATGCCCGGAGGAAGGTCATTGCGATCCATGATCTTCGTGAAGGTTCGCTTCGCGTCCAGGTTGGATACCACGATTCGGGCCGATAATTCCTCACCGCTATCCAGTACAACCCCGTTAGCCTTGCCATTTCTAACCCGTATCTGTTGCACTGCGGCATCCGTCCGCAGCTCACCACCATACTGCTGCATGGCACCACAAATTGCTTTCGAGATGGCGCCCATGCCAC
Source organism: Gammaproteobacteria bacterium (assembly GCA_021772915.1). Classification (GTDB taxonomy): domain Bacteria; phylum Pseudomonadota; class Gammaproteobacteria; order Xanthomonadales; family SZUA-36; genus SZUA-36. The sequence continues at coordinate 130,716 of JAJFLB010000046.1, read as the reverse complement.
CACGTGGAAGACCCCAGGAACCAATGTTTCCATCGACATCGCCCATCACGTGGTGCAGCAGGATGTACGCGGACCCGGGGGAGTAAACGCCAAGCGCGGTACCGATAATGCCCGCGGTGGCCATGGCGGCCTTGATCAGGTCATTCTCAAAATAGTCATCGAGAAACTCTGCTGCACTCATGGTAAAAAACCGGACGTACTCGTACATCTGTTTTTCACCCATCCCCCACATCTGTTTACCCAGAAACAGCAGCTCACGTATATCCCGTGGCCGCAACGAGGTCGGATCAGGCGGGGTACGCAACAGCGTTTTGCGTATGAAATGGGCATACCGGCCCAGGTCGGAAAAAAAGCGGAACGATGCATCTGCGTCGTGTAGTGAATGCCGCTTCCACTCTAGATAGACGGCTTCTGAATTGGCGTAATCAACCAGTGTTGTACCGTCGTCGCCAAAATTAACCGTGCCGAGATACGGAACAATCAACAACCCATGCCGGCTGAGATCGAGATCACGGTGTATGGCCTGACGCAGCATGCTGCACACGTAGGACGCGTTGGAGTAGTGCCAACCTTCGTGCAATTCCCGCGTGACAGACGCGCCACCAATGTAGTCATTCTTTTCGAGCACGACGACATTCAGTCCGGCTTTCGCCAAATAGGCGCCATTGGTCAGGCCGTTGTGGCCCGCACCGATGATGATTGCGTCGTACTTGTTCATCTCAACAGACTCATCGGAGGATTTCCCGTGCCGCATTGTGACCCGGCCCACCGTTAAGATCGCCACCCGGATGACAGCCTGCACCGCAAAGATACAAGCCAGGTACCGGTGTGCTGTATTGCGCCGCCTCGTAGGTCGGACGCATCATCAGCGCCTGATCCAGCGCAAACTCGGTATGATGCCAGTGACCACCCGTTAGCTTGTATTCCTGTTCCAGATCCAGCGGTGTCAATAATTCCCAGTGGAGGATTTGTTGCTCGATACCGGGGGCATAACGACCGATGGTCTCTATGACGCGTTCACCCAACGCGTTGCGGGCCGCTTCATCCCAACCGCCCTTGAGCTGGTGAGGCACATACATGATATGGGCCGAAAGCACGTGTTGTCCTGCTGGCGCCAGGGAGGCATCCTGCAGGCTGGGTATGGCAATTTCCAGCACCGGCTGTTGCGGACAGTCACCGTATTTGGCGTCGTCGAACGCAAACTCGATGGTGTCCAATTCCGGCGCGATTATCATCCGGTCACCGGGATTCTCCAGCCCCGTGAATTTGGGCATCTCGCTGAGTGCGAGGTGTAGCTTTGCAACATAGCCTTCACAACGCAGCCGCCGGATTCGATTGGTGAATTCAATTTCCAGGTACTCAACACCGACAAGACTCAGGAATGTTCTCTGTGGGTCCACCGCCGCAACAACCCGGTCCGCCTCAATGCAGTCTCCGTCAGCCAGCTGGACGCCGTGCGCAACGAGTCCATTGTCACCGGCCTTGACCAGAATACTTTCGACGGCTGTACCGGTTCGAATCTCGGCCCCAAATGCGTTTGCTGCCGAGTACAACGCTTTGATCAGACCGCTGACCCCACCGCTGTGTTCACCGTTCATCCGATAAAGCATTGCGAGGACCGGATGGTTTGGAGAACGGGGTGCCAGTTTAGAGCCAATCAGTCCATCCCAGCCCAAGACTGCCTTGAGAACATCACTGTCAAAGTACTCATCCATCAGGTCGCGGACCGGGAGCGCAGCGATACGCAAAAACTCACGCATATCCTTCTTTCCAAGTCTCCTCACGTTCAGACCCATGTGTCCAAAAGTCATCAGGTCACCCAGGTTGTTGAAGCCCACCCGTGGGATGGTCTTGAGCCAGAAGGGTTTGAGCGACTTTGCAAATCGTTGCATCAGCCGTGTGTAATCCCGATAAGAACTACTGTCATCTTCGTCTACACCACTCACACCACCCGCCTGCAAAACGACATGCTTTCCATCCAGGCTCATTCCGACGGTGGTCGGCTGTTGTCGCGTGGCATTCAAGCCATGCGATTCAAGACCCAGTTCCTTGACGATTTTCTGTGGAAAATGATTAACGAAGTGCGCGACCGAGGTCCTGAACCCGGGATGGAACTCCCGGCTTGCTGCCAGCCCTCCGACCGACTCCGAGGACTCGAGCAGCAATACCCGCTGGCCCGCGCGGGCCAGGTAGGCGGCGCAAATCAGGCCGTTATGCCCTGCGCCAATGATGATTGAGTCGTAGTGTGCCAATTGAGCTAACCACCCCATGTGTTGACTTTGTGCTCAGGATAAATTAGTACAATATACTATATCGTATTATGGACTGATTTAACAGTGTGCAATGCAGTGTATTAGTTACCCTGATGGGCATCAATTAATCGGGTGACGACTGCCCCAAAATTCCGCTTGATGCCTGCAATCGTCTTTAATTTTGGTTTGCCCAACAAGAAAATTATCAGTAGCCCATCAAACTGTGCAGTTATCAAAGTCGCCAGTTCGGTGGCTCGATCTTTTCCCAACTGTGGAAATATCTCCCGAAGCGACGCACACAAACCATCGATGAAAGTAAGGTAAAAAACACTCACCATTTTGGCCAGCTCTTCGTCGTGTGCGGCCATCCCCCAGATGGCCACCCAAAGATTTAATGTATCCTTGCTGGTCACATCGGCCAGCAGAAAACGTACCATGCGGGTGATTTTCTCTTCTTTGGTACGCCCTCTTTTTACGGCGTTTTCCAGGCGATCCAGATAACCCACGAGTTCGGGCTCCAACACGGCCCATATCAAATCGCGCTTGCTTGCAAAATAGTACTGGACATTGCCTGGCTCCACACCAGCCCTTTTGGCCACACCACGGAAAACAAACTTGCCATAGCCGTCCTCCAGCAGCATATCCTTCGCCGCACGCAGTATGGTCACCCTGGTCTCTTTGCCCTTCTTGCGTCGTTGTACTCCGCTCATACTTGTTGGCCCTGGTCTGGCATTTCTTGATCGTATGCTAGCTAGTACACGAGCATACATTCTCGAACAAAACAGTATAGTACACTACTTAGTACGATCAACTATGAAGTGCGTGCCCGCCGGGTTTCATTGGTACAACCCAAACTCTCGGAACGAAGGGTCACAACAGGCGAATATCAGGCTCCTCATACACTCGGACTTCCACTTCATCACCCGCCCGGATTTCACCCGCGACGTCGATTACACCAACCACACCCCGTCGCCCCGTGGCCGGACGCAGCCACGTCTTATCACTCATTGGCTCAGTCGCACGGGTGGAATACTTTGATGCAATCCGTGCCCCCATGTCGGAGCAAGGCGGGTTGTACTCCTCGACCAGTAATACGGCCCCGCTGGGAAACACCAACCGGGTGCCCTTTGGGAGCAGAGAAAATTCCGGGATGCCTTCGAAACACAGGTTGGCCCCCAAAGTTGTCGGCGACAGCGGTTCGATTAACTCAAGACGTTGGGTGATGTGGTTCAGCTCTTCTGTTGACACCCCGGACCAATTACGCTCGTTTCGACGTATCGTACCTGCAGGCTCCCACTCCCCTTCCCAGGTTTTCCGCGTGGGACCCTGATGTTTGTCACCCTCAAAACCGCCAATATCCGCCCGCAGTGATGTCTGCGATTGCTTGCTCAGATCAGCATTTTTGCCCGCGTGCACGGAAACGACTTTGCCCCGCAGCACCTTGCCCAGAAATTTCTTCATCCGTTATCCTCTTACTCTCAGCACCAATTCCGAGTTTCACATCAGAAAACCAAATATCCTGCCACCGTTGGATTTTTGCGTTGTCGCCCAGCAGCCTTGGAGAAACCACTGTTTCTTTTCCAAACCTGACCCCTTTATTAACAACCTTGCTGTTGACTGCCGCGTAGAGCCGTTCTTGCATCTGGTAACAGACCGCAACCAACACCTCACATTTTTTACAAATAAGAAAATCAGCAGCACCGCTACCTTGTTTATGTCTGCTCAGATTGGTTTCCTCCTGAACGGATATTACCAACTTTCCATTGCTGTCTGAAACGTACGCAGCACCCTGTTTGCTACAAAAGTCACAATCGCAAGCACGTGGAATGCATGTGCACGGTTCACCGACAGTTTCCATCTCAAATGAAACATTGCCGCAACGGCACCCACCGATAGTTTTGTAGCTGGATATTTTCGTGCCCAGGGCTACCACCCTCTAAGTCGAATCCCCGTTGCAAGATTCTTTTGCCAGCAATGTAGTCAGTTGTTGAAAACTTTCCTCCACAGCGCGGTCAGCCGTATCCACGGTCGCATGTGCCTGGTCGTAGAAGGGTTCACGAACCTCGAGTATGCGCCGCAGGGCCGCCATCGCGTCATCATTATTCTGAATCGGGCGCATGTCACCCTGGTCGATGACCCGTTGCATGTGTTCTTCAGGCAGAGCCTTGATCCAGACGACATAACACGAGGTGAGCAGAACATTGAACAGACTGGTTTCCGCAACAATGCTGCCGCCGGTTTCAATAACACATTTTTCCAGACGCGCCAGGACCTCAAACAGTGCCTTTTCTTCCAGTCGTCGATACCCGTCCTGTCCAGACAGAGACAGAATCTCCGCAACCGGCATACCGCCAATTCGCTCTATCTCGGTTACCAACTGTACAAAAGGAACGTCCAGATGTTTCGCCAGACGGCTACCAAGACTGGTCTTACCCGCACCCCGCATACCGACCAGGGCAATACGTCGGCAATCGTTGTTGGCAGAAAAATTCTGGTACAACAACTGCAGAGCCCGGTGCTGGCCGTCGTGGTCCAGACGCTGAACCAGTTCATTGATCAGTACCTGCTCTGCAGTAAAATCATTGCCGGTACGTAACAAGTCAGCCAGTTCCGTCCGCAATGCCTGCGCCACACGTTGCAGCAAGCCGATTGAGATATTTCCTTTGCCGTGCTCCAGTTGGGCCAGGTAGCGGGTCGAGACGTTTGAATCGGCGGCCAGCATTTTGCGTGTCATGCCACGACCCGCACGAAGTGCCCTTACTTTCCGTCCCAGGTCCCCAAGCAGCCCGCCAGATTTTTGTACGGGTGCGGTCACATTAAGGAACTAATACGGGTCGTTGCTTGATTTCATGGGCATGTGCCGCTGTGAATACCTCGTTGATTTGATCCAGAGGAAACCGGTGGATAAATGGCTGCATTGAAATTTCTCCTTCCAGCACCATCTCCAGCGCGGGTGGATAATATTCAGGTAGACAGCCCCAGTTGCCCACTGCCTGTGCGTGAAATGCCATCAGGTTGGACAATCGAACTTCCACCTTATCCATGGTAAACCCCACCACTGCCAGCCGGGCACCATGGGTGAGCAAGCCGAAAGCCGTCTGTTGTCCCGCGCCACTGCCTGAGCACTCAAGAATCTTCCATTCTGTCAGACGCAAACCGTTTTCCTGGGCATAGTTCCGCACAGCCTTTTTCATGTCCCGACCACTCATGTCGCCCGCATTCAGTATCAGGTCGGCGCCATAACCCGTGAGGCTCTCGAGTTTATCCTGCACCACATCGATCGCCACGACCCTGGCACCCATGGCGCTGGCCACCTGCACGGCGTAACCGCCGACCCCCCCGACACCGACCACGATCGCCAGGTCACCAGGCTGGATATCAAGCTGAACGGCCGACTGGTAGGGTGTAGTGACCGCATCCGCGAGCACCGAAACATCGGCCAGACCCAATCCAACTGCTGCAAGACGCTGCTCGTCAACGCGGCAGAGCCCATGAGCAGGAACCACGATGTGACTGGCAAAGCCACCGTGTATGTCATTACCCGGCATCAGCTGTTTAGCGCAGATGTTACCCATTCCCCGTAGGCACAGATCGCACTCACCACAGGGCATGACCGCGGGGATGATAACTGCCTCATCCTGCCAGGTACCCACGTTTGCGCCACTGGCGACAACCCGACCGGAAATCTCGTGGCCCAGGGCAAGCGGTAGCGGATGTCTGGTGCGCACGCCGTCATAGTAAAAACCCAGGTCCGTGTGGCAGACACCGCAACCAGCCACTTCCACCAACACGTCTCCTGTGGCCAGTTCTTCCACTTCGCATTCAGTTTTTGCCAACGGCTCACCAGCGGTGCGCATCTCCCAACGCGTTATCGTGTAACTCATTTTAATGCTCCTTTAACGGGATCACATTCTGCCCCTATTACAAAATGGCGGGCGGGTCCGGATCATCATCCCAGCCGTCGTCAGGTCTTGGAAACCGTTGCTGCCAGGTCTCAAGCAGTGCAACGTGCTCCTCTTCCTCAGCCACCAGCTCAAGCGCCATCTGCACCACCGGCTTGTCACTTGAGGTATCCGCTACGTGGCGAAAAAACGCCACCGCATGCCGTTCACCCTGCATGGCCAACTCAATGGCATGCCAGGGCTGCATCAGGTAATGCGCATCTTCCAGAGATCCGCCCTCCGGAGATTCACCACTGGCCCAATCGAATTCCCAGGCCAACAGGGTTGGCAGTTGTTTACCTTGCGAGGCCTGGTTAACATTCTCGACGTGTTTGCCCTCTATCTCTGCAAGTTTTCGGAACAAGTCAGCCACTTCCTGGTTGTTGTGGATCTCCATCTGGTCAGCCAGGTCGGTGAACCGATCCACCGCCTCTATTTCCATTGCGAGCGCGTATGCCAGCAGTTCTTCTGAGCTTCTGATATCGATCTTTCCACCGGGGGGCTTATCGTTCACAGACAGAATTCCTCTTCAAGTTCCGCAATATTTTCAATACTGGATTTTAGTTCGGGCTGGTAGGGTGGGCGGCTGCCCCTGAAAAGTATACCGGTGAACAAACCCTTATCAGTCAGCAAACGACGGGCTGCCTGGGCAGCGTCCGAGGTCGCCTCAACCGGCGCTGGCTGTACCAGTTTTTTCCACTCACGTTGTTCCGGACGAAATGTCACACAGGGACTGAGCACCTGCACCATTGAAAACCCGGGGTGACGGATGGCTTCCATAATGGTCCTGGCCGTACCGTTCGAGTCTGAACTGGAGCAACGGGCAATGAAGTTGGCGCCCGATGCCAGCCCCACGACCAACGGTTGGAATGGGTTGATGCCGGTGCCGCTGGGCGTAAGTTTGCCCTTTTCCCAATTTGGCTCAGTCGTCGGTGATGCCTGGCCTTTGGTCATGCCATAGACCTGATTATCCAGAACAATGTATGTCATATTCGTATTACGGCGACAGGTATGCAGGAAGTGGTTGCCTCCGATGGAAAAACCGTCACCGTCACCACCGGTGGCAATGACGGTCAAATCGGGCCGCGCTACCTTGAGTCCCGTGGCCAACGACAGGGCGCGACCGTGCACGCCATGGAACCCATAGGTGCTCAGGTAAGTCGGCATCCTTGAAGAGCAGCCGATTCCGGAAATAATGGCCGTGCTCTCCGGTCGTATCTGCAACCCGGAAAGTGCCTTGGTAATGGAACCAAGCACACCAAAGTCCCCACAGCCAGGGCACCAGACGGGTTTGACACCCGACTTGTAACCCCGTGGTTCAATGTGTGGACAGGCAGTGTTTCTATTCATGACCCGGTGCCCTCCCCCCAGTCATCAAGCCGGGCCATGATCTCAGCCGGGCGAAATGGAAGTGGCCCGGGACGGTTGAGCACCCTGGTCTCATCAGGCAAGTCATAAGCCGCCCTGAGATAGCGGTGAAACTGCCGGGAATGGCTTTGCTCTACCACCAGTAGACGTTTGACGCCAACCAGCGCCGCCGCCATTTCCGATGGTCGCTCGGGTGCCAGCAGTCGAATGGCGATCAGACGAATCTCCTGACCCTGATCACGCATTCTTGCCAGGGCTTCCCTTATCGGTCCGCAAGTCGACCCCCAGCTAATCACGGCCAACTCACCCGATCCTTCAATATCAGCCCAGTGTTCCCCATAGTTAAATTGACTGATCTTGTGTTGCCGTTTGTCCAGCTGCGCCAAGTGGTCTTCCGGCAGACTTGACGGTGCACCGGACTGACTGTGCTCCAGGCCGTCAGCGGTATACTGCCCCCCCGGCTGGCCGGGGATGGCCATTGGGGATACACCTGAATCCCCAATGGCGTAACGGGTGTAATTTTCTTCAACATACCCCGCACTTTGTGCCGGGACCGAGCGCCTTGCCATAAAAGTGATATCGGCCGGCCTATTCATGATCGCACGTGTCTGACCCAGCGATTGGTCTGACAATACAATTGCGGGCGCCTGCAGTGATTCGGCCAGGTGCACTGCCCATTGCGTGGTGAAAACACAGTCAGTAATGGATGAAGGTGCCAGCACCAGATGCGGCGCATCTCCATGCAGACCGTTGAGGGCAATGTTCAGGTCGGACTGCTCGGTCTTGGTTGCAATCCCGGTAGACGGGCCACAACGCATGACATCCAGTACCACCACCGGCACTTCGGAGCATACCGCCAACCCAATCGATTCGGTCATCAGGGCCAGTCCCGGGCCCGAGGTTGCAGTTAACGAGGGCAGTCCGCCAAACGATGCACCAATGATCTGGTTAATGGAAGCCAACTCATCCTCGGCCTGTACCAGCACACCACCCACACTGGGTAGAACGCCTGCCATCCACTCCAGCACTTCGGTTGCCGGAGTAATCGGATAGGCCGCGACAAAACGGACACCGCCACGTACCGCGCCCAGCCCTGCAGCCTCGTTACCGGTTATACCCCACCGCTGGGTGTCAGTATCCTGCTGCATTTGCGGAGTGTTAAATTCAAGTAGATCTGCGCCGGCTGCAAAACCTGCTTGAACACAGGTCCGGCTGGCCCCCAGTGCGTCTGCACCTTTGCTTTCCAGCATTGTTTTGAGAATCGCAAATATTGAAGTTTCGGAGAGTCCGATGACGCTTGCGATTGCACCGAGCGCAATCATGTTTGGACGACCGCCCTTCACGCTCTTCGCCAGTTCTTTCATTGGCAGGTCAATCACTTTTGCCGGTGATTCCGGAAGACTGCTGCTCCTGCGGCCGCCTTGTGGATCGCTGATAACAAAGCTGTCCGGGCGCAACGGAATTTCCGCAACAAACCTGCCCATGCTGGCTGGGTCAATTGCCAGAACCAGGTCAAAGCTATCGTCATGTGACTCGATTGGCATATTTGAAACACGGATCAGCGCGGCCGCTTCCCCACCCCTGATCTGGGGTCCGGCAGAGCGTGTCATAATTCCATACCACCCGGCCTTCGCCACGGCCTCCAGCAGCATGTTACCCATGGTCATAACACCTGAACCACCGCTCCCGGTCAGTGCGATGGACAAACTTTGACGGCTCATTACACTTTCTCCGTTAAACATGAATTATAATACCACTTATAAATAACAAATAACTAGTTTTTTATGATAAAGAGCAGTATAGTACATCTTACAGATCGTTTAAATTAGAGACTACAACGCGGAAAACCGAGAAAATGGCTGAAACCACTGATATTTCTGCCTCAACAGCACCTTCAGACCTGATTGATCACAACCTAACAGACGCTGCCATGGATGCGGGCGTGCTATTCGAAAAAAAGCCCGCAAGAACGCCCGACGGTGAGATTATTCCGGGACTTTTCAACGCCTGGATAACACTCAATAACCCGACACAATTCAATTCGTATACGACCGAGATGGTCAAGAGCGTCATCCTGGCTTTCCGGGCGGCCTCAAATGCACGCGATGTCGTTTGCGTGGTATTCACCGGCACTGGCGACCGGGCATTTTGTACCGGTGGCAACACCAAGGAGTACGCGGAGTACTACGCTGGCAACCCACAAGAGTACCGGCAGTACATGCGACTTTTTAATGACATGGTTTCCAGCATTCTCGGCTGTGACAAACCCGTTATCTGCCGTGTCAATGGTATGCGCATCGGTGGTGGCCAGGAAATAGGCATGGCCTGCGACTTTACCATCGCTCAGGACCTGGCCAACTTTGGACAGGCAGGACCCAAGCACGGCTCCGCCGCGATCGGTGGGTCAACTGACTTTTTACCGTTGATGATCGGTGCCGAGCAGGCGACGGTGTCAGGCACTTTGTGTGAGCCCTTCTCTGCCCACAAAGCCTACCGCCTGGGCATTGCCTCGGGCCTGGTGCCGGCTCTGAAAGTAGATGGGAAGTTTATTGCTAACCCAATGGTCATTAACGACCGCATGTTGGATGAGTTCGGACGCATCGTACATGGTGAATTCAAAACCGGGGAGGAGCGCGCGGCAGGCAAGGCACTTTTCAAACAGGGACAGATAGATCTCAGTCTGTTGGACGAAGCGGTTGAAGCAATGTGCAGCAAACTCTTGCTGACCTTCCCCGACTGCATGACCAAGAGCCTGGAAGAACTGCGTAAGCCCAAGCTGGAGGCCTGGAACCGTAACCACGAAGATTCACGCGCTTGGCTGGCACTGAATATGATGACGGAAGCGCGTGCCGGCTTTCGGGCATTCAACGAAGGCAATCGGGAAACCGGTCGCGAGATAGATTTTATCGAATTGCGTAAGGCCCTTGCCTGTGGCACGCCGTGGACACGGGATCTGACCGAAAGTCTGATGCCCGGATCGAAGGGCTAAACGGGAGTTAAACGCATGGGAAATTCACCACTTAAAGTGTGGATGGAACGTGACGGGCGCCTGTTGCGTCTGCGGCTGGCAAGCCCCAAGGCAAACCTGATCGACGCCGCCATGATCTCTGCCCTGACGCAGACACTGGCCAAACATTTGCACAAACCGGCACTTGCCTGCGTCCTGCTGGATGCCGAGGGCCCACACTTCAGCTTCGGTGCCAGCGTGGAAGAACACCTCCCCGAGCAATGTGCAGACATGCTCGGCGGTTTGCATTCCCTGATTGTCGAAATGTTAAAAAGCCCCGTGCCAATTCTGGCGGCGGTTCAGGGGCAGTGCCTGGGTGGCGGACTTGAGGTTGTTTGTGGTGCGAGCCAAATTTTCGCTGCCAACGACGCCAAATTCGGTCAGCCAGAAATCAAGCTGGCGGTATTTGCCCCGGCGGCCTCTTGCCTGCTGCCGGAGCGCATCGGCCAGGCTAATGCTGAAAGCCTGCTATTTTCAGGCCGCAGTATTTCTGCCCACGAAGCAGTACGAATGGGCCTGATTCAGCAAGTGGATGACCAACCGGAGCGGACAGCGCTGAACTGGATTGACACCTACCTCGACCCACTGAGTGCCAGTTCCTTGCGCTTTGCCGTGCAAGCCGCACGCATGCAAAGCGTGGAGCGGATTGTGAAAAAGCTTGCCCGGGTCGAGAAGCTTTACATCAACGAATTGATGTCGACCCACGATGCGCTGGAAGGACTGACCGCTTTCGTGGAAAAACGCAAGGCAACATGGAATAACAACTAGGGCCTGAAACTTATGTCAACTGCTGAAATAACTGCACGCTGCAAATCCCTTTACGACGATCTGGATTTTACCAGTGCACGGGCGTGGAAAAACGCCGACCCGGAACGTAAGGTTATCGGTTACATGCCGGTTTACGTACCCAGGGAGATCATTCACGCCGCCGGTATGCTTCCACTGGGGATTTTGGGTGGGGGTGACCAGATGGAAGTCATTCACGGCGACGCTTACTACCAGAGTTACATCTGCCGCATTCCGCGCTCAACGATTGAACTTGGTTTGACAAAGAAGCTGGATTTTGTCGACGGTATGCTGTTTCCAAGTATCTGCGACGTGATCCGGAACCTCTCGGGGATGTGGCAATTGATGTTCCCGGACAGCTACGTACGCTACTTCGATGTACCGCAAAATTACGACGACAATATTGGTGGTAAATACTACATCGAAGAACTCAGGGAATTGCTCAGCGGCCTTGAAAAGCTGGGTGGCAAACCCATCACCGATGCAGCGTTGCGTGAATCGATCGCGGTTTACAACGAGAACCGTCGTCTGATCAATGCAGTCTACGATTTCCGCGCAGAGCAGCCCTCGAAAGCACCTTCAGTCGAGGTCTATTTGTTGATGCGTGCCGGTATGGTCCTGCCGGTTGAGGAGCACAACGAGTTGCTCAATGATTACCTCGCGGCCGCCGCTGTTGAGGAACGCCCGGTGCGGGACAACTGCCGTATTGTTATCAACGGCGCATTCTGCGAACAACCACCATTGAACCTGATCCGCTCAATAGAAATGGCCGGTTGCTACATTGTTGACGACGACTACATGCTGATCAATCGCTGGTTACTGGATGAAGTGTCGGTAGAAGGTGACCCACTCGCCAGGCTCGCGGATGCTTTCCTGCACTTTTCCGCCGACAGCGCAGCCAAATATTGTGACCGAGCCCAGGATGTGGGCCAATACCTGTTGTCAACGGTGAAAAAAACCGGTGCAGAGGGGGTGATTTTTACCGCCCCGAGCTTCTGCGACCCGGCACTGCTGGAACGTCCGATGCTTGCGGACCGAATGGATGAGCATAATGTTCCCCATATCTCTTTCAAGTACGCCGAAAACTCCGGCCAGATGCAGCCTATCCGCGAGCAGGCCGGAACCTTTGCCGATTCAATCAAACTCTGGAGTTAGCGGGAAAAACCATGAATACGAATTCACAAACAGAGGTGATTAAAGACTCCTCGATGCTCCTGCAAAAAACCATGATTGCAGAAAACTATGACGAGCTGACCAATACTGAGGAGACCGGCAAGAAAATTTCGGCGACATTTGTGCCGGGCAACCTCAATGAACTCGTCATGTGCTTCGACATGCTCAACAATCTGCCCGAGATCAATGCCATCAACAACGGAATGCGTAAGAAAAGTGGCGCGATGGTGATGCAGGCCGAAAAACAGGGGCACTCCGAGGATGTCTGTACGTATGTCAAAGCAGATATTGGCTCGATGTCCAGGGGCAACCTGGCCCCAAATGGCAAACCCATGCCGTCACCGGATCTGTTGTTGTTGTCCTATACCGGTTGTTTCACGTTCATGAAGTGGTTTGAGTTGCTGCGGCATGAATACGGCTGTGAGACCGCCATGCTGCACGTGCCTTACGAGGGTGATGGCGTAGTCACGCAAAACATGCGCGACTACGTGGTCAAGCAACTAAAGGAAGTCGTCATACCTGCTTTGGAAAAGGTCAGCGGCGTGAAATTTGACATCGACCGTCTGCGTGAAAACCTGCGCAATTCGGCCAGGGCTGAAGATGACTTTGTATGGGTGCTCGAGAGCGCCAAGAACAAACCATCACCGATCGACGCCTATTTCGGTGGCGTTTACTATATCGGCCCCATTTTCACCGCATTTCGTGGCACTGATAAGGCCGTGGAGTACTACCAGTTGCTGCGCAAGGAAATTGAACAGCGGATCACCGAGGGCAAGGGTCCGATTACCCCGGAAGGGGATATGCAGGATGAGCGTTACCGCCTGGTTGTCGAGGGCCCACCCAACTGGACCAACTTCCGTGAATTCTGGAAGATGTTTTACGAAGATGGTGCCGTGGTAGTCGCCAGCACCTATACCAAGGTTGGCGGCGTCTATGACCTGGGCTTTCGTCATGACCCTGACAATCCCATTGAAACCCTGGCCGATTATTGTCTGGGTTGCTATACCAATCGCAACCTGTCCCAGCGTGTCGACATGCTGGAAAACTATGTCAACGATTACCAGGCCGATGGATTGCTCATCAACTCCATCAAGAGTTGCAACAGCTTTTCTGCCGGTCAGCTGCTAATGATGCAGGAAGTTGAAAAACGCACCGGCAAACCAGGAGCTTTTATAGAGACCGACCTGGTAGACCCTCGCTACTTCTCGGCCGCAAACGTCAAGAACCGGCTGGAGAGTTACTTCCAAATGATCGAACAAAAACGCCAGGGCATACGCTCGGCGGCATGAGGATGCAAGCATGAAGTGTTTTATTGGCATTGACCTCGGCTCGACCACCACCAAGGCGGTGATGATGGATACCAGTGGTGCGGTACTGGGACGCGGCATCACCAACTCACGTTCAAACTATGACACTGCGAGCCAGGTCTCAAAACTGGAGGCGGTAGTCAGTGCACGGTTGGAACTGTGCCATCGGGCCCTCAGTGACTTGCCGGAGCTAAAGCAGAGAGTTGACGAACTACTGGCGGCACTGGAACGTAACTTTCGTCTCGAGCTTTTCCTCAACATGCTGGAAGACCTGAAGCAGACATGTCTTGAAAATGCAGCCAATGAACGACATGAAAAAATAGGTCAGGAACTGGTAACAGCGTTGCATACCACGTTTGATCGGATGCAGACCCAACTGTCGAAATTATTCGCACCTGGCGTAGAACGCAAGTCTGATTTCTTTCGTGACCTGGCAGGTTCGGTATACATGAACCAGTCTGAAAAAGTTGCAGATGAGGCTGGCTTACCATTTGATGTATTGATCAATATTTACGATAAATCGATTATTGAAACGGAGAACCGACCACCAGCCGAGGATCTCGTGACGACTTTTCTACGGGCGCTGGATCGGGTGCTGGACGAAGTGGGTGACCTTCCGGTCGAGCAACAGACCATCAGGGACATGGTCGCTAAAGCCCTCGATATCGAACTCGAAGAAACCTATGTTGTTGGCACCGGCTACGGCCGTGTGCGTCTGCCCTTTCCAAAGGAGCATATCCGTTCAGAAATACTTTGCCATGGACTGGGCGCGCACTTGATGTACCCGAAAACCCGGACAGTACTGGATATCGGCGGTCAGGATACCAAGGGTATCCAGGTAGACGAAAAAGGCATCGTCGTGAACTTCCAGATGAACGATCGGTGCGCGGCCGGCTGCGGCCGTTACCTGGGCTACATTGCCGACGAAATGAACATCGGGCTGCATGAACTCGGCCCTATCGCCATGAAGGCCACCAAGACGATCCGCATCAACTCCACGTGCACCGTATTCGCCGGTGCTGAATTGCGTGACCGACTGGCCATGGGTGAGAGCCGCGCTGACATTCTGGCTGGTCTGCACCGGGCAATCGTGCTGCGGGCCATCTCCATCATTTCACGCTCAGGTGGTGTGACCAGTGAATTCACGTTTACAGGTGGTGTGGCGAAAAACGAGGCAGCGGTCAGGGAGTTGAAGAAGCTGGTTAAGGAAAACTATGGCGATGTAACCATCAACATCGATCCCGAATCAATTTATACAGGGGCGCTGGGCGCGGCTGAATTCGCCCGCCGTGCTGCGGAGGTTTGATATGACAATCACAGCTGGAGTGGATCTGGGAACAGGAACAATCAAGACCGTGTTGTTCGATGTCGCTGAAAACAAGACCGAATGGCTCGCGCGCCGAGCAGACCGGATCCGGCAACGTGACCCGTTTGACCTCGCCGAAAAATCCTACGCTGCGGTACTGGATGAAGCCGGCCTGTCGCGTGAAGAAGTCCAATACGTCGCCACCACGGGCGATGGTGAGACCATCCCGTTTCGTACCGGCCATTTCTATTCGATGACTACCCATGCAAGGGGGGCCATTTACCTGGAGCCGGAAGCCCGCGCTGTACTGGATATCGGCGCCCTGCATGGCCGTGCGGTCAAGATGGATGAGCGGGGCAAGGTACTCGGCTACCGCATGACCAGCCAGTGTGCATCGGGCTCGGGGCAATTTCTTGAGAACATCTCACGTTACCTGGGAATCGCCCAGGATGAAATCGGAACTTTGTCCAAACAGGCCGATGACCCGGAGGTGGTCTCCAGCATCTGTGCTGTGCTGGCAGAAACGGATGTCATCAACATGGTATCGCGTGGAATTTCTGCATCCAACATTCTAAAGGGAATACACCTGTCTATGGCCGGGCGACTGGCTAAATTACTGCGTGTTATCAAGGTCAGGGATGGTGTCACCCTGGCCACGGGCGGATTGGCTCTCGACGATGGCCTGATGGCGGCGCTAAATGAGTCACTGGTCAAGCAAAAAATTGACGTTGAAGCCCGCAGCCATCCCGATTCGATATATGCCGGTGCCATCGGGGCCGCCTTGTGGGGTGCGTTCAGGTACGAAAAACTCCAGCAGCAGGAGCTGCTGGCCAAGGCATCATAATCCACGGACTGCATCAGAATCCACAACTAGTGTAGTGCACCTTAATTAGTGGTACCTTCAGAAGTCACAAGCGGCTGCAAATGCCATTGATGGCGATGTACTGCGCAAGATTACCGGAGAAAAATCATGGCACTGATGATCAAAGACAACTGCGAAGTTTGCGATGCATGTCTACTTGACTGTCCCAACGAGGCAATATCTGAAGGCGACCCTTATGTCATCGACGCCTTGCGGTGTACCGAGTGTGTGGGTGAATTCGACGAACCACAATGTCAACCGGTCTGTCCGGTCGATGATTGTATCGTGCCCAATCCGGATTTCCAGGAGAGCCAGGAAGAGCTGCAAATGAAATACGAAATGTTGCATGGTTGAATCAACCTACAATGCCAGAATTGAACCGATAGGGGCCGAATCCCTCGACACCGTTGTCGAGTTGGACCAGCTTACCAACGGCAACTGCAGACGTGATTTTTTTAGCCGGCGGTTTGAAGCCCAGGAAAAACACCCGGAGGCTTTTATCTCGGTAGCTGAGATTCAGACCGGCTCCATCGTTGGTTTCGCTTGCTGCCACATGTTGCATGGTGAATTTGGCAGCAACGAACTGATCGCTGTAGTCGATGCAATGGCGGTGGGTCCACACAGTCAGAGACACGGAGTCGGTCACGAACTGATGCAACACCTGGTCACTGAAACACGCAATCGTGGCGGCAAAGGGTTGCAAACACAGGCCGGCTGGAACCAACCTGAAGTACTGGACTTCTTTTCCAGTACTGGATTCAGCCTTACTCCAAGGTTGATTCTGGAACGTCCAACACCTGATTACAGTGACCCCACCAGCAATGACTTCGACGACCTGTCACAAGACAAAGTACTGGTACGCTCCCTGGCTAAAGCGGACCTCGATCAGGTTGTCCGCATTGACAGAAAAATAACCGGGCAGGACCGGCAGATTTATTTTCAACGCAAATTCGAAGAGGTCCTGTTCGAGTCCGGTGTACGCATATCCCTGATTGCGGAAATTGACGATATGGTGACCGGTTTCATGATGGCGCGTGTGGATTTCGGTGAGTTTGGCCGCACCGCATCCGAGGCCGTGATTGATACACTCGGTGTGACCAAGGCTTTCCGATCACAAAATGTTGGGCATGCCATGATGGCACAATTACTGGCCAACCTGGCCTCCTTGCAAGTCGACTCGGTCAGATCAGAAGTTGAGTGGAGTAATTTCGGGATGCTTGGCTTCCTCGACAGCTGTGGTTTTGTACCATCACAACGCCTTGCCCTTTCCTGCTCCCTGGATTGAGTACGCGTGGGTTTATTTCGAGCAGAAATTGACGCAGCATCCCATGGCCTGGCAAACCGCACATCGACTTAATCAACGGTGGGTGTACTTTCGATCCCCCATCGTAGGATCAGGAGCATTAATTCATGTCCAAAGTAAAAGGTGCAGATTTCCAACCTGAGCACTTTGACTGGAACGTCGAGCAGGGTGTGGCGACACTCACACTCAACCGGCCGGAACGCAAGAATCCCCTGACACTGGAGAGTTACGCCGAGTTACGCGATACATTCCACCAGCTGCAAAACACGGATGATATCAATGTAGTTGTCATCACCGGAGCCGGCGGCAATTTTTGTTCAGGTGGTGACGTTCACGAAATCATTGGTCCTTTGACAAAAATGGACAAGGACGGACTGCTCACATTCACCACAATGACCGGGGACCTGGTTAAGGAAATGCGTCACTGTCCACAACCGGTCATTTCGGCCGTAGAAGGTGTGTGCGTGGGTGCCGGGGCCATCATCGCCATGGCCAGCGACCTGCGTTACGGAGCCGAGGACTGCAAAACAGCGTTTCTATTCACACGTGTTGGTCTGGCCGGTTGTGATATGGGTGCCTGCGCGATATTGCCACGCATTATCGGCCAGGGACGGGCTTCCGAACTTCTTTACACCGGGCGCACGATGAGCGCCAAAGAAGGCAGCGATTGGGGTTTTTATAATGCCCTCGCACCGGCCGGCGAAGTCATGAAGAAAGCCACCGACATCGCCAGAAGACTGGCTAGGGGTCCGACATTTGCCCATGGCATAACCAAGAAGTGCCTGCACCAGGAGTGGAATGTCAGTATCGAGCAAGCACTCAAAATTGAAGCCGAGGCCCAGGCAATCTGTATGCAAACCCAGGATTTCACCCGCGCCTACAACGCCTTCGTAGCCGGGGAAAAACCTGTATTCAAGGGCGACTAAACCAAGCAGTAAACGGTATCCTGAGGTGGCCAACCGCATGGTTTCCCATCCCACACGCAAATCACAGTACAAGACTGTTACGCCAAAGCCGGTGGTATTTAACTCAGTCATACATTCGGATGCAAGTCGCAAATCTATTTGTAAACTATTGACTCAGATCAGTAAATGAGGCCACCGGATGTGCTAATTTCTTTCGCTGGGGCAGTCGACCGGCAACACAGTCCCTGATAAGACGGTGTAACACCGTACGCCCAGTTGTCCTTGCAACTGGTGGTTAAAAACAGACAGAGATAAAAAAGCAATGAATACCACCGAATACACCTACGAAAGAAAAAAACAACTTTCCGTTCTCACGATGAATACGCTGGCTTTTACAGTCAACTTTGCCGTGTGGACTATGTTTTCTGTCATTGGGATCAAGATCAAGGGCGAGTTGGGCTTAAGTGAAACCGAGTTTGGTCTGCTCATCGCCACACCCATACTTACCGGTTCCCTGGTGCGGCTGCCACTTGGTTTCCTGACAGACAGATATGGTGGCCGGATTGTGTATTTCGTACAAATGCTACTGGTTGCCGTCGCAACCTACGGGCTGCACTTTGCCGACCAGTTTTGGCAATACCTTGCTATCGGTCTGTGCATTGGTCTGGCCGGTGGCTCGTTTGCCATTGGCATCGCCTACACGTCTGCCTGGTTTGGGAAAAAGCAGCAGGGTTTTGCGATGGGTATCTTTGGTGCGGGCAATGCCGGCGCTGCATTGAATATTTTTGTAGCACCACTGATTGTGGTCGCAATGGGCTGGCGCTACGTGCCGATCATTTACTCCATTGCCATGGTGGTTATGGCCATCATCTTCTGGTTCTTCACCTACGCGGACCCACAACTCCAGGACCGCCAGCGAAACAACAGCTTCCCGTCTCTGGGTGAGCAATTCAAGATATTGACCGAAACCCGAATTTGGCGCTATGGACTCGCCTACTATTTTGTTTTTGGTGGATTTGTTGCACTTTCCCTGTGGTTGCCCAAGTACTACATGTCAGAGTACAACCTGACTCTGCAGCAGGCGGCATTGATCTCACTGTGCTTTGTCCTGCCTTCCGGGGTTATCCGGGCTCTGGGCGGATGGTTCTCGGACAGATGGGGTGGTGACACCGTCACCTGGTGGGTTTTTTGGGTCAGCATCATCTGTTTGTTCTTTTTGTCCTATCCACAAACGTCCGTAATCATTCACCAGGTCAATGGTGACTTCACATTTAACATCGCCATGGGAATTGTGGGCTTTACGGCACTCGTTTTTATCGTCGGTATCGCCCAGGGCATCGGCAAAGCCAGTGTCTACCGTAGCCTGGCAGACCACTACAGCGGCAACATGGGTCCCGTGGGTGGCCTGGTCGGGGTGATCGGTGGATTGGGCGGTTTTAGCCTGCCCATACTGTTTGGTGTCGCCCTGGATGCAACCGGTGTCCGCTCCACTACTTTCATGCTGATGTTTGGTGTACTTGCAGGTGTAATGATCTGGACCTGGATGGCTGCCCGGGGTGAGCGCGAAGAGGTCCTGGCTCGCAGACCGGGTCTGCGTGAAAAGATGATCGAGGAGAGCCTCGCCAAGCCGCTCAAGACTGCCGGCCGCTGGTTGAGCCATTGGCGTCCTGATGATCGTGAATTCTGGAGGAAATCAGGTCGTGTCATTGCCATGCGCAACCTGATCTTTTCCATGCCACCATTGCTTTTGTCATTCGCAGTATGGGTTGTCTGGAGCGTGGTGGTGATCGAGCTTCCACGGATAGGTTTCCAATTCACCACCGGCGAGCTCTTCTGGCTGGCCGCGATTCCTGGTTTGTCCGGTGCGGTATTCAGACTTCTTTATTCGTTTGTTGTACCTATTTTCGGCGGTCGGAATTTCACGATATTCAGCACCTTAACCCTGCTGATTCCAACTTTGTGGATGGCGATTGCAGTACAGAATCCCGACACAAGTTATATCGTGTTTGTCGTCATCGCACTGCTGTGTGGACTGGGTGGCGGCAATTTCTCTGCCAGCATGGCCCATATCAGCTTTTTCTTCCCCAAGAGAAAACTGGGTACCGCCCTGGGCTGGAATGCCGGCGTCGGCAACCTCGGCGTTGGTATCATGCAGGCCGTGGTACCACTGGTGATCTTCAGTGGTGCACTGGCTTACAAGGGTGGTTTGTCGCAAACCCACGAAGTGGCAGGCGTGACAAGTCAGATCTGGTTACAAAATGCCGGTTTCATCTGGGTGCCGTTCATCCTGTTGGCAGCTCTTGCCGCCGCATTTGGGCAAAACAATTTGCGTGGTGTGCAGGAGACGTACGCTGAGCAGTCCTCCATCTTCAGACGTAAGCACGCCTGGGTGCTGGGCTGGCTCTACACGGGAACCTTCGGCTCATTTATCGGTTTCGCAGCGGCCTTTCCAATTCTCCTGGCCGTACTGTTTCCGGAATCCAGCGCGCTCAAGTGGGCATTTGTCGGTCCCCTGGCGGGTGCCCTGGTCCGTCCAATTGGTGGCTGGATGTCTGATCTAATTGGCGGTGCGCGGGTCACGTTGTGGAACTTTGCCGCGATGTTCATCGCCGGAATCTGGGCATTGACAGCCCTGCCTTCGGAAACGGGTGCTACAGAGGTTACTCCATTTTTCGCGGCCTTCATGCTGTTATTCGTTTCAGCAGGCATCGGTAACGGCTCGGTGTTCCACGTCGTGCCAAACGTTTTCCGAAAACTGCATCAGCGCACGGCCGAAGGCAAAGGTGAAACGGCACAGGAAGCAGCGATCACCGCAGGCGATGTTGAAGCATCGGTTGCCCTCGGCTTTACCAGCGCGATCGCCGCTTTGGGTTTGTTTTTCATACCGGCATTCGTCGCAACATCGATTCAGACCACGGGTTCACTCCACCTCGCCCTGACTGTGTTCAGCACGTTTTACCTGACTTGCGTGCTGTCAACCTGGTGGTGGTACCGGCGTAAGGAGGCGGAGGTTAGATGCGATTGATTCCAGACCCGGAATAGTTTCGCACTGACCGATAGGTAGGGTAGGACCGATGAGCTTGCTCGTCGGGAAGCCTTTCCACAATCACCGACCAGCGCGGGCCGGCAGGCGTTACGTGCGAGAATTATGGGTTCCCGATGAGCACGCTCATCGGTCCTACAAGTCTATTCCAGAAACGTTTTGTGCCCGCGTCTGGGAGACTGATGCATAATGGAGATGTGACGGGCTTCCTGGGATTAAGGCATGGCGTTTACAAGCTTATTGAAGATACGTTTCGACGACGTTGACGGGGCGGGGATCGTCTATTACCCCCAGTTTTTCCATCTGTGCCATAAGGCCTTCGAGGATTTTTTTGACGATGCGGCCAGTGTCTCCTATCCACGACTGATCAATGAGTTTCGTCGTGGGTTTCCGACCGTGGCCATTAATTCGGAGTTTACCGCGTCGCTGCGCTATGGCGACATCGCCCTTGTCCAGCTTACCATTGAGAAAATAGGCACCAGCTCTGCCACGTTTGGTTACAAAATTCGCCGCAAGCAGGACTCAAAACTTTGCTTTACGGCGCAAATCACAAAAGTACTAATGGATCTGGATAGCAACGCCGTCCTGCCGATTCCGGAGGATATGCGCACACTTTTTCAGAACATTCTTTAGCCCGGCCTACGAAACTCCACCGACGGCAACCGTGATCGCCTGACCACTGACACCGCTTGACTCCTCCGATGCGAGAAATGCAATCATCTCGGCTACCTCCCGGGGTGTTGCAACACGCCCCGGAGGATACATGGAGGAACGGTCCTCCCACACCTGCTCGCAGGTAATTCCGCGCTCGTCAGCCTCCACGCGAGCTGAACGCTCGGCCATTTCGGTACGCACCCACCCCGGTAATACTGCGTTGGACGTCACATTGTAGGCACCGCCATCCTGCGCCACCGAACGCATCAGTCCAAGCAAAGCATGTTTGGAACTGTTGTAGGCACTGCCGGCGTACTCCGCGATCTGGCCAGCCGTTGAACTCGTGTACACCACTCGTCCATAGCTGTGTTCAACCATGCCTGCCAGTGCCAGCCGCGAGAGATGAAACGGTCCATCCAGGTTAATGTGCATGGTCTGTTCCCACAGCGCTGCATCCTGCTCCCAGATCACTTTTTCGTGGGCTGAACCGATGCCGTGATTGCAGACCAAAATCTCGATCGGACCGAGACGTTCATCAGTTTGTGAGACTGCCAGTTGGCAGCCCTTGAGCGTCCCCAGATCTGCAACCGTGTAGTCCAGGCCGGTAGCCGCCAACTCCTGCTCACTACGGGCCACACCCATCACGCGGGCACCCCGCGATGCCAGCAGGCTGGCGGTGGCAAGCCCGATCCCGCGACCGGCACCAGTTACCAGCGCAACCCGTCCCTCGACTCCAGCCATGATTTTCTCCTCATCAGTAACGCCCAGTGACCAGAGGTCGGAGTAATGCCCCAGAGCAGGTTCCGAAGATTCCGCTCTGAATAATGGAAAGCCCTACTCCGGCACTATACTCTGACCCTCCTTTGCACGCCGCTGTCTGCGGTGCAACATTTTTTCTGCCAACCGGGGCGCGGTACCAGGCCGACTCCAGGGACAGACCGCGATACATATGCCACAACCGTGCGTTTCATTGAAGTACGGAATGCACTTGTCGAAGTCCACGTACCACTTCTCAACACCCCGTACGATCTGCTTGTCGTCGGTGATGGCAGACACGGGGCAGGCATTGATGCAAACCTGGCAACGGGTACAAAAGTCGTCTGCTCCAAATTCATCCGCCTCATCAGCGATCAACGGCATGTCCGTCAAAACGGCAGATAAGCGGAATGAAGACCCGTATTGCCGGTTAATTATATTGCCGTGTTTCCCGAGCTCGCCAAACCCACAGGCCATTGCAGCAGGTGTCACGGTCAATGACCCGGCCCACGGACCGGCGTGCGCTGATGAATGATAACCCTCACCCCGAATCCAGTTCGCCGTATGGGCAGCGGCTCTTGCACCCCGGTTGTACTGGGTCGCAACTTCCAGTGCCGAAGCCGTATCCTCATCAGACGACGGCGACCGCGCCAGCTTTACGTGATCCATCTCAACACCAAGTACGACAATCCATGGCTCAGTACGCGTCTCGCAATCCTGGTAGGTCCAGTTGCGATCCAGCTTCGCAATACCCACCAGGTCCGCTTCGTGTTGCAGTGCAAAACTCTTTAGCCCCGTTACCCTGGTGTCGTTACTGACATCTGTCCGGTGCATCGCAACGGGGTCGAGTTTCCCCGGTCCACGATCACCTTCGGCGTATATTGAACGGAAGACCGGAACCCGGTTGAAACGCTCCACCATCCATGCCTGCATTTTGCCATGTGGGATGGCATCCGGTTTGTGCCAGTAGATCCGCGTGGGTCGTCGAAAATCAATCTCGCCCTGTCCGTTGATCGAATTGCCGGATACATCAGGCACCAGAGCAGCCTGCTCGGGGTGTAATTGAAACGTGGCACTGGCCTTTTTACCTGATTTGTTTTTCAACCGCTAATCCAGATTACAGTTTATGTTTCTCGACCTTACCCATGGCATTACGCGGTAACTTCTCGACCAGTTTAACCTCTCGCGGGTGTTTGAATCGAGCCAGCCTGTCCTTGAACAAAGCCAGCACACGCTTCTTATCCAGATCGCTGTTGTGAGTAGTCACCACCACGGCAAGCGGCACCTCACCCCAGCGCTCATCTGCCTGACCCACCACAGTCGCTTCAACAATTTCGGGATGCTCAAGCAGAATTGCCTCCAACTCGGCAGGATAAATATTTTCTCCACCCGAGATGATGAGTTCGGCTTTGCGACCCGCAATAACATAGCTGCCGTCCGAACGCTGATAGCCAATATCGCCAGTATGAAACCAGCCTCCACGCAGTGACTGATCCGTGGCAGGCTGGTTACGCCAGTACCCCGCGAAGACGTTTGATCCTGTAACCAGAATCTCGCCGTGCTGGCCTGTCGGAACATCCTGCCCCTGGTCGTCCACAACTCGAATCCGGCAATGTTTTGCGGCAAAACCGATTGAGCCCCGGGTGGCTACGGCGTTACTGCAGTTCTGGTGAATTGCCAACGCACAGGTTTCGGTCGTTCCGTAAACCTGGATCGCGGCCACGCCACGCTCAGCCCAGACTTCAATACATGCATCCGGAACGACGGCAGAGCCGGTTGTGACACTGCGCAAATGCCTCACATCAGTCTGTGACCAGTCGGAATGCCCGACCAGGGCGCTGATTTGTGCAGGTACCAGGCCTATCAGCGAGGGCCGGCCACTTCCAATGGCGGCCAACACAGCTCCCGGTTCAAACTCCTCGTGCAGGTTTATCGTGGCTCCCACCCACAGGGCTGGCAATGTGTGAATGCAAAACCCACCAGCGTGGAACAGGGGCAGCACCATCAGAACGTGATCGTCTGCTGTCATGGTGTGCATCGCTACGCTGTTGCCGGCGCTGCACATCAGTGCGGACTGCGTCAGCACCACGCCTTTGGGCTGACCAGTCGTTCCGGAGGTGTAAAGGATGAGAAGGGGATTGTCGTCGCCGTCTTCGCGATCATTTCTCTCCGCTTCAACCTGCCCCATTAACTCCTGCAGGCAGGGCCAGGTACCCGGTTTTGATCCCGACAATAAGTCAACGGCTGGGCGCTGGTAAGCATGTGCAAATGTGCATCCATCCAGTTGTGCCTTGATCGTTGCAGCTGCTTGCAACTGATCCTGCCCGACGACCACCAGACTCACGCCCCCATCAGCCAGGATTGCCGACAATTCAGGCACTACCAGACGCCAGTTTAAAGGTACCAGGATCGCACCGATTCGGGCACAGGCAAACAAGAGCTCAATAATCCGTGGACAGTTATTACCAAGGAAGGCAATACGATGGCCCGCCTTGATTCCGAAGTCTTGTTTCAAGACTGTTGCGAGCCGGGCAATTCCATCTGCAAGGTCGGTGTAGCTGTATTGCTGATCACCGAAGATAATGGCGGACTTGTCGCCTGGAGCACCCTTTTTATCGTTAGTATGCTGGTTAACCCATCGACTAAGATTGATCAACGGTTCACTCCTGGACCTGTAATTCACCATCGGCGTCAAACGGCAAAAGTCCACCTTTGCGATAGGCAAGCGCCTGTGCCGTGGCAAGCAAACGGTTCTCCCCACCGACCTGGTTTTCCTCATACACACGAACATCGTAAAGCGCCGTTTTACGGGTAGCGTTCAGTTCCTTTGCCTCGGCAATCAGGCGGGTGCCGGGGCGTGCCGCAGCGAGAAAATAGGTGTTGACCTGCTGCGCCACCGCCACTTCCCCGTGGGCGTTACAGGCCAGCTGAAAAGCCTCATCCAGCAGTGAAAACAGCGCACCGCCATGCAGCATTCCAAATATGTTTTGCATTTCAGGTTTGACTTGCATGGCAACCCTGGCATAGCCGGGAAAGATTTCCAGCACTTCAAGTCCAAGTAGCTGCGCGTATGGTTCGTGCTTACAGCGCGCCCTGATACGGGCAAGTGATTTTTCTGACTTGGATTCCACTTGTGCAATTGTTGCAAAGAGGTATCAGGAAAGCAAAACCGGTCACCACAGGGGGGGGCGGGTAGTGGTGACCGGATGTGCTATCAAACTCTAAGGCACCATGGTAATCAATATGAAGAGCTCGCGAGGTCCACACAAAAGAGGACAAGACGAAGTCGTGCCGGACAGCTTATTGCAGATCACTTGTCCCAGATCAATTTGAATACTCTATCTCCTTGATATTATTACCTAACGATCTACCGACTCTCTTGGCTTATTCGCATAATAACGAGGGTACACGTATGTTGCGGCTGCAGCGTTGTATTTTTGTAATCTGTTTGACAGTTGTGAGCCTGACAACAACCAGTTCACTGGCCAATGCGTCAAAGCTGGTTTACGAGAATTGGAATCGCAGCGCCTGTCAATTCACCCAATACTCTCGCTTTGAACTTACCGAAACATCGACGGTTGCTTCAGTAGTTGTCTGGTATCACTGGCAGGCTGAGGAAACCAGGACACCGTTTTCCGTCATCACTTCAAACCAGGACGTAATTTTCAGTGGCATGCTAAGCAGGGGTCAGTGTGATCCCTTTCAGCGACAGTGGTGTCACGCTGAGGCCAACGTAGGTGAAACCCTGACCGACGGTACCTACGCAATCAAGGTCCCAAAGGTGCAGGTCTGTCAAAACCAGGAGAGTCAAGGGCAGGGTTTTGTCCGGTTATATGCAGGCTCTGGACCCTCGTCTGGTTCCCCGACCTCCACGCTGGCGAAACCCTCGGATGAAGGGCTGGTAGAAATATTAGATCCGGCCGAGCAGGGTGACCGCGCCCGTGGTCATGAAACCTGGGTGCGCAAGAAGAATGCTGATGGCAGTTTCTATATGTGGGTAACGGGAGGTCGGGAGTTGCAAAGCGTGTTTATGCCCAGGGGTTCTCCCGGAACGGGCGCGTGGACACGTTCCAGTATCTTCCCGGGGTTTGTGGTGAATAACCAGGGGTATATCAAGAAGCTGGCCTCCATGCCCGCGGAAAAAACAGGTACGGTCGAGCTACTGGATCCGGCCAGTAAAGATAACCCGGCACATGCCTCTGAGACCTGGGTGAGATTGACCAACCATGACGGCAGTTTTCATTTATGGATTACCGAAGGCAGGCAACTGCATTGTCTGCATAAGCCCGAAGGATCGGCGGGAACCAGTGGCTGGAATTCTTCCAGTGCATTTAACGGGTATGTTGTGAAGTGTAACCGATACAAACCCATTAACATGCAGGCCACCAAAAAAGCCGGGGCACCAGCAGCAGCCGATTTACTTTCTAAAAAAGAAGCCGAAGCCGAAGCTCTGAGGAACTCGGGGGTGAAATACTATTATGGCAGAGGTGTACGCAAGGACTACAAAAAGGCTCTGGAGTTGTTCACTAAGGCCGGAAATGCTGGTAATGCCGCGGCTCAGCGTAGTCGGGGAATAATGCTTGCGCATGGTCAAGGGGCGCCCAAGAATATCAGTGAAGCCATCAAATGGCTTCTCAAAGCGGCCAGACAGGGGGATGCCGCCGCGCAGAATCGGATGGGCAATTTCTATAAAGACGGTAACGGAGTGGCGCAGGACTATCATCAGGCCAGGGCGTGGTTTCAAAAGGCTGCAGCCCAGGACAATACCTCGTCGCAATTCTATTTGGGTGTGTTTTATAATTATGGCTACGGCGTAGAACAAAACAAAAAAACTGCGGTTGAATGGTATCGCAAGGCAGCCCGACTGGGCGACATGGATGGTCAGGCCAATCTGGGCAATGCCTTGTTGAACGGTGAAGGTGTGCCAAGAAACCCGGGCAAAGCGGTTGCCTGGTTGCGCCTGGCAGCGGAACAGGGTCAGTCCAAAGCACAGTCAAACCTGGGGTTTTGCTACACCAAAGGCATAGGTCTCACCGCGAGCCTCCCGGAGGCGCTGCGCTGGTTCAGAAAGTGCGCGGCCAAGGGAAATGAAAGCTGCATCAAAAACGCCAAGATCCTGCAAAATGCCGGTGTCAAACCTGCCACCGGTCCGCTGCCACCACCGACCATACCCAAAACGGTTTTATTAACCCCGCAGACAAAACCTGTACCCGGGCGAGCCGTTAAACCACTACCGGGGAAAGGAGCGAAGTCTGCGTCACCAACGCCCACAACTGGGACTGGTTCTCCCAAAACCGTAGCGGATAACAAACCGGCACCCGTTTCAAAGTCCCCACCTGCAACGGGCCCGACGGTAGAACCCCAACCAGGGTCACCCCGGCCCAAGCAACCGATTACCACTCCGGTTTCTACAGATCCTGCCGCCTCCACCGGGGGGTTTCCTGGTTTTACGTTTAAGGGAACCAACAAGTTCGGTTACAAGGAGTTTACACACCAGGAAACCTGGATGGTGTTTGTCTTGATACCAAAGGGTCCGTTTGTCATGGGCACGGATTCATTTGGGCCGTTCAGCCCCGAACACGAGGTTTATATTGACGATTACCTGATCAGCAAATATGAAGTCACCCAGGGCGTATGGGAAAAATACATGGGCGAAATCTCTACCTCCTGGGGCTACAAGAAAGGAGATACCTTCCCCGTCGAACACGTTTCCTGGAAGCAGCACAATGAGTTTGTCCAGAAAGTCGGGCTCTTCTTGCCCACCGAAGCCGAATGGGAAAAGGCAGTTCGGGCGGGAACACGAACCAAGTTTTATTGGGGAGATGATTACGAGGGCCTGGACAAAAACAGTTGGCACGAGGACAACTCCGGTAAATCCACCCATCCCGTTGGACAAAAGGAGCCCAATGGTTATGGTCTGTACGACATGGTGGGTAACGTGGCCGAATGGTGCCAGGACATTCACGCAAATTCGTCTACCTATTATGTCAATAGCCCCAGGAAAAATCCGCTGGGACCCAACGCCGGGTCAGAGGGGACGGGTCGCAGCAAGGTTCACCGCGGAGGGAGCTACCGGGAGGGTTTCCGTGACTATTGGTCCGCCGGACGTGACTGGGGTGATCCCAATGGCAACGGCACAGCCGGCAGTCGCCCTGTATTCAGGTTATACAAAGGGGACTAGATGATTTTTCGCACAACAAACCCGGGTTTAACAGCGCCATCCGGGTGACGTCAGTTTATTGGTTTTAGATAACAATCAGGAGTCAGGAAAATGGAAGCAGCCATTGGAATCGCATTCGTAGTCGCAGCAATAGTAGGCATTCGGGCCTTCTCAAGAAATAAGAAGACCGTCCAGGCCATGTCTCAGCAGGCTGATAGTTCTGAACAGCCGCAGCAAACACAGGCTCCCCCTGCCCCTGGGGTTGCACCACCACCCCCGCCTGCCACTCAATCTGGTGAGCCAGTTAATCTGACCCCACAGGAGATGATGGTTCTCGACATATTCAGGAAGTCGGGCAGTTTTGGAAAACCACCCAAACGTACTGTTAAACGAAACCGTTTCTCCATCTGGGCAGCACTAAAAACCGGTGACAAAAACCAGGACCAACAGCTTATGAGCGATATTTCAGTTGGCGTTGATGGTTTAGTCACTAAGGGTCTGGCTCTTGAACCTGACAAAAATCCCGAATCAAAAACCGGAATAACACTTACCGACCAGGGCTACGACCTAATGGTCGAAAGGTAGGGAGGACCTGACATGAAAATTTATTACTATCTTGATGCGAATAATCAGCAACAGGGCCCGTTTACACCACAGGAGCTTGATCAATATGGGGTAAATCCCCAGACGCTTGTCTGGTTTGAAGGCGCGACGGATTGGCAGCCGGCTGGTGAAGTAAAAGATATCTATGATTACTTCATGAGCGTGACGCCACCTGATGCCCCATCTCAGGGCCTGCACACTGCTGACCCTCCACCCCAGAATCAGGCCCAGCTGGATCGGCAGGCTCATTATCAAAAACAGCAAAAAAGCGGCAAAATTGTACGTGGAATCCTGGCTGGGTTTTTTGGCATTGTTGCCCTGATCCCACTGGCTGGGTACATCAATTCAGGAGCTACGGGCGCCCTGGTTTTTGCGATTCTACTTGGGGCACTGGTCCCGATTTGCCTGTTTGTCGGTAGAAACAAGGATCCAAATACGAACACCGATGGCGTCATCGAAGGAACCGCAGTGGGGATGGGAATGGCCTCCCACGACATGGCAGATGATTTTGACGATGGTGGTGGTGTTGATTTCGATTAAGGTTCCGGCACGCTGGCGGGATGATGGTAGCTAAGATGAACTTATAAGTTGTATAGCACAACTATATAGGGTTATAGTGCATCTATGAACGAGACTATCCAACCCATTCGCCAGGCCGCACGCCAGCTGGTGCGGGAGCTCAACCTTCTTGATGTGCGGTACTGCATTGACGGATTTACCTTTTCTGAGTGTCACCTGATTACCGAGCTGGAGCTGATGGGCCAGGCGACAGCGTCTGAACTGGGCGAGCGATTGGTGCTGGAAAAATCCACGATGAGCAGGCTGGTCAACGGCCTGCTGGAACGCCGTTATATCTGCTCTGACCAGGACCCCGTGGACGGGCGACGACGGCTGCTGAGCCTGACAGCTGCAGGACGGGCTGGGGCTGGTCGTATCAACGACTATTCCAACCAACAGGTCTCCAGCGCATTAGACTTCGTGGTGGATGGCGAAGGTGAAACCATCATGGGTGGGCTCAGCCGCTATGCCAAGGCATTGAGATACGCCCGAATTAGTGCGGACTACACGATCAGGCCAATTCGTAAAGCGGATAACCCGGCCGTTGCAAACATCATCCGGCAGGTCATGACCGAGTACGACGCGGTCGGCTGTAGTTATTCGATAGCGGACCCCGAGGTGGATCTAATGTACGAGGCCTACCCAGCTCCCGGTGCCGCGTTTCTCGTGATCGAGCAACGCGGTAAGATTCTGGGTTGTGGTGGTATGGGGCCACTGAATGAAGGTGATCCCGGTGTCTGTGAGCTGCGCAAGATGTACCTGCTACCCGAGATGCGTGGTACAGGTCTGGGCAACCGCTTGCTGGGTATGATACTGGATGCCGCCGGGGATGCGGCGTACACGCTGTGCTATCTCGAAACTTTGGAGCACATGGGCCAGGCCCGGCACTTGTACTTGAGACACGGCTTTGAACTCGTCGACACACCCATGGGCGATACCGGTCATTCTGGATGCAACGTATACATGACAAAACCCCTGTGAAACTGCATCATGACCGGTACTCGATCACCCCCGCTTCACCACGCACCCGGATGATTGCGGCCCCTCTGTCCTCCTCCATGAACGCACAGTTCCTGAACGTAGAAATCTTTTTTTCCATGCCAGTCACCGTTGTTTCCATGGACCGCTAAGAAAGCTCCCGCATACCCTGCTCAAGGCCGTTAACGGTTAACGGGTACATGCGTTGCTCCATTAACTGCGACAACATCTGGATCGACGGCGTGTACTCCCAGCGCTGGGCTGGTTCCGGATTCAGCCAGATAGCCTTTGGCCAGGTATCCAGCAGGCGTTTCAGCCAGGTCGCACCAGCCTCTTCGTTCCAGTGCTCCACACTGCCGCCAGGGTGTGCGATTTCATAAGGACTCATGGTCGCATCGCCCACCAGAATCAACTTGTAGTCGGCTGAATACTTGTGGACTACATCCATGGTCGCCGTTCTGTTAGTGTGGCGACGTTTATTGTCCTTCCACAGCCCCTCATAAACACAATTGTGAAAATAAAAATACTCAAGATGCTTGAACTCACTGCTGGCTGCTGAAAACAATTCTTCGCAGATGCGAACATGATCATCCATGGACCCGCCAATATCCAGAAACAGCAGCACCTTGGTAGCATTATGCCGTTCCGGAATCATCTTGATATCCAGCAAACCGGCGTTTTTGGCCGTCGAGTCGATCGTATCGGGCAAGTCCAGCTCTTCTGCTGCACCTTCACGTGCAAAACGACGTAAACGACGCAGCGCTACCTTCAGATTTCGCGTGCCCAGTTCCAGGGAATCATCAAGGTTACGAAATTCACGCTTGTCCCAGACCTTTACTGCACGGCGGTGACGTGAACCCTGCTGGCCAATGCGGATTCCTTCCGGGTTGTAACCGTACGCGCCAAAAGGTGAGGTCCCGCCGGTGCCAATCCATTTGCTGCCACCCTGGTGCCGTTCATCCTGCTCCGCCAGGCGCTTTTTGAGAGTTTCCATCAACTTCTCCCACCCCCCCAGCGCCTCAATTTGAGCTTTTTCCTCCTCACTCAGATTAAGCTCAATCTGTTTGCGCAGCCATTCCTCCGGAAGTTCTTCACCCTCTGGTCCAAACAGATCCTGGATGCCCTTGAAGTGGTGTGAAAATACCCGGTCGAAACGATCGTAAAGTGACTCGTCCTTGACCAGGCAGGCACGTGCGAGGTAGTAAAATTGCTCAATATCGAAACGTATAAGTCGCTTTTGTAACAGTTCCAACAAGGTTAAAAACTCGGTAATGGAAACCTTTATTCCTCCCTTGCGCAGAAGAAAAAAGAAGCTGACCAACATGATCTCTAACGGGCGTCTCTTTGATTAAGGAAAATCAGCCGTTCGAACAGGTGTACATCCTGCTCGTTTTTCAGCAATGCACCATGCATGGGTGGCAGTGCTTTGCGACGGTCATCACCGGCCAGCACTTCGGGTGGTACATCCTCCGCCAGTAGTAGCTTTAACCAATCCAGTAGTTCTGAGGTCGACGGCTTTTTCTTCAAACCGGGAACCTCACGTAAATCATAAAAGGAATTCAGAGCTTCACTCAGCAACTCCTTCTTCAGTCCCGGATAATGTACCTCAACAATATCAGCCATTGTTTCCTTGTCGGGGAAGCGAATGTAGTGAAAGAAACACCGACGCAGGAACGCATCCGGAAGTTCTTTTTCGTTGTTACTGGTGATCACGATGATCGGCCGGTGCTTGGCCACGATGGTTTGTTTTGTCTCGTAGACGTAGAACTCCATCCGATCCAGTTCGCGCAGCAGATCGTTTGGAAACTCGATGTCCGCCTTATCGATCTCGTCGATTAGCAGCACCGGCTGTACATCTTGCTCGAACGCCTCCCACATGGGTCCCCTGACAATATAATTCACGATGTCGTGAACCCGCTCGTCACCGAGTTGGGAATCTCGCAGCCTGGCGACCGCGTCATATTCATACAGTCCTTGCTGTGCCTTGGTCGTGGATTTCACATGCCACTGCAGTAGAGGCCGGCCCAGACCACGGGCGACCTCTTCAGCCAATTGTGTTTTGCCGGTGCCGGGTTCACCCTTGATGAGTATGGGTCGTCCCAGTGTAACCGCCGCGTTGACGGCGGTGGTCAGGTCTTCGGTGGCAACATAACGATCGGTGCCCGTAAAGCGTTGTTCAGACATGGAAATCAGCCTTCGGTAAAGGTGCTATTTTAACCTGAATCTGCGCACTTAGGGTTCCCGGTGGCTAAATCTGTGATGCAAGAGGACTCCATTGTTGTATCTCAAAATTACCTTGGGACGCCGTGCCGGGTGATTCTCACCAGATGGTTTTTACGTGCTCGTAGTTGATCATTTTCTTATCAGCCGTCACTAACGAGGCAGCTAATTTTCTTGCGGTCGCCACTATCATGCGATCTGCAGGGTCTTTGTGAAACTCCCCAGGCAAAGTGGTTGATTTGATACCGATCTCATTATCAACCGGCACAAACCGGACACCATCAATTTGACGAACTTCATCAAGCCAGCTTTCTGCATCCATGCTTAGAACCAGGCGTTCTTTTTTGATGAGCATGGATATTTCCCATGCTGAAATGGAGGAGATTATGATTTCACCTGCCTTGCTTAGAGTATTTTTTATGGCTTTGTTTGCAGCCGCAGATAAGGCACCAGAGCCACTTACCCACCACAGTAAAACATGTGTATCGAGGACCAGCATCAGGCATTTTGCCAATCATCAGCGCCAATCGGTTGATCAAATTCGCAGACCTCAACAACAGTACGTTTTAGTACCTCTAAAGGGCTCGCTTTTCTTTCTCTTAGTTTTCTGATCTCAATCGTCGGCTTGCCGTGGTTGGTAATAATTCTGGACTTACCACTTTGCTCAATCTCCCTTAACACCTGCAGCGCGTGCGCTTTAAACTCAGTCTTGGAAAGCTCTTCCATACCAACCTCTTCAGTACATGTTTACCTGATAAATTGATCATAACAAACAAAATGACCATATGCTATGGTCATTTTTTAAT
Organism: Gammaproteobacteria bacterium; assembly: GCA_021772915.1. Lineage (GTDB taxonomy): Bacteria > Pseudomonadota > Gammaproteobacteria > Xanthomonadales > SZUA-36 > SZUA-36. The sequence continues at coordinate 96,728 of JAJFLB010000046.1, read as the reverse complement.
CTTGCTTGTAGGAAAACAACGACCAAATACCAACGAGCGTTGGCGAATTCAAACCCAGCTGTGCTTTAGGCAAGTTAGAATATCCACATGGCTCGGTTGGAATCTATTTTAAAGAGTGTGGCCGCTGACATCGCCACGGCAACTGGTGTTGAAGCCGAGTATGAGCACGAGTGCTCGGTCGGTGGCGGCTGCATTAACCAGGCCATGCGCATTCGTTATGGCGATGTCACTTATTTTGTAAAGTTCAACAACGCCGACAAGCTGGATATGTTTGCTGCCGAGGCGGCGGGTTTGCAGGAACTGGGCCGTGCAGACGGGCTGCACATTCCAGCGCCGTTGTGCTGGGGCGAGGACGGTCTGACGGCCTGGCTGGTCATGGAGAACCTCCAGTTGGGTGGAAGCCCGCAGCCGGTGGCACTCGGAGAGGGACTGGCTGCCATGCACCGTATCAGGCATTCTCAATTCGGTTGGCACCGTGACAACACCATCGGCTCTACACCGCAACCAAATTCACCCACTGATAGCTGGGTCGATTTCTGGCGTGAGCAACGCCTGCGATTTCAACTGGAACTTGCGAGCAGTAATGGTGCTGGCAACGAACTGGCCTCAAGCGGTGAGAAACTGCTGGAGCAGATTCCACTGCTGTTTACGGCCTATCAACCCAAGGCCTCGCTTTTGCACGGCGACTTGTGGTCCGGAAACCACGCCTACACTTTGGCCGGTCGACCCACCATCTTTGACCCGGCCGTGTACTTTGGTGATCGCGAGACGGACCTGGCAATGACTGAGCTGTTCGGTGGATTTGGTAACGATTTCTATACGGCATACAACAACGCCTGGCCGTTGGATGCCGGGTATAAAATTCGTAAGATACTCTACAACCTGTACCACATCCTGAACCACTTCAACCTTTTCGGTGGCGGATATGCCAGTCAGGCACAGAGAATGATTGATTCGTTATTAAATGAATTAAATTGCTAAACATGTCTTTTCGTTCAACGACAAAACGCCGACGACTACTCTACCTTTGGGGCACCACCGCGCTTGCCTTCGGTTTGACACTGGCCGTATTAATTATTGCAGGCCTGCTGAACCCGGCCAGCGATACACATGAACTGCAACCCGATGCTACCGCAATCACCAGTGTGTTGAACCGGCGTCAGCAAGCAATTACCCGCCTGAGTTTCAAACTGGTCGAAAACAGCGGAATTGATTCCATACATTTCCCCGCCACACGCAGTTCATTGCTGCCGGAAGACATGGGTTCAGGAATTGCCTGGGGGGACTATGACAACGATGGTGACCCGGACCTGTTTCTGGTCAACTTTCAGCATGGCATTGTACCGCAGGAGAACAACCCCCAGCCTGGTATTCATGCCCTTTACCGCAATGACGGTAACGGCCGTTTTACAAATGTAACCAGGCAATCAGGTCTCGACCAACCGGACTTCGGTCTTGGTGCCGGCTGGGGCGACTACGACAATGATGGTTACCTTGATCTCTATATCAGCAGTTATGGTGCTAACCGTCTGTATCGCAATAATGGTGATTCAAGCTTCGAAGAAGTCTCCGTACAGGCTGGTGTTGCAGATAGTCACTTCAGCGCCTCTGTGGCCTGGGGTGACTACGACCGCGATGGTCACATTGACCTGTATGTGAGCAATTATGTTCAGTTCGCGTACCGGTTAACGGATAAGGAGCGAGCCTCCAGTCAGTACGAGGCAGAAATCCCCTACACTATTAATCCGTCTTCCTATCCACCCGCCCCAAACCGGCTATATCACAACAATGGCGATGGCAGCTTTACGGACGTCGCCTTACCAGCGGGTGTCGCCAACCCCAAGGGGCGCTCGCTTGGAGTCGTTTGGGTGGATTTTGACACTGATGGCTGGCCTGACCTGTACATTGCCAACGACGTCTCGGCAAACGGTGTGTATAAGAACCTGGGCGACGGGACCTTTGTCGATATAGGTGCGTCATCTTTGGCGGCTGATTACCGTGGTGCCATGGGCATCGCAGTGGCCGATATTGACCAGGACCGGGATCTGGATTTGTTCGTCACCCATTGGCTGGCGCAAGAAAACGGCTTGTTCGAAAATATGATTTCCGAGGGCCTGACAAACACGGCGGAGAGACCAAGATTGTTTTTCATGGACAACGCTGAAATGTCAGGTCTGGGCCAGGTCTCTTTGCGCAGCGTCGGCTGGGCAACCGGGTTTAGCGACTTTGATCATGATGGTCACGCAGACTTGTGGGTGGCCAATGGTAGTACGCTGCAGGTCCCCGGTGATAACACGCGCCTCAAACCACAACGAATGCACCTGTACCAACAGGAACCCGGGGCGGGCTTTTTAGAAGTGTCCGAAAAGGCCATTCCGGAGCTAACCGCCCCTTTTGTGGGTCGTGGCGGCGCGCATGGCGATTATGATGGCGATGGCCTGGTGGATATAGCCCTGCAAGTTCACTCCGGAACCGTGTTGTTACTGAAAAATACGACCCAAACGGATAACAACTGGTTGGGTCTGCGTCTGCGCCAAAGAGGGGGTAACACATTCGCACTGGGAGCCATGGTAACGGTCCGCAGTACCACCATGACCCAGACCGCTCAGGTTGGCGGCGGTGGCAGCTACCTGTCCCAGCACACAACGGATCTCTACTTTGGGCTGGGACCGACGGACGCCGTTGATGAAGTGATTATCAGGTGGCCGGATAACGTAGAGGAATCTTACCGGGACGTCACCCTGAACATGGTCAATGAAGTACAACATGTCGTAAAATACAGCCACGACACAACTGAGTAAATCAGAGGTTCCTCAAGACTGAACCATGCTCAATCTGGCCCGTAGAATTTGCTTATCAATACCTGCCCTGCTCTTGCTCAGCGCATGTAGCTATCAGGATCCCGATGCGCTGTCTAATGAACATCTGAGCCGGCACAACCGGGCGATAGGGTTGATGGGGCAATATCGTTATGCGGAAGCATTGACGGTGTTGGCCGAACTTGTTGAGGCCAATCCGTCCAAGCTTGAGTTGCAGATTGACCTCGGTATAGCAACCCTCAACCGGCAACAGCCAGGTGATGAAGCCAAGGCGCTTGAACGATTTACCAGGATACTGGAAAAATCGGAGCATCACCTGCGGGGTCACTACCTTAGCGGCATACTGAAGCTCAACTCGGGCATGCTTGCCCAAGCCGTACAGCACTTTACATTTGTGGTAGAAACAGACCCCGGCGACGCCTATGCCAGCTACTATCTGGCATTAAGCCTGGCGCAGCTTGGCCAGTTGGAAACGGCCCTGGGCTGGTATCAGAAAACCATTGAACTTGATCCCCATCTGCGCAGCGGCTATTACGGTGCTTTTCAAACCCTGCGTAAACTGGGTGCCACCGACCAGGCCCGGGAAATGCTGGATGTCTATCAAAGGATGGCGACCAATCCACGTTCCCGGCAGGCCGAGTTCAAATACACACGTATGGGACCCAAAGCCGAGGTCAGGGCATATGGTGAAGATGGCCCCCAGGTTGTGTTTACACCGAGTGGACCGCTTTTTGACCCACCGATGGTGTTGCTGACCAAACCGGATATAGGGACCTCGCAGCATGGCCCCCACATCACCGTCGCTGACATCAATAACGATGGTCAGCTGGATCTTTTTGTCGCCAACAATCAGCCCCGTGCAGCTTACCCGAATACTGTTTTGCTGGGCGACAACGATGGTGGTTTCACCGTGCAGCAGGATTATCCGTTCACACAAACCCCCGCCATCAATGCAGCCCTTTGGGGTGATATCGATAACGACGGTTTACTGGATCTGTACCTGTGCAGAAACGGGGCCAACCAGCACTGGCGTCAGACGGCTGCAGGCACCTGGGAAGACGTGACCAGTCCGGTGACGGCCAATGGCCGCTGGGACAGTCGGGACGGTGCACTTTTTGACGCCGATCATGACGGTGATCTGGATGTATTTTTGGTCAATTCCGATGGACCCAATGAACTGCTCAACAACAACCGCGATGGCACTTTCAGACCCCTCGCGGCCGTCGCCGGTATCCAGGGTTCAGGGCCGGGCAGTCGCTCGATTCTGTTAACCGACCTGGACCGGGATAGGGACACAGACATCCTGATAATGAATGAAACCGGTGGTCATGAAATCTACTTGAACGACCTGTTGTGGCATTACCGGGCGGCACCGGGGTTCGTTGACTTCGCCGCTACACCAGCGGTCGCGGCACTGGCGCAGGACCGAAACGCCGATGGCATTCCCGAACTCTACACACTTTCTGCGCAGGGATTACTAAGCCGCTGGCAACCGGATGCAAATCAGGTCTGGCAGAAATACACCCTGGCAGGTGCTGCCGATTTGAAGCCGGGCAAGAGTACACTGCTGGCAATGCTGGATATCAACGGTGATGGTGTCAGTGAAATGCTGGGCTCAACCGGAAGTGGCTGGGATGTATTCAAGCTTAAGGGTGACCAAGTGATTCCAGTGGCAAGCTACCAGCAGGCCGGGCTCCTACACTGGGTACCCATTACCAATCAGGTATCGAAAGGCCCGGGGGTAGTCGGTCTCAGCCAACAGGGTGATTTACTTTACTGGCAAGCCGGGAGGGGTCGCAGCGAATTTATCGGCTTGAGTTTCAGTGGCAAAGAAGAGGGAGCACTCTCCATGCGGTCCAATGCCTCCGGGATTGGCACCCATGCCGCCGTTCGGGTTGCGGACCGTTGGTCGGTTGTTTCCGCTTTTCGCCAGAGCACGGGACCTGGTCAAAGCCTGCAACCTTATACGCTGGGTTTGGGTGGGGCACGGCAGGCAGATTTCATCGCACTTGAGTGGACCGATGGTGTATTTCAATCAGAACTGGACGTCACTTCAGGTCAACTACACAGGATATCCGAAACCCAGAGACAAATTGCCAGTTGCCCAGTGCTGTTTGCCTGGGATGGGCAAAGCTATCGTTTCATCAGCGATATCCTGGGCGTTGGCGGTATTGGTTTTGAAACCGGTTACGCTGAATATACAAAATCACGGCCACGGGAAAACCTGCAGTTACCGTCTGCATTGCTACAGGCCAAAGAAGGTCGTTTTCTGATCAGTCTGGGAGAGCCGATGGAAGAAACCGCTTACCTGGATCAGGCGCGACTAACGTCTTACGACCTGCCGCCCGGCTGGCAGCTTGTGCTGGACGAGCGCTCTGCAATACTCGGTCCCCAGGCGAGTGGTGAGCCCAGGTTCTACCAGACCGAATTACTACCGGTAAGCGCACGAAACAATCAACAACAAAACGTCACCTCTGCAATTCTGAGCGCTGACCTGAAAGCAGCACCGGTGGGAGCCCCCGATGCACGCTTTATCGGTCTGCTGGAGAAGGAACACAGCCTGACACTGGAGTTCACGCAAACACTGGACAGGCTCGCGGGTGAGCCCATGCTGGTGATCGACGGTTGGATTGAATACCCCTATTCACAAACCATGTTTGGGGCCTGGCAGGCGGGGGCGCCCTACCTGGCACCATCGATTGATGCCGCCGGTGAGGATGGACAATGGCAGGTTCTGATAGACCAATTCGGTTATCCGGCGGGCATGCCCAGGCGGATATCAGTGCCGCTTGGCGAGCTACCCAAAGGCACCACCAGGCTGCGTTTACGTACCAATCAGGAAATTTATTGGGACCGGATAGCGGTTGCCTACAGTGAACTGCCACCCACGATGGAACGCCACGAATACCCACTTGACAACGCCAGGCTTCGTAGCAACGGTTTCCCCCAACGCACGACCGGGACGCAACGTCTGCCGCACTACGATTACGATCGGTCGGCTCCCTTTTGGGATACGCGGCACATGGCCGGTTTTTATACTGAATTTGGTGATGTGCGGGAACTGGTCGCAGAAAAGGATGATGGCTTGGCCATCATCGGTCCCGGAGAAACGGTGGAGATGGCATTCAGGGATGACGCCGGCCCCGTAAGGAAAAACTGGAGCAGGACCTTTGTCTTTGAGAGTTTTGGCTGGGCCAAGGATATGGATCTCTATACCAAAGACGGAGCCACCGTGGGCCCACTCCCTTCGAGCGGCGAACATCCACGTGTGGCGGAGCAACTGCACCGCCAGTACAACACGCGCTATCGGTCAGGTAACTAATGGAGAAGGTTTCTGCCTTGAAAACTTACTATGCCGCTGCCTGTCAGGTGGATCAGCCAAACCCGATGCACCGCCGGCAGATGAAAATAAACACCGACCGTATGCTGGAGATGATCGAGCAAGCTGTTGTCGGTTATGAGCCCTTCCACGATGTCAAACTGGTGGTCTTCCCAGAGTTCGCCCATGCCGCACCCGTTTATCCAACGGTTGCAGAACTGCTCGACCACCTGGCAGTACCGATCCCAAATGAACACACCGAGCGTATCACCGCCAAGGCACATGAATTGAACATTTACGTGCAGACCGGAAGTTTTCTGGAGATCGATAAACGCTGGCCGGACGTGGTATTCAACACCACCTGCCTGATCGGCCCAGATGGTATCCTGGCGAAATACCGCAAAGTAAATCCATGGATACCCTGGGAAGTTGCGGCCAGCCCACACGACATTCCAGACTATCCGGATGATCCTTTTCCGGTCATCGCTACGCCGATTGGTAAGCTGGCAGTCGCCACCTGCTACGACTGGATTTTTCCCGAGGTTACCCGTGAGTTGACCCTGCGTGGCGCCGAGGTATTGATTCGCATTTCCGCCTACATGGATCCCTGGGGGGCAACCGCACCTATGGACTGGTGGAGTACAGTTAACCGCTGCCGCGCGCTGGAGAATATGTGCTATGTGGTGGCCGCCAACCAGGGCGCAACAGCTGGTAAGTACCCACCCTTTTCATGGCCGGGTGGTAGCATGGTGGTGGACTACGACGGTCGAATCCTGGCTGAGGCCTCACCCGGCCCGGGAGAGCGCATCGTGGTTGCGCCTATCAATATTGACGCCTTGCACCAGGAGCGGCAACGTCGTATCGGTCATGCCATGCCGGCACAATTACGCAGCGAGCTTTATACCACCCAGAGAAACCCCGTGTTCCCGGCTTCGAGCGGGGCCGCCGAACGTTCGGTGGACAAACAGACAAAGCTGATCGAAAAAACCAAGCAGAAGCTGGGTTTCGGTGACAAAACAGCCAAGACGGGACAGTGAAATGAGCAAAGCAACCCCTGAATGGGTCAACCCACTCACCCTGATCTGCATGATCGGCCTGACTTTCGAGGCGTTGACCGGATTGCTGGTCTACCTGGCGCCCTTTAGTGAATTCAACCAGTATGGGGTGCTGCTGCACACCGGTATTGGCCTGATCTGGATGCTGACGTTTTTGTGGTACTCAATCCACCACTGGTCCAGGCGTTTCCGCTCCAATTTCAATCATGTGCAACTGCTGGGTTACATAGGTTTTGTGCTGATCCTGGCCTGTATTCTCACCGGTGTCTGGCTGACTGTTGAGGCGACTTTGGGTCAACGTATCAGCTACGGTTGGTCGGTTGCCCACCTGTACACCGGTCTGGCCTTGATATTGGCGACAGTAATGCACCTGGCAGTGATCTGGGGACGCAACCCCGATGCCGACCTGCCCTTCATCAAGCGACGTTTTTTGAGGCTGGTTGCAGGGGGTTCGGTGGCACTGTTGATCGTACAGGCTGCGATTCCCATCATGAATCCGGCGACCGAGACGAACAATGTCTTCCCGGCTGATTACACCTTCCCCTACGGTGAGGACAGGCCTTTTGCACCCAGCCTCGGACATACACAAAGCAACGGCGCCTATGACCCGGCTACCTTGTCCGGTTCGAAGAATTGCGGCAGCAGTGGTTGCCACGATCAGATTCTTGCGGAGTGGATACCCAGCGCACACCGCTATGCCTCGTCGGATCTCGCCTTCCAGGAGGTACAGGAGCTGCTCTATCGGGACCTCGGACCGGAAGGCACAAGATATTGCGCGGGTTGCCACGATCCGATTGCCTTGTTCTCGGGCAGTAAGAATGTCAATGTCGATGGCCTGACCTCACCCGGTGCTGACGAGGGCGTATCCTGCATAGCGTGCCACGCAATTGTCCAGACCGACGTGCGTGGTAATGCCGACTACACCATCAGCCAGCCGCTGCGCTATGCAGGTGAGCGCAGCAGCGGTCGTTTCGACAAGTGGATGAGTGATTTTTTGATTCGCGCCTATCCCCGGCAACACGTGGCCAGTTTCTCAAAGCCCATGTACAAGACAGCCGAATACTGTGCCGCCTGCCATAAGCAGTTTATTGACGAGGAAGTCAATAAAATCGGTTGGGTACAACTTCAGAACCAGTACGACAATTGGAAGGAAAGCCGCTGGCACAACGAGGATGAACAAAGCAAGACCATAACCTGCCGCGAATGCCACATGCCATTGATCGATTCAACCGATCCGGCGGCCGGCGACAGCAGTGATGTAAATCGCAACGTAAACGATGGCAAACACCGCTCGCACCGGTTCCTGGCCGCCAACCAGGTGATGCCGCTGTTGATGGATTTGCCCGGTGCAAGAGAACACGTCGAATTAACCGAAAAATGGTTACAGGGTAAAATCGACATACCCGAAATAGCAGAACGCTGGGTCGCCGGCCCGGTCATACGCCTCGAGCTGAATGGGCCCGCTCTCGTGCACCCGGATGAAGCAGTAGAACTGCAACTGGTACTCACCAACAACAAAACCGGTCACGGGTTCCCTACCGGCCCCATGGACATCATCCGAAGTTGGGTGGAACTTACTGTATTGGATGATTCCGGTAATGTCGTTTTCGAGTCCGGAAAGCCGGATGAACATGGACGTATGAGTCCGGACGCGGTGATATTCAAAGCCGAAGGGATTGACCGTGAGGGTAATTCCATCGATCGCCACAATTTATGGGAAATGGTTGGCGCCCAGTACAAGCGCGTGCTTTTCCCCGGCATGTCGGACAGCGCCACCTACAGGTTTGTCTGTCCAAGCGCTATGACGCTAGCCTCGAGCAAGGCGGATAGCGAAAACCGGGCAATTAACTTCAGCGCGCCGGCCGGTGCCAGCGAACTGGAAATCATCGCTGAACTCAAGTATCAAAAGGCCGACGCGGCTTTCATGGATCGGTTATTTGGCGAGGAAGCAGGGCTGCGAACGCCTGTGACGACCATTACACGCGAGTCAATACGAATTCCGATACAGGCAAGGGAAATATCCTCACTGCATAGATTGGATAACAACCAGCGACAACTATTGGCCGGAGAATGAGCAGCCGTCGACCAGGCTTAATCCTTAGCCTGTGTGCGTGGCTGATGAATCCTCTGCCTGGCACAACGGCAGATACAGCAATCTTCAGGGACGCATCAGCTGAAACCGGTCTGGACTTTGTCCACTTCAACGGTATGTCGGGGCAATTTTACTTTCCCGAAATGACCGGTGCTGGAGGCGCCCTGTTCGACTTTGATAATGATGGTGACCTGGACGTATACCTGGTGCAGGGCAGCATGCTTGGTGAGGACAGATCGTTGGAAGATGCGTTATTTCAACCACGGTCTACACCCGTCAACGATCGCCTGCTCAGAAATGACCTGATCCGCAGTGGCAAGTCCACGGGTGAACTAAGTTTTCAGGATATCACAAAGCAAAGTGGCTTGACGATGGCCGGTTACGGAATGGGGGTCATTTCAGGGGACTACAATAATGACGGCTGGGTGGATCTTTATGTCACCCAGTATGGTAGCAATCACCTGTTGAAAAACAATGGTGACGGCACTTTCTCCGATGTAACCCAGGAAGCTCACACCACGGATAACCAATGGGGCACCAGCGCGGCATTTTTTGACTACGATCGTGACGGCTGGCTTGATCTGTATGTCGCCAATTATGTGGCGTTTTCAATTGGGGAGAACAAGACCTGCTACGCCAAAAGCAGTCGACAGGATTATTGTGGCCCGTCAGCCTTTAACGGACTCCACGATCGCCTTTTTCATAACCTGGGCAACGGTAGATTCGAGGAGGTCAGCGATCAGTTGATGGTTGGCTACGAACCCAGGGCGGGCCTCGGTGTAATTACGGCAGATTTCAACCAGGACGGCTGGATTGATATCTATGTCGCCAATGATGGTCAGGCCAACCAGATGTGGATTAACCAGCAAGGACAGAAATTTTCCGACAATGCACTTTTTGCCGGCACTGCAGTAAACATTCAGGGCCGTGCAGAGGCGAGTATGGGTGTCGATGCTGGTGATTTTGACCGGGATGGGGATCCGGATTTGTTCATGACTCACCTGATGGGCGAAACCAATACTCTTTACAGCAACTTGGGACGTGGATTGTTCGAGGACCGCACCCTGTTTTACGGTCTTGGTGTCAATAGTTTCCCCTTTACAGCGTTTGGCACCGCCTGGCTTGACTATGATACTGACGGTTGGCTGGATTTGTTCGTACTCAATGGGGCGGTAACTGAATTGGACCCTCTCGTACGCAAGAGAACCCTATACCCGCTGAATCAACCCAATCAGATGTTTCATAACAAGTCCGGCAAAGGATTTTCCGAAATTGTCTACTCCCCGGATTCGCCCATAAGAGATTCATATGTGAGCAGGGGCGCAGCATTTGGTGATGTAGACAATGACGGCGATCTGGACGTACTGGTATTCAATAATAACGGACCTGCCCGATTATTACTGAACGTGGCACCAAAATCCCGAACCTGGGTTGGTTTACGCCTGACGGGAAAGGATTCCGGGCGCGACATGCTGGGAGCGGAAATATACCTGGATCGGGCGGGTAAAAAACAACAATGGTACCGGTCGGGTACAGACGGCAGTTATTGTTCCGCAAACGATCCACGGGTGTTGTTTGCTTACCCTGATGAGCCGCAGGAATACTCCCTGCAAATAAGTTGGCCCGATGGCAGTCAGGAGAAACGGCCACTTCCACCCGCGGCACAATACACGGAAATAAGACAAGCAGATGACAGCCACTAAGAAACTCCCGGAGATCAGGCCTAAGATGCGGCCCGGAAAAGACATTCAAGTAGAGGTGACCGCGGCCAATGCAAGCAGTGTGGGCAACTTCATGGTCACTCTTTTTGTGCTTTCAATGGTAGTGCTTGCAACGACCATAAATGCCGCAGAAATCCCAACGGTAGAAATCAATTCGGAAGAAACTGCTGGTAGAAACGGCACTCTCCTTGATCTGCCAGAGCAGAACCTGTCGTCACTGGAAGCAACCGTTGCCGAACAACTCCGACATTACCGTGACCTGATTGATACCTTGAAGGTGAAAGGCGGGGACAACCGCGAACTGGCTGATGCCTATGGCGAGTTGGGAAAACTCTATCACGCCTATGAGCTCAATCGAGCAGCGGAAATCTGCTATACCAATGCCAGCCACCTGGATGTGAACCAATTTCAGTGGTCCTATTTTCTGGCTGCGCTTTACCTGCATACCGGCAGACCAAAGGAGGCTCTCGAACACTATCATCAGATCGCATCCGTTCATCCTCAGCCGGCGTTGCTACACATCCGGATTGGGGAGTCTTATCAGGCCCTGAACCGACTTGAAGAAGCCCGTCAATCCTACTTGCAGGCGTTCTACCTGAGGCCTGAAGCAACCGTGGTGCTGGCGCGTCTCGGTGAGCTGGCTGTAGAGGAAAAACAGTATCGTACCGCGGTCGCGTTTCTCAGCACTGCACTGGCCAGGCAGCCCGAAGCAAATCGCCTGCATTATCCTCTGGCGATGGCATATCGTGGGCTGGACAATACCGAGCTGGCCGTCAAGCATTTACAGCAAAGGGGCAGCGTGGGCATACAGCCCAGGGACCCGTGGGCCGATGGTCTGAAGGAATTGCTGCAGGGTGAGCGTTCCCACTTGCTGCGTGGCAAACTCGCCTATTCGGCCGGCCGTTTTGAAGAATCCATTGAAGCTTTTCGCACGGCATTAGCCTTTGACCGGGATAGCGCACGGGCCCATATCAACCTGGGCACAGCACTGATGCAAACGGGTGAAACAGGGGAGGCAATCGACCACCATCAAAAAGCACTCGCGCTTGAACCGGATAATCTGACCGCCCTTTACAACCTGGGATTTCTTTATTTAAATACCGGCAGACACCAGGATGCCATCCCACACCTGGAAAAAGTGATATCAGCCAACACCGAAGATACCAGCGCCCACCAATTGCTTGCCCAGGCACTGGAGAGAAGTCTGCGTATTGAAGAGGCCATGGATTATTACCGTAAAGCCGTAATTATAGATCCAACTGCCGGAAACGCCTGGATGGGTGGTGTGCGTTTGTTATTGCAAAACGGTGAATACTCCAAGGCATTAAATGTACTCAACCAAGCTTATGAAAACCTCCCCAATAACGGACTCGTTGTCCACGCACTGGCGAAACTCCTGGCAGCAAGCCCCGATAAGTCGATACGCGATGGTGTAAGGGCGCTGCCATTGGCGTTGCAAGTGTTTCAGGCAAGCCCCTCAGTTGGGCATGCCCAAACCGTTGCCATGGCCTATGCAGAAGCAGGCGAGTGTAGCGAGGCGGCCAAGTGGCAACAGCGGGCGATAGATACGCTTAACGCCGGCAATGAAGCAACCTCAGCAACCCTACGGGCAGAGCTCGAGCGCTACGAAAACAATCAGCCCTGCGGATAACCAGCCAGGCGAAAGGCGCTACAGGTCAAAACACAGCACAAAAAATAAAACACACCCTCAATATGGGCCAATTGGCATATGTACGATGTGGTTTGTCATTGATATTATCCCCAGACAGGGAGTTTTGTGGCGGGAGAGTGCTATGAAATCTGTACTTATGTTGATGGCCTTGATGCTTGTTGTACTGCAGGCACCAAGCCTGGCGGCAACCAGTTTGCAGGAATATCGAACTGATGCCGACCAGTCCTACCTTGAAGGCGATTTCAAAAAAGCGCACAAAATTTACACCAAACTGGCAAAGTTTGGTGACCATTACGCCCAGAATCGGGTCGCGCAAATGTATGCCGCCGGTGAAGGCAAAAATGCCGACCTGACAAAAGCCTACGCATGGTCGGTGTTGGCGGCTGAAATTGGCGAACCAGAGTTGATAAACCACAGCAATGCATTGCTGCAACAGACCGGTGACAAACAGCAAGCACACAAAAGAGCAGAGAAACTGAAGAAAAAGTACGGTGAGCAAGCCTTAAGAACAAAAGCCATTAGAAAGGCCGTACGTAATAGCTACAAGAGATCTGGTGCCTGTACGGGAACCCGCCTCGCATGTGCACAAGGATGAGCGTGCCAACCGCTGACCGACCCTAGTCTTCGCCTCCCAGCGCGACACACAAATCAATATTGTCATCGGCTACACGCCGGATAAGTATGCTGCCCAGTCGTCCAATTGAGGGGATGTTGTAGTCAACCCTGCCACTCATGCAGTCAATAAAGGTCAGGGTAATACTGCCGTCGGTTACCCGTGTAATCTCGGTTGCTTTATCAAACACCCCCCCTGAAGCGATGCTGACTTCCATGACTGAGGTATTGCCGTCGATTGTGCCTAGAGCCGTTAGCCAGCGGTGGTCCGGAGCCCCCAGCTTGGCCGTCGCACCCTCCTCTGGCGGCGTCGTGTCGTAGGTAAACCAGGCCAGACTGACTAGTCCCAGCTGAGGAAACACCGTGATGAAAAAACCCTGGCCGTCCGTTGCAATATTAAACCAGGCATCATTAAGCCCGGCATTCATTTTAAAAGTTATCACATCTTCGATTGTTTCGGTGACAACCGTCATTACCAGGTTTTCAGCCAATATGGATCCGCCAGAAAAATTTATCACCGGCAACGAAGCAAAGGCTCCTCCGGCATTGACTATCTGTAGCTGGGCAATGGCATCGGCAATTTCCATGCCGTCGCCAATGACCCTGGCAAAAACGGTGAACCCGCCGTTTTGGCTGTCAAGGTTGCCGGAGTTATCGGCCAGGTTAATAAACCACTGACCCGTCGCGCTATTCGGATCGCCACCCAGTTTTGCCATGGCCACTGTGCCACGTGTGTTGGAAACCTTGAATTCGTTGACGACCGGTGCAAACGCGGTTACCGGAGAGGCCTGGCCATTTGAAAAACCAAAACCGCCACCCTGAATGATGAATCCCGGCACGCTGCGGTGCATGAAAGTATTGTCGTAGCGGTTATTGGTAACGTAGTTAAGAAAGTTAGCTACGGTTTGGGGTGCATCCGCTTCCAGCAACTCAATTTCAATGTCACCCAGAGGCGTTGAGATCAACGCGGTCTCTGCCTGTGTGACCAATGGAACGGCGACCAGGACCAGGAAAAGTGAAAGGATCAACCGGGATGGTGTAGTTCGCGCAAACCTGAACATGTTCTGAGATCCCTGCCGTGGTTTTTAGTGGTTTGGGACTAACGAGCTATACCAGACCGGTAAAAATATGTAAGGCTTACAAAATACGCGGCACTGAGGTGGTGCAAATGCGAAGCCTCGCGTAATGACTCACAGCCAGGATTGGCGACACAGTATCATTGGCTTATGATACCGACTACATAAATTGAAGGCCGTGGAATGGAAGGGAAGAAGCTTGTGAACCTGCATCTACGATTTGTGCTATTGCTGGTGTTGTACGCCGTTGTTTCGGGCGGTGTTTTTGCGGATGATTCAGGGTCAACACTGGTAATCCACGCGGGTACCTTGCTGGCGGTTCCCGGGCAGGCGCCTGTGTCTGAACAAAGCATCGTACTCAAGGGTAATCGCATTGTGTCTGTGGTCGACGGTTTTATCGATCCGTCTACAGTGAGCCGGGCAGCTCGACTGATTGATCTTTCCAGTCAGTTCGTACTGCCGGGACTGATGGACACGCATGTGCATTTAACCGGTGAGCTATCTCCTGATTCGCGTAACGAAGCTTTGTATATGACGACTTCGATGGATGCACTGCGCGGCGCTTTTTACGCAAAAAAGACACTCACTGCAGGGTTTACCACGGTGCGGGATCTCGGGGCGGAACCGGAGGCCATATTTGCATTGCGCGACGCCATCGAAAAAGGCTACGTACAAGGCCCAAGAATTCTTGCAGCCGGTAGCTCGATCGCGGCAACCGGTGGACATGGTGATGCGGATGGTTACAAGGCAGAGTTACTGAAGTTATGGACCCCTGATACGATCTGCGACGGGCCCTATGATTGTCGCCGCGCCACCCGTCATGCCATCAAATACGGGGCCGACTGGATCAAGATAACGGCCACGGGTGGCGTCTTGTCGAACACTTCCACTGGCACCGACCAGCAAATGACCGACGATGAGCTTGGAGAAATCATGGCTACAGCGCACTCACTGGGTGTCAAAGTGGCTGCGCATGCACACGGTACTGATGGCATTAACGCCGCCCTGCGTGCGGGTGTCGACAGCATTGACCACGGTACATTCCTGGACCGGGAGTCAATAAGACTCTTCAAGAAAAGTGGCGCCTACCTGGTACCCACTTTGCTGCCAGGCGCAAAAATTCCCAGCAAAATGGAGGGTAATCCGTTTTTCACCAAGGCCATCAAGGCCAAGGCTACAGCCGCCGCAGCCGCCTCTTTGAACAACGTAAGACTGGCACATAAAGCCGGCGTCAAAATTGCCTTCGGCACCGATTCAGCAGTAACACCACACGGTCTGAACGGTGAAGAATTCGCACTGATGGTCAAAGCCGGCATGAGTGAAATGAGTGCCATATATGCGGCCACCGTTGCCGCCGCCGACCTGCTCGGCTTAACGGCCGACCTGGGCACAATTGAAGCGGGAAAACTTGCCGATATCATCGCCGTTGATGATAATCCGCTTGAGGATATTCGTCAGCTCGAGCAGATAACCACGGTGATCAAGGACGGACAACTCATCAAAGTTGCACTGAAACGCAGATAGGCGTCCTCAGCGTACCAGCCTGTTGTTTGAGACGTCGGCCGGCAAAGATACATTTCTTGTTTCCCTCAGTTTGCTGAATCAACTGCGATCATCTACAAATGCCCGCCAAACACCAGGAATGGCAAGCGCACCGAAAATCAGCCCAGGCAAAAAAACCAGTGGAAAGTCAATCCACCAATGTGACGTGGGCAATAACCCCAGTAATATTTCGGCCAGGTGTCCCAGGGCGTGAGCGACCATGAAAAATGACGCCATCAGGAATACCGGGCGACGATTATGCAGTTGTAACACACACCAATTAACCGCAAACCCGAAAACGATATAGGCGAAACCGACGTCGCGGATTAGGTGGCCGTTAGGATCACCTGTTGCCGGCATATCGGCCGGAATGTTTATAAACCAACCCATTGCACCAACCACCATCCACAGGCCGTTACCGATCATGGCCAACCCGACCAGGTGCAGAGAGAAATTCAAAATCTGCTGTTTTACTTTCAATGCTCTCTCCGTAAGTTGTAAGTAGTTGTCAGGCAGGGCAATACTGGACAGGACACATTATGACCGCCAGAAATAAGTCAATACACGCTTACTCTCTTGATAAAGCAATAAGCCCACATCATTCTCACTCAAATCCACGCGATTTCAATATATCAAACACATCATCACGCTGATTGAGTGCCAATACTAAGAGTAAGTCCCCCGCACTGGACCACTCCAGCGCTTTTTCTGCACCTGCCGGTGGGTCCACGGCAAACAGGATGGCCGACTTATCCATGCCCATCTCCTCCGCATAACGCGCGATCAATTTCTGCGCTTCACCTGCCGGCCGTCCACGCTCATAACCGGGCAAGTCGCAGACCACCAGGCAATCGGGTTTCGCTTTCATTACCGATCGCACCAGATCACGGATCAGCCCGTCGCTGCGGTCACCGGCCTGACAGATCACTGCCGCCCTGCGAGTCGCCGGCAGTTCAGCAATCGTATCCATGACCGCGTTTACGCCCGATTCGTTATGGGCAAAGTCTACCAACACTTGTACACCGTGGGCTGCAAAGAAATTGCCCCGCCCGGGATTGTCTTCACGAGAACCGCCAAAGGCACACAAACCCCGGGCGACCACCGGTGACGCAATTCCCAGAACCATTGCCAAGGCCGTCACAGCCAGTGCATTCTGCACATTGTGGCGCGCGGCGCCTCCGAGTGTGATCGGTATGTCTGACAGGCTCGCCACACGGACTTCGTCGCTGCCATGCAACCAGACAATCCGTCCCCGGTCGGAAACAGCCGCCTCACCACCCATGGCCAGGTGTGTCTGGATGACCGGTCCGTCACGGTTTTCGCTAAACCAGACAATGCGCTGCTGCATACCGCTGGCGTACGCAACTATACCTTCATCATCGGCATTCAAAATCAGCGGTCGCCCGGGTTTGAGCGATTTCTGCACGATAAATTTGGCTTCTATCAATTCAGGCACCGTGTTGATGCCATATTCGCCCAGGTGATCAGCCGCGACGTTGGTAATCAATACCACATCCGCCTCAGTGACACCCAGGCCCCGTCGTAGCAGTCCACCCCGAGCCACTTCGAGAATTGCCACATCGGTCCGGTGGTCACGCACCAGCAGCCGGGCACCCCCGGGGCCTGAGTAGTCACCAGTCGCGATGATCTCACTGCCAATCCGAATGTAGTCCGTGGTGGTAATGCCGGCGGTGTAGCCGGCGGCGTCCAGCACCGACGACGCCAGTCGCACCGTGGTCGATTTGCCATTCGTGCCGGTCACCAGTGCCACCGGTATTGAAGCGACGGCGGGCCAATCGATTTCCGCAACATCAGGCAAGTCATCTGTCGGCCAGACCAGCGTGTTCGCACCGAAACCTATGGACACCTCGTCATCGTCCCACAAAAACGGTTTGCCGTGCTCCAGTGCGGCTTGCTGCAATGCCAGCAGCGCAGGATTTTTCTGGGTCTGAATTTCTGCCCGAAGACGGATCAACTCCGTATCAAAATCCAAACTCGCCTCACCATCCAGATCAGCAACACAGGCGTTAAACGCCGCTTCATTAACTTCAGTAGCGGCATAGAGTACGTCGATAGACGCAGATATCAGCATGCTGATCCCACCTTCGTAAATCCGGTGGCAGGTTTGTTCCTGCTGCCAGCCCAGAGCATTCATAAAGCGCCGGGCATGATTTTGCCAGCAAGCAACCACACTGTCTGCATCCACACCCCCATATTCCACATCGATGATCGCGCTGGGCAGGTGCCAGAACAGGTTAGGGCCAGTAAGGCGACGACTTTCTAAAAGGCTAACGCGCATAACTTGTGTCCGTGTTGCGGGAGATGCGAATGGCATTATCCGGGAATTCCTGACACCCGAGTCATCCTAAACAACGCAACTTCAACAATGAAGACTTGTCGATGAACTGGTCCGTATTCCCCAATGATTAGTCGGTGGACAGCACAGTGGTCAATCAGCGGCTTCATCCTGCCTTGCCAGGCGCACACCCTTCTTATCGCGGATCAGGTCATCGTGCTCGCCCATGCTGAATGCGTCGGGATCGGGGCTGATATAACTGGTCTGGACCGAGGTCCCGGTATTGTCACCAGTGCCCGCAACGGCCTCAAAGTTAATGATCTGCTTCCAACAGCGGGTGATGTCATCGCCAAAAATGACCAACAGGTCCCCTTCACCGGCGGACGTCAACGCACGGCTGACAGCACTGGCTTCATCCGCCAGCACCTCCACTGCCGCGTCGCTAGTGCCATTTTCCAGTAATTGTGCCTGTAACATTTTTGGGATTTCATCAAGCTCCCGGCCGCGACGATTATCATCAGCCTTGCAGATGTATTGATCAAAAAACCCGCTAGCGGCGCTGGCGATGGCCCGAATATCTTCATCCCGACGGTCACCGGGAGCCGCGAGCACACAAATACGCCGACCGCTGACTTCAAAGCGGTCCACCGTCTCGCACACTGTTTTGACCGCAGCGGCATTGTGACCATAATCGAGTATTACCCGGAAGGAGTGTTCATCGAACAGGTTCATGCGTCCTGGCGCCTGGAAGAAGGTCGTGTTAAACGTGCGTAAACCATGGCGAATGTCTTCCAGAGACTTGCCAAATGAAAACGCCATGGCCGCAGCAAACATCGCATTCTGTACATTGTGCACCGCCTTGCCCTCGAGAGTGGCTGGAACCAGGTGGGTCCATAGCAGTGGGATATGATTACCGTTATCGTAAATCGTGATCATGTCGCCGTTGATGCCTTGTTCCAGCACCAGTGCGCGGCCACCGGCACGGATATGTTCCTTCACCAGGGCATGGGCGGGATTCATGGTCACATAGCAAATTTGCCGGGCCTCGGTGTAATCTGCCATTCGCAGGCAATGTTCGTCATCGGCGTTGAGTACCGCGGTGTCCTGTGCAACTTCAACCACCACCCGTTTGATCTCAGCCAATTGCTCCAGGGTATTGATACCCTTCATGCCCAGGTGGTCTTCAGAAATGTTAAGACAAGCAGCCACGTCGCACTGCTGGTAGCCCAAACCAGCACGCAGGATTCCGCCACGCGCAGTTTCCATTACCGCAAAATCTACACCCGGGTCTCGTAATACGATGCTGGCAGCCCGGGGCCCGGTCATGTCGCCCTTCACCGTCAGGTGACCGTCAACATAGACACCATCTGTTGAAGTCGATCCAACCGTGTGACCCGCGGCCTTGAGGATGTGGGACAACATCCGTGAAGTGGTCGTTTTACCATTGGTGCCGGTAATGGCCGCCACCGGTATTCGTGCCGGAGAACCGGGTGGAAACAACATGGCCATAACCTTGGCTGATACATCCCGCGGCTCCCCCTCAGACGGCGCTACGTGCATCCGAAAACCAGGGGCTGCATTAACTTCGCAGATTCCGCCACCAATTTCCTTATAGGAACGGCTAATGTCATCGGTCAGAAAATCCACACCGCCAACGTCAAGGCCAACCGCCTGTACCGAGCGTATCGCCATGTCGCGGTTATCCGGATGCACCTCGTCGGTTTTATCCACCGCAGTGCCGCCGGTTGACAGATTTGCCGTTGAACGCAGGTAAAATACTTCACCATCAGGTAACACGGTGTTTTCACCATGGCCTGCCTGTTCCAGCAGCCGCTTGGCCTGGTGGTCCAGATCCAGCCGGGTCAGTACTTTTTCATGGCCAATACCTCGACGGGGGTCCTGGTTGACAGCATCTACAAGCTCTTCAATTGAATGTCTCCCGTCACCGATGACATGTCCAGGTACACGCTGGGCGACGGCAACCAGTTCGCCATTGACCACCAACATGCGATGGTCAAAGCCGGTGATAAAGGATTCGACCAGTACGGCTCTTGAAGTACCCCTCTCCTGGGCGATGGCGAAAGCAGCTTCCACGTCCGCCTCATTGTCAAGATCGATGGTTACACCACGGCCATGATTGGCGTTCAGTGGTTTGACGACCACCGGAAAACCCATGTGTCTGGCGGCACGCGCTGCGCTACTTGCCGAATAAACCATGCGTTGCTGCGGCACCGGCAAGCCCAGGTCATTCAACAAATTATGTGTGTCCTCCTTGTCACAGGAAACTTCCACCGCTATATGCGTGGTCATACTGGTAATTGTGGCCTGGATACGCTGCTGGAACTTGCCATGGCCAAACTGCACTAATGAGTAGTTGTTCAGGCGTAGCCAGGGTATATCACGCGCCTCGGCCGCCCTGACCAATGAAGCAGTACTGGGGCCCAGTTCCTTGCGTTGGGCAAAGCGGATGAAGGTTTCCCTTTCTTCCACGAAATCAAATTCGTCGTCGATTTCCTCACCCAATTGTGCTCTGAGCTTCCCACTTAGCAGGCTGAATAAAAGTTGTTGGCCGATACGTGCTGCCTCCAGCCCAACATCCCGTTGCTTGTATTGAAATACCATGTTGTAACAACCGGGCTGACCCTCGATTGAACGGGTACGCCCAAAGGTCACATCCGAGCCCGCCATGTTTTGCAATTCCAATGTTACGTGTTCCCAGATATGCCCCATCCAAGTCCCTTCGTCTTCCCTGAGACGCCGCAAGAATCCGCCAGTCTCACCATAGGAACAACCGTGTTCTTCCAGTCCGGGCAGTGCCACAACGAGTCCGTCGATAAACGTGTCGCCGATTTTCACGGACGGCCAGTCTTCCAGCACTCCCAGATCAACCTGATGCCGGATGACCGGAAAATGCGCGTAAATATTGGGTCCCAGATAGACATTTGTGGAAAGGACTTTCATATCAGACCTCGCTGGTTAACGGCCGTTATTGGCTTGCGGCGGGGTGGCTAACCGTGTATTGACATCATACCGCGCCCCGGCAGCCAGAATATGTACCTTGAGGCCGATCAGGGTAATCGGGTCCATATGGTGGGCGTCGTGCATCGAAGAATGACTGAGTTCCGCCGGGTCAACCACGGTCACCGCACCGCTGCCTACAACCTCCAGTACACCCTCTGGATCAATAAAGACCGCCGTGTTTTCATCAATGCCCAAGCCGGAGGCAAAGGGGTTGTATGACAACGCAGTCAGCAGCCTGCCAATCCTGTTGCGCTGCCGAAAATGCTGATCGATGATGACCTTGTTCGTCAACCCAAGCCCCGGCGCCATCGTTGCCCCGTGTTCCCTGGGGGTGCTGCGGGAACGGCCACCCGCGATCATGTGTTCAGAGATCACCGCAGCGCCCGCTGACGTGCCTGCTACAGGGGTTCCAGTTGCATTGAGGCGACGTATACCGTGGGCCACCGGTGTGCCACCAATAATGGTGGACAGACGTAACTGGTTGCCGCCAGTGATAAATATTCCACTGGTTTTTTCCATCGAGGCCCGCACGTCCTCGCTGTAACAATCTTCTCTGTCATTAAGCGGGGTCGCATGTGCCTTACCGCCCATACGTTCAAATAACTGCACATACTGGTCGCCGGCATCTTCAAGTTCAGACGCCGTTGGGATGACCATGATCCTGGCATTATTACCACCGCACAATTGGTGAAAGCGCTCCAGTATTTCCGGATTTTTCAGCTTGTTTTCCGCACCTCCGATCGCAATCAACCAACCGGGTCGCACATCACCTGTTTTTTTTGCAGGACACATAATTATTCCGCTTCAAAACTACCTTTCAACAATTGTTTTCCATACTGACGATGCCAGACACCGTCGGCCATAACATCGCGAATTTGATTACTTTCGTCCAGTACCACAAGGTCAGCATCCATTCCACGGGCCAGTCTGCCCTTGCGGGACAGCCGTAACAGCCTGGCCACGTTGCAGGTAAATGCCGGCAACACGGCTTCCATGGGCATACCCTGGGAATGCAATTCCCTGAGTGCACCGGCAAGCAGGTCTGAACGTCCGTAATCAAGCTGGATACATTCTCCCAGAGCATCAAACTCCGCCATGCAGCCACCACTATCGGAACTGATCGTGATTTTGTCTGCTGGACAGCCTTTATCCATAAAGTGCTGCAAGCCCGCAACGGCACTTACTTCGTCACTGTTCCCGCCGGGCGGGAATGCGGTAAGGTCTATCCAGCACCCCTGATAGCTGAGTTCACAGGCTTCCTCAAACAATGTCCTGTTGCGGTTACAGTGGGTTGGATTAAACACGCGCGCTGGCAGCTCAGTCTCCACCAGCATTCGGCGAACCAACTCCAGACCACGCCGGCCGTCACCCAGGTGCAAATGTACGATGCCTGCTTTACCGGTCATTAGGCCCCCGACATGCGCTTCCCCCGCGCAGCGGGCCAGTTCATCAAAAGTCGGCTGACTGGAACGGTGATCAGAAATCGCAACCTCACCCACACCGATGATGCAATCGATATGCACGATATCGCCCTGTACTGAGCCCGTAAGCGTGGTGGGCGGCAGGTGATAACCGCCGGTGTAACACCAGGCACCAAGACCTTCTTCGCGCAGTGCCCTGGTTTGTGCAATCAGGGATGAGGTAGAGCGGGTCATGTCATCTGTGCCCAGCAAACCAATCACGGTCGTTACACCCGCAGCCGTGTACGCACTTAGAGGCACGGGTGGCACCCGGGTTTTAAAACCGACCTCACCACCGCCACCGGTGATATGGGCGTGGCCGTCGATTAGCCCCGGAACGACGCAGGCACCCTCCAGGTCAGTATCTGTCGACAGCAAGGCCGCGCCAACGTCCGGTTGTTCTTTGCCCATATAGACAATGCGGCCGAAGGCAATCAGAAGGTGGCAGACACCCAACGATTCCGGGGCAAATACCGTGGCGTTTTTGATTCTGTGCAGCATTTTGGTTCAAGACTGAAAATGACCGCACATTGTACGCGGATTCACTTGTTAAAGCAGTAGAGCACCACTTTAGTGTCAGTCATACGGGTCGTAGTCCCGCAGCTGTTTCGATCAGTCACGTGGGCTGATCAAAGGTCGGCGTTTTTATCCAGTAGAGGCCTGCACAGCGGTGCTCAGTGCGCGGCCAACTCAAACCCCGCGCGCACGGCATCCAGATTCATCTGGGCATACTTCTTCGGAGTGATACGTTCAATGGCCGCTTCCAGTGTCCGGAGGCTGCAAATATCACCCAGTGCAATCAGAGCGCCCAGACTTACAACATTGGTCACCCGCAGGTTACCCAGTGAAATAGCCTTCTTGCTCAGAGGCAGAGCGTGAACCTTGAAGTCGCCTTTCGGCGGCTCGGGCACCAATTCTTCGTCTACGAGTACCACCGCATCGGTGTTGATCATGCCGTCTGAAATCGACATGGCTCGTGTATCCAGGATTACCAGATAGTCCAGGCCGGTCGCCAGTGGGTAGTCGGCGGTCTGGGGTGTAACCACCAGGTCTGAGCGGCTCATGCCACCACGAGAAGTGGGCTCGTAGCTTTGCGATTGGGCCACATGCAGACCCTCATCGCTCAGGGCTGCGGCCAGCATCTTGCCACTCAAACCAAGCCCCTGTCCACCCGTGCCACTGAGTCGGATCTCATAGCCGCCGGTATTACTTTTTTGTTTCTTGTTCACTTACTCTTCCCATCGCCAAGCACCCTGTGGCAATGCGCCCGGTAGGCCTCGTAGTATTCGGGCCGCTCTTTACGCAAGAGCACACCAGTATCCCAGTTACCCGCGCGGAAAGGTTTGTCGACCGCGCTACCGTCAAACTTGGGTAAAACGCTGCGCTTCTGACTCAAGACCATTTCCGGTGATGAACCAAGGTCATTCTTGCGGCCGTAGATCTCAGTGCAGTCAGAAATGACCTCTACAAACGAAAAGCCCCGGTGGACAATGCCTTCCTGCATCAGGATCTTTAGCGCGGTGGTTTGCAAGGTGACCTCGCGTCCCACAAATGTCGCCCCCGCACCCGTGGCGAGTGCACAGGCGTCAAAACCAGGTTCCTGGTTACCCAACGGAGTGGTGGTTGTAAACCGGTCGAGACTGGTGGTGGGTGAAACCTGCCCACCGGTCATACCATAGACCTCGTTATTCAGCATGATGCAGGTGATATCCAGGTTGCGGCGCGCCGCATGAATGAGGTGATTACCGCCGATGGCGAGACAATCTCCATCCCCGGTGATGACGATAACATGCAGGTCCGGCCGCGCCAGCTTGAGACCGGTTGCAAAAGCAAGCGGACGTCCGTGGGTGGTGTGGAACGTGTTGGCATCGATGTAAGCACTCAACCGGCCCGAGCAACCAATTCCGCTGACCACGGCCAACTGGTCTTTCTCAATATCCAGATCGTGAATCGCCCACAGCAAGGCCCGCAGTGCAATTCCATGACCACAACCCGGGCAGAGAAAATGAGGAAACAGATCCAGTCGCAGATAGTCACGGATCTCGAATTGGTCCGTAGATTTCTGTGCGGGAGTCAAAGGTGCTGCCATTTCACTCATCGGCCAGTTCCTCAATTTTCGCCAAGATTTCATCGGGGTGAATGGGGTCACCATCGAACTTGTTGACACCGCTTACCGGTGTGCTGTCGGGACACAGACGTTCGACTTCCAGGATTAACTGCCCCGCGTTCATTTCCGGAACCAATACGTGGCTGGCGCGTTCGACGAGCTGTTGCAGAATTCTTTCCGGGAATGGCCACAGGGTAACCAGTCGTAACAGCCCTGCCTTGATTCCACCTGCGCGCGCATTGTTAACCGCACGTTCGCTGGCACGGGCAGTAATACCAAATGCCACCACCAGTATGTCGGCGTCATCGCAGCAGCTAAGTTCATATTGTTCGATCGCATCACGGTGTAGCTCGATTTTGTTGAGCAGACGACTGGTAACCCGGGTGACCTCCTCGGGCACTTGTGTCGGGAAGCCGGATTCCAGGTGTGTCAGACCGGTTGTGTGTGTGCGATAACCGTCGCCGGGTAGCGGCATTGGCGGGATACCGTCTGCATCTGGTGCATAGGGCTCGTAATCCTCCGCCGGGCCGTCAGCCCACTTCCGGTTGTTTATCTTTATGGATTCCGGGTTCGGCAGGTCAACGGTATCGACCAGATGCCCGATGGCCTCGTCATACAGCACGACCACCGGTATCCGGTAAATTTCTGAGAAGTTGAACGCGGTAATCGTCTGCGTATAGATTTCCTGAACAGAAGAGGGTGTGAGTACAATCGCCGGATGGTCACCGTGTGTTCCCCAACGAGACTGCATCACGTCACCCTGGGCCGGACGGGTTGGCATACCGGTGCTGGGGCCGCCGCGCATCACGTTGATCACAACACAAGGCACTTCCGCCTGGATGCCATAGCCGATGTGTTCCTGTTTGAGAGAGAACCCCGGACCGGAGGTCGCGGTCATGGACTTCACGCCACCCATCGAAGCGCCAAGGACCGCTGCCATCGATGCTATCTCATCCTCCATCTGGACAAATACGCCGTCGACACGTGGTAATTCCTTTGACATCCGCTCAGCAATTTCGGATGAGGGTGTAATCGGATAGCCTGCGAACAAACGACAGCCGGCGGCAATTGCACCCAGTGCACATGCCTGGTTGCCTTGTAGTGACTGACGTTGTGGTATGTTTGATTGTATCTGGGACATCATGCGCTTACCTCAGTGGAAACACCGGCTTGATTGGCTACGATCGGAACACTGGAGACGTGCACGGCAATGGCGAAATCCGGGCACAGCCACTCGCATACACGACAACCGGTGCAGGCTTCCGGCTTGACCAATTCAACAATCTGGTGATCATCAAGAGCCAGGCAACGCTCCGGGCACATCTTTACGCAGATGTCACAACTCTTACACCACGCCTCGGTGATTTCCAGGTTCACTTCACGGCGAGAGGTTGGCATTGCGTGCTGGACAACCGACGTTTCGTTCAGATCCGGCGCGTGTGGTTTGGTCGTCCACTCACGACCCGCCTCGAAGGCCTTGAGGTTAGTCTCTACAGTTTTTGGCGGTACAAACTCCGGTAACACTTCACGCCAACTCTCGACGGGAAAGTCCATCACCGTAGACAAAATACCGAGCAGAATCGTGTTGGCCACTCTCTCGTTACCCAATTGGGTTGCCATACCGGTGGCATCCGGTGCAAAGGCACTGGGTACCTGGTTGACGATTTCTGCCACCGAGTGGTTTGCATAGCCATGCCGGGCGTCGTGCTGGCGGTCACGACAGGAAAATGGCGGGACAATCCGCTTGGTATCCGAAATAAAGGTACCAACACCCGGCTTGAGATACCGCAACCAGCGCAGTCCTTCGGCCCACTCGAGCCCCAGGACCACATCGGCCTCACCCATGGGGATCGTCGGTGACCATACTTCATTACCAAACCGAATGTGACTGAATACAGAGCCCCCACGTTTGGCCATACCATGTACTTCGCTTTGCTTGACCTGCAATCCCTGTAACTGGCTCAGCCGGGCGAGTATCTTGGAAACCATGATGACACCCTGACCGCCAACACCTACGATCAGAACGTTTGTTGGTGCCGCCATCACAGCCGGCCGAACCGCACTTGTTCCCGCCGTGCTGTTCATGATACCCGCAACTCCAGAGCCGGACGAATGCAATCGCTGGGACAGATCTGCACACACAGAGTGCAACCAATGCAGGATGATTCATCGATCCTGATCTTGTGATGTCCGTCCAGCATTTCGTCACTCCAGGAAAGTGCCGGACAACCCAGGTTCATACAGGATTGACAGGCAGTACAGCCGGCCGCACGAATCTGGAAAGCAGGTCCCTTTATTTTGACCGGATCCAGCACACAGGGCCGGTTGGCGATAACGACCGCGACACCCTTGTACTCAGTCGCTTCGCGGATTGCCTGGTACAAGACGCCCAGGTCATAGGAATCAACTTCCTTGACCGATGGCACACCCACCGCCCTGCACACCTCAGCATAGTTAACCGCGTGGGTTGCGTCACCACGCAAGGTCCTGCCAGTGCCCGGGTGTTCCTGGCCACCCGTCATTGCGGTCGTACTGTTATTGAGCAGCAAAACGGTAATATTGGCATCGTTATAAACCGCATCGATCAGCCCGGTAATACCACCGTGCAGGAATGTGGAATCGCCTATCGTGGCCACGATGGGCCGGGTTTCAGTACCGGCCTTGGCAAGACCCACCGCCGTACCGATACTCGAACCCATCGAGACACAGGTATCCATGGCCTGTAAGGGTTGCATCGCCGCCAGGGTGTAACAGCCTATGTCGCCGGCAACACGCGCGTTTAAAGCCCGTAAAGCCATGTAGCCGCCCGTGTGTGGACAGCCCGAACACAGTACGGGTGGTCGAACCAATTCATCGACTACAACCAGGGTCTCAAGCTTTCGAGACTTGAGGAGACCTGCTTTTGCAAAACCTTCGTGGACTGCTTCAGGTGACAGCTCCCCCGCACGGGGAAAAAAAGCCTTGCCCTCCGCCTGGTAGCCCATGGCTTTGATTTCAGTTTCCAAAAACGGCTCCAGTTCCTCGAGGACAATCACGCGCTCTACGGAATCACAAAACTCACGAATAGCATCCCTGGCCAACGGAAAGGATGCCCCCAGCTTCAATATGCTGACACCTGGCAATACCTCCCTTAGATATCCATACGACATACCAGCGGTGATTACGCCAACCGCTTTGTCACCTTTAATCCACTGTGTCTTCGGGGACTTACTAAAGTGTGTTTCCAACAATTTCTCGCGTTCAATCACGATCGGGTGTCGGCTACGTGCAGTGGTGGGCAGGGCGATATTTTCAGGTCGCTCTACAAATCCCCTGGATTCAATTTCCTGACGTTCCCCAACCCTGACTGGGCTACGGGTATGCGCGATCCGGGTGGTACTTCGAACGATGACCGGTGTATCAAATTGTTCACTGATTTCATAGGCCCAGCGGGTGAATTCCAGTGCTTCCTGGGCATCAGAGGGCTCCAGCACCGGTACGTTAGCCAGCTTGCCAAACAACCGAGTGTCCTGTTCATTTTGTGAGCTGTGAATACCCGGATCGTCACAGACCGCAAGCACCATGCCGCCGTTTACGCCGATATAGGCCTCCGTGAGTAAGGCATCCGCAGCAACATTGAGACCCACGTGCTTCATGGCGCAAAACGCCCGAACGCCACCATAGGAAGCACCGTAAGCGACATCCAGTGCGACCTTTTCGTTGGTTGACCACTGTGCGTGCAGGTCCTGGGTAGGATACTTCGCCAGGTTTTCCAGAATTTCAGTACTGGGTGTGCCCGGATATGCAGCCGCGACCCGCACCCCCGCCTCCCATACGCCACGGGCGATCGCCTCGTTGCCGGTCATAGGCCGAATTTCATCACTGGGCAACGGATCGGCGTCCGGTTTAACAGACCTTGCCGAAGGTTCACATACCTGGGTAACTTCGCTCATTCAGGTCGCTCCGATATTATGATACAAGGTTTACACTTTATAATATGTTTTTTGTATCACATTCGAGCGAAATTATCAAAGAAATTGATAACACAATGCTACAACGGGTATCAGACAGCCTGGACGCGTAACGGGTCCAGATTTGATTCCCTGGCCTCTGCCCTGGCGTAAAGCGTGGTGCGTTGGTAAGGTCGGCGTCCGTGGTCCCTTACAACTTTCTCCAGCTCCTGGGGTGTCATTTCCTGTCCATGCATGGCGCCCGCGGCACGGGTGATGCTCTCGTTCATCAGCGTTCCACCCATATCATTTGCCCCCGAATTCAGGCACAGGCCCGCGCCGGCCAAGCCCATTTTGACCCAGGAGGTCTGGATATTGGCGATGTGTGGCGAAAGCACGAGTCTCGCAACTGCATGCATCAGCAACGCCTCGCGGAATGTAGGACCGCGGCGTGACTGACCGCGGCGGTATAACGGTGCCTCACCGGCAACGAATGGCAGCGGCACAAATTCGGTGAATCCGCCTGTACGACGCTGCAGTTCGAGAATATTCAGCAAATGTATACCCCAGTGTCGGTATCGGTCCACATGTCCAAACATGATGGTGGCCGTGCTTGACAAGCCGAGCTCATGCGCCGTACCGATCACATCCAGCCATTGCATTGTGCTGAGTTTGTCCGAGCAGAGAATGGCCCGTACATCATCAGACAGGATTTCCGCGGCCGTGCCGGGTAGTGTTTTTAGCCCCACCTTTTGCAATTCCCCCAGAAATTGCGCAACCGTAAGCCCCAGGGATTCTGCCCCATGCATGATCTCCAGTGGCGAAAAGGCATGGATATGCATATCCGGCACTGCCCGGTGCACGGCGCCGCAGATATCCAGGTAGGACTGACCGGTAAAATGCGGATGGATTCCACCTTGCAGGCAGACCTCCGTCGCTCCGCGCTGCCACGCTTCAACAACCAAATCTGCAACCTCCACGGGACTCTTGAGATAGGGTGCGTCGCTGGCCGGGGTTCTCTTGCGGCCCTTTGCAAAGGCGCAGAATTTACAACGGTAGGTGCAGATATTGGTGTAATTGATATTTCGATTGACTATATAGCTGACCTCATCGCCACAGTGCTTCTCACGCAATCGGTCTGCGGACTGGCAAACCGCGAGAAAATCATCATCCCTGGCATCGAACAAGCCGCTGATTTCGTCTACCGTCAGGGCATCGCCGCCGTGCACTTTGTTTAAGATTCCCGCAAAACGGTTTGTTCGTCTGCCCCGGTTAAAGCTGGTGGCTGGAAATGTCGGGAGGTCTATCCCCGTGGGTACCTCCACGGACGTACCAGTGATCCAATCGTCTTCCCTGCCCATTCCGGCGCCATCCATTAACTTCAGTACATAAGGTCTGATGTCCTCGTCCAGCCATGGCCCAGGGTCAAGCGCGTATTGCGGATAGATTGTTAATCTTTCCTGCAGGGATTTGCCACCCTGTCGGGTCTTGGCGGACAAGGTTTCCAGTTGTGGCCACGGTGATTCCGGATTGACATGATCGGGAGTCAGCGGTGAAACACCACCCCAGTCATTGATACCCGCGCACAGGAGTTCTACCAGTCTTCCGGGGTTCAGATTGGGCGGCGCCTGGATACTCATATCGGGTCCAAAAATCAGACGTGCCATGGCCAGTGTCCACAAAATATCTTCATTGTCCGGCGGTTTGATCGCAGCCATCTTGGTATCGGCTTTGGGTATAAAGTTCTGAATGATTATTTCCTGGATGTGGCCGTATTTCTCGTGCAAACCCCGGATAGCCAACAGGGAACTCAACCTTTCCCCACGGGTTTCACCGATACCGATCAGGATTCCGGTTGTGAACGGAACCCTGGCTTTACCGGCATCCTCGAGTGTCCTTAATCGAACCGCTGGGTTCTTGTCTGGTGAGCCATAATGCACCTGGCCCTTCTCACATAACCTATCTGAAACACTCTCCAGCATGATTCCCATTGAAGCCGAAACGCGACGCAGCATCGAAATTTCCTGCGGCGTCATACAGCCCGCATTGATGTGTGGCAGCAAGCCGGTTTCAGACAGTACCCGGCCGGCGACATGCGCGACGTATTCCAGGGTGGTGGAAAAACCGAGCTCATCCAGTGCCTGACGGGCTTCGGGATAACGAAGTTCGGGTTTTTCTCCCAGTGTGAACAAAGCCTCTTTGCAGCCCATGGCCTGGCCCTGGCGTGCAAGGTCTACAGCCTCCTGTGTGGACATGTAGATCGCCCCCAGATGTTTTGGGGTCGTGGCAAACGTACAGTAGTGGCAGAAGTCCCGGCACAAGCGGGTCAACGGAATGAATACTTTACGGGAATAGCTCACACGACTTCCATGGCCGGTGTCTCTTGATTCGGAGGCCAGCTCACACAATTGGGTCAACGACAGCGTCGTCGCCATTTCATGAACGGTCTTCGTATCCGGCAGGGCAACTTGTCGAATGCGGTCTCTCATATCTCTTTCCTAACCCGTATATTGCATCGTAAATTACGCACTCATACGGCGCGACCCGTATTGTACAGAAGCTGCCACGTCTCGGTTTGTTGAAATTCGGGATTCCGGTCACAGAATGCGAGCAATGCATCCAGATCCGGTTGCTCATCAACATCCATGGAAATGGTCGGCGAGTGGAGACGAATCGGCCGGTGGCCATTTTCAACCGCACTTTCACAGTGCAGCCTGAAACTGTCAGGACCATAACGGAGGCTGATTACCCGTTGCGTATTGACAAATAGACAGTTGGTGCCACCTTCATCCGCGGACGGGCTGATGCCAACCGCATCGTAATCTTCATTTTGAATTTCGTGTTCAAATTCCCCGGCAATGCGGTCAAACTCCCGACCCGTGAGTAACGGCACGTCCGCGGGTAGGATTACAATCCACTTGCCCCCCCGTTTTCGGATCGTCGAGACGCCCAACTCAATGGCTGAAATCATCCCGAATGGGGGTTTCTCTCCCACGACCAGCGCGCCACCCTGCCCCGCGATCTCAGCAACCTGAGGGTCAGCAGTCACCACCACAACACGTGTTGCAGACCTGGCATGTGCCAACGCTGCCAGGACGTCTTTGAACATGGCAACAGCCAACCTTTCCGTGTCTGCACCCAGACTCCCACGCAGACGTTGCTTTGCATCTTCCAGCATCTTGACAGGGATCAGCACCCACAATTCTTCACCGCAACGGCCGGTCGGTCTTCCCCGCCACCACTTGGTCTCGAGATCGTCGCCGGAATCCGATCCGTTCATTACCTTTGATCTCTACACAGCATAAGAGGCCAGAACATTCTCCATGTGTGTTCTGGTAGATTCTGCATATTGCTCTTCGAGAGAGTGGGCCGGCGCGATATCAGATAATAAAGACGTGTGCAGAGTGGCATGCTCCCCGTGGTAAATCAGACCGATGGGTATCCGGGACTGCTCACCAAGGCGCTGCAAATCAAGAAAAGCCCGGCCCCGATCGTGCTTGTCATAATCCGGATCGGCGTCCACGTCATACACTTTGTTCATCCACCGGGGGTAGCTGTCGTTATACGTAACACAGGGAGACAGCACTTCAACAAACGCCATTCCCTTTTTCTCCTGTGCGTGTTTCAGACCCATGAGCAGCAGTTCATTGAGCTGCTCTGAGCGGGTGGTGATGGCGCGTGCAAGAAACGTGGTGCTGAGGATGGACAAACCCAGCAACATGGCGTCCAAGGGATCCTCCTCCGGAGCGGAAACCGAAACCTCCCGGGTAGGCGAATCCTGGCCTTTGGTCAGACCGTAAACACCATTGTTCATGACCAGGTAGAGTAAATTTGGATTGCGTTTCAAGCCGTGCATCAGGTGGCCGCCACCGATAGCGTAGCCATCACCGTCACCGCCGGTTGCAATGACAGTGAGCTCGGGGTTAGCCAGCGAGGCACCAATGGCCGTTGGCAGTACCCTTCCATGCATTGCGTGATAACCGTAGGCGCCGATATTGTTCTGGACCGTACCGGAACAGCCAATCCCGGCCAGCACCAGCGTGTCGTGCAGTTCCACGCCGGACCGCTTCAGGGCGTCTTGCAGGGCGCTTTGCACACCAAAATGACCACATCCGGCACACCAGATCGGGTGTCCTGTCTGGTAGGTTTTAGTCATGACCGCTGTTCCTTTTCCATAATCCTCTTTACCAAGCCTGCAGCAGAAAACTGTAGACCGTCGTACTTGAGGATGCTGATGATATTCTCCGCCCGCGCGCCTTCACTTTGCAGTAATCCGGTGACTTGTGCGCCCTCATTCTGTTCGACCACGTAAACACGCTCGTGTGCGTTGACGAAGTCGATGGTGTCCTGCAGTACGGGCCACAGCGTACGGGGTCTGTGGCAATGGAAATAGCGCCCCTCCTCTGCCATACGCTCACATGCCTCGGTAACAACGCCACCCAGGATACCCACGGCGATGATACCCGTGGCTGCACTTTCCTTACCCCACTCAACGGCCCTGGGCAACTGTGGTTTTACTGTTTCGATCTTGCGGCTGCGTTTTTCTACCATCATCACCCGCATCTCCGGCTCCGTCGTCACCCGGCCCCACTCGTTTCGTTCATTGCCGGTAACAAGATTCATGGCCTCGGGCATACCGGGCACGGCCCACGGCGAAATACCATCCTCCGTAATCTGGTAACGACGGTATTCATCCATCTTCACCAACTCGCTTTCACTGACCCGTTTACCAGAATCGATAGCGACACGCTCCAAATCAAATCGCGGAACCGTGTTTGTATCGTGGCAAACCGCATCCAGTGCGATGATCACCGGGCACTGCGCCCTGTGGGCCAGATTAATGGCCAAAACACTGTCATAAAAGCACTCTTCAGGGTCTCCTGGCGCCAATACGATGCGTGGATAATCACCGTTGCCACCACGGGTGAGCATGTTGATATCACTCTGCTCCGGTTTTGTCGGCATACCGGTGGATGGGCCCGCCCGCTGGCAATCGACAATCACCAGTGGGATCTCTGCCGAACCGCAGTGACCTATGCTCTCGAGCATTAGTGCTATGCCCGGCCCTGAAGATGCGGTCATGGCACGGACACCGGTGAGTGCCGCCCCAATGGCCAGGTTGATCGAAGCCATTTCGTCCTCAGCCTGCATCACCACACCGCCCACAGGGGGCAGGTTCCGGTTCAGAAAGTTCATTATATCGGTCGCCGGTGTAATCGGGTAACCGGCAAAAAACCGCCCCCCTGCCGCCATGAAACCCATGGCTGTTGCGTGGTTGCCCGATATGAACATTCGCTCCGGCCCCGATTCAAGGGGTGGCAGGGTCAGGAAAGAGCTACTGCTCGTGATACCGACCTTGTCGGCAAATCCATGGCCTTCCCGTAATGCCTTGATGTTTGGTTCCAGCTGGGTGCTGGACAACTTTTTGAAATGGCTTCTGAGGCAGGATTCCACTTCCTCATCCCGCAGACCGATAACCCGCCCCAGCAACCCAAACCCGAGACTGTTCTTGAACAGGTCCCGACGCATGTCCCTGACTGCGAGACGACTGAAGGGTACCGGCAGCACTACCACATTATCGGCTATCAGCCCTGGTGGCAGTGCGTCACGTGAACTGTCGAAAATTACAACACTGCCAGGGGCCAGTCGTGAAGAGGCTTTTTCCACGGCCTCAATATCGAACGCAACCAGGATATCAATGTGGTCACCCAAATTACTACGTGGTTTTAGTGTCGCACGCAGACAGGCTGCGGCGTGTCCGCCCTTGATGCGCGATGCGATATTGCTGGAGCGGTAAATGAAATATCTACGCTGCAGCAACACACGGGAAACCAGCGCGATGATCGTCAACGAGCCATCACCACCCTGTCCCGCAACCATCACAGTCAAGTCCTCACGGAGTTTACCCCGCAGCAACTTCGGGTTCACCCCCGGACTGCTGTCATGAACATCCAACTTCATTCCTTGTCACCCTGTTCCTCGCTCTTGGGTGCACCCGGACCCGTCGTATAAAAAGTCTTTGGACATAAACTGCCCATGGCCAAACGCTCCGCGTGGGTTGGCATCAGGGGTGGCAGAGGGCGATTCTTTTTCTTGTTGGACGACAACATGTTCATCAAAAACTCTCCCCGTGGTTCATCGGTTAGCGGTCGTGTCTCCAGCCGACCGTCTGCCAACGCGGCCTGGAAGGCCTCGTGCCCCCTCTTGGTGCGAATCAGGGTGTAGGTCCAGCCGTCAATTCCAATTCCGCCCGCCCCGATGTCAGCATTCTCCGCACCGTAATCAAGACAGTATAGACAGGCAGGCCGCGCCCATTCGCGGTATTTTTTGAGGCTGACGGTTTTGACCTCCTTGTTGGCCAACCGAATGATTACCTTGCCCTTGATATTGATGTTTTCTATCGAAGCCGGATCCTCGTCTATTATTTCGCCCAGTTTTCTGATGCTCTCATTGGTGAAGCTTTCTGAACAGAAAAGACCAAAAGTCAGGGTGATATTTTCCCGGTACCAGGAACTGACGTCGAGCCTGATGCTGGAATTTTGCTGCAAACGCACACCGTCGATCTGGCAGGGGACGCCAACGACAGCTAGCGGTCCGGTATTTTCCTGCATGGCCTCCTGCAGGGCCAGCGTATTGGGTGAGTATGTGTAACGCGAGGCGGCACAGCTCAATACATCATCCCGGGTAACGGCCAGTTTATGTAACCCGACCTGTCTGTTATCCGGATAGACATCACCAACAATGGCGCCGTTGATAGCACCCTTTTCAATCTGGTGCAGAATGATCGTTGATACCATACCGCCATCCTGGCACTTTTCCAGGATATCCGGATCGGTCGTACGCGAATAGAGTGCATAAGCATACGGCCCATAACCCTCATCGGTGGAGGGTTCCTGCAGGTCAATGAATTCCTGCATGTCATTATCTGCAGGCCGCAACACCGGGCAGACCTCCGCACAGAGCACACAATCTACGCAGGCACCGGCCCTCGTTTCGACAGGGGTTTCATCAACGTAGTCAAAAACATCGACCGGGCAAATTGAAATGCAGGCAGCACAGCCCACACACCTGCCGGGTTTAATAACTTCCTCAGCCAGTAATTCATAGGCCGGAAAACCGCCGCGGTTCAGCTCGGTTCTCCAGGCGAACGCCCACTCATGTGGATCTGCCCCCTCGTCAAGAAGACGTCGATAACGACTGATCACCTGGCGGGAGATCGGATTGAGCTCCTTACGCCCCGCCATGTCGCCCACCGCAACGGTGGTCTTGTTTATCCAGGAGTTACTTAGTTTCATTGTCTGCTGTCAAATCCAGATTTTGCAGGTCTTGTACATTAAAAAATCTTTGGTCCATACATGTGCAATCCTGTAGATTGGCGATGAGTCATGATATCCATTTTGAACTAAATTCAAGTTGGCTGCATGATAACAAGAAGTAAATTTGCATTACCAGCATTTGAAGCCCAGTTGTTGAGGGCCTGTTAACACTTGTCAGGACGTAGCGAGCTGACAATTATAGAAAAATTCCCGCAAACGCGCTGGAAAATACGGTTATTATTGGTTGGCGAAAAATATACCGTCATGATCCCTGCAGTCAACAATCCACAAATAGAATGCCGACAAAACTTACCGTCCACCCACTGAAGAACATTCCGCTCATCGAGTCCGGTGACGATCTTGCCCGCATAATTGTGGTTGCAATGAACGACGCCGGCATTGAACCCGATGATGGAGATATCCTGGTGTTTGCACAAAAAATCGTGTCAAAGTCGGAAGGGCGGCAAGTGCTGTTGAGTAGCATCAGTCCATCACCTGCTGCCGTCAAGCTGGCAGAGGAAACGGACAAAGACCCCCGTCTGGTCGAACTGATCCTGCAGGAGTCCACCTCCGTCGTGCGCAAAGCCCCCGGGGTAATTATTGTACGCCACCGTCTGGGGATCGTCTGCGCCAACGCGGGAATTGACCAGTCGAATGTCGACCATGGTCAAGGTGAGTCTGCGCTGCTATTACCACAGGATCCCGATTCGTCGGCAAGGCGCTTGCGCGATGAGCTGACGGCGCTCACGGGCAAGCGTCACGGTGTCATCATCTCCGACAGCATCAACCGCCCCTGGCGTCTGGGAACAGTTGGTATTGCTATCGGTAGCTCCGGTGTCAAGGTACTCGATGACCACCGTGGCAACGTTGATATGTACAACCGCGAGTTAAAGGTCACCATGTCAAATCATGCAGACTCTATCGCCACCGCTGCGATGTTGGTCATGGGTGAGACCATCGAGGGTATACCTGCTGCGATCGTGCGTGGCCTGGATGTCATGGACAGTCCGCAACACGCCGGTGACAGTGTGCGGCCACCTGCAGAAGACCTGTTTCTCTAGGGTTTCTGAGCGCTAATTATGAGCGGCAAGCGAACCTTGGCAATCACCGGCGGTGTAGGCGGCGCCAAACTGGCTTTGGGCCTTAGCAAACTGCTCGGTCCGGCAGAACTGGCTTTTGTGGTTAATACCGGTGATGACTTCGATCACCTGGGTTTTCATATTTCGCCGGATATTGACACCCTGATCTACACCCTATCCGGCACCGGCAATCCTGAAACAGGCTGGGGCCGTGGTGATGAAAGCTGGCAGTTCATGCAGGCGTTGAAAGAAATTGGTGGTGAAACCTGGTTTGCTCTGGGTGACAAGGATCTGGCAATGCATGTGGAACGAAGACGCCTGTTGAGCAAGGGTTTTACCCTCGGGGATGTTACGGCCTCACTGGCAAGCTCATTTGGTATTGAACACAAGATTTTTCCAATGTGCAACGAACCCGTACGCACACGTGTGTTGACCGACAACGGAAGTCTGGATTTCCAACACTATTTTGTAGGTGAAAAATGCGTTCCCAGAGTTAGGGGGTTTGAGTTCGAAGGCTCGACACGGGCAAATATTAATCCGGATTTCACAGACTGGCTGACCTCACCTGGGCTCGGCGGTGTGATCCTGTGTCCTTCAAATCCTTATGTCAGTATTGACCCAATACTCACGGTACCGGGTTTTCGAGAGCAGTTGATTGCCTGCGAAGCGCCGATAATAGCCGTGTCACCCGTGGTTGGCGGTGCGGCCATCAAGGGCCCGGCGGTAAAAATGATGCAGGAGTTGGGTATACCAAACACGGCTGAACGGGTGGCTTCACACTACGCTGATTTTCTCGACGGTTTTGTACTCGACAACGAGGACGTCGATTTGACCAATACCGTCGAAACCCATGGAATGGCATGCATGGCCACACAATCCGTGATGAGGACCCTTGAAGACCGGATCAGTCTTGGCCGGGCTTGCCTGGATTTTATCGATCAGTTGGCAAGACGATAGACCCGGGCAGCGGTATCATGAAACAACGCGGCACGTTCTGAATCCGAAAACTCTTCGCAACAGCGTTTGAACGCATTCCACAGCACCGTGTAGGAACAGGAAGCACGGTCCACCGGGAAATTACTTTCGAACATACAGCGCGCGGGACCAAACAATTCAATACAGGTATCGAAATAAGGTGTCATGGCCGCAGCCAGCTCAACGGAGCCTGGAGGGCGCTCAGCTTTGTGCCAGCCAAAGCCACTCATGGTCAGGGTACGGCCACCGAGTTTGATACACACATTCTCACAAACGGACAGCTCCGCCATTTTATGCCGCCACTGCTGGAACACTTCTTCACGCTTATCAACATAGGGCCCGATACCCAAAGGCCCAGCCATGTGGTTCAGAATAATGCTGAGCTGGGGGACAGTCTGTGCCAGCTCAACAAGCTCCGGCAATTGGGGATGGAAAAGCCATGCATCATAGCTCAGCCCCAAATCGGCCAGGCACATCAACCCCGACCGAAACACCTCATTCCCCAACAAACGCTCAGGTGGCCGGGTGTGCGCGTTGTGGATTTTTGGATCGGCGTGCCAGGCAGTGGCGTGGCGGATCCCGCGAAACCGCGGACTGGCTTCAATGTGCGCCTCAAGTATGGGCCGCACATTATTTCCCAGTGTCAGATCGGCAAAACCGACGATACCGGCCGCTATCTGTGTCCTTGAATCAGGTGGTGTACTGACCGTGGCCTGATTGACAAAGACGGTTTCACCGACGGGTCGAAATTTTTCTTCGGCATTCTCGGCATAAAATTGCAGGCACTCCACAAATACTGTTTTGACAACATGGTGACCCCCGGCGATATCACGCCGGAATTCATCTGCCAGGTAACGACTGCCGGGGTGATCCCACAGGTGGTGGTGTGCGTCACAAATGGGCAGGTCCGGATCAATCGCTTCCTCGGTCGTGAGACCCAACCAGGCTCCGCGATCACTCATGGGGTTAATGTGCTGGCCAACGGCGTTACTCACCCGGATGTGGTGACAAACACCGGCATTGACACCTGGTCTGACCACTCCTCAAAACTGACTTCCACGGTCATACCGGCGTGAATCGATTCCGGCTCGCAGCCACGTACTATACTCATAAGCACCGGTCCTTCCTGCAACTTGATCAAAGCAATGACGTAGGGAACCTCAGCGGCGTATGCGTTGGAAACTGCACGACGGACAACCGTCCACGTCAATACCGTCCCACGACCCGAAGCAGGTATCCAGTTAACCGCCCTGGAGGAACAACTGGTGCAAATGATGCGCGGATAAAACTGGTGGTTACCGCACTCCTTGCACTGTTGAATCAGAAATTCGTGTCGCTTACAGGCTTGCCAGTAGGGCTCTGTCCCCGGCCGGGATTGTGGACAAACCTTTCCCGAGTGCTCGCTCACAAGACCTGTTCCTGTCCCAGGATCACGGTCGCGTGGCTGGACATGATGCCACCCTGGCCGTGCACAAGTGCCGTTTCAGCATTACTGACCTGACGCTCACCACTGTCTCCACGCAGTTGCGCCACCGCCTCGGTCAACCCGAACATGGAACCCGGGTTACCCGGATGGCAGTAAGACAGCAACCCACCGTTGGTATTCATGGGCAAGGAACCCGTGAGCGCCGTTTCACCAGCAGCAACAAATGCGCCAGCCTCACCCTTGGAACAAAAACCCAAATCCTCCAACTCGATCAGCAACACCGGTGTGAAGCAATCATAAATTTGCGCCACAGATATGTCACCGGGACCCATACCCGCCATGCGGAATGCACGGCGACCCGACTCCACAGCAGCAGAGGTGGTCAGGCTGCGCGCCTGCGAGATATGCTCGTGGCCATGTCCTTCACCAAACCCCAGCAGATAGACGGGATCCGTCGGAAAGTCCTTCGCCTGCTCTGCAGACGTCAGCACAA
This sequence comes from Gammaproteobacteria bacterium, assembly GCA_021772915.1. Lineage (GTDB taxonomy): Bacteria > Pseudomonadota > Gammaproteobacteria > Xanthomonadales > SZUA-36 > SZUA-36. Next base: position 56,718 of record JAJFLB010000046.1, on the reverse strand, counting down.
CCGCTGCCCCACCGTCTGAAACCAGTGAACAATCAAGTAGATGCAGTGGGTCTGCAATCATGCGGGAAGCCAGAACATCTTCGATCGTGATGGGGTCCCGCATCTGTGCACGTGGGTTCATTGCGGCATAATTTCTACCGTTAACCGCCACTGCAGCCATCTGTTCCGGTGTCGTCCCGTACTGCTCCATGTGCGCGCGCGCAATCAGGGCGTAGAAGGCCGGCACCGTAGGACCGTAAGGGATCTCGAACTGGGGATGACCGGTGGAAGACTGCAATGCCATTGCCTGGTCACGGGTGAGACCGGTGCGCAAACAATCCGCCATACTGATGACAATCGTTTTGCAGATACCGGTTGCGATCGCTGCTGCGGCATTTTGCAGGACCGAAAAAGTGGTTCCACCACCCGCATTCGCGGTAACGCAATAGCGCGGAAATATCTGCATGTATTCGGCAACCGCTTCGGCATGGTACATATGCGGTTCGGTCATTGAGTGGCATGTCACCAGACCATCCACCTGGTCTTTGCTGATCCCGGCATCTTCAAGTGCCAGCATGGCCGCTTCGACACATAACTCCGTGGCACCGATATGCGGAAGTTTTCCAACCTTTGTATCAGCCATTCCGACAATGGCTGTTTTGCCACGCAGGGAACTCATGTGTCCCACCTGCCCACTACTTGTGGAACCTCACCACGGCGGCGCCAAGGGTCACGGCCTCACCGGCTGCATTGACAACTTGTAGTTCCAGCGCTGCCGTTCCCGCTTCCGGTTCAGTGGAAAGCACCTTGCCTTCGGAATGCAGCACATCTCCCACGTAGGCCGCCCGGCGATTGGAAAACTCAAAGGAGACAATCACACCTTCATCACCAAGCCAATCGTGGACACATTGGGTCAACCACTCGCCCATCAACGGCCCGGCAATAACCAGGCCGGGATAACCTTCTACGTCGGTTGCATAAGGAAGGTCGAAATGAATCCGGTGTGCGTTCCAGAGTGCCGCGTTATACATGAACTGCTGCTTCGTATCAGTGACATGATCTGTCCGTGGCAGCAGGTCCCCAGGTTGGGCTTGGCGAATCCCGGACAGGGTGCTCACCGCAATATCCGGGTAGCTGTCTCGGTCAAAACCGGTGTACCGGTATCAGTCTCAACGACCATAACAACCTCGTAAAAGATCAGCGGTCCGCTGGAACCCTGTTTTTGATAAATATCCGTCAAGGTACGCGTGGCGACCAGCGTGTCCCCTGGCCGGATCGGTTGAAAGTAATCTATCTTCAACCCACCGGCCATGGCCCGTTTGAGCGGAAATTCCGGTAGCAGGTGATCCACAATAACCCCGTCCGGGGTTAGTTCGTCGAGGCCCACGACGTCCCAGAACAAGGCCATGTGGTAGAGGGGTGGCGCTTCGTCGCCCGCCAGGAATTTTTCCAATCGCTGACCGGTCGCGACGGAATACTTGCGAATATCCCGGCGTGTTGCCAACTCGGTTTTGGGCTCGGCAGAACGACCTATATTTGACAACAGTTCAGCGTTAAGCAAGGAGTCCGTCATAACTCAAAAGGGCATATCCAGATCAAGATTACGGTTGGCGAACAGCCATGCCCCGTCCACGCTTTTAACCACGTCCCGATAAACACCGCTGGTGACCAGGCTGATCTCACCGTCCGCGACGGAAGACAACAACAGCGTAGACACTACCACCGCTTCGCGCTCACCCTCTGACTCGAAAAATATATCGCAAATGATGTGCCGCCGGGTGTCAGTCTGGGCAGCGAGTGTGCCACTCATGAGGTCCATGATGGCATCGCGTCCTTCGAACGGGCCAAAAGTCTGACCACCGGCAATGTTGACCAACATATTTGCGTCTGGAGCAAAACAACTTTTGATACCTTCAAGGTCACGCGCATCGAAACAATATGCAACCCGGCTCAGCAGCTCATGAATGGCTAGTTTTTGCTTGGTTTTCATGGTATTACACCTCTAGTTAAATCACTTGTTGTCCGTTAGATACCGGCAAGATTCAGCAGCTCGGCACGGAACAGCTCCAGGGCCCTGGATAATTTGAGACTTCTGTCGAAATACGCCGCGGTCCGCAACCCGATCAACATCGAGTAACCGATTTCAGCCGCGTCCTCTGCCCCATCAGGGCCACAGGGAGACACCCTGAACAAGTCCCGTAAGTAGTCTTTGCAGTATCGGTCCAACTTGGTCTTGTGTGCTTTCAAGTGCTGGTCATGGACCGCAACACCAAAACACTCAAGCATAAAGCCGATTTCAGACCGGGTGATGCCTTTGCCGGTAAAAAACAACTCGGCCAACAGTTCCACCTGGCGTTGTGGGGTCTCGGACTGAAGAACCTCAAGCCGCTCGATGATGGTCTGGGAAACATTTTCGAAATACTGTATCAACATCGCGTCTTTACCGGGGAAATAGTAAAGCAGGTGACTGGCGGTCATGCCCGCACCCTTTGCAACGTCACGCAAAGTTGTTTTCGCGTAACCTTTCTTGATAATGCAATCGTGAAAAGCAGCCAGTATCAACTGCCGTCGTTTGCCACCACGGGTACCGGGGAGCCTCAGAGCATTGTTTGTTTGCTGATTTTTACTCATACTCATACACTCTCGAGCCCGCTACAGCTTGCTCGATTCACCTCCATCCATTACAAAGACACTGCCGGTTACAAAATCAGAAAGGGACGAGGCCAGGTAGCAGACCATTGGGCCTATCTCCTTCGCTGCACCCATTCGTTTCGCAGGAATTTTTCCGAGCCGCCGGGCGAGAACATCAGGTGAGTCCAGTACCAACCGCTGCGCGTCCGTTTCAAAAGCGCCGGGAGCAATGGCGTTGACCTGTACACCCTTGCGCGCCCACTCTGCGGCCAGTGCCTTGGTAAACTGCAACAGGGCACCCTTGCTTGCTGAATACGCAACCAGCAACGGCTTGCCCAGAATGCCGGACGTCGATGCAATATTAATGATCTTGCCAGAACTTTGCGCCACCAGGTGCCGGCCGGCCGCCTTCGCCAGAATTGCAGGTGCAGTGACATTGATGGCCATCACCTCATGCCACACCTGGTCATCCTGTTCGAGGAATAACCCGGCCGGCGCTATTCCGGCATTATTGACGACAATATCCAATCGACCAAAGGCTTCAATTGCCTTTGCCGGCAGGCTCGCCACGGCCTCAATATCAGCCATGTCGCACCGACAAGCCTTGACTTTGCCTGCTTGGGAGGCTTCCAGTTGTTGTAACTCATCCTGCGACCTGGCAACCGCCAGTACATCGACACCCTGCTCGGCCAACGCCACTGCCGCCGCACGGCCAAGGCCACGGCTGGCGCCAGTGACAATAGCAACCTTGTCCTGAAGCCGTAAGTCGATCACAGAAATTCCTCGCTGAGTTTTTTCGCTATGCTCTGGCGAAGGACTTCCGAGGCCCCCTCATATATTCGCATGGGTCGCGCCTGCCGATACAGACGCTCCATTTTAGAGTTCCTGATCAAGCCAAAACGACCCATCATCTGCACACACCGGTCAACCACGCGGCTTGCCATTTCGCTGGCACCAAGCTTGGCCATGGATGAGTAATGAACGTTTGCCAGTGAATCCGTCCCCGCCAGGTAGGCGGCACGATAAGTAATCAGACGCGCCATCTCAATTTCCGTCCAACAATCGGCAAGCATCTGCGCAACGGGGCCCAACCGGTTCAGCGGTCGGCCAAACTGGATTCGAGTACTTGTATGACGGACCGCCTCTTCCAGCGCAGCCTGCGCAAGCCCCACGGCTGCACCCGCGACCGAAACGCGAAATACCCCCAGCGTAGCCAACACCAGGTCAAGCCCGTCGCCACCCTCCCCAAGACGAGCATCGTTGGGCACGCGCACATTGTCGAATGTAACCTCACCCATCACATGCGGTGCAATGACATCAGGTGTGGGCTCTACACTGACACCATTGCTATCCGCCGGCACCAGGAACATGGAGAACCCACCACCATCCCGCGCAAATGCAATGTAATAGGCCGCCGCACCAGCATTTGATATAAAGGACTTCTTACCATTAAGACGTAAGCCATCCCCTTCGCTCACGACTTCGGCCTTGATAGATTTCAAATCCGACCCCGACCCGGGTTCCGTCAACGCAAACGCCGGAAGACATTCGGCGCTGGCGATCCTGGGCAACCATTGTTTACATTGCTTATCTGAACCACTGACCGTGATCGCAAAGCTGCCTATCCCCTGCATGGCAAAGAGGGAATCAGCCTGACAGGAGGTCGCCATCAGCACCTCCCTGACCAGGCAAATGGCCAGGGGGTCAAGGCTGGTTGACACCCCACCATATTCAGACGGCACCATCAGACGGCTTAATTCACTTTCTCGCAATGCCTCGAGCAGACCGGGATGGACTTCACTCATATCATCGGCCGCAACCGCCAGGTGCTCGATGGAGCGCGCGAACCCGCGAGCCTGCTCCTGGACATCCAGGTATTTTGCGTCTAACTCAAAATTCATTGATAGTTTATTCCTGCCCTTATCAACCGATTCTAATCAGCATTACTCAGTCTTGACAGCACGGCCTTCGAACTGCGGTTTGCGTTTTTCCATGAATGCCTTGGCACCCTCGATCATATCCTTTGAGCCGATGGCCTGAACCAGCATCCCCAGACCACCTAAATATGAATCGCGGCACTGATTCCACCAGACATTCGAACTGATTTTTGCGATTTCGAGATAGCGCGGACTCATGCGCAATAGTTCATCAGCCCAGCGGGTGACCTCGTCTTCCAGCTCTTCTGCGGGTACGACCTGGTTGATCAAGCCCATTTCAAGCGCCTGCTGGGCCGGGTAGCGCCGACACATGAAAGCAATTTCTTTGGCACGTTTTTCACCGACCGACATGCTCAGGAAATTGGTGCCACCCAGCACCGGGGCGCTGCCAACACGCACACCCGTCTGACCAAACGTCGCATTCTCAGCCGCAATCGCGAGGTCACAAGCGACCACCAGCTCATTACCACCGCCGGCGGCTGCACCGTTGACTGCGGCGATGACGGGCCTCGGACTGGTTCGGATAGCCTCGTAAACCTTCAGTGAACCATAAAACATGCCCCTCAAGGCTTCCGGATCGGGATCGCTGAGATTGGCCAGGTAACCACCGGCGCAAAAGGCGCGCCCGGTGCCGGTCAGCACAATGACACCACTGTCTGCAGCATTTTCAAGAGCACGAATCAACTCCTGCGCCATGTCAGCATCGTAGGCGTTCATGCGGTCCGGCCGGTCAAGCCTGATCCACTCCACCTCACCCCTGCGTTCAATTTTGATATCTGGCATTATCTACCTCAGTTTTTTGTTGGCATTTTCGCCCGGTAATTGCTGATGTTACAGTCCCTGAATGCAAGCACCCGCAGGTCCGTCCGGTTGCTTGACAGTACATTGTATTTTGTGGAAAGATTGAACGAAGTTCAAGTTTTGTCCAAAAAATAATACACACCGGCTGTCTGCAAAGAGAATAAGTACGTCAATAACATACAGGGAAATTGAAGTAGCAGTCAGATTCCAATCCGGATCACTGGTCCCATACCAACAGGTGATGTTAACAGATCACGGGCACGTCGATTTTCAGGGCTGCTTGCAAACAAAGTAATTCACATAACAATCAGGAGAAACCCAAATGTCAGATAAACCACAAGTCACGTTTGACCCGATTAAACTCGAGCAACTCCGAGTAGCCCAGGACTACCCACTGGAGACAGACGAGTTCGATCTGCTCTACCACCATAGCGCCTATTGCAACATGGGTCACGTCAACCGGCGAGGCTATCCCGTGGTGACCCCGATGTTCTATGTCATCAAGGATGACAACGTCATGATGAGTAGTATCAAGAACTTCCGCCACAAGGTGGGATGCCTGCAGGAAAATCCCAAAATCACGGTCAGTATCCACAATGACGGCACCAATGTCAGGCACCAGAAAGCCATTATGGTCATGGGGCAAGCGGTGATTCACGATGAAGATACGCTGATGCGTGATATCCACTGGAAGATCATCGACAAGTACTTTTTCGAGTTGACCACCGATGAAGAACGCGAGGTCGCATTCGAAGCGGTGCACACGCCGTTACGATGCATTATCGAGGTTAAGCCCGAAAAGATCCTGACCTGGGATCTGGGTAAAATGCTCGATGCTCATGACGAGGGCGTTTGGTATGGCGAGTCCCAAAAGCTGATTGCCAAGTTTATGAGTCCGGAAGCACTTAAATCTTCGGTGGAGTAAAAAGATATGGGCCGTTGGGACGACAAATTTGAACGCCACGCGAGCAAGTGGTCCAGCTGGAATATGCAGGAGTATTCTCAGCACGACCGTGTGCTGCCCAAGATAATTGAAGACAAGGCGCGGCAATTTCCAAACCACGTTGTATTCCAGTTCAGGGACGACCCCATCACGCTTGGTGAATTCAATGACCGGATCAACCAGGCGGCCAATGGTTTCCTTGCCCTGGGGGTCAAGCATGGCGACAAGGTCGCAATCATGTTGCCAAACAGCCCGGAGTTCCTCTATGCCTGGTTTGGTTTGAACAAGATAGGTGCCTGCGAAGTACCGATCAACGTGGCGCTCAAGGGCCAGGGTCTGGCCTACCAGATGGTTCAGTCCGATTGTGTCGCCCTGGTGGCAGATTTGCAGTACATGGATCGTCTTGAAGGCATAGCCGAAGAACTGCAGGCGATCAAACAGATCATCTACACCGATGAATCCTTTACCGACACACCGTTACCGGGCTGGTCGGGGTTCGAGCACGTAGCGTATGCAGATTTTGCGGACCGGACGTCGGATTCACCCGATATCAAGGTTCATTACAGCGACCTGGCTTCCATACTCTACACCTCCGGCACAACGGGTGTTTCCAAGGGCGTGATGTTCTCCCACCACTACTGGTACGACATCTGGGCCGAATCGGTCAAGTACTCTCGTTACACCGAAGACGATGTACTGTACACGGGCTTGCCGTTTTTCCACGGCAATGCCCAGGGTATCACCATTGGCCCGGCAATCCTCGCAGACGCCAGGGCAGTGATCGTAGATCGGTTTTCAGCCAGCCGTTTGTGGGATGACTGCCGACGTTGGGAATGCACAGAAGCCAATTACATCGGCGGCATCATTCCCATCCTGCTCAAGCAGCAAGAGCAAGAGAATGATGCAGACAACCCGATTCGCTTGATGGTCGGTGCAGCGGCACCGCAGGATGAGTGGCACGCCTTCCAGAAACGTTTCAACACCAAGATTCTCGAAGTCTATGGTATGACCGAGTGCTATTGCTGTCTGGTCAGTCCCTATGATGAACCACGCGCTGGTGCCTGCGGAAAAACCATCACCGGTTGGGATGTTCGTATCGTCGACGATGACGACCAGGAGTGTAAACCCGGTAGCCTGGGTGAATTCATCGCCCGCTCCAACAAGATGTTTGTGGGCACCGACGGTTACTACAACAAGCCGGAGGCGACCCTGGAGTTGTTCAAAAATGGCTGGATTCACACCGGCGACCTGGGACGCATGGATGAGGATGGTCATTTCTTTTTTGTAGACCGAAAGAAGCAGGCCATCAGGCGACGTGGTGAGAACATTTCATCTTTCGAGGTGGAATCGGTCATCTCTGCACACGAAGCCGTGTTGGAATCCTGCGTGGTCGGTGTCCCCTCGGATGTTGGCGAAGAAGATGTCAAAGCGGTCGTGGTGCTCAAAGATGGGTTTAACGTAACCGAGGAAGAGCTGGTTCGTTGGTGTGAGCCACGCATGGCTTACTTTGCCATTCCACGTTACATCGCCATCCGCGACAGCATGCCAAAGACCCCCAGCGAACGGGTGGAGAAATTCAAACTGAAAAAGGAAGGTATCACCGCAGATTGCTGGGACCGGGATCTTGCAGGTATGGAGCTACAACGCTAACTGCCGACTGCACCCCGCACTAAATGCCACTGATACAGGAGGTCAACAATGGGTGATAAACGGCAAGCTATGACTCGTAGACAAGTGCTGGCAGGCGCAGGCGCCCTGTCGATCGGCACAATTACACTACGCACTTCAAAAGCTGCCTCGAAATTCAGCTGGGATCACGAGGCAGATATTCTGGTTGTCGGCAGTGGTGTCGGCGCATCCGTAGCCGCTGTGACCGCAGATGAAAACGGTGATACCGTCGTCATTGTTGAAAAAGCCCCGATTCTCGGAGGCACTTCTGCGAAGTCTGCCGGTGTACTCTGGATACCCAACAACTTTTCCCTCAGGGAAAAGGGTATTGACGACAATGAAAAGGACTGTCTGGAGTACATGGCCCGCTACTCGTATCCCGAAACTTACAATCCGGAAAATAAGCAGCTTGGCCTGTCTGCAGGCGAATTTGAACTTCTCAAAGCGTTCTACGGGAATGCCACCAAGGCAGTGGACAGACTAGGCAAGCACGGTGACCTCAAGGTCGCCGAGTGGCGTATGTTCCAACTGGACCGCTCCGCGCCCGATTACCTGGATCAGGTCCCGGAGAACAAAGTACCCGCCGGTCGCGCCCTGGGGCCGTTGAAAAAAGACGGCACCATCGGCGGTGGCGTAGAACTCATGATGCAATTGGGAAACGCGGTAAAAAAACGCGGTATCCCCATACTGACCAAGCACCGGGCCATGCGTCTTATCCTTGACCCGACCGGTCAGGTCAAAGGCGTAGAGGCAGAAACCGGGGATGCGACGGTGACGATCCGGGCTCGCAAAGCCGTGATATTTGCTACCGGCGGCTACGCACACAACCCGGAATTTGTGAGCCTGTATCAACGCAACCGTTTCTGGGGTTCGTGTGCCATGCCCTGGATAACCGGAGATTTCATTAACATTGCCGGTGCTGTCGGTGCCCGGATGGGCTCGATGTCCAGTGCCTGGCGAACCCAGATTGTGCTTGAAGAAGCATTGCAGAGCCCAAACCTGGCTGCGGGTGTGTTTTTTCCGCCGGGTGACTCGATGATCCAGGTCAACCGGTATGGTGTCCGGGTGGTCAACGAAAATCGTAATTACAATGACCGCACCGAAGCCCACGGGCTCTACGATGCCTCGCGGGCAGAATTCCCCAATCAGTTGCTGTTCATGGTCTACGATCAACGCAGTGCGGAAGCGTTTGCAGGTGCGTATCCGATCCCAGCCGACCCGGAAAAATCAGCCCAGGTGCTTAAAGGCGCATCCTTGCAAGAGCTGGCTGCAAAGATCGACAACAGACTGGCAGAAATTACCTCAAGGACCGGGGGGGTTACCCTGGCCCCTTCGTTCGCGGCAAGCCTCAAGAAAACGATTGATCGATTTAACGGTTTCGCCAAGTCTGGAAAAGACCGGGACTTCCAGCGTGGTCAGGCGGCCTATGACAGAGAATGGCACCAGGTGTTCTCACCCATGCGGGCAGACAGTGGCTGGTCACCTAACAAGGGACCCAGCCTGACAATGCACCCCATCAGGGGGAAAGGACCCTACTACGCAATAATACTTGCGGGTGGTGCACTCGACACCTGCGGCGGACCGGCAATTGATGCCAAGGCACGGGTGCTTGATACAAAAAACCAACCCATTCCCGGGCTTTATGGTGCCGGCAATTGCATTGCCAGCCCGTCGCGAGAAGCCTATTGGGGTGCCGGACATACCCTGGGTCTCGCCATGACCTTTGGCTTTATCGCTGCAAACGCCGCACACGGTGAGACGCGGGACAAAGGCTGACCGGTGTTGGCAACGGGCGTATGATCCGATTGCTTGCTATTGTCCTGATGGTGGCTGTCAATGCTGCACAGGCACAGACAATCAGCTTCGCAAGGGATGTTATGCCAATCCTGCAGCATTATTGCGTAATGTGTCATCTGCCCGGTGCCGAGCAAGGTGGGTTGGGGCTCTATCCTGACACATGGAACCGCATGGTCGGGGTTCCGTCAAAGCAAAGCCCTCTGTTACTGATTGACCCGGGCTCCCCCAACAAAAGTTACCTGTACATCAAACTCATAGACTCGGGGGAGTCGGTGGGTGGTTCGGGCTTGTTGATGCCCATCCAGCAACCACCCCTGGACCAGGATCAGATCAAAGCCATGCGATTGTGGATTGAGCAGGGAGCACAACAAAATTGACCCGGGAAGCTGCAAATCGCAAGATAACAGGTGATACGAAACGATAGCCATGAGGACACAGTGATGACCGACAACATCAACCAGGAGCAACTGGATACTTTGGTGGCCCGCATAGACGAACTGGAAAGCAGGGCCGCTCTACGCGATCTTGTAACCGACTACTGTCTTGGGTTTGATAATCGTAACTGGGACCAGTTCATATCGATCTGGCACAACGATGCGATATGGGAAATTGGACCACCTTTCGGAACCTTTAACGGTCACGAGGGAATCCGCGAAGCGGTTTTTGACATTCTGTATCCCGTCTGGCGAGAGAGCCATCACCTGACCTCCAACCTGCGTCTGGAATTTGACAGCCCTGACCGGGCGAAAGGTGTTTGCAACGTAGACTGCATGGGTGCGACCAACGATGACATCGTGCAGATGATCAGCGCCACCTACAGCGATGATTTTGCACGCCGGAACGGTGTCTGGAAGATCGCAAAGCGTAGTGTCGTGATCCACTACTTCAATCCGATCCCGGGTGCAGAGATGAGTGCACCGGATGGGTAAGTTTCCCGTGGCCTGCAAGTGAGTGGTGAAGGTATGGACAACGAAGTGGCACGCCTCACGGAGAACAAGAAATATGCATGATAACCTGAACAGTTCCCTTGCAGGAAAGGTTGCCATCATCACCGGGTCCGGCAAAGGAATCGGTGAAGAAATTGCACTATTGTTCGCCCGCCAGGGAGCGAAAGTCGTGGTGACCGCACGCAGTGAGAATGATATTCGGCGAGTGGCGGATTCCATTAAGCGTGCGGAAGGTCAGGCACATGCTGTCATGGCGGACATAGGCACAGCCACTGGCGTCAAATCTCTGATCGCCGGGGTGACCGGGCACTTTCAGCACATCGACATCCTGGTGCACAATGCCGGGATCTTCCCCTATGATCCAATCGAAGAGATGTCTGATGATGCATGGCAAAGCGTCATGGACGTGAATCTCAACAGTGCTTTTCGCCTTAGCAAGGCCTGTCTGCCAAAGATGAAGGAACAGGGCGGGGGCCGCATGCTGTTTACCTCGTCGATACAGGGCAATAGCGCGGCAGTCCCGGGTTGCGCGCATTACGCCACCTCCAAGGCCGGTCTCAACGGGTTTATCCGGGCGGCTGCTCTGGAATTTGCACGCCACAACATTACCGTCAACGGGGTAGAGCCCGGCCTGACCCTTACCCCCGGTGTGGAGCGGGCCATACCTGAGCAAAAACGCAAAAAAATGGCGCACTCGATACCTCTGAATCGCTGGGGCACCCCCGGGGAAGTGGCCAGCGCAATGCTTTACCTGGCCAGCGATGCCGCAGCCTATATCACCGGGCAAACAATTGTAATTGACGGCGGTGCCACCTTGCCGGTGTTCAGAACTTGATGGAGGAAAAACTAACCACCCTACCCGGGGCCGTCTCCCTGATCAATGACGGTGATGTCGTGGCCCTGCAAAACATGGCCACCCAGGCAGCACCGATGGCGTTGGTGCGTGAGTTGATTCGTCAGCAAAAACGCGAACTGGGATTGGTGGTACTGGTCGGTGGCCTAGCCGTCGACTGGCTGGCGGCAACCGGGGTGATCAACCATCTGATCGGTGCTGCGGTGACGATGGAGCAATTTGGTCTGTGCCAACAATACCGCAAGGCAGTTGAACAGGGCCGGATCAAGGTCGAGGAGTTGTCGGAGTCCCTGCTCAATGCGCGTCTTGGTGCCGGCGCCCGTAACCTGCCCTTTTTACCCAGCCGTGGCGCGATCGGCACCGATCTTATTGCACAAAACCCACATAACCTGCTGATGCTCGATGATCCTTTCGGCGGCGAACCCGTTGTGGCCTGTCGTGCGCTGGTGCCGAACGTAGCTCTGATCCACGCGCACCGCGCCGACCGCTTCGGCAATATCCAGTATGAGCCAACCGCCATGTGGCCGGATATTGCCATCATGCCCAAAGCAGCCCAACGGATCATTGTCAGTGCAGAGGAGATTGTTGATAGCGAAGTGCTGCGCCGTCACCCCGAAAAAACCATTTTGCCCGGCTTCATGGTTGACGCGGTGGTCGAAGTCCCGTTTGGTGCACACCCGACTTCCTTTTACCCGGACTATGGTTATGACAGCAAATTTCACCTTGACTGGGCAGCGGCCGCACGGGATGACACAGCAGTCAGGAACCTGATCGAACGTTTTGTGTTGGGACCTGAAAATCAGCAGCAATACATGGATATGGTGGGCGGTGTCGAGACCATCAACAGGATTCGAAACTGGGAGCAGCCAGGGTGACCACCGATTGGCGTAACAGCCCTCCCGCCGAGAACTATGGTGTTGATGAACTGATGGTGACTGCATTGGCAGAGTACTTCCAGGATGGTGAGCAGGCGTGCAACGGCATGGCCTCGTTTATCCCGGTTGCGGCTTTTATGCTGGCACGTCTGACCCACGCGCCAGAGCTGGTGTGGATTGCCAGTTCGGTTGGGCTGGAGCCGCGACCTGAGCGAATTCCCGCCTCCACACTTGAGGCCCCGTTGTGGCGTGATTCCATCATGTATCTTGATCAATACACGGACTTCTGGAACTTCGTTCTCAATGGGCGCTGGATAACAAAATTTTGCGTGGGCGCTGCGCAACTGGATCAGTACGGCAATGCCAATAACTCGATCATTGGTGAGGATTACCATCACCCCAGGGTCAGACTGCCGGGCACCGCCGGGTTGGCGGATATGTGCTCAATCGGCAAAGACCTGTACTACTGGAACCCCGATCATTCACCGAGAAGCCTGGTGGAAAAGGTCGATTATATTTCCGGGGCCGGCTACCTTGATGGTGGTAACACACGCGAGCAACTGGGGCTTGGTGGAGGACCACGGGCCGTCATTACCAATCTGGCAGTGATGGATTTTCACCCTCAAAGTAAACGAATGCGTTTACAATCGGTGCACCCGGGTGTAACCGTTGAACAGGTGCAGGACGCTACGGGCTTCGAATTGTTGATGCCCGGAACGGACGTACCCGAAACCCGACCACCAAGTTGTGAGCAGGTCCGATTGATACGGGAAATTGTTGACCCCAACGACATGCGCAAACGAGGTATGAATTGAATCGTGGATGGGCACGGAATCAACCACCACACCCAGGTGACTTTTGATGCCATCGGCAAACGATTGGCCACCTGCGGATAAGCTCACAAGAACAATCCGGAACTCCAGAGCCGGATTCTGATGAAACATGAAACCAAGCCATATTCTCCTAATGCTTTTAACCGTCCTGGTGTGGGGTTTTAATTTCGTTGCAATTCGAGTGGTGCTGGAAGTCTTCTCACCTGAACAAATGGTGTTTGCGAGGTCGGTGCTGACTCTGGCGATCCTGTTGCCCTGGTGGAAACCGTTTGAGCGCATTCCCTGGCAACTCACGGTAGCTGCCCTGGTGATCGGCACCGGGGCTTTCTACCTGCTTTACCAGGCCATCAATATGACCGAAAGTCTGACAACAGTGGCTGTTGCAACCCAGTTAATGCCACCACTGTCAGCGATGCTGGCCCTGGTTTTTTATCACGAACGTATTTCTCCCAGGAAGTGGCTAGGGATCCTGATAGCAACCATTGGTGCCGTTTACGTGGCCGGCGTAACGAAATCCCACCTTTCTCTGGGTGCGTTCGGATTGACGGTTGCTTCTGCGCTTTTGTATGCGGCCGGTTCGATCGTTATCGGCAAATCCAAATCAGTGGGCGTATTACGCATGCTGGCGTGGATTTCAGCGGTGTCGGTATTGCCATTGGGTCTGATGGCAGCGGCTTCCGGGCCCTTGTTCCCCGACCCGAAACTCCTGCAAGTTCATCACTGGCTGGCGCTGGTGTTCGCGGTCGTGGTCTCCGCCTTACTTGGTACGGCTGTGCTGTTCAGTCTCTACCGCCGGTACCCAGTTTCTGAAGTCGCACCATGGATTCTGCTTACCCCTTTCTTCGCCGGTCTGTTTTCAATCCTGGTTTACGATGAATCAATATCGAACAGCCTGTTACTTGGTGGGGCCGTCATCCTGTCCGGTGTGTGGTTCCAGCAAAGTGGGCAAGACGCGTCACGCAAAAATACACCTCCGTTCTGACCGGACTAGTGCTCTGTCCATGTGATAACTACGGACAGAGCACTAGCTCTCCTTGGGCAACTTGAATACGTACAAGGCATTGCCCCCGTTGGGCTGGTAGATTTCCGGTGCCTGCTTGGCGGTCAGTAACTTGAACACACCCATGCCGGTTGGAACGGCAATGTATTGATCACCATCAACCGCGTAGCTGACCGGAAATCCGTGCAAACCTGCGCCCAGCCGGACTTTCCAGAGTTCCCTGCCGGTGTCCACGTCAAAGGCTTTGAAATAACGGTCCAGGTCACCAATGAAGACCAGCCCACCGGCAGTCGTCAGCGCCGAAGTCAAAAACATGGCACGTTGTTCGATGTCCCACTTTTTCTTCATGGTCTCCAGGTCGTAGGCAACCAGTTTGCCGAGCATCCCGTTACTACCCGGCATCGGGAACACGGTTGATTCACCCCCGTAACCACCCCTGCCCTCGGTCATTTGCACTTCGCGCCCGATCATTTCCACGCATAACTGGTGCAGCGGGATAATCAACGAGTGGTTTTTTGGGTAATAGGCTGCTGCCTGCCAGTTGTGTCCGCCATAAATGCCGGGACAGGCTTTTACAGCGTCACCAATTTTTGCATCGATGATGTCCTGGCGGTACTTGATCCGGCCGGTTTTCCTGTCGAGCGGCTCAAAAATATTCTGTGGAAGTGTTTCAACGTAATCGACAAACGCCCCGCTTGCGGCATCCAGTTTCCAAAGGATTCCGTCCTTGCCGATGGTAACCATCTGCCTGCCACCGTCCAGGTCGACCAGTACCCGCTCGAAGCCCACTTCCATATCCAGTGTCTCACCCGGGATATGCTGGTAATACCACTTGATCTTTCCGGAGTGCGGGTCGAGCGCCAGCGTCGAGTTCGTATACAGTGCCGCATCCAGTGGTGACATACCACGGCTGGCGGCGACCCACGGCTTGGCCTGTGCTGTACCGATAAAAAATAGCTTCAGATCCGGGTCGTAGCTGCCCGGTATCCAGGTATCACTTCCTGCCCGCAGTTCAACCGGCATGTCACCCCAGGAAGTGCTGTTGGGGTCGCCCGGTAAAGCGATGGTCGAGGTGCGCCACAGCTCCTTGCCGGTGTCAGGGTCATGTCCGGTAATAAAGCAACCTTCCTGCTTATAGCGCTCACAGCCGTTGATGCCACTGACCACTACACCATCAGCAATGGTCGGACCGGAGGTGTGCGTGAAACCCCTGTTCCAGTCGGCTTTGAAGGTTTTCCAAAGCTGTCGACCAGTACGGGCGTCAATAGCCACAATGGCCGCGTCGTAGGTCGCCATGAAGATTTTGTCTTGATAAATCGCAATCGTCCGCGTCGGGCCACCCAGGGTCTGTGATCCTTGTTCGTACTCGTTGGCGTACTCCCATATGAGGTCGCCGGTGGCGGCATCCAGGGCCTGGATTACGTTTTGCGGGTGGGTCAGGTACATGATGCCATCGTGCACCAGGGGTGTAGGCTGGTTGCTGCCATCACGCATGGTCAACACCCAGGCCAGCCTTAACTCATCGACATTTTCACGGGTGACCTGTGTCAGGGGGCTGAAACCGTGACCATCCAGCGTCCGCCGCCAACTCAACCAGTCTGCTGCGTCTGGCTGCGCCAACATCTGTTGGGTGACCGGTGAAAATTCTTTGATTTCCCGATTCACGAAACCAGAGGCTTTGCGGGCGGCATCCGCGATGCTAGCGGCACCTTCCCACTGCTCGGATTCTGCTTCCTTTGCGACGACTGACTTGCCCCCGACTGCTGCACCGATGGGCTGACCTGTGTCGGTCTTTAGCGCTTTCTTCCCGGCAACGGCGCCATTTGAACCTAAGATAAACGCGGTGATATTGAGATGGACAGATTTCCTTGATGACCGGGGAATACCACCGGACATGGTTTCAGAAATCAATGCAATGAACTCCCCGATGGGTCGATTGCCCCATCGACCAAGGAATCCCGGGCCCGCTAATTCGGACCCGTGTGCGGAGCCCTGCAGCTTGGCGCCATGACAGTCCGCGCAATATTTCAGGTACTCGCCCGCCCCTTTTTGGTCCTGTGCTTCAGTAAAATCAGCACGGACAACATCTAATGAGGCCAACAACAAAAAAACCGCCGTGACCGCTATGAACTTTTGAGACCCGCCGTCGATGGGTTTCCGCATAGTGTTAACAGGCCCTAGCCAACACGCTCCAGCATGACGACCGGAATTTTGCGCTCGGTGGCCGCCTGGTAGTCGTCATAGGGTGGATAAATCTCGGCCATCATTTTCCACAGCGTTTTCCGTTCGCTACCCGCTGTCGTACGGGCTCTGACCTGGTAGTGGTCTGCTCCGACCTGGACTTTGCATTCGGCCTCCGCCTCCAGATTCAAATACCAGGCGGGGTGAGCAGGCGCGCCACCCTTCGAAGCGATCACTACATAGGCGCCGTTTGATTCGCCATAGATAAGCGGCAGCGTACTGGTGTTGCCGGTTTTTCGCCCCCGTGTAAGCAGCAACAGACAGGGCACCACACCGGGCCCGCCAAACGGGGTCGAGTCCCAATACTGGCCCTTGTGCGGTTCATTCTGATACAGGTCGATATGCTCACCGATCATGCGCGCTACCAGCTCATCCATGGTTTCTCTACTCATAATGGTTCACTTTCTTCAGCTTAGAGGTGTGAACTCAATCATGCCCAGAATAGCGCTGAATCGCAATCACCCGGCGCAGAATAACAAGCCGGTCGGCTCAATGGCCGCCGGACCGGCAGCTCGTCAAGCTAGCACTGGAGCTCACGCGCCAGGGCTTCCTGTAACTTGAATTTTTGTATCTTGGTCGCCGACATCGGCCACTGGGTAACAAAACGCACGTGTCTCGGAATTTTGAACGAGGCAATTTTTCCCTGGCAAAAATCGACGATCTCCTGTTCGCTACACTCCATGCCGGGAACCAACTCTATAAATGCAGCCGCCACCTCCAGCATCTTCCCGTCCGGCACACCCACCACCTGAACAAGGTGCACGGCAGGATGTGTGAATATGTAGGATTCGACTTCGACGGCGGCAACATTCTCACCACCAACCTTAAGCATATCCTTGATACGGCCCTGGTAAGACACACGGCCGTCTTCATCCAGACAGCACAGGTCACCCGTGTGTAGCCAGCCTTGTTCATCAATGACTTCGGCGGTCTTTTCCGGCGACTTGTAATAACCCTCAAACAAAGAGAATCCCCTGATCACCACTTCACCCCGCTCACCCGGTTTCATGTCAACACCGGTTTCAGGATCGACCACCCTTAACTGCACCCCGGAATAGGGCTTGCCACAGGTGTTCGCCCGTGTCTCATCATCCTCATCGGCACTGCCATTGCAGGAAACACCACATGCTTCGGTCAGACCATAGGCGCTAACGTGCACTGCATTTGGCAGAACCTTCATATTCTCGAGCAACTGGCTGGGTGGTGCCACATTATTGACCAACCGCAGTTGCTGCATCTTGTCAGGGTTGAAACGCGGATGGCCAACAAGCGCCGCCATGATGGTCGGAAAAGCGGTGAACATGATGGTGGGCTTTTCTGCTTCGATCGCGGCAATTGCCGCATCGGGCTCGAAATGCGAATCGGTAATAAATCGTGCGCCCGCCCAAATTACGGAAAGCAGCGGCAGCACGGCACCCATGTGAAACATTGGCAACGGGTTCCACTGGTGGTCTTCACTGTTGATCTGAAATCGGATTGACATCTCCCTGGCGTTTCTCACCAGCGCTTCGTGGCTCAGACGACATCCCTTTGGATTGGCAGTCGTACCCGAGGTGTACATCATCATGCAAGGATCTCTCATCGCGACACGGCTGCGCCGGGTCCAGACCGCCTGCGTGTCGACCTGGTCGGCAAACGCCAGAAATTGCTGCCATGCGAGCACGCCAGCCTGATCATCGGAGTCCTCCATCAGGACGACGCTGCGAAGCATTGGTGCGGTCTGGAGGACCAACGACAACGGATCTTCAGACTCCCGCAAACCAGGCAGGGCGGCATAAAGCAAATCGACAAAATCCACGAAGTCGGCAATGCGGTTGGTGGTGAATAGAAGCTTCAGGTCAGCATTTTCTACGACGTAGGCCAGTTCAGTGGTTTTGTAGCGCGCGTTGATCAACACGGCCACACCACCGGCCAGGGCCGTGCCAAAAATCAGGTCAACGACTTCCACCAGGTTGGGTGCGAGGATGCCGACGTGGTCACCTGGCTTGATACCATGACCCTGCAAGGCACGTGCCACGCGCTGTGCGCGCTCGGCAAGTTGAGCATAGGTCAGGCGTTGGCCCGGGAATACCAATGCCTCCGCGTCTGGCCATGTCGCTGCCGCCCGCAACAATAAGTCGCCGAGACTTGTAACCTCAATGATTCGTGATTCCATGACCATCCTGGACTTTCATCGCGGATCCGGGTTGATCCACAATGGTTTGATTCGTAGTCTATTTATCCCGTTGCCGTGGGTCATGCCTGCTGGTTAATGACTTCGCTGTTACGCAGGACATCCAGTTCACGCGCGAGGAAATCAAGTAAGCGCCTCGCCTCATCCCCATCCGGGGACAGATCGTCAAGGACCATTCCTTCCATCATGTAAAGTGCCATATCGATTGCCGAGCGCAACTGTTCACGGTGCGGCAGCCATTCGGGAAACAGCTCGAGTGCCGCGTAATAACACTCCCTTCTGAAGGTTTCCTGTGCCGGTCTGAAAATGGCCGCAAGTTCCCGATCCTTGCGCGCCGCCAGCGCCAGGTCAATGAATACCATAAAAGCCGGGTGGTTGACATGTTGCCACAGGGCTTCAATATTTGCTTTGGTACGTGTTTCCTCAGGAATGCCGGACGCGGCTTTTTTAAAAGCTGCAAGCCGCTTTTGGTGTAAATACTCAATGGTGGTCTTCATGATATCCGTACGGGACGGAAAGTGATGACGCATGGCGCCCCGCGAAATTCCGGACTCTTCGGAAATTCTGATATAGGTCGTATCGTGATAGCCATACCTGGCAAGACAACGGATCGTTGTGTCGATAATCATGCGCTGGGTTGCCTGGGACTTACGTGCCTGCTTGCCGGTAGTTTTTCTCTTGCTTGTCATGATTCTGCTTTTCTGAGTCATAAAGTTGTTGCTCTTGCCCCGGTGCTCTCGCCTGGGACCGTACAGATCAAGGTCCGGGTCCCGCTGATGCTGGGCTATGAGCTTGATGGAGCACTAGTGAAACGCCGGGATCACCTCGGCACCAAACCGACGAATGCACTCGAGGTGACGTTCATGGTCCGGGCCAAGTGCAAATCGGAAGGTCAGAACAAGATAATCCATATCCAGTTCTTCCTGCATTTTCCGAATTGACCTGATGCACTCATCCGCAGGACCGACCACGAAGCGGTCGATTCTGTGCCGTTCAAACTTAAAATCATGTTCGCTTGTCACACCGGCCAACCCGGGTTCAAGCGCGGTAATAAAACGCGGTACCTTCTGAAAATACATCCAGTGGTCAGCACGCACCAATGGCCACCACTCCTCTTCTACCTGATCCAGGGAATCGGCGATCCAGCCATCACGTAGCAACACCACTGAACAATTTTCGCTGGTCCCAAATTCGCACCCAGCCTCGCGATAAACACCGGCCCAGTGTTTGAGTACAGCAATATTGTGCAGTGGGTCAGTGGGCCAGGGACAGCCATATTTCGCGGCCCTGCGAACACCCACATCGGACATTGCACCGATCCAGAGCTTTGCGCCAGCCGGCTTCGGTGTGATCTTGCCTTTGGCCTTAAAAAACTGGCCCTGGAAATCAAATGTTTCACCGGTCCATGCCTGCTTAACCAACTCAATGGCTTCTGCAAACCGACCCACCTGGTCTTTCTTGTTCAACCCCATCAGATCGAACTCTGGCGCAAAATTTCCGATTCCAACACCCAGCCTGAGACGGCCCCCTGAAATCCGGTCGACCACAGCAGCAGCCTCGGCCGTCTGGATCGGGTTATAAAAGGGTAACAGGTGAACGGTGGTTCCGATATGTATCCGTTCAGTCGTAGCCGCCATGGCACCCAGCAGTGGAAACGGACTCGGTAGATAACCATCATCCATCATGTGATGCTCGGGCAGAAAAACACCATCGAAGCCAGCCTGCTCTGCAACCTGCGCCGCTCGAATGCTCTCCCGCATTCGCCGACCGATATGCTCTGCATTGGGAGGATCCTGAATTCGGAACAAAATACCGAACTTCATGCGTGACTCCTGTTAACGTATTTGCACCGGTGCATTTGACTATTATGCGTGTTTCGACGATTATAAAACCGCCAATGATGTCTATTTTATCTATACAGTGAAAAAAAGCAATAATGCTCTTGTGGAGTTAAAACTATTTCATAATAATGTGTGTGTTTATGCCACTTTCATGGTTAGTTATTCTAACTCGATAATATCGATGCAAAAACAAAATAAACACCTATGATTATATTTCTAACATACATTATGGATGATATTCATCAGGTGGAAATTGGATGAAGTACTATTGTGGTCTCGATACCGGTGGCACATTTACGGACTGCGCGGTCATCGACCATGACGGCCAAATCACCATTGCCAAGCGCCCCTCCACACCCGATGACTATTCTGCCGGTCTGTTTGATGCCCTGGAAACCTGTGCGGTCAAGATCGGTATCAGCCTGGACGAGCTGATGCAAAGCACCGAACACCTGTTCCTTGGCACCACGGTCGGCACCAATGCACTGTTGCAGATGAAGGGCGCGAAGACCGGTCTCATCACCACCCGTGGGCACAAGGACAGTCTTGCAATCATGCGCTCGGCAGGCCGGTCCGTGGGCCTGCCAATCGAGAAGCTCCTGCACGTTTCACGACACCAGAAGCCAGACCCGCTGGTTGCCCGAAACCTGATCCATGAAGTCAGTGAACGGGTCGACTGGAAGGGCGCCGTTTTCCTGGACCTGAACGAAGCTGAAGCCGAAGCGGCAGTGCGGTCTTTGCTGGACCAGGAAATCGACGCCATCGCTGTCAGTTTTCTTTGGTCGATCGTGAACCCGGATCATGAGCAAAAACTGCGGAGCATGATTCACCGAATTGCGCCAGAAGTATTTGTCAGTTGCTCCCATGAACTGATCGCCAAACGTGGTGAATACGAGCGCACAGTGGGCACTGTGATCAACTGCTTTATTGGCCCGGTGATGAAGTCATATATTGAGAAAATCGAGACCCGGGCAGCGTCCCACGGTTACGACCAACCCATCCTTGTTCTGCAAATTACCGGTGGAGTCGTGCCATCAAGTGAAGTCATACAGGCACCCCTTTACACGATCGGCTCAGGCCCCGCTGCAGGGGTAACCGGCAGTAGTTTTCTCGCCTCTGAGATGAAGAGCCCGAATGTCATTATTACCGACATGGGAGGTACAAGTTTCGAGGCCGGTATCATTTACGGCGGTGAGCCTTTGACAGCGTCGGAGACCATCGTTAACCAGTATGTTTTCTCCATGCCCAGGCTGGATGTACAGTCGATTGGCAGTGGCGGTGGATCGACTTTATGGGTAGATGAAATCAGCGGCACATTGAAGGTCGGCCCTGAAAGTGCGGGTGCTGATCCCGGTCCGGCCTGTTACGGCAAGGGCAAGGTGCCGACCATCACTGACGCCAACCTGATCCTGGGTTATCTGAATCCTGACAATTTTCTTGGTGGCTCGATGCGACTTGATAAAGAGAAATCCATCGAAGCCATCAAACCCCTGGCCCAGCAAATGGAAATGAGCATACAGGAACTGGCCGCCGGGGCGGTCAGAATTGCAGAATCCAGAATGGCGGAGTTGATGCGGCAAATGACCCTGCAACGTGGTCTCGATCCACGGGATTTTGTAATTTTCTCCTATGGTGGCGCGGGGCCAACCCATGCCTGCGAATACGCCAGGGAGCTGGGCATTGAGAAAATTGTCGTGCCGCTTGGCAGCATCTCAGCCGCCTGGTCCGCCTTTGGCACTTTGTGTGCCGACATCCTGCATGTCTATGAAAAAAGCGATCTTTTGTCACAACCCTTTGATATTAAACATATCAATGAAGTCTTTTCCGGACTGGAAACAAAGGGACGACAACAGCTGGAAGACGACGGAGTTGCAGCGGACCGTATTGAAATTCAGCGTTTTGTCGAAGTGAAGTACAGGATGCAGATCCATCAGCTACCCGTACCGGTACCACCGGGCAAGCTGGATGAACAGGATCTGGAAGGGGTTTTTGCAAAATTTGAGGACATTTACGAGGGGTTTTACGGAAAGGGGTCCGCATACCGGCAGGCAGGTGTCGAGATTGGCCTGTTCAAGATCAATGCCATTGGCAAGCTGGTCAAGCCGGCCATCCCCGAACAAAGCCCCGCCACAGAAGATCCCCGGACCGAATCCAGGGAAGTATTCTGGCCCCTACTGGGCGAGCAGGTCGATACACCAATATATACCGGGCTACAGTTGGGCCCGGGTCACATCGTAACAGGACCCGCAGTGGTGGAATATCCTGAAACCACGATTGTCGTTCAACCCAAGGCGACCGGTACCGTGGACCCGGGTGGCAACTTTATCATCGAACTGGAAGCCACCGCCCAATGACTGCTCAGGCAAAAATTAACTGGGACGGGAAAGTCTACCCCTATATTCCGTCTGACCCACTGAAAATTGATCCGTCGATCAAACTGCACACATCGGTCGCTGACGAGCTGGATCCGATCAGTTTTGAGGTTATCCGCTATGCGATGTGGAACATCAACGTGGAGCAGGGCAATACCCTGTTGAAGGTTTCCGGATCACCAATCGCTGCATATGGACACGATTTCAACCCTTGCCTGTTGGATGAGAGCGGTGATTTCGTGTTTTTCGGGCCTTTCCTGCAATACCTGTCGTCGGCCAGTGGCTCAGCAGTCAAGTGGACCCTCGAAAATCGTTCCGAAAACCCCGGAATCAGGGACGGTGATATTTTTCTGACCAATGATCCATGGATCGGCGCCATACACCAGGCCGATGTGTGTATATTTGCACCCCTGTTCTGGAAGGGAGAACTGTTCTGCTGGTTTGCCAACACCTTGCACCAGTGGGACCTGGGTGGCACAACCCCCGGCGCCTTCAACCCTATCTCCAAGGATGTCTTCTGGGAAGCCGGTTGTATTCCACCGATAAGAATTGTGGAGCAAGGTGAGCTGCGCAAAGACCTTGAGGAAGAGTACATTCGACGATCGAGGATGCCCGACCTCGTTGCCCTGGATCTGCGCGCACAGATCACCGCCTGCAATGTTGCACGTGAACGGATGCAGCAATTGATTGATAAGTACGGACCCAAGGTCGTCAAGGGCGTCATGAAAAAACTACAGGACAACTCCGAAACGGCTTTTCTCAAGCGACTGGATACGATTCCGGACGGGACCTGGGCCGAAGAAACCTGGGTAGAGTTGGCACGTGAAGGGGACCGCCACGTGTACCGCAATGTCCTGCGACTGACCAAGAAAGGCAACAAGTTGATCTTCGACAATGAGGGCACGGCGCCCCAAATTGGCTCAATCAACTGTGCCTCCGTGGCCTGGAAAGGCGCCATTGCCTCCATGATTTCTGCGCAAATGCTGTTTGACCAGATGTTTGTCATTGAGGGTGCATACCGTCACATGGAATTCGAACCAACACCGGGAACACTGACCTGTGCCAAATTCCCGGCCGGTGTGGTTTCAGCACCACCAACCGTGCTGTTACAGACCATTGGTCTGGCGGGCATGGTTATCTCGCACATGCTTTACTGCTCCACCGATGAAGTACTGCAAAAAGAAGTGCAAAGCTGCATGGGGACCCTGTGTTTTCCGATAGACGCCATTGCAGGTATTGACCAGCGTGGTGACCCCTACGCTTCTTTCCTCCTCGACCCTGTGGGTGGCGCCCTCGGTGCGCTCTCCTGGAGGGATGGCGTGAACACGGGCGGCTGGCCATGGGATTTGCAAAGCACAATGCCAAATGTCGAGGATAATGAGTTGTTTTATCCGCTGCTCTATCTGTGGAGGAAGGAAATCCCGGATTCTGGTGGCAGTGGCAAATTCCGGGGTGGAAACGCGGCTGAAATCGCCTACGTACTAAACGACTGCGATTCCATGACCCACTACACCACAGGGGGACACACGATCATTCCGGGTCCGGGTTTGTTTGGGGGCAGCCCAACATCGAGAACACGCTTCAGCATGGTACGTGATGCGGCAGTCAGGAAAGCAACCGCGACTACAGGTAACATGCCCACAGCCCTCGAGGAAATTGACGGAGAGCACCTCAACGTGTCACCCAAAACCGGGGGTGTTGTACAGCAAAGTGATGACGTATTCTCGCTGGCCTGGACTGCCGCATCCGGTTATGGCGATCCACTGGAAAGAGATCCTCAACACGTGGCCTCCGATATCGAAAACTTATATGTCAGTCGTGATTCCGGAGAACGGCAATACGGCGTCTGCCTGGATGACAATGGAGCAGTCGATGCCAAGAAAACCACAGCATTGAGGGCCGAAATAATCCACGATCGACTGGCCGGGTCCAGAGACCAGGCACTACAAACCATGCCCGAGTCACCCCGGGACATACAGGTCTCCGAGGGCCTGGTTATTTCCGCAAGTGATGATGACCAGGCCTGGTGCTGCGCCAAGTGTCGAACCCGCATTGAGGCCGTAGATAATAACTACAAGTCCGGTTGCCTCAAGAGGGTGACCGAAGTGCAAGAAGTGGGTCTGGCACCGATCGACCCAGGCCAGTTTATCGACGATCTGATCGAGTACCGTGAATACTTCTGTCCGGGTTGCGGTCTGCTGCTACAGGGCAGTTTTTGCAGACCGGACGATGTTGACTTTCAGAACATTTCACTGGCTTCAACCCAGGTTGCAAACAGTGGGTAGGCCGTTACCAACGATGGATCCGGACTGTGATGGTCTCCACGCCGCCACTGCCGACCCCTGGTGGCGGGAAGCTTGGTATTTTGAATTCTTCGACCCAAAGGTGGAATTACAATTTCAGGTCTATCAGGGGGTTTTTCCAAATGCGGCCATTGGTGACATTAACGCTGCGGTTTTTCACCAGCAACGGCGAGTTCATGAAATCTGCAAGATGGACTTCCACGTCGAACCCGAAGCCGTCTCGCAGCGACTTTACTTCGGTCCAATGAAGCTGGAAGAGATTGAACCCCTGAAGCAATGGCGGATTCGTTATGACGCCGGTGATGTTTCGGCTGATTTGTTGTTTGATGCGGTGCACCCTCCATTCAGTTGGGCGGCGGCCAATCTGTGGCTGGAAACCAGCGACGATCCACAGATCGGCAGCCACCACTTTGACCAGCTGGGCCGGTACCGGGGTAACTTTTGGGTCGGGGACCAACAACTGGCGATCGACGCCCTGGGTTTCCGTGACCGTATGTGGGGATGGGGTGGCCGCAAACACTGGCAGAGTTACCTGATCATGTGGGCAGCCTTCGATGAAAACTGTGTCGTCAACATTGCGGTGCAGCAATTCGATGATGGTAAACAAACATTGTGTGGTTATTTGTATCAGGACGGGGAACTGAGCCTGCTAAGTGATGTAACGGTAGATGTCGAATGGAGCGAGCAACGCTGGAAGACCATTGAGCAGGTCAATGTCCTTGCCAGGGACAAGCTCGGACGCAGTTTTAGGTACACAGGTCACCCACAGGGTATCCTCGATACCTCACACCGCTGGCTTCACCGCAACGACCACATGCTGTTCAGCGTGGGTGAGTACCACCATGACAAACGTATTGGGCATGGTGTCATGAACTGGGCTTTCACCAGCGAGGCTGATCGTTTCCACCACCTCGAGGTGAACTGAGTGACTGAGGTCGCATCCAATTTGGGAATAGCAACCCGCGTAGACCTGGTTGAGACCAATCACCACATCCACGTATTTGGTGAGAGTGTTAAGCACTTCTTTCGCGATCAGCAACGATCAGAAATGACGTCACCGATGTTTAATCTTCCGGGAAGACTGGTGCTGGGCAGCCACTGCTATTATGAAAACCTGCCCACCCTGGTGCGCACCCTCAAAGTGCACGCCAATGAGGAGAGCATTGGCAACGGCATGAAGAAATTATGCTCGAGGCCGAATTATGTGCATCTGAATTCACTGGCACTGGGCTACCTGGTGGGCCGGGAACAGGCACGGCTGAATGGACAGGTGAGCCGTGATAATGTGGAGGAGGTGGCCAGTGTAATGGGTTTCTGGGCAGATGTGGCCCGTAATTACAGGAACGATGGCCTGCTGTTGCCGGATGAGGCGGGATTCAGCATACCGATCATTAAAACGGCCTTGGTGGCCGACCTGGAGAACTGCCTGCGTGACGACTTGACACCCAGCCACAAGCGCCGGGTTCGCCGCATGCTTGCTACCCTGGAACTGTACACCTTCATCTTGCACGGAGAAGCCCGGGTCGGTGTATTTCATCATGGCCCTTATACCCTGGCAAATGGTGATTCCATGGTGATCAGAGAGCTGATTGGCCTGCGTGAGAACTTTTATCCCTGGGCACGATTGCAAACCCAGCCGCGCCGCGACCACCTTGCCTGGGTAATCCGTTTACGTGATGTGCAATCAAAAATTGTTTTATTCGGTTCAATGGCAACCGAGCCTGCAGACTTTGCCCCAAACATCGTGGCAGAAGAAGTATTCGTGGTTGAAAACGGCCATTATCGGCCACTGCCAGACGAGGAAATTACCGAACTGACCGAGACCGCTGGCAACGCGCAGCTGGACCTGTATCGCAAGGTTATAGACTGGGACGATCGTTATCGCATCGCATATGGTGCAGACCTGTACGCCTGTTTACTCAAGAATTTTGCCGACCAACTGGGGTTTGGTGACGAATTCGGCCAACAGGTCCGTGACTGTTTCGACCAGTCCATCGAAAAGCATCTCGAGAATCTGTACAGCGGCCGTGAGAAACCACTGGTTCTGCAACATATCGCGACCACCGAAGGACCGGTCTTCTCACCCCTTGAGCACACTGGCGGTGTACCCGTATGAGTTTTTTCGGTGTAGATCAGCTGAATGATTGCATTAAGCAGTTTGGTGACCGACAGAAGGCTTTCATGCGATCAGAAAACCGTGCCCTTTTGCGGTCCGTGCTGTTCGATGTACCACGCCGCTCATCTCTAGGTTGGTACTGTTACTACGAGCGTGCACCAAGCCTGCTGCGTGAGTTGATGCAACATGTCTCACCGGAGGACATTGGCCGGAGTATGCGGCGGCTGTGTTCGCGACCCTACTACCTGCAATTGTCCATCCTGATGTGCAGTTACCTGGGTGCACGCCAACAGATTCTGCTGGATCAGGGTTTGCACCGTGGACAGCCATACGCAGACGAAAAAGTGGACGACACCTTGCTGGTGGTTGATTTCTGGCAACGTGCCTGCCGCGCGTACCGCTCGGATGGCCTGTTGTTCGCAGATCAGGACATGGGTGGTCAGCCAATCCTGCCAGACAACCAGGTTGAGTGGCTGGAGACCCGCATCGAACCCACAAGCCAGCAAGACCATTCACGCTTACGGCGTTTGGCAGCCACCCTGGAACTGTATATATTCATGCTTCACGGCGAGCAGCGTGACGGTCTTTTCGCACACGGACCCTATACCGTGGGTGGAGGTGAGCAAATCGTCATGCTTGAGTTTACTGATCTGCAAAATGACTTTCTGCCCTGGGCCGCTACCGAGGCACAAAACCCTTACGCGAACCTGGTCCTGGTCAGACGAATCTCCGGGGTCCGGGTGCACTTCGACATGTTTGGAGGTATTCGGTGGGATGCGCCGGATATCGCACCCCACGTACTCGCGGAAGGTCTGTTTACACGCAACAATGAGAATAGCATTGTGCCGGTCCCACATGAGGAGGCAGAACATATTGAATCCTGTGCAGCAGCCGCACAAATCGAATTATTCCTGAAGGCCACAGAGTGGTCACCACGTTACAAAGCAGAATACGGCGTACAACTTTTTGCCAATCATTTCAGGTTGTTTTTTAACTCTCTACCCGACAGCCAGGCCTGGGATGAGAGGATTCGGAGTGAGTTCGAGGATGCGGCCCACCAGCTGCTGGACGAGCTGCTGGCACAGGATCAGCCCCCGTCTATCTGGAACTATATGGCCACAACTGATGACGACTTTTTCTGGCCGGTGGTGGCCTGAGTACCCTGCACGGGTAAAAACCAAGGAGCGTAGCAATGCGAAAAATCGGACAGGGAAATGTGACCTCAGGCAAAGGTTGCTCGGGCACACTGCGGGTGATCGCAAGCATTCCGGATGTGCTCCAGTTAATGCAGGAAGATCTTGGCGAGATCGTGGTATTTACCCGCGAAGCCTCTGCAACTGCCGTAACGCCTTTGTTTCCAAAGATCAAGGGTGTCATGTGCACCCTGGGTGGCGCTACCTCGCATCTTGCCATTGTTGCACGTGAATTCGATCTCGCCTGCATTATGGGCAGCAACATAGATTACGAAGGTGAACTCGATGGCTGTACCGTTAACTTCAATGCGGAGGGGGAGATTTTCCTCGCAAACTGATGGAGCGACCAGCAACACAAACTCAGATCCTGCTGAATCTCAGCATACCCGAACTGGCTGAAAAATTTGCCACCATTCCCGCTGATGGCGTGGGCTTGATGCGTGCCGAGTTTCTCGCCCTGTCAATGGGTGTTCACCCCCAAAAACTCATCGCCGATAACGGTGCAGAGGCCTTCATCGCGTTTTTCTCGGATCGTGTGACCAAGGTGGCCAAGGCATTTTTTCCACGCCCGGTTATCTACCGGACACTTGATTTGAAGTCCAACGAGTACGCCGGATTGAAGGGAGGAGACGAATTTGAGGAGCAGGAGGAGAACCCAATGCTGGGTTTTCGTGGCTGCAGCCGGTACCTCGAAGATGCGGAGAGTTTCCGGCTCGAACTGCGGGCCGTAAAACGCGTCATCGATTCGGGTCTGGACAATGTCCGGCTGATGTTACCATTCGTACGATTCCCAGGTGAACTCGAAAACTGCCGGCAGTTGATCATGGATGAAGGTCTGTTTGAAAACCCCGCGTTCGAGTTGTGGATGATGGCCGAGGTTCCATCCAACATCCTGTTGATCGAGCAGTTTCTGCCACATGTATCCGGAGTCTCAATTGGCTCAAATGACCTGACTCAACTCATACTGGGGATCGATCGCGACAGCCACAAAATGGCCGAACAATTTGATACTCAAGACCCGGCGGTACTTGCGGGCATTGAGCACATAGTACAAAACTGCCGGAAGCATGACCTGCCGGTATCCATATGCGGTGATGCGCCGTCACGGCAACCGGAACTGATCCGCAAACTCATCGAATTCGGGCTCAGCAGTATATCGGTCGCAGCTGATGCGTTTGAATCCACGCTCGCTGAAGTCATCCGTGCGGAAGCGGATCTTGGAATCGTCCCTGCATCCGAAAACCGGACCGTGGACCCCTGAGCCTGGATCATGACCAAGCTCAGAACCCGTGACGACCTGATTCACACGACCGCGGCCGAACAAGCCTGGCGTGAAGCTTATTATTTCGACTTCATTGACGCTGCCAGCGGGCTGTCCGGATTTGGTTACTCCGGGGTCCACCCCAACCAGGAAACGGGCGATGTCATCTTCGCCTTGTGGAAGGGTGACCGACTGTTGGCACGCTTTACCCGCTGGGACTTCAATATCCCGCAGGACATCGGTGAGGAACGACTGGATTTCGGGCCCCTTTGTTTTCAGCAACGTAAACCGTTCAAAAGCTGGACCATGTTGTTCGATGACGGTTTTTGCCGACTGCAACTGGAGTTCAACGCCATACACGCTGCCTACTACTGGGCAGATTCCGAGGCTGCCCTTGCAGATTCCAACAGTCACCATTATGAGCAACAGGGTCGTTATACGGGCCTGGCCAGAGTGGGTGACGAGAGCTACACGATCAATGGCGTGGGTGTGCGGGACCATGCCTGGGGCTGGGGAAGACGTGCAGGTATCAGGAAGTGGTTGTGGGCTTCGGCACAGTTTGACCAGAAGTTTGCATTTAACGTGTTCCAGTTGTGCCTGGATGACGGCCGGGATATTCACTTTGGCTACGTTTACCAGGGCGGGGACAACGCATTTCTGCAGAGATCCCACCTGGACGCCCGGTACGCATCAATAAACCAGACACCTGAGTCGTTTGCAGTTGAACTCGAGACCCGTTGTGGGCAACAGCTCTTGGCCACTGCCCACGTGTTGAATGCTTTCGATATCTCTCATCAGGAACTGAACAAACAGGGTTATCACTACTTTTGTGCCACCGAATACGAGTCGGAAGGGCGCACAGCTTACGGCTACGCGAATTTCTTCTGGAAGAATAACACCCACCGACCGGAAAACTGGGGGGTGCCGGGACCATGAGAATTGGTTACCTGATCGACACAAACAAGGGCAAGTATGACCAACCGATGCCGGGTCGTGAGGATGTTTCTACCACCCTGGATGCAATGGTCGAAGAAGGGATCCTGGCCGAACAGGCCGGCTTCCACTCCATCCAGGTACCGGACCGTCACAATCGTACCGAGTCTTATTTTGGCTCCCCCATGAACTTGTTGATGATCCTGGCCCGGGAAACCAACAAGGTTGCACTGGGTTCGTATTGTCTGGTCAATACGCTGTACCACCCGATGCAGTTGGCTGAGCAATGCGCCATTGTCGACAACCTCTCACGCGGGCGATTGTATATGACCTGGGGCCGGGGTTATCACGAAGCGTACTGGGGGCAAGTCGGTATTCCACTTGAACGAATGCTGGGTCGCTACCTCGACAATGTAAGGCTCATCGAAAAAGCGCTGACATCCAGGGGTGAACGCTTCGACTGGGACAGCGATTTTTACGAGGTGCGTGACGGGCTGCTATCACCGGGTAGCTACCAGCAACCCCGTTTCCCATTCTGGGGTAGCGGCCAGTTACCCCCTGCGATTGAACGTTGCGGGAGTTATGCGGATGCGTGGACCTGTGACCCATTTCCGATCCAGCGCGAAACCTGGGACGAGCAGGCCGGAGCTTACCGCGCCTGTGCACAAGCACATGGCAAGCAGCCGTTTATCGTGCTGATGCGAGATGGCTGGATGGCTGACAGCTATGAACAGGCCGTGAAGGAGTTCGGCCCACATTACGTTGCGGACCTGCAGTTTTATTGCAAGCAGGGCATCCTTGCCCATCACCCTGATTTGAATACACCGGAGAAAATCACCGAGGATTCGGTACGCAAATATATCGTTATAGGATCAGCAGCCCAATGCCGTGAGCGGCTGGAGTGGTACCACGAAGAACTGGGAGTCGACTACTTCACGATGCGCTTTCGCATGGTCACCGGCCCATCTCTTGAAGCCACGCGTGAGCAAATATTGCGCTTCGGTGAAGAAGTCGTTCAACCATTGCACAAAAAGTATCCGCCCATTGACCACCCGGCAATTCCCGCGGCCTGTCGCTGGTAGTGGGAGAACCCGGTGTCCCGAATGAAAAAGACAAGCAGTATTGAAGAGGCCATAGCACGGGTACCGGACGGCGCCACCATCGCACTGGGTGGCCTGTCCATGAACTCAACACCCATGGCGCTGGTGCGTGAACTGGTGCGCCAGGGCAAGAAAGACCTGGTTGTGGTGGCGATCGTCAATGGGTTGGGCGTGGACTGGTTGATCGCTGGTGGTTGTGTACGCCGCGTGGTCTCCGGCCTTGTCAGTTTTGAAGGAATGGGTTTGGCACCGAACTTCCGTAAAGCCGTTGAAGCCGGCAGCTGTGAACTGGAAGAATACTCCGAGTACCTGTTGATCGCCCGCTTGAGGGCCGCCGCAACCCACGTACCATTTATACCCACCAAGGCCGGTCTGGGCACCGATGTCATCAAGCTACACCCCGACACCACCCGTCTTGAGGTTGACCAGGTGAGTGGAGAGTCCTACATCGCATGCACACCGTTGCCCGTGGATGTCGCACTGGTGCATGCAAATGAAGCAGATTCCCTGGGTAATGTCCGCGTCAATCCAAAGCTGGTATGGATGGACAACGAAATAGTGAACGCGGCGGAAACCACCATCGTAAGTACTGAAAGAATCATCTCGCACAGAGATTTCCTTGCTGAGCCGCATCGAACCACTTATCCAAGGTTCATGGTGGACGCCATTGTTGAGATACCCTGGGGGGCTTATCCAAATTCATGTTTTCCCGAATACACGCACGACACGGAGTTCTACGATGTCTACTCGAAGGCCGCAGCCCAACCGGAAAAGTTCGGGGAATTCTGGGAGCAACGTATAACGGGACCCGTCTCACACACTGAGTTCATGGGCGCACAAGGCGGCACCAGCACACTCATGCGAATTCGCAGAACCTCCACGTGAATCCCGGGACCTATTCCATTGATGAGTTAATGGTGGTCACCCTGGCCAGGGCATTCGACAACACGACACGGGCATTTAACGGTGCGGTTTCGTTTATTCCGGTATGTGCCTACCTGCTGGCGCGCAAAACCCATGCGCCAGAGCTGGTGTGGGCGGCTTCATCCATCGCCATAGACGCCGAACCTGCACAGCTCGGAGAGTCAACCCTGTCGGATTCAATCTGGGATGGCGCAGCCATGTTGGCCAACTCGCCCTTTGATTTTTGGGCGTACGCACAGGGTGGGCACTACAATACATTTGCCTTTCGCGGGGCTCAGATTGACCGGTTTGGAAACGTCAACAACTCAGTGATCGGCCCCTACGACACGCCAAAGGTGCGTTTACCCGGTGGTGGCGGCATGGCGGACCTGGGTTGCATGATCCCACGTATCTACTTGTGGAGCACGACACATAACCCCAGAATATTCGTGGAAAAACTGGATTTTCGTTCCGGTATCGGCTGGGGTGACGGTGGCAACCACCGCGCAGACTTGGGTCTTCCCGGCGGACCTCAATTATGTGTTACAAACCTTTGTGTCATGGATTTCAATCTCGAGTCCAGGTCCATGCAGATCAGAAGTCTGCACCCTGGGGTGAG
Source organism: Gammaproteobacteria bacterium (assembly GCA_021772915.1). Taxonomy (GTDB): domain Bacteria; phylum Pseudomonadota; class Gammaproteobacteria; order Xanthomonadales; family SZUA-36; genus SZUA-36. Next base: position 23,399 of record JAJFLB010000046.1, on the reverse strand, counting down.
TCTGGATCAGGTCCGCGAGGCCACCGGCTTCGAACTCGTGTTGCCAGATGGTGAAATCGCAATCACCGATGCGCCCTTGGATGAAGAGCTGAGAATCCTGCGTGAAGAAGTGGACCCGACTTCGGAACGGCTGCGTGAATTTACACCCTAGCTGTTAGGTCCGAAATGGTTGACTGCACGGCTTGAGGTCGACTGCTTGGACCTCAGGTGGGGTTCAACCGGTGGCTTGCCTGTTTGGGTTCCCGGCTCAGCGGCCCTTCGGGCTGCCCTCACATTAGTACCGTTTGGACGGGGCCGGCCTTACAGGGCATCCTGCCCTGGGCGGCCTGAAATGGACATCCTGTCCATTTCTCCCCTAAACGGCCCGTCTGTTCGGCGCTTCGAGGTCACCCAAACAGGCAAGCCACCGATTGAACTTTAAGTCCTGCGATGCATTCAGGCAGCTGACCTATTGCACGAGCCCGCATATTTCACCAGTATCCAGAAGAAGGTGAGAGAAGGTGAGACCGAGAATCGGTCGAGAAACCGGCCTGGGCCGCCGAGAATCGGTCGAGAAACCGGCCTGAACCAGCCAGGGTCTGGATACTGGCGAAATATGCGGGCTAAAATCCCCTCGGCAGCCCCAGACCTTGCGCGATCATGTTGCGGGCCATCTCGTTACTGACGGGGCCGATGCGCAGTAGTCTTGCATCACGCCAGTAACGTTGCATATCGGTCTCCGCGGAGTAACCCATACCCCCGAGGATGGAAATTCCGTGATCCGCTGCTTTACAGGCATATTCCGAGGCAATGGTTTTGGTCATGGCCGCCTCCATCGCACATGGCAGGCCCTTTGACTGTAGCCAGGCGGTGTTAAACAGCATCAGTTCAGTCTGCTTCTGCCACATGGCAATGTCGGCAACCGTGTGCTGTAAGGCCTGGAACTCACCGATCAGTTTGCCAAACGCTCTGCGTTGATTCATGTAATCAACGGCATCCTCCAGCACGCCGTCGATCATCCCGAGACACATGGAGGACATCATGATGCGTTCGTTATTCAATGTCTTGGTGGTGTCTTTCCAAACCTTGCCCTCTTCGCCAAGCATCAGCTTGTCCGGGACAAAAACGTCTTCCAGCAGGACCGTGCAGGAACTGAGTGCGCGCATACCGAGTTTAGGCAATGGCGTGGCGGTAATACCTTCCGATCCGGTGGGCACAAAGAATAATGAAACGCCGTCAGATATTCGCTCGACGTTCTTTTCGGTGCGTGCGATCAACAGCAGGTAGTCGGAACTGTCGGCACCGGTGCTCCAAATTTTTTCACCGTTGATGACCCAGCCACCATCAACTTTTTCAGCACTCGTTTTCATGCCACCGAGCAAATCCGTTCCGCCACCGGGTTCAGAAAAACTGATGGAAGTTTTCAGTTCACCAGCAGCCATTTTTGGCAGAAACTCACGTTTTTGTTCCTCCGAGCCGTAAAAGCCGATCGACTTGGCCCCGGAAAAAGACGTGATGCCCCAAACCCAGCCAAGGCCGGCCGCATTGCGGGCAAACTCGCGCATGAACGTGGCTTGAAAGATGATGTCACCACCCAGGCCATCGTATTCTTCATCTATACCGATTCCATGAAAGCCTGCCTCGGTGAGTTTGTCCCACAATTCCTGTGGGTACTCATGCTCACGTCTTTCCAGTTCCCGACACCAGTCCTTCGGACACTCCTGGTCAACCCACTTGTGTACCGAATCCCGAAACATCTGGAGCTCTTCACTTAACTCAAAATTCATGGTCTTACCTCGGTCGATGTCACTTCTGATCACTCGTTCACCGAACCTCCCCGCAAGGCGGAACGGTTGCCACAAACCCAAACTTGGTGTGCGGTCAGACAGGATTTCATTATAATACTTCAATAGCATATAATAATAGCCACTAATGGCTGTTTTAGCAAAGCTGGTACTTTCAATAACTCACTTTATCCGTTATATTTACAGTAGGTATATATATTTTTGTGTTGAAACGCTAAATTTTAAAAATACAGCCAAAGATGTTTAATTAACACTCCACCAGAGTTGTTACTTGCAAATATATAGCCCTTATAGCGAGTAGCAACCAATGTCTGCAATTGAGGATGAATCAGTATGGCCAGATACGATGTAGTAGTGATAGGCGCAGGAGCCGCCGGTCTGTCGGCGGGCGCGCTACTCGCCAAGGAAGGAAAATCCGTACTTGTTTGCGAAAAAAGCCCCTATCTCGGTGGGCGGGCTCTGGCCGTCAAGGACCAGGGGTTTACCGTCAATATCGGTGGACACCTGATTGAAGATGGAGGCTCGGGGATTACCAAGATTTTTGAGAATGTGGGCAAGGAACTGATTCATGGCAAAGTCAACGCAGAGATGCCGGTCTGGGACCATGAAAAGCTCGAATGGGGGTCTATCCGCGACCGTTATGCGGCTGACAAAACGGAGCTAAAGAAGGTCATCAAGGCGTTGGTTAACACGTCGTGGGAAGAACTGGACCGCTGGGACGACCGCAATCTGCGTGACTGGATTCATCAGTACACCGACGACCAGGGAGTCGTTGACCTGTTCGAGTATATTTCAGTGCTTGAATGTCTCACGGACGAACCTTGGGACCATTCCGCGAGTGACAATCTGTTTGTACGCAAAATGCACTATGAGGAAAAGCACATGGCGGCTTACTCCTGCTGGCCGGGTCAGGGTTGGGATGGATTGTGGCAGGACCTCGCAGACGCATGTCGTGAAAAAGGTGGCGAGATAAGAATGAACACCTCTGTGAGTCGAGTCGTCATTGAGAACAGGCAAATCAAGGGTATTGAAATACCACGTGACCCGATCATCAACAGCAAGGAAACTGCTGAGGTAGAATTCGTAGAGACCGGTTGTGTGATTTCCACGTTGCCGGTATGGAACGTGTTGAATGTTATCCCGGAAAACGATCTGCCAAACTGGTACACCGGTCAGATCAAACACCTAGCGCAGGACAAATACCGTGTTTCATGGCTCGGGCTTTACATTGCGACCGAGGAGCCGGTTTACCAATACGCTCCCCAGGAACTCTCAACCTGGGTTCACGATCCGGTTGCCGGCTTGCCCGGTTTCTTCTTCACCCAGTCAAATATGGATCCGAGTACCGCACCGGAAGGCCAGCACCTGCACGTCATGGGTGGTGTTATCCCCGGCAGCAAGGCGAGTGACAAGGAATACGTCAGGGAAACCTTCGACAAATTCGAGGAAGGTATGGGCATCATGTATCCCGGCTTGAAGAACCCAATCTGGCGACGTCGCACGCTGGTTTTTGATCCAGGCTTCGGCGTGATCCAGAAACCTTGCCTGGTCGGATCCTATCGCCCCCATTGGCGCGCTCCAAATATACCTGGATTGTATTTCGCCTCCGAGACTTTCAAGAGCCGGGGCATCGGTGTTGACCGGGCAGCCCGGGCAGCGCTCACCTGTGTCGAGGACTACCTGGGCAGACGGCTGGACGGTTACGAGGAAACCTGGCGCTATTGAAATAGACAATACGCACTATTGTCTCGCTTAATCCGGAAGGGGTGGACCATTATGACATCCGCAGTGCTGCGTCCAGGCGGATGGTTTCACCGTTGATATAGCTATTATTGACAATGTGCTTCGCCAGTGCGGAAAAGTCACCAGGAGCACCCAATCTGGCTGGATTGGGAATGCTTTTGGCCAGAGACTCCTTGGCCGCCGGTGGCAGGCCTTTCAGAATGGGTGTATCAAACACACCCGGGGCGACAGTGACCACACGGATGCCGTAGTAGGACAGGTCACGTGCAATCGGCAGTGTAATACCCACCAACCCGGCCTTACTGGCGGCATAGGCAACCTGACCTTTCTGACCCTCGAAGGCGGCAATGGACGAGGTGTTGATAATGACACCCCGCTCGCCGTTTGCATCAGGGTCATTGTCTGCCATTTTCTCAGCGACCTGGCTCAAAACACTGAAGGTGCCGACCAGGTTGATGTTGATGACATCCCTGAACAAGTCCATGGGAAAACGACCCTTCCTGCCCAGTGTCTTGGTGGCACCACCACCGCGACCTGCGCAATTGACACAAACGTGGATGGCCCCGAACCTGCTCATTACACCTTCGATCGCCGCACTGATATCATCATCGTTGGCGATATTGACCGGGTAAGAACAAACGTCGCTACCGAGACTGTCCGCAAGTGCCGACCCCTGTTCCTCATTGAGTTCGAAGATGGCCACTTTCGCACCGTCTTCTACAAATCTCTCCACCGTCGCGCGGCCCAGGCCGGATGCCCCGCCCGTGACCACACATACTTTGTCTCTTAGCTCCATCACCTGGTCCTTACAGAGGTGCTCCTGAACCTTTGATGTTACCTGACCGAGGTCAGGTAAGCACCAGATTTACAGGAACAGATTGGTCAAAACTGTTATAGTTTTTGAATTAAATACAAATTCTATGATAACGTACCCGATTACTTGCAAGCCAATAATTTTTTATCCAGTTGATGAGTTTTCCGCCAAGAATTTTTGGTGGAAGACGAACAGGAAACCAATGAGCAAAACCGGTGACTGAAGCCTACATTTTTGACCACGTAAGGACCCCCCGCGGTAAAGGACGCCCCGATGGTGCCTTGCACACCGTTTCACCTGTGAACCTCCTGGCACAGGTCCTGGCCGCACTCAAAGACAGAAACGAGTTGGATACCGCCCTGGTGGAAGACGTGATCGCGGGTTGCGGCTCACCCATTGGTGAACAGGGTAGCGCTATCGGACGTAGTGCAGTATTGGCGGCAGACTATGCCTCGACGGTACCCGGTCAGCAGATCCATCGTTTTTGCTCTTCCGGGCTGGAGGCTGTCAACCTGGCGGCAGCCAAAGTGATTTCCGGTCAGTGCGAACTGGTCATTGGTTGTGGTGTCGAGAGCATGTCACGTATACCCATTGGCTCATCAGGGGGGGCCTGGTCATCTGACCCGTCGCTGGCTTACAAAATCTATTTCGTGCCGCAGGGTATCTCAGCCGACTTGATCGCGACCCTGAACGGCCACACCAGAAAGGAAGTCGATGCCTACGCAGCGGAAAGCCAACGTCGCGCTGCAGCGGCCTGGCGGGATGGTCACTTTGGTGCTTCGGTAATTCCGGTCGTCGACGAAATCAAGCTGCCGTTACTGAGTAAGGATGAAGCCATACGGCCTTCAACAACGGTTGAATCACTGGCAAAGCTGCCCGCCGTTTTCACCGGTCTTGGCGAGATGGGGTTTGATCAACAGGCCATTCTGAAGTTTCCACAACTGGGTCAGATCGAGCATGTTCACACGGCCGGCAATTCCAGCGGAATAGTCGACGGGGCCGGCGGTGCCTTGATCGGCTCGGCCGAAATGGGAAAGCGACTCGGCTTGAATCCACGCGCACGGATTCGGGCCTGTGCGTCAGTGGGCACGGACCCCACCCTGATGCTGACCGGCCCTACCCCGTCGGCCCGCGTGGCACTGGACAAAGCCGGCATGCAGCGTTCCGACATTGACCTGTTTGAGCTAAATGAGGCCTTTGCCTCGGTGGTACTTCTATTCATGGAGGAAATGGACATTCCACACGAGCAGATCAACGTTAACGGAGGTGCAATCGCCATGGGGCACCCTATTGGTGCAACCGGGGTCATGATCCTCGGCACGGTACTGGATGAGCTGGAACGGCGCGGTCTGGGTACAGCCTTGGTTAACCTTTGTGTGGGCGCTGGTATGGGTACCGCGACCATCATCGAGAGGCTTTGACATGAGCGAAACGATGAGTGGGCAAACTGTCCAGAGCCAATCCGGTTACACGACCCTGCGTTACCGGCGCGGAGACAACGGCATAGCCTACATTACCATCGATGTGCAGGAGCGGCCTGTAAACGTACTAACCCCTGAGATGCATCGCGAGCTTGGTGAGGTGGCAGCGAAATTGGCAGCGGACGAGGCGGCAATTGGCGCCGTTTTACATTCCGGGAAATCTTCGTTCATGGCCGGCGGCGACCTGAATCGTATCGTAAGTTATTACGCAATGAATCGAACGGCTGAGGAAGCCTATACACAATCACGGACCTTTACCGAGTCACTTCGCAAACTCGAAACCTGTGGTAAGCCGGTCGCCGCGGCGATCAATGGTAATGCCCTTGGCGGCGGGCTGGAACTGGCGCTGGCATGCCATTACCGCGTGGTGCTGGATGACCCGCAGGTACTTCTCGGCTTGCCGGAAGTAAAACTGGGTCTGCTGCCCGGTGGTGGTGGTACACAACGGCTGCCGCGATTGATCGGTCTCAAAGAAGCGTCATCGTTGATCCTGTCGGGACGCCATGTGGCCCCTGGCACAGCACTTGAACTGGGCTTTATTGACCAGCTCGCGACCGCCGATGACCTGTTGGGAGAAGCCGAACGGTGGGTCCTGGAAAAAGGCTTCACGGAGCAGCCCTGGGACCGGCGGGGTTTCAGAATCCCGGGTGGTGCCAAGCTCAACGATATGAATATCGGGCGGCTGTTCCAGGTTTCCACCGCAAAGATAAGCGCCAGGTATCGGCATAACTACCCGGCACCCATCGCTGCGCTGAGGTGCCTGTTCAACGGCACGACCGTCAATTCGATCGACGCCGGTCTGAAAATCGAGACACGTGAGTATTCTGCACTGACCCGAGATCCAGTGGCGCGTAATATTGTTCGCACGGCCTTTATCAACAAGCGGCAACGCAAATTTTGCGTCGAAAAAAGCGACCCCGCTTTTGTCCAGCACTGTAAACAGGCCTACATGGATGAGGGCGCCCGAATGCTAACCGAGGGGCTGCAACCGGCCGTGGTTGAAAATGCAGCGTTAGCAGCCGGCATGGCCGAGGGACCGTTGGCAATGGCCGGCACACCGGGGGCACAGGAAGCGGACGGTAATCAAATCGACGTTGAAGCACTTAAACAACGCTTTCTATCCATACAGGCCCTGGCCGCAGCCGAGTTCTGGCAGGACGACAGAATCGATTCCATCGACGCTGACCTGACCTCGACCCTGGCCTGCGGTTATCCGGGCTACACGGGTGGGGTTATGTCCTATGTGGATACCATGGGGATGAATCAATTTGTGGCGCTGTGTGATGATCTCGCCGATGCATTTGGAGAGCGGTTCAGACCAACAGAATTTTTACGTGATAAAGCCCGGCAAGACGACCGGATTTACCCGGCCGGGTCTTGAGACAAGGGTTGAGGGCACACCTGGCTTAACTGGAAATACACAGGAGAATGGAAGTGGGCAGAGTTGATGGAAAAGTGGCGTTGATCACCGGTGCGTCCCAGGGTCTGGGACTGGCGGATTCGCAGGTACTGGCCCGGGAAGGGGCCATCGTTGTAATGACTGACATCAAGAACGAGGAAGGCGAAGCAGCTGCAGCGGCCATACGCGAAGCAGGTGGCAAGGCCACCTTCCTGCACCATGATGCCTCCAGCGAATCAGACTGGCAGACGATCCTCCAGTGGATCAGGGATGAGCACGGCCGTCTTGACGTGTTGGTCAACAATGCCGGAATGGTCATCATGGAAACGCCGGAGCAATGTACGCTCGAGACCTTTCGTAAACAGAATTCAATAATGTGTGAAGGTGTTTTCCTCGGCTGTAAACACGCGGTACCGCTGATGAGCGAAACCGGCGGTGGGTCCATCATCAATATTGCGTCCATTGCTTCACACCTCGGTTTTCCGATCTATTTTGCCTACAGCGCGGCCAAGGGTGCCGTTCGGTCGATGAGCAAGGCAATGGCTGTGTATTGCCAGATGAATGGTCATAACATCCGCGTTAACTCACTCCATCCCGGCGCCATAGACACACCGATGATCGACCAGACAAAACTGGATCTCGGTCTGGAAAACAAAGAGGATATCAGCCCCGTCGTTGGCCTTGGGAAGCCCGAAGACGTGGCCAACGTCGTCTTGTTTCTGGCATCGGACGAATCGCGTTGGGTCAATGGGACTGAGATCATCATCGACAATACCCTGAGTATCCAGTAGGCAAACAACACTGAACCGGCACCGCCAGCCCCAAGAGTGTCAGGGTTCCTGGCAAACCGTGCCGATGTACCGGCGGCCACGGCTGCCAAGCATGAGGTGAGAAATGAACTTTCGCTACAGCTTGATTACATTGTGTCTCCTGGCCGTGGGATGCGGGTCCGAATCAGCACCGGTCGATGTTGCCGACACCACGCCCGCTGGCGACGCCGCAGTCACGGCCCCCCACCCCGGCAAAGCGGCGTACCAAAAAAGTTGCGCCAACTGTCATGACAAGCTGGTTTATAAGGCGCCACACAGGATGTTCCTGGCGATGATGGCCCCCGATGCGCTGTTGGCCTCAATGGACGGTGGCACCATGGCCAAGCAGTCGAAGACCATGTCAAAGCAACAAAAGCGGGACGTGGCCGAGTTTATTACCGGACGTAGCCTGGATGAGCTGGCGGTAAGTTTTCCACCACCAACCTGCGATGAATCCAGCGTATTTGACCCGGCAAAGAAACCTGCGTCTTTGGGCTGGGGGGTCAATCCACAAAACTCACGTTTCCAGCCTGCTGAAACGGGCGGTCTGAGCGTGGGTGATGTCTCCGGTCTTGAAGTGAAATGGACATTTGCGTACCCCAACGCTTTCCAGGCACGGTCACAGCCGGTGGTCGCAGCCGGTGCTGTATTCGTCGGCAGCCATGACGGCACGGTTTATTCGCTGGACGCGAAATCCGGCTGTGTGCGCTGGACTTTTCGTGCTTCAGCTGAGGTCCGAACGGGAATTGTGATCTCTGGCTGGGATGATGATGCGGCTCCGGTCAGTGTCTATTTTGGCGATATCCTGGCACGCGCCTATTCCCTCGATGCAAAAACCGGCGAATTACAGTGGGTGACCAGGGTAGATCCCCATCCGAATGCCACCATCACCGGCACACCAGCGCTGGTAGGTGACCGTTTGTTTGTTCCCGTTTCGTCACTGGAAGTGGTCAACGCAATTGATCCGAACTACGTTTGCTGCACATTCCGCGGTGCAGTGGTCGCACTGGATACCGGTAACGGTGAGCAAATCTGGAAGAACTACACGGTCGACAAGAAACCTGAGGAAGTTGGCAGAAACCGGATGGAAGTTCCCATCATGGCACCGTCCGGTGCACCCATATGGAACAGTCCGACTGTCGATTTGAAGCGCAAGAGACTGTATTCGGGCAGCGGCGAAAACTACAGTTCACCGGCCGGACCCAATTCGGATGCCATCATTGCCTACGACCTGGAGACCGGTAAGAAGCTATGGGTCAGCCAGCAAACCAAAGGTGATGCATGGAACGTCGCCTGCCTGTCGGACTACACAACCAACGATGCCAACTGTCCTGAGGAGAAAGGACCCGATTACGATTTTTCGTCCTCACCCATGCTCGTAACACTGGCAAACGGAAAGGACATCATCGTCGGGGGACAAAAATCCGGCGCCACCATGGGAATCGACCCGGAAAGCGGGGAGACACTATGGAAAACCCAGGTCGGGCGTGGCGGTGTACAGGGTGGTGTGTTGTTTGGCATGGCTTCAGAGGGTGAGAAGATCTACGTGGGCATCAGCGACATGTACTATCCAGAAGACGAGTCCGGTTACTACGATTATGAATTGGACCCACGGCCAGGCCTGTACGCAGTGGAGGCAGGCACTGGTAAAATCATATGGTCCACCCCTGCTCCCGATGTTTGCGGCGATCTCAAGTATTGTGACGCTGGTATCGCCCAGGCCATTACGGCCATTCCCGGGGCAGTAATTGCCGGGCACATGGATGGCCGCCTACGGATTTACTCAGGTGACGACGGGAAACTTCTGTGGGAGCTCAATACGCTGGTGGACTTTGAAACGGTCTCAGGTGAAAAAGCCCATGGTGGGTCTTTCAGTGGCGGCGGCCCTGTCGTGGCCGACGGTATGATTTATGTAAATTCGGGCTACGGTATGTATTTCCACATGCCCGGCAACGTGCTGCTCGCTATAGGACCCGCGGAGAAATAATGCTCTAAGCCATCCAGACAGAAACTGCAGGTCCATTTCCCCGGCAGCACAGACCAGAATAGGCGGCACCATGAGGTGATGGCGGGTACGGCAATACGCCGGAACAACGTGCTGCGGAAGAGAAGTTTCCGAAACTGTCAAATAAAGCCAAATAATGAAGGTCGGTGAAAAGATGATTATTCGTTAGGAACCGGTGTGGTCCTGCAAACAGCCATTGCAGGAGTTTGTTTGTCTGCGAATGTTCATTCATATTAAGTGACATGACTATAATGGTGGAATGTTGGCTCAACGCCCACGGAGGTTCGACGTGTCTTTTCAAGCGGCTCAATTATTCACCCGCAACAGCGTACGATTCAGTTCAATTGTGTTGGTGTTGGCTTTGTCCGGCGGTAGCACTGACGTCCTTTCATACGGTTGGCTGGACAAGCTAAAAGCCAAATTCGGTGCCGACGACGACCAACAGCAAGTGCTCAGCAATAATGACATCGGCGGTGGGCTCAAAGAAGCACTTAGGGTGGGTACACAGACCGTTGTTGAAAATTTGGGCGCAGCGGATGGTTTTAATCTGGACGAACTGATACACATCACGCTGCCGGATAAACTTGAGAAGGTAAAGGACGTTTTGGCCAAGGTCCAAATGGACTCGATGTTGATCGATCTCGAGTTGCAACTAAATCGGGCCGCTGAAGGCGCTACACCCAGAGCCAGGGAGTTGTTCATGCAAGCAATTAACGATATGACCCTGGATGATGTTATGGCAATTTACAAAGGCCCGGACGACTCGGCCACACAGTATTTTGAGTCAAAAATGTCCGCGTCCCTTGCAACCGAGATGATGCCCGTGGTTGATGAAAGTCTGGCCAATGTTGGCGCCATCAAAACATACGAAAAGGTCATGCAACAGTATTCTGCATTGCCGTTTGTACCGAAAATAGAAACTGATCTAAGTACCTACGTAGTGCAGAAAGCCATGGATGGAATCTTTTTTTATCTCGCCAAAGAGGAAGCGGCGATCCGTAGTGATCCCGTCAAACGCACCACAGATTTACTCAAACGTGTATTTGGAAGTTAAACGCCGCCCATCAACAGGCCAATGGGCGGCATCAAAACATCATTTACAAATGAAGATACGATTTTCCCAAATGCGGCTCAAATAATGATGCCAATGGCCATGTCCATGACATTGCCACGCATTGCAAAATCTTTAAATTCCGACATCATACTCATGGTCTTCTCCCTGCGATTAACAAAAAACAACGAATCCAGACTGAGTCTGGTGCCTCCATCATCGCGAATTAGTCCTTCATGTATCAGTCAGATTCGGTGTAGTTTTCTGTTTCTGGTGCAACCCCAACTTCAAGAGGCAATCTTCGTCATGCAGTGACTGAGCAGGTGCTGACCATTGAAAATTTCTGTTGCGGATGTTTTGGAATTGATTGACTAATGTCAACAGACCCAATTTAATTTATTATCCTGAAGTAGTCACCAAGAGCCAGCGACCATAATTGGCGCGCTCTTAGAAACAGTATTAATTCAAGGACCCAATATGTCTGGTTATTCCTCCAACAAACTGCATAAGTCATTTGGTTTTAAAGACTTCCTTTGGCGTTTACTTGCTGCGATGATTCTCGTACTAACGACATTCAATCCAAGCGGCTATTCTTATGTGCACTGGGCCAAGGGTGCATTTGTCGGTGAAGGCCTGGAGGCCGTGCATTTTTTTGTGAGTGTCATATTGCTGGTCGGCTGGACAATATTTGTGATCGCCACCCGCCGCAGTCTGGGTACACTCGGCACGGTGCTGGGTGTCGCTTTGCTTGGTACCGGTATCTGGTTATTAGTAGATCTGGGTATGGTCAATGTTGGTTCTGCCAGAACCGTTACCTGGCTGGGCCTCCTGACCCTGGCCACCCTTTTGGCCATTGGGCTATCATGGTCACATGTCTGGCGACGTCTGACCGGTCAGCTTGAAGTGGACGAAGTAGAAGACTAACCTGCATATGACACTCACCGCCTAATTTTCCCTTACTTCTTCAACATTTGTGTTGCAAACACCACCCACGGCAAACATTGGCTAAATCAATCACTTATCAGTATTATTCCCGATATGTGGCGTTTGATATTGAAATACTCCTTCATCTTGTTTCTACTCTTGAGTCTTTTTAAGCTTTTTGAGTTTCAATTCTTTAGCTATAAAATAGGCTTGGAAACCTACCTGTTTTTTATTGCCACCGCTTTTCTTGTTATCGGCTTTGTTGTTTCAAGGGCGTTACTACCTAAACTCTCTGCCGGTATTGACCAACAAAATCAAGCGCCGAAAGAGGAAGAAATTGACCAACAGCAGCTGGCCAGATTTAGCCCAAGAGAACAAGAAATGTTAGTTTTTTTATCCAACGGCTATACCAACAAAGAAATCGCTCAAAGTCTTAATATTTCACCGAACACCGTTAAGACGCACCTCAGAAAAGTATTTGAAAAACTACAAGTTAGCAACCGAACGCAAGCATTAGCAGAGTATAAGCGATTGTATTTTATAAAGTAATTTCCCTCTCACCCATTTGGGTGATAGTCTTTTTGGAACAGATTGGATTATTCTGCATGCTAACCAACACACGAAAGTACGGAACCTAACATGCGACATAGTATATTAAAATTTGGCCTAATTTCAGGCTCAATCATCGTCGGTATTCCACTCCTCTCCGGTTTAGTCATTGGCTATGGACCAGAGACATTTAAGACCGGCGAGATCATCGGTTATTCAACTATGATTTTGAGCATGCTCATCATATTCATTGCGGTTAAGGAATATCAAAAGGCCCATCGAAGCGAAGTTGTTGGCTTTTTAAAAATACTCTCCATTGGTGCTGGAATTAGTACGATAGCAGGACTCATGTTCGGTATTTATAACGTGATATACGTCGAATTCATCGATCCAGAATTCATGCAGCAATACTACCAATATTACATTGAAGGGATTAAAAGCAGTGGTGCGGCAGCGGCCGAAATAGAGCGACAAATTAGCCAATTGGAGCGCGAAAAAGACATGTTCATGAATCCTATAGTCAATTTCTTTGCGATGTTTGTCACTGTGTTTATGATTGGATTATCTGTATCTGTTATTTCTGGGTTGTTCCAAAAGGATAGAATCAAACAATTGAATGCGGCGACTGATCACTGATTTTTAGCAATGAGTCATAAACGGAAGTAGCAATGAAAATAATAGGAATAAGGTTTTGCAGTGTCAGCCAGAAAGCCAAGGACGATTTAGATTTCTTTGAAAATAAGTTGGGGCTAACAAACACCCTTGGACCGCACACCGGTTTTGTCGGTGGTGTTTTTCCAACCGAAGATCAATCAAGTTGGGTGGAATGCTGGCAAGCCTCGGAACAAATGCCAGAGGGTTTGATGTTGCAGTTGGTGGTGGAAAATTCGGATGAATTTGCGACAAATGTCAAAGCGAATGGAGTGGAGGCCTATGGACCGGTGGATGCTCACGGGGAGAGAATATATTATATTAAGACTCCGTCGGGGGTGGCGATGAGTTTTCAGTCGAAAATTTAGCAATTTAAGGGCTCAAAGTCAGCCTTGTGCACCCAACTATGTCAATTAACTCTGGCACTTGACTCTGAACCCTTAATTCTCTTCATTTGATTGTTTAATCAGAGCAAATCTGCGGATTGCCGTCCTCGTCGAATGTGAGAGTTCCCAATCCGCTCCATGGCGGCGTCTCGACACGGAGGGCAACGAGATACTTCTGTTGACTCCATTTGGCGACATCAAGGCAGATTTCTGCTATTTGAGATTCGGTGAAGTATTCGCAAAGCTCTGCGCGCAGCTCACCGTTTGCACTGCTCATCGCTCAACCCTCTGCCATGCCGCCCACGGATGAAATCGTCCCACGAGAGCTCATTGACTGATGCTAAATGTGTGACAACTGACACTCAGGACGATAGTTTTCCTACAGTCCGGTCGTGCCCGCTTGCCTGATCATGGGCTGGTACTCCGCAAAAGCAGGGCCCTCGACCGTAGACCCGGTGGTAATCCCTGCGTCAACCGTTAACACGTGACCATTGGTATAACCCGATTCGTCACTGGCCAGCCAGAGTGCAGCATTGGCCACGTCGTCCGCTGTGCCGGCACGATTCAACAAGGGCGAGGCGACTGCCAGTTGTTCGGCTGTTGCCGCAATATCATCCGGGTCACCGGTCAGGATGCTGGCAACCATTTCCGTGGCCACGGAGGCCGGCGCTATCGCGTTTACACGTATTCCAAACCGGGCCAGCTCGGCGCCGACATTCTTGGTCAACCCGACGACGGCGTGCTTGGCAGCCGCATACGCATGGGGGCCCAGGCCACCCATCAATCCCGCGGTACTGGACATACTGATAATCGAGCCACTGCCTTGCGGCTTCATCACGCGGGCGGCGTGCTTCATACCGTAGAATACGCCGTTGAGCATGATATCCAAGGTGGCGGACCACTCTTCAGCAACCGCCGAATCAATCGGACCCACGGCACCGACAATACCGGCGTTATTGAACATGATATCGAGATGACCAAATTCTTTGACGGCGAGGTCGACCAGCCCAGCCACGTCCTCCTCTTTGGTGACGTCACACCTGGCGAAAACGGCGGCACTGCCCAACTCCTGGCACAGAGCGTCGCCCTTGTCCTGTTGAATATCGCCGAATGCGACTCGACAGCCTTCCTTTATGAATTGGCGAGCACTGGCCGCACCAATGCCACTTGCCGCACCAGTAATTACAGCAGTTTTACCACTTAACCGCACAGTTTTCTCCTTGATTATCAAGTTATTACTTAAGCGCCTCACGGAAGAGGGCCTTCTTTGGCGCACAGTGGTTCACTTCAAACCAAAGGCGAGCAAGACATTGCCTGGTATGTGCTGGTAAATGCCATAGCCGGAGTTCACATACAGCATGCCGTCGGCAACGACGGGGCCGCTGCCACTCATGGACCCTCCCCGCGCGGTTTCACCGGAGATGGTTTCGAATTCCCCCAGGGTGCTGAATTCCCACAGGACTTTGCCGTCCGTCGCTGAGTAGATCCTGAGTCGGCCGTCCAGGTGCCCCGCGATAACGCCACCCGGAATAGCCGACACGGCGGCAGATATACCTTCGTCACAGTATTCCTTCACGGCATCCGGACAGACATAATTGGCCGGCTGAGCCCAGATCTCTTTCCCGGTGGCTGCATCGAGCGTAAAAATACCCGGGCGTGGGTCAATTTCGTATGTGTAACGGGTAAGATCTTCCGGATAGAACATGTCATTGATGGGTACGTACACCACACCACCGGCAGCCGCCATGCCATGGTGTACGCCACCCTGGACGCCACCGCGTCCAACCTGGATACGCCAGATGATTTCGCCATTATCCGGATTAATTCCAAACACATTACCGGACTTCTGTCCGGCGACGAGAATATCCGTCCCGTCTGCAAGCTCCACCAGGATCGATGCGGCTGCAAAATCAAAATCCGGACCGTTTTCTTCGGGGCAATTGGCCGGGTTACTGGAAAAGTAGATGAGACAAGCAGCATTAAAGGCGTCCCCGGATGTGGTCTGGGTGACCCAACGCTTGGCACCGGTTTTGATATCGAAGGCGATGATGGCATCGCTTCGGCCGTCTGCCGGGGACGAGTAATTTTCCCCAGTGCCTGAATAAAACTGGCCGCGCTTCAGGTCAATTGTGGGGCTGTTCCATATAGGCGCACCCGACGGCGCCAGGATTGCAGTACCAACACTGGTCTTGCCAACCTCGGCCGGCTCCTCGTCAATGGAGTAGCTCTGCCAGATCAGCTCACCGCTTTCTGGGTTAAGCGCTACAACGGAGCCTCGGAAGGTACAGCAGGCATAGGACGGGTCGGCAGCCGGAACGAGTTCCAGAGAAGACACCGGCACCAGTAGTTGGTCCTCTACCAGTACAGGGGCAGCTGTTATCGTAGCATTGGGATGACCGTCGACCTTGGTCTTCCAAAGCAGTTCACCACTGCGGGCATCCAGGGCATAGGCTCGTGCCAGAATATCGCCGAAGAATACCCGGGGGCGAGCCTCTGCGGACCCGGCTTCCCACGGTGAAACCACAATGGCCGTACGAACCTCGGCGGTGGCACGGAAGGTCCAGCGAACACAACCGGTTTGCGCATCCAGCGCGTAGACCATGCCGCTTTGACTCCCCACGAACACGGTGTCACCAGCCACTGCGGGCTGGGATCTGGCCTGGATGGCATTCGGATAGGCAAAAGCCCACTTCAGTTCGAGTTTGCCGGTGTCGTCGGCAGAAAAACCACCGGATTCAGCCCCCTGGAAGCGGGTATTGGACAGATCAACGCCCCAACCGGCCTGACGGGGCGGCAGATTCATGTCCAGATCCGCCTGCTCGCAAACGGGCGCCGGGTAGCTCACCACCTCGGATACCAGTGATCGGCCTGCCAGGTACTCCGCCACATCCTGTTTCTGCAGATCCGTGAGGCCCGCGGCCTGGGTCGTCATGATGCCACTCATGGAATCCAGGATGGCATCGGGTGCCATCATTGCCAGGAACGACCGATGCGGAGCCTTGTATGTATCGCCTTCATGGCAGCTGGCACATTGCGCCAGGTAGTGAGCCTGTCCGGGATGAGGCAGTTCCGTGACCGGCGGCGACACAGATTCCGACTCCAGTGCCTCGTGCGGCGTTTTCTGGCCGCAACCGCCAAGTATCAGCACAACTGCAAGGCTGCAGCATGAGGTGACTACCAATCCAGCGTTTTTTGAGGCCATAAATGCTCTCCTGAGCTTGCTGCCGGTCACGAATCCAATCAAACAAGAGTGTAAATTTCGAACATGCTTGCCAGAAAGCTGAAGGTGTCGTGGCCAAAGCACCCCGCCGATCCGCACGGGGATTGAACTACGTTAACTCCGGGACCGGAATCACTCGTCACATGACGGGAAACGTGCCGCTCGCTCTATCCATGATCGGCCAAATCGCTTCAGAGTACCTAACATTGGAACTCATCATAAGCAAAGTTTGAATATACTTCAAGAATCGACGACAACGCACTTTTTAGCTGGATTGCAGCCGTATAAGCGCTGCGGTAAGCCCCTACAAAAAAGGCTAAATACCAGTTCTGACAACGGTGATGGCACCGAGCTGGTATTCGCTCTGACGTGACCAAGCGGTTGTCAAAGTCGAAGGGTTGACATTCTGTTCACACTGGCTCATCGTTTGCAAAACTTGAAAAAGATTCAAAAAAGTGAGATCGTCTGTACTTGGTGAGAATACGAATCACTTCGTTGTGGCCCATCCCACCGGCCCCAACCAACCGGCAATGCTATTAGCCGGTAGTCGAGTACTTGGCATCCATAGAAGAGGAGCACAGTCATGATGTTAAATAAATGGATAAAATTCGGTATGGCATTTTCCATTGGCGCCGGCGCGACAGTCACGGCACCTGTCGTTTCGGCTCAGGAAAATAACCGGCTGGAGGAGATCACAGTTACCGCCCGTAAAATTGAGGAGAACCTGCAGGATGTTGGTTTATCAGTTAGCGCATTGAGTCAGACTGAAATAGATCGGACTTTCGCTCGGGATGCCAGGGACCTGGCGTTCATGTCTCCTAACTTGATCCTCGATGATACTTCACAGGGCCCCGGGGGCAACGCGGCAATATTTATTCGTGGCGTTGGTGTGGCGGATGTTGAGAAAAATTTCGATCCGGCCGTCGGAGTGACGATCGACGGGATGTTTATCGGCGCCAATAGTGGGGCGATTTTCAGGAGTATTGACCTGGCTTCGGTGGAGGTTCTGCGTGGTCCGCAGGGCACGCTGTACGGCCGTAACACGATTGGTGGAACGATTAATGTAGAGAGATCAAAACCAACCGGTGAAACTGGCGGTAAATTTCGCGTCGGTTATGGCGATTACGATACCATTTACGCGGATGGGATTGTCAATTTTGGCTTGAGCGAAAACCTGGCAGTAAAGCTTAGCGCCGCCAAGCATGATCAGCGTGAAGGATATTTCACAAACACCAATGATGGTGATGACAATGGCCGGGTGGATTATCAGTCCTTTGGCGTCAACCTGCTCTTTACCGCGAGCGATACGCTGGAGTTTGAGTACACCTTTCAGGACGAGGATACGGACCAGGATACGCCGCCGCTGTTAAACGTTGGGCAGGGCGACACCTTGTTTTGTACCGCATTTAATTTTTGCTCGCCAAATGTGCACACGCCAACTTCCGGAGACCGGTTCGCGGTGAATACCCTGGGGTTTTTGCCGATCACGGCGTCACCAACACTCGATGCAATTGCGGTTTCGTCGCCAGACGATCTGACGCCGGTCAGGCTGCTGTCGACATTCGATGCCCAGAGCCACATCTTTGAAGCGCGTTGGGACATCAATGAAAGCACGAAGCTGAATTATGTATTTGGCAGCTATGAAACCGAGGAGACCATCGTCTCCAACTGGACGGCTGAGCCGCTGATGTTGTTTGGAACCGACCGCCCGGCTGAATACGAGCAGCAAAGTCATGAACTGCGCCTGACTTACGACGCTGGTGGTGCGTTGAATTTTGTGGTTGGTGCTTACTTGTGGGACTCGGAATACGATATCCGCTTGCGTAGCTGGATTACTTTTGTGGTTCCGGGTGCCGTTTTGGACATACCGCAGACCACACACCAGGAAACGGATTCTGTGGCGCTGTTTTTCGAGGGAGATTACGAACTCAGCGATGCCTGGAGCCTGACCTTGGGCGGGCGTTGGACCGAAGACAAGAAGCTGTCCCGGCAAACAGGAAATACACTTGGACTGGGCGAAGCGAAATGGGACGAGTTTACGCCCAGGGTCGGTTTGCGGTACGCGATGTCCGACGACGCCATGCTCTATGCCACCTACTCCAAAGGTTATCGCAGTGGCGGCTTCAACGGACGGGTCGATTCTGTTGAAACAGCCGAGATACCTTACGACCCGGAGTTTGTAGAAAACTATGAAGTTGGCTTCAAAAGCGAGTGGCCGGAACACGGGCTGCGATTGAATGGCGCCGTTTTCTATATGGACTATCAGAACAAGCAGGAAGAGATAGGATTACCTTCTTCAGGTGCCACGGGCCAGAGGATTACGGTTTTTAACGCCGCTTCTGCAACCATGAAAGGTGCGGAACTTGAACTGCAAGCACGACTCTCACAAAACCTGGTTATGCGTGCGAACATCGGCTATCTGGATACGGGATACGATGAATTCACTTTTACGGGTCCCAGTGGCCTAGAAGATTTTAGTGGGTTTGAATTCCGTCGGGCACCAGACTTCACCGGTTCTGTGGATGCAACCTACGAATGGCAGGTTGGCGGTGGCGACGCCTGGGTGAGAGGTGCTTATCATTTTATCGGCAGTCACTTTGTCGAGCAGAGTAACCGTGCGGAGCTGGAAAATGGTGGTTCGAATATACTCGACCTGTCAGTAAATTATGCAACCAGCAACGGAGTAACAGTCAGTCTTTACGGTCGTAACCTTACCGATGAAGACAGTTATGCACACGGTTTGAATGTGTCTGGTCTATGGGCCTACGCCATCCCGCGCCCACCTCGCACCTGGGGACTCGAAGTCGTTTACGACTTTGGCGGGAATTGATTTCGCAAACTGATTGACATCGTCCTGGATTGCGGAGTAGGAAAGGAAATTTGCGGTGCTGTTTGAGCACAGGTAAAAGGACAGGTGCCAATGGTGAGACCGTACGACTTGATGTTGCTTTGAGCAGGTAAGGCGACGGTCTTATCAAATCCACCACACCACCTGGAGCGACCCATGAGTGAAGCAAAGGCAGCAATACTGCGGTTGATGAATGAGTACACGTATCGGATCGATTCGGGAGATCTCGAAGGCTTTGCCAGCCTGTTCGAACATGCGGAATTTCATGTGTTGGGCGATCCAAACGGCCCGATCTCCGGCAAAGACGAAGTTCTTGGCTTGTTAAAAAACGTTACCCTTTATGACGGTATACCGCACACCAAGCACGTCATGACAAATGTTCAGATTGATGTCGATGAGTCCGGAGACAAGGCCACCGCTCAGAGCTATGTAACCGTGTTTCAGGGGCTGGCACCGGATTTTCCGCTACAGGCCATTTTCATCGGACACTACCACGACGTGTTTGAAAAGGACGCTGCAGCCTGGAGATTTCAAAGTCGCATAATTTCACCGGATTTGATTGGTGATCTTAGTCGTCATCGCGCAGATATGGCGTAAGGGTAATCAACCGCAGGCGCACCCGCGCGGCGACACATTATGCAAGGCGTGTATTCATACTGTTTTGGAGTTGTGGAAACTGCCATGACCGAGACCATACGCAGTCAACGTTTTCGCGACACTTATGTGGCACAGACCGCCCTGGGTCGATTTGCAACACCCGCAGAGGTTTCTGCTCCAGTGTGCTTCCTGCTGTCCGAGGGAGCATCCTATGTCACCGGTCAGGTGATATCCGTGAACGGTGGCTATACTATCGCAATGTAAGGTACCACTAGTGCTCCTTCAATGTGATAATTACGCATTCAGTTGGTTTGTCAGTGTTCATGGCAAGGCGTGCCTCGCAGCCAATGGCCTTAGTCCTTGGCAAGAGGCGCAACGATGTTCATGGGCACTGACAAGCAAACCCGATGGGCGCTCCTGTGGGATTCCGCTGCTGCGTTGCAGCACTTGCAAAGGACTGGCCATTCACTGCGCACTGCGCCTTGCTGCGAAATCCCACAGGAGCGCTGAATCCGCAGTTATCACATAGAAGGAGCACTGGGAGTTTACAATATGGCGCAGTCCTTTAAGTTCAATCCGCTGCAGATCCCCGATGAATTGACGCCCCTGCGCATGGAAGTCCGCAGCTTTCTGCTTGATGCAAGCAGCGACTGGTCTGGCTGGGATCTCGGCCATTCATGGACGTGTTTCAACCGCGAATTTAGCCGCGAAGTCGGCAAACGTGGCTGGATCGGTATGACCTGGCCCGAGCAGTACGGTGGCCACGACCGGTCTGCCCTGGAGCGCTTTGTCGTAATCGAAGAAATGTTGGCAGCTGGTGCACCTGTGGGCGCTCACTGGATTGGTGACCGGCAAAGTGGTCCGCTGCTACTACGCATTGGTACCGAAGAACAACGACAACGTATTTTGCCGATGATCGTGCGTGGTGACGCCGCTTTCTGTGTTGGTCTCAGTGAACCGGGATCCGGGTCCGACCTGGCGTCAATTCGTTCCCACGCCGATAAAGTCGATGGTGGCTGGCGTCTCAACGGTCGCAAGATCTGGACCACGTACGCCCATTTGAGCGATTTTATGATGGGTCTTTTTCGCAGCGACCGAAGTAAGGAAAGACACGCAGGCCTGTCACAATTTCTTATCGATATTCACAGTTCCGGCATCGAGGTAAGACCTATTGCGGATCTGACCGGTGAAGCCCACTTCAATGAGGTTCTTTTTGAAGATGTGTTTGTGCCGGACAACATGTTGTTAGGTAGCGAAGGCAATGGCTGGCAACAAGTCACTTCTGAACTGACCTTTGAACGCAGTCAGCCCGATCGTTTTATGAGTTGCTTCCCCCTGCTGCCGCTGTCCATTGACGCCCTGCAAAACAACGAGGACCGCCTGGCCTGTCGCCAGATTGGCCAATCCCTGTCAGAACTGGTGGTCCTGCGTGAAATGTCGCTGTCGATCCTCGGTCAGTTGGAGCAGGGCCAAACACCATCCCAGGAAGCCGCACTGGTTAAAGAACTTGGTAACAGTTACGAGCAACGGACACCCAACATGGTGCGCGAGCTCTTTGATACACCGGCTGTCATGACCCGGGGTGACCGCTTCAGTGAACTGCAGGCGTACCTGACGCAAACCGTACCGAGTTTTTCTCTGCGGGGTGGTACCCGAGAGATTCTACGCGGCATTATTGCCAAGGGCCTGGGTTTGTAATGAGTACCGAACTGAATATTGGAGAATTATTCGCCGAGCAAATGGACCGTGTGTTAAGCGACTCGGTCTCCCGTGAGCTATTGATCAGTGTGGAAAATGGTCAGTCGGCCGACACACTCTGGAATACGCTGGAAGAACTGGGATTCCTGCTTGCGCTGGTGGACGAAGAAAATGGTGGCTCGGGCCTTGGCTGGGAAGACGTCGAACCGACACTGCGTTGTTGTGGCCGCCACGGGGCACCGGTACCACTCCCGGAAACACTACTGGCCAACTGGGTACTTGCAGCCAGTGGCCTGGCCCTGCCCACAGGGCTCGTGACCGTGAGCCCCGCCCTGTATCAGCTGGATGGCAACGATAAGCTCCACGGGGGTGACAGCGGCGTTACCTGGGCACCTTTGTGTGAAAACATCGTTGCCATTGCGAAACGGGATGCCAATAGGTATGTGTGCCTGTTGTCACAGGAACAATGTCAGGTCGAGCCCCAGGAAACCCTCACACGGGAACCGACCGGGGCGCTGGACCTCGTCGGCGTTACCCCGTCGGCAATCGCTGAAGCACCCAGGACCATAGGTGGGCTTGGTCTGCTCCCTTATCTCGCCAGTCTGCGATCCGTTCAGATCGGAGGGGCCCTCGAAGAACTGCTTTCCCTGTGTGTCGAATATGCCAATACCCGGGAGCAATTTGGCCGCCCCATTGGCAAGTTCCAGGCCATTCAGCACGCGATCGCCGAACTTGCGTCACAGACCGCCGCCGCACAGGTTGCCGGCCAGTATGCTTGCCGCCAGATTGATGCCGACAACGCTGAGCGCGGTGGCATGATCGCCAAAATCCGGGCAGGTCAGGCTGCGGGGCGAGGCGCTGAAATCGCCCACCAGGTATTTGGTGCCATTGGGTTCACCGATGAGCACAGCCTGCACTATCTCACTCGACGCCTGTGGCAGTGGCGTTGCGACGCAGGAAGCGAGTTCTGGTGGTCGGAGCGACTCGGGCAGAAAACCATCGCGGCGGGCGCTGATGGCCTGTGGCCATCCATCGCGGGCCCAACTGAATTACGCAAAACTCACGCACTGCGTTAACCAATGTGACTTGCAATGCGTGTCAGGGCGCAAACTTCTGACGTTACACGAAGCGCTTTACTTACAATTCTTTGAGCATCAGCTCAAAACACCCTACAACGACGGCACCACCGATGTGATTTTCGAGCCTCTGGATTTTATGTGCAGGATGTACGGTATGCCGCGGGCGCAGGGATGCACAGGAGCGGCCATTGCCCGCCTGGTCGCAAGACCAAATTGAAGCGCAGGGAATGGTAATTTAACCCCAGTTTTGCGGTCTTGATGCATGGGCCCATCTGAGCTTGCTATACCAACTCATTCGGGAGTGCTGGTAGGACTGATGAGCTTGTTCATCGGGCACAATTCCTGACCAGCAAGCTGGTCA
>JAJFLB010000045.1 GCA_021772915.1 Gammaproteobacteria bacterium | reverse complement strand
AAGCCAATGAGCGAGCAAAACTAGAACGTTTGTGTCGTTATATTACGAGGCCGGCGGTATCTACAAAGCGCTTGTCAATGACCCGAAACGGCAGGGTACGCTACGAGTTGAAAACACCTTGGCGCAACGGTACGACCCATGTGCTGTTCGAACCACTGGATTTTATTTCCAGATTGGTTTCCTTGGTGCCTAAACCGCGTGTGGACTTCCCCCGATAATCAGACACTTCGGCCCCCCCAAATGAGGCGTGTTCAAACACCTTGGGGCTGACATCGCCCAACCGTTATATTGCCGGCCAGCGAATTTAGCCATCGGGTGGTCCCAGCGACCCGGAGCATGTTCGGTACCTAAATGGAGCGAACAACTAGCCTTTCTACAGTTGCTATTACGGCCTTTGTATTTGACGTAAGCCTAAAAGTAAGCCTAATATGATCAATATGGACACCAAAAACAGCATAACTAGTGGCAAGTCTCAGTCAGTTGGCCTTCAGTTTGGATCTGCACCCAGAAGAGCAGCGCAAATCTGAACATGTTTTTATGGGATTGGTAAAATGAGCGCACTTGAAAAGCAAGCCGACGAAAACGCCTGTCAGCAGTTTGTCCTAAACGGCGGCAATCAAAGCGCAGCCTATCGCGTAGCTTTCCCCCCATCAAAAAGATGGAAGGACAAGACGGTCCACGAAAAGGCATCACGCCTGTTTGCTGGTGGCAAGGTTTCGGCAAGGGTTTCGGAACTTGTTGAACAGGTGGCGAAGATTGCCGAGGAAAAGTTCCAGGTTGATGCGGAATACGTGTTACGGCGATTGGTTGAAATAGACCGGATGGATGTGGCGGACATCCTTAAAGACAACGGATCATTCAAACCACTGTCTGAATGGCCCATGGTTTGGCGCAACTTTATCAGCAGCATAGATATGGCTGAATTATTTGAGGGGCGTGGCGACAAGCGTGAACAGGTTGGCGTATTAAAAAAAATCAAATGGCCCGACAAAGTTCGTAACCTTGAAATGTTGGGCAAGCACGTGAACGTTAACGCTTTCAAGGAACACCGTGAGTACACTGGACTCAAAGGCGGCCCGATCCAAACCATCACCACGCAGATGACGCCGCAGGAAGCCGCTGAAATATATGCTGACACCCTGCACGACGAATGAACTGATTTTAGGGGCACTTTGCCAATTAGTTCGTGAAACGTGGAAAGGACCTAAACATAACATGTTACACAGAATGCCAGAATGGGTGTATGACCTTATATAAGAGGGTGACGGACGCAATGTCCGCGCTTCAGGCAACTAACAAATTGTTTATGCACTATTTAAATCGATCAACAAATATTTTCCATACTTTGTTCCATATATTTCTAGCCACTATGGTCGTAATAACAAGACAATCTGGGAAGCAGTCACTCTGAGTTGTTTTAAGGAATAATTACATTAATTTAGCTACGCGAATTCTATAATGATTAGTGACAGTTACAACACTTTAATATCTTCGATAGTTCCGACATGTGTATGGGTTAAAGCATCAATCTTTGCATATTGCATCGGAACGATGCCGCTACAGACTAGACAAGAAACCACCACCGGCTTGTGGATGCCCGTGAAACATCTAAGCTTATCAAGATTGTTTTCAAGCAAGGCAATGCGCCTAAGGTGCATTTTTAGCTTATCTGGTTTGCCGCTAGCGTTGTCTTTGCCTTGGTAGCTTGAAAGCAATGCTGCCATCTCTGAGTAGTTTCGTGCGAAAGAGATATCTTTGCACTCAATCACTAACACCTCTTTTTGATCTGGCTTCCAAGCTAGAACATCAACATCCCCGAAATCCTGCTCTGTTTTTTGATTGAACAGTTCAGATAGTTCGATGTTTTCTCGAACTTGCCACCCAGCTTCAGATAAACTTTGGGCAACCTTATTATTGAAGCTATGACCTTCGCTAGCCTTGCCCCACCAGGTATCCCTCATTGCCTTTGATTGAAAGAACGACTGTTTAAAACGACCACTATGAGCACCCCCAACGACATAAGCAAATCCTTGTCTAAGGGCTGAAGGAGCAATGATTAACTGCGGGTCATCATCTTCAGATACTTTTAAGATGGGACGTGTTACAAAAGACAGTCTCCTACCAAACCGCCAGGGCTCGATATCATCAATTTCGAATCCGTCGGGTGGCTTGCTCCACCGTTTGCGCGTTGAAAGAGTAAATTGCTCCAGGAATTTTTCAGCAGAATCTAGGACTACCCCATCAGAGCACACAGTCGAGAGGTATTCACTTTTTGTGATATTAAGGAGTGCGATGTGATCCCTGATAGCTCTATCCTCCAAAGCACTAATAATGTTACGTGCTTCATCTAAGCTAAAACCTGTTTCGATGCTCCATATGTCACAAAATTCCTCATCAATTTTATCTTGGGCTGAATTGTCAACCTTAGGCTCATCATAATTTTTCCTTTGCATAGGAGCATTGGCGACAAACTGCTCACCTAACGCGCGATTTAGCGTTGGCTGAACAACCAGCTCTCCAAAATCATCTCGAAACAAAATGTCACCCAAGGGTGAAATTCTGATTTCCGGGGATAATGCATTGTAATAAATCGCATTCGAAAGACCACCGATTTGTACAATGAAGGAGGCACGAGCAATTAGTTTGCTCAACTCAATATGGGAAAGCTGCACTCCGTCATTGCTAGGGCATGCGCATAAAGCGATCTCGATCAGCACTCTGCTTGCTATACTCGCACCATTAAATTTCGAGATCTGCTCAACGTAGCGATCAATTGTTGTCTTGTCTTGCTCGTGTAGTCCGATTACGGCTGCTGACGTTCTCTCCCAATGATTTTTCTCAGCACTCGCCTTTTCAACGTTGGCTACTAGCCGGATAAGGGTCGAGACTCGCTCAAAAGTGACCAACATCTCCTGAATCTCAGAAAGTAATACATCAATGGCTTTATTAAGAAATTTGGTGCACGCTTCCCGCCCTTTTATATTGCAGTCTTGATCGCTGCCGATGACACGCCAACCCAACCCAATTTTCATTGCAGCGTCATCAATCTGATCATTGGTGACTAATTTTTTTGGTAGCGTATCGAGCACATAATCCAAAAAACTCTGTGCATGGAATAAGTGAAAACTCCGAGCCTCTTTGTTTATAACTACACTATTGGTTATCGCTCTGGCTTCTTTTTCAACTTCCACTATTCCCAGGAGTTTCAGATAAGAACACGTGAGATTGAAAACAAAAAGCCGCTCTGCAATATTTTCAGCAATGCCAAATCCACGAAGAAACCCGGACTTGAATGTAAGCTTTATTGCGCCCCGTTCTTTATGTTTGCTGATAGTGCATAGAGGGAAGAGCTCATCCGGGGCTGGTTTTATTCCGGGTCGTTTCGGCAAATCAAAGTCTTGAAACTCAACATAGACTCTCAAATTTTGCTTGACCGATTGGATCGCAGCATCCTTATCAAGCTGATTCCCAATACGACACAGCCACTCATTAGCCATCTCCCAAAGACGGTAGACTATTTCCCTATTGGTTATGTTTGGCGCTCCTACTGATAACCAAAGCTGACTCTCTCCCTCATAGAGAGAAACAAGTTTTCCTCTGGCAATTTCATCCATAGAAACATATAGATGTTTTCTACATTCGTTGACGAAATATGGGTTGGGCGATTCACGCTGGACATCTTGCCTTATACCAATATGGTTCATTGCGTGATGGCGGTCGTAACTAACATCTGACTCTATTCGAACTTCACGGAGAAGATTAAGAGGAGGAGATAGTATTAAGGGTCGGTCTGGCGATATTGTGCCTTCGGGTAATTGAGAGTGCGGAACGAAATGCCCCTTGTTTTCACGTACCCAACCAATGAGATTCAAGATGCCATTCTGGTTCACAATATGAACACCACTGTTAGCAATAGCCTTATGTCCATCTTGAATTCGCCAAATGTAGCTGGGATTCATACCATTCAGCCAACTTAACCGGACTAGGTCAGCGACTGATATGTCTTGGAAATGCCATTTTGGATTACCCATTTCAATTCCATCAATAACATACCCTTTACCGCACCCACAGCCGACCATGACAACAACACCACCTTTAAAGCCGGGAAGTTGTGAATACTCCTTCAAGGTGTCAGAAATTGATTTCTGCAATGCCGCTGTGAGGTCACCGCCATCAATATAGGCAGATTTAAAGCCGCTACTACCGTGGGTTTCAACGGATGTTAAGAAGAATTTGTAGGAAACGAAGTAACCCTGATCGAACTCAAAATCGAGATCTGACAGACGATGCGACCCCAATTGCTTCCAGTTAATAGATGGGGGAGTCGAGCCACCAAGTAACGGTGTATTTATGAGGAGACTTGTGTAGCTTTTCGCCAGTTCATCATTGAAAACCTCAACCAACTTTCCTTTGAAAACCGCGGTAATAATAAAATCTCGCGCAGCTACTGACAGAGCCGAAGGAAGTGCGACCGTAAGATCTTTTTCTTCATTAACTATCAAAGGGTGTCGGTCTAAGTGACTACAACCAATCTGTTGCGCAGGCAACGATTCTCTCAGCTGCGGATAACAAATAAATGGCTCAATATCATTTAGTGTGATCCCTCTTTCATTGAGCTCTTTAAATGTAACTAGTACATGTGAAATTAGCTCTTCCCGTTCTGGAATATTATTAGGGGAAAGAACCCTATTCATTACATCCGATCCACGCTGGTAACGATGCAAACCCGCTTTTTCACAAACCATGTCAGATATATTTAAAAGCGCAAAGAAACTTCTCTTGATTTGCTCGAAAACACCTTTATCAGGCATTGTTGAAACAACTTCTAGGACACGTTGCGTGTAAAAGCCAGCGCCCTCCCAAACTCCTTCTAGGAGACGATAATTTCCCTTTTGATCATGAACGAGTGACACAAATATATCTTCAGTAGGGTCTTCACCCACCACGCACCGTGATTTTCCAATTTGGGAGAACCAACGCTCAGTATCACCAATGTTTGCCCTTTTCCGACCCTCGCAAAAGACAATAGCCAAGGTAACTAAAATCTCCAATCTGATACATTGAGATTGATACTCCGGCAGGGTCAATAGACTTGCTAAAAGCGGGATAGCTGTTGCTGGGTTGTACGAAGAGAGGTCGCTGACGAGTGATTTGTTATCGTCTGCAATTTCTTGAACGCTCACAGACAATGTTGCCCAACGACTTTGTTCAGCGATATGTAACTCTAATTCACTCAGGTTTATGTCGGTACGATCGTCAGACAATGAAATTGTCCCTTCTTGTGTCTATTGGCGAGCGTTCCACCGATAAAGTCGTTGGGCTGCCCACAGTTTACGATTCTTACCTTTCCGATTATTTAATAGCCTGCAAGCTGATACTTCCTATAATTGTAACCTCTGGCACTAAACTAGGTTCTGCCAATTCAACCAATCCGGAACAGGTTTCAATCTGATTCTCTGAACCAAAAGTTGAGCTCATCAATGATGTGAGAAAGCCTTAACCTTTCTTCATAGGAAAGGCTTTCGGCTTTGACAGTATAAAGCCCAACTTTATTCGGATCTTTCAGTCCTTCAGTACTCATGATCTTACGCAATTCCCGAATTAGTGCTTTTGCATCATCATGAAGAACACTATCCATGAGGCCTTTCTCGTCAAGGTCATGAAGACCGAGCGAGCATTCATGGAAGGCTCCGGCGATAGATGTGGCCTCTCCACGAGCATGGGGAAGCATTAAGCAACTGCGCGCTGTTGAGAATTTTTCGGCCTGGTATGAGTATTTCATATTTACGCCCCTAAATATGTTGAGTGACAATTGGATTATTGGGGTCTCAGAATGAGATTTTCAGCGGAGAAGAACAAATCCTTATTAAAACTACAGAAAGTTAAGAATCATACCGCTATCGTAGCATTTAACGATGCTATTAGTAGGGAGCAATATATGGATAAAAATAAAGCCCCAACTAGGCGGGGCTTACATTTCAACACCTTACGTTATTATTTGGTGGACCGTGTGCGAAATAATTGGAACCACTTTGAAAATGTTCTAATTAATTGGCAAGAAGTCTTGGAAAGCGCATTTCCTACTCCCAAGATTCATGTAAGGCATTGAAAAGAATAATAAATACACATTACTAAGATAGCAGTACGTCACCGATCCGCTATTGAACCGCAAGAATTGGATTCACGTATTGTTTGATTGACTTTAAATATACGACTATTCGAAATACGAGTGAATTGTGTCAAGCTTTACCGATGGGGGAAAAAAATAGACAAAGGCGCAAGCAAAAGATAAAGAAGCGGATTCAGCGAAACAAAAGAAAACGCGTCGATGAGAGAAGTTCAGGTGTGGGCCCGACATGGACGGTGGCACCGGACCCTTTGGATGGATTAACCACAGAGGATCGATTGACTGTTATCGATGAGCTCGCAATCCAGAGTGAAACGGTCTTTCAGGAATCGCATGATAAACTCGTTGCGATTCTGTCTAAATACGATCCACTTTTACTTCTGTCCATACTCGCTTCGTATGCCCTCACTGCCCCGGTTAGTGAGGATGCCGGGGTAACCAAGTTAGATAGTGAATTTGAGATTTACCCCCCACATATTGAGCTGTTACAAGCGTTTGCTCTGCAACTCGTTGAGTCTGAGATAGGGCAAGATGTTTTTGGTCCAGATGTTGTACAGTCTGCCTGGGACGCATTAAAAGACTTAACGGAATCACTTCAACTTAAAGGATTCGATTCTGGAATTGCAAAGCTCTCCAATGAACAGAAATCAGTCGCGCTAGCTCAGGGATTTATGCGGACTAAGACGCGAATGGTTCGAAATTGGGGCCATTTCTCTCAGGTAAAACGAATATCACGTAATCTTTATTCGTCATTTGATGACTATGTAGTTAAACAGCGTGGTTTTGGGATCTCACAAGTTATCGATGTATTTGAGACATTGTTTTCGGAGGTCGAGGAACGACAATCAGAGAGGTTTAGGCAGATTCGAAAACTGTTTTTGGCGGCGGGGAAAGACAAGTTTTTACTTGTCGAAAAGTACCATGAATTAATTGGCTCGACAGAAGAAAAGGCAAAGGAGTTCATAACAGAAATTGGAGTTGCAAATCTAACTTTGGAAGCTGTCCAAAGCATGGTCCTTTCTCACTATGACCTTCGACTACCTGAGTTATTCACTTTCGAACTGACTAAGCTCAAAGAAAAACTGCCTCTAACAACTCAGCAAGTATCCGATATTTTGGATGAGTATTCTATGGTCTGGGGCGCTCTCGAGACTTACGAAACTGGCCACTTTTATTTATCAAATCCTGTTTGGACGAAACCAGTAATCAAGAACGGGGATGCTCGGTATTTTTGCTTCTTACCTGGCACTTTATTCAGTTTCATTATTCCGTGTTTGGAGAATCTGTTATCAGGTTCGGAGTCAGCCATTAGTGATCGGCGGGCACAGTACCTTGAAAACAGGGTTACGGAAATCGTTGAGAGTCGCTTCCCATCAGCAAAAACCCTCCAGAATTTGAAATGGAATGATGGTGAAACAGTTTACGAAACCGATATTGTCACTTTCATCGATTCATTCGCACTAATCATCGAGTGTAAATCTGGAAAAATTTCAGCTCCGGCTTTGCGGGGAGCGCCAGATCGATTAAAGAAGCATATTCAGGAACTACTGATCGAACCAAACATTCAATCACTTAGATTAAAGAATCTATTTGATCTTCTTCATTCGAATCCAGAGTTGGACGATCCGGTGCGTAAAACTCTACCTCAGGATCTGGCAGACGTTCGTTCGGTCATTCGTGTATCTGTCTGCCTGGAAGATTTTGGCGTTATTCAATCGAGTTTGAAACATTTAGAAGGAACAAACTGGCTACCGCAGGATTTTGAACCATGTCCAACCATGAACTTGGCTGATTTTGAGGTTGTTTTCGACTTGCTTGATCACCCAGTTCAAATCCTTCATTACTTGTCGAGGAGGGCAGAGTTGGAGGGGGCCATCGGCTATTTGGCGGATGAACTTGATTTACTTGGTTTGTATATCAGCACGCTGTTCAACATCGGTAATGTGAGAGGAAACAATTTCCTAGATTTGACCGGCATGTCTGCACCAATCGACAAGTTTTACAATTCGCTTGATGCCGGAGTCGAGTTGAAAAAGCCGAAGCCTAAAATCAAACCGCTATTTTCCGCCGTCTTTTCACAACTTGAAAACCGAGCGCTAGATCGTTGGACGGAGATAGGATTTGCATTGAACATGTTTTCTCCAGATGATCAGGACAAATTTATTCAATTTTTGCCAAAGATAGAAAAGAATGTTAGGCGCAAGTGGAAAGAGGAAGGGCACGAGAACATGCTTATATATTCCCCCCCAAAAGCGTCACACTATGCACTTGCTTACGTGATGTTTAAAGATCAAAACGAGGATCGCAGGATCGAGTTTATCGAACATGCAGCTGCCTTGGCTCTTGAACCAAGCCACGTAAAACATGTGGTCGTGATCGGAAAGAACATAGACAGAAATGATGTGGCTTATCACACGATTTGCTTAGCCGAATGAACCTGAAAAAAATGCTGAATCAGAACGTATTTGTGCCCTCTCTTGTGATACAGGAAGAATCCACCAATGAGTGCCGTTGAACTCGCATCCATAGTTACTAGAAATTCTGGGAATATAGCATTTGTAGTAGGTAATGGAATTAACCATTACTTCGGAAATTCTGCGCAATCATGGCTTAATCTGCTGCAATTATTGTGGGATAGGTATTCATTTCACACTGCGAGTAGTGTCCCAAATGGAATTTCCTATCCTGAATTTTTTGATGCTCTTGAATTGCAACAAAAGAACAAACCTGGTCAGTCAACAGAGCTCCAAAAGGTTACTGCAACCGAAATATCTAAATGGACTGCGGGTGAGGACCAAAATGTATTCATCTCAGGTATTAAGGCGCTTAACGCGCCAATACTGACGACAAATTTGGAAACTTTAATGTCCAAAACCATGAAATTGGAATTGCGGATTATTAAGCCTTCCAAATTTACTGATTATTACCCTTGGTCGAGCTATTACAGTGATAGAGAGCTCACTAATCCGAATGATGGATTTGGCATATGGCATGTGAATGGCATGGTGAATTACCCAAGAAGTCTAAAACTTGGACTCAGTGACTACATGGGAAATGTACATCGAGCACGAGAGATGATTATGGAGTCAGGGGGTAGGAAGCAGATCATCAGACCAAACTGGGAAGGCAACAAAAACTGGTTAAATATTTTTTTTAATCGCTCATTGATTTTTATTGGACTTGGACTAGACGAACAAGAACTGTTTCTGAGGTGGCTTCTTATTCAGCGACAAAAATATTTTCGACATCACCCTGAACGCAAGAAGTCTGGCTGGTACATTTCGAGGGCAGGCAAGAATGGAATGTCAGAGGGAAAGAAGATGTTCCTACACTGGGCAGGAATTGAATTAATCGAGATAGACAATTACAAAGATGCTTACGAGAACCTGTGGAATGTAACTTAATCATTTACTCTTCCTTCCTTCCCAAAAAGGGATATTGACCTAATTGTTCAAATTGATCTTGCTATGCGGTTAACAGATCAGTGTCGGCTGGCAAACTGATAAGTGCGGAGCCAGCAATTGGCACCAGTTGTTCAACTGGGCGTGGCAAATCTAGTGTCCCGTTAGCGTGAGCCCTTTTGGTGGTGTTTGACATGCTCATATTGAAACTCCTCTGCTTCAGCTTAAAAATAGCAGATGTGTCTCTTAGGTAAAGGGGCTAAGTTGTCCCAGATGGGCTGACGTCACACAGGAACCATAAAGTTTCCCCTGCCTTTCAAGCTCTTACAACTCGATCAGCAGGAAAAACTGAGTTTGGTGGAGAGGGTGGGTTTCGAACCCTTGTTGGGCTTTTGACCCATACTCCCTAAGCAGGGGAGCGCTTTCAGCCACTCGGCCATCTCTCCGTAATTCGATTTTAAATGGTCTTAAGAGAACAATAAAAAACCCGGCCTAGGCTGAGGGGAGGGTAGAAACCAGACCGGCAACATTATATTGTCACAAACTCGGCTTGAGTCCTGTCAGCAATCAGATCTATTTCCTGTTGGTAATGTCAAATACTTATTAACTGCGACAAACCGAAAGTGGGTATTTTATAGGCTTACGGATAGGCGTATATATACATAAAGATATTGTAAGCTATTGATAATAAACATGCAGTGGCGCTCCCTACGAGAATCGAACTCGTGTTTCTGCCTTGAGAGGGCAGCGTCCTGGACCGCTAGACGAAGGGAGCCGAGATTTCAGTTTGACACTACAGCCAAGTGGTCATGTTAAACTAGCGCCAGTACACCGTTCAACCGAAGTATGCGGTTGAACGGCAAATACTCATCAAAATTATCAGGGATTGATCATTAAGAAAAATATTGTTATTCCAGTCAAAGAACATGGGATTGCTGTTCAGCAGCTTTGCCAACACGCCACAGAAGTCGTTCGTTGTTTGCAAGACGAGGGTTATGAAGCCTATATCGTAGGTGGCAGTGTGCGTGACTTGTTAATGGGTAAACAACCCAAGGACTACGATGTGGCGACCGACGCGACACCGGCGGAGGTCAAGACCGTTTTCCCCCGTTGCCGTCTGATCGGACGGAGGTTTCGTCTTGCGCATGTGAGGATGAACGGCACCCTGATAGAGGTGGCTACATTTCGTGGACCGCAGGTCAATGACGATGATGACCACCAGCATCAAGACGGCCGGATACTGCGAGACAATGTGTGGGGTAGTCTTGAAGAGGATGCGGTGCGACGTGATTTCACCATTAACGCGCTGTTTCTTGACCCAATCACGGGTGACATCAAGGACTTTGTTGGCGGCTACAAGGACCTTGCAGAACGCAAACTAAGACTGATCGGCGATGCACGCGTACGTTACCGTGAAGACCCGGTTCGTTTGCTGCGTGCAGCACGCTTTGTTGCCAAGCTCGGTGTTGAGTTGGCCGAAGAGACCGCCGCGCCGATCATTGAAATGACCCCCATGCTGGCTGAGATACCACCCGCCCGATTGTTTGAAGAAGTTTGCAAATTATTCATGACGGGTCATGCCGTGCGAACCTTGGAAACATTGCAGCGTTTTCAGCTGACCAACACATTATTCCCGGTATTAAAGGAGCACGGTAAGGGCGGCAAGGCCACGATCTCACCTCTTATGAACCAGGCCATGAAAAACACGGATCTGCGTATTTCGGTGCAAAAACCGGTCACACCTGCATTTTTGCTTGCGACTTTGTTTTGGCGCCCGGTGAGGGAAAGGGTTGCTGCTTTGATAGAGACGGGTATGCACGAATTTGCTGCTCTGGGGCAGGCAGCTGATGAGATATTGGCAGCTCAGGTTCAACGAACGGCCATACCCCGTCGTTTTAGCGTCGTCACACGCCAAATTTGGGTAATGCAACCGCGCTTCCATTTTACCAGTGGGCGCAAAGCAAAGAGCCTGTTGCAGGAACGTCGCTTCCGGGCGGCGTATGATTTTTTGTTGCTGCGTGCAATAGAGGATGAGGCGCTGGAACCACTATGTGACCATTGGACCGAAGCACAAAAAGGTGTGAAATTAAACACCGGTCACTACAACTCCCGCAATCGCCACGACAAGAAACATCGCGGTCGCCACCGTCGTCGCGGCCTGCGGCGAAGTTCATCCGTCTCAAAAAACTGACGAGAGCATCTTATGGATGCCTGGCTTGGTCTTGGCAGTAACCAGCAACATCCCGTGACGCAGTTGCAGAATGCCCTGGGTGGCTTAGATGACGTAGATGGGATTGAGGTCCTCGAAACATCTTCTTTTTACCGCACACCACCATGGGGTGATACGCAGCAGAGTGATTTCATCAATGCCGTGGTACGTATCAAAACCAGTTTCGAGCCGTTGCCGTTGTTACAGGAGCTGCAGGCGATTGAAAATATAATGGGTCGCCGGCGTACAGGTCAGCGTTGGGGCCCGCGACTAATCGACATTGATTTGTTGTTATATGGAGACTTGTCGATGCAGTCGAACGAACTTGTGCTGCCTCATCCGCGGATGTACCAGAGAGCCTTTGTGCTCTTGCCGATGTCTGAACTCAATGCAAAACTTGAGATACCAGGGTGTGGTGTTGTCGGCTCTCTGTTACAGGAACTTGATTGTGGTGGGATCGTGCGTCTGGCTGTGTAATAGTGCGGGAGAGAATGCTTGGTTCCGGTACTTGGGTATTGGGGGAAAAAGTTGGCTTTTGTAATGTTTAGTGGTATTATTACAACCAATCTTGGTAAGTCTGCAACACATACTGAGATCGCAGGGCGCGAAAAGACGGATACATCACTCCAGAATATGCCCTTCCCCGTAACCGGGGGAGGGCATTTTTTTATGTGCCTTGAAATCATTGCGATAGATAAATAACATGATTAAAAACAGTGATATAGATAGTTTTTTTGTTCAATTCTATGGAGAAATAGTCGACGCAACCATTCATTTTAACGGTCATATAACCGGTATGGCCGTCAGTGTTAATATCAAGCAATGGAAATCAGAGCGGTGAAGGGATAAAACAACACCATGAACCATAAACTTCACTTAATGTTGCAAAAATACAACATAAATAAGTCAAATAAGTTGCTATCTGAGCTGTTGATGGAGTCTGGCCGGTTCACGGGTTTTAGTGCCAGTTCAGGCAAATTGTTGCTGGATTTTTCCCGTACCACTGTGGATCAGGAAGTTCTGGAAAAATTGTTGGGGCTGGCTGAAGAATGCGATGTTCAAAAAGCCCGTGAACGGCTCTTTGATGCACAGGTAGTCAATGTCACCGAGCAGAAGGCTGCACTTCACATGGCCATGCGAAGTGACGATGTGTTGCACAAACTGGAGCCACAGGCCCTTACCCGGGTCACCCAGGCGCGTGAGAAATTATTCAGTTATGCAACGGCGTTCGCTGCGGGGCATTTACCCGGTAAGTCCGATCAACCTGTCCGTCACATTATTCATATTGGCATAGGCGGTTCGGTGCTCGGACCGCGTTTGCTGATCGAGGCTCTCGGTGCGGACTCATTGTTGCAGGTTCATTTTTTGTCTTCCGTGGACGCACACCATCGCAGCAAGGTATTGGCGGGTCTGGATCCCGCTGAAACTGCTGTCGTCATTGCCACGAAGAGCTTCACAACCGGTGAAACACTTTTGCACGCGAGCCGGGTAATGCAGTGGCTGGAGCAGAGGCTGGGTAAGGATGACGCTGCCCATCGCCTGTTTGCTGTCAGTCAGGATCTGTCAAAAGCGGAAGCATTTGGAATCCCATCCGCAAATATCCTGTATCTGCCCGCCTGGGTTGGTGGACGGTACTCGATCTGGTCAGCCGTGAGTCTGGCGGCAGCCGCTGTCATGGGGGCAAACGCATTTCAGCAATTTCTGCAGGGCGCGGCAGAAATGGATCACCACTTCCGGACGGCGCCAGGCGAGGAGAACCTGCCCGTGTTGATGGCGTTGACGGGCATCTGGCACCGCAATGTCTGTGGCTACCCGACCCAGGCAGTTATTCCCTATGATCACCGTTTGCGCTCGTTACCGGCATACTTGCAACAACTGGTAATGGAGTCGGGGGGTAAATCAGTCGATCAACAGGGCACCTCGGTTGACTGCGATACGGCGCCAGTGGTGTTTGGCGAGCCGGGTACCGATGCACAGCACTCATTGTTTCAGATGTTTCACCAGGGCACGGACATCGTGCCTTTGAGTTTTATCGGTGTTATCCGTCCGGACCATGCTGACGTGGAAGCTCACGCGAGTGTTCTCGCGAATATGCTGGCACAGGCGACTGCGTTGGCCAGGGGGACTGGCGGCGAAGAAAAATCCGGCACACCGGACACACACCGACAGATGCCGGGTAATCGGCCGTCTGAAGTGATCTTGCTGGATGAACTGTCCCCTGCCAGTCTTGGCCAGTTACTGGCCTTGTATGAACACAAGGTTTTTGTAGAGAATTTCCTGTGGGGCACCAATCCCTTCGACCAGTTTGGTGTTGAGTTGGGTAAAGTGCTGGCGAATGCTATCCAGCCAGCGCTGCAAGATTTGTCACATGAGATTCCTGCGAACTACGGTCTGGATGCTATTCTGGACTACATTCACAGCAAGAAGTAAGACCATCCAGGGGATAAATTCTACGGGTAATTGACGATGCAGGGTCCACCTTGGTGCAATCTGCGCGCGAGGTCGGTTATGCTTCGCATTCCTGTTAACCCGAATAGAGAGCCCGTCGGCAACGGACCGGATAACCAGCATGCAACCAAGCCCTTACAATCCAGCAGAGATCGAAAAACGTGTCCAGGCAGGATGGGACGACGGCAAGGTTTACCTGGCAACGGAAGATTCTGAGAAAGAAAAGTTTTACTGCCTCTCAATGCTGCCGTACCCGTCGGGTGCCTTGCACATGGGACACGTGCGCAACTACACCATTGGTGATGTTATCAGCCGCCACCAGCGCATGCTGGGAAAAAACGTTTTGCAACCCATGGGTTGGGATGCATTTGGTCTACCGGCAGAAAATGCTGCGATCAAAAACAATACGGCGCCTGCCAAGTGGACCTACGCCAATATTGATCACATGCGCGCACAGTTACAACGACTTGGTTTTGCCTACGACTGGTCGCGTGAACTGGCCACTTGCAAGCCGGAGTATTACCACTGGGAACAATTGCTGTTTACGCGCCTGATGAAAGAAGGTGTGGCCTACCGAAAAGATTCCGAGGTGAACTGGGATCCGGTTGATCAGACCGTACTGGCCAATGAGCAGGTCGTGGACGGCCGGGGTTGGCGTTCCGGGGCGGTGGTTGAACGCCGCAGCATTCCACAATGGTTTTTGCGTATCACTGATTACGCCGATGAACTACTCGATGGTCTGGATAAACTGGACGAGTGGCCGGAAGCGGTCAAGACCATGCAGCGAAACTGGATCGGTCGTTCAGAAGGTGCAGAGTTTGAGATGCAGTTGTGTAATGCAAAGGGCGAAATCGCTCCCGACGCACCCTCTGTAAGCGTATTTACCACCCGCCCGGATACATCATTTGGTATGACCTATGCGGTACTCGCACCCGAACATCCACTGGTTGCAAAAGTTACGACCAGTGCTTGCCGCGACCAGGTCGAAGCGTTGATCGAGTCAGTGCGCCAGGCCACCGAGGCTGACCGTACTTCGGCGGAAGGCACACTGGACAAACGGGGTGCTGATACCGGGGCCTATTTATTTAACCCGTTCACGGCCAAAGCCGTGCCACTTTATATTGCCGACTATGTGCTGATGGGATACGGCACTGGCGCGATCATGGCGGTGCCCGGTCAGGATCAACGGGATTGGGATTTTGCCAAGGCATATGATTTGCCTAT
Organism: Gammaproteobacteria bacterium; assembly: GCA_021772915.1. Lineage (GTDB taxonomy): Bacteria > Pseudomonadota > Gammaproteobacteria > Xanthomonadales > SZUA-36 > SZUA-36. The sequence goes on along the minus strand of JAJFLB010000045.1, from coordinate 110,723 downwards.
TATCCGCACCGTGCAACCCCCCACCGATTGGAAAGGCGAGGCGTATATAGGCGAAGGTGTGGCTGTAAACAGCGAGTGGCTGGACGGTCTCGGTGTTGATGATGCCATAGAAAAGGCCATGCAGTGGCTCGAAGCAGAGGGCATCGGTGAGCGTAAGGTGAATTTTCGTCTGCGTGACTGGGGTGTAAGCCGGCAACGTTATTGGGGTTGTCCGATTCCAGTCATTTACTGTCCGCAGTGTGGCACCTTGCCGGTACCGGAGGAGCAATTGCCGGTGGTATTGCCGGAAGATGTCAGTTTCATGGGTGTAAGCTCACCCTTGAAAGCCGATCCCGAATGGCGCAAAACCCCCTGCCCACAATGTGGTGACGAGGCTGAAAGGGAAACCGATACCTTTGACACCTTTATGGAATCGTCCTGGTATTACGCGCGCTATTGCTCCCCGGAAGCTGACAGCATGGTCGATGAACGCGCCAACTACTGGTTGCCGGTAGACCAGTACATCGGCGGTATTGAGCACGCCATCCTGCACCTGATGTACTTTCGTTTCTACCACAAGCTCCTGCACGCGGCAGGCATGCTGAAATCCACTGAACCGGCCACCCGCTTGCTGTGCCAGGGCATGGTGATTGCCGAGACATTCCGTCGCGAGGGTGATGATGGCGCCACCATCTGGATTAACCCTGCAGATGTTGAGGTAGAGCGGGACGAGAAAGGTAAAATTACCGGTGCACGTGCTTTAGACGATGGTCTGCCGGTGGTTCTTGGCGTGCCGGAGAAAATGTCCAAGTCGAAAAACAATGGTGTCGACCCCGAAAACCTCGTCGATCGTTTCGGCGCGGATACCGTGCGTCTGTTTTCGATGTTCGCCTCGCCACCTGACCAGTCACTGGAGTGGTCTGACACCGGTGTCGAAGGTGCTTTCCGTTTCCTGCGCAGACTTTGGTCAATGGTTTCTGAGCACGTTGCCGAGGGTCCTGCAGAAGCATTGGATACCGACGCATTAACGGCCGAACAAAAGACCATACGTCGTTACCTACACGACACGATCTCCAAGGTCAGCGACGACATTGGAAGACGGCACACCTTCAATACAGCCATTGCCGCGGTGATGGAATTGACTAACCACCTTGGTCGTTTTGATGACCGCAGCTTGCAGGGTCGTGCTGTCCTGGATGAAGCGTGGAAGGTCATCGTGCGGTTGTTGGCGCCGATTACACCACATGTGTGCGAAGCCCTGTGGGAGTTGCTGGGTGAGACCGGCAGTGTGGTTGTGACCCCCTGGCCGCTGGCCGAAGACACGGCGCGGGTGCGGGACCAGGTAACCTTGGTTGTACAGGTCAATGGTAAATTACGGGGCCGCGTTGAATTGGAGCCCGGCGCGGACCAGGAGCAAGCCCTTGCCGTTGCCATGGCTGAACAGAACGTAACCCGGCATATGCAAGGCAAAGATGTCCGTAAGGTCATTCATATTCCTGACAGATTACTGAATATCGTTGTAGGATGAGCGGTCTGAAGTTTTTTCCAAGAGCAAACACATGCGTCGTTTGATTCTGTTGTTTAGCATATTCGCACTGGTTTCGGCCTGTGGCTTCAAGCTGCAAACGCGGGTGGAGTTACCACCTGATATGGCCCGTACCCGGTTGATCATCCAGGCTCCCCAGAGTGAGTTTGCACGGCGCATCAAATCCCTGTTGGAGCAAAACGGGGTACAGCTTGTACGCTCGGGTGAAGCCACGGCGACCTTTGAAATTCCACTCAACAGCATACGCAGGGAAATTCAGTCCATTGGAGAAGGGGCCCGGGTGCGTGAGTTCCGGGTACGCCACACGGTTCAGTTTCGTTTGGTGGATAGCAAGGGTAAGGAATTGATTCCGCTGCAGTCCTTCGAACAAAGCCGCGTGTACAGTTTTAATGCAAGCAATATTCTGGCTTCAGAACGGGAATTTGAATTCTTGAGTAACGAGTTGTCTGACAGCATGGCTCGCATGGTCATCAGACGTTTGGGAACCTTCGGAAAGTAAGCGTATGGTGTTCAACTTCCCTACACCGGCACGCTTGGAGGCTGCCGGGTGTCAATAGGTGTCCAACAACTTGCCGGCAGCCTGCAACGGGGTCTGGCACCGGTTTACCTGATTGGCGGTGAAGAGCCCTTGCTGGTACAGGAGTGCTGTGACCAGATCAGGGAGGCGGCAAAAGCACAGGGCTTTGATGAACGCGAGTTGTTGCATGTTGATGGCAAGTTTGACTGGTCGGAACTGCAGCGGGCGGCAACTCCCTCGCTGTTTGCCAGCCGCAAGCTGATTGATCTGCGATTACGAACTGGCAAGCCGGGTCGTGAGGGTGCAAAAGTTCTGACAGAGTGGGCAGAATCACCCGATCCCGATCTTGTATTGCTGGTCAGCTGTGAGCAATGGGATGCCAGTTCAAGAAAGTCAAAGTGGGCCGCAGGGCTGGGAAAGGCCGGTGAACGAGTTGATGTCTGGCCGGTCAAGGCGCGTGAGTTACCGGGCTGGCTGGAGCGGCGCATGCGGCAACACGGTATGCAGCCCGAGGCGGAAGTGGTGGAGTTACTCGCCGACCGTCTCGAAGGCAACCTGCTTGCAGCCAGCCAGGAAATAGACCGCCTTGCGCTGCTTAAAGGCGCGTGCAAGATCACTGTTGATGATGTTTTGCGGGCCGTGGCCGACAGCAGTCGTTTTGATGCGTTCACGCTTGCAGAACACATGTTGAATGGAAATTTATCGGCCGGACTACGTGTTGTTTCCGGTCTGCGGCGTGTCGATACACCACTGCCAATGATCATGGGCGCACTGACAAAAGAACTTAAAACCGCGGAGTCTTTCAGACTTGCCATGCGCAGTGGCGAATCGGAGTCCGCGGTGTTCAGACGATTAAATGTCTGGCACAGCCGGCAACAGGTGGTGAGAGCAGCCGCCCGCAGGTTAGACACACGTAAGTTTTTTGGTGCCTTCAAGTTGCTCCTGACGGTTGACCGGCAAAGCAAAGGGAGAGCCCCGGGTGACCCATGGCAAACCCTGGAGAACTTGTTGGCAAGTCTGGCTGCCTGAGATTTAATGCACGAAACCACTAGCAAACCGCTGGCCCTGTTCGGTGGCACCTTTGACCCGGTGCACTATGGACACTTGCGCTGTGCGGACGATGCGCGCCGGCAATTGAATCTCGAATCCGTTTTTATGCTCCCCGCGGGCCAGCCTCCTCACCGTAACCCACCGCAGGCAACCAATCGGCAACGATTGGACATGCTACGCCAGGCACTGAAGGAGTTTCCCGGGTTGGGAATTGACGAACGTGAACTTGATCGCCGAGGTCCGTCTTTTATGGTGGATACCTTGCAGGAATTGCGCGTGGAGTTTCCGCAACGGCCATTATTGCTGCTTCTCGGACAGGATGCTGTCAATGACCTGCGCCGCTGGCACCGCTGGCGGGAATTGTTTGTGCTCGCACACATCATCATTTTGACTCGGCCACAGGTAATCACCGAATACCCAATTGAATTGGCGCAACAAATTCACCCACGGGAAATAACAACGGTGCGGGAGCTTCAAGGGTTGGAAGCGGGTCGGGTGCTGACCCTGGAAGTGGCTGCCAACGACATATCTGCATCCGGTATTAAGGACATTATTGGTGCAGGTCGCTCACCCGGGTCCATGCTGCCTGATTCTGTAATGCGGTACATTAACCAACACAAGCTGTATCGACCTGATTAGCGGTTAATTGGCGAGATGGGGCATCCAGCCACCCGGGAGCTTGTCTGTTTGTTTGACCTCGAAGCGCCGAGCGGACGGGTCGTTAGGGGAGAAATGGGCGGGATGCCCATTTCAAACCGTCCAGGGCAGGACGCCTTGTACGGTTGGCCCCGTTAAGACGACCTGACCGTGAGGGCAGCCCGAAGGGCCGCGGAGCCGGGAACACAAACAGACAAGCTCCCGGGTGCCCGAACCAGCGGTGCTTTACGCCACCCACGTTGGGGGCTAAAATTGAACCTGTTTCCTACAGAGTACTGACTGAATTTGAATACCCAACCGGCTCGTGACGAATTATCCAGCGAACAGTTACAAGAACTCGTTGTTTCCTCCCTAGAAGATTTCAAGGCCCTCGATATCCAGCTGATCGATGTTTCAGGCAATAGTCCATTGACAGAGTGCATGGTGATCGCTTCGGGCAATTCAAGACGGCATGTGAAATCCATGGCTGAGAACCTGGTCGTCAGGGCAAAGGTCGCCGGGACACCGCCATTGGGTGTTGAAGGCGCGCGGGAAGGCGAGTGGGTACTGGTGGATTTGAATGACGTTATCGTGCACCTGATGCTTCCCCAGACCCGGGAGTTTTACAATCTCGAAAAGTTGTGGGAAGTCAGCATCGAGCGCCGCAGCGGCATAAACAGTTCTACCTGAGCCATGCAGCTGCTGGTGGCCGCCGTTGGCCAGCGAATGCCACGCTGGGTGAATGAAGCATGGACCGAATATGCCCGCAGGATGCCCCGTAACCTGCGTTTGGATATACGTGAGATTCCCCTCAAAAAGCGTGGAAAAGCCGGTACGACCCAACGCTTGAAGGCACTTGAAAGCCAGGCGCTTTTTACGGCCATGCCGGCAGGTGCGAGGGTCATTGCACTGGATGTTGAAGGCCGGGCCTGGTCAACTGAGGAGCTGGCAGCAAACCTCGAGGCCTGGATGGGTGATGGCCGTGACGTTGGATTCATGATTGGTGGGCCTGACGGCATCGCTGCCGATATCACTCAAAAGGCCGATAACCGATGGTCGTTGGGGCCGTTGACCCTGCCCCATCCCCTGGTGAGGGTTGTGATTGCCGAACAGTTATACCGGGCCTGGACAATTACACAGAACCACCCCTACCACCGCGCATGACCATACAACACTCAATTTTACTGGCCTCGGGTTCTCCACGCCGCCGGGAATTACTGCAGCGCTTGGCGGTCACATTCAGGGTTGAGCCGGCGGATATTGATGAAACCCGTGCCGTTGGTGAGGACCCGGAAGACTACGTGCGTCGAATGGCCCGCGAAAAGGCACAGGTGGGGTTCAAACGGGCAAAAAACGCGACACCCACGCTGGGTTCTGACACCATCGTGTTGTTGGACGGCGATATTCTCGGTAAACCGGGGTCGCAGTCGGAGGCTGAAACCATGTTGCAACGGTTGTCGGGACGCACTCACAACGTGTGCACGGCTGTTGCATTGGTGCTTGGAGCTGACAATATGTTGGAAACTCTGAATATCACTGCGGTAACATTCGGGGTTATGCCGAATAACTGGATCGAAAATTATTGCCAAAGCGACGAGCCCATGGACAAGGCCGGGGCCTACGCCGTGCAAGGCGGGGCAGGGCAGTATGTCAGCCGTATTGAAGGTAGTTATTCGGGCGTAATGGGTTTGCCGCTGTATGAAACGGCCAGTTTGTTGCGCAAGGCAGGATTGCTGGTATGAGCGAGGAAATCCTGATTAATGTGACCCCGACCGAGACTCGTGTAGCAGTCATTGAAAACGGAATGTTGCGTGAGGTTTCCCTGGAACGTAGCAGTCATGTTGGCTATCTCGGAAATATTTATAAGGGCACTGTTTCCCGCGTGTTACCAGGCATGCAGGCTGCTTTCATAGACGTGGGTCTCGAGCGCACGGCATTCTTGCACGCCTCTGATGTTCACCGCGTCGAGCGTGAACAGTCACCGGATAACCCACCGCCTGAGCCACCGATCGCCTCATTGATGCGGGAAGGGGATGAGGTGGTGGTGCAGGTCATCAAGGATCCGTTAGGAACCAAAGGTGCGCGGTTGACCACCAATTTGAGTATTCCGTCACGTTTCCTGGTGTTGTTGCCTGACAGCGAGACCATTGCAGTGTCCGTCCGCATCGAAGATGAGGCCGAGCGTGAGCGTTTGCTGGGCCTGTTGGCCACCCTGCGCGACCACAAAGGTGGGCATGGCTATATTGTGCGAACGAATGCTGAAAACGTGAATGAATTTGCCCTTTCGGCGGATATGTCCTATCTGGAGAAGGTCTGGGAGAGTATCAAGACCAATATCAGCAGCAGTAAGCCCCGCGAATGCATATATGAAGAGCTTTCGCTGCCGTTGTGTGCACTGCGTGACCACATGCATGAGGAAGTGGAAAAGGTACGTATAGATTCGAGAGAGGAGTTTGCCCGTCTCAAGGATTTTGCCGGCAGGTTTCTACCCGAATGGGAACAACGGGTTGAATACTATACGGCTGAACGTCCGATATTTGATTTGTACGGTACTGAGGATGAAATCGACAATGCGCTGCACCGGAAAGCACACCTGAAATCGGGTGGACACCTGGTCATTGACCAGACCGAGGCGATGACCACCATTGACGTGAATACCGGGGCCTATGTGGGTCACCGCACGCTGGAAGAAACCATTTACAAAACCAACCTGGAGGCAGCGCATACGATTGCCAGGCAGCTGCGTTTGCGTAATCTGGGTGGCATTATCATCATCGACTTCATTGACATGTATGACGAAGAGCACAAAAAACAAGTCATGCTGGCATTGGAGCGTGCTCTCGAACGTGACCATGCCAAGACCAACGTCTGTGAAATTTCTTCCCTGGGCCTGGTCGAAATGACCCGCAAGCGAACCACCGAAAGTCTTGGCCATTTCATGTGCGAACCTTGTCCGGTTTGTTCCGGTCAGGGCGTGTTGAAAAGCACGGATACAGTTTGTCTTGAGGTCTTCCGGGAGATCATGCGTTCCAGTCGGCAATTCGAGGCCAGTCGACTATTGGTGGTTGCGTCTACCGGTGTCGTGGACAAAATTCTGGATGATCAATCCACAACCGTGGCAGAGCTTGAAGAGGTGATCGGGAAATCCATCCGCTTTCAACGTGAAGACCAGTACACGCAGGAACAGTTTGATGTGGTTTTGCTGTAGGAAACCTGACCCTGATGAGTAGTTTGCGAAAATTCCTGCGTAGGATACGCACAATTTTGTGGACGTCATTGACGTTGGTGATGCTGTTGGCAGCAGTCCTGGTGGGGGTTGGTAAATTGTTGATGCCATACAGTGTCAGCTATCAACCACAACTCGAGGCCTGGTTGAGCAAGACCTTCAATCAACCGGTCAAAATCGAAAGTTTTGACGGTGAGTGGAAGGCGTTTGGACCACAGATCAGACTGCAGGGTCTCACTTTGAAGCCCGAGGGTATGCAGTCGGCGATTGCCATCAGCCAGGCCGCGCTGGATATCAAACCCCTGAATGTCTTGATCCCCGGCCGACCGTTGTACAGCTTCAGGATCATCGGCGCGGATTTGGCCCTGGAGCGAACCGTTGACGGTCGTTACCTGCTATCGGGGTTTGGGGTCAACAACCGTACAAGTGGGAGTAGTTCCAACTCTGGTTTACGTAATGTCGCACTGGACGGTGAAGTCCGCCTGCAGGATGTCAGCCTCAGTCTTGACGATCCGGAGCGTGAAATTCACCTGGTTTTGACCAATGTAAACGGTCGGCTCAAACTGGACGGCAGTAACATGGCTGCCGAGATTCAGGCGCGTGTTTCAGACCGAAACCGGCGCCGGGTCGTGGGCGACCTGGAGGCTGTTGTACAGGTGAAGCTGGATGCCGAGCAACATCTGGCAGATGCGCGCTGGCATGTCCAGACCGGTGAATTGATGTTGGCTGACCTCGTCAGGCAATTACCGCATCATCCGTTACTGCCAGTTTCAGGTCGCTTGAATGCGGAGGTCTGGGGGCAATGGCAAAAAGACAGCCCACAGGAGATGCAGGGCGTACTGGATCTTCGTGACGCGCAGTTATCGTCCTTATCAGGACCCTTGATTATCGAGCACCTGAACAGCCGTTTGAACTTTCAATTCATGCACCGTAATAGCTGGCGTCTGGATTTGTCTGATCTTACCGTCGATCAGGGCGGCCACGAGTGGCGGAGTCGACGGCTATCGGTGGCCAGAGATCTACCCGCTGACATCAGGCTGTGGGTGAGCTCTGATTACCTGCGACTGGACTTTCCGTTACAGCTCACACAAAGAATCATGGCCTCATACAACACCCAGTGGCCGACGACCCTGCCACGCAGGGCCCAGGGCAGCATCCAGAACCTCGACCTGGTGCTGGATGCCAGGTGGCGCGTGAAAATGGCCGAAGGGCAGATTGAAAACGGCCGTTTTTGGGACTGGGAAAAGGGGCCCGATATTGCTGGTCTCAATCTGCAGGTTGCAATGGAGGCGGGTGCAGGTCATGTCAGTTTTGCAGGACCCTCGGTGACATTGGACTGGCCCCGTGTATTTCGCAGGCCCTTGACCTTTGCAATGACTGATTGCCGGCTAGGATTTCTCTGGAGTGAAAAGCGAGACTGGCAGTTTGACCTGCAACGTTGCCAGGCGGAAAACGAAGACATCAGTGTCAACGGACGGGTGCGAATGGCTGCCAGCGAAGGCAAACCTGAGGTCGACATCAATGTCGAGGTGGAACGGGGAGATATTTCCAGGTTTGGTGACTACTGGCCCGAAAATGTAATGAAGGAACGCACACGGCACTGGCTACGGACATCCCTGTTGGGCGGTGACCTCTCCCACGGTCGATTTTCCATGGTCGGGGATTTGGATGATCTCCCGTTTGCTAATAATATCGGTCGTCTCCAGGCCACTGCCCCGGTCACAGGGGTCGTATTGAAGTACGCCAACAATTGGCCGCAGGCCGAGCAGGTCGACGCATTGGTGCAGTTTGAAGGGCCCGGCATCCATGTCCAGGGGCAGATCGGCGATACCGGAGGTGCAATGGTTGGCGAAATCAGCGCTCACATCGGCAATTTCAAGAGGCCCGTTTTGGACGTTGAGTTCAAAGCCCAGACAGAAATTGCGCAATTGATTAGCTATATCAAGCAAACGCCAATGCTGGACACGTTAACGCTTGATCCGGAGCAGTTTGTAGTTACCGGTAATTCTGAAACACATGGCCAAATTCACGTTGGCTTAGGTGCGTCAAAAAGTCCTTTACAGGTGTCTGGCGGGGTTGCAATGCAGCAAGTCCAGTTTACCGAATTAACTTCAGGTGTCGTATTGGACGAGATTTCTGGGGTGCTGAATTTTACCCGCGAGGGACTTAGTGCTGACCAGATGGACAGCACTTACAAGGGCAATCCCGTCGGTCTGGATATCATCGCCGATTGGGATGCGGATGAAGTGTTCCGGGCCAGCCTGCAAGGTGAGTTACCGATTGACCACGTTGTACCCGAGGACCTGAGGCAACGTGAGCCCCTGTTTAAACGGGCCAGCGGTACAAGTCGCTGGGATATCAATCTGAGCGTGGCCGCAAACGGCGGCGGCGAGGGGCGGGAAACCTGGCTGGAGTTAAACAGTGACCTGGAGGGCGTTACAATTGATCTGCCGGCGCCAATGGCTAAGCCCGAGAGCGCGAGTTGGCCGCTGATGGTCCGTTATCCCATTACCACCAACCAACGCCTGCTGACCGCAGACCTGCCCGGTCGGTTGCAGCTAAAAATGGAATTGACCAAAGACACGGCCAGCCCGGTCAGTGCCGTCATCGGGCTTGGAGAGGACGCCGGGGCATTACCGGCAAGTGGAACATTCGTGATTGCTGGTAAAACACCGATGCTCAATCTTGACGGCTGGCTGGACCTGGCGGTGGACCGTTTCAAGCAGACCGAAGAGGTCGGCGGTTTGGTGTTGAAGTCAGCGCGTGTAGCTGCTGATCAAACCATGATTTTTAACCGCATTTTTGCAGATGTCGGACTCAGCATGAATTACCAGGATGCTGTCATCCATGGTGATTTTGACGCTGTGGAAATTGACGGAAATATTCGCTACTACAAAAATGAAGAAGGATCCCACAGTCTGACAGGAGAGTTTGACCGGTTGATAATTCCGGACCCCGTGGATGAAGGTATGACGATGGAGTCTGATCCCGCCGAGCTTCCGGAAATGCACTTCTTTAGTAAGGAATTCAGTTACATGGGATTGGAATTAGGTGAAACACGGATTGAGGGATACCCTTTGAGGAATGGGTTTCACATGGAATCCATCAAGGCACAATCACCCGGATTGGCGTTTAACGCCCGGGGTGACTGGCTCAAAGATGATCTGGGCGAGCGCTCCGACTTCGATATCCATATCACCTCGGAAGACCTCGGTACCTTGCTGGAGGCCATGGACATTTCATCGGCCATGCAAGGGGGGCAAACGGTGCTGAATTTTGATGCCGGCTGGAGAGGCCCCCCTGCGGCCTTTGCGCTTGAACGGCTAAGTGGTGAAATGGATATCAGTATCGTGCAGGGCAATATACTGACAGCAGACTCGGGTGCCGGACGCATGTTGGGACTGCTAAGCCTGTCGGAGTTGCCACGGCGACTGGCGATGGATTTTCGTGATGTGTTTGATGAAGGATTCAGTTTCGATCAGGCTGGCGCGACCATGCGTCTTGAAAACGGTGCCAGTTACACTGATGATCTTAAACTGAGTTCAACCGCGGCAGAAATCTCAATTGTGGGCACGACCAATCTGGCGGCGCAGACCTTTGACTACGAACTGGTTGTCCGCCCCGGGGTTGGTAAGACCTTACCGGTGCTGGGCGCAATCACCGGCGGACCGGCCGGCGCGGCCGCTGGCCTGGCCTTGCAGGGCTTGTTGGGGGAGTCACTCGGCAATGCTACGGCAGTCACATATTCAGTAAGCGGCCCCTGGGCGGACCCGATTGTTGAGCGCGTAGATGAACTGATAATCATGGAGGAGCCCGTGGAAGAAACACAAGCTGGTGAGCTACCGGCAGATGGCGCCGAAACATCGGAGTTAACAACACCGAGCGAGGACGGTAATGACTGATGCTCTAAAACTGGCCGAGCAGCAATTACTGGCCCCCGGCGGGCTCGGTCACAGTGATCTGGAAAAGGTGCTGCATCATTTGATGGGCCCGGCCGTGGATGATGGTGACCTGTATTTTCAAAATACCAGCCACGAGGCGTGGTCACTGGAAGACGGGCTGGTCAGGAGCGGCACCTTTGCAGTAGAGCAGGGCGTTGGTATCCGTGCAATCTCAGGAGAAAAGACCGGTTTTGCTTATGCCGACGAGATCATCATGCCGTCGTTGATGCAAGCATCCTCCGCCGCTCGTGCCATTGCCCAGCAGGGTTCCAGGGGGACTGTACAGGCCTGGCGCAGACAGGACCCACGGGCTTTGTATCTGCCTGATGACCCGATGCCGACCCTAAGTGCCGATCAGAAAGTTGATCTGTTACGGCAAATCGACACCTATACCCGATCGCTGGACCCGCGCATCCAACAGGTGATGGTCAGCATGGCGGCCACACATGAGACCATCCTGGTCGCGTCAGCAGACGGGTCACTGGCTGCTGATGTAAGACCGTTGGTGCGACTCAATGTCAGTGTGATTGCACAACAGGGTGACCGGCGTGAACAGGGTAGCGATGGTGGTGGCGGACGCTTCAGTTATCTGGAATTGGTCAAAGATAACGCCTGGCAGCGGTTTGCCGATGAAGCGGCGCGCCAGGCACTGATTAACCTGGAGGCCGTAGCCTCTCCTGCCGGTGCCATGACCGTGGTGTTGGGTCCGGGCTGGCCAGGCGTATTGCTGCATGAAGCGGTCGGTCATGGATTGGAAGGTGATTTCAACCGCAAGAAAACTTCAGCTTTCAGTGGCCGCATGGGTGAAAAAGTGGCGGCTGAGGGCGTCACCATCGTCGATGACGGTACCTTACCGCAGCGACGCGGATCATTGAATGTGGACGACGAAGGGACACCAACCGATCAAACGGTACTGATCGAAAATGGTGTGTTGGTCGGTTACATGCAGGATAAACTCAATGCCCGCCTGATGAATATGAAGCCCACCGGCAACGGCCGGCGTGAGTCATTTACGCATTTGCCAATGCCCAGAATGACCAATACCTTCATGCTGGCTGGTGAGCATGATCCAGAAGAAATTATCGCCTCGGTGGACAAGGGTTTGTATGCCGTCAATTTTGCGGGCGGACAGGTTGATATTACGTCAGGAAAGTTTGTGTTTTCTGCCTCCGAGGCTTACCTGATCGAAAAGGGTAAGGTCACGCAACCCGTGCGTGGCGCCACCTTGATCGGCAATGGTCCCAGGGTCATGCAAAGGGTCAGTATGGTGGGCAATGATCTGAAACTCGATGCCGGTGTGGGGGTCTGTGGCAAGGACGGACAGAGTGTCCCGGTAGGTGTCGGTCAGCCAACCTTGCGGGTTGACTCGCTGACCGTTGGCGGGACCAGTACCCAATGATCAACGCCAGTGAAATACAGACTAACCCTTCCGACCTGGCTCATCAACTCCTTGGCAGGGGTGGCAATGGACTTTTCTCGTCGGTTTCACGCAACAGTTTGAACAGCTTACGGGCCGCTGCAGGGGGTTTGCTGCGGCGTGCTTCCTGTTTGGCGTTGCGGATCAGCTGGCGCAGGGTTTGTGCATGCGCACCCGGGCTTTTTTCAAGAAATACAGACAGTTGTTGGTCGCCGCCTTCGATCAGGTGGTCCCGCCAGGCTTCGATGTGATGATGGCGAACATTTTCCTGTCTGTTTTTCAGGTCCAGGCTGTTTATGGCTTCTGTTATCGGCTCGGCGTCACGGTTACGCAGCATTTTGCCAATGGTCAGCAATTGTCGTTTCCTGGCGCCGTGCGCCCGGATTTTACGCCCAAAGTTAACTGCGTCGCGCAGCGGGTCATCCAGCGGTATGCCTTTGAGTTGGGCAGCCGGCAAGGTCAGCAGTTTTTTGGCCAGACCCAGCAGTTGCTGCGCCTCGCGTTTTCGCTGGCTTTTGCTGATTTCTGCCGGGTCGTTATTAGCCTGCATAATGCACCGGAATGTTCAGAACAAATACATCTCAGGGAGTTACCTGATGGTTGATGCGGCTATGGTAGCCCAGGACGTGCCTGATCGCGATCAGGAATTATCCAAACTGGCCGAAAGCGCAGAGGCTGCAATTGAGCATGCTCGTAGCCTGGGTGCCAGCAATTCAGAGGTCTCAGCGAGTATTCAATTTGGTTTGAATGTCGGTGTTCGCCTGGGCGAGGTCGAAACCCTGGAACATTCCCGCGACCGTGGTCTGGAAATCAGTGTCTACTTTGGTGATTGCAAGGGACATGCCAGCAGTGGTGACTTGCGTCCCGAATCTGTCAGGAGTTGTGTTGAAAAAGCCGCTGACATTGCCCGTTTTACCCAGGCAGACAAATGCAACGGACTGGCGCCTGCCGAGCGAATGGCTACCCACTTTCCAGATCTGGACCTGTGGCATCCACAACCACTGGATGCTGGTGCAACCATGGGGCGTGCACTGGAGTGCGAAGCTGCGGGGCTGGATAATCCGGCAATCACCAACTCTGACGGCGCCTCGGCTTCAGTGGGATTTGGTTTGAATGTTTATGCCAATTCCGAAGGGTTTGTTGGTCGCCGGGACGGTACCCGCTACGGGCAGAGTTGTGTACTTGTGGCCGGCGAGGCCGAGACCATGCAGCGGGATTACTGGTATGACTCGCGTCGCGCTTATGACGATCTTGAAGCAGCCAGTGCCACCGGTCATGAAGCAGCGCGAAGAACGGCACTGCGTCTGGGTGCCAAAAAAATCGCCACCTGTGAGGTGCCGATACTGTTTGCACCTGAAGTGGCATCCGGTCTGATAGGTCATTTGATAGGGGCCATCTCTGGTGGAGCGCTCTATCGTAAAGCATCATTTCTAATGGATTCCGCCGGCCAAAGGTTGTTTCCCGACTGGATGAGGATTTCGGAACGCCCGTTTCTCCCCCGTGGTCCGGGTAGTACATCATTTGATGCTGAGGGTGTTGCCACTCATGACCGTGATATCGTAAGCGGGGGTGTGCTGAATGGTTATGTGCTTGGCAGTTATTCTGCCCGCAGGCTGGGACTTGAAACCACCGCCAATGCGGGTGGCGTACATAACCTGGCGGTTGAATCCGGGGAACATACGGCACCCGAGCTGATGCGCCAGATGGCTGCAGGACTGCTGGTCACTGAAGTCATGGGTCAGGGCGTCAGCATCGTGACCGGGGACTATTCTCGTGGCGCCAGCGGTTTCTGGATTGAGAACGGTGAAATTCAGCATCCCGTCGATGAGGTCACCATTGCAGGTAATCTCAAAGATATGTTCATGGGTATTGAGGCCGTTGGGACCGATGTGAACGATCGCTCAAATATCCAAACCGGTTCAATTCTGATCAACAAAATGACCCTGGCTGGGTCTTAACCTTTGTTTAAATTCTTACGCATCACTATCCTGCTGACGGTGCTGCTGGTGGTTGCCGGTAGCCAGTGGTTAACGACGAAACGAATGGCCAACTGGGATAAACCACTGTGGGTGACCATTTACCCGGTGCTGACCAACGCAGATGCAGGAGTCAGGCGGTATGTCCATGGTCTCAAGCCGGAGTCGTTTCGAAATGTTGGCTTGTTTATCGGGCAGCAGGCAGCACGTTACGGCTACCAATTGGATACCCCTGTCGTTTTCCAGGTCGCAAAGCCGCTCACTAAGTCGCCGCCCGAATTGCCGGTGGAGAATTCTGGCTTCAAAGTTGTGCTGTGGAGTCTGAAAATGCGTTGGTGGGCGTGGAAAAATGCCAGGGAGAAGGGTCTTGCACCCAGTGATGTCAGGATGTTTGTGATCTACAACAAGGTTGACCCCGATAAGCTTCTGGAGCGTTCCGTCGGTATAAAAAATGCCAGTTACGGTGTTGTAAATGCGGTTGGCTCTCCCCACATGGCGGCGCGCGACCGTATTGTCATCAGCCATGAACTACTACATATACTTGGTGCCACCGACAAGTATGATCTCCGCACGGGACAACCGTTTGCACCGGCGGGTCTGGCTAACCCGGAAAAACAGCCACTTTACCCGCAACACCGCGCCGAGATCATGGGGGGACGTATTGCAACTTCCCCCCAACGCTGGCGGCGTCCTCCGACCCTCAAGTCCTGCGTCATTGGCACCCGGACGGCCACCGAAATCGGTTGGCTTTAAACCCGCCAGCACTCGTCACTTATGTTGGTTGAGACCCTTTACTTTTGTGGGTCACCCAGATGCATCAGTGGCAGTGGGCTCGGACTCGATCCATCCATGAAATAAATCTTGCTGGCCGGGTCTTTTGAGATTGCCTTCAGTGCTTCAAGTGACTGTAGCTGAATGTAAGCCTTGTTCTGCGCGACGGCTGTATTGATCTGTGTAATCTCATAGGCGGTTGCGTCAGCAAGTATTCGTTTGCGGGCGGCTTCCTGTTCGGCAGCTTCGCGACCGGCCGCGGCCCGCGCCACGTGCTGTTGCAATTCAGTTCTTACGCGCTCAAGTTCAGCACGTTCCCGTTCTACTGCCTGCTCACGTTCTTTCTTTTGCTCAATCGCCTGCACAATAAACGGTGGCAGGGAAATATCACGAATCAACACGGCCGATACCTCGATGCCTTTGGGCGCCAGATAGTCTCTAAGCCCGTCGGTCAGTCCGGTTTGCAGCATTTCCTGGGTTGCTTCCTGGAAAAAGTCCTCTGCCCGCTTGATGCTCTTGCCCTGCTCCCTGAGCAAGGAGCGCAGTTTTGGCTTCAGGTGCACTTCGACCGCTTTGGCGGCGTCCCCGGTTTGCTCAAGTATGTCCCCGGCCATCGTCGCTATGATTCTGTACTGAACGCTGACATCCAGCTTGGTTTGCAGCTGGTCCTGGCTGGGTACGTTTGCGGTTTCAAGGTGAGTCTGTTGACGGGCATCAAACATGGTCCATCGATAAAGTGGATTCACCGGTATATGCAATCCTTGCATATACCCCTTTGCTTGCACATTGCCAAATAGAGTTGCAACACCCACCCGACCCGGTGGGACAGTTTTGAAGAAATTCATTCCGATAAGAACTAACAGAACAACAACCGCAATGGTTATTGGAACTCTTTTGTTCAAGGGCGAATTTGCCATGATTTTTCTCCCGTCAGGTAAACGTTATGATAGTTATTAGATATGGGGAACCATGCGCTAAATTTAAAGGAAGATTACATAACCACTTGATTCCGACCCCACCGTTATTTAGAGCATCTGGAACACTCCTGCCCCCAAGAAATATACACCGCTGAGGCCGAATATCAGCCCAGCAGCCCACACTCTTTTTTGTTTATGGAGCTGCAAAATTAGCAGCAATTGTTCTCTTGCATGCCTTTAAGCAGGAAGTTATTGGCGTGAACTACTCCCGGCAAATAGCAGTCACCCACCAATCGAAATTGTAATGGTTGGAGGATAGAATCAGCTGATCCGAGTCACGTGATTGCGTGGTTGTACTCAATGGCAAACGTTGTTTGACAGTCCAAGGGTAAATGCACCGGCGCCATTCCGGGTTGCGAGGAAATACCGAATGGCCTGATTTTCAAGATCAACCATGGCAACTTTTGCAAGGTCGGAAAAAGCCACATACGCAGTGCGGCCATCTGCGGACCCCCGAATGGTCAGTGGCTGACCTTCAAATTGACCCGCACCCACGCGTTTGTTTGCCAGGTTGTCATAAAAATAGTAGTTTGGGTTGCTGGTGCTCATAAATAGGTTGAAGCGATCAAACTGTCCAACCGCCACGGCGTCAACACCGGTTTCAAAATGATTGTCCGCAAAACTCTTGAATGAGCCCTGTTCGATGGTGAGCATATGCCCACTCACATCATCCATCAGGTAAAGGAAGGTACCCTGGGGGGTTGTGTAGGGGCGTGCTGGTGAAGCGCCTGTATTGAATGATTTGAAAACCATCTTTGAAAACGAATTGATGTTGTAAACCTCACCATCGGTTTTGTTGGCCACGTAGATATGCCGGCCGTCGAGACTCCTGCTGGGGGCGGAAAGCGTTTGCTTTGGTTTATCCGACAGTGCCATTTCAGCATACTCCTGTGTGTTGATATTCAGGACGCCGAGTGAACCTGATTCAGAATTTGTGTAATACACATCCACATCATTGGGGTCGAATAACAACGCGCCGGTCGCCGGAAAATCTGGCAGTGCAAACGCCAGGTTCCTTGCCGTCATCGAGAACAGGACGAATCCACCATCCCGGGCATCGGAAGCACCGGCCTTGAGCCCGGTGGTATCCATGACCAATTGCCTGGGTGTCATTGGCAGTTCAATTCTAGACGTTGTTTTCCGGTTGGCCAAATCGTAAAAAACCGCGGTTTTGAGCTCATTATTGGTGTACAGCAAGGTTGGTGCATAAGGGGAAACCACCAGCTGGTCTGCCCGGAATTCGGCTTCGATCGTGAAAATGACCTTGCCTTTGCTCAGGTCTATGACATCAATCAGCGCCTCTTCACGGTCCGCGACGAAGGCAAGGTTCAGCGCATTGCTGATGTCCGCAGCGGGCGTTTCACCGTGGCAAAGTGAAACACCGGCAAATGCCAGCAGAGTAAAGATCAGTCTTGAAACCGGCAATTCATTTAACCTTTGGGTCAATGGCTCTCGCCATGGTCCTGGGAGAGGTGTTTAGCGCAAAAACGTCTACCACTTTGCCATCTGGATCGATCAGAAAAATATCTGAAGTGTGTTCGACCGTGTAAGCTTTCTGGCTTTTCGTGACCACATAACTGACCTTGAAATTACTGGCCGCCTGGCTGATCTGCTCATGACTACCACTCAAACCCATCATTGAGGAATGAAAAGCGGAGGCATAGGCATGGGTCACCGCGGAGGTATCCCTTTCTGTATCCACACTGATAAAAACACCCAGTGCGTTCTTATTACTGGCTTTTAGCGCCATTGCCATATTGGCAGCCATCATTGGACAAATGTGCAGGCAATGGGTGAAACCGAAGGCCAATAACGTATAGCGACCACTTAGGTCCTTTTCAGTGAACAACTGGCCTGCGGCATTGCGCAGCTCAAACTCAGCCTTGATGTCACCAAAACGCGTACCGTCTTTTGCCAGCCCGGTCACCGCCATAAAGACAGCCAATAGCGCGCCAAACGTCAGAACAAGGATTTTTTTCATATCACCAGCAATTCACGTGTTTGTGTGTACTCTGACCACGCTGGTCCTGATTGTTCAACGAGCGGGTCGAAAGGTTTCGACATGACCCGTTGTGGTCAGTCAGTTACCCGGAAGTTTTTTTCCAGTCGCCGGGTAAATAGATTCGCCAGCCATGGCAGGTAACGGCTGATAAAAACCATGAGTTTGTATTGCATGCCCGGCACGATGACGACTTTGGTTTTTCCGGATGCCAGCGCCTCGATCGTCGTTTTGACAACATGGTCCGCATTTAACCAGAGATAGCCAGGCAATTGATTGACCAAGTCACGGGTGTTGTTGACATCGTGGAACTCACTGTAGGTAAAGCCGGGACACAGTGCACAGATTTTGACGCCGGTATCGCGGTTTTCCAGTGCAAGGGTTTCACTGAACCGGATTAGGAATTGTTTACTCGCACCATATAAAGAGTGTCCGGGAGACGGTGGCGCCAATCCAGCAACGGATGCAACATTGACCACGAAACCGCGGGCACGCTCCTGCATTCCTGGCAATAACCGCCAGGTCAACTCGCACACGGTGGTCATCATGACCTGGATGAAGTCAGCGTGTTCCTGCCAGTCGGGAATGTGGAAACTTCCCGGCAGACCGTAACCTGCATTGTTCACCAGATACTCCACACTAATATTTTCTGTTGACAGTCGCGCCACTATGGATCGGCAAGCATCTGCGTCAGACAAGTCCAAGCTAATAATCAGCGATTGGGTGTCATGCACGGATTTCAATTCGGAGGCCAGCGCCTGAAGTTTGTCCGCCCGGCGTGCAACCAGCACCAGTCGATAGCCCCCGGCAGCAAGTTGCCGACAGTACTCGGCGCCGATACCGGCTGACGCCCCCGTTACCAGTGCCCACGGTTGCTTGTCAGTGACTGCATCGCTTTGCTGTGACATAAATTTGACCTGGATCATGTGACCTGCATGTCATGCTACTACAATTGGATGTGGGATTGGCATACAGGCGAGGTCCACACGCCTGGTGTTGACATTCCCGGTAGAAATCAGAAGGAGACGAGCATGATAAAACTTATCCTGGGTCTAGCACTTTGGAGCATTACGCATTTCATTCCCGCGATGGCAGTTGGGCTGAGAAAGAACCTGGTTAGCCGCCTGGGGGAAAACCCTTACAAGGGGTTGTTTGCCCTGTTGGTAATCATAGCCCTTTACCTGATCGTCTCCGGTTGGAAGTCTGTAGCCCCCGTGGTCATTTTTACGCCGCCTGATTGGGGCTCGTATGCAGCGCGCCTGCTGGTGCTGTTGGGCTTTATCCTGTTCCTGGCACCGTATGCACCAAACAATTTCAGGAGAATGTTTCGTCATCCACAGTTAATGGGCGTGGCCTGCTGGGGCGTCGGTCATCTGCTGGCCAATGGCGAAGCAAGATCTATCGTGCTTTTCGGTGGCCTGGCCTTATGGGCTGTAATCGAGATATTGTTGCTTAACCGGCGCGATGGTGAGTGGGCTAAACCGGAAAGGGTAACCTGGGCGAGAAATCTTGGCCTTGTAATAATAGGTGCTGTTGCTTACCTGGCGTTCCTTTATATGCATCACAGATTGATTGGTAGTGCACCACTGATCTGACTTGATGCAAACTGAAAGAGTAATGCTTGATCTGGGTCATGTTAATTAGTTGTCGGACCATTACAGTAACGGCCTGGTGCCTTTCAACTTGCGACCCGGGCAATGCATGGGTATGCTTGCGCGCCGACGCGCAGGAGGACACACTGATGAGTAGAGTGCAGTCATGAGAAGAGTACTGGTTGCTGGCAACTGGAAAATGCATGGTTCCAAAACCATGGTGCGGTCCCTGCTTGAGGGCTTGCTGGCTGGAAGTTCAGCAGACGGCAACGCAGACCTCGCTGTTTTTCCGTCCTTTCCCTACCTGTCGCTGGCTCAATCCATACTTGCAGATAGTCACATTCAATGGGGCGGACAGACGCTGAACCCAAATCCACAGGGTGCGCACACGGGTGAAACCAGCGGTAGTATGCTCAATGATATGGGTTGTCATTATGTGTTGGTTGGCCATTCGGAACGCCGGGCCATCTATGGTGAAAGTAACGCGGACGTGGCACTGCGTTTCAGCGCAGCGCTCGACGCCGGCTTGAAACCGGTGTTGTGTGTTGGAGAAACACGGGAAGAACGTGAAAGTGAGCAGACCGAAGCGGTGGTCGCAGGTCAACTCGATGCGGTCATCAGCAGCTTTGGAATAGACTCCTTCAAGCATGCCACCATTGCCTATGAGCCGGTCTGGGCAATAGGAACCGGGCTGACCGCGACACCCCAGCAAGCGCAGCACGTACATGCATTTATACGTGACAAATTATCATCTCTCAATGGTATAATGGGCAGTCAAATACAAATTCTTTATGGCGGTAGTGTGAATGGTTCAAATGCCGCCGAATTGTTTGCCCAAAGTGACATCGACGGCGGACTGGTCGGAGGGGCTTCGCTGACAGCTGAAGACTTCCTGGCAATCTACACTGCCGCGGGTTGAAGGGTGTTCAGAGTAACGGAAAAAATATGCAGGTTTTAAACATTTTTCACGTACTTATCGCCATTGCGATGATTGCTTTTATCTTGATTCAAAAGGGTGCTGGCGCCACCGCCGGCGCCGCTTTTGGTAGTGGTGCATCCGGTACCGTTTTCGGGTCCCGGGGTGCGGGTAATTTCCTGTCCCACACGACCTGGGTATTGGCAGCATTGTTCTGCCTGGTCAGCCTGAGTATGGCGGTGATTGCATCCCGTGCCAGTATTGATCCTGAAACTGATCTGGGTGTGATCGCTACAGCACCTGCGATCGAAGATTCTGCTGAACAGAGTGGGCCCGATTTGTTTTCTGACATACCGGCGCCGATAGAAACTGAGGGGGCTGAGGATTTGCCTTCCCTGGCCACGGACGCAGAGCAACCCACGACCAGTAATGTGGCGGGTGATGTACCGACAATTGAAGCGGAGGATGTAGCAGATCCGACCGCGGAAGAAGAGCCGGCGACCGGTGACGGTTATTGATCCGGTGTAGTGCCGGTGAGTGCACCAATAGGTTTAGAGCTCTACACATATGCCCAAGTGGTGGAATTGGTAGACACGCTATCTTGAGGGGGTAGTGGCGAAAGTCGTGCCGGTTCGAGTCCGGCCTTGGGCACCATTTTGAAAGGGCGACGGATAACCGTCCTGGAATTGAGACCGGAGTATGCTTGCACAATACCTGCCAATTCTGATTTTTCTCTGTATCTCTAC
Source organism: Gammaproteobacteria bacterium (assembly GCA_021772915.1). Lineage (GTDB taxonomy): Bacteria > Pseudomonadota > Gammaproteobacteria > Xanthomonadales > SZUA-36 > SZUA-36. The sequence goes on along the minus strand of JAJFLB010000045.1, from coordinate 89,434 downwards.
AGTCATGGGCGTTGCGTTGGTTGTCATCGGTGGTTTGCTCGGTCCCAACAAGCCTGACCCCGAAAAGCTGTCGCCCTATGAATGCGGCTTCGAAGCCTTCGAAGATTCGCGCATGAAATTTGATGTTCGCTACTACCTGGTGGCAATTTTGTTCATCATTTTTGATCTTGAAATCGCATTTTTTCTACCCTGGGCCGTCGCCCTTGAATCTCTGGGTGTGTTTGGACTCGTTGCCATGTTCGTCTTCGTCATTGAACTGGTCATTGGCTATTTTGTGCTGTGGAAAAGAGGTGCGCTTGAATGGGAATAATGTATCCGGACAGGTCTGCTGAACTCGGCACACTAGATGATATTCTCAGACCCAACGCTGATGAAAACCCCCTGCTGGCCCGTGGGGTGGTGACGACCACACTGGACGCCCTGATCAACTGGGCCCAAACCGGTTCGATGTGGCCGGTTACATTTGGTCTGGCATGTTGCGCGGTTGAGATGATGCAGGCTGGTGCGGCACGTTATGATCTGGACCGTTTCGGGGTTATTTTCCGGCCCAGCCCACGCCAGTCCGATGTGATGATAGTTGCTGGCACACTGGTCAATAAGATGGCCCCCGCCTTGCGCAAAGTCTATGACCAGATGGCCGGCCCCAAGTGGGTGATATCCATGGGTTCATGCGCCAACGGTGGTGGCTACTACCATTATTCCTATGCGGTGACACGTGGCTGTGACCGGGTAGTGCCCGTAGATGTCTATGTGCCGGGATGTCCGCCAACGGCGGAGGCGCTGATTTACGCCATCTTGCAGCTACAGAAAAAAATTCGCCGCAATAACACGATTGCCAGGTGAGAGAGTGCGCCTTGCCATGAACACTGACAAGCCAACTGCATCCGTAATTATCACGTTGAAGGAGCACCAGTGATCACTGTGCGCAACAAGCTGTCAGATCAACTTGCCAGTTGCTTCGGTGCGCGGGGCACCATAGTGCCGTCCGGGAACAACCAGGTCACACTCCGGGTGCCAGTTGATGACTGGCTGGATGTCGCCCAAACGCTGCGTGACGATGAGCAATTTGCATTCAATCAACTGATCGATCTTTGCGGCATGGATTACCTCGGTTATGGCCAGTGCGAATGGGAAACGGAAGATGCGACCCAGGGGGGCTTTAGTCGTGGTGTAGAGGATCTGGGTCCCGGTCGATTCGACTGGGAAAGCAGACCCGGGTCCGATGACCCGAAGAGCGTGGATATCGAAGAACGTTTCGGTGTGGTTGTACACCTGCTTTCCACCAACCACAATCGACGCTTGCGACTGACCACCTTTGCAGCAGATGAAGGTCTGCCCGTATTGCCGTCATTGGTTGAAGTCTGGAATTCGGCAAATTGGTATGAGCGCGAGGCATTTGACATGTTCGGCATCGTATTCGAAGGCCATCCGGATCTGCGCCGAATTTTGACGGATTATGGTTTTAACGGTCACCCCTTACGCAAGGATTTCCCACTCGTGGGTAATGTGACCGTCCGCTATGACGAAGACAAAGGCCGTGTGGTCTATGTGCCGGTAGAGATTGAACCACGTGTTTTGGTTCCACGGGTCATACGCAAGGATTCTCGCTACCAGGCGGATGACATTGATCAGGCTGCTGACGACGCGGCGGATTCACTGGCTCCGGAAGTCCCGCAAAATGACTGAAATTCGCAACTACACGTTGAATTTCGGACCGCAGCATCCAGCGGCTCATGGTGTTTTGAGGCTGGTGCTGGAGCTGGATGGTGAAACGGTCGTGCGTGCAGATCCACATATTGGACTGTTGCACCGGGGCACAGAAAAACTGGCTGAAAGTAAACCGTTCAACCAGTCTATTAGTTACGTTGACCGAATGGACTATGTGTCGATGATGTGCAGTGAGCACGCCTATGTGCGCGCCATTGAACAGTTGCTGGGTATAGAGCCCCCGGTACGCGCGCAGTATATACGCACCATGTTTGACGAAATTACGCGCATCGGCAATCACATGCTGTGGATCGGTTCGAGCGGGCTGGATCTGGGTGCCATGACGATGTTCATTTATGCGTTTCGTGAACGCGAAATGACCATGGATATGTATGAGGCCGTATCGGGTGCGCGTATGCATGCAAATTATTACCGGCCCGGCGGTGTGTATCGTGACCTGCCTGATACTGTGCCACTTTACAAGGAGACCCCCTGGACCAAGGGCAAAAACCTTAAACGCAAGAATGCATGGCGTGAGGGCACATTGCTCGATTTCATCGAGGCATTTGCCAAAGATTTCCCCTCCAAAGTGGACGAATACGAGACCTTGCTGACAGACAATCGGATCTGGAAGCAACGCACGGTCGGTATTGGTGTGGTTTCACCCGAGCGGGCATTTCAACTGGGTTTTACCGGTGCGATGTTGCGGGGCTCCGGTATTGAGTGGGATTTGCGCAAGAAACAACCGTATGCCATGTACCACGAGATGGATTTTGATGTGCCGGTGGGGGTCAACGGTGATTGTTATGACCGTTATCTGGTCCGCGTGGAAGAAATGCGCCAGTCGGCACGCATCATCCTGCAATGCGTTGATTGGCTGCGTGCCAATCCGGGGCATGTAATGCTCAAGAATTTCAAGGTCATTCCGCCGACCCGTGAAGAAATGAAGGATGACATGGAAGCCCTGATCCATCATTTCAAACTGTTCACAGAAGGCTACAGTGTGCCTGAGGGCGAAACCTATGCGGCGGTGGAAGCACCCAAGGGTGAGTTTGGTTGCTACCTGGTTTCGGACGGTGCCAACAAGCCATTTCGAATCCACCTGAGAGCACCCGGTTTTGCGCACCTTGCTGCCATGGAAGAGGTCGTCCAGGGGCATATGTTGGCCGATGTGGTGGCGGCCATGGGCACTCTCGACATTGTATTTGGTGAGGTGGACCGCTAATGGGTCATAAAGCTGATTTCATTGCCGCTAGGAAAGATTTGTTGGGTGGGGACACCCAGGCCCGGATCGATGAGTGGGTGGCCAAGTTTCCCCCGGAAAATAAGCGTTCGGCGCTCATCCAGGCGCTGCTCGCGGCACAGGACCAGAATGGTGGCTGGATCGGCAAAGATCTGATCGAGGCGGTTGCTGACTACCTGGATTTGCCACCGGTCTGGGCGCATGAAGTTGCCAGTTTTTACTCGATGATTGACCGTCAGCCGGTTGGCAGGCACAAGGTCAACATTTGCACGAATATTTCGTGCTGGCTTAACGGCGCTGAAGATCTCGTTGAGCATGTAGAGAAAAAACTGGGAGTTGGTCTGGGGCAGACAACCGCTGATGAGCGCATAACACTGGTTGTAGAGGAGGAGTGCCTGGCAGCCTGTTGTGGAGCACCCATGATGGTCGTGGATGGTCACTATCACGAGAATCTTGATCCACAAAAAGTGGATGAGATACTGGATGGACTCGATTGATATGAAAACATTCAGCCGCAAGTTGATCAGGTTCGAATGGGTGGGAGCAGTACATGTCTGAGCACAGACTGGTATTGGCAACGCTGGATTTTGATCAGCCCTGGACTATGGACAACTACGTGTCCATAGACGGCTATAAGGCCTGGCGAAAGATACTGACCGAGAAAACGGACCCGGCGGACATCATCGATACAGTCAAAACATCTGCATTGCGAGGGCGTGGTGGTGCGGGATTCCCGACCGGTTTGAAGTGGAGCTTCATGCCACGTTCTGCACCGGGGCAGAAATATTTGTTGTGTAATTCTGATGAATCCGAACCCGGTACCTGCCACGACCGTGATATTTTGCGCTACAACCCGCACGCGGTGATCGAAGGCATGGCCATTGCCGCTTACTCGATGGGTGCCACGGTAGGCTACAACTACTTACGCGGAGAGTTCCACCACGAGCCGTTTGAACGTTTTGAGGCCGCATTGAAAGAGGCCTACAAAGCCGGATTGCTGGGTACTAATTTACTGGGCAGCGGTGTAGACATGGATATTCATACCGTGCTGGGTGCCGGTGCCTACATCTGCGGGGAAGAAACCGCGTTGATGGAGTCACTGGAGGGCAAGAAAGGTCAGCCACGGTTCAAACCCCCATTCCCGGCCAATTATGGCCTCTATGGCAAACCCAGTACGATCAACAATACGGAAACACTGGCCTCGGTGCCGCACATCATGCGCAACGGCGGCGACTGGTTCCTGAAAATCGGTATGCCCAACAACGGCGGTCCCAAGGTATTTTCAGTCTCTGGCCATGTTAATAATCCCGGCAATTTTGAAATACCCCTGGGAACACCATTCCGGGACCTGCTGGAAATGGCAGGTGGTGTGCGTAATGGCAACCAGCTCAAAGGGGTGATCCCGGGTGGTTCTTCGATGCCGGTTGTACCGGCCGATGTGATGATGGATATGACCATGGACTATGACGCCCTGGCCAAAGTAGGTTCCGGGCTTGGCTCCGGGGCGGTTATCGTCATGGACGAGTACACCTGCATGGTCAAAGCCTGCACGCGGATTTCAAGGTTTTATCACATGGAGTCCTGCGGTCAGTGCACACCCTGCCGGGAGGGTACCGGGTGGATGCACCGTGTCCTGCAGCGTATTACCGCTGGAGAGGGTTGCAGCGAGGACCTGGAGTTGCTGCGTTCAGCTGCCGGGCAGATTGAAGGCCATACGATTTGTGCATTTGGTGAAGCCGCCGCCTGGCCGGTCCAGGGGATGCTGCGTCATTTTTGGGATGAGTTTGAGTTTTTTGTTGAAAACGGCCGGTCGATGACGAAAAACCAGCAAGGGAAAGTCGCATGAGTACCCCGGCGGCCAACCTAACAGATACCGTCAACATCGAAGTCGATGGGATCGCCATGGAAGTACCCAAAAACTCGATGATTATCGAGGCGACGGACAAGGCGGGTATCAGTATTCCGCGGTTTTGTTACCACAGCAAACTGAGTATCGCAGCCAATTGCCGTATGTGCCTGGTAGACGTAGAAAAAGCGCCCAAGCCGATGCCGGCCTGCGCCACCCCGGTTATGGATGGTATGAAGGTCTATACCCAGTCGCGGCGGGCACTGGATGCACAGCATGGCGTGATGGAATTCCTGTTGATCAACCATCCGCTGGATTGCCCGATTTGTGACCAGGGTGGTGAGTGTGAACTGCAGGACCTGGCCATGGGTTATGGCCGCTCTGTTTCACGTTTTACGGAACAAAAACGTGTCACTAAAGACCACGACATCGGCCCACTGGTACAAACCGATCTGACACGTTGTATTCAGTGCACCCGGTGCGTACGCTTCATGGACGAGATCGCCGGTACCAATGAACTGGGCATGTATGGCCGGGGGGACCGGGTGGCCATCGGTGCCAGCCTGGAGCAGGGCATTGATTCGGAGCTGTCCGGTAATGTGATTGATCTGTGTCCTGTCGGTGCACTGACCAATAAGCCGTTTCGGTTTTCCGCACGGGCCTGGGAGTTGATGGCCCGGCCATCGCTGGCCGTCCATGACGGCGTGGGTTCCAGGCTCTGGTACCACAACCGCAGTGGGCAAATCATGCGTGCGGTTCCAAAAGAATTTGAACCCACCAATGAAACCTGGCTATCTGATCGTGACCGCTACTCCCATTTCGGTCTCTATTCCGCGGAAAGAGCGTTGGAACCGATGATCAAGGTCGATGGTGAGTGGCAGCAGGTTTCCTGGGAAGTCGGTATACGGACTGCCGGTGAAGCGTTGCGGGCTACGGTTTCCGCTCACGGCGGTGATCAGTTGGGTGTATTGATGTCTGCCAGTGTTTCGACGGAGGAATACTACCTGGCACAGCAGCTGGCGCGTGAACTTGATTGTCCGAATATAGACCATCGCTTAAGGGAACAGGATTTTGACGATGACAAAGCGTGCCAGCGGTCGGTCGGTTTCGGTACCAGCATGGCGGCGATTGATGAGGCAGACGTAATCTTTCTCATCGGCAGTAACATCCGCCATGAAGCACCGCTGCTGGGTCAGCGCGTGCGCAAGGCCTGGCGCAAAGGTGCGCGGGTAGCTGCGTTGAACCCGATGGATTGGAATTTCCATTTCGATCTGGAAAATTCACTGATCACCGCACCGCAGAAGATGGTGGCTGAATTGGCGGCGGTTGCAAATGCTGTAGCGGCCTTGGTGGGTCAGGAGATTCCAGCAGGATTGCAAACGGTTTGCAAAACGGCAAAAACCAGCGAAATCCACACAAGTCTGGCCGAGTTACTAAATGGCGAAGGGCGCAGAATGCTGTTGCTGGGACAGACCGCGCTGGCCCATGGGCAGGCCTCCTGGTTACGTGAGTTGTCCGCCTGGATTGCCACGGCAACCGGAAGTGAAATCAACGTGGTCTCTCATGGTGCAAACGCGACGGGTGCCGCGATGGCTGGAGCACTACCGGCCAAGGGTCCAGGTGCTGGCGAAGTAGACACTGGCCTCAACGCCCGAGACATGTTGGCCACACCGTTACAGGGTTACCTGTTGTGGGATGTTGAGCCTGAATTTGATATCGCCAACCCGTCAATGGCCACCGCTGCACTGGCGAGTGCCGGACAGGTTGTTGCCGTGTCCGCCTATGTTGGTGATGGTTTGAAGGCCCAGGCTGATGTCATATTGCCGTTGGCCCCGGCGGCTGAATCAGAGGGTCAGTTTTATACACTGGACGGCCAGTCCTTCGCGCTCGAGCCGGCAGGAAAGGCCTCCGGGCAGGCGAAAGCCGGCTGGAAGATCCTGCGCCGGCTGGGTGCCGAACTGGAACTTAACGGTTTCTCACAGGTGACTCTTGCATCTTTACGCACCGAAATGCTCGCAAGAATTGAGGTCGATCCGAAAGCGGTGGACGAGCGTGTCGATCTTGCTGCGCCAACGGCCAGCAACGGATTATGCCGTGTTGGTGAAGTGGCGATGTACTCCGTTGACGCCCAGTGTCGTCGCTCTGAATTTCTGCAGCAGACCGCGCAGGCTCAAAATGACTTTGTAGGACTGAGCCCCACAGATGCGCGAGACCTGGGTTTTGTTGCGGCCCAGTCGGTCAAGGTCAGTCAGGGTGGGGAACAGATTACCTTGCCGGTTCGTATCTACGAGGAATTACCACCTGGGGCCGTTTGGTTGAAAACTGCCGGCGCTGCAGTCAGCGCACTCGGTGATAGTTATGGCGCCATTAGTGTGGAGGCTGCCTGATGCTGGATACCCTACTTTACCTATTATGGACGGTCATCAAGATCATGATGATTGTCGTTCCATTGATCATTGCGGTGGCTTTTTACACCTATTTTGAACGAAAAGTGATCGGTTCCATGCAAATCCGGGTCGGACCGAGTCGGGTTGGGCCATTGGGTTTGCTACAGCCGTTTGCGGATGTACTGAAACTGTTGTTGAAAGAAATTATCCTGCCGGCCAACGCCAATCGATTCCTGTTTGTGCTGGCACCGGTCATTGTGCTGGCCCCTGCATTTGCGGCCTGGGCAGTGGTTCCGTTCAGTGATTTACTGGTTCTGGCGGATGTTGATGCGGGTCTGATCTATGTACTGGCCTTGACCTCGCTGGGTGTATACGGGGTGATCATTGCCGGCTGGGCTTCCAACTCGAAGTATGCATTCCTGGGCGCGATGCGGTCGGCAGCACAAACTGTCTCGTATGAAATATCCATGGGTTTTGCGCTGGTGGGTGTACTGATTATGGGGGGGACCCTTAACCTCCGGGAGATCGTACTTGCCCAGCAGGGCGGCATCTTTGACTGGTTCTGGTTGCCATTGCTGCCGCTGTTTGTCATTTACATGATCTCGGGGCTGGCAGAAACCAACCGTGCACCATTCGATGTCGCCGAGGGTGAGTCGGAAATCGTAGCCGGTTTCCACGTGGAGTATTCAGGGGCGGCGTTTGCCGTTTTCTTCCTGGCAGAATATGCCAACATGATCCTGATTTCCGGCCTCACGGCGATCCTGTTCGCGGGCGGCTGGTTGTCACCGTTTGAATCTGTACCGGTATTGGGGGACACCGTGCTGGGTGAAGGCAGCATTTTGTGGTTCCTGGCAAAAACGGTGGTGTTCATGTTCATGTTCCTTTGGTATCGGGCGACGTTTCCCCGTTACCGCTATGACCAGATCATGCGCCTGGGTTGGAAAGTGCTTATCCCGATCACACTGGTCTGGGTGATGCTCGCGGCCATCATGGTCGTGTTTGGATTAGTGGTCCGGGGTAGTTGATGATGAAGCGAATCATCGAATACTTCCGCAGCCTGATGTTGCTTGAGTTGATGGCAGGCTTGGGTGTCACCATGCGTTATTTTTTCCGTCCGGGTTTTACGATTAATTACCCGGAGGAGAAAACACCCAAGTCCAACCGTTTCCGCGGTCTGCACGCCTTGCGCCGTTACCCCAATGGTGAGGAGCGTTGTATCGCCTGTAAATTGTGTGAAGCCGTTTGTCCGGCGCTGGCGATCACCATTGAGTCCGAAGAGCGCGAAGACGGAACCCGTCGCACCACACGCTATGACATTGATTTGTTCAAATGTATTTATTGCGGCTTTTGCGAGGAATCATGTCCGGTTGACTCGATCGTTGAAACTGATTTTCATGAGTATCACTTTGAAAATCGTGGCGAAAACATTATGACCAAGGAAAAACTCCTGGCCATTGGTGACCGCTTTGAGTCGGAAATTGCAGCTAATCGTAAAAAGGATGCGGCCTACCGATGATTGTCCAGGAACTGATTTTTTATGCCTATGCGGTGGTTCTGGTGCTGGCAGCTTCCATGGTTATCACCGTTCGTAATCCCGTTTACGCGGTGCTCTTTTTAGTGCTGACTTTCTTCAGTGCCGCCGCCATCTGGATGTTGCTTGAAGCTGAATTCCTGGCGATCGTTCTGGTTGTCGTGTACGTCGGCGCGGTCATGGTGTTGTTTTTGTTCGTGGTCATGATGCTGGATATTAACCTGGTACCGCTAAAAGAAGGTTTTATCCGCTATCTGCCGGTAGCTATCCTGGTGGCGATTGCCATGGCAGTCGAGCTACTGATGGTGTTGTGGAGCAAGGGCCGTTTCGGCACCGATATGTTCCCGCTACCGGCGCCTAATCCGGTGGGTCATAGCAATACCCGGGCACTTGGAGAGCTCCTGTACAGCAATTACCTGTTGCCGTTTGAGGTTGCCGGTGTCGTGTTGCTGGTGGCCATCATTGCCGCTATCGCATTGACCTTGCGCAAGCGCACAGGAATCAAGATACAGGACCCGGGCCAGCAGGTCAGGACACGCAGTGAAGACAGTGTCCGGCTGGTGAAAATGAAACCCGAAAAGCCGCCTGGAGTTTGAGGAACCCTTATGCTGACACTGGCACATTTTCTGACTTTAGGTGCAATACTGTTTAGTCTCAGTGTTGCCGGGATATTCATAAACCGCAAAAACATCATTGTCCTGCTGATGTGCATTGAGCTGATGTTGCTTGGGGTCAATATGAACTTCGTCGCGTTTTCACGCTTCCTTGGCAACCTGGACGGACAGATTTTCGTGTTTTTCATACTCACGGTGGCAGCAGCAGAGGCGGCCATTGGCCTTGCCATACTGGTGGTTGTATTCCGTAACCGCAAGACCATCAATGTCGCCGAACTGGATAAATTGAAGGGATAAGCATGTCACTGCAAACCACCCTTTTGCTGATACCGTTGTTGCCGCTGGCAGGTGCGATTGTGGCCGGGATATTCCGCAACCAGGTCGGACGCGCAGGTTCACATGTGGTAACCATACTGGGCGTGGCGATTTCATTCGGTTTGTCGGCCTGGGTGTTGTATCAACAGGTATCCGGCACGCTGGACAGTGTAAATATCAGTGTTTATACATGGATGGTTGCCGATGGCATTCGTTTCCAGGTCGGTTTCCTGGTGGATCATCTGACTACCTTGATGATGTGTGTAGTGACCTTTGTGTCGCTGATGGTCCACATTTATACCATTGGTTATATGCGTGAAGATCCTGGTTACCAGCGTTTTTTCAGCTACATTGCCCTATTCACCTTCTCCATGCTGATGCTGGTCATGTCGAATAACTTCCTGCAATTGTTCTTTGGTTGGGAAGCCGTCGGCCTGGTTTCATACCTGCTGATTGGATTCTGGTTCAACAAGGAAACTGCAATTGCGGCCAACCTCAAGGCATTTCTGGTCAACCGTGTGGGTGATTTTGGCTTCCTGTTGGGTATCGCGGCAGTGTTGCTCACCTTCGGCACATTGGACTATGCAGAGGTGTTCGGCCGTGCGAACGAGGTAGTCGGGCAAACACTTTCAGTTCCTGGTGGCATGGAATGGGACATGCTGACCTTTATCTGCGTGTGCCTGTTCATCGGTGCAATGGGCAAATCGGCCCAGGCACCGTTACACGTTTGGCTGCCGGACTCCATGGAGGGTCCGACACCGATTTCAGCCCTGATCCATGCTGCAACCATGGTAACCGCCGGTATTTTTATGGTGGCCAGGATGTCGCCCCTGTTTGAAATGAGTGACGTGGCATTGAGTTTCGTGATGCTGATAGGTGCCGTTACTGCCTTGTCCATGGGGCTTATCGGTATTGTGCAGAATGATGTGAAGCGTGTGATTGCCTACTCAACCTTGTCACAACTTGGTTACATGACGGTTGCCCTGGGTGTTTCGGCGTACTCAGCAGCTATTTTCCACCTCATGACGCACGCGTTCTTCAAAGCACTGCTGTTCCTGGGCGCAGGTTCGGTCATTATCGCTTTGCACCACCAGCAGGACATGCGCTACATGGGTGGGCTTAGAAAATACATGCCCGTGACGTGGATCACCGCATGGGTGGGCACGCTGGCCCTGGTTGGGTTTCCGTTTTTCGCCGGGTTTTACTCCAAGGATGCAATCATCGAGGCGGTGGGTGCATCTCACCGCTGGGGCAGTGGTTTTGCCTACTTTGCGGTTGTCATCGGCGTTTTAATCACGGCAATATACAGCTTCAGATTATTGTACCTGACCTTCCATGGTCCGGAGAAATTTACCGTTGATAAAGACTGTGGTGAGCATCCGCCTCCCGGGCAGCTGGCACACGACCCCGAGGAATCACCACTGGTGGTCACCGTTCCTCTGGTCCTGCTGGCCATTCCTTCGGTCTTTATCGGCTGGTTGACCATTGAGCCAGTGTTGTTTGGTGGCTGGCTGAACGATTCCATCGTCGTGCTTGAGAAAAACAATGTTCTTGCTGAATTGGGTGAGCATTTCCACGGGGCAACGGCAATGGCCCAGCACGCAATTTATACACTACCTTTCTGGTTGATGATTACTGGTTTGATTGCTGCAACATTGATCTACCTGATCCGGCCGTCGGTCGCTGATGCTATAGCCCGCCGTTTGCCATTTTTGTACCGTTTGCTGGATCACAAGTACTATTTTGATGAGCTCTACCTGAAAGTATTCGCACGTGGCGGTGTCAGGTTGGGCCGAAGCTTATGGCATCGGGCGGATGCGGGTTTTATTGATGACGGTATTGTTAACGGGGCGGCCCGCCTGACCAAATGGCTGGCCGCACTTGTGCGTCGCTGGCAGACCGGATTTTTGTATGACTATGCGTTTGCCATGATTATCGGTCTCATTGGCATTTTGGCCGTGTGGGTAGCAATGGTTCCTGGCTTATGAACGGATTTCTTCTCAGCACGTTGATATGGTTGCCAATCGTTGGCGGGATTGCCGTCATGCTTGTTGGTGGCCATCGTCCGGCCATGGCCCGTGGGGTGGCCTTGCTGGTAACAATGGTAACTTTTTTGTGGAGTTTGCCACTGTTCTTTTCCTTTGACACCACAACGGCCGTCATGCAGTTTGTGGAGTCGCGACCGTGGGTAGAAACCTTCAACATTCGTTATTACCTGGGAGTTGATGGGTTCTCGGCACCGTTGATATTGCTGACCTCGTTTTTTGGCCCCCTGGTTGTCATTGCCGGCTGGCGCTCGATCACAAAAAACGTCAACCAGTACATGGCTGCATTTTTGGTCATGGAAGGCTTGATGATCGGTGTGTTTTCAACACTTGATGGCTTGCTGTTTTATATATTCTTTGAGGCCATGTTGATACCCATGTTCCTTGTGATCGGTATCTGGGGCGGGCCGCGACGGGTCTATGCAACCCTGAAATTCTTTTTGTATACCTTCCTGGGTTCCGTGTTCATGCTCATCGGGCTGATTTATCTGTACATACAGTCCGGTAGCTGGAATATCCTCGACTGGCATACGATGCCACTGAGTCTGGTGGCTCAAAAGTGGCTATTCCTGGGGTTTCTGGCCGCATTTTCCGTCAAAATTCCGATGTTCCCGGTACACACCTGGCTGCCTGACGCGCATGTGGAAGCACCCACTGGTGGTTCGGTGATTCTGGCGGCCATCATGTTGAAGATCGGCGGTTATGGTTTTATCCGGTTCAGTCTGCCGATAACACCTGACGCATCAGCAGTGCTGGACTGGCTGGTGATCGCTTTGTCATTGATCGCCGTTGTTTATATCGGTTTTGTCGCCCTGGCTCAGCAGGACATGAAGAAACTGATCGCTTATTCATCCATTTCACACATGGGTTTCGTCACCCTGGGCCTGTTTGTTGCCTTTTCGATTTATCGCAATACCGGTGGCGTGGCAGGCGCTGCGCTTGGTGTGGAAGGTGCGATGGTGCAGATGATATCGCATGGCTTTATCTCGGGAGCCCTGTTCCTGACCGTGGGAGTTTTGTACGACCGTGTGCACAGTCGCATGATCAAGGACTATGGTGGTGTTGCCAATACGATGCCCTGGTTTGCACTGTTTGCGGTATTTTTCCTGATGGCAAATTCCGGCTTACCAGGAACCAGTGGTTTTGTGGGTGAGTTCATGGTCATCCTGTCATCTTTCCAGGCCAATTTCTGGTTTGCATTCCTGGCGGCCTTGACCCTGATCCTGGGCGCCGCTTACAGCCTGTGGTTGGCCAAACGTGTCATTTTCGGTGCCGTGGCCAACCGTCAGGTCGAAAACCTGCAGGACATCAATAGCCGTGAGGCGCTGGTCCTGGGCATATTGGCCGTAGCCATACTGTTTTTTGGTTTGTGGCCACAGCCTTTGGTGGAGATGCTGCAGGTATCTGTCGATCACCTGTTACAACATATTGTTCAATCAAAGGTCATGTGACATGAACAGTGCGCAAATGTTATTGGCTGCCCCTGAATTCTGGCTACTGGTGATGGCCTGTGTCGTCATGGTCGTGGATCTGTTCCTGGGTGAGCAACGTCGCGGAATCATTCACATGCTGGCCATGCTGACTCTCATTTTTGCCGGCATGATTACCTTGCGGGGGGATTATCTGGCCGACGGCGTGCAATCTGTGACCGCGTTCAATGACAGTTTCATCAGGGACCGGCTGGGTGATGTGTTGAAGGTCACCAGTTTTGTCATACTTGGTCTGGTTTTTACCTATTCAAAATTGTATTTACGCAATTTCAAGATGTTCAGGGCGGATTTTTATACCCTCAGCCTGTTTGCCTTGCTAGGTGTCATGCTCCTGATATCGGCCAACAGTTTGTTGATGATTTACCTGGGCCTGGAATTAATATCACTTTCAGTCTACGCACTGGTTGCTTTTGACCGAAATTCCGGTCGGGGTTCCGAATCAGCCATGAAGTATTTTGTGCTGGGCTCCATGGCTTCGGGCATGTTGCTTTACGGTATGTCCATGATCTATGGTGCAACCGGCAGTCTCGTACTGACGGATATCGCCGAGGCCATACGTACCCAGGGTTCCGGTGATATTCTGTTGATCTTCGGGCTGGTCTTTGTGGTAGTTGGAATCGCATTCAAGTTTGGCGTGGTGCCGTTTCATATGTGGATCCCAGACGTTTATGAGGGTGCTCCGGCAGCGGTTACATTGTTCATATCGTCGGTACCCAAACTGGCCGCGTTTGCAATGGCCTACCGTTTTTTGAGTAGCGGTCTGGGTGATTTGCACATTCATTGGCAAGGCATGCTCAGTTTCCTGGCCTTATTTTCAATCGTGTTGGGTAACCTGGCTGCCATCATGCAAACCAACATCAAGCGTATGTTGGCGTACTCAACGATTTCGCACATGGGATTTGTCTTGCTGGGGTTGTTGCCAGGCACTGCGTACGGCTTTGGCGCGTCGATGTATTACGTCATTGTCTACGCCGTGATGTCAGTCGCCTCGTTCGGTATGATTATTTTACTGAGTTCCCGGGGTGTTGAGGCAGAGCGCCTGGAAGACTTCAAGGGCTTGAATCAACGTAATCCGTTTTATGCAGTGATCATGGTTCTGGTCATGTTTTCAATGGCGGGTGCACCACCGATGGTGGGTTTTTGGGCCAAATTGATGGTTATCAAGGCCGTCATGGACGCAGATATGATGTGGTTGGCAATTATTGCGGTCATTTTCGCGGTAGTCGGTGCTTTTTATTACTTACGGGTAATCTGGTACATGTACTTTGAAGAACCTGAAAACGAAGCCATCGTCACGGCCCCGGTCGACTTCAATGCGGCACTGACGGTGAACGGGATGATGATCATCGGACTGGGTATTTTCTCGAGTTCACTGATTGCCCTGTGCATGACCAGTTTCTAGGCCGTGACGCAAAACCCCTGAGCAAACACAAGCACCTCTTGTAATTGGCGCATCGAATCATTATCATGCCCACCTTGCTGTTGCGGGGTGGAGCAGTCTGGCAGCTCGTCGGGCTCATAACCCGAAGGTCGCAGGTTCGAATCCTGCCCCCGCTACCACTGTATATTTAGGGTCCAGCAGGGCCCTTTTTTTGTTTCGCCGGCAAAGGATGTTGTTCTGGCCGGCGGTGACTCGCGACGATTGGATGGTGTAATGAAATAAAGCTGTCGCATCCGCCCGGGTGGGCGTGGTTGTTCAGGTTCTGGTATTTCGGAACCGATCGTCGGGGCGTGTTTGCCCTTTTTTTGTGCCCGAAGATTGTAGTTGCTTATCGGAGAGATCGGTTTGAGCGTACAAAAGCTGAATGAAATTTTGCAGCCGTTGGTGGAAGATCTGGGCTATGAATTTGTGGGTTTGGTTTATAGCAGTGATCCTAAGCATGCACTGTTGCGGATATACATTGACCAGGAAAATGGCGTCGGGATCGAGGACTGTGAACGCGTTAGCCGGGAGACTGCAGCTTTGCTGGATGTGAAAGATCCAATCAAGAGTCAGTATAACCTGGAGGTATCATCGCCGGGCCTGGACAGACCTTTGTTTACGCTCGCGCATTTCAGGGAGTTTGCAGGCCGTGAGGCACAGGTCAGCCTGTTTGCACCACTCGACGGAAGGCGGAAGTTTTCGGGCAAAATCCTGGGTGCAAATGATGAAAGTGTAAGGTTTGAGCAAGACGGTTCAGAAGTTGCCCTGGTGTTTGACAATATCGCGAAGGCTAAATTGGTGCCGGATTATAAAAATATTCTGGCGGGCCGCAAAGCGGAACAATGACGGAACAGGGGTAGGACCCCTCACGGAGCTAAAAGCAGATGAGTAAAGAAATTCTTCTGGTTGTGGATGCAGTTTCCAATGAAAAAGGCGTTAGTAAGAGCATCATATTTGAAGCCCTGGAGGCAGCTCTCGCATCGGCAACCGCCAAACGTCACAACGACGAGATTAGCGCGCGCGTGAGCATTGATCGGGAAAGCGGCGAGTACGAAACATTTCGTTGCTGGGAAGTACTCGATGATGAAGCAGAACTGGAATCTGAAGATTTCCAGATTCTGCACAAAGCTGCGCTTGCCCATAACCCGGACATCGAAGTGGGTGCCTTCATAGAAGAGCCTATGGAGAACGTTGAGTTTGGACGAATAGCTGCCCAGACAGCCAAGCAAGTTATCGTGCAGCGGGTACGGGAAGCCGAGAGAGAGCAGGTCGTCGAGGCCTATCAGCACCGGGAAGGGGAGTTAATCAACGGTATTGTCAAACGTATAGAACGGGGTAACGTCTATCTGGACCTTGGCGGCAATGCAGAGGCATTCATCGCCCAGCGTCACATGATTCAGGGCGAGACCGTGCGTCCAGGAGACCGTTTACGTGCATTCTTGTACGAAGTCAAAGCGGAGTTACGTGGGCCACAGTTATTTGCCAGTCGAACCATCAAGGAATTCCTGATTGCGCTGTTTGAGCTGGAGGTTCCGGAGATAGGTCAGGAGTTGATCACCATCATGGGCGGTGCCCGTGATGCTGGTCGCAGAGCCAAGGTCGCAGTCAGATCCAACGATCCGCGTACCGACCCCATCGGGGCCTGTGTGGGGATGCGTGGCTCCCGTGTTCAGGCCGTCTCGAACGAACTGGCCGGTGAGCGAATTGACATTATCCTGTGGGACGATAATCCGGCCCAATTTGTTATCAATGCCATGGCGCCGGCCGAGGTTGCATCCATTGTTGTCGATGAGGAACATCGCATGATGGATATTGCAGTGGAAGAATCCAACCTTTCACAGGCCATTGGTCGAGGGGGTCAAAACGTCAGGCTTGCCAGTGACCTCGGCGGTTGGGAACTTAACGTACTGACTGTCGAGGATGCAGACAAAAAAGGAGAGGAAGAGGCCGGCAAGGTGCTATCGGTCTTCATGGAGCGTTTGGACGTTGACGAAAGCGTCGCCAATATCCTTGTACATGAGGGTTTCAGCAATATTGAAGAGGTGGCCTACGTGCCGGACTCAGAGTTGCTTGAAATCGAAGAATTTGACGAAGAAATGGTCACCGAATTACGGCGTCGGGCACGTGATGCTCTGTTGACGCAACTGATTGCCAAAGAGGAAGCTCTTGACGACAACAGTCCGGCTGAAGACCTTCTCAGTCTTGATGGCATGACTGAACGCCTGGCCTTCCGCCTGGCGGAAAATGGTGCCCGCACACAGGAAGATCTGGCAGAGCTTTCGGTGGATGAATTGCTGGAAGTAGATGACATGGCGGAAGAAGACGCGGCTGCATTGATTATGGCGGCACGCGCACCATGGTTTGAAGAAGAAAACCAGGAATCTTGATAAGGAATTCCGGCAGGTTCCCCAAGGAGCAGTACTAATGTCCAAAGTTACCGTTTCACAATTAGCCGAGGTCCTCGGCGTCAGCGTTGACAAGCTGATCATCCAGATGGGTAAAGCCGGTATAGAAGTCGGCTCGGGCGAAGACGCAGTCTCCAACGACGACAAGAAAAATCTGCTGGCCCATCTCAGATCAACGCATGGAAAGTCGGAAAGCGATGCAACCGCGCCACGCAAGGTCACACTCAAACGCAAGTCGATAAGTGAGTTACGTATCCAGGGCAGTGGTCCGAGGGCATCTACCAAGACCGTAAACGTCGAGTTTCGCAAACGACGCACCTATGTCAAACGTGAGGCATTGCAGGAAGCAGAGCAGAATGACCCGGAAAGGGAGAAAGTCCAGAAGGCATTAGAGGAAGCTCAAGAGCGACGCGAAGCCGAGGAACAGTTACGCGAGCGGGCGACCGAGAAGGCCCGGGTCGAGGCAGAGGAGACCGCCCGTCAAACGGCAGAAGAGCAGGCACGCAAGGCCGAGGAAGAAAAACTACAACAGGAAGCGGAAGAGCGGGTACGCGAAGAAACCGTCAAGCGTGCGGCTGAAGAAGAAGAACGTAAACAAGAAGAAGCACGCGCACAAAAACTGGCAGAAGAGCAGCGCAGACGTAAGAAGGAGCGCGCCAAGTCGAAACCTACAACCCGTTATGGCCGTGCGGAATTGCACGTCGCCGGTGGTGCTACCGTGTCCCGGCGGCGTAAGCCCACCAGGCGTGTCAGTTCGTCATCGCGGCCAACGGAGCACGGCTTTTCAAAGCCAACAGAGCCGGTTGTTCGGGAAGTCTTAATCCCCGAGACCATCACCGTCAGTGAGCTGGCCAAGTCGATGGCCATCAAATCCGGGGAAGTGATCAAGGTTTTGATGAACATGGGCATGATGGTTACCATCAACCAGCCGCTAGACCAGGATACTGCAACCCTCGTGGTTGAGGAACTGGGTCATGTGGCCACTAATGCTGAAGAAAAGGATATTGAGTTGGAATTGCTGGCGGAGGAGCCAGTGCCGGAAGGCGAAGGGATAATGCGGTCTCCTGTCGTGACCGTAATGGGTCATGTTGATCACGGAAAGACATCATTGCTTGACTATATCAAGGCATCCAAGGTTGCAGACTCAGAGGCAGGTGGTATCACCCAGCATGTCGGTGCATACCACGTTAATACACCCAAGGGTAGTGTGACCTTTCTGGACACACCGGGACATGCGGCATTTACTGCCATGCGCGCACGTGGCGCGAAGGCAACGGATATCGTAGTGCTGGTGGTGGCAGCTGATGATGGTGTGATGCCTCAGACCAAGGAGGCCATTCAGCATGCCCGCGCGGCCGGCGTTACGCTGATCGTGGCCGTTAACAAAATCGACATTCCAGATTCCGATATTGATCGGGTCAAGTCTGAACTTGCCAAGGAAGAAGTCATGCCGGAAGACTGGGGTGGCGAAGAGCTTTTCGTGCCGGTTTCAGCCAAAACTGGTGAAGGTATTGACGATTTGCTTGAAGGGATACTGTTACAGGCAGAGTTGCTGGAACTCAGGGCTGATCCCGCGCGCAAGGCGCGTGGTATGGTGATTGAATCCAGCCTGGACAAGGGTCGTGGGCCGATGGCAACTGTGCTGGTTCAGGATGGAACCCTAAAGCTTGGCGAAATGGTTCTGGCAGGTCAGGAATTTGGTCGTGTCAGGGCCATGTTTGACGAAAGCGGTGCAGAAATTGATGCGGCCGGACCGTCCATTCCAGTGGTGATTCTTGGGTTATCCGGGGTGCCTTTTGCCGGTGACGAAATGCAGGTCGTTGCAAATGAAAGAAAGGCACGAGAAGCCGCTGGCCAACGTCAGGATCGACACCGGGAGGGTCGGCTTGCACAGCAACAGGCCGCCAATTTGCAGAATCTGTTCGACAATATGGATACGGGCGAACAGTTGTCCGTAAACCTGCTGATTCGCGCTGATGTACAAGGCAGTGTGGAAGCCCTCAAGGATGCCCTGACCAAACTCAGCAATGATGATGTGTCGGTCAACGTTGTTGCTTCCGGTGTGGGTGCCATTACCGGTTCCGATGCATCGTTGGCACAGGCTTCCGGCGCCATCATTATCGGCTTCAATGTGAGGGCTGATTCGTCGGCACGAAAATCTATCCAGGAAAACGAACTGGATGTGCATTACTACAGCGTCATTTACGAGGCGATTGATGATATCAGGGCCGCAATTACCGGCTTGCTGGGTACCGAAACCAGGGAGAAAATCGTTGGTTTGGCCCAGGTCAAGGATGTGTTCCGGTCGTCCAAACTTGGTGCCATCGCGGGTTGCCTCGTGATTGAGGGCCATGTGAAACGCGCTAACCCGATCAGGGTGCTGCGCGACAACGTGGTGATATTTGAAGGTGAACTTGAATCTCTGAGACGCTTTAAGGACGATGTTGGTGAAGTGAAGTCGGGTACCGAATGCGGTATCGGAGTGAAGATGTACAACGACGTGAAACCAGATGACCAGATCGAGTGTTTCGAACGCATCGAGGTCGCCAGGACGCTTGATTAGTGGCACGGGCTTACTAACTTAGTATGTCACCCAGGGACTTCAATAGATCCGAGCGCGTGGCTGGTCAGTTGCGACGGGACCTTGCCAGGCTGATCCAGCAGGAGATCAAAGATCCGAAAGTCGGCTTTGTCAGTCTTTCAGATGTCGAAGTCACTCGTGATCTTTCCCACGCGAAAGTATACATAACCGTGTTTGAACCGGAAAAAGCCAAGACCAGTCTGGGTGCTTTGCGTGGGGCCGCAACTTTTTTGCGGCGTCGTCTGGGCCAGGAGTTGCGGCTTCGGCATGTGCCGGAACTGCATTTTCTACACGATGACTCGGTGGAGCAGGGCAGCCATATCGACGGACTGATCGCAAAGGCGCTGGATGCCGACAAGGAAAGTCCGGAGCGGACGATGACGGAGGTCGATGAGTCTGACCAGGACTAGACGGCGCGTGAGAGTACCCTCTGGTAACCCAATCTCAGAATTCTGGAACCTTTTGCAATATGCGGTCTAAACGCGGAATGAATATCCACGGTATTGTACTGCTGGATAAACCCGTTGGAATTTCCTCCAACCGTGCTTTACAAAAAGTCAGGGGTATTTTCCAGGCCCGCAAGGCAGGACATACCGGTAGCCTCGACCCGTTTGCGACCGGCATGCTACCCGTTTGCCTGGGTGAGGCAAGCAAGACCGCGACGTACATGCTTGAGGCAGCCAAGCACTACAGCGCCGTCGCGAGAATCGGTGAAGCCACCACTACCGGCGACATAGAAGGGGAAGTTATTCAGACCTGCCCCATCTCGGATGTCAGCTCGAAAAGCATCACCCAGACGCTGCAGCAATTTACCGGTGAAATCGATCAGGTACCACCAATGTACTCGGCCCTGAAACACCAGGGCAAGCCTTTGTATGAGTACGCACGGGCCGGTATTGAAATTGACCGCCCCGCGAGGCGCGTAAACATTCATGCGCTAAAACTGGTGCGGTGGGAAGCACCCATTCTGAGTTTTGAAGTTCAGTGCTCCAAGGGCACCTACATACGTACACTGGCGGAAGATATTGCGACTGCGTTGGGCAGTTGTGCACATCTCGTAGAGCTAAGACGCAATTTTGTAGAACCTTTTACCACCCAGTCCATGGCTAGTCTCGAGCAATTACAAACTGCCAGAGACCAGGGGGGCTTGCAGGAATTTCTACTACCCGCGGACTCTGGTCTGCTGGCCTGGCCGCAGGTGGTGCTGAGTTTTGACGAGATGCAAAAATTCGCCCACGGCAACCCGATACTGCTATCGGCTGAAGGAGTGCCATTTGGCAAGGTACGTGTTTACGGGTCGGAAGGAACCTTGCTGGGTCTGGCCGAATATTCTCCGGACAGGCAATTGCAGCCCACCCGCGTATTCAACATAACGGACTCGTAGGACTGACGAGCTTGCTCGTCGGGAACATAAATCGCAAACACACGGTCACGGCCTGGGTAGGCCCTCCAGAGACGCGCTCGGCTACGTCCGTGTATCGCTCTGTCGCCAATGTCCTGTTGGCTCAAGGTCTCTGGAGGGCCTACCCAGACCATTCCGGCTTCGTGGGAACGGCCACAACCTGTTCCCGACATAGTGTTGTCGGTCCCACAGGTCTTGTTTGAATCTTGGGTGGCGGTTAAAATACCGAGCTACCAAAAACCGGGGCTACCGGGTTTTTGTTGAATCCTGCTGCGACTAAGCGGTTCGGGTGTCATCAATACCCCCGGGGCTCTATTCATGGAGAAGGAACCATGTCTATTAATGCCGAGACAAAGAGTAAAATAGTTAGTGAGTTCAAGCGTTCAGAAGGCGACACCGGTTCACCAGAAGTTCAGGTGGCCTTATTGACCTCGCGGATTCAGCATCTGACAGAACACTTCAAAACTCACAAGCACGACCATCACTCACGTCGGGGATTGTTGCGGCTGGTTAATCAGCGCCGCAGTCTTCTGGATTACCTGAAGAGAAAGGAAATCCAGCGCTATCGCGATCTGATCGATCGTCTTGGCCTACGTCGTTAAATTTTTTCGTCCAATACCTGACGCACTTGAGCTGACGCAACGACAGTTGGGACAGCTCCTGGTCGTACTTGAAGGAATTGCCTGATTGCAGGCGTAAAAGGGCCGGGTGGCCCTTCACATAAAGCAGGAAAGTAACGTGAATAAACTGACAAAATCATTTCAATTTGGTGAGCATACGGTCACTATCGAAACCGGTGAAATTGCCCGCCAGGCAAGCGCCACTGTCATGGTCAGCATGGCTGACACGATAGTGATGGTTGCCGTTGTAGGGCGCAAAGAGGCCAAGCCTGGCCAGTCTTTTTTCCCGCTCACGGTCAATTACCAGGAAAAATTCTACGCTGCAGGTCGTGTCCCGGGTGGATTCTTCAAGCGCGAGGGACGCCCAACAGAAAAAGAAGTTCTGACCTGTCGCCTGATCGATCGGCCTATCCGTCCGCTGTTTCCCAAGGGTTTTCTGAATGAAGTTCAGGTGACCGCGAACCTGATCTCTTCCAACCCGGAAGTTGATGGTGACATTCCGGCCCTGATCGGTACATCTGCGGCACTGGCACTTTCCGGTATGCCTTTTAGTGGGCCCATCGGTGCGGCCAAGGTTGGTTATGTCGATGGCCAATATGTTTTGAATCCAACCGCAACCCAGCTGGAAGACTCCAGTCTGGAGCTGGTTGTTGCCGGCACGGAGAAAGCCGTGCTGATGGTCGAATCCGAGGCGGATTTGTTATCTGAAGATGTGATGTTGGGCGCGGTAACTTTTGGCCATGAGGCCTTGCAGTCTGCAGTAACCGCTATCAACGAACTGGTATCCGAAGCCAGCGTGACATCATGGGGCTGGGAAGCCGAGGCCGAAGACGCCGAATTAAAAGCGAAGGTGGAAGCTGTTGCTAAAGACGACCTGGCTGCGGCATACGCTGTTGTGGACAAAATGGAACGTCAACAAACTGTCAGTGCGGTTAAGCAGTCAGTCATCGATTCGCTGTGTAACCCCGAAGATGAGAGCGCTCCTTCCGCGGGTGATGTCGCCGATGCGGTGGGCAAGCTGGGGAAATTCCTGGTCCGGGATCACATATTGAGCGGCAATCCGCGTATCGATGGTCGTGATTTGACGACTGTGCGACCAATAACCGTAAAGTGTGGTCTCCTGCCGCGCACACATGGGTCGGCCTTGTTCACCCGTGGCGAGACCCAGGCGATTGTAACCACGACCTTGGGTACAACGCGGGATTCCCAGATTATCGATGCGGTCAATGGTGAGTACAAAGACCCGTTCATGCTGCATTACAATTTTCCGCTTTTCTGTGTGGGTGAAACCGGTTTTGCCGGTGGACCAAAGCGTCGTGAAATTGGTCACGGGCGTCTGGCGCGACGCGGTATTTCTGCAGTGCTGCCGGCGGCTGAAGACTTTCCCTACGTCATTCGTGTCGTGTCGGAAATCACTGAGTCCAATGGTTCGAGTTCCATGGCCTCTGTTTGCGGCACCTCCCTGGCGTTAATGGATGCTGGTGTGCCGGTTAAGGCACCCGTAGCCGGTATTGCCATGGGTCTGATCAAGGAAGGCGATAGTTTTGCGGTGTTGTCTGACATCCTGGGTGATGAAGATCACCTTGGCGACATGGACTTCAAGGTGGCGGGAACAGCTGAGGGTATTTCCGCACTGCAAATGGACATTAAGATCGAAGGCATAAACGAACAGATCATGAAGATCGCTCTGGATCAGGCACACGATGGCCGTAATTTCATCCTGGATGAAATGAATAAGGTCATCAGCGAACCGCGTGGGGAAATGTCAGAATTTGCACCTCGTCTGGTTACCATCAAGATTCATCCGGACAAGATTCGGGATGTAATCGGTAAGGGCGGTGTGACTATACGTGGTATCACTGAAGAAACCGGAGCAACCATTGATATCGCTGATGATGGCACGATTACCATCGGTTCGGTCAACAAGGAAGCCGGTGACGAAGCCCGTAAGCGGATCGAACAGATCACGGCCGATATTGAGCCTGGCCAGATTTTTGAAGGCAAGGTCATCAAGATCATGAACTTCGGTGCATTTGTATCGCTGACGCCGGGCCGGGATGGCTTGGTCCATATCTCTCAACTCTCTGAGGAGCGTGTTGAGAATGTTACCGATGTGGTTAAAGAAGGCGAAATGGTTAAGGTCAAGGTACTGGAAGTAGATAAGCAGGGCCGTGTTCGGCTGTCTATGAAAGAGCTTGCTAAAGACGACTGAACAGAATTCTGTTCCTGGCTACAAAGCGCCCGGTTCAACCGGGCGTTTTTTTGTCTGCAGATTTGCCCTGACCCCGAATTTACGGCGGGTTACAATAGTTCTTCATTCAGGGAAGCGGTAGATGCGAGCAATTATTCTTGCTGCCGGACGGGGCAACCGCCTGGCTGAGTTCAACCCCGATGGCCGGCCAAAGTGTTTATTGGAATTCGATGGCCGCAGCCTGCTGATGCGTCAATTGGACATATTGTTCCAACTGGGGCTCACACAGGTAACGATCGTGATCGGCCATGAGGCCGATCAGATCATTGATCACGTAGGCGGGCTGTCTCCACGCCCGGATACGGCCTTTGTGTACAACCCGGCGTTTACCGATGGTAGTGTGCTTAGTCTGCATGCAGCTCAAACTGCCATGATAGCGGGTGACACGGTGCTGGTTCTGGATGCAGATGTGCTGTTCCACCCCCACATCATGAAGCGTCTGATTGAATCGCCGCACAGAAACTGTTTTCTGATGGACAGGGAGTTTACCCCGGGCGACGAGCCGGTAAAAATTGCGCTTGATCGGGGCCGAATGGTTGAGTTCAGAAAGAAACTGGCGGCAAACCTTCACTACGATACGCTGGGTGAATCCGTGGGGTTTTTTAAACTGGACGGTGAAATCGCCGCCAAAATCGCGCAAACTTGTTCCCGCTATGAAACAGAGGGGTTGCTGGATGCGCCGCACGAGGAGGCATTAAGAGATGTATTGCTGGCGCAACCTGAAGCCTTTAGCTGTGAAGATATCAGTGGTTTGCCATGGGTGGAGGTGGATTTTCCTGAGGACATCGAACGGGCTATCAAAGAGGTCCTGCCGGCCATTAAAAAGGACATCCCTGATTTTTGACGTCAGGGTACTGGTGCAATATGCGGGCTAGGACCACTCAATTGAAAAATATGCTGGCTTCAGGCAGGCTGGAATTTATTCTCGAGGCCCATAATGGCCTGTCCGCCCGGATCGTCGAGGAGACCGGGTTCAAGGGGATCTGGGCTTCCGGATTAGCGTTATCAGCACAACACGCTGTACGGGACAATAATGAACTGTCCTGGACCCAGGTCGTGGGGCAACTGGAATTCATGACCGATGCCACCGGCATTCCGATCCTGCTGGATGGTGATACGGGATATGGCGACTTCAACAACATGCGCAGACTGGTACGCAAACTCGGCCAGGTCGGTGTGGCAGGTGTTTGCATAGAAGACAAACTGTTTCCAAAGGCCAACAGTTTTATCCACGGGGAAAGACAAGCTCTGGAGGACATCCAGACGTTCTGCGGCAAGATTCAAGCAGGTAAGGACTCACAGGCAGACGATGATTTCAGTATTGTTGCCCGGGTGGAGGCTTTTATTGCCGGCTGGGGTCTGGACGAGGCCCTGAAACGTGCAGAGGCCTATCACGGGGCAGGGGCTGATGCGATTTTGATCCACAGTAAGCACAGCCAGCCGGGTGAGGTGTTGGACTTTGCGAAAGAGTGGGCTGGGCGCAGTCCGCTGGTGATTGTTCCCACCAAGTATTACGCGACCCCGACCGAGGTGTTTGAACAAGCCGGGATCAGCCTCGTAATTTGGGCCAACCACATGCTACGCACCTGTATAGAGGCCATGCAGTCGACGGCTGCGAATATCCACGAGACCCACTCACTGGTTGAAAGTGAGGGTCAGGTCGCAACAGTTGAGGAAGTATTTCGCCTGCAAGGTGCGGAAGAATTGTTGGCAGCTGAAAGACGCTATGCACGAGGTCATAGTCACACAGCAACGGCGATCGTACTTGCCGCATCCAGGGGTCAGGGAATGGATGAACTGACCCGTGAAAGACCAAAGGTGATGTTACCGGTGGCGGGTGTACCGATGCTGCGGCGGCAGATCGACAAGTTCAAAAAACAGGGCATCAACGACATTACTGTGGTCGCCGGTTATCGTCACGATGCGATTGATGTGCAGGGGGCCGACATCCTGGTCAATGAAAACTGGGAGTCCAGTGGTGAATTGGCGTCGCTGAGTTGTGCACTGATAAATTTCAGTGACGACATGGTGATTATCTATGGTGACCTTTTATTCCGTTCATATTTACTCCACAACCTTCTTGACTGGGAAGCAGAACTGCTCGTTGTTGTGGATTCCTCTGAGCTGTCCACGGCGTTGGGAAATATCAATGACCTGGCCTACTGCTCCACGCCGGATAACCGGGCCATGTACCAGCAAAAAGTGACCCTTAAACAGGTCACAGCTAAATTGGCACCCGAAGCAGGGCAACCCGACGGCCGTTGGATTGGCATGCTAAGGGTCACCGGTGCGGGTGAACAGCACCTGCGAAGCGCGCTGGAGACACTGCAGGTACGGGAAGACTTCAATACGCTCGGTTTGCCTCACTTGCTTAACCAGTTGGTAGTGGAAGAGCATCCGCCGCAAGTGCAGTATGTCAATGGTCACTGGATGGATATCAATAATCTGGATGATCTGGAACGTGCCGGTACGTTTGAGTATACCCAGGGTGTATGAGGACACAGTTATCCGGAAACCAGTTGAGAAGTAGTTTCCAGTCCTGGGGTCTGACATAACGCAAAATACAGTACGATGGGATCACCATGAATACACTGCAACTCAGTCTCGTTTTAGTGGCCTCGGTTTGGGCCGGGATGAATACTCTTATCGCTGGTTATAACGCGGTGAATGGTACGAGGGACAGGATACTCACCGGCTACATGGAGGAGGGTGTCTCATTGAGCCTTGCACATCGCTGGATCATGTACCGGAATGACTGGCTCCCTTTGAAAGTTGGACTGGCAGCCATTTTTCTGGGCTTTGGAGGTTTCCTGATTTTTCTGCCCGAATTGGCGGAGGACGCAAGTTTGCTTCGGCCGGTATGTTATCTTGCGGCATTACTTCCCCTTGGTGGTTTCATTGGTTTCTTTTTTCTCGGTTTTCATGATCGTCGCCTTATCATTGATGTGTTGACGCGCGCAGAGATGGGCGGCGAAAAGACTGACACCGATATATAGGCGGCCTGGTGTCATGATTCAAGCCAGTCAATTTGTGGAGCCTGCCAGGCAGCTGGGTTTTGAGTTCTGGGCCGGCGTACCCTGTTCATACCTGACTCCATTTATCAATTTCACAATCGACGACCCAAGCCTCACCTACATTTCTTCTGCCAATGAAGGTGATGCTGTCGCTGCCGCCTCCGGTGCCGTTCTGGGTGGCTACCGTGCGGTGGCAATGATGCAGAATTCCGGACTGGGTAACGCTGTCAGTCCGTTGAGTTCACTAAACGACGTGTTTCGCATCCCGGTTCTATTAATTGTCACCCTCAGGGGTGATCCCGACCTACCCGATGAGCCACAGCATCAATTGATGGGACAAATCACAACACAGTTACTGGAGACATTGGGTATCTCATGGAGTTTGTTCCCGGACTGCGAAGCTGAGGTCGGTAATGCTCTTGAAACAGCCGTTGAAACAATGGACACAACTGGCAGGCCTTATGCGTTAATCATGAAAAAAGGCATGGTTGCACCCTGTCCTCTGAAGCAGAATCCGGGAATTGAAAGACCGACGGGGAATTATCATGAGGCGACGCTTCCGGTGCCGGAAAAATGGCCGACCCGACATGACGTGCTGCGAAAACTTGTAGCCTCTACCGACGTGTCCAATACCTTGCTCATCGCCAGCACCGGTTTCAACGGGCGTGAATTGTACGCCATTGAAGACCGGCCGAATCAGTTGTACATGGTTGGTTCCATGGGTTGTGCAAGCGCCCTGGGTCTGGGGCTTTCGATGGTGAGGCCAGACTGGAAAATTGTTGTTATTGATGGAGATGGCGCCGCCTTGATGCGTTTGGGCAATATGGCAACCGCGGGTGTTTACGGTGCTGGGAATTTTTATCACCTGTTGCTGGACAACCGCGTCCATGAATCAACCGGTGGGCAGGCAACCGTGAGCTCGGCCATTGATTTTCCGGCAATAGCTTTTGCTTGTGGATATCAGAATGTGTATCGCGCTTACGGTTCCAGTGACCTGGGGAAATTTTTTGCCGGGAAAGGACCGTCGTTTATGCATATCCAAACGGACCGGGGCTTTCCAGAAGCACTACCACGTCCCGCATTCGGTCCCGTTGAAACAACTCATCGACTGCAAAAGCACATGGGTGTGCGTTCTTGATAAAATGGTAGTGACGGGTCCTTGGGCCGGCAAACAACACCCTTCACTCAGTGGAGTAAATATGGCTGAAGACAGAGTCTCAAGGATGGGAAATCGCTCGGGTCTCATGGGTTGGTTCGACCGTATACGATTCAGTGAAATTTTGCGTCAGGCCATTGGCCTACTACTGGTAGCCGTGTGTGCCTACTTTGCGCGCCCGGGGTCTGCTCTCGTTGTTTGGGGCTTGCTTTGTGCCGCTTTGGGCCAGTTGTTTCGTATTTATGCCGCCGGATATATTGTCAAGAACCGGAAGTTGGCGACCGGTGGTCCCTATGCCCTGGTTCGTCACCCCTTGTATCTGGGAAACCTCCTGATTCTGACCGGCTTCACACTGGCGGCGGCTAACCTGTATGTCGGGTTGGCAGTGATCCTCTTTTTCCTCATCTGGTATCCGGCCGCTGTTACCTATGAGGACAAGAAGCTCGAAGGTATTTTTGCAGACGAGTGGCGCACATGGAGTCAACATATCCGCGCCGTTATTCCCTGGCGTTTTCATTGGAATGATCTGCGGGTCGGTGACTGGGATATCTACCAGTCGTTGATCCGCAATGGCGAATTACCCATTACCCTGTACCTGGGAAGCTGTGGCATGTGGTTGTGGGTTGTCAGTCACGCACCACCAGCGTCACTGGCTGGTCATTGAAGGCGGGACACGGGTGAAATCCATTCTGCTAAATCCCGGCCCCGTTACGCTTAGCGATGCTGTTCGCCGGGCGACTGCAGGTGTCGACCTGTGTCATCGCGAACCGGAGTTTTTTGACCTGCAGGATCGGGTCATCAAGGCGTTGTTGGATATTTATCAATGCGCCGCTGACGAATGGTCGGCTGTTTTGATAGCGGGTTCAGGCACCTCTGCCATGGAAGCCATGATGGCCTCGTTGTTGCCGGACGATGCCTGCGTACTGGTACTGGAAAATGGCGTGTATGGGGAACGGCTGAGAAAACTCGCAGAAATTTATCGTCTTGAGCATGAGTCACTCAAATTTGCCTGGGGGGCTGAAATTGATCTGACGGCACTGGCTGGAAGCTTGGCTGCGTGCAAGTTTACCCACGTGATTGCAGTTCACCACGAAACAACAACCGGAAGACTTAACCCGGTTGAGGACATAGCCACACTGTGTGCAGAACATTCGACGCATTTGTTGCTGGATGCGGTATCCAGCTTTGGTGCGGAGTCCATTGCGTTTTCACATCAGGCCTTGCAGGCGGTCGCTGCCACTGCCAATAAGTGTCTGCATGGTATTCCCGGGCTCGCCATGGTGATGTGCCGCCACACCGCTCTGCAACAGGGAATTCAGCAACGCAGTCTGAGTCTGCACTTGCCGACCTGGGCAAAACACCAGCAGGAGCGTTCCACCCCGTTTACACCGGCGGTCAACGCCATGTTGGGTCTGGCGGAGGCGCTTCAGGAGTTGCAACAGCAAGGCGGATGGAAGGCACGCGGGAAACGTTACCGTGAGCTGGCTTACCGGGTGGCGGGGGTGTTGGAGGGCGCGGGGGTCAAACCGTGGTTACCCGCTGCTGAAAGTTCATCTGTGTTGCGTAGTTACCACCTTCCCGACGGTATGACCTACGAGGCCTTGCATGATGGTCTTAAGCGACATGGGTTTGTAATATATGCTGGCCAGGGAGACCTGGCTGAAAGACTGTTCAGGATTTCGACCATGGGTGAAATCAGTGATGAGGATATGACCCGCTTAGAACAGGCGATTCAGTCTGTGCTAGCTGGTTGAGACAGCGCATATGAACAGGTACAAGCAGTCACAAATGCATCGATCACCCGTGACACTGGTGATTGTGGTCTCCCTGCTGTTAATCCCCGCATCAGCATCGGCCTACCTGGATCCGAGTACCGGAAGCATGCTGATTTCGGCCATTGTGGGCTTGTTTGCCTCCCTGGTTCTGGCACTGAGGACGTATTGGTACCGCATCAAGTCATTTTTTCGGCGCGGACGAGCCGATACGCACGTTGACGACTGATGGGTATGTTTCAGGCCTGGTCAGGATGGCGCAGGTACCGCAAATTGTCCCCGGATTGGCGCAATATCGTCATGTACTCGGAGAGCGGTCAGGACTGGCACCACTTCGAGCCCCTGATAGAAGCACTCAATGATGATTTGAAAAAGAAAACCACCTATGTCACGTCCGATGATGCAGATCCCGGTTTGCGTCGTGAGCATCCTCTTTTCAAGGCAATCTACATACCGGAGGGTTTCTTCCTGACGCTGCATTTCAATATGCAAAAAGCAGATGTGGTCGTACTGACCATGATGGATCTGGGTAATCTGCAGTTGAAAAAATCTATAAATTCAGTGCACTACGTTTACCTGTTTCACTCACTTGGCAGTACGCACATGGTGGACCATGCAAACTCCTATGATGCCTACGACAGCCTGTTTTGTGCGGGCCCCCACCATGTCGCGGAGCTGCGCAAAAGGGAATTGATTGCAGATCTGCCGGGTCGTAATCTGTTTGAATATGGCCACCCACGGCTTGAGCAGCTATTGGAAAAATCGGCGTCGTATCGTGATCAGGCAGATGGAGAGGAGCATTCATCCGCCACGCTGCCCACGGTATTGATTGCTCCAACCTGGGGTGAGGATTCGATATTCAATACCTGCGGTGAGGAGTTAACCGAATTGTTGCTCGACGCGGGTTTTCGCGTAATTGTCAGGCCGCATTACCACACGTTGCTTTTGGTGCCTGAGGTGATAAACAGGTCACAGGTGAAATTTGCGAGTCATGCCGGTTTTGAATACGAGGGGCATATGGGTGAGAGTAGGACACTGTTACGCTCCGATGTCCTGATCTGTGACTGGTCGGCGATGGCCATAGAATATGCACTTGGCCTGGAAAAGCCCGTGTTGTTTATTGATTTACCTCGACGGGTGCGCAACCCTGACTGGCAAGACCTTGAGATTGAACCGCTGGAAGTGTCCTTTCGCGAATGGGCGGGATGTGTGGTCCCACTCCAGAATCTGCAGGATATCCCGCAAGAAATTACCAACTTGTTGGAAGCCAAACATGGTTACCGGAAAAAAATTCAGGAACTGCGTGTACAAATGGTATTCAACATAGGGTGCAGCGTTGAGTTAGGTGCACGAGAAATTGCACGGCTGGCGGACCAACAGGCAGTACACTAGCATGGAAGTGCAATCACGCAATCAGTTGTTTCGTTGGCTTGGGTGGTTTGCAATGGCAAATGCCGTTGTGCTGGGGCTGATTGGCTTGCGTTACCTTGGCAGTGATCCTGGCGGGCAGACCGTTCTGGCGTGGCTCTACCTGATAACCATCTATGTTAGTCACCACGTCTGGCTGGCTTTGTTACCGCTGGTGATAGTGCTTGCACCCCTCATCCTGATTAACCCCGTTCACCGGGTGGTGAAAATAGTGGCCGTGTTACTGATGGCGATGATGATTGCCATCATCTTGCTCGACAGTCTGCTGTGGTCGCAGAGCCGATTTCATATCAATTTTCTCACCCTCAGAATTCTCGGAATGCAAAGCTGGATTTTCACGGCAATCATGTTCTTTATCGCTTTGTGGTTTGAATCCATGCTGGCGGACAGGGTTTGGTCCTGGGTGAACGCCGCAGCCACCCGCCGGGGCAGACCGCTGGCAGTCCTGTTGTCGGTTTTTTTTGTTATCGCGCAAGGAATCTATGTCTGGGCAGATGCGCATTATTATGTGCCGGTCACATCCATTGCCCAGCAACTTCCCGTACAGCGGGGATTTACGGCCAAGAAGTTGTTGGTGCGATACGGATTGGTGGATATCAGCCAAAGCAGGGAACGGCAGCTTGCCAGGCGTATGTCGGGAGAGCTGGACCGGCCGGGGGGTGTCAGTCTTAACTATCCCTTGGCGCCATTGGAGTGTACAACTCAAGATCTTGGGGGCTCCGGCCCTCCAAACCTGCTCATCATTCTCGTGGATGCCCTCCGCAGCGATATGCTGGGACAAGGCCTGACACCGGCTATGGATGAATTCAGCCAGGGACGTGCTTCACAATTCGCCCAGCATTTCAGTGGTGGGAACTCCTCGCGCATGGGTGTGTTCAGCTTGTTTTACGGTTTGCCGCCCGGCTATTTTGGGAGTTTTGAGGCGCTGCAGAAACCACCGGTTCTGATGGATCATCTGATGCTGGGAAGCTATCAGCTCGGCTTATTCAGTAGCTCTAACATGTATCGGCCGGTGGCACTGGACCGTACTGCATTCTCGCGTGTATCAAACCTCCGGATTGAAACCACACCGGTGACTGCACCGGCCTGGGAACGTGACCGGACAATTACCAAACAGTGGATACAGTGGCTGGATCATCGGGATTCGGCAAAGCCGTTCTTTGGCTTCCTGTTTTATGACGCGGTGAATGACAAGTCATATCCACCTGAATATGATGATGGCTCGCTGGCCACGCCGTCTGACTCAATGTCGGCTAAACTTGCGGATTACAAGACTGCAGTGAAGTTTGATGATGAGTTGATCGGACAAGTTCTCGCAGATCTGGGCCAGCGTGGATTGATGGATAATACCGTCGTGCTGATTTCAGCTGATCATGGTGAAGAATTCAATGAAAACAGTGATGGCGTCAAGGGGCATGGGTCCGGTTACAGTCGCTACCAACTTAAGGTACCGTTGTTGCTGGCCTGGCCAGGTATTGAGGCACAGCGCTACACGCACCGAACCTCGCATTACGACGTTGTACCAACTTTGTTAGGACGAATGTTTGGTTGCACTAACCCGTTCGCTGATTACGCAAGTGGTCATGATTTGTATGAAGGACCACAATGGGAGTGGCTGGTGGCCGGTAGTTACTACAATTACGCCTTGCTGGAACCCGGGCAAACTACGGTGACATTTCCAAGTGGACAATATGAGGTGCGGGATAATGAGTACCGGTTGCTGGCGCATCCCCGGTTTAACGGCGACGTACTGGAGGCAGCAATGCGCGAAAACGTCCGGTTTCATAAGCAATGATTGCTGCTGAGGGTTTGGCGGGTTCCCGACGAGTTGGCTCGTCGGTCCTACGGGTATTTTTTGGATTGTTGCTGTCCTTTTCTTGCCTGGCTGACATTTCTGTCGACACGCAATCGTTGCGGCTGCAATTTAGTGCACAGGGTGATTTGTTGCACGCACATGTCTGTTTCCCGTTGTGTGATGCGACGAATGTAAAAATTCGCCGGTTGTCATCTGAACAGGGAATGTTGGCCTTCGAGCGGGGTGGGTCGGCACAGATTGCGGCCACACGTCGGGACGATGAATCCGGTACCGTACTCACTTTTCTGGATAATGAAAACC
Organism: Gammaproteobacteria bacterium; assembly: GCA_021772915.1. Lineage (GTDB taxonomy): Bacteria > Pseudomonadota > Gammaproteobacteria > Xanthomonadales > SZUA-36 > SZUA-36. Next base: position 56,088 of record JAJFLB010000045.1, on the reverse strand, counting down.
GGATTCAGCACCGTTGGCGGATCCCGGACAAGGGCTGGGTGATTGAAGTGGACAGTCTCGGTGCCGACTCGGCGGTCATGCAAAGTGGCGAAGACTTCAGGCCACCACCAGCCAGTGGTTTCGGTTACCTCTTAGAGCAATCGCGTTATCTGATATTCGACGGCTCCAGTGTTGAAAATATTGGGTTCGACGATACGGAGCAAACGACCCGTCCCAGTACCGGTTGGTTTGGATTCCGTAGCCGGTTCTGGACGGCCATGTTGTTGCCCGATGCACAATTAGATCTGCAGCTTGTTGTTGGCGAAAAGGTACAAGACGCCCGTATCGAGATGCAATTGGACCCATTGGTCGAGCATCACTTGAAACTATATCTTGGGCCGGTCGAGCCGGGTGCGCTCTCACAGGCTGCACCAGAGCTCGAAAAATTGATGTACTCCGGCTTGTGGTTTTGGTTGCGTTGGATTTGCCAGGCACTCTATTTCATGCTCAATGGTATTGCCATGTACTTGCCGCAATGGGGACTGGCCGTGATGGTGTTATCGGTATTGGTTGGTTTGCTGATGCGACCCCTGAGTAATATTGCTGATCGACTACAGGCCCAGGTCCAACAGGTCGATACAAGACTGGCACCATTGTTGGCGGAAATCAAGAAAGACTACAAAGGTGCGGAGCAGTCGGAAAAGATTCTCACGATGTATAAAGAAGAAGGTGTGCATCCCCTTTACAGTCTGAAAAGTCTGGCGGGCGTGATGGTGGTTATACCGATATTCATTGGCGCGTTTGACATGTTGGCAGAAAATATTCATCTGGTTGGTGAGTCGTTTCTCTGGATCACGGACTTGTCCAGCCCGGATCAATTTTTGCGGTTACCATTTGACCTGCCGTTTTTTGGCGCCTACATGAACTTGCTGCCGTTTATCATGACCGGGTTTTCATTTGTGGCCTCAAAACTCCATCGGCATCCATCCATGGACGAGGCCCTGCAGCGTAAACAGGCGCGAAATCTTGTTTTTATGTCAATTGGGTTCCTGATTTTGTTCTATACCTTCCCGGCCGGAATGGTATTGTATTGGGCCACCAACAACCTGATTTCGATTTTCAGGACGTGGTGGAAACAACGCAAAATTCCAGGGACTTCCTGAGTGTTAAGCAACGGACAAGTCGAACAATTTCGTCAGGATGGGTACCTCGTGGTCAGGGCCATGTACACAGTTGATGAGGTGGACGACATCAGTCGGTGGACAGATGAGATTGCCGCGTCACCGGAGATATCCGGTCACTACATGATGTATTTCGAAGCTTCCCGCCACGATGACTCACGTATACTTTCAAGAGTTGAGAATTTTGCCCCCTTTCATGCGCGGTTTGCTGAACTAATCAGTCGCCTAAGGATGCAACAGGCGGTCAATGCTCTATTTGGTGAGGCGTCGGTGTTATTCAAGGATAAAATCAATTTCAAACTACCTGGTGCGGATGGTTTTAAAGAACATCAGGACGTGCAGGCTGGTTGGGATAAGTATGCCAGTTTGCATATCACGGCGATGATTTCGATTGATGAAAGCAACGAGGCCAACGGCAGCCTGGAAATGATTGCGGGTATGCACAAACGGGGAGTGTTGGGGGAAATGTGGGCGCCGCTGACAGATGCCGATACAGCCGGCGCACCCTACCAAGCGGTTCACTGCCAGCCTGGTGATGCGGTGTTTTTTGATTCTTATACGCCACACCGCTCCATGCCAAACCATACCAATCAGGCCCGCCGGGTGTTATACATCACGTTTAACAAGTTGTCTGAGGGTGATCACAGAGAACGGTACTATGCAGAGAAACGGGAAAACTACCCACCGGATATCGACAGGGATCCGCGCGGGCAATACGCATTCAAGGTATGACCATGGATAATATTCAGGTGCCAGTGTCTCCGGGCGAAGTGCTGGATAAGATCACCATTCTGGAAATAAAGTCCGAGCGGATCACTGATCCAGACAAACTCGCCAATGTTGAACAGGAGTTGGGGTTGCTCCAGGCGGTCTGGGGACAAATAGTGACAGATGACGAAACCGTTCGAGGCATTCACGTGGAGCTGAAAGGCATCAACGAGGTCTTGTGGCAAATTGAAAATGATATCCGTGACAAGGAGCGAGCTCAGGAGTTTGACCAGCGTTTCGTTGAGCTTGCCAGGAGTGTCTACAGGACCAATGACCAACGCGCGGGTGTCAAGCGAAAGCTGAATATTTATCTCGGTGCACAGTTGGTTGAGGAGAAGTCTTACCGGAGTTACCAGTGAAGGTTCAATTTGCGGGCTAACGCCTCCAGTTTTTCTACAACGTCCCTGGTTTCGATCAGATTCATCACGCCAGGATACTCAATGCGCTGACCCCAGCGTAAGTCCTGTGGCTCTTTATTCTTGAATTTGCGTGCTGCTTCGGCATATTTATCGACACAATAGTCGAGACTTGAATAAGGCCCGGATCGCTGGCTTGGTGTTGCGGCGTAAAGTCCAATGACCGGGGTGCCGATAGCCGAGGCCAGGTGTACAGGAGCGGAATCCGGTGAAAGCACAATCGACGCGTGCTTCATGAGTGCAACAGATTGACCGATTGTGTCCTTTCCAATGAGGTTTTGTGCCTTGTTTTGCATGGCGGATTCAATTTCATAGCCCGTTCTGGACTCCAGATCGGATATTCCGCCCGTCAGTACAACCCGTAATTTGAGCTTTGAGATCGCGTAATCGGCTAACTCCGCATAGCGCGATGGATGCCAATTCCGTAAAGGCCTCCGGGAGCAGGGGTTTATCATCAGAATGGGTGGGCCGTCACCCAGAATCTGATTCGCCCAGGCCATATCCGCCGCCGAAACCGGCAGATTCCACTCTGGTGACCCGGTGGGCACATCAAGCGCAGGTGCAAACTCAAGAAAGGCGTCCACCTGGTGTTGTTCCGGAACACTACGAATGGAGCGATTGATGAACCACTGATGCCCTTCACGCTGGCGCGGTTTGTCCCAACCGACACGCGCAGGTGCTTTGATAAGCGTGCTGAGTAAATTGGCCCGTGTAGTCGCTTGCAGGTGAAGCAAGGTGTCGAAACGACGTCCTTTCAGTGTCTGCCTGAGTTGACGAATTGCCCGGACGCCGCCTTGCTTGTCAAACATGACAAACTCAAGCCCGGGAAGGTCCTTTAGCAATTCGGCCTCGGTTTTCCCGATTATCCAGGTAATTTTCGCTTGAGGCTTGTCATTCTTGATGGCATTGATCAGCGGTAAAACGTGGGTCACATCCCCGAGGGATGATAGCCGCAAAATGCATATTGAAAGCCCTGACACCCACATTCCCCCAAAATTGACCATGGAGATGACTCAACGAACGTCCACGCCGATGCAGAAAATATGTGGACTGGTAGACAGCGTATGAAAAATACCTCTTCTTTGCTATCGATTTCTCGCTAAAAGTTGATTCGGGCAAGGAAAAAGACAGTCGCAACACGGCAGGAATAACCCTCAATACAAGTGCTGGGGTTGATAGCTGCGTAGTGTTCTTTAGAATACGCCATGCATGAGTCTTACAATCTACAAAGATGGATCACTGGCTATTGTCTACGATGACAGTCTGTTGGCTTTGCCTGATTTGGATTTTTTCAGGCCCGGGTACTGGGAGTCCGAAAATGCACTCAACGGGCAGGCGACGGGCCGTGGTAGCGCATGGTTTATCGATGCACCATTTGGGGCAGGGGTACTTCGCCAGTACCTGCGGGGCGGATGGGCCGCCAAATTCAGCCGGAACAAATACTTCTTCTCAAGGGTTTCAAGAAGCAGGCCATTTCGTGAATTCCGTCTCCTCGCCACGCTCCATGAACAGGGTTTACCGGTGCCCCGACCCGTGGCTGCCATGTGTGAATATCACGGTCTGCTTTCATCTGGTGCGATCATGACGATACGTATCCCTCTGGCAGAAACGCTTGCAAGCTGGGTGGCGGTTGTGGAGTTTGATTCTTACCACCGGTGTTGGGCGAAGGTTGGTCAGAGTATTCGAAGATTTCACGACGCCGGGGTCTGGCATGCGGATCTGAACGCACGCAATATATTGCTCAATCCAGCCCAGCAGGTGTTTATGCTGGATTTTGACCGTGCGCGTTTCAAACCCGGACAAAAAGTGAATGGCAAGAGTAATCTGGCCCGTTTGAAAAGGTCACTTCTGAAACTCTGGCCGGCAGACCAAATCCCGGCTATGCAGGTCGCGTGGATGAATCTGATGGACGGGTATCATGGCTGAGTCACCACGTGAATTCTCTTTCAGCGTGGTTCGGTCAAAACGTCTAAAACTAATCGCCAGTACCGTAGACTTGATCAACAGGGATGTTAAAGGCGGTGGTCGTCTGACCGATGCATTAGCCGTGCACATTCCAGATGAGTGGCCACCGGATTTGTACGGGCCTCGTGCCATGCAATATGCCTTGCAGCAATTGGGTGACCCCGCAGAGCAGGGTTGGTCTTTCTGGTACCTGGTCACTGAGGAAGAGCCCTGTGGTCTGATCGGGATTTGCGGTTTCAAAGGCCGGCCGGATGAAGTGGGGTCCGTGGAGATCGGCTACTCGATATTGACCAGTTACCAGGAGCAGGGATTTGCCACTGAAGCGGTTGCCAGACTCGTTGCCTGGGCATTCTCGCATTACAACGTCCAGGAAGTCTGCGCAGAGACCCTGCCACACCTTGACAAGTCCATTCGGGTGCTTGAAAAAAATGGATTCACGTTGACAGGGGCGGGCTCGGAAACAGGCGTGATTCGCTACAGCTTGAAACGCAGCAGTTTAGATTAAGACCAAAGCAGAAAAATCTTGCCCAAGCATGACCTTGGACATATTGCATTTTCGTTGAAATATATTAAAATGATATATAAATGATATCAACGGAGCAAGGAAATGATTAAGGACATTAGGCGCAAATGTGTTTCGGGTTATCTGGCACTGGTTATCCTGCCCGTTTTGTTAGTGGTCGATGGCTGGTTGCTTTTCCAGGCCATCGTTGCAGAAAACGTCATGTGGGCAATTTTTGTAGTGGTTGTGGGGATAATTCTCATTGTGTGTCTGGGCGGATTTTTTATGGTTCATCCCAACCAGTCCAGGGTGTTGACCCTGTTTGGAAGTTATGTCGGCACTGCACATGAAACAGGTCTACGCTGGGCCAATCCGTTTTACGCCAAAAAGGCAGTGTCGCTCAGGGTACGGAATTTTGACTGCGATACGCTCAAGGTTAATGACAGCTCGGGCAATCCGATTGAAATCGCGGCGGTGGTGGTGTGGAAAGTCGTGGATTCGGCCGAGGCCGTATTTGAAGTTGACGACTACATCAGTTTTGTGGAAATTCAATCAGAAGCCGCGGTGAGAAATCTGGCTACCAGTTATCCGTATGAATCACACGGTGAGGGTGAGGTCGCATTACGAAGTAACCCACAGCAAATTGCCGAGCAACTCAAAATGGAAGTACAAAACCGGCTTGAAAAGGCCGGTGTCGAAGTTATCGAGGCCCGTATCAGCCATCTGGCCTACGCTCAGGAAATTGCCAGCGCCATGCTCAGACGGCAACAGGCCCAGGCCATCGTTGCTGCACGCAGGCAAATTGTTGACGGTGCAGTCGGTATGGTGAAACTGGCTCTGGATGAACTTAAAGAGCAGAATGTGATTGAACTTGATGATGAACGCAAGGCGGCCATGATCAGTAATTTGCTGGTTGTCCTGTGCGGCGAGGAAAACGCACGGCCGGTATTGAATACCGGCTCTTTGTACAGCTAAAGACGGGTATTGATGTCCGGCAAGTTCAGACCAGTGCTCAATTGCAATCGTCCGGCGCCATCATGGCCCAGGCCAGCCTCTCGATCGGTTTCCTCTCTCACCTTCCCCGGAATTCTGGTGCAATATGCGGGCTAGGAAGAAAGCGTTTCCACTGAGAATCAATGAAGAGATCTGGCAAGCAGTCAGACGTTGGTCAGACGACGAGTTGCGCAGTGTCAACGCCCAGATTGAGTTCCTGCTGCGAGACGCCCTGCGTGGTGCGGGGCGTTTATCAAAGGTGGACGACAAACAATCCGGGTCCGACGGAAAAGATCAAAAGTAGTACTCACCATATAGCCTTGGCAGAGATTCCCGGCTTCAGTCTGTATTAGTATTCTGAGTCAGTTTGTCTGCCAGTATGGTCTCAAAAACTTCCGGCTCGGGGCGTATCCGATAATTGTCGGTCTGGTCGGTGAAGACAATGTTGCCCTCCGCGTCTGTGACGACGATGGTGGGGAGCACGGTATCAGACTCATATCCGAGCATTTGCATGCCCATGGGTGTCCCCCAAGCTTGCAGTATGCCCAGTTTTTTTGCAGCTGCATTGTGTGGGTCACGCAAAACCTTCATTGGCACATCAAAACGGGCCGCGAGATTGCTGTTTTTTGCAACCGACTGTGGGCTGATCAGCACCACGGCTATGTCAAGAGCCTCAAGTCGGCGGTAGGCGGCGGCGAGTTCGGTGATTTGCGCCGTGCAAAACGGGCACCAGTTACCTCGATGAAAGAGCAACAGGTGTGGTTTCCCCCGGAAGCTTTCAGAAGACACAGTACTTGTGTCTGTGTCCTCTAATTGGAAAGTGGGTAGTGGTGCCCCCACACCGAGGTGGTTTGCACCACTCCTGTCCAACACGGAATACCAGCGCAAATAGGCAAACCAGGCTATCAGTGTTGAACCTGCCCAGATATGTATAATGCCGCCTGCCGGTCCGTAGCGATAAGACATTGCCAGGGTCATGGCCAGACCCAGTGAGCTGACCACACTGTACCCAACCGGGTGGCGTGGAGTTCTGGGTGTTTTAAACAGGAACGCCTTGATGAAGAAGATCAGCGGAGGCAGCGCGGCCAATGCCAGGCCAAGCCAGGACAATACTGGCTCTGTGCCCTGGATCAAATGCATGCCGGAATAATTGGACACAACGACCAACCAGGTAATAAACCCACTGATGAATACTGATTTCAGAAAATTCAAAATGACGGGCTCCTTGAAGCTGTGGGAAAATACAAGAGATACTAACCAGATTATCCCTTCAATTGAAAGTATATCCGCGGAGTATATCCATGATTAAGAAGTACGTCTTGTTATTACTGGTCCCGGCCATTTCCTGGGGTGCCGGGCCGGATTGCTTCCCCCCGGAAAGACTTCCGGACAATTTGTATCCATCCATAAAGCTGGAGACCAGCATGGGTGAGATTGTGGTGGAACTGAACCGCATGCGTGCACCCGCCAGTACCAATAATTTTTTACGCTATGTGCTGGAGGGTGAATATGACGGAACGATTTTTCATCGTGTGATGCCGGGTTTTGTCGTACAGGGTGGTGGGTACAGCAAAGATATTGAGGAAAAAACACTGCACGCAGCTGTTTGCAATGAGTCGGGCAATGGTCTGCAAAACACCACCGGCACCATTGCCATGGCCCGATTCGAGGACCCACATTCGGCCACGCGGCAGTTTTACTTCAACGTAAACGATAATTCCAGTCTGGACCCGAGCTCAAAAAATTGGGGCTATACCGTATTTGGTGATGTCATTTCAGGACTGGAAGTGCTGGAAGCGATTGCAAAAGTGGAAACGGAATACAACGAAAACCTTGATGCAGAAAACGTACCGGTGGAACCAGTCCTGTTGATTCGAGCCAGTGTGCAGGAGTGACGTGCAGCCCCCGAACACAGACATTGCCGTGAATTCAATCTGTCTCATGTTGACCTATGGCTTGGGGTGAAGTCTTTGCGCTGTCCAGTGCACTGGCCTGGGCGCTTGCTGTTGTTTTATTTCGCCGTTCTGGCGAGACGCTTCCTGCTTTCGAGTTAAATCTGTTCAAAAATTGCTTGGGATTTGCCCTCATGATCCCAACCGTATTCCTGTTTGACGGTCTGAACCCACCCTCCTACACCTACACTGAACTGGGCGTAGTAATTACATCTGGCCTGATTGGCATTGCCCTGGCAGATACCCTGTATTTCAGAGCGCTTAATCTGATGGGAGCAAGCCGTATGGGGATTGTTGCGAGCTTGTTCAGTCCCTTCGTGATTTTATTGTCAACAGTGTTCCTTGGGGAGCGATTCGGTTCCTGGCAATGGCTCGGCTTCCTGATGGTGATGGGTGGTGTGGTGCTCGTAACCTGGTACGGCCATCGGTCGACCATCAATGCGGAAAATGTCAGAAAAGGCGTAATAATCGCCGTGATCTCTGTGTTCATGATGGCCGTGGGGATCGTCATGGTAAAAGAGATACTGGCAAACAGACCCTTTTTGTGGACTGTTGGATTGCGCCTTACCGGCGGAATTGTCGGCATGATCATATATATGCTGGTCCGTGGGCAGTGGCAGCGTGTGATTCAAAATTTCAGACAGCCTCAGCCCTGGGGTACCGTGGTATTTGCGTCCTTTTTGGGTGCATATTTGGCAGTAATCCTGTGGATGGCAGGATACCGGCTGATAGATGCATCGGTTGCCTCGGTACTCAATTCAACAAACACCGCATTTATTGTTATTTTGGCCTGGTGGATACTTAATGAGCAGATCAATCGTCGCAAACTGATTGGAATATCCCTGACACTGGGCGGGGTTATGGTCATGCTGGGCTTTTGAGAGTCAGGACCAGTCAATAAGGTAGTTTTCATAAATCCATAAATATCTAATAAATTCAGATAGATAACAAGAACCAGGTCCATATAAAAAGATTCCAGTCTACTTTCTTTTCAAGAATCTATTGACATTTATGTCAATTTATGACATTAATGTCATTAAGTGACATAGATGGCAATAAATCCAAAAGGGGGAGGGTACCCCGAATAGCAAACGATGAAGGACGGCAGGTAGGGTAAAACGGGGGGTTACCGACTATCGAGCCAAAAGGGAGTCCGACATCTCTTGCGGGAGGGGGAGGCAAAGTTCTGGTCTGCACAACAGACCGGGCTTTGTCTTATGTGTGGTAGTCACAGAATTGTGACCAAGGCCTTCCCAACCTGGTCAGAGATGGTGGTTTTTATATCTGGAAATTGTGCTTTAAGAGAAAAAGGAGGTTCCAATGGTCTTACTCCAGAACCCAACCTTGCGAGACATCGAGATTCTCCCAAGGGCTGTCGAAAATGTTTTCAGGAAGTTGATCCGTTTGTTGATTGGAAAAATGTCTCTCAAAAAGCTTCAGGAGATGATTCAGATCATCTTTGTCGAAGAAGCTGAGGCAAAGTTGCGACTGGAGGCCCCGGGGAAGAATGTTGCATTGTCCAAGCTAGCTTCAATCACGGACCTTGACACAAGGACGATCACTAAGATTAGAAACCTACACGACTCAAGTCAGTCATTATTTTCAAATTCTAATTTTCTAAAAGGATTTACGCCAGGTTTCAAAGTTCTGGATTTGTGGATAAACGATGCTAGATACACAGATAGAAGAACTAAAAAACCCGTACCCCTCGATTTTTCAGGTGATGGAATTTGTTTTGAAAAGCTAGTGGAGGAGGCTATTACAGCTCGAGGGGTGACGGCAAGATCAATGTTACAGAGGCTCATTGAAAATAAGTTCATTCAAACAAATGTAAATACGGGAAAACTAGAAGTGGTTCGAGAAGACTATATTTTCCTAAGTGATGAAGAAACGGACATGATTGATATTGGGTTTTCTGCAATTGCTAACTTGGCAACAACGGTCGCACACAATGTTAGCAATGCTTCGGACAAAGAAGCACTTTTTTATCAACGTGGGTGTTGGACATATAGTATTAGCAAAAAAAGAATGCCTGAATTTCAAACGGTAATGTCAAACTTTCTACATGGTGTTGACATGAAGGCTAAGGATGTTATTGCTTCGCACGAAGACAAGAATGAGACTTCAAACCAATTAACGGCTGGCATTAGCATGTTCTATTTTGAAGATGAATTCCAAAGTTCAACGTAAAAAGGACGAACGCGACAGTTTAATCTGAGTATTTGATATGACATTTGGCAACACCACCTTTACCTGGTGTCGGTTTATTTAGAATCGACATTGTGGGCTAGAACGTTTGAATTAAATTGGTTAGCAATGTCCGACACCATATGACTGACTAACTTAGTCATCGCAAATAAGAACCAAGTAGCACGGCATCTACTGCACCATAAGCAGAGACTAGTTTTAGTTCAAGTGGAACCAGATGGAAGTTAGTGTTAAGCGACTGAACATAATGAGATTTCAGTACAAATTGAGTGATAACCCAGAAATCGGCCTTCTAAATGATTAAGAGATAATTATTTCTAATTTAGGAAACAAAGATGACTATCCATAAGGTACTGGCAATCGGTGTAAATGCACTGAAGAACCTTGTTTGGGCCTACAGAAATGGCGCTGGTACCAAGCTTGATAGAACCCAACACAGGAATTGGATTGCCAGATACAAAGACCTAATTACCTATCACTCCGACCCCGGAATTCTGCAGGACAAATGGGTTGAGTCTGTGTTTAAAGGGAAGCGTGGCGGCTTCTTTGTTGAAGTAGGTGCGGCTGATGGAGTTGGCAGCAGCAATTGCTTCATGTTAGAGAAAAAGCTGGGCTGGAAGGGAATTTGTGTTGAGCCCAACCCCGAGTTCTTCGCGAGACTGACCAGAAACCGCAAGGCGCAGTGCTTTCAGTGTCCAGTCTCACCTGAAGAGAGGGAGGTTCAGTTCAGGTTGGCGGGCTACTATGGGGGCATCCAGGATAATCTTGCCACGTGGCATGAAAAAGACTGGCAACACGGCAAGCTTGTAACGATGAAGACGAGACGGCTTGTGGATATCCTCGATGAAGCAGGGGCACCGTCGGTGATTGATTACCTGTCTCTGGATATCGAAGGGGGAGAGCAGGACATCATCGCGTCGTTCCCATTTGACAGATACAAGGTGCTGACAATGACGATTGAGCGTAGCGATATGGCGCTTCAGAGTGTCGTTGAGAGCAAGGGATTCAGGGTGGTAGACAACCCGTTCTCTGACCCAGAGGTTGATTGGGAGTTACACTGTATCCACGAGTCTGTAACGGACTAATATTAGTTCATTATGTGTGCCTGATGCGGAACACGAAATAAGTAGAGGCCGCAGAAGCGGACTTTTATGTTTTGGCGCGCCCGACAGGATTCGAACCTGTGGCCCCCAGATTAGGAATCTGGTGCTCTATCCGACTGAGCTACGGGCGCTCGGAGGAAGACATTCTAACCTTAACTGCGTTACAGGGGCATTGAAATTCATGCTCTTTGTATTCCAAATGATCGACCAAACCCTCACTTCAGAATATACTCCCGACTTTCGCAAAGCTTAGGGATATATTCTGGGGTAGATGGTGGGACTTTCAGGTAAGACAATTCTGATCACTGGCGCTGCTGGTGGGCTTGGTGCAGCGCTGGCAATGGCGTGTGCGGCCGAGAACGCTGGTTTGGTCTTGCTTGATAAGAACCGTCGGGCACTGGGTGATTTAAGCGACAGGATAGTTGCCCAGGGCGGCCCACCGCCAGGACTTTATCCACTGGATCTGGCCGGTGCAGGGATTGATGAGTTCGATGAGCTCGCTGAAGTAATTCAGTCGGGATTCGGGGGTTTGCAAGCACTGGTTCACTGCGCCGTGGAATTTGAAGGCTTACAACCTCTACAACAAATTGAACCGCGGCAATGGCTCAAATCCATGCAGGTAAATGTGAATGCACCCTGGTTATTGAGTTGTGCCTGTCTGCCCATGCTAAAGACATCGCAAAACGGCCGTCTATTTTTCATCCTTGAGGACCTGGAAAAAATTTCAGGGGCATATTGGGGTCCGTATGGCACCAGCAAGTCTGCCCTCGCAGGGCTGGTGAAACAATTTGATGAGGAACTGGGCAATACGCCTGTGACTGTTAAAGGGATAAACCCTGGTAGCATGCGTACCGGTTTCAGGGCCAAGGTCTTTCATGCAGAAGATCCAATAGAACAGCCCGAGCCCTCAATTGCCGCCCGTAAGATCACAGCCATGCTCACCGGGGATCTTTCCGTCAATGATGTGATCGTGCAGCTTTTCGAGTAACAGTTTTTGCGGTTAGCCTGTTCAGGCGCTAGCTGTGGAAGCTTCAAACCCAATCATGGCCTGCTTGGTATTGCTGCCCCAGCGATATCCCCCCAGGGTACCAAGACTGTTAATTACACGATGACAGGGAATGAGCCACGAAACTGGGTTTCGTCCAACCGCTGAGCCGGTTGCACGACTTGCACCGACGTGTCCGGAAATGGTCGCCAGTTGTCCGTAAGTACAATGTGTACCTGCCGGTATATTTAAAAGGGCCTCCCAGACCTGGAGCTGGAAAGGGCTGCCCCTGAGCCAGATTTTTAGTTCTTTCCGTTGGTCCACCTCAAAAATTTCCGCCAACTTGCTACATGCTTGTTTAGTGTCTTCGAGCAAGTCTGCATCCGGCCACTGGTGTACCAGCTGGGACTGACTATGCTCTTTCCCATGTTCGAGGCAAAAGCCAAGGAAACAAACGCCTTTTTCAGTCCAGGCAAGCATCGCCTCACCGAAAGGTGTCATTCCGTGGCCAAAACTCATTTCGACGCCCAGCCCTTTGCGTTTCGCCTCACCCGGGGTTATGGCCTGCGTTGTTATCATCAAATCATGCAGTCTGCCAGGACCAGAAAGCCCGCTGGACAAGGCAGTATCGAGAACAGTTCCACCTCGCCTTAAACGCTCCAGTGCCTGCGCCTTCGTCAGGTATTTTAAAAACTGCTTTGGGGTCACGCCTGCCCATTCTTGAAATAGACGTTGCGTGTAATGAGGGCTGAGCCCAATGTGGCTTGCCAACTCATCCAGGCTCGGTTGGGTTTGTTGATTCTCACAAAGCCAATGCAAAGCCCTGGCGATTAGCTCGTAATGTCGATTAGAAGTCATATGGGTATTGTAAAAGCTTAGTGGGTTATAACCACCCGATTCTTGTTATAGTTGCTCAAGCAGATGTAATCAGTGCTTTACCACACATCAAAATCAGGTGACGATCGTGTCAGAAGACCTTTTTCTCAAAATCATTTCCCGGGAAATCCCGGCAGATATAGTTTACGAGACTGACGACGTTTTGGCGTTCAGGGATGTTAATCCTCAGGCGCCACTACATGTTCTGATTATTCCAAAACTTCACATCCGGACTATCAATGATATTCAGGCACAAGATGCCGAGTTAGTTGGAAAACTGTTTCTTGCTGCACGTGAAATAGCAGCGGGGCAGGGTATTGCCGAAGATGGCTACAGGGTCGTGATGAATTGCAATGCAATGGCGGGACAAACTGTGTTCCATATCCACTTGCACCTATTAGGTGGGCGCCGGCTTGATTGGCCACCTGGTTAGCTACGATTGCGGACAAGCACGAGTTTGTTAACGGTCAATCGAGTTTTCGTCGTCGACGCATCCATTCTTGAGTAGAAAATGCCCCTGCGTAATGCAGGGGCATTCATTCTCGTTGGTAACACGCTTAATCCGAGGATACTTGGTGTAAAACGAATCTACACACTATCCTTTTAGCGGATTCTTACCTGTCTTTATTAGTTCCAAACTGCGGACCAAATCCGTTATCGCCTGAGTCACACAAGCCTGTATCACCCATAATCTGGACATTGTTGAAAGTAACAACTTCCACACTGTTTGTGTCCAAGACCGAAACAGATGCTTTCTGGCAACCTAAGGAAACTTCCACTCCTAAACCTATGCCCTTCGGTAAGGTGATAAATACGGCTTCGCTTCCGGTGCCACCACCAGCAATTTGAATTTTCGCACCAGTTCCGCCACCAGCGATTTCTGTACCAGTTCCGCCACCAGCGATTTCTATACCGGTGCCACCACCAGCGATTTCAATACCGGTACCACCACCGGCGATTTTGGTCTGTGACCCTGTTCCACCACCAGCGATTTCTGTACCGGTACCACCACCAGCGATGTCAACGACGGAGGGGCTATAACCAACTGATACCTCAAACAGTGAGAGTTGAGTATGTGTTCCAGTTTGCGACGCCTTTCCCACGAATGTATTTCCATCTATGACCCACATAACTGAAATTCGGCCTTGATCGGCTACTACTTGCATCAAACCGCCAGGGGCAATTTCTGCAGCACTGATCTGAGCCGCAAATGTTACACAGGCTAGTGACAACGCGAATAAGTATTTTTGAATACCAGTACCAGATTTCTCAATCCCAGTACCAGATTTTTCAATCCCAGTTCCAGATTTTTCAATCCCAGTACCAGATTTCTCAATCCCAGTTCCACTTTTTTCAATCATCCAACGAGACATATCTATTCTCCTATTCAATACCTTCTGAGTCATGGTCTCCCCACTGGTACCAGCCGATACCAACCGTGAGTTGACCAGGTTGCTTTTGAGCTTCCTCGAATTTTTCGAGTAATGCTTCCCCTTCTTTAATCTGTTTTTGAAGTAATAATCTAACTTCTTGCCTGAATTCACCATATTTGGTGGGCGACAATCTGTAAGTCCATCTACCCTGTTGAGGAACTCGGGAGTCAATGTCCGAATTAATGTTATGTATAGCCGCGCTAAGAACTCTTGAGGACTCGATAAACGCGATATCGGTCATGTTGGCGCGGTCGTCAGTAATTGGTGAATAGAACAAAGATAGCATTTCCACTCTCTCTGTAGCGTCAGAAATAATTCTTATATTTCCTGACGATAAAAGCCTATCCAAAACAGTTTTTACTGTTATATTCCTACCAATTGACCGAAGAACGAGGCCTTGAAATGTGCGCCCCCGCCCTTCAATTGGCAATACCAAAGGTACCTTTGAATCTTCGTCCGAGAAAAAGGGATCATTCGTCCACATATCAAGAAGTGCGTTTTCAGCACAAATATTTTTTGGCTCTAGAGAAATGTCGTAGCGCCTATTCACTACTGAGGACACGACCCTTGTATCCAAACCAGTTATTAGTGCGAGTGCACTCTTAGTGGGCTTGGAATTGGTTCTTTTTAGTTTCTTTTCAGCTTCTTCAACGTACAAAACCTTCAGAATTTCCATTAGTGCTGGAAACGATATTGTCCCCACCATTAACCGAACAATTCTGCGCAGCACGAGTCCAACAGCATCAGTTAGTGATGCAGCGTCAGTTGAGGGCGGAGCCTTATTCATTTGTAAATTACTCGCCATATCAATAACTTCAACTTTCCCTGGTGCTACTTAACGATTTCCATTTCTCGGCAAGCCAAGCATCCCATCCGCTTCCGTACAAAGCGGTCACAGATGACGCAGCTACCCATCCAATAGGATAGTATCTTTTTCAATAACTTGCACTGTTAAATTAAACTACTTCCTGTAAGCACGTACCTTTGTTAGCACGGTTGCGTCTATGCCAACCGTGCAGTGAAAATTAAAACAAGTGCCCACAATCCATGTGGGCACTAGCCGCAGAGTGCAGTAGGGCGAACCCTAACGCAATTTTGGAACGATCCTTGTTCCACCAAATAAAATCTATTGGCTCACACACAGATCTCGCAGTGTGCGAGGGGGTGGGTTAACCCCAACCCCCTTGTTTCGACATCCTTGTCGACTTACCGGTGCGTCCTGCTTCCGGATTCCTCCTGATCATCTGTCAAGAAGAGAATTCAAGTCGGTGAACAGTTTTCTTGCTTCAACTACTTCCAGGTTGTGGCGTCAAATTCTTGTTTGAGGACATTGGCCTGAACCGTGTTCACCCTGTTTTCGAGATACAATCTAGCAAATTTAGCCGCCGCTGTCTATAGACAATTATGCGTTTAGACAAAAAAGTAAATAGACACTTGTGTATTTAGCCAACATTGGCTATAATGGAATCATCGAGAAACGAAATTGGCCATGGAAGACCACGTTTCGTTAGCAGAAGACTCTGCAAAAAGTGAAAGGATTCACTGGTTCTTGAGACACAAGGAAGTATTTAGCGGGTGGCGACACGTCCGCAAAGCGGCCAGGGATAACATGGAAGATGTCCCCGCCGCTTTTTTTTTGTCCACGCAAAAGCCAGCAGCTATCCCGGTGGCCATACCAAGTCTGCACATCCCTCAAATGGTTCTATGTAGTTTCGCCTTTCGCGTCGGTGTGGGTAAGCGTCATTTCATTTAACTGCTTGGGAGTGTCGAGATCCCACTGGGCATTTTCAATGAGGACGGTAGTCAACGAATCCTCATGGGTATCAAGAATGCTACGCGCACCGTTTTTTCCTTCTAGACTTTGAAGCTCCCCAATAACTGCTGCCGGGAAAATTACTGGCGGTCCACGGTAATCATTGGCTCTCGCACAGAAGATGCGTTTGGGGTCAAGTCGCCAGGCGGTTACGAGGTTGCTCAGATCCTGTGCCTGGATTTGCCACTGGTCACACAGGAGAATCAGCAGACCAGCAGAACTCATATTGACTGAACTCGCGCCAAGCGCAATGGACCCGCCCATTCCAATCGACCAATCTGTGTTGTGTACCCAATTTACCGGGGATTGCGGTACGGCTTGTCTGACGGCTCGTGAATTGGCGCCAGTGACTACGATAACTTCGCAGGGCTTGAGGGACAGGGCACAATTCACCGTATTCTGGATGAGTGTATTCCCTTTGTACTGTATCAGTTGCTTTGGCTGACGCAGGCGTTGGCTGGCACCGGCTGCGGGAATGATGATGCTGAGTTCAGGGGTTTTCATACACCACTACGGGTCAACATACTGCCGTCACGCTGGTTCAGAAAAGCATGGATCTCGGCAACAATGGCCAAGGCGATGGATTCCGGCATTTCAGCCCCAATGTCAAGACCAGCCGGTCCGTGAACATGAATATTCCTTGCATCAATCTCATCCAGTAAACGGTCACGACGTGCACGAGGCCCCAGAAGCCCTACATATGAAATATCGGCTTTGACCACCTGGGACAAGTAATTTCGGTCATGACCCAGGTGGTGGGTCATCAAAACAGCGGCATCAACATCATCGAGCCGGATGAGTGTGTTGAGCTCGTCGGGTTGCAATTGGTGGACAGTACAAGCATCCGGGAATCGCTCCGTACGAGCATAACCGGGCCGGTGATCAACTACAGTACAATCCCAACCCATCTCCACGGCAAGGCGGGCAACAGGCACCGCGTCATGACCTGCACCACATATCAGGATCACCGGTGGTGGCAAGATGGGTACCAGTAACAGGTTTAATTTACCGTCGGTAGTGTCAGCTGTTTCCTGCCTGAAACGTCGGGATCTGTCCTGTGGTCCGGAAGATAGCGGGCTGGTTGGAAACTCAAGTTCTTGTAATGACTCTGGCTCGCAGGCTCTGAACCCGGGGCCACAATCAAGGTAGAAACACCCTGATGGGTAAGTGGCAGTGGTGCTGGCTGTGACCAGGGTTAGCATGCCACCGCGGCGCGTCTGCCATGCCTTGTGCAAGGTTTCAAGAAAACCAAATCCGTTGTTGCCGTCCAGTCGCTGCAACATCAGGTGAATGCTGCCATCGCACCCAAGACCAAGACCCCAGGCGAAGTCATCACCCTCGCTCATGTCGTAGCAGACATCCAGGGTTTCTCCACTTGCAAATACTTGTTCAGCGCGTAATGCGAGATCCGCCTCGAGGCATCCTCCTGAAATCAGACCACGGTAGCTGCCATCGCTGGCGATCAGCATCATTGCGCCGGGTTTGCGGTAGGTGGATCCCTCGGTGGCGATAACCGTGCCAAGGATCAACGCATCATCTTCGCGGTGTGCTTGGTAAAACTCAAGTAATGCGCTCAGACCCAGGTGCATGCCCGCAGTCTAACAACATGTGTAGATGAATTCGACAGCCGCTCAGGTGGCCATCGCTTTCTTCAACTGATCAGTAATAGGCAATCTGCGTATCCGGACACCGCTGGCATTGTAAATAGCATTGGTCAATGCAGGAGCCGATGATGGGAGGCCAATTTCTCCGACCCCCGTCGGTGTGTCGTCATAGTTCAATACGTGTGCTTCAAAACGGGAGGGAACCCGGGCGATTTGCATGAGTGGATAGTCATCAAAATTCTGTTGCACAACCCGGCCTTCACGAACCGTAATTTCCAGGTTGAGTGCTGTGCTAAGGCCGTCAATGGTCGCGCCCTGTAACTGGGCCGCTACTGCGTTTGGGTTTGCAGCAAAGCCACAATCAATCGCTGCCACAATGCGTTCAATTTTCAAACTTCCCGCCCGGTTGACTGAAACTTCAATCGCGTGCGCGGCATATCCACCAAAGGTGAAATGTCCGGCGATGCCCACGCCCCGGCCCGGTGCCTGGTCGGCACCATAATCAATACGGTCCGCGACAAACTTCAACAGCCTTGAAAGACGTCCTGGTGTCATGGTGGGGCCACCATGATTGCCGTACGGTTGTTGTTCAACCCGGCCTAGCAGTTCCAGCCTTAGCGCCAGTGGGTCTTGTCCTGTTGCGTGAGCGATCTCATCCAGAAAACTCTGGACTACAAAAGCATTTGCAGTGTGTGCCGGTGCACGCCATGAGCCCCTGGGTAAGCCGATGGTATTGTGAAAATATTCAAGTCGGAAGTTCTTGATCATGGCTTTCGGAAAGTCGTCCGGGTACAACTCTGCCTCCCACAGGTTTTCGTTTTGCATGTTCGGGCGACGGTAGTATTTGCTGCCACTGGCAAGCCGTTGGCTCCAGGCGGTGGGTAAACCCTTTTCATCCAGGCCGGCGATCACTTCGTGGGTGCCGCCTGGACGGTAAAAATCATTTGTCATGTCATCTTCGCGGGTCCACTGCAGCTTGATTGGCCAGCCGGTCCTTTTCGAAATAATACAAGCTTCGGCGACGTAGTCGTTGTTCAACCGACGTCCGAAGCCACCACCGACACGGGACATTTCAACCCTGATGTGCTCACGTTCAAGGCCCGTGGCCGCAGCTGCTGCACGTGACGCACCGCTTGGCATTTGTGTGGGAGCGATAATATGTGCCCGGTCTTTCTGAACCCAGGCATAGCAGTTTTGTGGCTCCAGGGGGGCATGCGAAACAAAAGGTAACTCGTAACGGTGTTGAATTACTTTGGTGGCCACACCAAGCGCTGCCTTAAAATCGCCCTGGTCGTGAACAATCTGACCGGTTCCGGCCAACATTTCCTGGTTCTGTTGCCAAAATTTTTCACTGCTGTCATTACGGCTGGGGCTTTCCTGCCACTTTACCTTCAGGGCATTACGTCCCTGAATGGCGGCCCAAGTGGATGTTGCCACGACTGCAACGCCGTGGGCGAGTATATGGTATGGGGCGTCAGGTTCCGGGCCCTCAATGTGAAAAACATCCAGCACACCCTTCAGCTTACGTGCTGCAGAGTCGTCTATGCTGGCAACCCGACCATTGAGCACGGGTGAGCGAGCAATCACCGCAAAGCGCATATTCGGCATGGAAGTATCAATACCGTAGCGCGCCTTTCCGGTGATGATGTCGATGACTTCCTTGTTGTTGTGTGGTTTGCCAATGATGCGAAAATCATCCATGGATTTGAGTGGGGCTGTGCTTTGCGGTACGGAAAGCCGGGAGGCGAGCAGTACAAGTTCACCATAGTGGGCCTTTTTGCCGGCTTTTTCGCAGATGACGCTACCGGGAGTGGTCGTGCATTGTTCCAACGGTACATTCCAGAGTTGGGCAGCAGCCTGTATGAGTAGCAGGCGACCGCTTGCCCCGACCTCACGCATGAAGGTCCAGTTGCTGGTCAACCCGGTGCTTCCCCCGACACCCTGACCACCGTACTTCCAGGTATACCCTTCCGCCGTTTTGAGCAGTCCTAACGGCATGGACTCAATGCGTACCTTCCCCCAATCAACATCCAGTTCTTCTGCTACCAACATCGCCAGAGTAGTACGCAACCCCTGGCCAAGTTCGGGTTGGTTATTGCCAATGATGACTTCACCATTGGCAAGGATATTGATGAAAAAACCGATTTGGCGATCATCCGGGGACGCGTTGCCGCGATTGGGCAGGGCGATGGCAGGCAAACCCAGGAGGAGACCACCGGAGACTGTGGCACCAACCACCAGAAAGCGGCGTCGCGAGTAATCCACAGTCTGACTGTCACCCTGTGCCGGGTTCGGTTGTAAGCTGGCTTGGTGGGTTTCGGACATATTGCTATGCATCCCTGGACAATCTGGCTGCACGGTGTATGGCTTTGCGGATGCGAACGTAGGTACCACAACGGCAAAGATTGGTCATGTTGTCGTCAATATCTTTGTCACTGGGTTGGGGATGCCGCCGCAGAAAATCTACAGTTGCCATGATTTGTCCAGACTGACAATAACCGCATTGAGGCACATCCTCGTCTAGCCACGCCTGTTGCACCGGGTGGAGTTGATTTTCACCGGGTGCCAGACCTTCGATCGTAACAATGGACTTGCCACTTACACTGGAAACCGGCGTAATGCAGCTACTTTGGGCTTTTCCATTGATATGCACTGTGCAGGCACCACACTCACCGATTCCACATCCGAACTTGGTTCCCGTTAGTTGGAAATGATCCCTCAGCACCCACAACAAGGGCGTAGCCGGGTCATCCTTGAATTGGATGGTCTTGTCGTTTATACGGAAAGAGATCATTTTTGTGAACCTGTTTGTCTGCCACACGCTGGAATGGTCAGAGCGCCCCGGTGCATATGGTAACGCAATGTTTGCTTCGCGGTAATTAGTGGGGGCTCGGTATGTCTGGTCTCTGGCTCATTTCACCCTATCGGTCCACTTTCCAATTCAGCAGTTTAGGATTGGTTTTTGAGAGTAATTTGGCCGGGATATCAGCAAGCGTGATGGCTGCTTCACAGGCAATCGTTCCGTCAGGCAGTGTAATCTCACCTTGTGCTTTTCCAAGTCTGCCCCGCATTCGCACAATGCGACCCTTGATTTGCAAAGGGGTCTCTACCGGCACCGGATGGCGATAGAGAACCTGCAATTTAACTGACATCATGAAGTGATGTGCGTCGCCAATCATTGCAACGCGACCGACGACTTCATCCAGCATTGAGGCCAGTACGCCGCCGTGCACAATACCAGGATAGCCCTGGTAGCGATCCGGCACGGTGTATTCACTGACAACTTCGTTTTCGCCGTCATCGTGAAACCGCAAATAGAGGCCGACAGGATTTTTTCTGCCGCAGACAAAACACATGTCCGAGTTAGGCTGTTTATTCAATTCTGTCATAGCTCCCTACCAGCCACCGCCGCCGCCGCCACCGCCGCCACCGCCTGAAAATCCTCCACCCCCTGAACCCGATGAAGACCCGGGTGGCGAGGAGGCTGCCGCGATGGCCGTGGCAAAACTCTGGGTGAATTTGTTGCCGATGTGGTTGACTGCGTCCAAGCCAGCATACTGGCCTACATACCAACGAGGGTGATAGTTACCGCCGGGTTCGACTTCCGGTGGAAATTTGCTGGCAAAATTATCGCACCAGTGATTTTCTACACCCAGGGCAAAGGCAAAGGGTAGAAACATCTCAAACACCTCTGGTGTCATTTCCGGTGATTGCATACGGTCGAGACGATCTTGCTCAGCGGTGTCGAGATACATTTTGAAGCCTTCAATCTCATCCATGACGAGCCGTCCCGCCGGTGTCGGTGCTCGCAACAACAGCAAAAATACCAGGTGCATGATAACGGTAAGGATTGCAAACATAATCCAGATCGCGAAGCCAGCTGTCAAATTGACGGCGACGACAACCGTAACCAGGTTTATGGCAAGGGCGGGCAGGGCATATACCAAGTTGAGATTGAACACCCGACCGAGGTGTTCATTCTTGAGGGTTTTGTTCAGTCCACTACGTGCTTTTGTAAAAACTTCATGATTCTCATTGTTCAGTTCCACCTCGGTTGTGTCGGATTCAAACAAGTCGGCAAGTACCGCGTTCTCCCCCTTGCTCGGCACATCACCAGCAAGCTGTTTTTTGGAGCGCACTATAAAACCATCTGAGTCCTCGTGGATTTCAAGACAGCCCTTGACCCCCAGGCTGATTACTGCGGCTGAAAAAGTCCGCCGGCTAAATGACATTTTATGTATATAGGAGCAACCCGCTGGTGTGAGTCCTTTTGGCGGTTTGAAGCGGGGAATAATAATTCCTTTACGGGGATCGCGGCCATAGCGATTCCAGGCCCACAGATACCAGCCCAGTGGTACCAGTATTCCGATCAGCAACACCAGACCGGCACCGTTGTCTTGCATGAAATATGATAAACGTTTGCCGGCAGTGGGTTCCTGCACTAACCCTTTCGGCCAACTGACAGCAACCGTCAGACCCTCGTTGGGTAGCAGACCCCCTGTGGTTTGGAATTCAATTGCGGTTCCACTGACAATGCGTGACTCGGCTTGCTTTTTGGTTGATCCCAGGCCGCCGGTATAGAAATCTGAGTGCAGTTCATTTTCCTGAACCGCTGCAGGCAGATTGATACGGGCACTGGCCTTATCTATTGGAAAGATCCACCCATTGCCCGTCACGTTCCAGTACAGCTCATCAAAACCCTCACGGAAACCCAATTGGCGGTCGGTGTTAAAGCGCAAACGATATTCGTGCTCGCCATGGGCAAGCAAGCGCTCTGCGTTGCCGATGTAAATTCGTATACCGTTGGCGTGATTTTCACTGCGAAATACTTCCGGGCTGCCGTTTCTGTAGACATCCAGCAATTTAAAATCCACGCGGTATCGGTTACCTAGCCTGTCGGTGTAGCGGGTTGGGAAATCGCGGTAAATGCCACGACGGATTTTGTTGCCTTCTACCCTGACGCGAATGGTTTCGGTTACCAACAGGCCGCCATTCGTGTGGATCTGGAGATCGCTGTGGTAGTCGAGAATCCGCTCATCTGCAAAGCCAGCGCTACTGAAAAAGAGGCAAGCAGCTGCACACACCCACATCAGGCCGCTAAATAACCTTGTTAGAGCACTACAGGTCGACATCGGGGACACTTCGATGACTGGCCAACTCGATTTCAAAAAACTCCGCGAGCACAAACCCAAAAATACCAGCAAGGATATTGGCGGGGAAGCTCTCTACCATATTATTGTTATTCCTTACCGCACCATTATAGTAACGACGTGCAAACTGGATATGATCCTCAATTTCCACCAGGCTGCTGTGCAACTGCTGGAATCCCTCCGAGGCTTTCAGGTCCGGGTAGTCTTCAGCCAACAGGAATAACCGTCCAAGTGATCTGGATAATGTGGATTCATGTTCGGCGCGAACCTTGACCCGGGTTTCCGAGCTGCTACGGATACCTGCAACTTCCTCAAACACCCCTGCCTCGTGGGCGGTATATCCCTTGACCGTTTGCACCAGGTTGGGAACCAGTTCAAAGCGCTTTTGCAATTGCACATCAATGCCTGCCCAGGCTTCGCTGACGAGGTTACGGTTACGCACCAGGCGGTTGTATATCCAAATGGCTGCGATCAGTAATACCGAACCGAGTGTGGTTACGGCTGCTGTCATTTCAGTTTCTGGGTCCGTCTGGAAATAAGTTTAAGCTCCGGCAAACACAATACGTGAAACGGCCATTTACAGGCAGGTACTCAAGTATAGGAACTCATGAGGTCATTGCAATCAGTTTGGGTAATTGGCCGGTTGTTTTTGTTTGAGACTGGTTCAATGTGTGACTTGCCGCTGTCGGCTTTTTGCAGGGGATTTGGGATTATTTCAGGTAAAAAATAAGCCTTGGCGCCCCTGTTGATAACTAACATCCTTGTTTATCAGCAAGACGGAAACCAGCTGTACAACTGCGCCAAGGCTGAACAGACAATAAACCATATTAATTTAAAGTACAAGTACTTATGTGGATTATGTAATGTTACACTGTAATTAATAAAGTGGTTGAAATCACGAATATTTGTTCGCCTATATGCTTCAACCAAGCTGCCGATCCTCGGCATGGGCCCGCAAGTCCCCATTTGACCAGCATACTGGGTAGTTGCACCGGTTCGACAATCGGTATAGTATCTGTACTACTGTACTATTACGTTATTACATTGATACATTATGAAACAACATAGCGAACAGCAAACCAGAGCGTTGAGAGTGGCTGCAGATTCTTTAAACCGGGCTTTTTTGACGCTTAACAAGCCCAGCGAAGTGCGCCAGTTCTTGCTCGATCTGTGTACACCGTCTGAGCTTGAGGCAATTGTAGACCGCTGGTGGACAGCGTCGCTGCTCAGAGAAGGACGCAGTTACCGAGAGATCAGTGAAATAACCGGTGTGAGTGTGACCACGATAGGCCGTGTGGCCAGGTTTCTGACCATGGGCGAGGGTGGCTATCGGCTGGCGTTGAGACGTGAAGAGGCAGGTCAGTCATGAACAGAATCAGGATAGCCATCCAGAAGTCCGGCAGGCTCTCCGAGCGCTCACTGGCATTGTTACAAAGCTGCGGTCTACGGTTTGCACGCAGCAAGGACAAACTTTACTGGTATGGACAGGATTTCCCCGTTGACCTGCTGCTGGTACGTGATGACGATATACCACGTCTTTTGATGGACGGTGTGTGTGATCTGGGTATTGTCGGACAGAACATTGCCAGGGAAGTCACACTGGAAAACGACAACACAGAGAGCCTGGAAGAACTTAGAAGTCTGGAATTCGGGCGCTGTCGTCTGTCCATCGCGGTTCCTGAAAAGTCAGGCGTGAGCAGTGTCGCAGATCTGGATGGTAGCCGGATTGCCAGCAGTTACCCCGCTCTGACTCAGGCCTTGCTCGCTGAGCGTGGTGTCAATGCTGAAATCGTTAAACTGTCGGGCTCGGTAGAAATTGCGCCGGGACTGGGTACTGCAGAGGCCATTTCAGACCTCGTTTCGACCGGTACCACCTTGCGGGCCAATCACCTCGTCGAACTCGAAGTGTTGTTTGAGAGCACTGCGGCCCTGTATGGACAACAAACCGGTTTATCGAAGGAAAAGCAAGAGTTGCTTGAACTGCTGTTGGCGCGTCTTGATGGTGTCTTGCAAGCTGCCGAGAGTAAATATGTGATGTTGCACGCACCGCGTGAGTCGGTGGAAGAAATTACGCGTTTGTTGCCCGGTGCCGAAAACCCAAGCCTGATGAATCTTGAAAGCGACCCGACCCGGGTGGCGCTGCACGCTGTTTGTCGTGAAGCTTTGTTTTGGGAACATCTCGAGGCTCTCAAGGGCGCGGGTGCGTCGGCTATTCTCGTGTTGTCAGTAGAGAAAATGCTGGGCTAGTCGATGGAAATACGAACACCTGATTTGATCGACTGGTCTAAGGCGAGCGCGGTGGAACGCGCGTCGGTGTTGCAGCGTCCGCCGTCACCACAGGGCGATATTGCCGAGGCGGTCAGTAAAATTATTACTCAGGTCAAAGAGCAGGGTGATGTTGCCTTGCGTCAACTGGGAAAGAAATATGATCACGTTGACCTGGAGCAACTGGAAGTCAGTGCTGCAGAGTGGAAGCAGGCAGAAGCGGGTGTGGAACTCACTGTTCTGCAGGCCATGGACGCGGCCATAGCGTGTGTCGATGACTTTCATCGTGAGGGAGTGCCTACCGGCGTCAGCGTGGAGACCACACCTGGTGTGCGTTGTGAGGCGCGCTACATGGCCTTGTCACCCGTGGGTCTGTATGTCCCCGGAGGTTCGGCGCCATTAATCTCCACGGTCATCATGCTGGCGATTCCAGCACGCATTGCCGGCTGCGAGCAAGTTGTCCTGTGTACACCACCGGACAAGGAGGGTCGTGTACCGGCACCCATCCTGGTTGCAGCAGACCGTTGTGGTATCAGACGTGTGTTCAAAACCGGCGGTGCCCAGGCCATAGCCGCGATGGGATTTGGAACGACAAGCATCCCGGCCTGTGCCAAGCTGTTTGGGCCGGGTAACGCGTGGGTCACGGAGGCAAAACAGCAGGTAGCAGCCTTGCCCGGCGGTGCGGCGCGTGACCTGCCGGCAGGTCCTTCGGAGGTCCTGGTGATTGCGGATGAGGGTGCAGATGCGACTGCAGTGTGTTGGGACCTGTTATCCCAGGCCGAACACGGGCCAGATTCTCAAGTGATCCTGCTCAGTGATAGTGTAGACCTGTTGGGTAAGGTGCATCGCCTGATACCGATTATGGCGTCAGGGTTGCCACGCGCATCCATTCTCTCAAAGTCTTTGCAATATCTCCGGCAGATATTGGTGGGCTCATTGGGTGAAGCACTGGATATCAGCAATCAATACGCACCCGAACACCTGATATTGAACTGTCGGGATGCAGATGAGCTGGCTGACGATGTCAAGACAGCCGGGTCGGTATTCATCGGTCCGTGGACGCCTGAATCCCTGGGGGATTATAGCTCGGGTACCAATCATGTCCTGCCGACCAATGGTTATGCACGTGCTTATGGTGGGCTTTCGGTCAGTGAATACCTGCGCCGCATGACACTGCAACGAGCTGACATTGAGGGATTGCGTGCCGCCGGTCCTGTTGCGGCCACGCTGGCACGGGCCGAAGGGCTGGACGCCCACCGCATGGCGGTGGAGTACCGCCTGCTTGAAGCAGGCTAGTGCTCCTTCAATGTGATAATTACGTATTCAGAGGTACCCAGATGATCCGGGACAAGGCGCAGACCGCACAGAATGGCGGGTCCTTTTCAAGGGCTGCACCAAGAGTAGGCGCCCTTAGGCGACGCAGTTGGGGCATCTGGGTACCTCCCTGCGGGCGAGCTGGGAAGCCGTTGTCCGTGGCTTTGCGCCTCTTGGCAAGGGCTCGGCCATTACCTGCGAGACGCGCCTTACGGTCAACCACTTCCCAGCTCGCTGAACTCGCAGTTATCGCATTGAATGAGCACTCATAACAATGGATATCAACAGCATTGCACGACCGGATATCGTCGCGCTGGAGCCCTATGAATCCGCACGCGGCAGTGCTGCTGCTGATGGGGTTTTATTGAACGCCAACGAGGCGCCGTTCACCCTGATCGATGATCCCGACTGGCGCCGTCTGGCTCTGAACCGTTACCCATCACCACAGCCTGCAGAACTCAAGCAACGTCTGGCTGGACTCTATAACGTGGACCAGGAAAATGTGCTGATCACCCGGGGTAGTGACGAAGGTATTGACCTGCTCACACGTGTGTTTTGCCAGCCGGGCAGGGATGCCATTGTGGAGTGCCCGCCGTGTTTTGGCATGTATCGCATTGCGGCGTCCATCCAGGGTGCCAGGGTGATCAGTGTTCCCCGTTTGGTCAGGCAGGGTTTTGAGTGTGATTTCGTAGCGCTGGCACAGGCGATTGGTGAGCAACCGGGTGTGCGATTGGTATTTTTGACTTCACCGAATAATCCTACCGGTGACCTGATTCCCCGTGCGGAGTTGGGTCGTTTGCTCGAAGTTTGCAAGGATCGTGCACTACTGGTCATTGACGAAGCCTATATCGAATTCTGCTCTGCCAGGTCGGCTTGTGAAGTGGTGGCCCAGTGGCCCCAGCTGGTTGTGCTGCGGACGCTCTCCAAGGCCTGGGCGGCCGCCGGTTTGCGTTGTGGGTCTGTTATCGCCAATCCGGTGGTCATTTCCCTCCTGCAACGGGTGATGGCACCTTATCCGCTTTCCACCGTTGCGGTGGACGCCGCCTTGCAAGTTACCGCGGGTGCTGTCGCCAGTAACCGGCAACGACTGCTGGAGACGGTTACTGAAGGCAAGACGAGTTTGCTCAGGTTCCTGGCTGAATGTGACTGGGTGACGGAGATTTGGAAAGGTGAAGCCAATTTTGTCCTGTTGCGGGTGCGTGATGCATCCGGCTTGGTGAACCGGTGCGCAGAGGCGGGTATTCGTATCCGTGACTTCAGCTCGCAGCCTTTACTCGACAACTGTGTCCGCCTGACCATTGGCAGCACTAAAGAAATGAATCAGCTCAAAAGGGCCTTGAGGTCTTACGGGGATTCGTCATGAATAATAGAAAACGCCGAATACTTTTTCTGGACCGGGACGGCACGTTGATCGTCGAGCCCACCGACTGGCAGATCGATAGTCTGGAAAAGCTGGAGTTACTCGATGGTGTGATACCCGCCCTGCTACAGTTGAAAGGGGCAGGTTATGAGTTGGTCATTGTCAGTAACCAGGATGGCCTTGGTACCGACGCGCATCCTTTTGAGGATTATCGTATTCCGCATGAAAAGATGTTGTCGCTATTTGCTTCCCAGGGTATAGATTTCGCTGCCGAGCATATCGACACTCACTTTGAATCCGACGCGTCACCCAACCGCAAACCGGGAATTGGTATGGTGCTTGATTATCTTAAGTCAGGTGATCTGGACCTGACGGACAGCTGGGTAATCGGCGACCGTAAAACCGACCTGCAACTGGCACAGAACATGGGTATCGGTGGTATTCAGTGTGGAGCCGAAGGAGCAGAATGGCACGCAATTGCAGAGCGTCTGTGTAGCTTGCCAAGACGGGCTGTTGTGCAACGCGACACAGGCGAGACACAAATCCGTGTAGAGGTGGATCTTGACGCGGGTGGCGATAGTGATATCAGCACCGGTATCGGCTTTTTTGACCACATGCTTGACCAGATCGCAGCCCATGGGGGTTTTAAATTGCTGCTGGCATCCAAGGGTGATCTGCATATTGATGAGCACCATACGGTGGAAGACTGTGCCCTCGCGCTTGGCCAGGCGCTGGACGAAGCCCTCGGCGAGCGTCGTGGTATCGGCCGTTATGGTTTTGTGCTGCCCATGGATGAGTCACTCGCCGAGGTGGCGGTGGATCTTTCCGGCCGGCCTGCATTCAAGTTTGAGGCAGATTTTCCCCGTGACACGGTCGGCGAGATGTCCACCGAGATGGTGCGCCACTTTTTTGCATCACTGAGCCAGTCGCTGCGTTGCAGCCTCCACCTCAAGGTGAGTGGCGATAATACACACCACATGATTGAAGCCCTGTTCAAGGGAGTTGGCCGAGCCCTGCGTCCGGCCCTAGCGAGGCAGGGGACGGATCTGCCCAGTACCAAGGGCGTGCTGGCGTGACCCTTGCGATTATCGATAGTGGTGGTGCCAATATCAGCTCCGTCGTCCACGCATTCAGAAGACTCAAGACCGATGCCGTGTTCACGGCCGATGCCGAGGTCATTCGAACGGCAGACCGAGTTGTGCTGCCGGGCGTAGGCGCGGCCGGTGCAGCCATGTCACGTTTGCGGGAGCTGGGTCTGCACCAGTGTATCCGGGATCTGCGCCAACCCGTGCTGGGTATTTGCCTGGGTATGCAGTTGTTGTTTGAACACTCCACCGAGGGTGAGGTTGAGTGCCTGGGGATCATCCCCGGAACCCTAAAAAAACTCCAGTCGGGACCGGGTTTGCGCGTTCCACACATGGGCTGGAATACCAGCCAAAGTACTAAGCTCATGGCCGATGACAGTTTGCTGAGTGGGCTCCCACAAGATCCCTGGTTCTATTTTGTTCACAGCTATTACGCCCCGACGGGTGATGCCACCGTGGCTACCTGTACCCACGGCGAAACCTTCAGCGCCATTGTGCGCAAGGACAATTTTTGTGGTGTACAGTTTCACCCCGAGCGGTCTGCGAAAAGTGGCGTCAAACTGTTGGAGAACTTCCTGACGTGCAGTTGATACCCGCTATCGATCTGCTTGATGCCCGTTGCGTAAGGTTGCTGCACGGTGATTTCGATCAGGTTACCTCGTACCAGGCAGCACCTGCCGAGTTAGCGCAGACGTACGCGGATGACGGCGCCCACTGGCTGCATGTGGTGGATCTGGCCGCATCCCGAGACGGTGTTGCTGCCGATACCTCTGCTCTATTTGACTTGTTGGAGCGTGCCCCGCAAGCGGTGCAAACCGGTGGTGGCGTGCGTTCTGACAAAGACGTGGATGCGCGTTTGCGTGCCGGTGCATCACGGGTCGTAACCGGCAGCCTGTGTGTCACCAATACTGCCAAAATGATCGACTGGCTGGATCACTTTGGCACAGAGCAACTGGTTGCTGCGCTGGACGTTCGATATGACGAGAAGGGTGTTCCCTGGCCACAGATTCACGGCTGGACCGAACCGGCTGAGAGAAATTTGTGGCAGTTGCTGGATGAACTGACCGAGGGAGGCTTGCGGCACCTGTTGTGTACGGACATCAGCCGCGATGGTGCGCTCAGCGGACCCAACCTGGATTTGTACACCGAAATTTCCAGACATTATCCACAGCTATGTTTACAGGCATCCGGGGGTGTCAGTTGCCTGGAGGACCTGCAACAACTCAAAGACACGGGTGCAAGTGCTGTCATCGCGGGCAAAGCGTTGTTAGATAAGCGCTTCAGTATCAAAGAGGCCCTGGCCGTGTTGTTATGAAGACAAGCCCACACAATCAAGAGTTGTCAAAATCCTCCGCGACCCGTGGGACCGACGAGCTAGCTCGTCGGTCCTACGGGCCATGCAGTGGTTCCCGACGAATAAATTCGTCGGTCCTACAGCTCGCTTATTGGTTCCTGATGAATGATTTCGTCGGCCCCCAAAAATGACCACTTCGCTGGCACGACGCATCATTCCCTGTCTCGACGTACGTAACGGGCAGGTGGTCAAGGGGGTGCGTTTCAGGGACCACCGGGTCATGGGTGACATCCTGGAGTTGGCCACACGCTACAGTGCCGAATCTGCCGATGAACTGGTGTTTTACGACATCACAGCGAGTCCTGAGGGACGCTCCGTGGATTGCGAATGGGTGGCGCGCGTGGCCGAGGTTATTGATATCCCGTTTTGCGTGGCAGGTGGAATTCGCTCGGTTGAAGATGCCCGCGAGGTGCTACAACAGGGTGCAGACAAGATATCTATTAATACACCGGCGGTACGGCGACCGGAGTTGGTTAATGAACTGGTAGCGGCTTTCGGCAGCCAGTGCGTCGTAGTCGGGATTGACTCGGAGTTGCACCAAGGAGAATGGGTGACACGACAGATGACCGGTATCCCGCAACAAATGCAACACACGGGCCACGCAACACTGGGCTGGATCGAGGAAGTGACCCACCGGGGGGCTGGTGAAATTGTGCTCAATTGCATGGCCAGCGACGGCACACGGCAGGGTTTTGATACTGAGCAGCTAAAGGCGGCAAGAGAGCTGACATCGGTACCACTGATCGCCTCTGGGGGCGCGGGTAAAGCCAGCCATTTTGTTGACGTATTTAATCAAGCTGATGTGGATGGCGCGCTGGCAGCCACCATTTTTCACAACCAAACCGTACCCATACCTGAATTGAAAAGCCTGCTCACAGAGGCAGGTATCGGAGTGAGACCATGTTGAAAACTGACGCATTGGCCTGGAAGAAAATGGATTCCCTGCTACCTGCGATCGTACAGGATGCATTTGATGGACGGGTGCTGATGCAGGGCTACATGAATGAGGAATCGCTTGAGGTAACCCAGGCCACAGGCAGGGTTACTTTTTGGAGTCGCAGCCGCCAGCAATTGTGGACCAAGGGGGAGACCTCGGGTAATTACCTTGAACTGGTGGCGATCGATGCAGATTGTGACGGTGACTGCCTGTTGGTACGGGCACGACCGCAGGGCCCGGTGTGCCATCTTGGTACTTTAACCTGTTTCGACGGTGACCACAGTGTGGCACCGGAATTGGCCTTCCTCGGCTCACTGGAGCAGTTGATCGCAGAGCGGGACACACAACGACCTCCGGACAGTTACACCACGAAGTTGCTGGAATCAGGTGTCAAGCGTATCGCCCAGAAGGTTGGAGAAGAGGGTGTAGAGACATCGCTCGCAGCCGTTGCTGGTGAGGATGAAGAATTGCTGGATGAAGCTGCCGATCTTCTCTACCACTTGCTGGTATTGTTGCGCAGCCGGAAACTTGAGCTCCGGACCCTCACCGGCGTACTCAAGTCAAGACACGCCTAGCCCGCATTGGTCAGTGCACCGGGATGGGAATGTCATCCCGGAGATCATTTTAGGATGACATTTGTTCCTGCTGGTCAAATCGTGATGGTGATTTTACCCATATGACCGCCTCTGGCCAACGTTTCCAGCGCTGTCGCGGTCTCGTTCATCGAAAATGTCTCAGAGATTACCGGACGAATTTCGTGTTCGCCAACAAATTTCATCATGGCCTCGTAGGCGTCCCGGTTGCCCGTGCCAATCCCATGTAATTGCGCATTCTTGATGATCAGCGGGAACACGGTGATGTCCATGTCAACGCCGGTCATGTAACCAATGATATTGACGTGTCCGCCATGACGGATCGCGGTAAGCGAATTTTCCAGCGTACCGGTACCACCGATCTCAAGTACTGCATCAACACCGTGGCCCGCGATCTCGTAGGCACGTGGACCCCAGTCCGTGGTGGTGGTGTAGTTGATACAGTGATCAGCACCCAGTTCCCGGGCGCGCTCCAGTTTGTCGTTACTGGATGACAGGACTATCACTTGCGCACCCAGGGCTTTGGACAATGACAGGCCGGCCAGCGCGACGCCTCCCGTGCCCTGCAGCAGCACCGTGTTACCTTGAGTGATCTGTGACATCGTGACCAGGGCTGTCCAGGCCGTGAGGCCCGCGCAGGGAAGGCAGGCCGCTTCGACAGCGCTAAGATGCGGCGCTACTCGCACAACGGCCGACTCCTGGTAAACGCCGTATTCGCGCAGTGTGCCCGGTGTTTCCAGGCCTGAGGATACTGCGCGTTCTGCATTCAATGCCTCACCACTGATCCACTCGGGGAAAAAAGTTGGTGTCACCCGATCACCGATACTGACCCTGCTGACCCCATCTCCCACGGCTTCCACGATGCCCGCTCCGTCGGACAGTGGTACCAGGGGAAATTGTACGTTGGGTGTGAAGTGCCCGGTAATGATCTGGTAATCCCTGGGGTTTACCGAGGCCGCCTCAAAGCGTACCAGTACCTCACCCGGTCCCGCTGCGGGCTTTTCCCTGTCAAACAGCTTCAGCATATCCAATCCGAAAGCACTCAATTCGACTACCTGCATGGTTCGCAATCTCCCAAAAGGACCCTTTATTGCAAAGATCAACGAGTATATGTGGTTGTGCCCCCATTTCCCAAAAATCCACCGATATCAGGACGCTGATTTTCCAGCTTTTCATCTGGGTCGGCTTTGCTTCAGGGTCATAGGCTCAAAAATCTTACTGAATCTGAAAAAAGCTGTCGGTTTTTGAAATCCGTCAGCATTTGTTCAGTTTGCGCAAGAATACACCACGCAGACGGGTTTGAATGAGAAGCGGGTGAGCAATTGCACCCGGCAGATCACTCAAATTGGAGACACGAAAAATGATTCGACACCTATCGCCCACACGGGCAAAAATGTTGTGTACTGCATTGCTACTGGTCTCGGCACTCACACAAGCACAGAGTCTATCTGATGACAGCGAGATCCTGGAAAATCAGTCAAGTAATACCAGCGCCACTTTCACCACCAATAAACCTTCGGCCACCAAGACCGCCAAATCGAATGCGAAGAGAGGTTGGCGGTTACGGTTCGATCTCTCACAGGTCAATCCCTCAGGAACCATTGTCTCGGCCAACACTGAGCGCGATTCCGGAATCGGATTTGACGTGGGATTTGGGGCAGGTCTGCGCGGAGAATACCAGTTCACTGAGCGGTTTGGTGTAGAGTTTGGCGTTCTCAGCACCGGCGAGGTCGACTTTGCATCTGGGCTCCTTACCGGCAGGACTAGGAGCGGTCTTGGTGTGAGTAGCTTTACGCCAACTACGATGGGGCTCAACATCCATTTGACACCGAATCGTCCAGTTGACCTATACGTTGGTCCACTGTTGGCGTTGGTGGGCTATAGCAATATCAGTCTCTGGGCCGATTCTGGTGCTGCAGGCGCCTCCGTGTCGATAGACGACGATGTGGGCTGGGGGGCTATTCTTGGATTTGATGTCCCGTTTGGGGACCGCGGTTGGATGGTTCAGGCCAATGTACGCTACATAAATACCGACATGAGAGATTCCGGTGAAACAAGATCTTTCAACAGTAAGTTCGACCCCGTGATTTTCTCACTCGGTGTCGGTTATCGGTTTTAAGCCGAAGCATGAAAATTTCGATTGTAGCTGTGGGTTCCAGGGGTGACCTGCAACCTTACGTCGCCCTTGGACTTGGCTTAAAAAAGGCGGGACATTGGGTTCAATTAATTGGCGACCCAGA
The DNA here is from genome assembly GCA_021772915.1 of Gammaproteobacteria bacterium. Lineage (GTDB taxonomy): Bacteria > Pseudomonadota > Gammaproteobacteria > Xanthomonadales > SZUA-36 > SZUA-36. The sequence continues at coordinate 22,012 of JAJFLB010000045.1, read as the reverse complement.
ATTTGAGAATATTATCCTTGAAAACCAACTTAACTTTGCGCCAATATCCGCCGATCCCAGAAAAATATTTACAGAAGATATTACCAGGCTGGGAAAAAACATCTTCCGCTTCACAAAATGGTTTAAGGAGCAGAATGAACTGTTTGCACGTCAGAATTTTTATGAATTGTTAGACGCCGTTGGTACCGTTGACGCCATAATCTATTCACCATTAGCGCCGGCAGCATTTCACCTCGCGGAATTTAAAAGGGTACCCGGAATAGGTGCCTTCCTGCAGCCTCTGACACCCACTGGCTGCTTTGGACCCACCAACTTACCGCCTTTGCCAAATTGGATCCCGTGCAAAGAGAGGATCAACTGGTCACGATTCAGATGGAACAGCAAGATTTATTTCTATATGTTGAAAGACACCCTCAATGAGTGTCGGCAGGAGGTCCTGAATCTTCCGCCACTGGCCTGGAAAAGGTATGCCAATGCAGATATTGCAGATAACCCGATAATATATGGGTTCAGCAATCATGTGGTTCGAAAGCCTTCTGACTGGGGCCAAAACGTCCACGTCACCGGCTACTGGTTTCTTGATTCGGAAGACTGGCAACCGCCCGATGGTTTGGTGAGTTTTATCAAGGCCGGTCCTCCACCCGTCTATGTAGGGTTTGGCAGCATGGTCGATAAAAAGACCGCAATGCTGACCAGTATCATTGTCAAAGCGATAGGCGAGTCTGAACAGCGTGGAATTCTAGCCATGGGCTGGAATGGGGAGATGCCAACAGATCTTCCGGAGAATATTTTCCCGATAAAGGAAGCACCCCATGACTGGCTGTTTCCGCAGATGGCGACAGTCGTGCACCACGGCGGTGCCGGTACCACTGCCGCCGGATTCAGGGCGGGTGTCCCGAGTGTCATCATCCCATTTTCCTTCGATCAGCCGTTTTGGGGTGCAAAAGTAGAAGAATTGGCTGTAGGTCCCGGATTCATCCCACGAAAACAACTAACCGTGGACAACCTGGCAGAAGCCATTCGATTTGCAACAATTTCGCAACAGTGCATCAATAACGCAACAATACTCGGCAACAAGATAAAAGCCGAGAACGGGGTAAGCAGGGCTGTGCGAATCATCGAAGAATCAGTGTCACTCAGTACTTAGTGGTTTGTCCTTTTTTGCGATTGCCAGTAATTGTCTGAGCAACCACGGCTGTTCATAGTGCTTGTCATTTCCAGCGACTTTGTGTTTTTCGGAAATTCGGCTGAGTTGCTAAATGCCCTTCTGATTCTGTTAATTCAGTGCACCCGAGCCAGGAAGACGTAGTACCATTGTCCATGCGGGTTTCAAGTGAAGTAAATTCAAATTGCCAGGCTTTGCTGTCAAAAAGCGCAGAAGTTCAGCCGAAGATACTTGGACCATTCCCAGGATAAGTCAATTGAATAGCAGTCATTCACTTCCTGATCCATTGCCAGCAGACTGCACGTGATGTATCCCCTAGATTTATTCTTTCGAACCGGTTGTACTGCGCTTTTGATTCTACTGGCAGTGATTCTGATCAAAAATCATCGTCACAGGTCAAGTGCCATCTTAGGCGGTGTCTTTGCAATGTGTATCGCCGGAATATACATGCTGACAATCACATTGGAATGGGGATGGCAGTTGCTTGAGACACCATTGAATCTGTTGGCTGCGGCCTCCCCTTTCATTTTCTGGTTGCTTTCGAAGTCGCTTTTTGAGGATACATTTCGATGGAAACGGGTTTATGTTTTGGTATATGTCCTGTATTCGATGTCCGGTGTGGTCGGCAATTACTTCACTTTCGGGGACTTTCGCGGAATAGCGCACTGGTTCATGCGTTCGGACCTCGCGCATGACGGTTTGTGGTTGATACCCTTTATTGTGATCAACTCCGCACTGGTGGTTCTGGCACTGTATGTTGCGCTCAAGGATTGGCGTGTGGACCTGGTTGAAAGCCGACGGCTGGCGCGTATGATCAGTGTGTCTATTGGGGGGATGGTTATTCTGAGCGTCAATGCCATTGAATTTATCAACCTCGGCACGGCCCGATCGGGTGTCATGGACACATGGATTTCCGGCTTTACTTTTCTGCTTTTTCTGGGCATCTGTGCCCGTTATCTGGGGGTGCTTGGGAGTTCTCCAAATCAACCGGCTTTGCATGTGTTTCCATCACGCACCGCTGAGGAAGTGGATGCTGAGGAGGGCGCTCATGGAGCTGTGGTCATTGGCGAACTCAGGCGGCTAATGGAGATAGAGAAAATCTATCGTGAAGAGGGCTTTACCATTCGGCGACTAGCCGAAGAGCTGGGTGTCAGGGAATACCAGTTGCGCCGTTTGATAAACGGCCACCTCGGCTACAGAAACTTCAACAGTTTTGTGAACCAATATCGAATCGAGGAGGTGGCGCGCCAGCTGATTGATAAGGAAACACGACACCTGCCTGTGCTCAGCATTGCTCTGGATATGGGCTACCGGTCTCTGTCGCCGTTTAACAAGGCCTTCAAGGAGATCAAGGGTATGACCCCCACCGAGTACCGTAGCCATTACAAACGGGGGCTGGCGTCTTCCACGCCTGCCGCAGAGTAGACCCGTTCAGCCTTTGAGTTCCGGTTCTGTCCTCATTATCAAGAGTGAAACGAGTCTTTCACGCCAGACATGACTCGAGACACAGGCCTGAGTGGTCTACTGTCACTGAAGAATGCGTGCGGATTTTGAAAAAAGCTGTCGGATTTCGAAATCGGTAAGCAATTGTTCAGATTGCACAAGAACCCTGGTTCGTCCCATGTTCGAATGCTTCCCAGGTGCAAAACGCACCGGAAACTCATTCAAAATGGAGACGCGACAAATGAATACTTACTACTTACTTTGGCGAGCGAGGGTCGTTTTGGCAGCCTGGCTGCTGGTCCCTGTGCTCGCATTTGCACAAAGCCCGCACACGGGCATTTACATGGGTACATATGAAGGTACGCGGGATGATGGAGAGTTCGCCCTGATCGTCGATGACCAGGGCTACGGAACGCTTGCCTCCTATGATGCTGTGGACGATGTTGGCTACATCGAGAGGAACATTCATGTTCGGTTCGATGGTACATTCCAGTTCACTACCCAATCTGGGGCCCAAGTCGATGGTCAGGTCAGCGCCAGCGGTGTTTCCGGCAGCTACTACGCGGCCGGTTATTACGCAGCTGCCACTCGCGGGACCTTTACTGGCCAGCGGTCGGCGAAGGATGGCCCATTCCAGGAGGCGGCAGGTTATTACTCGGGACCGGTTTCCTATTCAGACTTTGACTCCGGTATCTTCGAGAACCGCCTCGTGGCGATCATTGGTGCGGATGGTCGCGCTTTTTTCCTTCATACCCCGGCCTTTGCGGATCCCGTGGGGTTTTTACCGGGTGATTTTAACTTCGACTTGGACCTCGATCTTGGGTTTGGCCTCGACCTGGACTTTGACTTTGATTTTGATTTTGGTTTTGACTTTGACTTTGATCAAGGATTTGGCTTTCCACTCAGCGGAAATCAGGGTGGCTGTGGTCTCTTCGGATTCGGTTCGGGTTACTCGTTCAGCATCTCGATTCTGGGGATTATTGATCTCGATTTCGATTACAGCCTGCCAACCTGCAGTTCCCTGGGAGCGTGGAACCACACGCCAGGTGGATGGAATATCTTTGGGGGAGGATGGAATGGTTTCATGTCTCAGCTGGTAAGTTCGGGTGGCATTATTCAGATAGAGACAGACGGCGCCATCGAGGGTGAACTTCTTGACGGTCTGATACTACAGGGCCAACTGGATCGGGTCACCGGGCGTGCTGAGGGTAGCTTGTCCGGGTACGAGGGTTCCAACCCTCCGACCGGATACTGGGAAATTGAGCGTCACAACGCCACCACCAGCTATTATGCAAGCCAGCACTACAAACAACTCCCAGACCTGGATGGCGATGCAAGGGCTGACATCCTGTGGTACCACACGGTAACCGGCGAAAACGCCTTCTGGATCATGGATGGTGCCGCTATCAATGCAGAATTGCCGGTTCAGTTGCCGCTTGAAATACAGTTGGACAAGGAATGGTCGCTGGCATTGGTGACCGAGCTGAACGGCGACGGACAGTCGGACATGGTGTGGCGGCACGCGATCACTGCCGAGATTTTTGTTCTGTTTAGCGGTGATGATGCTCCGGTATATTTTGCGCTTGACCCTGACTGGGAGATCGTAGGCAGTGGAGATTTTGAGGCGGACTCCCGCTCCGATATCATGCTTTGGGACCGGCACACCGGTGAGCTCGCGGTAATTGGGAATCTACAAACTCAGACGACCTTGGCACTGCTCCCCGGCATGGAGAACCAAACCTGGTCATTCGGTACGGTTGCGGACTTCGATGGAGACGGCCGTTCGGATGTCCTTTGGGTAAACCAGGATACCTCCGACTTGCTTATCTGGTTGATGAATGGCAATACGCTGGTTCAAGAACGGTATCTGACCGCAGGACTATCCAGCCACAAAACCCTGGCTGGTATCGGTGATTTCGACGCGGACGGGTCGATGGATATTCTTTGGCGCGACTACTCTAATGGCAAGCTCGAGATTACATTGAGACCGGGTGAGGATTACGCTCAAAATGTCCTGCTCGGTGAAGGCGTAAACCGTGCGTGGCAACTGGCGGCGGTCGGTGATCTCGACGGCGATGGCACCGATGATCTAGTCTGGCGCCATAGTGCGACGGGTGAGAATGCCACCTGGTGTGTCAGTGACGCACAGGTGACAGATGCTGTTTCGCTTACTCAGGTTCCCGACTTGCAATGGACGATCCGACCCTAGGCTCTAAGGCCAGCCGGACAGGGGAGTCCGGCTGGATTTACTGACGTACATTACTAAGGGAGACAAATGGCAGGGCATCCACGAGCGGACAAACTTTAACTGTAAATACTTCCCATTTCGGATGCTCTGCCAACCCTCTCCCATTCTTTTCCCAGCTCTGTTGTCCGGGTAGTCCCGGGGTGGGATAATGCAAGCTGCCGTCATGTACAACGCAGCGGCTTGTTTATCCTTCGCCACGAGGGGCAAAGATGTACCCGCTCCAATCGTTTTTTATCATTGGCAATACTGCATTGTTAATTCTAATGGCGATAATCCTGGTCAAAGATCACTATGATAAGCCGAGCGCTGTTCTGGGCGCCGTTCTTTCATTGAGCGCGGCTGCAATGGGAATGTTCGCCATCGCGCTTGAGTGGGGATGGCGGGTGCTCGAGTTTCCAATGAATCTGCTGGCTGCAGCGATACCGATCGCTTTCTGGTTGCTATCGAAATCACTTTTTCAAGAGAACTTTCGTTGGAAATGGATCCACGCACTGCTCTATGTTGCGTGTGTGGCGGCAGGATCGGTTGGTCACTACATCACTTTTGGGGATTCTCGCGGCATGATTCATTGGTTTCTGCGCTCGGAGGTTGCCTATGACGCCATGGGATTGATTCCCCTCATCCTGCTCAGTTCGGCATTCGTGGTGCTTGCCGTGTATGTTGCACTCAAAGACTGGCGGGTCGACCTTGTCGAAAGCCGTCGGCGGGTACGCATGGTAAGCATTTTGCTTGCGGGAATCATGATTCTCGGGATCACGGCTATCGAATTCCTCGGTCTGGGAACGCCAAGATCTAGCCGTGCCGAAACTATCCAATCCGGTTTCTTTTTTGTGCTCATCCTTGGCATCTGTGTTCGATATCTCGGTTTTGGTCGGCAACAGCTTGCGCAGTCAACCCGTGTCCTGTTTCCCTCGCAAACGCCCGAGGAAGTGAATATGGAGGAAGGTGCACACGGGGTTGTGGTCATTGACGAACTGAAGCGTCTCATGGTGGAGGAGAAGGTCTACCGTGAGGAAGGTATTACCATCCGGCGGTTGGCCGATAAACTGCATACCAGGGAATATCAGCTGCGTCGGCTGATCAACGGCCACCTGGGCTTCAGGAACTTCAACAGTTTTCTTAATTATTATCGAATCGAGGAAGTGGCACGCCAATTGGTCGCACCGAGAACCCGGCACTTGCCCGTGTTAAGCATTGCCCTGGACATGGGTTACCGGTCGTTGTCACCTTTCAACAAGGCTTTTAGAGAAATTAAAGGCATGACCCCCACCGAGTATCGGACCCACCGCGAACCGGGATCAGCAGCTGCCGATCAGGCGTAGTGTAATTCCTCACAAGCAGGGCAGGTGCACTATCCACCACACCAATCGCGGTTAGGAATCCGGGTAGGCTGGGTGTAATCCGAAAACAAGCGCGCCGGGTCGTAGTTGTCGATGATTAATTTCACAATGTATGGTGTCCCATATGCGGGTTAGATGTGTCACATAGAAAGACAGCCAATGATTGATGTATGTCAATAGGTTCCACCCAAAAAAGCGCACAATTATCATGTATCACGGGAAGGGTTCGCCCGTGAGGCAGTTTGCAAATTTCATGGAGACAAAGTATGAAATTTCTTGACAGTGAAAGGAAAGGATTAACTGGGAAACTCGTGTGCATACTTGTGGGTTTACTGGCCACCTCCAGCGTGGGCGCCAAAAACTGCGAGTACGTCAAGGGAGAATTCGCAGATTACTTTCGTTGTACCGCCGGTGAGCAAAACGTCGAAGTAGTAAGTTTTAGCACGCAATCAGGGACCGAAATCCTTTGCATTTACCAACTTCAGGACTTCAGGGCCCCGAAACTCAAGGCAATAACAATGATCCAGGACGGGTTGAAGCAGGACGATACCTGTGGGCGCATAGGGAGCTACTGTGATTCCTGCAAACGGAATTGTGACGAAGCACTAAAGGCGAAACTATAAACCTGTAGTTAGCGGGTAACTGATTTTTCCGGCCGGTCATTTGGCCTGTTTCAAGTTCGCACGGAAAACTCATCCTGATTGCCATTCTCTGAATACTTCTTGTCCACTCACGCGTGTGTCGCGAAGCAACCCTGTCTGCGTTATTTCAATTTGCAAATACCACTCTCAAAATAAAACACCCTGAATAATTTTAACTAGTTGTATAATAAAGATCTTATTTGGTTTCTGTGTAGGTGACACACCAATTGCAGTTACTAAAATGTAAAGCAACCAGTGAAAGGGAGAGGAAAACCATGCAACTCACGCACAATACCGACAGTATTCTCGGATTTGTTCGCCCGGTCTTTGTCCTTTCAATACTTGCTTTAGCTGGTTGCACAATTAATCCACCACAAAAATACGAATTGGCTGCATTAGAGGATGATACATCCAAGGTACATTGCAGTGTCGAGGCTCCCATTGGGACTAGCATCAAGACACAGGTCTGCCGTTCGGAGCAGGATATCCTGAGGGAAAAAGAGGCAGCGAATACCTTTTTGGGTAGACTCAGATCAAGAAGATAAACACCCGTATTTACCGGTGGTAGTGCCGGAGCTATAAACCTGCAGTTAGCGGGTAACCGATTTCCCCGGCCTTCCACTTGGCCGATGTTGAGCCTGACTGACTAATCACTGACTAAAACTGACTGTTGAAGCTCCAGTCCAACGGGTAACAGTCTCAGTCATCGGGACAGTTTGGACCGATATCGGTAAGCGTTGCTAATGTCTATTTATTAGTTCTGGTCGTTAAGTAGATAGCGTGAATACTCCAATGAGCTTGCATTGCCCATCCCAGATTTGGAAAGTATTTTCCAAGCGGGCTGATATGGGGTAATTTGGAGTCTTGATTCCGGTCCTGCTCTGAGAGTGATTGATGCATACCAAAGACGAGTTTACTTTCCCTTCAAATTGCTACGAAAGGCAGAACTGGTTGGTGATGAAGTTTGGTGGTACCAGCGTCACTTCCGCCGGGCAATGGGCGAATATACGTGATCTGGTTCGTGAGCGTCAATTGGCCGGGTTCCGGTTGGTGGTTGTGCATTCGGCACTTGCGACGGTGTCAAATCGACTGGCAGAAGCACTGGATGGAGCGGTACAGGGTAGGTACGAGTTACAGCTTGACGAGATTGTTGCCATTCACACTGATCTGCGCGCCAGTCTCGGGGTTGAAGGTTCGGATGGCATCGATGAGTTCTCCGCCGAATTAGAGCAGTTACTTGCAGGTATCAAACGAAAGGGGAATACCGGTCCCCGGTCTGAGGCCAGGGTCCTGTCTCTCGGTGAATTGATGGCGACTCGTATCGGTGCGGCTTATCTCCGCTCGGAAGGCATTGATGTGACCTGGATCGACGCCCGAGATGCCCTTCAGAGCATTGATTTGCCGCTTGAAAACGAACGGTCACATTTTTTGTCGGCCAATTGCTCGTCCGACTCGGACAAGTCGTTACAAAACTGGTTTGAGGAAGTACCGGGTGTCATTTTGACGCAAGGCTTTATCGCCCGCGACCCGGAAGGCGAGACCGTACTGCTCGGTCTTGAGGGTTCAGATACTTCGGCCGCGTATTTTGCGGCCAAGCTCGAGGCGCGGGGTCTGGAAATATGGACCGATGTGCCGGGACTGTTCAGCGCCGACCCAAGGATTGTTTCCGGTGCACGTTTGTTGAATGCTTTGAGCTATGGCGAAGCACAGGAAATTGCTTCCAACGGTGGCACGGTACTTCATCCGCGTTGCTTGCGACCCATACGTAAACAGGGGATTCCCCTGCGGGTTCTGTGTACCACTCAGCCTGAATTAGGAGGGACGCTTATCAGCAGGGATCCGGGCAAAGACGCCCCGGGATTGAAAGCCATTTCGAGCCGTGAAGGCATCACGGTGGTATCCATGGAAACACTCGGGATGTGGCAGGAGGTGGGTTTTCTGGCCGAAGCCTTCAAGCGCTTCGCCGATTTGGGTCTGTCCATAGACCTGGTCTCAACAGCCGAGTCCAATGTAACGGTGACTTTGGATACCAGGCAGCAGGTCATAGACTCGACAACCCTGAACCACCTGCGTATGTCTTTGGAGGAATTGTGTCGGGTTGAAATCATTGAGGGCGCTGAGGTTGTAAGCCTGGTGGGACGAGAAATTCGGGGACTGCTGCACCAGATTGGTCCGGCGCTTGAAGTATTTGCCAATTATCGAGTGCACCTTGTTAGCCAGGCGGCCAACGACCTGAACTTGAGTTTTGTCGTTGAACAGGGGCAAGCTTTGAGATTACTGAAGAAGTTACATGCCAGTCTGGTATACCCGATGCCAAATGATGTTGTTTTCGGTCCAACCTGGGATGAACTGCAAGCACGCCCCCTTCTGGATTTGGCCAGCCAGAGACCGTGGTGGGTGGAAAAGCGTCAGCGATTGCTGGATATCGGCAGCGCACAGATATCTGCTTATGTTTATGACCTGGAAACGATCCGCAAGGCCTGCGCTAGGTTGAGCTCGTTGGAGAACGTAAAAAACGTTTTTTACGCACTCAAGGCAAACAGTCATCCTGATGTTTTGCGAACCGTGGCTGCAGTCGGCTTAAATTTTGAGTGCGTATCCCCAGGTGAAGTAGATCTTGTATTGGATCTGTTTCCGGATATCAATAGGCGACGTATTCTGTTTACACCAAGTTTCGCGCCTCGGGGCGAATATGCAAGTGCCCTGGAGAAAGGTGTTTGGGTTACGCTGGACAACATCTATCCACTGCGTGAGTGGGGTGAAATCTTTGCGGGGCATGAAATTCTTTTGCGGCTCGATACCGGACGGGGCCGCGGTCACCATGAGCACGTACGCACAGCCGGAGCGCTTTCAAAATTTGGTATCCCGGAAACGGAGCTGGATGAAGTCCGTCGTCTCGCTGGAGAATTTGATGTGCGCATTGTCGGACTGCATGCGCATACCGGTAGCGGAATTACGCAGGCAGACAATTGGCAGCTGGTTGCGACCGCGCTGATCGAGGTCGCGCAATCTTTCCCTGATATTCGTCTACTGGACCTTGGAGGCGGGCTGGGTGTGGCCGAAAGGCCCGGACAGCAGGTGCTGGACATGGCCGGGTTGGACGCCAGTCTCGTTGCGTTGAAAAAAAGCTATCCACAGTATGAATTCTGGCTTGAGCCGGGTCGTTACGTCGTTGCAGAAGCTGGTGTGTTGCTGGTCAGCGTGACGCAAACAAAGCGTAAGGGTGGGGTGCGGTATGTAGGTGTCAGCACTGGTATGAACTCACTCATTCGACCAGCCTTGTATGGTGCACACCATGAGATTGTAAACCTGACTCGCTTATCCGAGGCGTCAGGGCAAGTTGTCAATGTTGTCGGACCGATTTGCGAAACCGGCGACAAACTGGGTACCGATCGTTTGCTACCACCATGTGAGGAAGGTGACGTGCTGGCGATCACCAACGCGGGGGCTTATGGATACGTGATGAGTTCACGCTATAACTTGCGAGACCCTGCCGTTGAGCAAGTGATATAGCCCGTATTATTTTACCCAATATGTTGTTTTTCATCACCGGCGTCTTTTGTTAGCAATGACACGATGACGGCCAGCATTGCGGAGATTAGTATTCCCCAAAGAATACTGAATAATAACGACACGACTGCACCGGACAATACGGCCGCCCGGACACCCCAGGGGGTCAGTTTTGAGTTCTTTACGCCGGCTCGGAACGGGTCGCGTGAGGCTTTCCACAACAAGCCAACAATCAGCACCGGCACAACACCGCCGCCCGCCATTGTGTAGGCCTTCGCAAACATGCCTATGATCGATTCCGCATATAAAGCGAGCAGGGTAGCAAACACACCAATGATGATGGTGGCTCTTTTGGTCCAAGTAACCAGCAACTGGTCTGGCGCTTCCGGTTTGAGTGGTCGAACTATATCGTTGACAACAATAATCGCTGTGGCGTTGAGCAGTGAATCGGCTGACGACATCGCCGCAGCCAGTACGAGAGCAAATACGACACCTACGACCCAAAGCGGCACATAATTCATCATCAACCAGGGCATCGCAAGCGCGGGGTCAAGACCAGGGTTAAGTGCCTTCGCCGTCATACCTACAAAAGCGGTCAGTGTCACCAGTGTGATCACCAGAACCCCGCTGATCAGCATGGCATTTCGAGCCGTGCGGGCATTTTTTGCCGCAAAACAGCGTTGCCAGTACACCTGGGCAGCGAGTACGCCAAAGCAACCGGTAATGAAATTCAACACAATAGTCGTTGTTGGTACACTGCTCAGATCCCAGAACTCGGGCCCGGCAACTGTCGTCAGTTGTGTTCCCAGCTGGCCTAAACTCCACGCTACCGGTGCCAATGCGTAATAGTAGAAAACAAGACCGAACACGACCACAATGATGCCCTGAATGAAATCGGTCCAGACGACAGAAAGCACGCCCCCGAGGTATGTATACAGAATGAAAACGGCGTTGAAAAATATAATGACCCAGATGGGATCCATATCGGTGAATTGCTGAAAAATATATCCAAGTCCCTTTGACTGGCCACCCAACCAGGCCATCATTATCGAGGCCGTCAGTATGCCTGTAATTGCCTTTGTCACCTTGTCCCGGTGTAATAGGTCAAACATCAGGTCGGAAACAGTAATATAAGTGAACCGACCGGCAAATCCAGCAAAAAGTAATGCAAACACAATCTTGGAGCCTTGTTCTCCTACGATGAACGGAATATGGCTGATGCCCTTGGTGAAGCCGAAAGTAGCATGCCCGATAAAATTACCCGCACCCATTATCGTTGCAAGATCGCTGAACAAAATCAGATAAAGCGGTAAGGCGCCACCCCCGATGGCATACATGGCGAAACTACTGCTGGCTGAGTCCTTGACCCGCCAGGAAACGAGGAAAAAAATGATACAAAACGTAAAGGTAACCGTGAGCACGATCGTTGTTAGCATGGTAGTTTCACTTTTTGTCCGAGTCTTTGACGCGATCCAGCCAAATCGCAAAGAAGTGAGGGCGCCAGGGCGCCCTCATAATAGTCTTTACAGGTATCTTCTCAAAATCCAAACCATCTAACCTTGAGGTAATAATGGCCACCATTAAAGCCCGCTGGGGAAGTGATTGAATACTGCGCACCCGTCGCGCCGGCAAACGGATTGCTCTCCGGGAAACTATCGAAGAGATTTTGTGCACCAGCCACCAGTTCGAGGTTTTCAGTTACGTTGTAACCAAACTCAGCATCAACGGTTATTTGTGACCCGGCCTCAATCAGTCTGCCGAGACTATTGAGATGAGCCTCATCGTAGCTACCGTAGTAGTTCAATCTGGCAATACCACGCCAGCGGTCTGCATTGTGGATCAAGGCCAGGTTAGCACGGTACGCTGGTATACCATCCTCTATTTGCTGTATCTCCGTTGGGCCCAGCAAGCCGGACGGGTTGGCTGTCACTCTTGTTTCAGTCCAGTTGGCATCGAAGTTGAGCGATGTGGAGCCACTGTCGGTAAGAGACAAGGGCATTGAGAAACGGACGTCAAGGCCTTTAGTCCTGGTGGCGAAATCATTGGTAAAGAAACGGAATGAAGTTAGACCTGCTGATGAAAATCCGGCCTGATCCAGTTGCGCCCTCTCCGCGTCCGTCAATGATTGGGCAGCAGATTGGGTAATTCTGTCTTTCATTTTGATGTAGTAGTAATCAACCGTCAGGCTGAAGTTCTCAGGTTCGTAGGCAATTCCGAGTGTATAGCTGTCTGAGGTTTCAGGTTGCAACTGACCTCCACCCCGCAGTACAGCCGGGAGTGTTGTAGGCGGCACTGTGCCCGAGGACACAAGGGTTCCATCCGGGCCGAAAGTTGTGGTGATGGTTGAGAAATTTTGCTGACCAATTGATGGTGCGCGAAATCCCGTTGCATAGGTTGATCTTAATGTAACGCTGTCCGAGACGTGATAAAGACCCGAGAGTTTCCAGGTCACCTCACTGCCAAAGTCACTAAAGTCCTCATATCGGACAGCAGCACCTAACACAAAATCCTCAGTCACATCAGCCTCAAGGTCCAGGTACACGGCAATGTTGTCACGATCATTTGTACCTGCAATTTCCGGGCGGAAAGGTGCGAAACCGTTTAATCTTGCTTCAAACCCCTGGTTTATTCCCAAAGAGAGGTCCGGGTTGCCCAGTATTCCAGCTTCGAACGTTTTTGCACCGGCAACACCGATTTGAAATTCTTCTTCGCGCCATTCGAATCCTGCTGCAAGGTTCAGCGGAGAGGCAAATCCGCTGATTTCTATTGGATAAGAAATATCAACATTCAAGGTCTTTTCCAACTGAATGTAAAACCCGGCCTCAAAGAACAGCGGTGTATCCGGCCCAAGACTGGCATTAATTGAATCGGTAAGGTCAAAGCTGATTTCATTGCGCCCCGCACCAATACTGATGTCATAGGTTAGGCCAGAGGCGAACTCGCCCCGAAGGCCTGTTGAGCCAGAAACATCGTTCATATTACTGCCGAAGAATGGTGTGAAGCCACCTGGGAACATTTCGTTAAAGGTCCAGCAATTCGGGTCGGCAAGAGCGGCTGCTAATGCTGCGTCATCAGCTGCTGAGCCAACAACGACCTCATCCCTGATTCCCGTAGCGAAATCATATCCACCCAGACAGTTGAGTCCGTCGCCCGGCGTCAGATCACCAACCAGTCGAATTTGTGAACCGGCGTTTGGTCCACTGGAGTCAGCCCCCGTATTGAACGTGCCACCCCGGTTATTGGGGTTACGATAAAAGAAGGTGCCGTCTGTTCTTTTCCTGGAGTATCCGCCAAACGCATAGAACTCTGCGCTGTCACCGGCCTCGACGGCCATGTTCAGGAAGAGCTTGAACTCATTACTGATTTCCGGGGAACCCCAAATCTGGACAGGATTGATTACTGCGGTATTTCCTGCTGCGATCAGAGACGCCGCATCATCACGTTGGACTGTTCTACTGGTGCCGTCAGCTTCACTGAACTCCGCACTAATATTCAAGTGGCCGCTATCGCCCAATTGCAAACCATAAGTTCCGGCGACCTGAATAGTATCGCCGTCACCTTCATAATATGAGCCATACTTGACCTCGGCCATACCACCATCGGTGTCGTCACGGAGGATGAAATTGACCACACCTGCAATTGCATCTGCGCCGTATTGGGCTGCTGCACCATCGCGCAGAACTTCCACCTGTCTTAAGGCGATTGCCGGTATTGCCGAGACATCAGTTGGCTGTGATCCCCTGGCGAGACCGTTGGAGGATGAGGCCGTAACAACAACAGCGCCACGGTGACGACGTTTGCCATTCACCAGAACCACCGTGGCATCGGGTGACAAACCACGCAGGTTAACTGGACGGATAGATGTTGCGGTACCGCTATTGGGTTGCACGTGTGCAGTGAATGACGGTACAACTTTGCTTAACAGATCAAGCATATTGCTACCGCCCTGATCGATCAGCGCATCGGCCGATACAATATCAACCGGTGCTGGCGTGTCGGAGGGCGACCTTGCTTTACGGCGAGTACCGGTGGTGATGACTTCTTCCAAAACCAGTTCTTCGCCACTGTTTGCAACCTGGTTTGCACCGCTTTGCCCAAAAACGGGAGATGCGGTCAGGCTGAGCATGACCACTGCCAGTAAAAGGGCATTGAAATTGGTCGTTTTTAACTGAGATCCTGATGTGCTTGGTGGGGTAACTCTCGAATAAACCGTGCTTAACATAAAAAATTCTCCACGCTGTGCCAATAGCTGCTATGCCAAAAGATTGTTCAGGGCTCATAAATTAGCGCAGGTGCAAGGCATTCTTGTGTTAGCGCTGGTGTAAATCTATATCGTTAAGCAAGCCACTGAGTTGGTAACTCTCTTATTTAGCATGCGGTTTTTCTCAGCTTATCCACAATCCAAAATGTGAACGTGTACCTAACAGTTTATTTGTAGGCTGACATTTACATGGCCCGGGTAAGCATGATTCGTTTTTTGGAAAGGCAGCTAAGGGCAATAGAATTAGCCTAATATCAATCACCTACAAGTAGCAGTGTCATGGAGGCAGATCAAGGGTTCTCGCCGGCATAATTTCCTGGCAGGCGTCAAAAAGGCTCTTGACATAGATATTTTCCAACAGGAATTGTGCGTGGCCGAAATACAGCTTTATTTCCGGAATATCTTCGAGCAAAAGTGACTGTACAAGTGACTCTTCCGCGTAGATGCACCAACTGGGAATAATCGAATAGCCCAGTCCTGACGCGACACAACGTTTGACGCTGGAACTGCCGGATGTCGATACAGAAACAACTGGATCAACGCCAACCTGGGAGAGGAAGTCTATCGAAACATTTCTCAGTGTTTGTCCAGGTTCATAAGTTACAAACGGTCGGTTTTTCAGACTATCAGCAATGGTGTCCGCTGTGAGTGAAACATCCCACTGTTGTGGTACGATAAGACTTAGCTGATAAACGCCCAGAAGCCTCTGTGGAACGACGGGGTCCCCGAAAAAGGACTCACTGATGCACACGTCAAGTGCGCCGTCTTTGATTAATTCCGGCAACATGGTGTCCCGTTCCAGTGCCTGCAATTCAATACCTTCGTGTGCTCGTTGGAATCGTTGCAGAATTTGCGGGAACAGATAGAAAAAGACAGCCTGCGGTAAGCCCACGCGTAACAAAGGCCTTTCCCTGCCAAATACCAGCGACAGGCGCTTCAACATGATGTCAAGCTCCGGATCGAGCATTTTGTACATCGCGTTTCCACACGGTGTCAGGAAAATATGTTTACCCCCCTTTTCCGAGACTACAAGTTTGTCACCGACCAACTGTTCAAGTCGTCGCACATGGTTGGTTACGGACTGATAAGACAACCCCAGGCTACGGGCTGCAGCCGAGTATGAGCCCTCATGAGCAACTTCATAGAAGGCCTGGATAAGCGTCAGGTTTGGGACCATTTTGCGGGCTCATTCAGCTCAAGGGTTAAAGAATTGGCAGCGATGTCGTACCGTGTATCTACAAAATACGCTTGAGGCCTCATCTTGGGATTTGTATCGACTCAAACTGCATCAAATGGAATCATAAACTCACACCACGGTGTACGCAATCATCCTATGTCCGTACGGTAAGCGAGAATGGTCAATTACATCAAACACGTGAAATGAAACGCCATGTTGTCATAGTTGGTGCGGGTGTTATCGGAGCGTCCATCGCGTTTCACCTCTCCAACATTGGAATGCGCGTGACGGTGCTGGATGCTACCGGGCCCGCTGCCGGGGCATCCGGCGCTTCTGATAGTGCGGTCTCGATTGCAACAAAATCGTCTGGCAAGATGATGGAACTGGCCTTGGGCAGCAAAGCCTACTATGCAGAGCTGTCACAGTCATCAGGACCGCTTCAAGGTGCTTTCTACGAGCGTTCAGCATTTCTTGTCGCGGAAAACGATGCCGAGGTCGAGATTCTGATGACCCAGGCGGCGTGTTTGCGCAAATTGGGAATTCGCGTCCAGGAGCTGGCAGGTTCTGCTCTGAGGTCAGCGCTGCCTGAACTTAGGCAGGACATACCACTTGTCCTGGAAGTGATGAATGAAGGCCATGCACGTGGATATCAGGTCGTAGATAGTTTTCTTAAAGCAGGTATTCCGGAGATTCGACGCAACACACCTGTAACCGGGATCAAGATTGAGACAGACACAGGCCGCTGTGTTGGTGTGCATAGTCGTGGCAACTTCATCTCAGCCGATGACGTCATTATTGCTGCCGGTCCGGGTTCAAATAATTTGCTGCCCGATCTCAATCTTGGCGCACAGCGTGGGCAGTTGATCATTACTGATAAATCTGACTTGTCCAAGCGTTTCCCGGGAACCCTGTATTTTGCAAATTACCTGGTTGCGAAATCAAACCGGGCGAATATTGACAAACCACAAGACAAGTCTACGCGTGGAAGAGCTTTAGTAATAAACCCGCTTGGCACTGATCAGTTCCTTATCGGCAGCACGCGTGCGGATGGAAGCGATCCTGCATATGCAGATTTTAGTGCTGTTCAACACATATTGAGTCAAGCCATACTATATGTGCCTCGTCTGCTTGAACTGGATGTGATTCGGGTATTTACCGGTATACGTGCCAAGACTGGAGACGGGTATCCAATTGTAGGTCAAGTACCAGGTACCAGCGGACTTTGGGTTGCTACCGGTTTTGATGGTGACGGAATTTGCCTTGCCCCACTGGTGGGCCGAGAACTTGGCAAGCTCATGGTGGGTGAGACCTGCCTACCTGAATTCAACCGTTTGTGTCCCGGGCGCCTTGCCTCCATGCAGGTGGCAACGTGAAACACTTTCTTTACTGGCGTGACAGGAAAATAGCATTTGTTCCGGGCGAAATGCTGGCCTATACCTTATTCAGAGAGTGCCGGGGCGGAGCGGGTTTCGGTAAGTCCCTCGGTGGTCAGACTCAGGGGCTGTTCTGCGGTATCGGAGCATGTCAGGGTTGCCTGGTGACACTGGAGGGCCGTGGATCAGTCGAGTCCTGCCTTACACCCGCACGGGATGGAATGCGGGTGCAACCCATTCAAGAATTGACTGACGGACCATCCACAACGGAAAGTTGCAATGATGACAGTTGACGTGGATGTGATTGTCGTGGGTGGCGGTTGCGCAGGTGTTGCTGCTGCCTGCTGCATTGCTGAGTCTGGTCGGTCGGTAATGCTCTGCGATCAGGCACCCTCACTGGGGGGCGCGATTCACAGGAAGGTTGCCGAGGAATGTGGGGCATTGCTGGTTTCCAAGGATCTCATTACAGGCTGGCGAGACTTGAAATCCCGGCTTGATCAACAGTCAGACCATGTGGAGATACGTGTAAGTACGATTTTTGTGGGTTTGGATTCCACCGGAGTCGCAGTGATCAAAGATCATATTACCAATAGCGCTCAGTATGTTGCTCCCAAGGCAATGGTGTTTGCTACCGGTGCCTATGAAAATATTAAACCAGTGCCCGGGTGGCACTACCCCGGAGTGACCACCGCCGGTGCTTTGCAAGTACACATGAAGTCTGCTGGCACGCCACCAAAAGGGAAGGTCTTGCTGGCGGGTTCAGGCCCGCTGCTGCTTGCAATTGCGGCACAGTTGACGGTACTGGGTAATGCGCCTGTCGCGGTGGTTGAATCTGCCAGACCGTTGCTTAAGAGTCGACATTGGTTAGGACTGCCTTTGCCTTTCTTTCGTGAGGCGTTTAGCTATGTCACTACACTCTGGGCTCGTCGTGTGCCCTGGATTTGTGGTGCGGACGTTGAACTGATTGAAAGAACCGAAAAGGGTTTGGCTGTCACCGTGAGCAATGGCAAACGGGAAGTTAATTACGACGTTGACATTGTTGGTCTTCACAATGGTCTGCGAGAAAACAACATTGGGTTGCCTGCTGAAAACCTGGATCCGGCAGATGGCGTATTGGTTGTCCATGCAGGTGATTGCCATGCCGTGCTCGGTGCGCGTGCGGCGTCGCAGAGTGGTAGTGTTGCTGCCGGTAGACTATTGACTGCCATGGGTGACCCGCACGCGGAACTTTCCTGTTCCCCGGCTCTTGAATCACACACACAATCTCAAGCCAAGCTTGCGGCGATATTCAGTCCGGTCAGGCCATTGTCACTGGAGAATCTGCCAGATGAGACAATTTTGTGCAGGTGCGAGCAAAAAAGCATTGGTGACCTGCGCGAAATGCTCGTCACCAGGGGAGTTTCAGCCAGAGAAATCAAGCTAAATGGCCGTTTTGGAATGGGCCGCTGCCAGGGTCGTTTTTGCGGCAAGTGGGTGCTTGATTTGCTTGACGAAATCAATGGAGAACCACGCAAGATGGAAGAGCTGAGTGGGCGGCGTTGGCCGGTACGGCCTATAAGTATTGGCTCCCTGACCGGCCTGGGCCAGCAGCAAGATGTACGGAAATTGACACAAACCCAAAGTGGGGATTGAGAGACTAAGAATGACAACTATAGCTCCTGAGAAGAGATTGGGGTTTTCGGACGCCTTCACTGTCCACAACCCGTTTGATAACCAGCAAGTTGGTGAAGTTGAATTGACGTCTGCCGATGAAATTGGTCATTTGGTTCGGCGTGCCAAAAAGGCAGCCCACAAGTTCAGGCATAGCATGCCGGCGGAGCGGAGGGTCCTGTTGAATGCCCTGGCTGACGAAATCAAGAAAGATCAGGAACACCTGGCGAACTTGATTTGTCTGGAAATGGGAAAGACAATCCATGAAGCCAGAAACGAGGTTCGTCGAGCTGGTAATACATTGTTGTTGTCTGGAGACGCCGCAACATTCCTGGATGGCGAGGTACTACACTGTGGGATCGTACCCGGCGGTGTGGATCGCCATGCTACTATCACCTACGTCCCAATTGGGGTTGTCGGTGCCATAACGCCTTTCAACTACCCCCTAAACCTGCTTTGTCACAAGCTCGGTCCTGCCATTGCGGCCGGTAACGCCATCATTGCAAAACCCTCACCCAAAGCACCTTTGGCTGCGGCGCGATTGTGTGAGCTTGCTAGACGTGCCGGGTTCCCCGAAGATTTGTTCCTCATAATTCAAGGAGGCGCACTGCAGGCACAGACACTCGCTGGTTCACCGATTGACCTGTTGAGCTTTACTGGTGGTGAAATAGCGGGGCTGGCGCTTAAACAGGCGAGTGGTCTGATTCCCATCCTGATGGAGTTGGGTGGTAATGATCCCCTTTTTGTGCTTCCTGACGCAGATATACAAAGTGCTGTAGCAACCACTGTAGGACAACGTTTCGAGATTGCCGGTCAAAGTTGTGCAGCCATCAAAAAGCTTTATCTTCACGAGGAAATCAAAGAGACATTTCTGAACCATCTTCTGCCCCAAGTCGATGCACTCAAAGTTGGCGACCCACGTGAAGTTTCAACCGACATGGGTCCGGTCATTGACGAGGCGGCTGCAGATGAAGTTTGTTCCCGTATCAGTCGGGCTATTGATGAAGGTGGCAAACTGCTCACGGGTGGAACACGTGATGGATCACTGGTGGCCCCAACTGTGATTGACCAGGTTGCAACAACCAGCGACCTGATAGCCAAAGAGACTTTTGGGCCGGTGATTTCCATTCGCACATTTACTGATTTGGGCACCGCTGTAGATGAAGTAAACAGCAGTCCTTTCGGATTGCAGGCCGGTGTATTTTCTAACGATCACGCGCTGATCCGTGAACTCGAAAGACAAATTCAGGTCGGTGGCCTCATGGTAAATGAAGGTCCCGATTTCAGAGTTGAGCACGTACCTTTTGGCGGTATCAAAAAATCTGGACTGGGTCGTGAAGGGGTACGCATCACGATACGTGAAATGAGCGAAACCAAAGTCATCATCGACTAAAGGAAAGAAAAAATGAAAATTGCAATATTGGGTGCCTCTGGTCGTCTGGGAAAATGTCTAACAACACATATTCTTGCCAGCAGCGATGATCGAATTGAGGGTGCCTTTGTATCCGCAGACTCGCAGTCGCTTAACAAACAGGTAAGTGGAGCAGATCTGCAATATCAAACGATCGACGCCTCTCTCAATCATCCGGTCGATTTGATTATTGATTTCTCGACACCTGCGGCAACCATGGCGATTCTTGATAAATTGAGCAATCGCACGCGGGCGCTGGTAATCGGTACGACTGGATTTGCACCGGACGAAGAACAGGAAATCAAAAAGGCATCTCGACACTCAGCCATTATGATCGGTGCGAATTTCGCAAAGGGCTTCGAGGTCTTCGTCGCTGCGTGCAGAAAACTGGCAGTTGATCATCCACGGGATTTACCACAATTGACGGAAACCTATCACGAGCGGAAAAAGGCCGTTCCCTCAGGCACATCATTGCGGCTCGCACGTGAACTGACAGAGGCACGCAATCAGGCCGGATACATGACCGATAGTGAGATACCCATCAAAGTGAATCGGGAGGGAAACGCTACCGGCATCCATGTGTGTTGTATCGCTCGGCTGGATTACGAACTCTCTGTGAGTTTCACAGTTGATGGACTTGAGGCATACGCTGGAGGTGCTTTGGCGGCTGGGCATTGGTTGAAAGGTCGACCGAATGGGTTATACGTCCCAGCCGACATTCTGAAACGCAAAACTGAACATAACAGTTCAGGCCTACCTGAGCTTGGATGAGAGAAATGATTAAAAATTTACACAAACGATTTTCCGGTGTGTTTACTGCGCTTGTAACCCCGTTTAACGAAGAGGGGGCGTTGGATTTAGATGCGTTTGAGATATTGGTGAGGCACCAACTTGATGCAGGTGTCAGCGGACTTGTTCCGGTGGGTACGACCGGTGAAGCCGCAACTTTGACCGAAGAAGAACGTGATCAAATTATTCAATTGACCATAGCGTTATCAGCGGGAAAGGCGTTCGTACTCGCGGGAACTGGATCGAATGACACGGCAAGAGCCGTAGAATGGACCCGCAAGGCGGAAGCTATTGGGGCTGACGGTTGCCTGATTGTGACACCCTACTACAACAAACCCTCACAAAATGGATTGCTCCTATATTTTGGAACAATAGCAGCGAGCACCGGTCTCCCCATCATTTTGTACAGTGTGCCCGGAAGGTGTGCGGTTGAAATTGCACCTGAAACCGCAGCAGAATTGTTCGACAAATACGACAACATTGTTGGAATCAAGGAAGCAGGTGGCTCGATAGAGCGAGTTACGGCTCTACGTAAGGCATGTGGCAAGAACTTTATTATTCACTCTGGTGATGATGCCTTGACACTGCCATTTCTCTCCAGTGGTGCCGTCGGTGTTACCAGTGTAGTCTCAAATCTGATGCCAGACTTAATGATTGAACTTGTTTCTGCATGGGAACTGGGTAAGACATCTTTGGCACTGGATATCCATGATCGTGTATGTGAACTGGCCGGTGCCATGTTTATCGAGAGTAATCCGGTGCCCGTAAAAACCGCGTTGGCTATGCGGGGTCGCATGCTGGATACAGTCAGGTCACCATTGGCACCTTTGACGAGCAAAAACAAAAAGTACTTAAGTGAAACTCTAGGGAGCCTCTGAACAAGTATACGGCGCCTCTGGCTTACAGGCGATTCCAGGATCAAGGCATCTTTTTGAAGACCTGCTGGTTGCACGCCAAAAAATGATAACGCCGAGCCTGGATTCGCCTGTAAGCCCCGTAGGGCG
>JAJFLB010000044.1 GCA_021772915.1 Gammaproteobacteria bacterium | reverse complement strand
CGCCCTACGGGGCTTACAGGCGAATCCAGGCTCGGCGTTATCATTTTTTGGCGTGCAACCAGCAGGTCTTCAAAAAGATGCCTTGATCCTGGAATCGCCTGTAAGCCAGAGGCGCCGTATACTTGTTCAGAGGCTCCCTAGTCAAGGGTTGTTCACCGGCAATGAGGTAGCCCGTAAATGCAGAACTGTCAGGCGGTCTCATTTCCGTTGTCATCCCATTCATTCTGTGCACCACCCCGGACCCGTATGTTGTACTTTTTCATTAGTGCCTGGAAATTTGTGCGCTGCATCCCGGTTTCTTCGGCACTTTTGGTAACACTCCAGGCATTTCGCTTCAGGGCTCCCAGCACGAAAAGCCTCTCAACATTTTCCACGGATTTCTGCCGGGCTATTTTCTTGATACGTTTTAGCTCGTCCCCGGTTCTTGGTACATCCAGGTCGATTTGCGGCAGCATGTCGATGATATTGACCAGGTGGGCCTGGCGGATGATCTTATCGCTGGTAAGTATCACCGCGCGGTGTACCACGTTTTCAAGTTCCCTGACGTTTCCGGGCCAGTCATAGTTCATCAACAGGTTCATCGCGGCGGATGAAAACTCTATGACTTTGCGCTCCATTTCGTCACTGAAAATTTTCAGGAAGTGGACCGCCAGTGCCGGTATGTCGTCACGTCGTTCACGCAGGGGAGGGATTTCAATGGGAAAGATATTGATTCGGTAATACAAATCCTCACGAAATTGTTCGTCAGCGACCATGGTTTCCAGGTTCTTGTTGGTTGCGGTGATCAGGCGGATGTTGACCGATTGTGTTCGTGTGTCACCCACGGCTTTAAACTCTCTTTCCTCGATGAAACGCAGCAGTTTTGCCTGGGTGGACAAGGATATGTTGCCGATTTCGTCAAGGAACAGTGATCCACCATCGGCTAGTGAGAGCAGTCCTTGCTTGTTGACCGTGGCGCCGGTGAAGGAACCTTTTACATGACCAAATAATTCGCTTTCAAGCAGGTTTTCGCTGAGGGATGCACAATCGACGGGTATGAAGGGTTTGTCCTTGCGAAGGCTGTTGTAGTGAATGGCGCGGGCGAGCAACTCCTTGCCCGTACCACTGTCACCCCTGAGCATGACGGTACTGTTGGTCGGTGCACACCGTGCGATCAACTGGAAGACGGTTTGCATGGCCGGACTGGAGCCAATGATGTTCTCGAAGCAGTACTTTGCGCTAACCTCGCTTTTCAGGTTCAGGTTTTCCTGCAACAAGCTTCTGCGTTCAATCGCCCTGGCCACGACAATTTCGAGTTCCTCGGGATCAAACGGTTTGGGCAGATAGTCAAAGGCACCGAGTTTCATGGCCTGGACGGCGGTTTCAATCTGGTTCAGACCAGTGATCATGATGACATCGATGTCGGGATGTGTTTCCTTGACCCTTTGCAGGACTTCGATACCGTTCATTTTTGGCATCTTGATGTCGAGAATGAGCATGTCGTAGTCACTCTCATGGATTTTCGTAATGGCTTCCTGGCCATTTTTGGCGGTATCAATCTGAAAATCGTTGCTGGAAAGAATACGCAGACAACTGCGAATGACGATTTCTTCGTCATCCGCTATGAGTATCCGTTTTTTCATGTGTCACTCCCGTTGTCAGCGACATCGATCTTGTTAATGGGAAGATAGATTCGGAACATTGACCCTACGCCAACCGTGCTCTCTACTTCGATTTCTCCGCCGTGCGCCTGCACCGTCCCGTGACTGACTGACAAGCCCAGCCCCGTGCCTTTGCCGACCCCTTTGGTGGTGAAAAAGGGATCAAATACACGTTGCAGATCGGCTTCTGGAATTCCGCAGCCGGTGTCACTCACGGATATTTCAACCATTGGTGCAATCCCGTCGCCGGGTTCGGGGCCCCGGTAATCATGTCGGACCCGGGTCCGGATGATGATCCGGCCTTTGTCTTCAATGGAGTGCTGGGCATTGACCAGTATGTTCATGACAACCTGCTTGATCAGATCCTCGTCGATCCAGACGGTCGGCAACTGCTTATCGAGGTCCATAATGATGTCAATGTTGTCAATTTGTGCCGGTTGCTCTACAAGATGTGCGGTTTCTTCTATCAGACCGTTGAGGTTGGAAAATTTCTTCTCCGGGGTTTTCTCCCGGGCGAAGTCCAGCAGCCTCTTGATAATGGTGGCACACCGTTTGGTCTCCCGGATAACCAGATCAAGGTCCTCGGCTTCCGGGCTGTCATCCGGCATGCTTTTTCTGACCAGGTAGGAAAAGGTCAAGACGCCGGTCAGGGGATTGTTGAGCTCATGTGCGATACCCGCAGCGAGCAGTCCCACTGAGGCCAGCTTCTCACTGCGTGCCGTCTCGGTCTGGGCGATGTGCAGTTCACGGGTTGCCTCTTCCACCTTTTGTTCCAGGGTCTTACCCCAATTTTGTAGTTTCAATCGAGATCGGTGCAGCGCTTCGGTGGTACTGTTAAATGTGGTTGCTAATTGGCCGAATTCGTCCGGGCTGCGAATCGGAATGGGTTTCTCCAGATCTCCCGCGGCGAGTCTCTCGGCACCGGCTTTAAGGTCGCGCAGGGGCAGGTACACGACCTGGTTCACCAGAAAACTGACCAGCAATGCGGCCAGAATGATAAAACCAATTGATAGACCAATAATGGTGTAGGTACTCGAGCGTAGCGTTTGATCAATCGTGTCGAGTGGATAAACAATATCGAGTACACCCAGCACGGACTGGTCGGCCGCGTGCACATGACAGTCGCTCGTGGAACAGGTGGGTTCGTTTCGGATCACGGCCGCGCTACCGAGCATCCGGTTTCCGTCCTGGTCTGTGAAAAATCGTGGTGTGCCTATCATGGGGCTTCCCGGACGGGCTTTTTCATCCAGGTGACAACCAAGGCAGGCCTCAGCTTCCTGGTCTATTTTTTTTCCAATCTCCGTTGTTTCCGAGGAATGAATGACGGTTCCGTTTTTGCTCAGAATCCTGACTTTTTTCAAGACCTGCTGGGCGCCGATTTCCCGGATGATTTCATTGACATGGGAGGGTTGGTTTTGCAGCATCGCAAAGCGCGTGCTGTTGATGATTACGTCAGACAACTGAGCACTGTGCCGGACGGCTTGCTGGAGCAGTTCCTCCCGGTTATTGCGGATCACTAACAGTGTAAAGATGAATACTGCGACCGTGAGCGCGATCACGAGATACAAGCCGACCTTAAGTTGCAGACTGTTTCTCATCGTGGCCATTTTCAGTCCATCATTTGGTCCGTTATGACGTCAGGTATCAGCGCACCTGCGGTTTTGTAAGCATTGACCACACAATCATTGAGACTGACCCCCTTGAAGGCATTCCCCGTCAACACCAGACCGGGGTGCCGTCGCAGTTGATCATCAATGGCCTCCAGCCTGTTGGCATGACCCACGATGTACTGTGGAATGGCCCTTTCATGCCGGAAAATGCGGACGAATTCAGGCTCAGCCCGTAGACCGAGTATGTCCCGCAAGTCGTCACTTACCAGGCTGATCAGTTGTTCATCGGGCAATTTGGCCAGCTCGGGGGTGCGGGCACCGCCGACCATCGAGCGCAGCAGGATCGAGCCTTCAGGTGCCCGGCCGGAAAACACGTTGGAGTCGACAATAGTGCCCAAAACGGTACGTTTTTCTTTGGATGGCACCAGAAATCCAAAACCATCCAGCACCTCTCCAACATGCTGTTTCTGATAGCCAAAACAGCACACTGACAGGGCCGGGTAGGGTATTCCATCGAGCAATTCAGATAGCGCCGGGTCGAAGCTTTGCAGCATCCGGGCTTGTGCATGTGCAGGTGCAGCCAGGATCAGTAAATCACTTTCCTCCTGTCCGCCGTCATTGAGCTGTACAACGTATCGGTCGCCGCTGCGGGTAATGGCTTGCACCGGGGTAGCCGGGCGAATCCTTGAGCCGAGCTGCTCGGCCAGGGTATCGGTTAGTTCACTCATCCCGTTGGCAAATGATGTCAGTGTGCCTCCCGGGCCCGGGCCAGGCGCATCAGCCCGGCCTTCGCGGCGTGCTTTCAACTGTAACGTGAGCAGGCCACGCAGCAGACTGCCATACTCCGTTTCCACTTCGTTGATGCGGGGGAAACAGCTCTTGAGACTTAGCTTTGTTGCATCCCCGGCAAAGACACCGGAGGCCATCGGATCGATCAACCGCTCAAATGCCTCACGACCCAGGCGCCGGGTTCCGAATTCAGCGAGTGTCTCATCGGGATTGTTGGTTCCGCCGGCAATGAGCTCATACAGGACACGTAACCGTCCCGGTACGCTTAACAATCGGGAGGCCAGAAACTCCGGTGGTTTTTCCGGCAACTTGTGTAGCCCCCGACGGCTGAATACATAGCGTTTTTGCGCGGCGATTGAGGATAGAAGCGGTGTCAGCCCGGTTTCGTCACACAACTCCAGTGTTCTGGGGATTTTGTTGAGAAAACCATTGACGCCGCCTTCGCAAAGGTAGCCGCCGGAACGTCTTTCCGTCCAGACCTTGCCACCGATGCGCTGCTCACTTTCAAAAATCACAATTTCAGCATCTGGCTTCCTGGCCAGAACGGCTTGAGCGGTTGCCAATCCTGAAATACCTGCACCGACGATGCTAATCTTCACAAGACTTTTCCGTTACCTTGTTGGGCCACTTGAATCAGACCCGAAAGGGCAATTTTCACACTTACATCGAATTAAACCCTTTTTCCGAGTCCGGTGCTGTACTATTTTTAGTTATGTTGACATAAGTCATGCGTATACTGTTATTTAGGGTGTAATTTTAGGTCGATTCCGGTCAATTGCGGGATCTTGTACCAGCATGTAAAGGAGAGCAATATGACGGGTTTTAACAAGACTGCCGGTAAATTGGCCATGCTGTGCCTGTTACTGTTGGCTGTGACAAGCTGCGACCGTGAGAATGTAATAAGTTTCTCCAAGGATGTGCGGCCAGTCCTTGATCAAAATTGCATGATGTGTCATCAGACTGGTGGGGAAGGTGAACAGGCCAGTGGTTTTGGTATGGAAACTTACGCTGCCCTGATGAAAGGCACACGTTTCGGCCCGATGATCATCGCTGGTGACGTCGAGGGAAGTAACATGGTCGTATTGATGGAAGGCCGTGCTGATCCCTCCATCAGCATGCCACATGGTCAACAGCAATCAATTTCCAGGCAGGATATTCAAACCATCAGGCGATGGATCGAGCAGGGGGCGAAGAATAATTAACACCGGGTGACCGCTGATCAGTCGTTGAAAACAATACCAATACGGGGCAGGAATGACCATGATAAAGACACCGATTTGCCGCCAGCAATTGAAGGGAATAACAACTATCCTGTCGTTGGTTCTGGGCTGTATGGGAACCGGGTGGGCGGTGGCTGCCGAGGATGGCGATGCCATACCGGAACACGAATATTCCAAGGGTGTCAAACGGTGTATGCTTTGCCACAAGGAAGGCAAGCCCATGGCGGCACATGAGATTTTCCTTACCCCGATGGGGATCTCCGGCGACCCGCGCGCACCCTTCGCTGACGGCAACCACGACTGTGAAGCCTGCCATGGACCCAGCAAGTCTCACCTCAAAAGGAAAAAGGGTGTGCGCCCACCACCACCGATTACCTTTGATGACAAGACCCCGGTAGAAGCACAAAACAAGGTTTGTCTTGCCTGTCACGATACCGGCGCCAGATTTCACTGGCCAGGCAGCGTTCACGACACGGAGGGGTTGGCCTGTGTGGACTGCCATGACCGGCATGTACCGGATGACCCCGTGATGAATGTTCAGACCCAGTCAGCGGTTTGCTTCAAGTGTCACCAGGAGCAGCGTGCTCAGTTCCTGCGTCAGTCCCGGCATCCGGTTCAAGGCACCACTTCGTCGCTATCACATGTCGGTCTGATGGCTTGTACAGATTGTCACCAACCGCATGGATCAGCAGGGCCGGGTGCACTTAAACGCAATACGATAAATGAGCAATGTTATGACTGTCACGCCGAAAAACGTGGGCCGTTTTTGTGGGAACACGCCCCGGTAAGTGAAGACTGCACCAACTGTCACACCCCGCATGGTTCAAACCATGAAAACTTGCTGATCGCCAGGCAACCCTGGCTGTGTCAGCAGTGTCATGTTGCGAGGTTCCACTCCAGTGATGTCTACAGCGGCACCGGGATCCCGCCTTCCGGTGCTGACCAGCGGATGCTCGGCAAGCAATGTTTGAATTGTCATGTGCAGATACATGGTTCCAATCATCCCAGTGGTGTTCGCTTGACCCGTTAACCGGATGGAAACGGTGCAGGAGTATAAAATGAAGACCAAAATCTGTGTTTTCCTGAGTATCATCTTACTTGCAGTGCCTTTCAGCACGTGGGCACAGACCGACAGCAGCAAAGACAAAAAAGAGGTCACGAAGCAAACCAAAAAAACGACCAAGAAAAAATCCGGGAAAGTCAAAACTGTGCGCACGGAGATCAGTATAGGTTTCTACAGCCTGGATGAAGATTCATACCGCTATGGCAAGTACAGCGGTCTGACCAGTAGTGATGGATATGTGTTGGCCGATTTCAAACTTGATAAACGTCCCGATCCGAAAAGCAGTGATACCACCCGCTGGACGTTTCAGGGCCGCAGATTGGGGCTGGACTCCAGACACCTTGAATTCGACTATAGACAGCAGGGAACCCAGCGCTTCAAAATCAGCTACAGTGAAATCCCCAACCACCTATTCAACGACGGCCTAACCCCTTTTCGAGAGGAGGCTCCAGGCATATGGAACCTGCCCCCCGGTTGGCAGGTGAAGCCCCCCAACAGTACGACCAGGGGTTTGCTGAACCTGCAGGAAAACCTGCTTGATCTGAGCATTGACACCAAGAGACGTCGGCTTGATCTTGCCTATGAGCGTCGTCTGGGTCCAAATTGGACCATGGATTTTGACTATCGGCACGAAACCAGGAAAGGTGAACGTACCCTGGGCGGAATCATCGGTTTCAACTGGTTTAACCCGCGTGGTGCAATTCTACCGGCACCGGTTGATTTTACGACCGACATACTTGAGGCGACGATGGGTTATGCGACCAGTCGCTTGCAATTGAATTTTGGAATTTATGCTTCATTTTTTGGCAACGATGAAGAAACACTGGTATTCCAAAACCCCTTTGCACGTCAGTCTCAGTGGGCTGCTGGCGTCGGCTTCCCGAACTCGCAGGGCCGGATTGCACTGGAGCCGGATAACAGCTATCTGCAGTTCCGGGTAACCGGTGGTCTGGGTATCAGTGCCACTACACGACTGACCGCCGATGTTTCATTTGGCCGGGTGGAGCAGGATGATGCATTTCTACCCTATACCATTAACCCGAACCTGACGGTTAACACGGCTCTGCCAGCGACGAACCTTGATGGGAAGATAGATACGACAATGCTCAATCTGCGTCTGACCTCCAAGTTGGCCCAACGTCTGGGGCTGACGGTTAATTATCACTACAATGATCGGGATAACAAAACCCCTCGGCGGATTTTTCCCTACGTTGGTGCAGATTCGCAGGACCAGCGTGCGGTTGGGGACGGTCGAATCAATTCGCCTTACAGTTACACCCGGCAAAAATCGGATGCCATTATGACATTTCGGTTTTCTGGGGCTGCCAGGCTGAAAGCGGGAATCGAGTATTCGGATTACAACCGTGAGTTTTCAGATGTAGAGGACGCGGATGAGTTGACCTGGTTGGCCAGTGCCCTCCTGCGCGGCTGGAGCAAGGTGTCGATGAGGTTGGGCTACCGCAACTCAGATCGTGATGTTTCCAACTACAATCCAAACTCATTGCTGATTGGTTCCTTTCTTCCTGGTGAAATTGGCGGTGATGACTTCCTGAACCACCCGCAATTGCGAAAATACTACCTGACCGACCGGGAGCGGGATGAATACCGCTTCCGTGCAGATTTTTTTCCCAATGCACAATTCAATCTTGGTGTGTCCGTCAGTGAATACAAAGATGACTACGACGCAGGCTTCTTTGGTCTGAATGAGGCGAAAGTCACTAGCTGGTCTGTTGATGGTGGTTGGTATCCCATTGAACAGGTGGCGTTGACAGCCTTCTATAGCAATGAAGAATATGACGCTTCCCAGTCCAGTCGCCACGTCATCAACAGCAGTTCAGCTGCCGATCCGAACTACAACTGGTTTGCAGAGTCCGAGGATCGGGTTGATACCTATAATATTGCGCTGAAGTTGACCGGGATTGGTGCCGATAAGAATGGCAAAGGTTTCGAATTCGGTCTTGACTACACCTATTCCAATACCGAAAATACGACCCGCGTAGTCGCCGTATCTGCGGATACGGCCCCACTGCCTGACTTGCTCAGTGAGATGCGGACATTCAGCATCTGGAGCAGTTTTGCGATGGGTGACAGAGCCAGTGTTCGGCTGGCAGCAGAAAACGCGAAGTTTGAGAGTAAGGATTGGGGGCTTGACGGTGTGGCTCCTGACACGCTGTCCAATGTATTATTATTGGGTCAAAGCGCGGCTAATTATAATCTGTGGTTGATTTCAGCGTCCTTGTCTTATCGGTTTTAGAAACACACCAGTTTTCTGTTCAGACTCGATTGATTTGAGTTATTCGTATGATATGAGTTATACGTAATTCTGTGACCTGCTTTACATTGATCCACCAGAAGGAATAGCTTAAAACGTGAAACATATCCAGGCAGACATTGTTATTGTGGGTGCGGGTGGCGCCGGTCTTCGTGCAGCCATAGCGATTGCTGAAATTGATCCCGAAATAGAGATTGCGCTGATCTCCAAGGTCTACCCGATGCGTAGTCATACCTGTGCGGCCGAAGGCGGCGCCGCCGGGGTGAAACTTTCAGATGATTCACTTGAGATGCACTTCAATGACACCGTCAGTGGTGGCGACTGGTTGTGCGATCAGGATGTGGTTGAGTATTTTGTCGAACAGGCTCCCCGGGAATTGGTCCAGCTGGAACACTGGGGCTGCCCGTGGAGTCGTGAAGACGATGGTTCGGTGGCGGTACGTCCGTTTGGCGGCATGAAGAAAAAGCGCACATGGTTTGCTGCCGACAAGAGTGGATTCCACATCCTGCATACCCTGTTCCAGACCTCGTTGCAGTTTCCGTCAATCAAACGCTACGACGAGTTTTTCGCTCTGGACCTGTTGCATGAGGATGGCCGTGCCCGTGGGGTTGTAGCGATGGAGATGCGCAGTGGGTGTTTTTTCCACTTCAGTGCAGCCTCTGTGATTATGGCCACAGGTGGGGCCGGCAAGATATTTCCGTTTACAACCAACGGTGCGATCAAGACCGGTGATGGGATGGCGATGGCCTACCGCGCCGGTGTTCCGATGAAAGATATGGAGTTTGTTCAATATCACCCGACTGGTCTGCCGGGTACGGGCATCCTGCTCACCGAGGGTTGTCGGGGTGAGGGCGGTGTACTGGTCAACAAGGATGGTTATCGCTACCTGCAGGATTATGACATGGGGCCGGAAACGCCGCTGGGCGAGCCGGTCTTCAAGTCCATGGAGCTGGGTCCACGCGATCGTCTCAGCCAGGCATTTTGGCATGAACAAAAGAAGGGCAATACGGTTCCCACCGCGTGGGGAGACTGTGTATTAATGGATATGCGTCATCTGGGTGCGCAAAGAATTCTGGAACGGTTGCCGATGGTACACGAACTGGCGGTTTCCTATGTGGGTGTGGATATGATCACCGATCCGGTTCCGGTGCGACCCGTGGTGCATTACATGATGGGTGGCATTGCCAGTAATATTGAGGGCGAAACCCCCATGCCCGGTTTGTTTGCTATCGGCGAGACGGCCTGTGGCAGTCTCAATGGCGCCAATCGCCTGGGGTCCAATTCGTTGACTGAGCTGTTGGTGTTCGGCAAGCGTGCAGCTGCTGGTGCCGCCGCATTTGCGGCTGAAAATGACTATCCGCGTGAGGCACCAGCGTTGTTAGCGCAGGCCGAGGCGATAGTGGCCCGGGTCCGTGGGTTGTTACAAAAAAGCGAAGGCAACGAATCGGTTGCCGGCATCCGCGGTGAGATGATGAATTCGCTGGAAGAGGGCGCGGGTATCTACCGTGATGAAGAGGGTACGGAAATCGCTTGCAAGAAAATCGCGGAATTACAAGCACGCTCCGCAGCCATCAAAGTCAACGACAAAAGCAACGTTTTCAACACCGACCTGCAGGGATTGCTCGAGTTGCAGAACATGCTGGACGCGGCCGAATGTGTGGCCGAAGCCTCCAATGCCCGCAAGGAGTCCAGGGGTGCCCACCAGCGGATGGATTACGTAGAGCGTGATGATGAGAACTACCTGAAACACTCAATGGCCTACCGTCAACCGGGTGAACGCCCGAGGATTGACTGGCTGGACGTTACGATTACGCGCTCCCAGCCGGGTGTGCGTGACTATTCAGGGGACAAAAAATAATGGGTACGCGGCAGATCGAGTTGGAAGTCATGCGCTACAACCCCGAGAAGGACGAGGCGCCCTGGTTTCAGCAATACAGCGTGCCGTGTGAGGAAGACTGGGCCATTCTTGACGCACTCATCTACGTCAAGGACAACCTGGACAGCACGCTGAGTTATCGCTGGTCGTGTCACATGATGGTGTGTGGCAGTTGCGGCATGACGGTTAACGGCGAGCCCCACCTTACCTGCAAGACTTTTATCCGTGACTTGCCGGACAAAGTGCGCGTGGAGCCGTTGGAGAACTTCCCCATTGAACGTGACCTGGTGGTGGTGCTGGATGACGTGATGCAGAAACTGCAATTGGCCAAGCCGTATATTATTCGCAAGGACGATCCACCTCCGGAAGATGAAGAATATCCACAGTCGCGGGCTGCGCTGAAAAAGTTCAAACAGTACACCATGTGCATCAATTGCATGCTCTGCTATTCAGCCTGTCCGCAATATGGTTTGAGCAATGATTTCATCGGTCCGGCAGCCCTGTCATTGGCGCACCGCTATAACCTGGACTCCCGTGACCAGGGCAAAGCCCAACGGCTGGATATTCTTGCGGATCACGACGGGGTGTGGGAGTGCTCGTTTGTCGGTGCCTGTTCTGAGGCCTGTCCCAAGAATGTTGATCCGGCTGCAGCCATCCAGCAGATGAAAGTAGACGGTACAATGGAGTGGTGGAAACAGAAATTCGGATTGACGGGAGACAAGCCATGAGCCGCCGACCCTACGTCAGGCCGATGTCCAGGACGACCTGGTACATGCGCAATGGGCGTTTCAAGGTCTACATGTTGCGCGAATTGACCAGTTTACTGGTTGGTTTTTATGCGTTTTTGGTTCTGTTTGGATTGGTCGCGTTGTCAGCAGGCTCAGAAGCGCAGTGGAATGACTTTCTGGCCTCTCAACAGGGCCCGGAAATGATTGCCTTGCATGGCTTTGCGTTACTCTACTTTTTGTTCTACCAGACATTTGCCTGGTTCAATCTCGCACCCAAGGCCATGCCTGTGCAACTGGGTGAAAAGAAGCTGCCGGCGCACTTCATAGTCATTGCTCATTACGTGGCGTGGGCCGTGGTCAGTGCGTTTATCTTCTGGCTTGCAGGAGCAATCTGATGGTTTCTCGAGGAGTAATCGTAATGTTGATAGATATCATGGAGTACCCATCATGACGATAGCCAGGAAAGCACTCGTATGGGGTCTGTTCGCAGCTGGTGGAACACTGACATCATTTGTTTTTCCCTCCTTAATTGCTCTGTTTCTGCTGATCGCCAGTGGCAACACGCCTGTCGGGCTTGAGTACGGGCAAATTCACGCCTTTGCGGCCAGCTGGATGGGTAAAGCAAGCCTGTTTGGTGTGATTTTTCTCGCATTGTGGCACGCCGCCCATCGTTTGCGGGTTGCGGCACATGACCTTGGGCTAAGGGTGGATGGATTGGTGGCCAGTGTTCTCTACCTGGTTGCCGCGCTTGGTTCCGCACTGGCGGTTTACTATTTGGTCTTGATTTAGTAAAAAGACTCACATCCTTTGGTGCACCCCATATCAGGGTCAAGTGGGCAGGCATCTGTTAAACCAATAATCGTGATACAGCTACAGGGCTGCCAACAATAATGAATGACGACGCAAGAGCACTGGCTGAAACCCGCGACTATTTAGTGCCGGATGACGCTGTACAGAACTCAGAGCAGATTGCTGCCCACGAGGCACCGTGTATTCCCAACTACCTGCAAGAAACCTATTGGTGGGCCTATCTCCATCCAAAGTCCTTTCTTTTTTTTGAGCGGGCGTGGGTTGTCAATATCATCTTGTGGGGCAATATGAATCGACTTACCGCTGCTGTGCTGGACGAGCTGCAGTTGCACGCCCAAAGCCGGGTGCTGCAAGTGGCTTGCGTCTATGGTGATTTTTCAAATCGACTCGCTACAAGGCTCAAGCAATCGCAATCCCATCTTGATCTGGTGGATGTTGCTTCCATCCAGCTTCGAAATGCAGAAAAAAAACTCGGGCAACATGACAACGTTTCTTTTCACCACCAGGATTCCAATGACCTGTCGTTTTCCAATGCCGGTTTCGATGAGACTGTCATATTTTTCCTGTTACACGAGCAGCCCGCCGAGGCGCGTCGTAAAACAATTAGCGAAGCCATCCGTGTTACACGTCCGGGAGGTAAGGTTATTTTCGTGGATTATCACGGCCCAAGGCGTTCCAACCCCTTGCGCTATGTGATGCAACCGATCCTGGCGTGGTTAGAGCCCTTTGCGATGGATTTGTGGCGCGAGGAATTGGCTGCGTTCTTGCCACCGGACATTGAGCCGGAACAGGTTTCCTCTACTTTCTACTGTGGTGGTCTGTACCAAAAAGTAATTCTCAAGCTTTGACGTAGGACCGACGAGCCAGCTCGTCGGGAACCTTTCAGTCTTGCAAATTCCCGTTTAATGTAGGACTGACGAGCTTGCTCGTCGGGAACCTGGCCGTCTTGTAAATTCCCGTTTAATGTAGGACTGACGAGCTTGCTCGTCGGGAACCTGGCCGTCTTGCAAATTCCCGACGAACAAGTTCGTCGGTCCTACAAGTTATATCCTGGATTCTGGGGTAATGTGCAGGCCGACAGGCATTAAAAATTCGCCCGACCCGGGACCCGGGGATAGGGGATTACGTCACGAATGTTGGCCATACCGGTGATGTAAGTAATCAAGCGTTCAAAACCAAGTCCAAAACCCGCGTGGGGAACGGTTCCATAGCGACGTAAGTCAAGGTACCAACTATAGGTTTCAGCATCCATGCCCTGTTTTGCCATGCGTTGGTAAAGAACATCCAGACGTTCCTCACGCTGTGAGCCACCAATGATTTCACCAATTCCAGGCGCCAGTACGTCCAGTGCGGCCACGGTTTTGCGGTCATCGGCGATACGCATGTAAAACGCTTTTATTTCGGTGGGATAGTTTTTAACCACGACCGGGGCACTGAAATGTTTTTCGGTCAGGTAGCGCTCGTGCTCGGTTTGCAGATCCAGACCCCATTCCGGTTTGAACTCAAACTTCTGACCCGAGCTCTTGAGGATTTCAATGGCTTCGGCGTACTCCAAGCGTACAAAAGGTGCCTCAATCAGTGCTTCCAGCCGGGCAATGGCCGTGGGCTCTATGCGCTGAGCAAAAAAGGCCATGTCCTTGGGGCATTCTTCCAGGACGGCTTTGAAAACATACTTCAGAAAATCTTCTGCAAGGTCAGCAAGATCGTCAAGGTCGGCAAATGCTATTTCCGGCTCTATCATCCAGAACTCGGCCAGGTGCCGCGTTGTATTGGAATTTTCAGCGCGAAAAGTCGGCCCAAAAGTGTATACATTTGATAATGCCAGACAATAGCCCTCGATATTCAGTTGTCCTGAGACCGTCAAAAATGTCTCGCGACCAAAAAAATCCTGACTGAAATCTATGGCCCCGGTATCCGTGCGTGGCAGATTGGCCAGATCCAGTGTGCTGACCCGGAACATATCACCTGCACCTTCTGCATCTGCGGCAGTAATAATGGGTGTATTAATCCAGAAAAAATCATGCTCGTGAAAATAGCGGTGAATGGCGGTCGCCGTTACATGACGAACGCGGGTTACGGCTCCGAAGGTATTGGTGCGCGGACGCAAGTGTGCGACATCGCGCAGAAACTCGAAGCTGTGCTGCTTTGGCTGGATTGGATAGGTGTCCGGGTCATCCACCCAGCCGCAAACATGGACGTCGGTTGCCTGGATCTCGAACGTCTGGCCACGGCCTTGTGACTCCACCAGGGTGCCGGTGCAGATTACAGAGCAACCGCTGGTGATTTTCTGTACCGTGTCTTCATAGTTGACGAGTTCAGCTGGCGCGACCACCTGGATGGGATCGAAGCAGGATCCGTCGTGGACCGAAATGAATGAAAACCCCGCTTTGGAATCTCTGCGGGTGCGCACCCAACCCTGGATAGTGACACGGGTGCCGGTCTGAATTTCCCCATTGAGGGTCTTCTTTATACTTACCGCGGACATGATGGTATGGTTGATCTCTGGTGGATAGGCCCAAGATAATAAATCACCCGGGTCGGCGGGCACAGTTTTTTATCTCTCTATTTGGAATTTAAACCGGACACTTTGAGTATGAGTATTCAGTTAAGTGACAATGCAGCACAACGAGTCAGGTCTTTTCTTGCGAAAGAGAGTGGGTTGGCGTTACGGCTTGGGGTCAGGAAAACAGGATGCTCCGGGTGGGCTTACGAAGTTTGCATCGCTACAGAAATTGAAGCCAGCGATGAGGTTTTCGAAGATAAAGGCGTGAAGATTATCGTTGATCGTAAAAGTTTGCCCTACCTGCAAGGTTCCAAAATAGATTTCGCCGCTCAGGGTCTGAACAGAACCTTTCAGTTCGACAACCCCAATGCCACGGATGAATGCGGTTGCGGAGAGAGTTTCACAATCTCCGGTTAGACGCGGGTTCACTGTCAATTCAAAGTCTTCTATTGAGTCACCTGCACTGGTATAATCCGCCGGCTCTGTCGCTGACAGGGTGTTTTATCCTTGCCTCACGCGCCCAACGGTTGGGCTGACGGAGGCTTTTAGAGATCGGCATGAGTAATTTTTTGGATCATGCAGGGCTCAAAAACCCACAGGGAGTTAGCCATGCGTCATTATGAAATTTGTTTTCTGGTGCATCCGGACCAGAGCGAGCAGGTCCCAGCCATGCTCGAGCGTTACCGCGGCCTGATTGAAGAAAAAAAGGGCAGTATCCATCGCCTGGAGGACTGGGGCCGTCGTCAACTGGCATATCCTGTTGCAAAGCTTCATAAAGCACACTACGTGCTTATGAATATCGAGTGTGATGGTGATACGCTCACCGAATTGGAAGGCATTTTCCGCTTTAATGACGCCGTATTGCGTCATCTTACGATTCGCAGAAAAACTGCCTTGACCGAGCAGTCTGAAATGCTCAAGGCCAAGGAAGAAAAAGACCGCTCCAGTCGTGATCACGATGACCGCCGTCGCGCACCTGCGGAGAGAAAGCCAGCTGAAGCTGATGGCAAAGAGAAGTCTGAGCCTGTGAAAACTGCAGCTGCAGCAACGCCTGAACCTGCGACGCCAGAAGTTGAGGTAGCGCCTGAGCCTGTGGAGCCGGAAGTCGAAGCAAAACCTGAACCTGCAGAAGCGGAAGCCGAAGCAACTCCTGAAACCGCTGAGGCGGTATTCGAGGAAGCGCCTGAGCCTGCGGAGCCGGAAGCTGAATCGACGCCCGAACCTGCGAAGCCGGAAGTTGAAGACACAGCTGAATCCGCGGAGCCGGAAGTCGAAGCAAAACCTGAACCTGCAGAAGCCGAAGCCGAAGCCGAAGCAAGCCCTGAAACCGCTGAGCCGGTAGTCGAGGAAGCGCCTGAGCCTGCGGAGCCGGAGGTAGAAGCGACACCAGAGTCCACGGAAGCGGAAGATAAAGAAACCAAACCAGAGGCAGGAGAGTAACAATGGTACGTCAATTTCGTCGCAGAAAATTTTGCCAGTTTACGGCCGATGGTGTCACGGAGATCGATTACAAGGATCTCAACATACTCAAGCAATATGTTGGTGAGTCCGGGAAAATTGTTCCCAGCCGTATCACCGGTACCAAGGCCAGATACCAGCGCCAGTTGGCAACGGCGGTCAAGCGGGCGCGTTTCCTGGCCTTGCTGCCCTACACTGATAACCACTGATCACCGGGAGAAATAACATGGAACTTATCCTGTTGGAAAAAGTGCAAAACCTGGGTGATCTGGGGGACCTGGTAAAGGTAAAAGCCGGTTTCGGTCGGAATTACCTGGTACCGACGGGTAAAGCCGTGCCCGCCACCAAAGATAATCTTGCCCAGTTTGAAGCTCGCAGAGCTGAACTGGAGGAAGCCGCAGAAGGCAAACTCAAGCACGCAACGGTTCGCCAGGCTGGATTGGGTGAGGTGGTCATTGAATTGACCGCCAACGCCAGTGAGGAAGGCAAGCTGTATGGTTCGATCGGCCCGCGTGAAATTGCATCTGCACTATCCAATCTCGGGCACGACGTAAGCAAGTCCGAGGTCATCATGGGTGAGGGCCCGATCAGGGTCACGGGTGAATTTGAGGTGGTTGTGCAGTTGCATGCTGACGTTGATACACGTATCCAGGTGATCGTAACGTCGGAATAAGTTGCGGCATTGCGTTACAGCATCTATGCTTTGAACTGTGCGCTGCCAACAGGCTGTGCGCAGTTTTTTTTGCCTCTATGGAGCCTCTGATTTACTCTGGGTGAATTATATGGCCACACCCAATCTGGCGGTAGTTACAAATACGAAGGTGCCACCTCACTCGTTGGAAGCCGAGCAATCCGTGCTGGGTGGACTGATGTTAAGTGCGGTTGCGTGGGATCAGGTTGCCGATAAAGTTACCGAAATAGATTTCTACCGTGAAGACCACCGTTTGATCTTCCAGGCAATTTCAGAGTTATTTGAGGCTGGCCAGGCTTGCGACGCAGTGACTGTCAGTGAGTGGTTTGAATCACACGGTAAAGCAGACCAGGTCGAAGGTGGCCAGTACATTTCCCAGCTCGCTAACAATACGCCCAGTGCTGCGAATGTTGGCGCGTACGCGAATATCGTTCGTGAAAAAAGCATACTCCGCAGCCTGATTGATGCTGGCACCCAAATCACTTCAGGTGCATTTTCAGCCGACGGAAGGAAAAGCCAGACACTCCTGGAAGAGGCAGAGCGCCTGGTGTTCGCAATTGCAGATAAGGGCAGCCGCAGCGGCTCCAACTATGTGACCGTTCAGGAAACCCTTAAAGCCGCGATGGCCAAAATAGAAGAGCTCCACGCCTTCGAGGGGGATATCACCGGTATTCCCACGGGTTATCAGGATTTCGACCGCCTGACCGCTGGCCTGCAGCAATCTGATTTGATCATCGTGGCGGGCAGACCTGCCATGGGGAAAACGACTTTTGCGATGAATATCGCTGAACACGCCGCCATCAAGCACGGCAAGTCGGTGGGGGTATTCAGTATGGAAATGGCCTCGATGCAGCTGGTTATGCGGCTGTTTTCGTCCCTCGGTCAAATTGAACAAAACCGCATCCGCACGGGAACACTGGATGACATGGATTGGCCCAAGTTGACATCGGCCATGAATCTGTTGCACAAGAGCAAAATATTCATAGACGATACCGCGGCGCTGTCACCGGCTGAATTACGCGCCAGAGCACGCAGGTTAAAACGTGAGCATGATATTGACATGCTAGTGGTGGACTACATTCAGCTGATGGCTGTACCGGATACACGGGAGAATCGGGCGACTGAAATCGCCGAAATATCGCGCTCCCTTAAAGCGATTGCCAAGGAACTTCAGATACCCGTAGTGGCCTTGTCCCAACTTAATCGGGCACTGGAACAACGTCCGAACAAGCGGCCGCTGATGGCTGACTTGCGCGAGTCCGGTTCTATCGAGCAGGACGCTGATTTGATCGTATTCATCTACAGGGATGAGGTGTATAACCCGGAAACGACCGAGAAGGGCAAGGCAGAAATCATCATCGGCAAGCACCGCAACGGTTCAACCGGAACCATTCACCTGGCATTTCAAGGGCCCTGGTTACGTTTCGTTAACCTGGCACCTGAAAGTGCCTACCAACATGACCATAGCTGAGATTTCAGGGTCTGTTCAATTAAATCATGGGTCGTAATACAGTAGCCAGTATCGACCTGGCAGCCATCCGGCACAACCTCCAAATTGTCCGGAACCTCACGTCAACCAGCCAAATTGTCAGCGTTGTCAAGGCGGATGGCTATGGACACGGAATCACCAGGGTAGCTGGCGCTTTACAGGACACAGACCTGCTGGCAGTTGCAACCCCGGGCGAGGCCGCCGCATTGCGAGAAGGTGGCTGGAAAGACCGCTTACTGCTGCTGGAGGGGTTTGCAAATGCCGATGATTTTGAGTTGGCTCAGTCATTGCAGGTCGAAATGGTGGTCCACCAGCAAGCGCAACTGGACATGCTTGAACAGCGGGGTATGAGTCCCAAAAACCGGCTCTGGCTCAAAATTGACAGCGGTATGCATCGCCTTGGGTTTCCACTCAGTGACGCGCAGGAAGTGTTTGCAGCCGCCGAGTCCTTGGCGGGCCCCGGTGGTGTTATTCTGATGTCTCATTTTGCCTGCGCAGACGAACCCGAAAACCCCATGACCCAAAAACAGATACAGGGGTTTGACCGCGCGGCCATGGGTCTTGATGCCAGGCAGTCACTGGCGAACTCAGCGGCGATTCTGAATTTTCCAACGTCACACAGGGACCTGGTTCGGCCGGGAATTCTGCTTTACGGAATATCACCTGACCCGGCTCAGTCGGCAGCCACGATTGGACTCAAGCCAGCAATGACGCTCAGCAGTGAGCTGGTCGCCATCAACCATTGTGCCGAAGATGACTGTGTGGGCTATGGCTCTACTTACCAGTGTCCGGAAGACATGCGTATCGGTGTTGCAGCGATTGGTTATGGTGACGGCTACCCAAGGTATTTGCCCAATGGAACACCGGTACTGGTTAACGGTAAAAGGGCATTTCTCGCAGGAAGGGTCTCCATGGACCTGATCACACTGGATCTGCGGGGTCATGACAACGCCAAAATCGGTGATCCAGTGATACTTTGGGGAGAAGGACTTGCTGTAGAAAATGTAGCAGCCTGTGCGAATGTCGTTCCCTACGAGCTGATTTGTGGTGTCACTGGCCGGGTGCCACGGATCTCGGTCTAGGAATTACTTTTCGGTTTCCTGTTCTTCCGCCTCGGTCACTTCATACTTGCGCAAGTAACCACGCAGCTGATGGTAGGTCATGCCGAGAAATACGGCGGTTTTTTTCTGATTGAAACGACAATGCGCAAGCGCCGCCTCGATGCGTCGCACTTCTTCCTCCTGGATGCATTGCTTAAAGTCATAGGGTTCTTCAGGCAAGGCAGTCGGTTCCGGTGTGCCCTTGTCCTTTTCTTTACCCGGTCGCCAGGGTGACTCAAAGGGGTCAAAAACGATATCCGCGATGGGCTCTTCTTCTTCCGCGCAGGCGTACACCGCGCGTTCCACAACGTTTCGCAGTTCACGCACATTCCCGGGCCAGGGGTATTCCAGAAGCATTTCTTGAGCTGCTTCACTGAAGCCGCTGAACAGTGGTTGACCCAGTTCACCGGCCATTTTGACGGCAAAGTGATTTGCCAGCGTAAGGATGTCGCCCGGACGCTCCCGCAATGGTGGGAGGGTAATGACGTCAAAAGCCAGACGGTCGAGCAGATCGGCGCGAAACTTACCCTGCTCAGCCATGGCGGGTAAGTCTTCATTGGTCGCACCGATGATACGCACATTGGTCTGTACAGTTTCGCTACCCCCAACGCGCTCAAATTCACCGTATTCGATCACATGCAGAATTTTTTCCTGTACACCGCTCGAAGTATTGGAAAGCTCGTCAAGGAAAAGGCTGCCCTTGTCGGCCAGTTCAAAGCGTCCAAGCCGGCGTTTGGCCGCACCAGTAAATGATCCGGCTTCGTGGCCAAAAAGTTCGGTTTCCAGCAGGGACTCGGCCAGTGCGGCGCAATTCATCTTGATAAAGGGGTGGTCCCAACGTCCGGAAAGGAAATGAATACGTGCGGCAATCAATTCCTTGCCGGTGCCACGTTCGCCAATAACCAGCACGGGTCGATTTAATGGTGCCACCTGCGACACGTGCTCAAGCACTTCCAGAAAAGTCGGGGATTCACCGATTAACTGTTGATCTTGCGGTTTACGCATACCTGAAATATTTCAACCTGTTGTAGTTCTGACCGATAGTAATTGTAGGAATTATACTCGGGCCTGTTAACGCTTGTCAGGTCGCTGCGTTGCCGACCCAAATGGGCACCCGTCGCAGTGACCTGACAAGTGTTAACAGTCCCCAGTTCCTGTCGTGGGCTGGAGGTCACGGGCCTGATCTGTTACAACACCACTGTAGCGGGCAGGGTGCCTCAGCGGCGTAACAACCGTGCTGGATGGCCACGCCCAATCGCTAAATACCATGGAGCACTAGTCATGGCAAAACCGAAAACATCATTTAGTTGTTCTGCTTGTGGGAGCGAGTTGGCCAAGTGGGCGGGACAGTGCCCCGACTGCAAGGCATGGAATACAGTAAAGGAATTCCGGCCCTCGAGTACTTCCGGCTGGTCAAGCAAAGGCGGTTATGCGGCTGGTACCAACCAACGAGTCACCCGCTTAGAAGCGGTTTCGGATCAGAAAATAGTACGTGTCGATGTGGGTATTAATGAACTTGATCGTGTTTTGGGTGGTGGAATTGTGCCCGGGTCAGTAATTTTGATCGGTGGGGACCCGGGAATAGGCAAGTCAACCCTGTTGCTGCAGGTGCTCGCCGGGTTGCTCGGACAGTTGAAGTGTTTGTATGTCAGTGGTGAGGAATCCTTGCAGCAGGTCAACATGCGTGCCCGCAGACTGGGACTTGATGTTGATGCATTGGATTGCTTGACCGAGACCAGTGTAGAGCAGATTCTCGCGGTATCGGAGCGGGAAAAACCGGGACTCGTAGTGGTAGATTCCATCCAGACCTTGCACTCGGAACAGGTACAGTCTGCACCGGGTTCGGTGGCACAGGTCAGGGAATCAGCGGCGATGCTGGTACGTTATGCCAAGCAAATGAATTGTGCAATGGTGCTGGTTGGGCATGTCACCAAGGACGGTTCCCTGGCCGGTCCGCGCATCCTCGAGCACATGGTGGATGTGGTGTTGTACTTTCAGAGTGACGAAGGCAGTCGTTACCGCATCATCCGGGCCATCAAAAACCGTTTTGGTGCAATCAACGAGTTGGGTGTGTTTGCCATGACCGGACAGGGCCTCAAGGAGGTTAGCAATCCCTCGGCCATATTCCTGTCCGGGCACACTGAACCTGCCGCCGGTAGTGTGATCACCGTTATCCGGGAGGGTACCCGTCCAATCCTGCTCGAGTTGCAGGCCCTGGTTGATGAAAGTCACCTGGCCAACCCACGTCGCGTCACGATCGGTCTGGATCACAGTCGATTGTCCATGTTGCTGGCCGTTTTGCACCGCCACGGCGGTATCAGCCTCGCCGATCAGGATGTATATGCAAACGTTGTCGGTGGTATGCGTATTACCGAAACGGGTTCTGACCTGCCTTTGCTGCTGGTGATTCTCTCCAGTTTCCGCAATTGTGTGTTACCCGAAAAAACAGTGGTGTTTGGTGAGGTGGGTTTGTCTGGTGAAGTGCGACCGGTTTACAACGGTGAGGAACGTTTGAAAGAGGCCGCGGGCCTGGGTTTTACCCGCGCAGTAATCCCCAAGGCAAATCAGCCCAGAAAAGAGATCGACGGCATGGTCGTCACCGCGGTTTCCAGCCTCGAGGCCGCAATAAACTCGGTCTTTTAGGGCGACCAGGTAAGCAAGCGGCTCTACGCGATCTGTAAGTGTCAGTCAGGCAATCTGCCGCACTCGGGCGGAAGCTGGAACAAGCGACTTGAAATCCTGACTGGCCTCACAGCTGCATTATGTTAGCAAGCTCAGTTTGCGAGGCGGCTGATCGCCGGATCGCTGCCGATTGCTTTCAGCACCTCCCGCGTCAAATCCCAGTTATTGAATCCCTGCCGCCCGTAATCGAGACCTCGTCGTACGATCACAAGGTCATGTGTTGGTACAACGATGACATACTGGCCGCGGTTGCCGGCGGTTGAATAGGCATCCTTGGGCACATCAATCCGGTCGTCAGGCACGAGCCACCACTGGCCGCCGTAGAAATTGCCTCTTTCTTTAGTTGCCGGTGCCGATGAGCGTACGAAGTCGATCCAATCTTCTGAAATCAGGCGCTGGCTGCCCCACATTCCATTCTGCTGGTAAAGCAGTCCGAATCGTGCCAGGTCGCGTGCATTCGTATACACCTGGCTGCTGAGAATGAAATCATGAAAGCGGTCGGCGCTGATCAGTGTATTCCGCATACCGATTTTGTCGAGCAGGGCGCGTCGTGGGAATTCGTGGTAGGTCTTGTCCCCGCCGAGCGCCCGTTTCATCGCGTACACCGCCAAGAGAGTGTCGTAGTTCTCGTAGTCCCAGAATGTGCCCGGCTCGCGGACCAGACCGCGGTCGCGCGCGCCCTGAATCGAACTGGCGCCAGCCCAGTAGCTGAGTCCCGAGCCGTTGGCGTATTCCATGCCGAAGCTGTCGACCGGATATAGCCCGCTGGACATGTTCAGTACGTTGCGCAGTGTGATGGCATTGCGCGGATCATTTTGCGGGTTCTCGACATTCGGTTCCCACCCAAAACCGAGCGGTGCATCAAGGTCCATCCTGTTTTGGTCAACGAGCATGCCGATCAAAGTGACGGCGAT
Organism: Gammaproteobacteria bacterium; assembly: GCA_021772915.1. GTDB lineage: Bacteria > Pseudomonadota > Gammaproteobacteria > Xanthomonadales > SZUA-36 > SZUA-36. The sequence continues at coordinate 1,924 of JAJFLB010000044.1, read as the reverse complement.
GCTCTTTGCGGTCGACCACGTGCGCGTGCGCGTATTCATGTCGATACCGTCGGCGTAGCGCTCATGAATGATGTCGCCCTTGTAAACGACCATCAGACTCAAGGTGTCCTGCTCCGGCGTTTCGCGGTCGAATGCCCAGTCGGAGGCTGCTTGCAGCGCATGCGCATCGACATTGCCGGGCAATGGTTTTGCTTCCACAAGATCGCCGTTCGGCCACAGGGTCTGCGCCGCATCCATATGCGCATAGGGCAATTCGAGTATCGGCAGCGAATCGATGTCGGCAAAAGTCTGGTCCGGCGCCATGACGACGCAGCCGATTCCTTCCCGGAACGCCGCGCGGACCATCGGTCCGGTGGTCGGGCCGCCGATGGCGACAGCCTTCAAATCGTGGTCAATTACATACTCGCCGCCAGCCGAGGTGCCCACCGCTCCGCCGAATCTCGCCGATGTCAGGTAGGCGAGTTCCTGGTTGTACACCTGATCGAGTGTACGCCCGCCCGTATAAAGACCATTACACATCAGTACAGCCTGCACGCCGTTCCTGATAATTGTGCGACTGGCAGAGAAATAATCGTAATTCTCTTCCTGCTGGGCATGGGCCGGAACGGCAAGGGCAAGGGCAAGAGAAAACAGGACAAGTGACGCTTGGGAATGCTTCATGAAAGACCACCAATTGTGATGTTGGTGAGTACGTTTATATATACTCGTTCGCTGATAGCCAGAGTTCGGGGAGGATACCAGTATGCATAAGACAGTTCGCAGAGTATAAGTGGGATTGAATCTCCTTTCCCAGAATTTCAATATAGTGAGTTATTGATTTTCCGAGCCTTTCACTTGGCTTGTACAGCAACTCAGCGTAATTGTCTTCTTTGGTGGCGCTATCGCTACTGTGTCATCTTCCTTCAAGCCATCGAGGTGCTCGCGGATCGCGTAAATTGAGGTTATTGTGCAAGCTGTTATACTACGCGCGACTCTACCCGGGGGGCATACTTGGGAGAGAACTAATGAAAATAGTCCTTGCGGGTTTTGCAGTGCTGGCTTTGTTTATAAATAGCCATGCCAATGCCACAGTCTACAACTACACTGGACCAAACTTTACGGCAGTAGCCGGTTCGTACACCACCGCGATGCGGATAACCGGAACAATTGTCACGAGCAGTCCTATCCCACCAAATAGCGTAAATTTCAATATCAGCGGAATTTTACTTGGTTGGTCGTTTTCTGACGGTGTGCAAACAATTAATGATGTAACTGGCTTGCTTCACCCCCATTCATCCATGGTGACAGAATTTGACACCGATGGACTCGGAAATATTACTGCAGCTGTTTCCTTGACACTGGTAACAAAACCTCTAGGAACTACACTCCCAGACACCGATAGCATTATCCAAATTCTTCCGGCGGGATTGGATACGGCGTGGGTTAACGCACCTTGTACAAACGTACTTGCTGGCGTTTGTACTGACTGGAATTTCCTTGCCAATGTCGGTCAAGCTCATACAGCAGGCGTGTGGGCCACGGTTGCACCGGCTTCACCGGTTCCAACAATGATTGGTTGGTCACTGTTAGTGTTAGGCTTACTTCTTGGTCTGACAGGGTTGGGCAGAGTCAGACGTCTGGTCTAAGCAAGGTTGGATTCAGAGGACAAATGGGCCGCCAACGATTGACGGCCCCAACACGTCAGTTCAAGGCAACTTGCTCTGCCTGCTTAGTCACCAACCGGGTTACCAGTTGCTCCAGTTCGGCTACACGCTGCTCCATCGCTCTGGCGCCCTGTTCAAGTGACAGGTTACGCGTATGCAGTTGCTCAATGTAGATATGTGCCTTTTCCAGCTCGTTCAGAATGCCACCGGTCTTTTCCGAGAGGTTCATCGGTGCGTTTTCCTTGGTGGGACCAACTGCCGGTAGATAACTGTTGCTCCAC
>JAJFLB010000043.1 GCA_021772915.1 Gammaproteobacteria bacterium | reverse complement strand
CCGGACTATACGATGCAGGAGATGCATCCGGGTAATGGACGGGTGTGTGTAAAAGCACTGGGTCTGGTACAAAAGACCTACAACCCACACCGCATTACCACACCGATGAAGCGTACCAATCCGCAGAAGGGTCGTGATCAGGATCCAGGCTTTGAGCCGATTTCCTGGGACGAAGCCTTTGAGCTGATTGGTGAGAAGCTGGACGGGTTACGAGAGAAGGGTCTGACCGATGAGCGGGGTTTGCCCCGTCTGGCCGCCACCTTTGGTCATGGCGGTACGCCCTCGGCGTATATGGGCACACTGCCTGCCTTTTTAGCTTCCTGGGGCCCGATTGATTTCAGTTTTGGTTCCGGTCAGGGTGTCAAGTGTGTGCACTCCGAGCATTTATATGGGGAATACTGGCACCGCGCCTTTACCGTCTGTTCGGATACCATCAATACCCGTTATATTCTTTCCTTTGGTTTTAACCCGGAATCCTCCGGTGGTCCGGCGGCGGCACGTCGTCATGCCGATGCCCGGGTTCGGGGAGCGAAACGAATTCAGGTTGAACCGCATCTATCGGTGACCGGCGGCGCGTCGGCCGAATGGGTACCGATCAAACCCAAGACCGACCTGGCGTTCATGTTTGCGCTGATCCATGTGTTATTGCACCAGCATCCCCGCGATCGTCTGGATATTCCCTATTTACGCGATAGTACCTCCTCCCCCTACCTGGTGGGACCTAAAGGCTATTACCTGCGAGATCCCGACAGTGGTGAGCCGCTGGTGTGGGATGAAGTGAAGGGTGGAGCCGTCGCGCACAATACCCCGGATATAAGTCCGGCACTGGACGGTACTTTTACCGTGGCCCGCGCCGTGGAACATGGCCCGGATGAAGAACGTTACGAATATACCGATGTAAAAGGCAGCACCGCCTTTACCATGATGGTCGAGAGCATGGCGCCTTATACGCCAGAATGGGCGCAGGAGCTGTGTGATGTCCCCGCCGAGACCATGACCCGCATCGCCAACGAATACCTGGACAATGCCTGTGTCGGTGAAACGATAGAGGTCAACGGCGAAACGCTGCCGTTCAGACCGGTTTCGGTGGTACTGGGTAAAACCGTGAATAACGGCTGGGGCGCCTATCATTGCGTCTGGGCACGCACCGTACTGGCGGTGTTAGTCGGTGCACTGGAAGTGCCCGGTGGCACCATTGGTACTACGGTACGTCTGAATCGGCCCTTTGGTAATCGTCTGGCCAGCGTGGTGCCCGGTGATGACGGTTTTATGGTCAGCGCCATGAATGCCACCGATAAAGAGGGCTGGGAATCCAGTCCCACCGGACGTAATGCACACAAGGCACTGGTACCGATCGTGAACAGCGGCGCCTGGAGTCAGGCATTAGGGCCGACCCAGCTGGCCTGGATGTTTCTGAACGATGCCCCCTCGGACTGGATGCGCTCAACCTTCCCGGAAGTGTGGTTCCTGTACCGTAGCAATCCAGCGATCAGCTTTTGGGACAGCAAGCAGATGGTTGATATTATGGCGAAGATGCCCTTTACAGTGGCCTTTGCCTATACCGCCGATGAAAGCAATCATATGGCGGATATTTTATTACCGGACGCGACCGATCTGGAAAGCCTGCAGCTGATTCATTGCGGCGGCACCAAGTTTGTGGAGCAGATCTGGGAGCACGAAGGGGTAATGCTGCGCCAACCGGCCGTGGAGCCGCAGGGCGATACCCGGGACATGACCTGGATTGCCACGCAACTGGCGAAACGCGCGGGTTTGCAGGAAAAATACTACAAGGCCATTAACCGTGGTGCGGGGGGTATGCCACTCAAGGGCGAAGGTTATGATTACTCGCTCGATCCCAGTCGTGAGCATAGCGTTGAGGAGGTCTGGGATGCGGCCTGTAAAGCGGCCAGCAGCAGTTACTCCGAAGGCAAAGAGGTGCATGATCTGGAATGGTTCAAGGAGCAGGGTCATTACATGGTGCCCTATGCCCGTGAAGACTGGTATCTGTATCCGACGATGAAGGCCAAGGGGTTGCGGTTTGAATTACCCTATCAGGAACGCCTGAAGCGGGTTGGCGAAGAACTCAAGCGCCGTCTGCACGAGAAGGGTGTGCACTGGTGGGACGATCAGTTGGAAGAATATGAAGCGTTACCCCAATGGGATGATGTGCAGGCCCGTTACCGCCATGCGTTAGAGAATATGGGCGGCGACCCGGAACAGTATCCGCTATGGGGCGTGACCACCAAGAGTGCGCAATATGCCGCGGGTAACAATGCCAGCATTCAGATGATGGATGATGTGGGCAATAACGTACGCGGTCACGGTTCGATCATTATCAATGCACAAACGGCGCAACAGTTAGGGATTGGCAATGGTGAACGCATTGAAGTGCGTTCGATTGTGGGCTCGACCCAGGGTCGGGCGGAGCTGGTACAGGGCATTCGTCCGGATACGGTCTGTATTCCGGGGCAGTTTGATTACTGGAAAACCCCCTTTGCCAAGGATCTGAAATACCCAAGCTTGAACACGGTGATTCCCATGTCACTGGATCTGACGGACTCGACCGGATCGGGTGCGGATCTGGTACGGGTCTCGATACATCGTCTGGGAGGTGAAGCATGACCCGTTATGTGATGGTGGCGGATCTGCGTCGCTGTATTGGTTGCCAGACCTGCACGGCGGCGTGCAAACAGGCTAACAGCACGCCACCGGGTGTGCAGTGGCGTCGGGTAGTGGATATCGAGGTCGGTGAATACCCGAATGTTAACCGGGTGTTTTTACCGACCGGTTGTCAGCACTGCGCCAACCCCCCTTGTGAAGAGGTGTGTCCGACCAAGGCGACCTTTAAGAAGGATGATGGCACGGTACAGATTGATTATGACCTGTGTATTGGCTGCGCTTACTGTGCAGTGGCCTGTCCTTATGATGCGCGCTTTAAGGTGGAGAAGCCGAACTACGCGTATGGGGATACTCCGATGCCCCATGAAGCGATACGGGCTGACGAAGCGACGATTGGTGTGGCACAGAAGTGTACCTTCTGTAATGACGTGGTGGAAGCGGGTGTGGCTAACGGCCATAAAGCCGGTGAGCATTCGGAGGCGACGCCGGCGTGCGTGAACTCCTGTATTACCGGGGCACTGACCTTTGGTGACAAAGAGGATCCGGACAGTCAGGTCAGCCAGTTGCTGGAAAAATCCGAACACTTTCGGATGCATGAAGAGCTGGGCACTGATCCGGGGTTTTATTATATCTGGGATAAGAAGTCGATGGAGGATTTGCTATGACGGGTCCGTTTAAGGGTAAGGGTCCTTTGCCCCGCTTACAAACCTCCTGGGATTTACGGGCGGCCTGTAACTTTATGGGTGGCGGCACGGGCACCGGTCTGCTGATCGCCACGGCGATTCTGGTATTGACGGGCGCGCCTTATGC
>JAJFLB010000042.1 GCA_021772915.1 Gammaproteobacteria bacterium | reverse complement strand
AGGCCACAAACTCACCACCGTGAGCTTCCGCACAGATCTTCGTCATCGCCGCTGTTAACGTCGTCTTGCCATGATCAACGTGACCAATCGTTCCCACGTTTACATGGGGCTTTGTTCTTTCAAATTTTTCTTTGGACATGCCTGTCTCCAAAAACAATAGCAATCAAAACTATTAAAAAACCAATCTAACCAACCAAATCGTGGTGCCCACAACTGGACTCGAACCAGTGACCTCTCCCTTACCAAGGGAGTGCTCTACCGCCTGAGCTATGTGGGCCAAATCAAAATACGGCAAACCTGGCCCCACCATTTCAAGTCCTTAGCTCGCCTCCCTTGCCTCACCTTGCCGGAGGATTTGGAGCGGGTGATGGGGATCGAACCCACATCATCAGCTTGGAAGGCTGAGGTTCTACCATTGAACTACACCCGCCCGAACTCCCAAAACCCAAGATCCTTTCACCAAATAGTTATGGTGGAGGGGGGAGGATTCGAACCTCCGAAGGCATAGCCAGCAGATTTACAGTCTGCCCCCGTTGACCGCTTGGGTACCCCTCCCTCAAGCAAGCCGTCTATTTTCTCTTAGACGCCAATGACTGTCAACGATTTGGCCTGCTTTTTTACACATTGAACCGAAAGTGCATGACGTCAGCTTCCTCAACAACATAAGACTTACCCTCAAGACGCAACTTGCCGGCTTCTTTTGCTCCCTGCTCCCCCCCGTGGGTCACAAAATCTTCAAAGGACGTTACCTCAGCACGGATGAACCCGCGTTCAAAGTCGGTATGAATTCTACCGGCCGCCTGTGGCGCGGTCGCACCACTGGTCACCGTCCATGCTCTCACTTCTTTTGGCCCGGCCGTAAAAAACGTCAACAAACCCAGCAACCCATAACCCGCCCGAATCACACCGTCCAGACCCGCTTCCTCCAATTCCAGTGCCGCCAGAAATTCATGCCTGTCCTCGCTGTCCAACACGGCGACCTCAGCTTCAATACCAGCACAAACAGGAACCACACTGGCAAAATCACCAGACGCAAAGTCCCGAACCTGGTCAAGCAATGGGTTGCCCTCAAACCCGCCTTCGGCCACATTGGCGATATACATGACCGGCTTCATGGTCAGTAAATGGAGATCCTGCAGCGCTCTTTGTTGATCTTTTTCGAGTTCCAGGTGACGTACACTTCCTGTTGCACTGAGGCTGTCTCTGATCTTTGATAATAATGACGCTCGTTCCAGATTTTCCTTGTCACCACCCCGTGTTTGCTTTTCCGCCCTGCGCAATGCGCGCTCCAGAGTGTCCAAGTCTGCCAGTGCGAGCTCGGTATTGATAATCTCGATATCTGCAACTGGATCCACGGTGCCGGAAACATGCACCACATCATCATTTTCAAAACATCGCACCACGTGTGCGATGGCATCTGTTTCTCTGATGTGCGACAGGAATTTGTTACCAAGGCCTTCACCTTTGGAGGCGCCTGCGACCAGTCCTGCTATGTCCACAAATTCCATCGTCGTGGGTAATACCTTTTCCGGCATTGCAATGGAGGCCAAATACCCTAAGCGAGTGTCCGGTACAGGTACGACACCAATATTTGGATCGATGGTACAAAACGGATAGTTTTCCGCCGCGATACCAGATTCTGTAAGCGCGTTGAACAGGGTGGACTTGCCAACATTCGGCAGTCCGACAATCCCACATTTAAACCCCATGATTTATGTCCAGTTTCGTGGCGCGTAGAGCAAGCGCCACGTCACGCTGGAGCTACACCTCGTGTATGTAAACTTTTAGTGGCTCTTGCGACCTGTCCCGTAAGCACATCGGGAATTACCGACACCGCTGTTCCAATTGACTCCATAATAAGCCTTTCCTGATCTACTGGAGCACGGCTTAATACATAGCCCGTCACTGCATCTTTGTGTCCCGGATGGCCAATACCAATGCGCAACCGCATAAAGTCTGTGTTTTCCAGGTGGCGGAATATATCCCGCATGCCGTTATGGCCGCCGTGACCGCCCCCTTGTTTCAGGCGCGCGATCCCAGGAGGGAGATCCAGATCATCGTAGACAACCAGCACGTCTTTCGTTTCGATGTTGTAATAGTCCATCACTGCCCGGACGGCCCGGCCACAGTTGTTCATATATGTTGTTGGTTTGGCGAGAATGCAATCCTTGTCAAAAAACCGGATACGGCATAACGCCGCTGACAGCCTTACCCGCTCACGGTAACCTGCAGGAGCGTCATCAGACAAAGCATCCAGAAACCAAAACCCGGCATTATGCCGGGTCTGGTTGTATTTAGGCCCCGGATTACCCAGGCCGACAATCAGGGACAATTCAGACAATTCTGATCCCGACACGTGGGCGTATTAAACAGGCTCTGTGGCCTGTTACTCCTTCTCAGCTTCTGAATTGTCGACAGCGTCGTCCGCTGCAACTTCGCCTTCTTCGCCTTCTTCGCCTTCCTCGCCTTCTTCGATATCATCTTCAACAATTTCACCGAGTTCAGCTTCAAGGGCAGCGGCTTCTTCAGCAGCCGCAACACCCGTACCCTGGGATTCCTTGATATGAATTGCGTTGGCAATCATCGTGTCGCTCACGTCGTCACCGGCCAGGGCTGGAATTTCAACACCTTCAATTAACCGGATGTCGGACAGCATGACAACACCACCTGCATCCAGGTCGGACAGGTCAACTTCAAGGTATTCCGGCAGATTTTCCGGCAGTGCAGTAATTTCCACTTCCGTTACCAGATGCTGGATCACCACACCCGAGGTCTTGCCGGCAAGTGACTCTTCTTCACCGACAAAATGAATGGGTATCGAAATTCGCAGAATTTCTTCAGCAGAAACACGCAGAAAATCAAGGTGCATTATCTGCAACTTGTAAGGATGGTGCTGTACATCCCGAACGATGACTTTTTGAGAACTTCCATCGCCAACCTGAATTTCCAGAATACTGGAATAAAATGATTCCTGCTTTGCTGCATGCACAACGGGATCGTGTTCCAGTGTCAACGTAGCCGGGTCTTTTTGACCACCGTACACGACCGCAGGAATTTTCCCCTGATGACGCAGGCGGCGGCTCGCACCTTTCCCCACGTCCTCACGGATTTCCGCGCTTAAAATATTTGACTCTGTCATGGTATCCCTCAACCTTCATCGTCTACACCGGTACGGGAAACTCCGACCCAATGCAGAAACACTGTTAGTCCACCCACCCCGCGACCAGGGATGGCGTTAAAATCTAGCCGGACATTATACCGCATCCATAATGGTTGGACGCAAGCAATTATTGACCAGTCTGCATATTGCGCCACTCGACCCGGGCAGGTCCACGTGCGGCTGGTCAAGCGGGTTGGGACAACAGCGTAGCCTGGTGTGTGAGAACGGCCCCTAGTCTACATACATGGAACTGACTGACTCACCCTGAGCCATTCGACGTATAGTTTCCGCCAGCATTTGCGACACACTTAACTGGCGGATTTTCTCACTTTTCTGCGCGGCCTTACTCAACGGTATCGTATCGGTAACCACCAGTTCATCCAATTCGGAGTCCCGTATGTTACCCAGGGCCGGACCGGACAGCACCGGGTGCACACAATAGGCTACGACTTTCACGGCACCCTGTTTTTTGAGTGCGTCGGCCGCGGCACACAATGTTCCGGCCGTATCAACCATGTCATCCACCATCACACAGTATTTACCTTCTACATCACCGATGATGTTCATTGCCTTGGCAACATTGGCACGTGGTCGACGCTTATCAATAATGGCCAACCCAGCGTCGAGGCGTTTCGCAATAGCCCTGGCGCGAACCACACCACCCACATCGGGTGATACAACCACCAGTCCCTCACTGCCCTGGTGTTGCCAGATATCAGCGATAGTCAAAGGCGAGGCATAGACATTGTCCACCGGAATATCAAAGAAGCCCTGTATTTGATCAGCATGCAAATCAATCGTCACCACGCGGTCTGTACCCACGGTGCTGATCATCTTCGCTGCGACCTTGGCAGTAATCGGCACCCGTGCCGAGCGCGGCCGACGATCCTGGCGGGCATAACCAAAGTACGGGATCACCGCAGTGACACGCGCGGCAGAAGCGCGCTTCAGTGCGTCCACCATGACGAGCAATTCAACAAAATTATCGGCAGCAGGCGCGCAGGTCGGTTGCACCAGGTAAACATCGCTACCGCGGATGTTTTCCATGATTTCAATCATCACTTCACCGTCGCTGAAGCGTCCGACGACTGCCTTGCCCATTGGAACACCAAGTTCCCGGGCAATATCGTTTGCCAACTTCGGATTGGCATTTCCTGCAAATACCATCAGGGAGGGATTAGCCACTGTGACATGTTCCTGAACTGTTTGTTTATAACTTCAGAACTGGCTGGGACGGCAGGACTCGAACCTGCGAATGCGGGGATCAAAACCCCGTGCCTTAACCAACTTGGCCACGTCCCATATGTTTCTTAATTTGCCGCACCGGCAGACAATCTGTCTAACAAAGGCGACCTGTCGACACCATTAACAGCGTGCACATTATATCGGCATTTCAGAGCGGCTGCCGCGCTGTTTGCCGCCTTTTTGCTTTCGAAGGCCAAAAATAATGTGCTACCTGTACCACTCATATGTGGGTGGCCCCAGGTTTGCATATCCTGCATGATTTTTCTGAGTTGTGGATGCATTTCCAGTACCACGTCTGTACAGTCATTTCGACCTGGCCGTAATCTACTCACTGTCATGTCAACGGGCGTTGAATCCCGTTTAAGTTGAGGGTGTTGAAAGACATCCCGGGTTGAAATACTGAGATCCGGCAAAACCAGTACATAGTTCCTTTGACCCAGGACAGCCGTTTGCAATTTCTCACCCCGGCCTTCTGCCCAGGCGCTGTACCCGTGAATGAATACCGGTACATCAGCACCCAATTCCAGGCCAATTGCAGCCAATTGCGGTCGTGTCAGATCACAACACCATAACTTGTTCAACCCCAACAATACCGTTGCCGCGTCGGAACTGCCGCCACCCAGGCCGGCACCCAGGGGTATGCGTTTCCTCAATTCAATATGTGCTCCCGCCCCGACATCACAATGGGCTTTCAGGAGCTGCGCAGCACGCAGACTGATATCGTCATTTTCGGGGATGGCGTCCGTGTTACAACTGCGTGTGATCTGCCCGTCCTGGTTAACACTGATCAACAGTTCGTCGCCCCAGTTGAGTAACTGGAACAGGGTTTGCAATTCGTGGTAGCCATCCGCTCGCCGTCCGGTGATATGCAGGAAGAGGTTAAGTTTGGCCGGCGCAGGCCAGGATTCGACCTGTTGAGGCGCACTCATTCCGAATGGTCGTCCACGTCGATGTCCCAGGTGCTGATCGCGAGTTTGATCCGATATTTATCCCGCGTTGCTTCCAGTCTTGCCGGTAAAACTAACCCCGAAATCGTGGTATAACGTTTGTAGGTAATGCTCCAGCCGTGTTGCTGTAGTACCACCAAAGTGCCTGCACTGCTGACTTGCTTGGTCCCTTCATCCCCGGGAGCCACCAGGCCACGCACCCACCACTGCAAGGCATCCAATGGCAGGGGCCAACCCAGTCGTTCATGCACCAGGCTATTCACATCTGGAGCTCGATTTTCAATGCCATCGGCCTCTCTCAGCACCGCCCCATCAGGACCAACACTCAAGTGCCAGGCACCCCGTCCTATCGCTCCGCGAAAATCAAGATCACTGCCGTTGGAATGAACAACCCATCGAAATTTTCCGCTTCCGCCTTCATCGCCATCGTCCAGTGAGATCCTTCCGCCCAAACCCCACTCAGATGTGGCACCGAGCACATCTGCCCTTTCCGCATAGGCGTCTCTACCGTCCATAGCCGGTTGCTTGACTGTTACCGTTGTGCAAGCGTGCAACAGCAACAGGGCGCAGGCCAGCAAATACAACCGTTTCAAACTAACTCGCCGGATCTCTGCGTACTAAAGAAGTCCATGTTGTCATGGGTGATATCCGTTTGATGGATATTGGATACCCCCCTGTATTCCTGATTCTTCATATTCCTGGGACAAGCTGTGATTGGTGCAACGTCCGGGTTGGGTTCAAGGTTTATCGCCTAATCTCTGCACGGTTTCAAGCAGGATTTCATTATCACTGTCCACTTTGAAACCCAACTGCCAAACTTCTCGGGCCTCATCTTTTTGTCCACTAACCCATAGTACTTCACCCAGGTGGGCGGCAATCTCAGCGTTGCGAGCATTGGACCACGCCTCGCGCAGAAACTTCTCTGCCTCCTGCAAGCGACCAAGACGATATGCAACCCAGCCCATGCTGTCGACAATGGACGTCTCTTGTGGCTGGAGTCTGTAGGCCTGCAAAATCAGCTGCTCCGCCTCTTCAAAACGATCCGTGAGGTCAGCCAGGGTATACCCCAGCGCGTTCAACGCTGCCGCATTGCCCGGCTGGGCTGAAATTATGATCTTCAAATCTTTTTCTGCTTGGTCCAGCGAGCCCAAACCTACAGCGATCAGTGCACGTGTGTATCTTAATGGCACGTCTTCGGGAAGGTCTGCAAGCGCCTCGTTGAGGACCTGCATTGCCTCATCAGTGCGATCGGCATCTTGCAGTATCTGTACCTCAGCCTGGTAGTCTTGCGACCCGAAGTCAAGATCGGCTCGTGTACGGGCCTGTGCCAATAAGTCACGTGCGGCTTCGACGTCCCCCAGCTCAGCCAATAGAAACGCCTGGCGCAAAATCGCAATGGTCGCGCGCTCACCGGTGACCAGCTTGTACCAACCGATAGCCTCACGGGGAAATTCGAGCAACTCGGCGCTTTGTCCCGCGTTGAACGCCCCTGCCGACGCATTTGTGTAATCGGCGGCGGCAAAACCTTGGTAAATCAGCTCTGCATTGGGTTTGTCACCGACATCCAGAGACAAGACTATACGGGCAAACCGCATATCTGGTGTATCAGGTAATTGCACCAAAATTTCTTGTGCCTGCTGCACATCACCACGTCGCTTTAGCAGTTCAGCATAAGCCATGGCAACGGGTACGTCGCCGCGATTGATTTCCCAGGCTCTTTTGTAGTATTGCAAGGCCAGGTCTTCATCCTTGCCGTTAACCGCGAGCCGACCGGCCCAGGTCAGTAAATCAACTCTTTCAGGCTCCAACTCAATTGCCTTCACAATCAGTGCAGCCGCCTTTGAAAGATCTCCCTGACGAGCCGCAAACTGGCTATGTGCAAATAGGGCGTCCGGGTTCTGCGTCACATCAAAGTTTTTGAAAAGATTGTCCAGGATCTTGTTGGCACGACCCTGATCCGGTACCGGTGCCAGCATGGCAATCACAACAGTCCACAGCTGGCCCTCATCATGGTCTGCCAGTTCCAGCATTTGTGTAAACTGGTACTCGGCGCCTACATAATCACCCACCCTTAATCTTGATCCGGCGGCCAGTCTTCGCGCGTCAAGGCTTTTGGGTTCCAGCATGGCCCATTGGTCGGAAGCCAATGTGACCATTTGCCAGTCACCGGCAGATACGGCCACTTTGGTAGCTCGTTCGGCGATACGGGGATCATCTGAAGCCAGTGCCGCTTCAAGATATTCAGCCGCAGCAGCCGATAAATCTCCTTTGGCGACCGCCACTTCAGCAGTAAAAACGTGACGCATGACTTCGGAGTCAGATGCCGACAGATCACTAATCCCGCCCCGCTCTGCAGCCGCAGCATTGACCGTGTTGGATTGCTTTTCCGTCTCCGGCTGGGGTGATAATTCCTGCGCTGAGAGGCACGTCGCGGCCATGAACATGAAGGCAATGAACAGACCCGACACGGATTTCGTTAAGTAATTGTAGGCATTCATGAACCGAAGGATAACTGCTTGCCGCCGGCGAACCAATACCCGCAGACAAAACTTATTGGTAAATTTGAATTTTACCCGATGCATGTAATGACAAATGCAATGTACTATAGGTTCTTAAGTTAAGGAGAGAGACCTCAGGGATTCAGGTTCTATTACATGCCATTACTTATTACTGGAATCAGTCACCACAGTGCGCCGCTCGAAACACGCGAGAAAATTGCCGTTGCCCGCACACAAATGCCGCAGTACATAAAGGAGTTGCATGCGCTCGATGCGGTGGAAGAAGTGGTGGTGGTCAGCACCTGTAACCGCACTGAGATTTACACCATAGGTCCAGAGAACAGTGGTAACCAGGTGTACCAATGGCTGCAAACCATGGGCGCTCTGAGTGATTCTGAAATGGAATCCCACTGCTATACCCACACCAGTGCACAATCGGTACGTCATCTGTTTCGCGTGGCAGGTGGTCTGGATTCGTTGGTACTGGGCGAGTCTCAGATTGTAGGTCAATTGAAGGAATCCTGGCACCTGGCCCGGGAAGCTGGCGGCGTGGGGAAAATCATGGACCGCCTTTTTCAACACGCATTCGCGACCGGAAAAAGAATCCGCAGCAACACCGGGATTGGTGAACACTCGGTTTCTGTTGCGTATATGACTGTATTGCTTGCCAAGCAGATTTTCGGGGACCTGGCGAGCAAAACCGTGATACTGGTAGGCGCCGGAGAGATGATCGAATTATGCGGCCGGCACCTGCATGACAAAGGCGTGTCGAGTCTCATCATCGCCAATCGCAGCATGCAACGGGCGACTGACTTGGCTGCCAATTTTGGAGCACATGCCATTTCGCTGGACGATTTACCGGGCATGCTGCATAAAACCGATATCCTGATCAGTTCTACTGCCAGTCAACAAGCGATCATAAGTGCAGCATCAGTGAAAGCGGCCCTGAAGCAACGTCGCAACCAGCCCATGTTCCTGGTTGATATCGCAGTACCCCGGGACATTGAACCAGAAACTGCCGCACTCAAAAATGTATTCCTGTACACCATCGATGACCTGCAAAAAGTCGTGGACAACAATATCTCCGAACGGAGTCGGGCAGCCGAAACCGCCAAGCAGGATGTGGACCTGGCAGTGAATGAGTTTATGCGTTGGCTACATGGAGCACGCGCTGCCAGAACCTTGCAAAAACTGCACAATTACGCCCACAGTCACAGTGAGGAGCTGGTCACCAGAGCGGTGCGCAAGGCCGCAGCCGGCAATGATCCGGAGCAGGTCATTACGCAATTGGCAAGCACTCTTATCAAACGGGTTCTCCATCTGCCCAGCACCCGTTTACGCCAGGCCGCAGAGGAACAGGACTATGACCTGCTGCAAGCTGCCGACCGGCTATTTGATTCCGGGGATGACAAGTGAGCCTTCTGACCTCGGTCCGAACGCGGTTGCACCAGGCACAGGCACGTCATGAGGAAATCACGCTATTGCTGACGCAACCTGAAGTCATGGCTGACCAAAACAGGTTTCGGGACCTGTCGGTCGAATATGCCCAGCTTGGGCCCATCATCAAAACCTGGACGGATTGGCAGCAGGCGTCCCAACTGATCGAAGAGGCCAGGGGTCTGCTGAACAGTAAAGATACCGAAATGCATGAACTTGCCCGCGAAGAGCTTGATAATGCAACCCGGCAGCAAGACACGATTGAGCAGCAGTTAAACGTTTTGCTGCTGCCCAAAGACCCGGATGACGACAATAATATCTTCCTGGAAATCCGGGCCGGAACCGGTGGTGATGAAGCCGCCCTGTTTGCCGGCGACCTGTTTCGCATGTATCACCGTTATGTTGAAAACCACAAGTGGCAGATTGAGGTCGTTAACACCAGCAATGGCGATCACGGTGGCTACAAGGAGATAGTGGCACGCATCATTGGAATCGGCGTCTACTCAAGGCTCAAGTTTGAATCTGGAACCCACCGCGTCCAGCGTGTCCCTGAGACTGAATCACAGGGTCGCATTCACACCTCTGCCTGCACCGTTGCCATACTGGCAGAGCGCGAGATCATTGAAGGTGTGGACCTACAAACATCTGATCTCAGAATCGATACGTTTCGAGCCTCGGGTGCCGGCGGCCAACATGTCAACACGACTGATTCGGCCGTTCGAATTACGCACTTGCCGACCGGCCTGGTTGTAGAGTGTCAAGACGAACGCTCGCAGCACAAGAACAGGGCGCGCGCCCTGTCGTTACTAAGCGCACGCTTGCTGGAGCAGGAAAAGGCCCAGCAGGCAAAAGAACAGGCGGAGAACCGTAAGCTGCAGGTCGGTTCCGGTGACCGGTCGCAGCGCATTCGGACCTATAATTTCCCCCAGGGCCGGGTTACTGATCACCGAATTGGCCTGACCCTGTACAAGTTGGAAGACTTGCTTGGTGGTGATCTCGACATGCTCATTGAGCCACTGCAACAAGAACACCAGTCAGAGTTGCTGATCGAGTTGGGTTCCTGAATGAAGACACAATCCTGGACTTTCTTCCTGGTTTGCTGTCTCGCAGTCAGCTCATCACCTGTCATGGCTGCGGCCGGCAATTTTACACTCTACCTGGTGCGCCACGCCGAGAAACAAGCGGACGGTAGCCGTGACCCCATGCTCACCTCTGAAGGTGAGCAGCGATCGGAACATCTTGCACACTGGCTGCTGGACAAGGACATTGAAGACATCTGGAGCAGCAATTACAAACGCACAAGGGATACAGCAAAGCCCCTGCAAGCAAAACTTGAACTTGAACTGCAAATATATTCTCCCGATGCCCAAGCTGCATTGGTAGAAGATTTAACAGACCGAGAGCACAATGCGTTGGTGGTTGGGCATAGCAACACCATTCCGGAACTGGCCCGCTTGCTGTGCAAATGCAGCATCAACGCCATGGATGACTCTGAATATGACCGGCTGATCGTTATAACATTCAAAAACGGTGAGATACAGACGGAAACAATATTGCAACCAGCAGGTCAGGCTGACCTGAACTAATTCCAACATCGGCGAATGGGCGATTGAATTGTTGCACCAGAGAATAAATGAAAATGGAAACCAGCAAGCTTGAGCAACTGAAAATCGAGCGCGAGCCAGAGGCCGCATCCAGACCGTTGGGCCGGGTCGTGTTGCTTGTAGTTGCGTTGCTTGGGATTGTGGCTGTTTTGTGGTCACTTATGCCGACACCCGCCATTGAGGTGCAGGTTGCCCTCGCACGCGAGATATCAGATCAAGCGGCGAGCACGGTGTTGAACGCTTCGGGTTACGTGACCGCACGCCGCCAGGCGACGGTGTCCTCCAAGTTTACCGGCAAGGTGGTGGAAGTACTGATCGAGGAAGGCGCCAAGGTGGAAAAAGATCAGGTGCTGGCACGGCTGGATGACGCCAATGTACGTACCAGTTACGCCCTGGCCGAGGCCCAACTCGGGTCTGCCGAGGCCTCGCGGAGGGAGACCGCAGCCTTGCTGGAAGAAGCCCGTTCCAACTTCAGCCGCTCGCAAAGACTGGTTAAACGGGGTCTCGACAGCGAGGCCGAGCTGGATCGTACACGGGCGGTTGCCGAATCACTCGCGGCTCAACTGGAACGTAAACAAGCCGATATCCGGGTAGCTGAGAGGCAGCTTGATATCTATCGACAACAACTGGAAGACACCATTATCCGTGCGCCATTTGCTGGAGTTGTTGTGGCCAAGAATGCCCAGCCGGGTGAAATGATTTCACCGATCTCAGCCGGCGGTGGCTTCACCCGAACCGGGATTGGAACGATTGTCGATATGAGTTCGCTGGAAATCGAAATCGACGTGAACGAGGCCTATATCAAACGGGTGATGCCCGGGCAGAAAGTTGTGGCAACACTGGATGCCTACCCTGACTGGCAGATACCCTGCCATGTGATCGCCATCATTCCCACAGCTGACCGACAACGAGCCACGGTAGGAGTCAGGGTGGGATTCGACCAACTGGATTCTCGCACCCTGCCCGACATGGGTGTTAAAGTTGCCTTTCAGCACGAGGCTGGTACGGCTACTGATCGGGCCGGTGTACTGATACCACAGAGCGCCGTGCGGCGGACTGGTGGTAAGGATTTCGTTCTGGTCGTGGTTGATAACGTGGTGGAACGACGTGCGGTCGCCACCACCGAGGAGCCTGGCCTGGAAGTGCGGGTAACCGCAGGTGTGTCAGGTGGAGAAAAAGTAATTGTCAACGCACCGTCCACATTGCAAGACGGTGCCCGTGTAAAGGAAGCAATAAAATGACGGCTGACGACGCTGACGGCATACTCGTAAGGGTTGGCCAGGTCGACAAGGAATTCAAACGCGGATCGGAAGTGGTCCACGTACTCGGCGGCCTGGACCTCGAAATTCCCAACGGCGAATTCCTCGCACTAATGGGTCCCTCCGGCTCCGGCAAATCGACACTCTTGAACTTGATAGGTGGCCTCGATCGTCCCAGTGAGGGTAGTGTGGAGGTGGGTGGACAGCGCGTCGATCAGCTGTCCGCCCGCAAACTGGCCACCTGGCGGGCAAGGCATGTGGGACTGGTTTTTCAGTTTTACAACCTGATGCCCGTACTCAACGCTCAAAAAAATGTCGAACTGCCCTTGCTACTCACCCGGCTTTCCAGATCGGAACGTAAAAAGAGAGCCAGCCTTGCCCTGGATATCGTGGGATTGTCCCACCGCGCCGGCCACTACCCGCGTCAACTATCTGGTGGTGAGCAACAACGCACCGGCATCGCCCGCGCGATTGTGACCGATCCCACCCTGCTGCTGTGCGATGAACCCACCGGTGACCTGGATCGCAAGTCTGGCGACGAGGTGCTTGATCTCTTACAGGCTCTGAACAAGGAGCAGGGTAAAACCATTATCATGGTTACCCACGACAATCACGCCGCAAATCGTGCATCAAGAATCCTGTACCTGAACAAGGGTCAACTCAGCATCGACCCGGTTGACTGAGAGTGTAATGAAATACTTGTATCTCATTTTCAGTAGTCTCAGGCGCAAAAAACTGCGCACCGGTCTGACAATTTTGTCGATCATGGTGGCCTTTGTATTGTTTGGATACTTGACTGCCATTCGCCAGGCCTTTGTTGCCGGTGTCGAAGTTGCCGGGGCAGACCGCCTGATCGTAAGACACAAGGTTTCTCTCGTCCAGTTGCTGCCACAAAGCTACGAGTCCAGGATCGAGCAGATCAAAGGTGTCGAAAATGCAGCGCACGCCACCTGGTTCGGTGGAATTTACCAGGAACCCAGGAACTTCTTCGCACAAATGCCCATGGTGCCAGAAGAGATATTCTCCATGTTTCCTGAATATGTCATCAGTGACGAGCACCAGGCTGAATTTCTGGCGACACGCAGCGGTGCGATCGCAGGTCGTGGCATTGTTGAGCGCTTTGGCTGGAAAGTGGGTGACCGTATTCCCATTCAGGCCACTATCTGGGGCAAAAAAGATGGTGGTCGAACCTGGGAATTCGACCTCGTGGGAATTTATGATGGCGCGGAAAAAGGCACAGATACCAGTCAGTTTTTCTTTCGTTATGACTTTTTTGACGAAACCCGCGCTTTTGGCCAGGGCCAGGTCGGTTGGTACACGGTGAAGGTATCGGACCCGGACCGTGCCGCGGAAATTGCCGCCGCCATCGATGCTGAATTTGCCAATTCCCCGCAGGAAACCAAGGCTGAACCGGAGGGCGCTTTTGTGCAGGGATTTGCCAACCAGATTGGAAACATCGGGTTTATTATCATGTCGATCATGACGGCGGTGTTTTTCACCATCCTGTTGGTGGCCGGCAACACGATGGCTTACACGGTGCGCGAGCGGATCAGCGAATTGGCGGTGCTCAAGGCCCTCGGCTTCACCGACCGGGGCGTGCTCAGTCTGGTGCTGGGCGAATCACTGTCGCTGACGGCTGTCGGCGGCGTCATCGGGCTCATTTTGGCCTGGCTGTTGGTGTCCATGGGTGATCCCACCCAGGGTTCTTTCCCGGTGTTCTACATACCCACCAGGGATTTGCTTACTGGCGTCTTCTTAATTGCAGCAATGGCTTTTGTCGCCGGTATCATCCCGGCAATCCAGGCACAAAGGCTGCAGATCGCTGATGCTCTGAGGAGATGAGTCATCTTTAATTGGTTTTCACAAATTCTGGCAGTAACACAATTTGGCATGCGTTCCGTTTCGCAAAGAAAGGGCTCATCAGCAGCTGCCCTGTTTGGCATCGCTGGAGTGGTGGCAGTCATGGTCGGTGTGCTGTCCATTGCCCAGGGTGTGCGCAAAACGATGGATGGTTCAGCAGTGGACGAAAATGCTATCGTACTGCGCAGCGGTGCAGACAGTGAAATGATGAGCGGTCTGGCGGGTGATGACACACGCATCATTGCAGAGGCACCGGGGATCGCCCGCAACGGTGATGGGGCTTTGGCCTCACCGGAACTGTTCGTTATCATCAATCTGCCAATGCGCTCGACGGGCACCGATGCAAATGTGCCGTTACGCGGTGTGCAAGGCCAGGCCACGGCAGTACGCGACAGCTTTCAATTGGTTGCCGGCCGTATGTTTGAATGGGGACTCAATGAAGTTATCGTCGGCACCGGCGCCCAGGAAGAATTTGCCGGACTGGAGATTGGCTCCAGCATTGAGGTCGGTCAGGACAATTGGCCGGTCGTGGGCGCTTTTTCAGCCCGTGGTGGTATTGCTGAATCGGAAATATGGGTTGATGCAGCGGTATTGCAACCCGCTTTTCGAAGGGGTAATTCCTTCCAGTCTGTGGCTGTAAAACTGGAATCACCGCAGGCATATGATGAATTCAAGAACAGCCTTACCAGTGATCCACGTCTCAATGTGAAACCACAACGGGAGGCTGAATACTACGCTTCACAATCACGCACGGTATACAACATGATTACGGGTCTGGGTACACTGATCGCAGTGATCATGGGCCTGGGCGCAGTTTTTGGAGCCCTGAATACCATGTATACGGCCGTTTCGAGTCGAACCCGCGAAATTGCGACGCTGCGGGCCTTGGGTTTCCACTCCACGCCGGTAATCATATCGGTGCTAAGCGAGTCGCTGGTACTGGCTTTTGCGGGTGGTTTGATCGGAGCCGGTCTGGCCTGGCTGGCGTTTGATGGGTTCCGAGCCGCGACCCTCAACTGGTCCAGCTTCAGTGCCATCACCTTCGCCTTCGATGTGAACGCCGACTTGCTGGCCCAGGGCATTATTTTCGCACTGCTTATCGGGCTGGCCGGTGGGCTGTTCCCAGCCATCCGGGCGGCCCGCCAACCCGTAGCGCAGGCACTTAGAGAACTCTAACCTGTGCTTCAAAGTGGGGTTCAATGCAACACCATTCTACATATTATATTAGAGCCTGCCGTTTAGAGATCACCGTCATCCACATCCATCACTTGAAGGTTTACTAAACTTATACTTCGATGCTTCTGGAATAGTCGTTGACAATTTGCACCACAGACTGTAAGTTATTGCCGTGAAAATTGAAAAAGCAGCAAAACAACTCGAGGCCCTCGGCAACCAGACCAGACTCACCATTTATCGGGACCTGATACAGGCCGGCCCCCCGGGGAGCCATGTGGGTGCGATCAAAGCAAACCTCGGTATACCGGCATCCACACTTTCACACCACATAGCAAAACTTGTACACGCGGGATTGCTGACACAGGAGCGCGACAGTCGTAACCTCATCTGCAAAGCTGACTTCACCAACATGGATGCCTTGCTGACATTTATGGTGCACAACTGCTGTGGTCAGGAATCATGTTTTACAGCACAAAACTAAGGTTTTTTTTGGTCGTTCATTCGACTATTCTAGAATTTTGCAATTTAAATGACACTTAATGGACCAGGACATAAGACATTCAAGAGCCACCGTGGAACCTATGAAAATGAAGAATGATATGGAAGTGGCTGCAAGGTCAACTCAAAAATTTCTGTTCGTGATGGACCCGGCTGAAACACTAAACCCGGATACCGAAACCTCGCTGTTGTTAATGCAGGAGCTGATCAGACGGGGGCGACGCGTTTACTGGTTGCAAGCTGAGAACCTCGCGCTGATACACGATCAACCGATGGGTATGGTTTCTTCCGTCACCTCGGCAGAACACCTGGTGCGGACGAAGCCGGTCTGGGCAAACTTAAATGATTTTGCTGCGGTCCTGGTACGAAATGACCCGCCTTTTGACACAGCATACCTTCAATTAACCTTGATACTCGACCACCTGGAGCCGCATGTTACCCAGTTCAACAGCGTGGAGGCACTGCGGAATTTTAATGAAAAGATGCTGCCTCTGCGTTGGCCGGAGTTCACACCACCAACCTTGATTTGCACAAGTGCAGCGTTGCTTGAGGCCTTCACCAGGGAACACCAGGAGATCGTGCTGAAACCGCTCAATGATTGCTCAGGTCGTGGTATATCTAAAGTGGTCTGGGATGCACACGGGGATTTCCGCGACAAGATTCGTATCGCCTTGCAAACTGATGCCAGTCCCCGTTTCATTGTGGCCCAAAAGTACCTGCAGGCTGTTAGTGAAGGTGACAAACGGGTTTACCTGCTGAACGGCAATCCCGTTGGCATGGTCAACCGGATCCCACGGCCCGGCAGCTATCTCGCGAATATTCACCAGGGTGCCAGTTGTGAACCCACGCACCTGAGTGACAGGGAGTCCCACATTATCGAGACCATTGCACCATTCTTGCGTGCGCAGGGTATTTTTCTGGCCGGTGCTGATTTTATTGACGAATACCTGACAGAACTCAACATTACGAGTCCTTCTGCCGTTCGGCAAATCAATCAGGTAAGCGGAAGACAAGTAGAGCGCAGGATTGTAGATGCAATGCTGGAAACCATAGCTCTCAAGACCTGTTGTGATGGTTGGCGCGCTGCCGCCTAAAAATGGTGTCGGTTCAACCAGAAATAACCGGCCACCGCCAGGTTAACGGGCGCCAATAATGCCAAAGCGTCCAGATTGTACTGGTGCAGGGGTAACAACAAAAAGATCAGGTTGAGCGCTACACCACCCGCCAGTAATAGTACGCCGAACCGTTTCAGCAAAGGCGCAAGTGCCAGCAGGAACAGAGGATTCAACAGCAACAGGTTGGCGTTGTAACCAGTAACCTGGTGATCGGTCAATAGCCACAAAGCGGTCAGCGCCAATCCACTTGTGGCACCGAGAACCAACCAGGCATGGCACAGACCTGACAGCCAAACTGGTGGCATGTACCTGCCACTCAACCAGGCCAGTGTTGTAACCAGTAGCCCCAACAACAGGTAACTGAACCAGGTGTCACCCGGATCCACTGGGGCGGCAACCCGCGTCGAGGTGAACAACATCCTGTCACTCGAAACCAGTGCTTTTTCCTGCCCATCACCCGGCAACTGCATGGCTGCTAATTCAGTGGCCACAACCATGGGTATGAACATTTCGTCCCAACGAGAAATGGGACGGTCTACCGGGACACCCAGCGCCAATTCCAGACCAAGTGAATACCAGAATTGCGTTTGCGTCAAACGACGTGTCTGGTCACGAAAATTCAGTTTTGCCGGTGAATTTCCGGTTTGCGCAGACAGTGCGCCTTCAATTGCGATATCCAGGGCATCCCGAATCCGAGTCGAACAATTGTTCAAGTAGTAATCATAAAGATATTGGCGCTGCTGTGGCTTGATTTCCTCCAGCAGGTAATTTCTCAGGCGTTGATACTGAAGTGAATTCAGATTGAGTTTTTGTACACGAATGCTACGGTTTTCCTGGCGATAGAACTCAAACTCCCGCGCCGCTGACTGGGCCGCCGCAAAATACAACATATGACCTTTGAGAAAACGCAGATAAAAGTTTGGTTGGTCGAAATCAAAAAAACCAAAATTAAAAGTATGATCAATACTTGCTGCCGGTTCCCTCAACCAGATGGCGTTATGACCAAATCGTTCCCAGTAAAATCCACCGGGGCCGTAAGTTACCAACCAGGCCTCTGCACCATCCACGGGTGCTTCAAGTCTCAGGGGTTCCTGTTCTTCGCCGGCGATCCCAAGCTCCGCAGTAACCAGCGAAAGCAAACAGAAGATTATCAAAAAGTTTGCTCGGTTCCGCGTCCACACCTGCCGGCCTCGGGCCGCCAGACAAGCGAGAAAATTACTGGGATGCCGGTGCACGATGCAGTTTAGGGGGCGTTCTCACACGCCAGACTGTGCTGCCGGAGTCTATTTTTTTGTCCAGCAAGGCAGAATGAGCGTGGTTTGGTTACTCCATACAAGCGAATGATAACGCCGCTGGGCGGAAAAATAGGCCCGGCCCTTCGGGTT
>JAJFLB010000041.1 GCA_021772915.1 Gammaproteobacteria bacterium | reverse complement strand
CCTACGTTAGATGCCCATATCTTCATTCCACAAGGGAACCGGGTTTCGCAAAGGCTCTTCCCGCCTTGTAGGACCGACGAGCTTGCTCGTCGGGAACCGGGTACATCGGCAATAGTTCCCGACCAGCTAGCTGGTCGGTCCCACACAGCCCTACGACCAAATCAACCGATCTTCACACGTGCAATCAACTACGGCCCAATCCGTTCAACTCTTTTGAGGCTGCTCGATGCAGAATCTGCTGGGTATCCTATACTTTTGTAAATGTTTCAGTGCATGTAGGGAATCGAATCATGACCAAACTACAATCGTCCGTCGCCATCCTGCTATTCACGGTATTTACCGCCTCTAGCTTCGCTCAGTTTGAAACCACCATTGATACGACTGACACCAACGGCTGGTATGATTTTGTGGATCAATCCAACATGAATCCGGGAATACCACACAGAGCCAACCTGGATTGCATTAGTGGATTACCATTGATCCTCCCCGAGTCAGTCATGGTCAATGGCAAATTATCTGTGCATGGTGTTGGAGGTACGGAAAACTGTGAAATCCAGGCACACCCAAATCTCCAGGGAGATTTGGTTTGGGTGACAGATGGAGCTACATTTGACACGTGGGACGTAAATTTCACCAATCCCCCTACAGGGTCGGCCATTGATGTTCACGCCGGCGGATCTGTAAATACATGGAATACAGGATTCGATGGAGACGGGGACCAACCGCTGGTTAAACTTACGGATGCGACATACCATCTTGCGCACAGCAATTTCAGTTCTGATTGCTCATCGGGAAGCGCTTCCTGGTTGATTGAACAACGTGGTGGTCACGGCTTGATTGATAACTCTGTGGTTTGCCCTGATCCCGGGTGTGACAACTCGGCTTTAGATTTGCCAAACGGCTGGGCAGTAATCCAGGGTTCCCATGTGTGCAGCCCCAATTGCACAGGCACCTGTGAACTCGACTATTCGGTGATTGAAGATGCGCCGCAGACTGAAGGAACGCCACGTGCCGGCAATGTGAATACTCCCCTCGGATCGATATCGCATACAGGGCAATCGACGAAGACTTCCAAGAGCAACACACCCGAGAGTGCGTGCAATGATTTCGGAAGCGGTGCCTTTACATCAAAGGGCTTTAATATCGCCACCGATGGCAGTTGCGCACTTAACCAGGCAACCGACCTGCCCAATACTGACCCGATGGTCGTCATCGATGCCAATGGCATTCCCCAACCCCAAGCCGGCAGTCCGGTGATAGAATCCGGTCGGGTGGCGTTTAACAACAATGTCCTGCCCTGCACCTACAAGGATTTGAACGGTCTCGGTCGTCCCCAGGATTTTGATCTCGACGGCGTGTTTACCTGTGATCGGGGACCGGTAGAAGTCCAGGGTGGTCCAAATATCGGTGCAGCACAAACAGCAGCCTACGCCGCCACTGGTCGTGGTGGCGAAGGGTCCTTTGTGGAGGTCCTTGCCAATGGCCTTGCGATTATTTCCTTTTACACCTACAGCCCAGATGGGACTACCCTGGCCTGGTATATGGGTCTGGGTAAGGTAGTGGGTAATTCCATCGTTATTGATCAGATGGACAGGGTCACTGGGGGGGTGTTTGGGGCTGGTTTTGATCAAGCCAATATCGTCAGAACAAACGTCGGAGGTATGTCACTGGTATTCCCGGATTGTACGGCCACCGACAACCCCGGACGACTTAATTTCACCGCCGAGCCTGGCCCTGGTCTCGAGCACCTGCTGAACTCTGCCAACCGTCTGACCTTTGTGGTGAATTGCGATGGCACCAAGGCGGCCAATGCCCATCGTAGTGGTGCATTCTTTGCCCTGGGCCGTTCCGGTGAAGGTATCTTTGTGCAGTGGCTCAGTGATGGCCGGGTGGCGTTGGTGTTTTATACCTTTGATGCTGCCGGTAATCCCTTCTGGACCACCAGTGATATCGGCAATACCGTGGTCAACGGCAATACGGTTACTGCTAATATGCTATATGCCATGAACAAGACCAAGTTCGGGGCCAACTTCGACCCTGCTGAAGTCACCATGGCACCCTGGGGTACGATTACCCTGACCTATACCGATGATGACTCGATTAACTTCGCCCATAACTCGGTGGTGGCCGGGTTTACACCCGGTAACCATGCCTATGTGCGGATCACACAACCTCTGGGTACCAAGGCAGTAGCGCAAGGAAACTAGACAGTCCTGACCCGTAGGACCGACGACATCGTCGTCGGGAACACCATGGGAACCGGGGTTGGCGACGACCGTTCCCGACCAGCTGGCTGGTCGGTCCTACGTGAAATTTGGTAATGAGTAACGCTGCGAGCAATCAACTGCAAACCCTGTCAGCGTAGTTTATGTATCACACATTTGTGTTAAAAAACAGCGTACTGGAAGAAAAAGCTTTCCTGAATTATACTTAGTTGATGTAACCGGGAAGCAAATATGAGAAAAAAACTAATCATTCTGTTGGTGGTTATTCTCAGTCCTTTTGCGTATGTGCAGGTTATAGCGGAGATCGTAGAGGTCATAATAGTCCAGGCCGGTGATGAATCTGGATTACGCAACGCGATTTCAACTGCAAATGCGGATCCTTCCACACGCTACAAAATAAATATTAGTAATTCGGTAGTGGGATTCGCTTTTCTCATTAGCGAACCCCTGCCTGACATCACAACAGGCAAGCTGTCAATTGAGGGCAGTGCCAACAAGAAACTTATTTTTCAACCCACCCCGCAGCACCAGGGCCCGTTTCTTACAATAATCAGTGGCAAGCTGGAAATTCGTGGTATTGAGATCAACGGCTTTAGTAATGCCGCTAACGGCGGAGGTATTGTTGTTGCTGAAACCGGGCAGTTGTTGGTCGAGGATGCTTTTTTTACCGATGTGACAAGTACGGGTAATGGAGGTGCAGTGGACTGCAGTTCGGGCTCTGCATGTGAGTTCAATAATGTCAGATTCGAAAATACCCATGCAAACGGCAACGGTGGGGCTCTGTTTTGTGCCCCGAACAGTATATGCACCGTCGAAGACAGCACATTTGAGCGCTGTAGCGCTGATCTTAATGGCGGTGCCTACAGTTGCCATTTGGGTGCTGTATGTTCCTTCATCAACTCAATTTTCAGAAATTGTTCTGCTGGTGTCATTGGCTGTGACGGAAACGGCCAGGGTGCTGAAATCAGGTTGGAAGGGGTCGCTGCGTCCGAAAACAATCCCTCGTGTTCGCCGGTAAGAAATGAAATGCCACTGGGCGAATGGCAGTACATCAATAGCTATATACAAACCGACTTCCCCAGTGAAGCTGTGGATTGTCAGACCAATTGTTCTTTTCTTGGCTCGGTTGTGGACGAAAATGCTTCCGCAACACTGCAGAAGACGATCAATGCCAGGGTGAAATCACGCAAGGCCAACTCGCCGGAAAGCCAGTGTAACGATTTTGGCACCGGTGCTATCACCTCCCTTGGGTTTAATGTTGATCGCGACGACAGTTGCTCACTGGACCTGCCAACCGACCTGCCCAATACCGACCCGCTGGTGGTAGTGGATGACAGTGGCATACCGCAACCCCAACCCAACAGTCCGGTGGTCGAATCCGGTCGGGTGGCTTTTGTGAACGATGTGCTCCCCTGTCGGTACAAGGACCTCAATGGTCTTGGCCGCCCCCAGGACTTTGATCTTGACGGTGTGTTTACCTGTGACCGGGGTCCCGTCGAAGTTCAGGGTGGACCGGATATTGGCGCGCCCCAAACTGCGGCCTATTTTGCTGCCCACCGAAGTGGTGAAGGGGCATTTGTGGAAATCCTCGCCAATGGTCTTGCCATTCTTTCCTTCTACACGTACAGCCTCGATGGTACCCAGCTTGCCTGGTACATGGGCCTGGGCCGGGTGGTGGGTAATTCGGTGGTCGTTGATGAGATGCAAAAGCTTGCCGGGACTGTCTTTGGAACGAGTTTTAATCAGGATGACATTGTCCGTACCACAGTGGGTGGCATGTCATTAATATTTCCGGACTGTGCGGCGACCACCAACCCCGGCCTAATCAATTTCACCGCGCGTAGCGATTCTGGTCTGGAGAACCTGCTGCACTCCTTCAGTCGTCTGACTTTTGTGGTTAATTGCGACGGTACAAAAGCCGCCAATGCCCAACGCAGTGGTGCCTTCTTTGCGCTTGGCCGTTCCGGGGAAGGTATCTTTGTGCAATGGCTCAGTGATGGCCGGGTGGTGTTGGTGTTTTATACCTTTGATATTGACGGAAAACCATTCTGGACCATCTCCGATATCGAGGGTACGGTGGTCAACGGCAATACCGTCACTGCCGATATGCTTTATGCTGCCACCAAGACCAAGTTTGGGGCCAACTTCAATCCCGCAGAAATAAGCTTATTACCGTGGGGAACGATTACCCTGACTTACACCGATGACGACCACCTGAACTTTGCCTATCAGTCGTTCGTGGCCGGTTTTTTTGCCGGTAACCACGACTATGTACGCATCACACAGCCTTTGGGGACCAGGACGGCAGAGCAAGGAAACTAGAAATTCCCGACTCGTAGGACTGACGACATCGTCGTCGGGAACCGGAGTTGGTGACGATTGTTCCCGACCAGCTAGCTGGTCGGTCCTACGTTAGACACCAATGTCTTCTTTCCATAATTTGGGTTGCTCAACCATGAACGACCGCATTATTTCAATGCAACCTTGATCTTGCTCGACTTTGATCTCAACACCACGGGATCGCAACCAGTCTTCCTCACCCATAAAGTTGATATTCTCACCAATCACCACCCGGGGAATGCCATAAAGCAGAATAGCACCACTGCACATGGCACAAGGGGACAGCGTTGTATACAACACGCACTGCCGGTAAACAGTGCCTGCTTGTCGGCCTGCGTTTTCGAAGGCGTCCATTTCGGCATGCAACACCGTGCTGTCTTGCTGAATTCTGCGGTTATGTCCCCTGCCGATGATTTTTCCCTTGAAAACGAGCGCCGAGCCAATCGGAATTCCACCCTCTTGCAGACCCTGTTGAGCCTCTTCATAGGCGGCTTTGAGAAATTTATCCATGCGGGTTACCCTTCCTGCGAATTAAGCGGGTAAATGGTACCCTATCCCGCATATTGGAGGAGGTAAACTCATGAGCTCTTTGTTGATCAGAAACGGCACCATCGTCACCGCAACAGACCGCTACTCCGCCGATGTGTACATCGAAGGTGAAGCTGTTGCAATGATTGGGGCCAGCCTGGACCTGTCTGCGGACCGCGAAATTGATGCTCAAGGCTGCTACCTGTTTCCTGGTGGTATCGATGCCCATACACATATGGAACTGCCATTCATGGGCACCTATGCCAGTGACACCTTTGAAACCGGCACACTGGCCGGTTTGCATGGCGGTACCACGACCATCATTGATTTTGCCATCCAGACCCAGGGTGACACCCTGGAGGCCGCCATTGAAGAATGGCACCGCAAGGCCGATGGGCGGGCCGTAGGCGACTACGCCTTCCACTGTGCAGTAACCGATTTCAACGATGATACGCGCAAGGAACTACCGCGTGTCATCAATGAGCACGGGATCAACTCTTTCAAGGTTTTCATGGCTTACAAGGGTGCCTTGATGATCGATGACCGCCAGATGTTTGAACTCATGCAGGAACTGGTGCATCAAGGCGGTATCGTGACCGCACACACCGAAAATGGCGACATGGTCGACAGCAATATCAAGAAAAACCTGGACGCCGGTAATACCGAGCCCCGGTATCACGTGCTCTCACGCCCATCCATCTGCGAGGCAGAGGCTGCCGGGCGTGCCATTGATCTCGCACACGAATCCGGTTGTTCCTTTTATATTGTGCATGCGACCTGCGAAGAGACCCTGGCCAAGGTCAAGGCGGCCACCCTGCGTAATCAGAAGGTCCACGTGGAGACCTGTATCCAGTACCTGTTGCTGGACGACTCCTACTATTTTCGTGACGGTTTTGAAGGTGCCAAGGTGGTCATGAGTCCGCCATTACGCAAAAAGAAGGATCAGCTGGCATTATGGGCCGGTATCAACCAGAATCTCGTCGACCACGTAGCCACCGATCACTGCCCGTTTTGCATGGATCAGAAAGCCATGGGCAAGGCCAATTTCTCAAAGATTCCCAATGGCGCACCGGGTGTTGAAAACCGCTTTGAATTGCTCTATAGCGAAGGCGTTGCCAAGGGCCGTATCTCGCTCAACAAGTTCGTTGAGATGTCCTCAACCGGGGCTGCCAAAATCTTTGGTCTATTCCCACGCAAGGGCACCATCGCAGTCGGCTCAGACGCAGATATCGTAATTTTTGACCCTGAAGTGAAACATACCATCACCGCCGAGGGCCATCACATGAACGTGGACTATAACGCCTATGAGGGCTGGGAACTGGAGGGTAAAACCCGCACCACCATTCTGCGTGGCACGGTGGCGGTTGATCAGGGCGAGGCCATGGTTGGCAAGGGCTTTGGTAAGTACCTCAAACGTCCACCGTTCACGCCTTTGAACTAGGGGGCGTTCTCACACGCCAGACTGTGCTGCCGGAGTCTATTTTTTTGTCCAGCAAGGCAGAATGAGCGTGGTTTGGTTACTCCATACAAGCGAATGATAACGCCGCTGGGCGGAAAAATAGGCCCGGCCCTTCGGGTT
>JAJFLB010000005.1 GCA_021772915.1 Gammaproteobacteria bacterium | reverse complement strand
ATAGAAGATATAGACGCCCCCGTCCTTAGCTGAACCGAGGGCTACCATCAATGATGGATACCTCAAATGGTAGGCTAAAAAGCTCAAACCATGAGACAAAAACGGAGGCGTCTATGAAACAAAATATAATCCACATCGGCCTTGATGTCGATGATACTCAGTACCACGGCTCAGCATTCAACAAAGAAACCGGAGAAGTCATTGATTTCAAGAGCCGGCCCACACTAAAAGGCCTGTTACAGCAACTGGACAGGATGGCACAGCATTTTAAGGGCTGTAAAATCAAGCTGTGTTACGAGGCATCCTACATCGGCTATTGCCTGCAGCGTGATCTGATTTCCAACGATATTCATTGTGATATCGTTTCTCCCAGCAGCATTCCCAGCCCGCGCGGCAAAGCGATCAAGACAGACCGTATTGATGCGGGCTACCTGGCGCAGTTTTATGCCAATGACTTATTGACCATCGTGCAGCCACCAGACGAAGAGCAGGAACAGGATCGGGATCTGCTGCGTTCGCGTCAGAAAGTCATGCAACAACGAAACCAGCTGCGCAAGCATCTGCAGGCGGTGTTACGTCGCAATGGCCTGCATTACAAAGCTGAAACCGGTCAAAAAAGCCACTGGACCAAAATCCACTATTTCTGGCTGGTGCGAACCATTGATGGTTTGTCCGGCAGTCTCAAGGTGAATCTGGAATTATTATTGCGTCAGCTTAAAGCACTCAATGAGGTTTTGAGCGATTATGGTCAGCAGCTCGAAGTGCTGGCAAACTCACCACGCTACCAGTCGGCCGTTCAATCTCTGACCTGTTACAAGGGCATCAAGAATGTCTTTGCCTTGACGATAATTACAGAGATTGGTGATATCAAACGATTTTCCCATCCAAGAAAACTGGTGTCCTGGATCGGCATGGATATCCGGGAATATTCCTCTGGCGGTAAATACAACCGTTTTGGAATAACCAAGCATGGCAATCGATACATTCGCACGGCGTTCGTTGAAGCCAACCAACGTGGTTATCGAACAGCAAAAATTGGCCAGGACCTGAAGTCCAGGCGCAAGCATATTGCACCTGAGTTGGTTAACATCGCCGATCGCTGTTTACGGCGCTTGAACAAAAAGGGCAACCGATTGTTGTTGGCCGGCAAGCACCCCAATAAAGTCAAAGTGGCTTGTGCCCGGGAGATGGTGGGCTTTGTCTGGGAGTCATTGAACAAGGCGGCTGCGTAAGCAACAGGAACAGAGCTCAACATTTTACGATTGCAACAGTAACCAGCATGTCATCTGCCTGAATCAGCTATCTGATCCAGAGGATAAGACAGAGATTGGGAAGCCCACGAGAACGTCTTTAGAAACTTAAGCCCCTGGGTATAGGTTGTGGTAACCCCAAAACGGACAAATCTTAATGCGTTAACCAGCACGCGAATACGAGGATGTTAGTCCACGGTCAAACCCGCTCTGCGATCAGAATGCAATATTCAGGTTGACATAGGGGGCGTCTATACGAGACGTTCATACACCCTGACCTAAGGATAGGTACTCAAGGGTGTGTCAATCTACCTGCATTTTCCAGTTTTTAGCCTTCAAAAATTCCACCAGTTTCATATCTGAAACAAGGATATGTTCGATAAACCACTCAATGGTGTAGTAATTGACTTCGCGGGAAAGCTCGTGACTAAATCCTTTCGTTTCCATATCCTTGCATAAGTCTCCCACGTGCTTCAAAAAGTGCAGGTGTTCTTCCTTATGTGTTTCATGCTCAGGATATTCAGTTTCCCGCATTATTGAGTCTTCGGTTGAGAAATGCTCGTCAGCATATTGATGCAAAAAATCCAATGACTCTGTTAGGTGAGTAACTTCCTCTTCAGAACCTGCGGTGTGTTCATTGGCCTTTTCAATATATTCATTTAACAATTCAATATACCGGCGGTGTTGATCATCCAGAATATCAATTCCGGTTTCGAGTTCCTCAGTCCATCCCACATAGCCCGCCTCTGGTCCTGCGGTACCCTTGCTGTCCGCCATGAAACTGCCTACTGGTGATTCCATAATGCTCTTGGTGTACCTCGTGATCTTCGCCTACGGATGATTATTATAGACCTAACCAGAGCCATTTTCCCCCCAAATAGAGGGTTATTGGGTGATGGGATTGCTCGTTTTTTACCCCACTTTTTCCAAGGCACATCCACAACTGCCACGGTATTTGAAACAGTGTACTTGTAGGCGACAGCGGGCTGCTGTGTCACGCCAAAAGAGCCATCAGTTACCCAGTTTTACAAGGACGAAACCATCACCGCCTTGATGGTATGCACCCGGTTTTCGGCTTCGTCAAAAACGACCGAGGCCCGGGACTCAAACACTTCGCTGGTCACTTCATTATCGTGTACTGCCGGCAGGCAATGCATAAATATCGAGTCATTCCTGCCGGTGGCAGCCATCAATCCGGCGTTAACCTGGTACGGCGCCAGGCTCTCGACGCGTTCCTGCATGCCGGGTTGGTCTTCTTCACCCATGGAGACCCACACATCCGTGTAGATGGCATCGGCATTCTTGACGGCTTTGGTGGCATCCGTAGTAATGTCAATCGAAGAACCGCTCATACGTGCATATTCCTGGGCAGTCTCAACCAGCTCATTGTCCGGAAAAAGGGACTCGGGAGCCGTGATGACGAAGTCCACACCCATCTTTGCACAACCAACCAGCAGGGAATTGGCCACGTTATTGCGACCGTCGCCGGCGTAAACCAGTTTGCGGCCTTTCAAATCTCCAAACTGCTCCCTGACCGTCAAAAGGTCGGCAAGAACCTGGGTGGGGTGATAAGAATCGGTCAGACCATTCCAAACTGGAACACCGGCGTATTGGGCCAACTCCTCCACTGTTGAGTGCTCGAATCCACGGAACTGGATACCATCGAACATGCGACCCAGA
The DNA here is from genome assembly GCA_021772915.1 of Gammaproteobacteria bacterium. GTDB lineage: Bacteria > Pseudomonadota > Gammaproteobacteria > Xanthomonadales > SZUA-36 > SZUA-36. Next base: position 33,213 of record JAJFLB010000005.1, on the reverse strand, counting down.
ACCCGGGCGGTATCGGCTACTGACTCCTTCTTGCCCATCTGGATGTCGTTTTTGCCCAGGTACTCGGGGTGGGCGCCCTCGTCGACGCAGGCAACCACGAAGGCACAACGGGTGCGTGTGCTGGGTTTTTCGAATATCAGGGCAATGTTTTTGTCCTGCATCGACTTTGGGAAAACGCCGTCGTATTTCAGCTGTTTCAAGCGGGTGCTCTCGTCGAGCAGGTAGTCGATTTCTCGGGGGGAATAGTCTTTGAGGGTCAGCAGGTGTCTGCCTTTCAGATTCAATGACACGGGTGGTCTCCTTGCTTTACTTCAATCCTGGTACCAACTCCAATAGCTTCTGGGCCAGACGGGCCGGGATTTGTTCTGGTAACTTAATGAGCAGTTTTCAGAGATTATGAGCAGGGATTTTGACTTCCCGGCCAGTTGCCTGATTGTACCATTTTCGATATCAGAGTCACTGCCCGAGATTTAATGAAACCGGTGCAATTGGTTTGCGCGATTTGTCCCTCCCAGATTATGTGGGACAGCGGTATAAAACCGTCATATACTTTGATGGGATTACAAATCAACTTTCAACACGGCGTGCCAAACCACAAAGCAGGCCAGGGGATCGGGATATGCGCAGTCACTTATGCGGTGAGATCAATGAGGAACTGGATGGCGAATCAGTCACGGTTTGTGGCTGGGTCGACCGCAGACGTGATCTTGGGGGCTTAATATTTATTGGCCTCAGGGACCGTGCTGGTGTTGTCCAGGTTGTGGTTGAACCAGACAGCACCGCGTTTGCCGCCGCCGAGCGTCTGCGCAACGAATACTGCGTACGCATTCACGGCAAGGTGCGCATGCGGCCTGAAAACCAGTGGAACGAGTCTATGGCGACCGGGAAAGTAGAACTACTGGCGGATGAGGTCGAGTTACTGAATGCTTCGGCACCCATCCCGTTATTGATGACCGACGAGGACGGTGAGGAAGTCCGTTTGCGTTACCGCTACCTGGATCTGCGCCGGCCAAGAATGCAGCGCAATATGCTTATCCGGGCAGCCCTTAACCGGGCCATCCATAGAAACCTGGACACTCAAGGTTTTGCAGAGTTTGAAACACCCATTCTGACCAAGGCCACTCCGGAAGGCGCACGTGACTATTTGGTACCAAGCCGGGTGCACGCAGGGCAGTTTTTCGCCTTGCCTCAATCGCCACAGTTGTTCAAGCAATTGCTGATGATGGCGGGTATGGATCGTTACTACCAGATTGCACGTTGTTTTCGTGACGAAGACCTGCGAGCCGATCGCCAACCTGAATTCACGCAACTGGATATGGAGATGTCCTTTGTTGACGAGGCCGGTGTACAGACAGCTGCCGAGGAGTTGATCCAGGCTGTTTTCAGTGACGTGTTGGCGCACGAGTTGCCACTGCCTTTCCCACGCATGACCTGGCGTGAGGCAATGGAAGAGTACGGCTCAGACAAGCCCGACCTGCGTTATGAGATGCGCCTGGAAAGTGTGGATGAGCACGTCAAACATATTGATTTTCGGGTGTTTTCAGGACCGGCTAATGATAATGCACAACGTGTCGCAGCGTTGAGAGTGCCGGGTGGGGCAAAGTTTTCACGTAAGCAGATTGACACCTATACGGCTTTTGTGGCGCACCATGGTGCGAAAGGCCTGGCCTGGATCAAGGTGATTGACACACAAACCGGGCTGGAGGGTTTGCAATCACCCATCGCGAAGTTTCTTGATGCTGCGGCGTGGACGGGTATTGCGACACAAACTGGTGTACAAGATGGCGACCTGTTGTTTTTTGGTGCCGGCGACTGGTTACAGACCAGTACCTTTATGGGTCATTTGCTGGTTCGGTGCGGAGAGGATCTGGAATTGGCGTCAGAGGGCTGGAAACCCTTATGGGTGACTGATTTTCCCATGTTTGACTGGGATGAAGAAGGCGCGCGTTACGTTGCCATGCACCATCCGTTCACGGCACCGGTTACCGCCTCACCAGAGGCATTGAGGGCCGATCCCGCAAATGCCCTGTCGCGGGGCTATGACATGGTGCTCAATGGGGCAGAAATTGGTGGTGGTTCCATTCGTATCCATAAAGCCGACTTGCAACAGGTGGTTTTCGAGTTGCTTGGAATCAGCGAGGACGAGGCCCAGGCCAAGTTCGGTTTTTTGCTCGAGGCCCTCAAGTATGGTTGCCCGCCGCACGGTGGGATCGCATTTGGGCTGGACCGGATCGCCGCTTTGATGGCGGGTGAGAGATCTATTCGTGACGTCATTGCTTTTCCAAAGACGACCACGGCCCAGTGTCCACTGACCGATGCGCCGTCTGCGATCTCGGCGAGTCAACTTGATGAGCTGCACATCAGGGTTAAGGCAGACGCTGAGGACTAAAAGGGGTCGGATCCAATTTCTGAGCAATCCTTGGTCGCCGGCGTCAAAGCACGGCAGCAGAAATTGGATCCGACCTCTAATTAGTTGAGATGGATAAGATGACTGAAAACAAGCTGGATCGCAGCGGTGTCATCGCGGCGGTGGCCGCATTCACGTTCTGGGGCCTGGTACCCATTTACTACAAGGCGTTGCAATCTGTTGGTACCTTGGAGGTACTGGCACAACGGGTGATATGGTCAGTTCCCTTGTTGCTGCTTTTTCTGGCTATTCGTGACGGCAGGGAACTCTGGAAAAATCTCCGATTGCCACTCGTGAGTGTGGCATGGCTGGTCCTCTCAGGATTGCTGGTATCGACCAACTGGCTGATTTTCGTCTGGGCCGTTGCCCATGACAATGTGCTTGATACCAGTCTGGGCTATTTCGGAACACCACTTATTAACGTAATGCTTGGTTATATTTTTCTGCGTGAACGCCTGACCGTGTTACAAACTGCTGCCGTTGTTGTAGCCGCCGCCGGGACCATATACCTGGCCTGGTATATGGGCCGTCCACCCTGGATTGCGATTTCCCTGGCCACGACCTTTGGCTTTTACGGCTTAGTGCGCAAACGCCTGTCCGTGGGTCCGATGACGGGTTTGTTGTGGGAAACGACATTGATGTTTTTGCCGGCACTGGCTTACATTTTGTGGTTAATGTCGCAGAACAACCTCCAGTTCTTGCACATGTCTGTCAGTATTGATCTGTTACTAATTGGCGCCGGGCTCGCCACGGTATTGCCCTTGATTTGGTTCAACATGGCGGCCCAAAAGATGCCCTTGAGCGTACTCGCCTTTTTCCAATATCTTGCACCGAGTATAAGCTTCCTGTTGGCTGTGTATCTGTACGGTGAGCCATTCACACCCGGTCATGCGGTTGCATTTGCTTGCATCTGGTTGGCGGTGGCACTGGTTTCTTTTGAGTCATTGAGACTTGCCCGGAGACGTCTGCGTGGGTAGCTCCAAAAATATATTACTGGTACATGGTTTGTGGAATCGGGGTTGGGCAATGGCGCTTATGGCCAGGCGTCTCAGAGGTCATGGGCACAAGGTAGCGGTTTTCAGTTATCCAACCCGTAACGACAGCCTTGACGGCCATGCAGACGACCTGCAGGCATTTATCCTCAACATGAAGCTTGCTGAGTTGCATCTTGTTGGCCACAGCATGGGTGGTCTTGTCATATTGAACATGCTGAGCAGATACGCGGATTTGCCAGCGGGACGGATCGTCCTGATGGGTACGCCAGTAGGTGGCAGTCGTGTTGTTAAGCGCATTGAAAAGGTGCCCGGCATGAAAAGTTTGTTTGGCAAAGTCAGGGCTGATTTGCGGCAGGGATTTCAGTACACACCAGGAAACCGTGAACTGGGGATAATCCGGGGTACACGCTCGCTGGGGCTTGGAAGAATCACAGGAGGGCACACTGGGCCCAATGACGGCAGTGTTGCGCTCAGCGAAACGCAACTCGAGGGACTCCGGGACAGCGTGGACATACCGGTGGCACATTCGGAAATGCTGATTTCCACCGAGGTAGTGAATCAGGCGGAGCAGTTTATATTGCACGGTCACTTCAATCACGACGATTGAGTGCTTTGCCCTAGGATTGGCAGGGTTTCGTGATAAAATCTTCTTTGGTGGGTTTCCGGGTAGTGGATTTATGGCGGGTCATTCCAAATGGGCGAATATCCAGCACCGTAAAAAAGCGGTTGATGCCAAGCGTGGCAAGATATTTACTCGAATCAACAGAGAGCTTAGTGTGGCTGCCCGCCAGGGTGGTGGGGACCCCGATGCCAATCCGGGTTTGCGGCTGGCAATCGAGAAGGCCAACGCCGCCAACATGCCCAAGGACAACATTGAACGGGCCATCAAGAAGGCCACAGGCGATCTTGAAGGGGTAAGCTACGAAGAACTCAAGTACGAAGGTTACGCCCCGGGTGGAGTCGCGGTGTTGGTGGAGTGCCTGACTGATAACCGCAACCGGACCGTGGCTGAGGTACGTCACGCATTTACCAAGTATGGCGGCAATCTGGGCACTGACGGTTCGGTGGCTTACCTGTTTTCCAAGCTCGGTGTTTTAAATTTCGCACCGGGGACCTCTGAAGATGAGGTCATGGAAGTGGCCCTGGATAGTGGCGCGGACGATGTGACCAGCGAAGATGATGGGTCTCTTGAAGTCACAGTCAGTCCCGAGGCTTATAGTGATGTGGTGGACGCCATGAAAACAGCCGGTCTGGTGCCGGAGAATTCAGAAATAACCATGCGCGCGAGTGTTGAAGTTGAGCTGGATGTCGAGACCGGTGAAAAAGTCCTGCGTTTTCTGGATATGCTTGAGGACCTCGACGATACCCAAAATGTGTACTCCAATGCGGACATTCCCGCACAGGCGTACCACTGAAAAACCTACGCATACTTGGGGTCGATCCGGGTTCACGAGTAACCGGTGTGGGTATCATCGAGGTCGATGGTGATCGTGTCAGTCCGGTTTATTATGGTGGTATCAAGGCCGGCAGCGGTGATTTCCCCGAGCGCCTGGGGATAATATTTTCACAATTGCAGGAACTGATTAAACAGTACCGGCCTGACCAGGCCGCCGTTGAAACCGTTTTTGTAGCAAACAATGCGGCGTCTGCAATCAAACTTGGACAAGCCCGTGGCGCGGCCGTTTGTGCTGTGATTTCCTGTGACGTAGCAGTTGCGGAGTACTCTCCACGCTCCATCAAGCAAGCAATCGTTGGCCGGGGTGCCGCCGACAAGGCCCAAATTCAGCACATGGTACGAGTCTTGCTGGGTGTGAAAGAGCCCATACAGAATGACGCGGCGGACGCACTGGCGGTGGCGCTTTGCCACCACCACACTGCGCACACGCTGGCCCGTATGGCAATGTTGCAAGGAAAGTCAGCATGATTGCACGTTTATCCGGAACATTGCTGGACAAGAGCCCGCCGTACCTGGTCATTGACGTCAATGGGATTGGCTACGAGGTTGAAGCCCCGCTGGGTCTGTTTGCCGACTTGCCAGAAAACGGCAAGCAGGTTGCAATCGTGATACACCACCACTATTCGCAGGATAACCAGACCTTATATGGATTCGTCTCCCAGAGTGAGCGTGAACTGTTTCGCAAGCTGCTCAAGATCAATGGGATCGGGGCCAAGTTGGCGCTAACGATATTGTCAGGTGTCAGCGGTGAGGAGCTGGCCCGTTATGTGGCCGGTGCAGATGTTGCATCCTTGACCCGGATACCCGGCATTGGCAAAAAAACGGCGGAGCGTATCGTCATGGAGTTGCGTGACAAGCTGGAGGGATTGACCACCGGAACTACGGGGGTTTCAATATCAGGCGGTATTCCGGTTGGTACAGATTCGGTGTCTGAGGCCTCCCATGCCCTGGCCTCGCTGGGCTATAAGCCGGTAGAAGTCAGTCGAATGATCGGCGCTTTGGACACGGCCGACATGGAGGCCGAGGAGATTATTCGCAAAGCACTGCAATCCCGGGTAAGGCCGTATGAGTGAGCCGACAGAACGTATCGTAACGCCGCTGGATACCCCTGCCGATGAACTGGTGGAAGTCACCCTGCGGCCAAAAACCTTGCGGGAATATATTGGCCAGCAGGTCATGCGTGAAAAACTGCAGATTTTCCTGGAAGCCGCTCGCCGCCGAAAAGAGGCACTGGACCACGTGTTGATTTTTGGTCCTCCGGGTCTCGGCAAGACCACGCTAGCCCATGTGATTGCCAACGAAATGGGTGTTAACCTGCGTCAGACCTCTGGCCCGGTACTTGAGCGTGCGGGTGACCTGGCCGCCTTGTTGACTAACCTACAACCGGGTGACGTGCTGTTTGTAGATGAAATACACCGTCTGTCACCGGTGGTGGAAGAAGTGCTATATCCGGCGCTGGAAGACTTTCAGATCGACATCATGATCGGGGAGGGGCCTGCAGCGCGTTCCATCAAGCTTGATTTGCCACATTTTACGCTGGTGGGTGCCACCACCCGCGCGGGTCTGTTGACGTCACCGCTACGCGACCGTTTCGGTATTGTGGAGCGTCTGGAGTTTTATAGCCCGCAGGAGTTGGAGCAAATCGTGACACGCTCGGCCGGTATCCTGAACATTCCCTGTGATGGGGCAGGCTCTATGGGTATTGCCAGTCGTGCCCGTGGTACGCCACGGATTGCCAACCGCCTGTTGCGCAGGGTGCGTGATTTCGCCGAGGTCAAAGGAGACGGTCTGATCGATGCCGATATCGCCGCTGGCGCAATGGATATACTGAAAGTTGACGAGTGTGGGTTCGATACCATGGACCGGCGCTTGCTGAAAGTGATTATCAATAATTTTGACGGTGGGCCGGTTGGCGTTGAGAGTGTTGCAGCGGCCTTGTCTGAAGAACGTGGAACGGTGGAGGATGTGCTTGAACCCTTCCTGATCCAGCAGGGATATATCACGCGAACCTCAAGAGGGCGCATGGCAACGGCAAAGGCATATCTGCATTTTGGACTGGAAAAACCCGGTGACAAGGATGCCGATCTGTTCAAGTAGCCAGCATGCCAAGCCGGCCATAAGGGTTCTCGTGGAGCTGTGGTGTAACCCCTTATTGAACTTTGTTGCGTTATAAAAACCAAAGCGGAGACTGATGATGCAGAATGATTTACAAGTCTGGCAACTGATTTTACAGGCGAGCTGGATGGTCAAGTTGGTGATGGCGGTGCTGTTGGTCGCATCGCTTTCATCCTGGATGATAATTTTCCGTAAGCGGCAAATGCTGGCCAGGGCGGAGAAGGGAGCCCAGGATTTTGAGGAACGATTCTGGTCCGGGACCGACCTGACTCAACTGTACGAAGCGATCGGTCGTAATGCGACTGAGTACAGCGGTATGGAACGGGTGTTTGAAGCGGGGTTCAGAGAGTTTTCCCGTATGCGTGAGCAGGGGCGGATGACACCAGGAGTGCTGGTTGAGGCCGCCCAGCGGGCCATGCGTATCACCCTGGCCAGGGAAACCGATTGGCTTGAGCACCATCTCAGTTATCTGGCGACGGTTGGTTCGACCAGTCCGTACATTGGTCTGTTTGGGACGGTGTGGGGCATCATGACATCATTTCACCAGCTGGCTAACGTGAATCAGGCCACCATTGCCATGGTGGCTCCAGGCATTTCAGAGGCCCTGATTGCTACCGCGATGGGGTTGTTTGCTGCCATCCCGGCGGTGATCGCTTATAACCGTTACTCCAACCAGGTGGAGCGCCTTGAGATGCGGTATGACAATTTCAAGGAAGAACTTTCCAGCATTCTGCAACGCCAGGCACACGCGCTGGTCCAGTCGTAGGGATTGACATCGGGATGGATACGCAACGCAAACGACGTCGGCCAATGGCCGAGATCAATGTGGTTCCATATATCGATGTCATGTTGGTGTTATTGGTCATTTTCATGATTACTGCACCCTTGCTGAATCTCGGTGTTGAGGTTGAGTTGCCAAAGGCCAATGCAGAGCCATTGGATACCCAGCAAAGCGAAGAGCCAATGGTTGTCACGGTACTCGAGAATGGCGACCTGTATCTGAATGCCGCCGGTGACCTGGATGGCACGACGAGTGGCCTGGTTGACTCGGAAACGCTGGTGACCACGGTATCGGCAATCGTACGCCGCAATCCTGATCTCCAGGTGTTGGTGGGTGGTGATCAGTCGGTGGGCTATGGACACGTTTACGCCGCCATGGTGTTGTTGCAAAAAGCCGGCGTGCAAAAAGTCGGGCTGATGAGCGACCCCCTGGATAATGTAGACGGTGAGGGGGGAGGCTGATAACGGCATGCGCAACTTCCTGGCTGTTTCCTGGACGTTTGTTCTTGCCGTCGCCGTTCACCTATTAATGGCGGCCCTGGTCGTGCTGGGCACCATGGACTGGAGACCGTTCAAGCCACCGGTTTTGACGGGATTAACCATCGAAGCGGTCATGGTGGATACCAAGCTGATCAAGCAGCGCCGGGAGAATGCACGCCGGGAAGCCGAACAGGCGGCCGCCAGGAAAATCGAGCAGGAGCGACGGGCCCAGGAACTCAAAGACCGTCAGGAAAACGAGGCGCGGGAAAAACGGGAAGAGGACTTACGGCTGCGAAGACTGCGTGAAAAGCAGAAGCGGGACAGACAGGAACGTCTGGAAAAACAACAACAGGAACTGGAAGACGTTCGCCGGCAACGTGCGGAGGCAGCCCGTTTGCGCAAGATTGAAGAGGAAAAACTGAAACAGCTTGATGCACGGCGCAAGTCAGAGGCCGAGGCTCAGCGTCGGGCATTAGACGAAGCGAATTTGCAGCGGGCCTTGGCGGCAGAGCAGGCAGCCAGCAAGGCGGGGGAGGTTGCTTCCCTGGGTTTACAGTACTATGCGGCTATTCAGGCACAGGTAACCAATAACTGGTTACGCCCGCCGACTGCGAAAGCCGGCTTGAAATGTACCCTGAGGATCGTACAGATACCGGGTGGTGAGATCATTTCGGCAGCTATTGCGGGATCCTGTAATGCTGATGAGGCGACCCGTCGGTCGTTGGTAGCAGCAGTCGAAAGAGCGGGTTCCTTGCCCTACCGTGGGTTTGAAGATGTATTTGACCGTGAAATTGATTTCATATTCAGGTATGACGGGGACTAGCGTTTTTCGAGGTAGAATCAAATAATGGATTACAAAAAAATGCGAAAAACTGTTTATGCTCTGGTGTTTCTTGTTGTTTCACAGCTGGCCTACGCCAAACTGGAAATTGAGATTGTTCAGGGTAACGCCAGCGCCTTGCCGATTGCAGTGATTCCACTACAGTGGCGTGCCTCCGGAACGCCGCCATCGACGGGGGTGGCAGACGTGGTGTCAGCAGATTTGTATCGCTCGGGTTTATTTGCTCCGTTGGCTGAAGAGGATATGGTGGATCGTCCGGTTGACGCCGAATCCATCCGATTTGGCACTTGGCGTTTACTGAGGGTCGACTACGTGGTGATCGGCTGGGTCAATGATGCACCGGATGGCAACGGTTACGAGGTTGTTTACCAATTGTTCGATGTTCATACCCAGGAGCAATTATTATCACAGATCACATCGGTTGGGCTGGGTGATTTACGCTTCGGTTCCCACCGGGTGGCTGATGCAATATACGAAAAATTGACAGGGGTCCCAGGAGCCTTTGCCACACGGATTGCGTACATATCCGCTACCGGTGAAGGTGAAAAGCAGAATTACCAGTTGTTTGTTGCGGATGCAGATGGCTTTAACCCGCAACCGGTTGTAGGCTCACCGGAGCCCTTGTTGTCGCCCAACTGGTCACATGACGGTCAAAGCCTGGCTTATGTCTCGTTTGAGAAAGGTAACTCTGCCATCTATGTACAAAACGTTGCCACCGGTCAGCGCGAACTGATTTCTTCGGCGCGTGGTATCAATGGTGCACCGGCATTTTCACCCGACGATCGTTATCTGGCGATGACCTTGTCCTATTCGGGTAATCCGGAGATCTATGTTCGGGACCTGACCACCGGTCAAAAACGTCAGCTGACACAGCACTGGGGGATTGACACGGAACCGGTCTGGTCACCCGATGGTCAATGGATATACTTCACTTCGGACCGGGGGGGAAAGCCTCAGATTTACCGGGTTGAAGCTGCGGGCGGAAAAGCAACCCGCATCACCCGTGAAGGCGATTACAACGCACGCGCGAGTATTTCCCCCGATGGAAGCCGAATTGCTATAGCACACGGGCTGCGAAACGAGTATCGTATAGCTGTTTTGGATATTGATACTGGGCGTATGCGTACTTTGACCCCGGGAGTACTCGATGAATCACCCAGTTTTGCACCCAATGGCAGTATGATTCTATATGCGACGCGTGAAGGAAGCAGGGGCGTCTTATCCGCGATATCCGCTGATGGCAATGTCCGTCAGCGGTTGATATTGACCGAAGGTGACGTGAGAGAACCCGCATGGTCTCCCGTTATCAGGTAAAATGGCACCAATACCGATTTGCAGTTTTTTTAAATAATGTCTGGAGAAATATAATGAATACTACGTGGCGTTTCTTGCTGGCCCTCATTGTTGCAGGAGCAATTTCTGCTTGTCAGTCAACCCAACCCGAACCCGAGTCCGTTGATGCGCCCGAGCCAACACCCGAGCCTGCGCCGGTAGAAGAAGTCACGACTGTGGCCGCTCCAGATCCACATGACTATTCTGATGTGCGGAATTTCGATAACAGCGAAAGTCTGCTGTCCAAGCGGGTCATTTATTTCGACTTTGATAAGTCTGAAGTCAAGTCAGAGTACCGCGATATCGTTGCGGCACATGCTTCATATGTTGCCTCGCACTATACCTCCCGGGTAACACTTGAAGGCCATGCAGATGAGCGCGGTACACGTGAGTACAACCTCGGTCTGGGTGAGCGCCGTGGTAATGCTATTACCGGTCTGCTTTCAGCGGCAGGTGGCAGGGGTAACCAGCTGGACGTGGTCAGCTATGGTGAAGAACGTCCGGTATGCCGGGTCAGTGATGAAGACTGCTGGTGGCAAAACCGTCGCGTGGAGATCATTTACACCGCGAGATGATGCAGTTTGAACGGGCGACATTGACTTCGATGGCCGGCATGGTCCGCCTGTTAAGATGAACATCAGAAAACTGCACTCCGGTTCAATTTGCGGACTGGTGCTGGGCCTCCTGGTTTCAGCACCGGTCGCTGCACAATCGGACAATCGTCAGGTCATGGTCGACATGGTCATTCAAATCCAGCAATTGCAGGATGAGGTGCGCATGCTGCGCGGTATGCTGGAAGACCAGGCCGCGGACCTTGAAATACTCAGAAACCGGCAACGGGACCAGTACCTTGATCTTGATGCTCGTCTTAGCGAAGTGCGTGGTGGACCAGCAGGACCGGCGATTGCAGTGCCCTCGACCAGAATCGATGGCACAGGTGTTATAACTACCGGTGCTGTCACTACCCAGGCGGGGGAAACTTCACAGCACGAAGGCGCACCACCCGACGTGCGTCCGGTTGTGGATGCACTATCAACGGTGTCAACAATTGCCACACCGAACACGCAAGCCCGTGATGTTACCGCTTTGCCGGAAGCTGAGAAAGAAACCTATGACGAGGCCTTCCAGTCACTCAAAGACCTGGATTACGCCGACGCCGCCGAACAATTCCAGAATTTCCTGCAGCTCTATCCGTTTAGCCAATATGCAGACAACGCCCAATATTGGTTGGGGGAATCCTATTACGTGACCCGTAACTACGAAATTGCCCTGGAAGCATTTCAGGGCTTGCTCAGCAAATACGCTGATAGCCCCAAGATTGCAGACGGCTTGTTGAAAATCGGTTATACCCATTACGAGCTCAAGCAATGGGATCAGGCACGCGCAGCGTTGGAGCAGGTACAGGCACAATATCCGGGAACCACACTGGCGCGACTGGCAGGCAGTCGTCTGAGGAGCATGAAGCTCGAAGGTCATTTCTAGGGATTATCGGTGGGATTGACGAACTCGTTCGTCGGGAACCTGGCAGATTCGTGACGAGCAAGCTCGTCCCTCCTACACCCATCTGATTCATTCGCTTAGAATACCGGTATGTCCCCAATCTCTGCCAGCGCAGACAAACGCCGCGTCCCTGAATCCCGTAAAGGCATGCTGAAAATCACCGAGATTTTTTACTCACTGCAAGGTGAGGCACGTGACGCTGGCCACCCAACGGTATTTATCCGTCTCACCGGTTGTCCCTTGCGTTGTGTTTATTGCGATAGCGAGTATGCATTTCATGGCGGTGACTGGATGCATATTGATCAAATTATGGAAAAGGTAGTCAGTTACCCAACACGTTTTGTGTGTGTTACGGGTGGGGAGCCGTTGGCACAAAAGCGCTGCCTCGAGTTACTGGATCGCTTAAGTGAAAAGGGTCTACAGGTGTCACTCGAAACCAGTGGCGCTTTGGATATCAGCCAGGTTGATAAGCGGGTCAGCCGGGTGGTCGATCTGAAAACACCGGATTCTGGTGAACACGAGCGTAATCTGTGGAGCAATCTTGAGGTGTTGAGGCCACATGATCAGGTCAAGTTCGTCATCTGTTCGCGCCGGGATTACGATTGGGCGGTCAAGCAGTTGGGACGATTGGATTGTGGTTTTGATGTTGACGTGTTGTTTTCTCCGGTCTGGGGTCAGCAGGATGCAACCGAGCTGGCAGAGTGGGTGTTACACGATGGCCTGGCGGTTCGTGTACAACTACAGTTGCACAAGATTCTGTGGGGGGACGTACCCGGAAAATGAACACCTCGAAAAAGGCCGTGGTATTGCTATCCGGTGGTCTGGATTCAGCCACCTGTCTGGCGATTGCCAATGAACTTGGTTTTGCCTGCTACGCGCTGTCGGTAGATTATGGCCAGCGTCACTCCGCCGAACTCACAGCGGCAAGAAATGTGGCAGCCGCCGTGGCGGCTGAACTCAAGACCATTAGACTTGATTTGCGTGTTTTTGGTGGCTCAGCGCTGACCGATGACATCGATGTGCCGGAGGCGGTAGGGGAGGGTATTCCCGTTACCTATGTGCCGGCGCGCAATACCATCATGCTGTCGCTGGCCCTGGCCTGGGCGGAAGTACTCGGTGCGGGTGATATATTTATCGGTGTTAACGCCGTGGACTATTCAGGTTATCCGGATTGCCGGCCAGAATTTATCAAGTCCTATGAACAGATGGCGAACATTGCGACCAAAGCCGGCGTAGAAAACAACCGGCTGAGTATTCATACGCCGCTGATCGATCTGAGCAAGGCCGATATCATCCGTAAAGGTACCGAACTCGGGGTGGACTACCGGTTAACCGTGTCCTGCTACCAGGCGGATCACGGGGGCAGGGCATGCGGGGTGTGCGATTCCTGCCGGATTCGTGCAAGTGGGTTCAAGGAGGCGGGTGTGAGTGACCCGACCCGCTATCAACCCGCCTGATGGTTTGTTTTTCTTGAGTGCAACGGCGTTTTCAAATAAAATGCCGCGCTCCTCGCATTACTCTCCGGGGGCCGTTAGCTCAGTTGGTAGAGCACCGGACTTTTAATCCGTTGGTCGTAGGTTCGATTCCTACACGGCCCACCATTTAAATCAAAAACTTACATCAAACTTCTATATTTTACTAAGTGGCCTTGCGTGAATTTTGCGTGAGTTTGCGTGAGTTTGCGTGAGTTAATTCACATTTTTCCTTTGCAAAATCACCAATTCAGGCTGTTTACCCTTTTTCTTATCCGACCCCTTTTCGCTCGAATGGGCGAACTTGCTGGTCTACTGAAGCAGGCTGCGCACTCTTTCCAAGTCTCCTGCATAGTCAGAAGCGCAGTACGTCCGCCAGCGCTCGCCTTGGCCCTGCGGGTCCGCATTTCCCTCAGCGTAGGTCTTGTCCCAATCGGCTTTGCCGACGCATGGATGAACATGTTCAACAATGATCTCATCAAGGTAATTGATTCTCCCAATGTCGTGGCCCAGCTTCAACCAGAAGTCGTCGATAAACCAGTGTTCGAGCGGTGGCGGGGCAAGATAACCCAGCGCGAGGATGATGTCTGATGTCAACGCAACCGAAGTCGGCAGCCGTCGCCCCTTGACGGTGTCATTCGGGTAGGCGATTCCAGTTATCATCTCTTCCAGGCTGACGCGTAACGCCGTATCCCAGCCGATGGTACGAGGATAGTGATCGTCGTTGAGGGATCCAACGATGTCATAGGTTTCCGCTAGTTGTGGGGCCCACCGGTTCAAAACACCGCCATGTTTCATACTCGGCCTGGGTGCTTCGACCAGTTTCACCCACGAGATCCCTGCCTTCGCGACCTCGCTCCGGTAACGCGACCTCTGCGGATCGTCATCGTCGATGGCAATGACCATATCAGCCTCGCAGCGAGTCCGCGCCCAGGCTTCGAGAAGTGGCTGAACGCAATGGGAACGTCCTCGCGATGTCACGAGGTAGACGGATCTGTATCGACACGATATATCTTGAGTCCTCAACGAAGCGGGCGAGCGAGGCCCCTGCGACGGATCCGGAGAAACGTTCGCGAGTCCTCGACCTACCTGAGGTGAAACCCATTTCAAAGGCATGACACACCTGAGGAGCAGGATTGGGTCGAGGTTACCCTCGCGTTTGCCAGGCAGCTCAAATCACGATACCAAGAGAGCACTCGGCGAGAGGCGGTATCCCAGATTGCCATCCAGTCATACACCCCTGTCAGATACTTGCGTTGATATGCGATGAAATCGTCCACGGTCAGGGCACAAGCATAAAGTATAAGTCGGGAAAATGGGGCCTGATACAATTTCCTCAATTTTCAGGAAACTGTTTCCGGCCCCTTAATTTAATTTACTACGCTGGCTTCATGCAAAGACTGGCCAGAGCAATGTTCTCTGAGACTCATCGTGTCTCGCAGGTGAGCTGCTCTCCATCCCATAAGATCGTCGTGCGGAGTTCGGTTCCCACCTTGCATCGCACGAAATGTTCCGGCGTGGGTTTGCTGCCGGCAACAAACTCGATGTCGGCCGGGTCAGTCGGCAGCTCGACCCGCATGGTTGTCAAGCCGCTAAGGGCTTTTTCTCCGTCGAACAACCATTGATCAGTCGTTCCCATAAAAGCCGTGGTCCCGCCATGCACTCTGAAAGTCACAACACGCGACGCGGTGATCTCTTCAGATTGTGACGCCTGCTCACAGCCCGACGTGCCGAGTAGCGCAAGCGCAATTCCGACAATTGTCCTGCCTGCTTTGTCCATCCGATCCTCCTGCAAATCTCACTCAGGCGAAGTATAGATCAGGAAAAAACTGGGGTAAGAGTAAATACTCACATATTCCTCCGGTACTCCCCACCCACGTCACACAGCGCATGGCTCATTGACCCGAGCGAGCAGCACTTCGTTGCTTCCATCAGGGCATTGAAGGTGTTTTCACGCTCCCGGGCGGTCTGCTGAATCGTGCTCAGCAGCGCGACAGCCTGAATGAATGGGTGCCCCCATTCATCTGGCAAAGATCGGATGGCCTTCCAGTCACGATGGCAGTATGGTTAAATCAGGTGGCTGTTAGTGAGAGCAAGAACCCGCCCATTAATATTGGCCATCCGAGGATATACGCAAACGTGAAAAGCGATTGGCTCCTTGTGTATTTATCTGTATCAATATCTTCCGCCTACGTCGGAGGAACGATTGGTGTTGCTGGTGCCAATTCAGGCGAAAGCCCCCAATCCTCTGTACCAACGAATACTTACCAATTATTGTTCATTGGCAACAGTCACAGTAGTGCGAACGGATTACCTGATCTCGTGGCGGCCATGATTGAAGCTGGTTCTCCCGGTAGTTCAGCACATTCTGAATTAGCCCCGGGATCAGGATTCCTGTCAGACAGACTGGAAACTGCTGAGACTCAGCAGAGTCTGGAAAGTCGTGACTGGACACATGTCATTTTGCAGGCGCAAAAGTACTCGACTTCAGGTCGTTTCTTCTATCCCACCGATGCCGCAGAAGAGTGGATTCGTCGGGTGAAGGCGATAAACGCTCATCCCATTTTATTCCCCGAATGGCCGCGCAAAGGGAACACCGAGGAGGGTCCCAGAATCCATGATTTACATCTCGGCATCGCTTCCCGTGAATCGGCCTGTGTTGCACCCGTAGGATTGGCATGGGAAGAATCAATCAAATGGTATCCAGCACTCGATTTACATGCGGCGGACGGCAATCATTCCAATGTCAATGGTGCAACGTTAACGGCTTTCGTTTTTTATCAGTTGATCACCGGGCAGTCTGCTGCTGAGTTGCCGCCAATTCAGGGGATTGGTGTGAGTGAATTTGTCCAACGGCAACTACGGGACATCGCGGCTAATGTTGTAAATCAAGACTCGGCAACTTGTTCTGATATGCGTAGTCAAGGTTTTCAATTTAGCGCGGGACTGAACGATGCCTGGTTTAACCCGGCAACCGACGGTCAGGGATATTTCATCACCGTATTTCCCGACCTGGAAATTGTCAGTCTGGCGTGGTTTACCTATGACACGGTGTTACCCGGCGATGATGAGGCTGCCGATCTGGGTGATCCTGGCCACCGCTGGCTGATGGCAACCGGTGCTTTTGTCGGTGATCGTGCAGAGCTTGATATCAGCATCACCTCAGGTGGTATTTTTGATACGAGCACGGACATTGAACGAACCCCGGACGGCACGATTATACTGACTTTTGAAAATTGCAGTTCAGGCACGATAGATTACGACATCCCATCCATTGGACGGCAGGGAACCATACCAATACAGCGGGTCGCTAATGATAATGTTTCCTTGTGTGAAGCACTCATTACAGACTGAAAAGCCAACTCCGCTGATCATTCATCAAACGACGGCATTTCAAGAGGTTGAACGAGGCTGCCCGGGTGGCTTTGTTTTTAAGCGTGAGATGCATACATTCATGCCGGCCGTTCTGCTCAGGATGACCCGGTTTGATGCGCTGGATGTTAATCCCCAAGGGCAACCATCACACTGATAGCTTGCTAAGACCGGACAAGGCATTGGGCGCAGCAAAGGGAATACCATTATCAGTCCAGATCGCTCTTAAAAAAAGGCTCAAGCGGTGCCATTTGCTTTGACGACGTACAAGCAGAAGCGTCTCTTACTAAATGGTCCTATTTGGTGTCACGTTAGCTGACGCCGCACACACTAAACGCCTCTCACTGACCCGTAACGGCGTATCATGAATCTGTCAATATTCTATATTTGCCATGCGAATGAAAATGCAGCCAATTACAATTAATAAACATGCTACGTCCTTTAAGGTTTTTGATGATTATCGTATACCATGGTGTCCTAACGGATTTTTTACCGATAAGGTGCAAAATGGTAATTGGGAAAGGGAAACTTTTGAAATACTCGACCTTTTCTCAAACAATGATGGTGTTTATATCGATATTGGCGCATGGATTGGTCCTACTGTGTTGTATGCAGCTGATAAATATAAACGGATCGTATGTTTTGAGCCAGACCCTGTCGCTGTAGAGAGTTTGCGCAGAAACATTAATCTCAATGATTTTCATAATATTGAAGTGATCGAAAAGGCTGTTGCTGAGAAAATAGGTTGTTCGAAGTTTGGTGGCAATGGTGTTTTGGGGAATAGTGAATCCACATTGTTGGTAAGTGATGATAATTATGTGAAGCAAAGTGAATTGCCTGGTCAACGTGGTAGTGTGGCTTCTAGAAATCAGCATATTATAAATGTTCGTACGATAACTTTAGATCAAGCTTTACAGTCATGCAATGTTAAGTATGAGGATATATCTTTGCTAAAGATCGATATAGAAGGTGGAGAATGGTTTGTCTTGCCGACTGTTGCTAATGTGCTAAGTGAGTTTCAGGTGCCTTTGTATATCAGCTTACACCCAATGTTTTTGATGCCAGAACAAACTAATACGTTAATTGATTTGTTGTTTGATATCTATTCACAGTGCCATGTCTATGATTCGAAGATTAACCGGTTAAATCCTTGTACAAAGCAGGAAGTAATGGAAGAAGGATTCACGTCTCTTGCGTTTTTGTGATGGGATAGATACACCTCCGGGTGGGCTTCAACTTCTCATGTCAAATAAATAGGTCGCTTTTGTTCAATAAAATTTCGAGTATTAAATGTTACATGGGAATATGTCGCTGTGCGGTAGTATTCGTTCTTGATCCTGGCGCTCACAATGGATTTATTCTCGAATCAGCGTAAGTAAAGTGCGCTCTGCGGGAGTTTTGCGGGAATCAGTTGAGCACAGTTGTGCGCAGTTGTGCATAAGTGGCAACGGGCGCCCCGTAAGTGGTTGAATAATAAACTGTTTAATTACTCCATTCCGGACTTTTAATCCGTTGGTCGTAGGTTCGATTCCTACACGGCCCACCATTTTGTATCGGTGCTTTCTTGGCACAGAGGTAACAGTTTATCCCGAGGACACGGGTTTTCGCCTGATCCTCTGCCATCCCTGACGCACAAGCTCTCGAACAAGCGCACGGAGAGAAGTATGCTGCAATTGTAACTCCTGGTACGACTTCCAAAGTGTTGCGCTCGTCCATTTGTAGCCCGATTGCCTGATCAGCTCATGTAGTTCGGGACATGCTTCCTGGAAACTCTGTTTTCGAGAGACATCCAGATCATTGGTGAAAAGCATGAATTCAACTAATCGGTCCTCGTCGACTATGTTACCTTGCGCTTCAAGTCCGTTCGCCAAGCTAGTCACAATTTGTCTGTTTTCCAGTCGGCAATCCTGATCAACGTAGACGCGCAATCGCTGCGCGGCCAAACGCCGGACCTTAGGGGGCAGAACGTGGGTGCGGAGAAAGGGGGGGTGGTCAATCGGAAAGACATATCCCAAGGGCAAACCGACCGAGTCGAAGAAGCGAAAGAGATCGACAAGATTCAGGGCGTTGTAAGCCTGCAAAACGACCATGGTTGACAAGACTGTGTTTGGTAGTGTCTTGAAGCACTGAATGTTCTTGACCAAGTGGTCCCACCGGCACGGGTATCGGATGTAGTGATTGAGCTGATTGTAGCCATCGATACTGAGGAATAGCTCCAGGCGCTTGAACTGTTTAATGAGAGGAAGCCAGGGTGCCCGCTTGACAGTTCCGTTCGTTGCCATTTCTAAAACAATGTTCTGGGCCACGCCGCGGTCGATCAGGTATTGCAAAACGTCCCGCAATTCCTTCACCAGAAAGGGTTCGCCGCCGATCAGATGGAGACGCCGAACAAGTTGTGGGTATTGGAAGATCTTGTCGAGAACGGATTGGTTCTGCCACCATCGCTCCTGCTTGGAGTAGATGTGACTGCCCGACCACTGGCTGTGCACCGGATCGTGCGTGATGCTTGAACTGGTGCAACCGTAACACGTCCGGCACTTCAGGTTGCACAGATTGCCGGCACTAATCTGAATGTACGCGGGACCTAGAACTTGATAATTGTCCGCTACTGATCGAGCCTTGAGCTGATCAAAGGTCCGCCGCTCTTCGTTTAACCAACCGTCGTGCCATCCTAGAGTCGTACTAAGCCGGTCACTTGGGTAGCCAGCCAACTCCCGTTCGTAACACACTTCGCAGCCCTTGACATACTGGCCCTTTATCATGTTCCGCCGAATCCCGCGTAGCTCGTCGCAGTTCCAGATTTCATCCAAGGAGTGTTGTGTGACCACCAGCGGTGTGCCGTCGCTGGTGTGCAGTGGAGTTCGGAATTTACAGCAGAAATCCAGTTTGCCGTCACGTCGAACCTCGAGATGTTTCCAGGGACGTATGCAGAATGTATCAATCCCTTGTCGGGTATTCTGAGTCAATGGGGACTTGCACTTCATAGGCGTCCTCAGACGAAGGTCTCAATTTACATTGATGTGAGCAAGCTAAGTCATTTTGCGATTGTGTTGATGATACTAATTGTCTGTGAACGCTTCCTGAAGATGCATGTAAGAACCTAGAGCAAAACATGAATGGGGTCAGACCCGTTCATCTCGTTTTCTTCCTTTTACACACGCCGTTTGCGGCTTCAAGAAGTCTCGAAAGTTCAGCAGCAGAGTAGCGAGTGGTAGTACGGTTCCCGAGCCGGGCAACGGACCTGGTTTTGAACTTCAACTTCATCAGACCCTTTGTGATCTCGAATATGCCTAAAATTGATGAACATTCTTGAGTATGTTAGCTTTGGAAGGTCCTATTTCTTATTCAAATCTTCAACAATAACGATAGGTGTTTGCATGTTTAAGTCGGCGGTTGGATCTGGAAGATACAAATTTCTGCTTGTTACTTTCCTTGTTTGGTGCAGTGCAAACGTTCCAACTGCGCTCGCAGATGAGATTAGTGACGCAAAAAAAAGTACAAGTTCCTTTTTCAAAGATAAATCATTCACTGCCAAAATCGATCTCCAAACGACGGGGAAATACAACGTCGACCCCGATGGGCAGCCGACCGAAGATAGAACCCAGGGTCGGATTAAAAAACGGACTGGAATCGGTCAAAGAGACGTTGCTTTTGCTGTCGGTAACAGCGGCCGCGGAATCTACGTAAGTGTCAGTAAACGAAAGAAGAGAATCAAGGTCACACTGCAAGCAAAACGCGGACCCACAATGCATGCGGTTTCACTCTATATTCACTTCGATCGTAAACTCGAAGCTGATGACATCGATCCCAGAGCCATTGCTTACGCTTTGGCCGCCTACGTCGATTTTGAAGGCTTAGAAGCTGGCAGTGAAATCGAGGCTGCCTTGGAAACATTACACGCCAATGATGAAGCACCCTTAAAGGATACAACCAGCGAAAGGCCATTAAACTCACCGGCTCTTGCCTCACTGGTTGCATCAGCAATGCCGGTGAAGGTAAAAGCAGGTTCCAGTGTGGCACTTAATCTGACGTTTGAGATTTCCGCAACAGGGAATCAGAAAGTCATTGCAACTGAAACGCGGACCCTCATGTTTAATGGGTCAATACTCCCAAGTTATCCTCGGGTGCATGAGGATTCGCGTGCAACCGGCTCTCACACAAGCCGTTTCAAGCAACCGATACCAAGATCTGCCAAGCCTGGGATTTACCGATTCACAGGCGAAGTCTGCGTACAGGGTGATTGCATCTCACGAAACGTTTCGTTCGAAGTGATAAGGTAAATTACGAAAATGGTGTGATGCATATGAACCAGTGTGTAACTGCAGATCGAAAATTAGTGCCTAGACTGTTCTTGCGTGGTGTTTTTTGGGTTTAATTTTTGCCGCAGCGTTTCCATTAGAAGACTGAGACTGATAGGGAAATCGTGAAATTTGGGTTCAAAACCGCAATCTTGATAAGCCTAGTCCTATCGCCGTTGCCATCACTCGCGCAGGACTGGTTGGATTTCGCAAGGGTGAAAATGTATTTCCTCGCTTTGGACGATCCTGGTGAGTGCTCCTCGGGAGAGTATTGGGCTAATTTTTTTGTCGATTACTACAAAGACGAAGAAGATCCAGATTTTATCGATACCACCGCAAAACTGAAGCGAGCAAAAGATATCTACTGGTGGGGAAGGGAAGCCCGCAATCAGGTCGGTTTGGCTCCTGGTTCTGCCGCCGGCGATTTTTTCAAGCGTGCTTACGACATCGCCATCGATAGTGGCAGGAAACTTTGTTTCGAATTGGCTTCGGAGTACGAGGGCAGACCTACACAAATGAACATTCGTGGCCAAGTTGACACACACCAGGGGAATATGCGTGTCACATTCCATCCCGGTGGCTCAGTGACTTGGGAGCCTCTGACGGCTTGGTGCCCTGATGATCCGGAAGGCGAATGGACAGTAGGGCATTCGATGAGCAAGCCGGTTCCGAGCGGATACCACAAAGAGGGTCCCGTGACCAATAGCTGTAACCCGCGCCCTGTGTTAGTTCCTGATTCGACCCCCGAGCCTGGACCGGAACCGGAACCCGAGCCACTCGCAGGCTGCTGCTTCGCTCGGCAGTGCTCCGCTCGGCCTATGGTTGCCGAAAGCTGCGCAGCGAGTGGTGGGATACCATCTCCATGGCCGTGCTCACCCAGCGACTGTCGCACTGAGCCTGAGCCTGAACCTGAACCTGAACCTGAACCCGAGCTTGGTCAGTGCATACTTGAATGTCCATATGGCGATGTCACGCTTTGTGCAAATGCCACAGAGAAACAATGTCGAAGTGAGGGAACTGATGCGGTGTTTTTACCAGGAAAATGCGCAAATGAAGTACTCGAATGTCCGGCACCGAGAACAGAATGTGATGATGTACAGCCGACTTTGAATTTGGGAGAAGGACAGGTTGTATCGTTAATGAATGACAAAACAGCGATCATGAAAAATTCCGCAGGATTAATAGTTCGATCCGGAAAATGGAGCTGTGCGATCAAAGACGGACAGCCGGATGTACAGCTTATCTGGCAAGAGAGTGGCGTAGAGGAAAGGACATCCAATGCTGGCAAATTAGAGGATCAAAGTGGATGGGGTGCTGGTGAAATGGACGCTGAAAAGCCCGCAGAGGCGGTAGAATCAGGCTGGGATGCCGGGGTGCAAGAAGAGGATGAATTGAAAACCGTATGTGTTACACCACCTGAACTCCGTCAGAAAATCATCGCTGCCATTACCGGTGCACAAGGGGCTGTTGCTAACCCGAAGAAACGGGTTCCGCTCCTCGACGCGATTGATGCACTCGTGTTCATTACCAGTTACAAGGGAATTTGCCCTGTGGACCATTCGCGCATCACTGGTTTAGTGAATCAGATCTACGAAGCTGATGAAAAACAAAGAAAAGCGGCTAGTCGCGCCAATAAGGACGCGGTGGCAGATGGGTTAGTTTTGCAACGTCAGAGACGTGAAACTTGGGAGCGAGTAGGTTCTTCACTTGTTACGGTACTCCAGGATTTGCAACGATCAGCTGCACCCTCACCAGCAACACGTGGTACCAGCGATAGTCAGGAAGATGCTGGCTCTGGAGGTTCATCCAATCAGTCGACGGAGGAATGCGCAAGTATCAGACAAGCACTTGTTGGGAAGATAAACGAGTGGCAAAAATTGAGTTCCAGAATTCCTATTAATGACACCGGTGGTCAATGGTGCCGCAGTGTCGTGTCCTGGCAAAATGACTTCAGTAGTTTGTTAAATCGGGCTCACAGTGCAGGTTGCGCAGAGGTAACAGGCCAGGTGGGTTTATTAAAAAGTGCAAAAACTATATCCGGTTCGATATGCAAGAATAATTAATGCAGTCCGTGAGTTTTACGTAAATCAGTTGTGCACGGTTGTGCGAGTTGTGTGTATGTGGCAACGGGCGTCCTGGTAAATGGTTGAATAGTAGCCCAAGGTTTTCGAGGGCGGTGATAGCGATAGCGCTGAGGGTGGGTTAACTCAACCTGAGCCCACCATCCGCTTGAACAAGCCGTAGACATAAGCACGGTCGTCACCGGTTGGGCTGACAAAGATATAGTTCTCGTGGCGGACCAGCTCGAAGTCCTTTCCCAGCCTGTCTCCCATTTCTTCGATGGAGTAACGGTGCAGCTCCAGCCCCGCGCATTTGGGAGTGCCGTCGGGCGCAAATTCGGCTAGCAATACATAGCCGCCGGGACGCAGAAGGGCACGGAGGTTGTCAAAGTAGCCCTGAATTTGTTCTTCGTCTAGCAGAAAGTGCAGTACCGCTCGGTCGATCCAGATGTCGACAGCTGCCAGTTCTTGCGGAAGCTTTTGGCTCATGTCGTGGAGCAGCCAGGTCAGGTTGTCGAGGTCGCCAATGCGGCTCTTGAGTTTACCCAGGGCAGTGTCGCTGACGTCGTTGAGAATCAGTGTGTACTCGCGGCTCAGGAGTTCGTCCACCAGCAGAGAAGTCCCCGCCCCCGGTAGAAAGAAACTGCTCTCTTTGTTAGCTGGAATCATGTCCAGAAACTTCAAAGTCTGCCCAACGTCGGCTTCGTACCAACTCAGTTGGGCGTCGTCCTTGTTTGCAAAAAAGTTGTTCCAGTGCTGATTGGGTGAATTCACACCGTTCCCTTCTTCTCGTTCATTTCTATAACCACCTGAATATAGGACGGAGCATTGGCCGCAAAAAGCCCCTTTCCATGAACATTGAACAGCCTTTCACCTCGGCTGTTCAGCCAGATCACCACAGGGTGTACTATCAATGTTAAATTCTCCCTCGAGTGCAATGCGTGAATTTTGGCGTTCAAGCTTACTTTTTCCTGACCAAATAAATATCTGCACGCTCACCGCGAAATGCATTCTCATCCACAGTGAACGCACTAAAGATGTAGCTTTCATTATCCGGAGACAGGTTTCCCACAAAATACAAAACGTCCGATCTGTCTGTAATTTTGGTTACCTGACCACTTTCAATATTTACCACCTGAATGTTTAGCCTATCAGATTCGTCGTCATTTGAGGCATTTCCGATACTCAAATGCTTGTCGCCTGGAAGCCACCTGGGGGCTTTGTCTTGTGAATCATTGAAGGTTACTCTGCGCTCATCGCTGCCATCGACGTTGATGATATAAATTTCTTCATTGCCATCGCGTGAACTCACAAATGCCAGCTTGGTGCCGTCATTTGACCAGTTGGGGTAAATGTCATCTATATCCGAGTGAGTCAACTTCGTTTTCTTTCCGGTTTCCATATTCATAATGTAAATGTCGGCGTTCCAATACCGATAGGGTGAACCCGGAGGTTGCCATTCCTCACTTTCAGGTTTTTTCATTCCAGAGAAATATGCAAGGTATTTCCCATCCGGCGACCAGTCAGCCCCGGAATCGTATCCTTCAGGGTAATTGGTCAGGTTGACCTGTTCCGTGCCATCTGCGTTCATCAGGTAAACTTCGGTATTGCCATCACGTTCAGAGGAAAAAGAAATCTTGGTGCCATCTGGCGACCAGGCTGCATTGTAGTTGGTTCGCCCGGTTTTGGTCATGGCAACTGGGTTGCTTCCATCGGTGTTCATGACATATATCTGGCCACGATTCCCCGGCGATGGCGGGCGGTTGGAATGAAAAACGATTTTGGTACCATCCGGTGAAAAACTGGGATCAAAGTCCCAATAGTCATGGTTGGTCAAATTGACCGGATTATTCCAATCAAAATCAGACAGCGAGACTGCCCCACCACCCGGTGACGTATCAGGTTGCACTGACTGTAGTGAACATCCGCTGGTTAAAAACAGAGACCCTAAACAAACAATAAAACGAAACATGGAGTCACTCCGTTGACTCAAGAAAACACCACAAAAGTGGGCCGTGTACATTTTTCAGATTAAATCTCGTTTAATTGAATTGGGTTTTATTCCAGGTTCTGTTCCAGTTCCGACACCATCTCTTCGAAAACTGCCAGCGTGTTATAGATAGGCTGAGGCGTTGTCATGTCCACACCGGCCTTTTTCAGTAACTCGATCGGATAATCATTGCTGCCGGATTTGAGCATGGCAAGGAATCTCTCCCTGGCCGGTGCACCTTCTTCCAGAATCATTTTTGCCAATGCGGTGGCCGCGGCAAATGAGGTCGCATATTGGTAAACGTAGAAATTGTCGTTGCGCAGGAAGTGAGGAATCCGACTCCATTCACTTGCGTTGAGCGGGTCAACACTTACAGCATCACCGTAATAGGTATTGTATACATCAGCATAAAGCTTATTGAGGCTTTCCTTGGTCAGCCCAATACCGGATTCAACCATGGCATGCGCCTGCATTTCAAAATCCGCAAATGATGCCTGCCGGAAAAAACTACCCCTGAACTGGTCCAGGTAAGTTTGTAATAGATATATTTTTTCCTGTTTTGACTTCGTTTCCTTCAACATTTTTTGATAAAGAATCGCCTCGTTGGTCATCGACGCTACTTCCGCGATAAACGTACGGTAGCTGCCGTAAGCGTAGGGTTGTGTATTGCGAGTCAGAAATGAATGAATTGAGTGACCGTATTCATGGGCAAGCGTGGAGACATCGCTTAAAGTGCCATCATAGTTCATCGAAAGATAAGGTTTAGAGTTATACGTTCCCCAGGAGTAAGCACCACCGCGCTTGCCGACTGTTTCATATACATCAACCCAGCCTTCGTCAAAGCCCTTCCAGTACAGGCCGACGTATTCCTCACCCAGTGGTTGCAAGGCATCAGCAACGATTTTCTTGGCCTTCTCCCACGGAATGTCTTTCATGGTGGGCTCAACCAGCGGTGCATACAGGTCCCACACTTCCAACGTTTCAACCCCAAGGGCTTGTCTGCGTAAATCAAGATAACGTTGCAATGGTTTGGCGCCTTCGTGGCTCACCTTGATCAGGTTGGTGTAAACCTCCTCGGGAATCGCACTGCCATAGGTTGCAGCCTGCAGTCTTGAATCGTACCCACGGGTTTTTGCGAGAAAGGCGCGGGCCTTTACGTGGCCTTCGTAGTTGGCGGCCAGGGTATTGCCCACTTTTTCATATTCACCGTGTAAGCCCTTCCATGCGTCTTCCCTGACCTGGCGATTGGTTGAGAAAATGAAGGTACCGTAGCGGGCCTTTGTTAATTCAACGGTACTACCCTCTTCACCCGTCATTTCACCGAACTTCATATCTGCGTTGTTAAGAGCGGTAAAAGTACTGCCAAATTTGCCCAGCGGGTCGCTGACGGCAGCCAGGATTTTTTCCTCAGACTCTGAAAGTGTGTATTTCCTTAATCGCAGTGTCTCGTCGATCGAATGTCGATGCACATGAAGAGCCGAGGTCTTGTCGATCATCTGGGCCAGTTTCTGCTCAGGTATGGATAATAGTTCAGGGCTGAAGAAAGCGGTTTCTTCGCCCAGCTTGGCATACAGCGTCCGGGCTTCTGAAAACCGGGCGCTGTTTTCGCCTACCCGCAGGTCTTCGAACGAGCTCAAGCCGGCGTAAACATACATATTGCTTATGATCTGGTCGATTTCTTCAATTTTTCTAATCGCGGAAAGCAGGGTCTCGCCGCCATCCGCCAGGTGACCCTTGTACTCGCGAATCTCCGGCAGCATGGACTCAAATTTCTGTCTGTCCGCGTCCCAGGCCTCTCGCGAGGCGTACATGGAGCTCAGATCCCATTTGTATTGCGCGGGAACTTCGCTGCGTTCTTTGGGTTCGTCAGCAATTGCAGTGGACACCAGCATGTACAGGGCCAATGCGGCTAAGGCGGGCCATCTTTTCATAATGATTCCTTGTTACAAATATGAAGCAGAAAAATAGCGTTGCAAGGTTACCACCGGATCAGATTGAGTGCTCGATAAATGAGTTTTTCTGCCCCTATCTTGCGGTAACTGCATTATCTGAAAAAAGGGCTGGATAAATGAGCCAACGTGATCCATATTGTGATCGATTAATGGGTGACCCCATTCATCTCCATTCATCCCATTCATCCCTCGCCAGGCAGATCACAAGCTGCGGTGAACTGATTTGCCGCGCTGCGGTCAAACGGCTCTTTGGGCAAGCGCCTCTTTATGGCCCTTGTCGCCGATTGTTAAAACCCGAGGTCGTTGCCCATGAAGCAGGTCAGGATTTTCATTGCACTGTACACCAGCGTGATATTCGCAACCCAAGTCCCCGCACAGGAAGTAAGTACGCTCACGCCAGTGCCCTTCCAGGCAAGCGGTGGCCTCGCGGTGGGACCCGACGACAACATTTATGTTGCCGATTTTGGGGTACTACTGAATAACGCCAATGGCACCCGGGTATACAAGGTCACCCCCGAGGGCGATGTGACTGTATTTGCGACGGGTTTCAACGGTGCGTCAGGCAATACCTTTGATGACCAGGGTAACCTCTATCAATCCAACATTCGAGGCAGTACCATTAGCAAAGTCGCACCCAATGGCACCGTCACCACTTTTGCAAACGCGGGCAGTGGGGTTAACGGCCCGGTTGGTCTCGCATTCGATTCAGCGGGTAACCTTTTTGTTGCCAATTGTGGAAATTCCACGATTCTGAAATTTAATCCTGCCGGCCAGGGCAGTCAATTCGCGGCAGGTGGTTTGCTCAGTTGTCCCAACGGCGCAACCATGGATGATCAGGATAATCTTTACGTCGCCAACTTCAACAACGGCAGTGTCATCAAGCTTACCCCACAGGGCAACATGAGCCTGTTTGCCACAACGCCCGGCAGTACAACTAAAGCAGCGGGCGGCAACGGCCACATCACATTTGCGAACGACCGGCTGTACGTGGTCAGCAATGCCACCCAACAGGTGTTTGAGATCGATCTCGATACGGCTGCACTGACCTTGATCGCCGGAACCGGGGTCAAAGGCCGGGCGGACGGCCCCTTGCTCCAGGCTTCTTTTTCCCTGCCCAACGGAATCAGCGCCAGCCGGGATGGAACCCGGCTTTACATCAATGACTCAGAAAACATTACCGGCAACAACAATATCTCCCCAAATGTTGTAAGGGTGGTCCAGCTGCCCAACATCGTGGCACCGATTGATATGAACGCCGGTTTGAACGATGCGTGGTTTAGCCCGGCCACCGATGGGCAAGGCTTTTTTATCACCGTGTTCGCTGACACGGGCGTTGTCACGCTGGCCTGGTTTACCTATGACACGGTTTTGCCTGACCAGGGCGCTGGCGCGAACCTGGGCGACCCGGGCCATCGTTGGTTAACCGCCCTGGGTACGATCGACGGAAACCGGTCGGTCATGGATATATCGATTACGTCCGGCGGCGTGTTCGATACATCTACCGATATTGAGCGGGTAGATGACGGCACGATTACACTGACCTTTGATGATTGCAGTGGCGGTACCGTTGATTACGACATCCCTTCCATCGACCGCCAGGGCTCGGTGCCCATTGAACGCGTGGCTGGAGACAATACTGCCCTGTGTGAAGAATTGGTCGGCGAATAACCGCCGTGGCTGGGGTTCGTTCTTTCCTTATACATTTGTTCAGCGTTTGAAATCGGGGCTCTGCATTCTGGCAGCAAGGCGGTCACTCCAGAAGATGTCATGTCATCCAGGTAAGCAAGCATTTTTTTCTGATGACTGCGCGGTCTTCTCGGCAATTGCTCCCGGCATTGCTCTACCTCCTACATCCCTGTAGTCGAATTCTGGCGATGATCCTGACATCACCACCGCACTTATCGCAAGTTTCGATATACCCCAGGGCACCCTCTCGCCCCTGTCGGGGCTCACCTTGTCTTGGTTTGGGAACCAAGGAAACCAGCCTGGAGATGACCGCTCCTACGCTTCCTGCGCCCGCAGCATACCGTTCGTCCTGAACATGAAGCCCAGCAACAAAGCATTTTCGCTATTGTGCTGACCACTCCATTACGGCACTGTATTTTACAGATGCTGTGGGGTCTTGATCTGTCCACTCAAGCAGTCCAAAGGAGCCCCAGGGGGTGGATGCACGATTGATCAGTGTGTAGTGCATCATAAGACCGCCATTATGTGCGGCCCAGGTATCATGCAGCTGCTGATAGGCTGCACGCATAGCTGGAAGACGGTTTGCTGTCATTGCTTTTTCACCCAGCACAGGATCATTGTCCCAACCGTTGGTCTGAATGATATGCTGTCCCCCTTCATAGGCAACCATTGGAATGTTGTTAGCTTGTGCGATGGCTGCATTCGCCTGGATCAGTGATTCAAGGCTCTCTATAACCCAGCCTGGATCAAAAGGGTCTGGTTCGGTGACATTGATATGGGTATAGGCCCGCTGCACGATCTCTGCCGGCGTGATGCTCTCATTCTCTCCTTGTAGATTGGCTACATCAACCACCATGCCACCAAAGTATGCACCGACTGCAAATAGATCAGGACGAATGCCATCAGGGTTGATGGTGGTGTCATTGAGTGCAGTGAAGATCACTTCATTCTCGGTCGGTATGGCGATGAATCCAGCGATCACCTTCACCAGTCGTTGCGTGGCTACCGTGCCAAACTCCTGTTCAAAGATGCGGAAGATCTCAGTGGATCGTTTTGTTACAAAACGCAGCCTGGCCTGGGTAGGGTCTGTTGATAGCCCCTGTGCCAAGCCAGCTGCCATAGCCCATCGGGACTGGGGATAAGGCGCATCAAAATTGAACATCTCATTTGAAAGTTCAAGATAGACTTGTAAATCAGGATTCAACCGATCCCGCACCAGCCGCGCAAATTCACGCACGTAGTTGTCATCTGCCCCATGCGGGACATTCAACCAAGCATCCACGTTGGCACTGTTAGCCAGGTCAATTAGATACTCCAGCGCAACACCACGTGGTGTTGCTTGAGTTCTATGTCCCACAGTATTGCGGTTTTCCCATACCTTGGTACAGTCACTATGCGTAGCGGCAACACCATTGTCGCAAGGATAGTCGCCATCATTGGTACGCATGGTTTGTGCAAAGCGGACAGCTTGAAAATCCCTTAACCGATTAAGCAGAGGAGGGTAGAAGGGCTGACATTCATAGGTGGTTTCATGGCCCGGCATAATGAAGCGGATATTACGAATAGGATCAGCTACCTGGGACTCTATCAATACCACCATCAGGTCGCCTTGGCTGGGATCTACGGTGAAGGTATAGCTGCCGCCCACAGAAAAAAACTGCTCATTCTCTCCGTTACCAATGATTAGCCCCCCTGTTCCCTCAAAGATTAATGTGTAGTTCCCAGCGGGATAGTGCCCTTCCATGTCATAGAACAGATAGCTGGCCACGCCTAAAGGGGTTGTGCTGCCGGGTGGTGTGTATGGCAGCTCTAATGGATAACCATTGCTGTCGACTGGCACCTGTTGCTCTACGCCCCATTGTCCAGTTGGTGTTATCTCAAAGACTGCCCAGTTTTCTCTAGTGCGCTTCATGGTATCCACAAAGACAATCTGTCTGGCCCAAGGAGCCACTCCTTCCATATTGACCCCAACAGGTGCAGACAGGGCGGCGCCTGTAGAAAGGGTAGCGCCAGTCGCTAAAACGTAGGCAAATTTTCGAATGCTATTTTTCATGATGGTCTCTCCTTGTTATATCAGTTAATAGCTTGTTAATTCGTACGATACATCTTCGTACTTAATGTCAAAAAAAAGGAACCAAGATCTATCCTATAGAGGGATAGGCCTCACACTCCCATCGTCATCATAGTCCGCCGTCAATCCCTGGCGGTTCAACAATGTTTCAAGTAGATCAAAGACACGAACATCGTTGAATACTCCATAAACCTGGAGGTTCCTATAAGGTTGCAGACCCGTGAACTGAATCCCGGTCTGTTTTGAAATACGTCCTAATGCCTCACCCAGGGTCAGCCCATTGGCATTAAAGTAAACATGCTTTTCCTTCCTGGAGAGAAGTTTCTCCCAGGCATTGATAGAGGCATTACTGATGGTTCTATGCCTATCAGCCGGTCCTGGAGCCTCCCACCAGGTGGCAACAATCAGGTTTTCACGACGTTTTTGTTGCCAACTCATCTCCTTACGCAGAAAGGTAGCATCCAATACGCGCTCTAAGGCAACATCCTGCACTGCTACACTCAGTTTTACCTTGCTGGCATTGGCGGGTAGCTCAAACCTTAATCCTGTCTGTTGGGAGATGGCATCCAAAACAGTCGGAAGTGAGCTGTTTTTATGATGTAGGGTGATTGGCTGTCCAAGATCTACTATCTTAGGCTCGCTACGAAATCTGACTCTGGGTTCAACGGACCCTGGCTGCGTAGCTGGGGGCACTTCCAATTGGCGTTCCCCAACCTGAGTGGGGTCAATGGATGACTTAACGATCTGGAGTGTTTCTGAGGGTGGAAACGGTGTGTTATTGAAATCCTTAGTGGTCGTCTGCACAGCAGCAACCGTGCTTAGCATGCTTAAAAACATAACCGCAGGAAGTACGGGTCTTGGTGTGTCAGGTACCGTACTAATCAGGCGGCGGATACGCCCCATCAGATCACCATCATCAGCACCCAATGCAAAACCCAGCTCCTCGCTACGCCAACTCTCCAGCTCAAATAGCGCCCTTGAGAAGAGCTTCGCGTCACCGCATTGATCAACGGCCTGATCATCACAGCAGTTCTCACGTTCCTGACGAATCCTGGCAGAAACCCACCAGACCGCAGGATGATAGAAGAGTATGGTTTCAACAGCAGACTGAATCAGATTAACCAGATAGTCATGCCGCCGAACATGGGCCAGCTCGTGCAGCAGGATAGCTTCCAACTGCTCTGAGGTGATCTGTGCAAACAGACTGGCAGGCACCAAAATAACAGGTCGCAACCAGCCGATCACCTTTGGAGAGATCACCCGATGTGACCTGAGAAGCCAAACCGGACGCAAAATACTCATCTCACCCGCCATCTGTTCCAGGCGTCGTCGCCAAGGCTCTGGAGCTATACCAACACTTGAGCGCTTAAGACTCTGGGCATATAGCCAACTGCCTGCCAGACGAATAGACAGTATCATCACCCCAGCAAGCCAGGCAAAAACCAACCAATGGATGATTGTCTCACTAGGGATCGATGTCGTTGATTCGATAAGCTCAGGTTGAGGACCTCCAGCTACAAAAGTTGGAACATGCTCTGAAACAGAGTTATTCAGACTATTTAAGGTAGGTGGCTGCTCAGAGTGACTGACACTATTGGTATTGGTGATCCAGGCAAAGGTAAAAACAGGGCTTATAAAGAGAAAGAGCAAAGCAAAGCAAGAAAGTGTATAGCGACCATTGGCAGCGCCCTTGGCTGAAAGCCGAAGCAAAACAGCCAGTCCGAGTGCAATCAACAAACCCTGCCAGATAAAGTGGAGCAGGGTTACACCGATAGCCTGAACGGTATCGGGGGCAACAAAGTGATATAGAGCGTCGAGGTTCATTTGTCCAAATCATCCAACTTACGTCGAATTTCATCTAACTCCTCTTTAGAGGCAGTTCCTCGTGATAAAGCATTCATAGCCAATTCACCTGCAGAACCGCCAAAAGCCCGCTCAAGTATGCCATTCACAAAGGTATCCTGAATCATTCTCTGGGTGACCACAGCCCGATAGATATGGGAACGAGAAGACTCATCACGTGCCACAAACCCTTTCTTGTGCATAATCTGCATCAGCTTCAGCACCGTGGTATAGACAGTACTTTTCTCCTTACCCAAGAGGCCGTGCATATCACGAACAGTACAAGGGCCGTTACTCCAAAGGATGTGCAAAATCTCAAGTTCGGTCTCAGAAGGTTGTCTCTTAGGTTTACCCATGGGCACTCTCAATGAATATTAAAACTAAGTATATACGAAAAGCTATCGTACGACAGAGTGTATCATGTCAGTTTAGAGGGTATAGAAGATATAGACGCCCCCGTCCTTAGCTGAACCGAGGGCTACCATCAATGATGGATACCTCAAATGGTAGGCTAAAAAGCTCAAACCATGAGACAAAAACGGAGGCGTCTATGAAACAAAATAT
>JAJFLB010000040.1 GCA_021772915.1 Gammaproteobacteria bacterium | reverse complement strand
CATCGTCGGTCCCAGCAGCAGGCCATCGTTAATCCGGGCCCGCATTGAGAGCATCCAGTTGAATCCGCTCATATCACGGACGCTGGTCACGCCGTTGGCCAAATTAAGCAGCTGCTGGCTATTTGAAACGAGGTTGTGTACATGCATGTTAGTGAGCCCAGGCAATAGATACTTGCCCTGACCGTTAATACGTCGAGCGCCAGACGGTATCGGGGTGTCTGCAGACGGGCCGACAGTAGCGATCAGACCGTCGTTAACGATGACGGTCATGTTCCGCGTCACAGAATCGTCTTTCATCGCAATTAGTGAGACGTTCTCAATTGCGAAGTGAGAAGGATATAGTCGCGCTGACAACATCATCCAGAAATGGTTAATTTTGTCTTCACGCAGGAAGAAATTCCATCGTTGCGCATCTCGAGGTGAGCCAATTAGAGTTTGTTTAGCTTCAGGACCCCATGTCGTGGCGGAAAGCAACAGGATAAAAGACAAAGCCGCCACTGCCCCCAGCAGATAAATGAGTGCCCTAAACAGTCTCATAAAAGTTCTCCCAATAGCAGATGTAGAGCAAACAGAACTATTCCCAATAAGGCACAGTGACAAGCGTTTGCCGTTGGCCAGGCATGCTCTGGCAGGCAACAACATAAATCAGCGGGATTACGGCTCGAGGGCAGTGCATCATTTTCGGCGTTTTACGACTTTCGCATGCTGCGATCAGCCCATTCTATGTAATCCGACCCAAGATCTTTGACTTTGGCTCGTCAAATAGCTGGTGTTTCAAAGCTGCAGAGACGTGGAGGAAGACGAGTACAAGCAAAGAATAAGCGGACGACCGATGGAGTTTGGCGCTGAGTTCGAATATCACTATATCGTCGGGCACTAACTCCGGCATCTGTAGGCCGAACAAACTCACGCCACCACCGTAAGCATAGCTACTGGATTGCACGTAGCCGAATATTGGGACGGCGACTAACAATACATACAAGGATAGATGTGTGATGTGAGATGCACTGGCTTCCCACTTTTTTAAAGAAGCTAGAGATTCGACGCGCTCCGACGTGGTCTTCGCCCATAATCGAACAATTACGAGACCGAAAAGTAACAAACCAATCGATTTGTGGATGACATACAACGCTTCGGTTTCAGCTCGGCTATCATCAAACGGTGTCATGTAGGACGCTATGCCAATGTTTATGACAATCAATACGGCCATTATCCAATGAACAATCTTGATTGTTGATGAGTAAGCGGCACAATCTTCCGCTGGATACGCTTGCGCTTCTCGTATCATCGCTGAGCGGGTCCGGTGACTGGCCGGTGAGCTGATTGAAAAAAGAACTCCCATCCCAGTGTTTGGGACAGCCGCTCCCAAGGCATGCCAATATGACTGTCGACGAGAATCGGTGAAGCAGGAATGTGCGCTAGGGCCATCGCAAGGGCTGTATCTTGACCGCTGGCAAAATCTTCCATCGTCGTTACAGCTGGAATATCCGGAAGCAGCCAAATGCGTTCGTCGAAAGGAGCAGAGTCTTGCCATCGAACGGTCGACACCAGATACTCGATGCCGGTAATGGAGCCAACTAGATATTTCGCATCCCCGTAGTGATTAGGTGCCCCACCGGTTGGCTCGCCTACGAAAATGGCTTCTGTCTCTCTTTCAAGTCGTGTTGCGAAATTCATCGCTGCGGAAAATGTCCTTGGTCCAATCAGAACGTATAGTCCGCCCGGCATGTTGAATTTCGAGCGCGCGAGAGAACGGCGCAGTTTTTCCGCAAGCATATTGTTTCCACCACCGTTTCTCCTTAGATCGACGATTACTCGTTTTGTACTTGGCTCCTCCAATGCGTCAACCACCTCCGACGTAAATTCCGAGAAACTCTTTTGCTCCGTATCTTGCATTGTATCAACGGATATATATGCTGCACTTTTCTGCGCTATGTGTCTGACAAAGTTAGAACTGTTCTCCGACTCTGCCATTAGTTCAACGGTTGACCGTTCACGAGCGATTGATTTCCGACCTTCGTTCGCTGCCGCCCTCGGAATCAGATCCGCAGTTACAATCGCACCTGATTGCAGCCTTACTTCGATTGCAATTGGTGTAGTATATTCACCGTCAACAATTCCCAAGCCATGAAGCCAGCCAGGAAACGCGAGTAGGAACGACGACCACCGCATCGCAAATGCGCTATTGTCTCCTTGCGCGCCGTCCAAATATCGTTGAAGCACCTCATTGATTGGCACTCCGCCAACGCTCAAGACTTTCCCACCAAGCAAGGGCAGCGCTTCGTCTTTTGCCTCGGTTACATACATACCGTCGGCAAACAGTTCGACGAGAATCGGCAGCCTCAGGACAAAAGGCTCAGCGCTCATGTTTAACGACAGCACTGCGGTATGCCCATCCGCGAAGAACGAAAATAATTTGTGGAGTTGCATAACATAATAGGCAAGAGTCAATCCATCGGCGCGTTCCTCAAGGCCATTGGCAAAAGCAGCAAATTCAGAATTTGTTGCAACATACAAGCCGTTCGGATGAACCTCAATGAGGTTGCGCACAATTTCCGCGACCTCCGATGACCGCGCCGCATTGTCGGCGCTTACGCTGGTCGCCAAGCACATCAAATAAAGAGCGAAAGAAAATGTGCGACCTTTTTTAGTCACGTTTCGCTGCCCAATACCGGGTGATCTCGGTTGTGGTTGGGAAATCCGCATTTTCAAGAGCCGCTCCTATATGTGCCATAAACTTTTCCACATCCGATAGTCTGCATCAGTTCTAAGCCGCAAAAATCAAGATTTTATCAAGAAATTCAAAACATTCGTCTGCCTTCTTCCCTGGAACGTCGTTTCGTCCGCATTGTCATAGAGTAAGATGGACGGGTCAGTTACGCAGGAGGAAGAAGTGACCGAACCCCGGGCAACAGCATTTTGGGTGGCGGATTGGTTCGTTGATCCCGCTTCAAATCGGATCGAGCGGAAATGCAAATCTTATCGCCTTGAAATGCGGACAATGGGTATTCTGGTGAAACTAGCTGAGCACCCAGGTGCGACGGTATCGAAAGATGAGATCATAGCTGCCGCCTGGTCTACTCATGTTGTGAGCGACCATTCGGTGGCGACGGCGATTAGCGATCTGCGTCGCGCTCTAAATGATAATCCCCGTAATGCTCAAATTATCGAAACTGTTTCGAAACGAGGCTATCGACTAGTCGCGCCAGTTTCCCCAGTTGATCAAATGGCCGACGTTCGGCTGCTTGGCAAACAATCATCGACTTCAAATGAGCGTAACGTTGCATTAGCGTCGAGTATCAAACAACCTATCGTCGCCTTCTCGGTGATTGGAATCGCCATTTTTTTCTTGGCAATTCACGGCCTGACGGATTCAATATTCCCTACCCCTCCAGGCCCGATAGTCGTGGGCGACATTTGCGTCGGAAACGTGAATGCCGCCACTGAAGATCTAGCATACGGTTTCGGCGAACTGCTTACTGTCGCTTTAACTCAGGATCCAAATCGACCGGTTGTTCGATTGGCGGATGAAAATGAATTTGATTCAAGACGTGACGGCTCCGGCGCCACCGAATTTCGAAACAACACACCACCTATCTTGGTCGACAGTTCGATTGTTCAGACTGCCGATGTGTCACTCATCGTACTTGAAATTTCAAACGGTCAAACTCAAGAGTTAATCTGGGGTGGGAAATTTCCCGTCACCACAGACACTCTAGAATCGACAGCAAAAGAAGCGGCCGATGACATCTTGTCAGCGCTATCACCAGTGCGGATCGCTGGGATACCCAAGTAATCGGTCAATGAGGACGGCACGAACAAAGTTTAGTATTTCTTGATCTTTTCCCGAGGTGCTCGCACCACTGGATGACTTACGCTGTTCGAGCGTCCAGTTATTGCTACCGGCTAGGGGAATATACCGTGACTTACATTTCGCGTCGCTTATGCCTAAAGGGTGCCGTCGGCGGTGCGGTGACAATAGCCGGCCAGAGTGCAGCGGCTAGCTGTTTCGATTTTCTGTGGACTGATGAAGGTCCGTTTTTCCCCTCGGACGCCCAAATCTTGGATATATCTGATCTCACGAGGAGGCACCCTGACGGGCCTATAGCAAATGGAAACATTATCCATGTTGGCGGAAAGATCTTCGGGCCGGAATGCAAACCCCTTTCTGGAGTATCTGTTGTTGTTTGGCAAGCGGACAACAATGGTCAGTATAAAACCGCACGATCCAATAATGACAGCCAACTTGACCCAAATTTCTTGTATTTCGGGCGAGTCAAGACTTCGGCCGAGGGTGTTTACAAATTCACGACCATTATGCCGCAACCTTATGTGTACGAGGGATTACATCGGGCGCGACATATTCACTTCGAGTTGATTCATCCTGACTTCGGCCGGATTACGTCAGAGATGTATTTTGCAGGTCGCAAGGACGACGCACGCCGTGAGATCGATGAAGTCTGGCAATCTAGGAATACTCGGCTACGACAAAACCTAATCTCCAATGTGCTGTCAAGGAAAGATCGAGTTTCTGATGGCGTTGCGTTTCCTGTTGACAATATGCCGGCGTATCGATTCGACTTGCGTATCTGTCCTGCCCGGTGAGGTGTCTCTCAGCGGGTAACCAGGCACCCGCTGCGAACGCGACATCCAGCAGCGCTTCCGCGATGTGAAT
Organism: Gammaproteobacteria bacterium; assembly: GCA_021772915.1. Classification (GTDB taxonomy): domain Bacteria; phylum Pseudomonadota; class Gammaproteobacteria; order Xanthomonadales; family SZUA-36; genus SZUA-36. The sequence goes on along the minus strand of JAJFLB010000040.1, from coordinate 71,097 downwards.
ACAAACTAAAGTCATTCCGAAGACGTTCAATGGACCAGGTTTCCTGGGTTTGGACTTCTGGGGCAGAAGCCCTTATCCTGCGGGAGCCCTTTAATCCAACTGCATCGACAGAATCCGGGAGGCCACATGGAATTCGGACACCTGCACATCCTTGTAAACGACGTTACCAAGTCCAAGAATTTCTACCGGGGTGAGCCAGTCCATCCTGACTCAATAGGTTTCTGAAACAGGAATGGCTTGTGCGTGGTGATAAGAAAAACCTGGTCATTATCGGCGGCGGTTTTGCAGGTGCCAAGCTGGCACAAAAACTTGAGCGTCGAGTGGCAGATGACTGGGAAATCTACTTGCTCAGCCAGACTAATTTTGTAACTTTCAATCCGCTGCTGCCAGAGGTCGTGGGGGCGTCCGTGCTACCCGGCCACGTACAGGCACCCATCCGCCAAATGCTCAAACGGACACGTATACGCATGGTCACCGTGGACACGGTCGATTTTGTTGCACGCAAGATCAGCTATCACAACAATGAACCGGGCGAGCTCCATTTTGACCAGGTGGTTTTTGCCGCGGGCGTAAGGGCCAACATTGGCATGATCGAGGGAATGGAAAAACACGGGTTGCCGCTCAAGACCGTTGGCGATGCATTGTATATTCGTAACCGCGTAATTGATTGCCTTGAGCAGGCAACCATTCACCCGGACCCCGGGCGTCGTAAGCAATTGACGACCTTTGTAATTGTTGGTGGCGGGTTCAGCGGTGTGGAGACCACCGGGGAACTCGATGATTTTCTGAAGACGGCTGAGCGTTATTACAAGAATGTCCAACGCAAGGATTGCCGCATCATCCTGCTACACGGCACGGGGCGGCTGCTACCTGAGCTTTCCCCCGCATTGGCCGCTAAAACACTGAAGATTTTCAGACAACGCAATATTGATGTGCGGCTAGAGTCGGTGGTGGTGAAAGTAGCCAATGAAACGGTGCACCTGGCGTCCGGCGAGTTAATCCATGGTGCCACGATTATTTGTACAATTGGCGCCACCCCCCACGCTTTTTTACAGCATGAGGCCTTACCCAGAAAACGCGGAAAAATACTGACCCGCGCAGACATGTCTGTTGCCGGGCTCGAGGGAGTGTGGGCGCTGGGTGACTGTGCATTGGTGCCCAACGCGAAAGACGGCCAGCCTTGCCCACCCACCGCACAGTTTGCTGACCGTCAGGCTCGGCAACTGGCCAGGAACATTGCTGCCGCACTCAGGGGTGAGCCCACCAGGCCGTTCAGTTTTTCCCCGCTCGGTTTGCTGGCGTCCATTGGTCACAACAAGGCAGTTGCTGAAATTTTTGGTATTGAGTTTTCCGGCTTTATCGCCTGGCTGATGTGGCGTGGTATTTACCTGTTGAAGGTGCCGACGCTGGCGAGGAAAGCACGTTTGTTCCTGGAGTGGAACTGGGCCATGCTGTTTCCACCCGATATTGCGCATCTCGGCTTCCACCGTACTGAAAATAGTGCGCAACCGGGCACGGGCTCACGGACTCAGTGTGAAAGCGTACACGAAAAATCAGAAGAAGCCTGACCCCGCCTGGGTTACAGGTCGTCTTCACCCATCCATTTACGTACTTTTGGTGCACGATAGGTGGCAAATTGATTCAATAGAGCGGCCGGGCTTTCGGCTTGCATTAGCATTGGACGGTAAAGCTCGTTGACAAACCGCTGGGTAAACGCGTTTTCAAGAAAACCAAGCAGTTGGTCGTAATACCCCTCAGTATTGAGCAGGCCACAAGGCTTATCGTGGAACCCCAATTGTGCCCAGGTCAGAATTTCAAAAACCTCCTCCAGCGTACCCCACCCACCGGGCAGGGCAATAAAACCATCGGCAAGCTCCTCCATCATGGCCTTGCGTTCATGCATTGAAGCAACCACGTGTAACTCATTCAACTTGTCGTGGGCAAGCTCTTTTACGGCCAGGCTCTTGGGAATAACTCCGATCGCTTCACCACCGGCTTCAAGTACCGCATCTGCAAGTGTACCCATAACACCCACAGCAGCACCGCCGTAGACAAGGCCTATGTTACGCGCGCACAGTTCCTGTGCCAAAGCCACAGCTGCATCGCCATAAGCTGGGCTTTTCCCGGGGCTGGAACCACAGTAAACGCACATTCTTTTAATCTTCACGATACCTCAACAAACAGTCGTTTCAGGAATATTTTAGATTCCAGCTCCCGCCACGGAAAACAGGTTCCGGGATCAAGCTTACGCCGGACCATTGACCCCGCGGTGTCGGTAGCAGCTTGCAGTCCGGTATCCAGGTCTTCATGTCCAGCGATCAGCTCGAGCCCCGGCAAACGGCTCTCAAGATGACTCAACAGGCCCACCAGAGCTGCAATTTGGACACCCGGATACGGTTCTGTCATTTCCTGGTTGTTGGAATGAAACCAGTCCGGGTAACGGCCGTTATTTACCAGTTCTACGCCGATACTCAGGAGGTTACGGCCCTTGACATGATGGGCGACCCTGCAGACGGGTACCCATTGCTCAATGCTGCCATCCCGGTCAATGTAGAAATGCCCACTATTTCCGGTACGGCTGTTTTCGTGCACCTGTCGCTCGCCCCAAACACGCGCAGTGGCCAGGTCGGGCAGCTCCGTACAATGAATGACCACAAGGTCAATTGGGTCAGTGGGGCGCTTATCCAGACGCTCAAAATACGGCAATAACTTGCGATGAATTTCTATCGTCATAAATCAAGGGTCTTTTGAGTATGCTGCCCGTACAGGCCGTATATTGCAATAAACGGGTTAACCCTGCTGCAGCAAAAAACGCAGATCAATGATAGCGGCGTTCGCGCGCGAAATGTAATTGGCCAAAATCAGGGAGTGGTTGGCAAATGCACCGAATTTGTTACCGTTCAAAACCATGGGCGCACGCAAATTGGCTTGCGTGGATTCAAGCTCACGAATAATTTGGCGGAAACTGATCAATGCATTTTTCTTACGTAGCACGCCCTGAAAATCCACCTCCATGGCCTTCAGAAAATGGATCAATGCCCAGGTGCTGCCACGGGCTTCGTAGAATACGTCATCGATCTCCAGCCACGGTGTCTTAACCTCCTGGTCGGCGTCTGTTGTAGTTGATTGTCGGGCACCCGTATCGCCAGCGAGATCGGTGTTAAGGCGTTGTTGGCCGACGCTGGCAGACAAACGCTGGGAGAGTGAGCCCAGGCGTTTTTCGACCAGCCCAAACCACTCACTCAAATTGTCGGCGCGTGCAAAAAACTGAGTGTCCGGTTCTGCCGGGTCGGACAGCCTTGTCAAATAGGCCTCAAGAAATTCCATACCTTCCTGGTACTTACCTTCCGTGGTGGGTAGCAGCCAGCGATCACTTGAATAGTGAAACAATGGATCTGCCTGTGAAAGATCAGGGTCTTCGGTTGATTGTGTTTGCGAACGGGTAAAGTCGTTTCGCAGTACCCGTGCGAGGTCGCGCACCTGGACAACTGCACCGAACTCCCAGTTGGGAACATTATCCAACAGGACCCAGGGAGGCAATTTATCATTGGATAGATAACCACCACGTTTATTCAGGAGCACGTTAACCACTTCCAGTAGTGCAGAAACGGTCGGTACACCGACTACCTCAGCGTGCTGGTGGGCTTCCGCATGCATGCGGGCTCTTTCAAGTGGGTCGAATAAATCCGGCTCATGGTTGTACCAGAACATTAGTCCACCACACACCAAGATCAGCACAAGCGGTGTTGTAATCCACAGTTTTCGGCTCATGTGGAGACAATAACAGATTTCCGGACCCAATCATGTGCCGGAAGTAGAGGCAGGAATTAGTTACGGGTACTCAAGACCCGCCAGCTGAGCCTGCTTTCAGACGTCAACCAGACCCGTCTTGAGAGAACTCTTTACCACAAGCTTAAGGGTTTCAACAGGTTGATTGAGACCACCAATGATTGCAGCCGAACCATGCTCGAGATTTACCAGATAAGCATGCATTTGGTCAAACTCGACCAAATCACCGTCGTTTACGCTGGTGTCGGGCATGAAGATAATGGTAATCGGACCCTCTGGGGTACTGACCACCATGTGCGCACCACGTCCTTCGGGTGTTGGACAGAAACTGATGTACTGAATACGTTCTGACAATTCCTGACCGGCAGCGGCGTTCAAGCTGGTCATGACCTTGCTAATGGCCTGCTCAGAGACCCCATCTGCTGCCCGTGCGATAAAAGCGTCACCGTCGACAGAATAATGATCCGCCAGGTAGGCTTCAATCTGGGCCAGCTCCTGAGACTGTTTCCAAACCATGCCTATCGCACTGATGGCGACTAATACGCTGGCTGCCAGCGCAAAAGGCATCCAGTTGCGGCGCTCTGCAGACTGCTGGCTGATACTTTGAATATCTGCAATCAAACCGGCAGGCGCCTGCACATGCAAGGCGGACCGGAGTTTGTGCTCAAAGGCTTCAGCCGTTGCCGCCGCCTGCTCAAACTCAGGTGCTGAATTGCGTGCGTCCAAAGTCTCAGGCTCCCGGCCAAAGGGGTCTGCACCCAGTAATTTTTTGAACTCAGAAAAGCTCATGGACATTGCCCGTTACTCCATCTTTTTGCAATAGTATCTTCAGTTTTTCCCGAGCCCGGAATAATTGCGTCATAACCGCGCTCTTACTGATCCCAAGTTGCTCAGAAATCTCTGCGCAACTGTGTCCAAACACAACCTGTAACAACAAGGGCTCCCGGTATTTCGAGTCAAGTTTCATAATACCCTTGCGTAACAAAACACGTTCCGCCCGCTCATCGGGCTCAAGTTCTTCATCGTCCGGAACAACAACAGTTTCAACATCGGAGAACTTGGGCACCTTACGTTCAAAAGTACGGGCATACTCCCGTCTTAGAATCGTAATCAGCCAGCTTTTTGCCGCACCGATATCCTTTAAACTGTCCAGGGCCTTCCAGGCTCGCAAGAAAGTCTCCTGTACCAGGTCTTTGGCCAGTGCATCGTTACCACAGATCCACATGGCATAGCGGTACAGGTCGGTCGAGTACGCCGTGGCCAGCTCGTTGAAACGGCTAGTCCTGTCCGTATCACTTGTCATGACCGGATTCCGGCATGATTTATTTCATTCAAACGCAATTGATTTAAGCCTTTTTTGAAAGTCCCGAAACCCCATATTAGACAATACTGCCATTGTAAATGGAAACAAAGGGTGTTTTCTTGCCTACAGTGAGCATATTTATGACTAATGGCACTTAAAGCCTTGTGCCTAAAAGCGGCAGTCTGTGTCTTGCCTCGCCGGAGGGCAAGCAGTAATCTTGCTTGATTGTCTACAAACCCGTAAAAAAAGCAGGCCGGTGGGAGTAAAAACCAGATGAATATGAATTTCGAGCAAGCCCGATCCAACATGGTGGAGCAACAGGTAAGACCCTGGGAAGTCCTTGATGGAACTGTTCTGGAGCTTTTTGAACAAATCCACCGCGAAGACTTTGTGCCGGTCAGATTTCGCAAAATGGCATTTTCGGATCTGGCAATACCGCTGGACCACGATCAATGCATGATGAAACCGGTCGTAGAGGGCCGTTTGTTGCAGGCACTGGAGCTGAATACGGATGAGACCGTACTCGAGCTTGGGACTGGTAGCGGTTTTATTACGGCTTGCCTGGCGAAGCTGGCCAGCCGCGTGGTCAGTGTTGATTTATATGAACAGTTTTCCAGGGATGCTGCGGGAAAACTGGAAGACATGAAGATTGAAAATGTGGAGCTCGAAAGTGGTGATGTAATGGGCGGCTGGCAGCCTGAGCAGGCTCATGATGTGTTGGTTGTGACCGGTTCGGTGCCGGTAGTGCCGGAGCACTTTCGTGGTTGGGTTAACCCCTGTGGTCGCATGTTTGTGGTCACCGGCAAGTCACCCGCAATGGAAGCAAAGCTATTGACAAAACTTAATGCAACCGAGTGGCGTGAAGAGAGTCTGTTTGAAACAGACCTCGCGAGATTGATTAATGCCGAAGAAGCGCCCCGATTTAAATTTTAGACAGACTCCGATTGGTAAATCAAACTATCGGAGAGTTCTTAAGGGACTTGGGAGTTAACTATGCAGTTCAATACAAAGCACTTCAAGCAACTGGTCATTGCAACAGTTGTCAGTTCTTCGCCGGTTTTTGCCGTCGATCTTGTCGGCGTCCATGACCTGGCGCTCAAGAATGACCCGCAATTAAAGGCCGCAGCTTTTCGCAGGGATGCCACCGGCGAGAACAAACGCCAAGCGTGGTCAAATCTGCTACCCACCCTGAGTGGGTCCGCCTCAATTACAAAAGGCGACCAGGATGTATCAATTGACGGCGTTGCAGTTTCACAAAGCGACACCGATACTGAAAACTATAGTCTGAACTTGCGCCAGTCCTTGTACGCACAAAGCAATTACGAGCAACTGGATATAGCCCGTGGGCAAGTCAGCCAGGCACAGGCGACCTATAACCTCGCCTACCAGGACTTCCTGGTACGTGTCGCTGGCGGTTATTTTGGGGTGTTGACAGCGCAGGACGGTGTGATCTTTGCGGAGGCCGAGGAAAAAGCACTGCAACGGCAATTTGAGCAGGCAGAGCAAAGATTTGAAGTTGGTCTTACCGCGGTAACCGACGTTCATGAAGCACGCGCCAGTTATGATAATGCTCGTGCACGCGCCATCGTTTCACGGAACAACCTGGCGGATGCAAACGAGGCGATCTTTGAACTTACCGGCCAATACTTCAAGAATGTCGATCCACTACAAGAAGTGCTTCCGCTGGTCAGGCCATTGCCTGAAAACCAGGTTGAATGGGTAGATATTGCAATGCAATTCAACCCCGCCGTGGTTGCGGCTCAAAAGGGCCTGGAGATCGCAGACGCAAGCATGCGACTGCAACGGGCCGGCCATTATCCAACCCTGGACCTGATAGCGAGCACCAGTCGTTTCACCAATAACGAGTTTCTTATACGAGACGACTTTCAGCAACCCATTGGCACGGTTCCTCTGACCTCTGACGACAACCGCATTACCTTGCAGTTGAGTGTGCCGATTTACCAGGGTGGGGTCGTGTCATCAAGGACCCGCCAGGCGCGCTATACCCTGAATGCAGTAAACGAGGATTTGGACTTGCAGCAGCGGGCTGTTGTAAGACAGACAAATAACGCCTACCGCGCGGTGATTGCAGGAATTGAACAGGTAGGTGCCTTTGGACAGGCGCTGATATCCGCAGAAAGCGCACTTGAAGCCACCCAGGCGGGTTTTGAGGTCGGTACGCGCACCATTGTGGATGTCTTGATTGCACAGCAACGGTACTTCCAGGCGCAGCGGGATAACTCAGCGGCGAGGCATACCTATATTGTCGATCACCTACGTCTCAAGGCGGCCGCGGGCGTGTTGGCTGAGGAAGATCTGCAAAAGATCAATGGAATTCTGAAATAATCCACAGGACCCTTACCATCGCGGTGGCCGGAGCGCTACTGGGCTTGGTGGCGGTCGTTTTTGCCGCGCTTGGCAGTCATGCAATTGACATGCAAGGGCAACCGGCGTTGCGGCAGATCTGGCAGACTGCTTCTTTAATCAATCTGTTTCACTCGGCAGCCCTGATTGGATTGGCCGCACTAGCACGACACTTCCAGTCCGGATGGTTGATCTGGGGTGCGGGATCATTGATTGTCGGCACGCTGCTTTTTTGTGGCAGCCTCTACTTGCGCGTCATGGTCGAGTCAGCAACAACGGCTCTGGCCCCATTGGGGGGGATGATACTTATAGCCGGTTGGCTGTTGGTGACGCTGGGACTCTTGCGGGGTGCGCGGGTAAACCCCGCCGGTTGATACCGACGGGGCTGGTTTACAAAGCAAAAACCCGGTTAATTGTCATACCGAGCCTGAAACTCAGCGGCCGCTTTTTTCCGCCTGGCTTTTTCCTGGGGATCAAGCTTGTTCAGATACCACTTATGGTCATCATATTTATAATATAGGTCTAAATCCATATTATTTACTACTCTGAGCTGCCCAGTTGTCGCGCAATGGCAGCCATCGTGAGACCCAGCGCTCCTTTATTTTTTTTGACCAGATTTTGACCGGATTGGCCCATACGATTACGCAGTTCGTGGTCATGCATCAGGGTCTGAAGATTTTTATAAAAATCTTGCTGGTTGGTCACCAACAAGGCTGCGTTGCAGGCGACCAACAGGGCTACGAGTTCCTTGCTGTTTTCTACCTTGGGACCCACCAGAATGGGTTTGCCCAGGACGGCGGGCTCCAATGGATTGTGGCCACCCTCAGCTCCGAAGCTGCCCCCTACAAATACGGTGTCCGCAGCCGCATAGCAGGCCATAAGTTCACCCATGGTGTCGACAACGAGGCACTGAACCTGGTCGGAACAACCATTATCTGCGCTGTGTAGTTCAACGAGCAAACCAAACGATTTTGCCAATTGTGCCGCACGATTGAATCGCTCCGGGTAGCGAGGCACAAGAATCAGCAACGCTTCGGGCAGGTTTTCAAGCAGTTTGCAAAAAGCGGGAATAACAACACGTTCATCTGCTTCATGGGTGCTGCCAGCAACCAACACCAGGCGGTGGGTATTCCACAGTGAACTCAGGGCCCGGCTTTGCTCGATGAGCCCGTCGGGTATGCCCGGCTCAAATTTGATATTTCCGGTCAGCTCCACATTTTGTGGGTCCGCGCCACAACGGGTTAAGTGTTCAGCATCCAGAGTGCTTTGTGCGCCAATCCAGGTCAGGGGTTGCAGGATGCTTCGTACAAAACCAGACACATGTTGATAACGAGCGACTGAACGGCTTGAAAGTCTCGCATTAGCAATAATCAGCGGTATGTTTTGGAGCTGGGCCGCCTGGAACAGATTAGGCCATATCTCGGTTTCCATCACTATGATCAGTTTTGGGCGTAAGCGATGCAGAAATCTTGTGACAGCAGAAGACAAATCCAGCGGAAGATAGTAGTGGTCAACCTCGCCGCCAAAATCTGACCGTACCCGATCGGCTCCAGTTGGTGTAATAGTGGTTACCGTAAACGGCAAGTCGGGATAGGTTCCTAGCAGGGCTTTAATTAACGGTTTGGCAGCCGCGCACTCACCCACCGATGCGGCGTGTAATAAAATGCCACCCTGTTTGCCGGGCTGGATATAACCAAAACGCTGATCCCAGGCGGTCAGGTAGGCACGATCTCGCAAACCACGAATGGCGAAGTACAAAAGGACAAAGGGCGTGCCAATGATGATCAACAGAGAATAAAGGAAACGCATGAAGTGCTTTTGTGCCTCGGAGAGATAAGTCCAGATTATACAGCTTGCCATCATATTGATTTGGGCTTGAATATGGCTACGGTTTGCAAGGAAAATGTAGCCATGGTTCAAAATGCAAGCCAACCACCATCCATATGTCTACGACACCTGTTCAGCTGGATGGCGGTGGCGGTGTTATGGGTTCTGGGGCGGGCACCACCTGGTTTGGGGCGTCTGCTGGTAAGACCTCTTGGTCTGCTGAGTTATCACTTGATGAGACGCAGACGCACCATTGCCCGCCGCAATATAGACAAGTGCTTCCCGGAATTGGGGAGCATGGAGCGTGAAAGCATTCTGAGAGGCGGGTTTAGTTCGCTTGCTCGTACACTGCTGGAAGTTGCCTGGTGCTGGTCGGCACCGGTCGATAGGGTTGCAGCCATGACGAGGGTTGAGGGTTTAGACAATCTACAGAATGCCGAAGAGTTGGGCCGCGGCGTGCTGGTGTTGACCTGTCACAGCACCAGCCTTGAAATGGGTGGGTTCATCCTGTGCAACAAGACCAGGGCGGCCGGGGTGTATCGAGTTTTAAATAACCCGGTGTTGGAGTGGTATCAAAATCGGGGACGCAGTCGCTACTCTGGAGACCTGATAGACAAGAAAGAGCCCCGGCGAGCTGTTCAGCTGTTAAAAAACGGAGGTGTGCTCTGGTACGCACCCGACCAGGACTTTGGGCCCGAAGCAAGTGAGTTTGTGCCTTTTTTTGGTATTCAAACGGCCACCTTACTAGCCACCCATCGTCTTCCTGCGCTCACCGGTTGTGCGGTGGTGCCGATGTTTCCCCGGTTTGACGCAGACAGCAATACTTACATCATGACCCTGATGCCGGCTCTGGATAATTTTCCGACGGCTGACATTGTTGCCGACCTGACCCGTGTCAACGCTATCATGGAAGCACAGATTCGCCAGGCACCAGAGCAATACTGGTGGGTCCATCGGCGATTCAAAACCCGCCCGGAGGGTGAGGCACCGTTCTACACGTAGGACCGAGGAGCTGGCTGTTTGGGAACCAAATCAGCATAAAGCCTCAGACCTGGTGCGACGGTCCACTCCGCTCTCCCTGCGTGACATTCCCGAAGAGCAAGCTCTTCGGTCCTACGGAGCCGCGAGCTCGTTTGGGTTATCGTCAACACAGGCAAGCCAAAGACCAAACAGCATCCAAATCAAGGATGAGAGATAGGTGCCATACAACGCAAAGTGTGAATTGAGTGGAAACAACACCAAGGCCAGGGCAAACGCAAAAGGAAATGCCTCCTGACGTTCGTCCGGGGTCATACTGCGCCAGAATCGCAAAACCAGAACCAAACCTACGAGCAAACCCAGCATCCCAATGCTACCGGCATCGGCCAGCACTTCCAGTACCAGGTTGTGAGCATGGGTTGAACCGGTGACACCACCTGAGCGCAGAATAAAGGGATCATTTTCTTCGGCATACTCCAGGTATGCCACCGGGAATGCCCTGACCCCAACCCCATTCACAGGGTGTGCTTTGATCATTGCCATACTGGCTTTAAAAATTGGCAAACGGTAGTTGCTGGCTGTATCAAGAGCCGTTTGTGATCCTTCTGTGAAGCCCAGGGATTGTTCGACTCTTGCCTGGAACAGGGGTGACGTGAAGTAACTGCCGATGATGACAGTAAAAACAAGCACCGGGATGGCGAAAAAAGCTTTTCCAAGATGACGGTTTTCACGCTTCAAAATCAACCAGAGGTAACCGGCCAGTACCAGACCCATAATCAGCCAACCAGCACGCATTCCTGCAATCAGAACTGCACCCAAGGTTAAGGTGAAGGCGATCACCCACACCGATGGCGGCCAGCGGCGGCGAGCGTATTCAAGTAAAAGCGGCGAAAGCATCGCAAGTGTTGGACCGAAGAATTGATATTTCTTCACAAACAGCGCATTGAGCCGGTCAGGGTGCATGGCAATACCCAACAGGTCATAACCGAAGAAAAGTTGTACAAAACCATCTACAGCCCAAAACAGCAACAGGAATGAGGTCCAGCGCAAGACCCGCCAGCGTGAGGCATCGGTGTGTAAAAGGACGGCCATACTGAGTGCGGCTGCAAGGAAACGTAGCGCTGCAATTGTGCTAAACCAACTTTTTTGCGGTAAGTATGAGTCAAAACTGGATGCCAGCATGGGCAGCCAAAGGCACAGGAATATCGGCACGGCTACAGGGGCGAGTTGCCGGATACGTCGGCGATGTTGGATCGACCGGGCCAAAAACGGCAAGGACAATGCGAAGATGGACAAAGGGATTTCCGCCAACCGGCCGAACGGCAGTAGTGCAAAAAAAGAAACCGTGAGCCAGCATGGCCAGTCAACGACCAGTTTTTTCAGGGATAAACTCATGAGTCTTTTTTATCCACCACGAGCAGGGGTGAGGACCGCACGATAAAGGCCCATGGTTTGATCCATTGATGTCTGCAAAGAGAAGGCGTCATTTTGTCTGACCGCTGGTTTGTCTTGCAAAAATGTTCGTGCTTTTTGAGCCAGGGCCAATTGATCATTTGGGGTCACCGCCCCTTCAGGGAATAGTTCATGCAGTATTTCAGCAACACCCCCATGATTCCAGGCGATTACCGGCACACCCAATGAAAGAGCCTCCGGGACGGTTCTACCAAATGCTTCTGGTGGATCACTGCACAGGTTGAATACCTGGCTGGATGCCGCCATCCAGTCCCGTATATCAGTTCTTGTTCCGGTGAAAGTCAGTTTATCCGCCAAGTTATTTCGTGTAGTTAATTTCTCCAGCTCTTTGATGTAACGCGAACCCGGTCTTGCACGACCCAGGATGATGCCATGGAGGTCAGGGTATTCTGCTTGCAGCCTGGCCAACAACCCTATGAACACGGCGTGGCCTTTGTAACGTGACAGGCGGCCAGGCAACAGCAGCAGGCGTTTGTTTGCCAACTGCGGAAACTCCTCCAGGGTCTTTCGCCACCACGCTTCGTCCGGTTGGTGCCCAAACGGGAAATCGGCGTGGTTGATGCCACCATATATCGTGTGAAGCTTTTGGCTGTCTGCGGGCAGGTAATTTTTCAACGTATAGTCGTGAATATGATTGGAAACCGTAACAACCTGGTCGCCGCGTGCCATGATGGCGCTGTAGCGGTTGACAGAATATTGCCCGTGTACAGACGTGATGAGTACCGGTCGTTGGTTGGCGGGTAGTTTGCGTAACGCCAGATAACAAACCCATGCGGGCATACGAGAGTGAGCGTGGATAATGTCCGGTTGGTTTTGCAGCAACCAGGTGCGCAGCTGTTTCACATAGCGCAATGTGCTCAGCCGTTTACGGCCTACCGGCCACTCCAACAGACTGGCTCCGGCCGAACTGGTGCGACCGGCAAGCGGTCCCGTGGCCGCAAGCACGGTCACCTGGTGGCCTGATGCGCACAAGTGTTCCGTGGTCTCTACTGCAACCAACTCCGACCCACCTATGTCGAGAGACACAAGGGCCTGAACAACGTGCATAAGTGTTAACGGGTCCTAGTCAGCTAGTCAGCTAGAACGTAATGGGTGCCACAATATGGACAGCTGGTGACACCGTCATCCCCGCAGGAAAGATAAACGCGTGGGTGGGCGTTCCAGAGCTTCTGGTTTGGCATGGGGCAGGATAGCGGCAGGTCAGAGCGGCTCACTTCAACCTGTCTTTGGGTGTTTGCATAGGCCAGGCTGTCATCCTGGGCGTCAGTGCGATGCGTCACGTTGTCAACTCCACAACAAGAATGCTTGTATTTTAACCCAATACGTCACTGCATACCGGTTTTGCAATCTTCAGCATTTTGCTTATTTGCTCTTCAGGGTGGTCATCGGTCAAGGTCTGTTGCTGGCGGGCATGACTGAGTTGATCGTAAGCGAGACCCAAAGACTTGAGTGCATCGGCACTCAGCCAGGAGCAAGCCCCAAGCGCTTGAAGCTGAGCCCGAATTTTGGTGGATGCAACAATTTCAGGAAACTCTCCAGCTTTGAGAAGCAAGCCAAGCTGGACCACGAATTCAATGTCCAACAGACCGCCACGACCGTACTTGAGCGGATCACTATCTTCCTGTTCGTCACGAACACGTTCACGCATTGCCGACACGTCCCTCGCAACAGACTCGTTTTTGTGCGCCGCGATCAACACTTGAGTCCGGGTACTCGCAAAGGCCACCCAAACCCGCTCACTGCCGGCTACCGGTCGTGCACGTGTCAACGCCTGCAGTTCCCATACCCAGGCTTTTTCCTGTTGATAACGCTTAAATGCCGCAACGCTTGAGAGCAATAACCCGGCCCGACCGTTTGGCCGTAACCTGGCATCAATGTTATACAGGCGGCCCGCCGGGGTGGTTGCCGATAACAGACTCAACAGCCGGCGTGCAACTGCGGTGTGATAGTGCTCCGCAAAAACAGGCCGGGTACCATCGGACTGCGCATCTACGGGCTCGTAGAGAAACACCAGGTCCAGGTCAGAATCAAATCCCAATGAGCAGGCCCCGAGACTGCCGTAGGCAATGACTGCCAGTTTTGGTCCGGGTAGCATACCGTGGCGAACGGCCACTTCCTCAAGGGATAGGCCCAGCGCAGCCTGGATCAGGTGTTGGGCCAGCAGGCTTAGCAAAGCCCGAGACTCATGTACCGACAGTGTTGACCGCAACACGCCAACGCTGATACGTAGGCTCATGGCTTGTTTGAAGTAATTCAGACCTTGCAGGGTTGACTCGGTCTCCTTGTGGTTCCTCAGAATTCTGTCAACCTCCTTTTTAATGTCGTCCTCGACGGGTGGTTGGGCACCAAGTTGGGGGTCAATGAGTTCGTCCAATAGCGCCGGGTAGCGTGTAACTGTGTCCGCGACCCGTTTGCTGGTGGTAAACAGACTCAGCATCTGGTCTGTTGCTGCCGGGTTTTGCACCAACAGTGAAAGATAGGCGCTCCGTTGGCAAATAGCAGAGATCAGATCCAGCACCCGCTGAAAGACAACATCCCCGGGAGCCAGAGAATCGATTCGCTGTAGTAAAAGCGGCATGAACTGGTCCAGACGACGAGATGCGCGTTGGCTCAGGGATAATCTGCTCAGGCGATTTGCGAATGCAATCAGAGGGTCACCCGCGATGCGCTCTTCGCTGCCAGCTTGAACATCTCTGCGGACGTTTTGCCAGTGGCGTTGCCAGGGGCTCTTTTCGCCCACAGGCCCGGGTGTCTGCGGCAGGCTTTGGTCAAACAGGTTCCTGACCTTTGTGCGGGTATCATCAACACCGGCATTGAAATCCACCATGCTTTCAAAGCCCATCGCCCGGGCGACCCGTAACCCATCTTCGCCATCCGGAACCAGGTGGGTTTGCTGGTCGTGCAAGGCCTGGATACGATTCTCCAGATTACGCAAAAACTCGTAGGCGGCCTGCAGGTCCTCCACATCGGAGCTCGGAAGTAATTGCAGGGTCTTTATTGTGTTGGCGGCGGCCAGCAACGAGGTGGTCTGCAGACCAGGCTCTCTTCCACCCCGTAGCAGCTGAAACCCCTGCACCAAAAACTCAATTTCACGAATACCTCCCGGACCACGCTTGATGTCATCAAGCCGGTTCCGGCGCATGGCATCGTCTTGCACATTCTGATGCATATCACGCATGGCCTCGATGGCACCAAAATCAATGTATCGCCGGTACACGAAGGGCTTCAGCAGGTCCAGCAGTTGCTGGCCTGCGGCCAGGTCACCGGCTACGGGACGACCCTTGATCAGGGCATAGCGTTCCCAATTTCTGCCCTCTCTTTGGTAATACTGCTCCAAAGCGGAAAAGCTACTGACAAGAGGGCCGGACTCACCAAAAGGCCGGAGCCGGGTGTCCACCCTGAAACAGAACCCATCGGCAGTAACTTCCGACAGGCTGCGTATGACTTTGCGTGCCAGCCTGGAAAAAAACTGCTCATTTGATAGACCGCCACGTCCATCACAAACACCACTGGCAGGGTAGCAAAACAGGATATCGATATCGGAAGACATATTGAGCTCGCACCCGCCGAGCTTGCCGAGACCAATGACCACCAGCCTCTGGGCCTCGCCGGAGGTACTCCGGGGCGTGCCGTGTTGCTTTTCAAGACGTCGTGTGAAGTGATGGGTAGCGGATTGCAGACAAAGCTCGGCCATGGTGCTGAGGTCGGCCATGGTTTCTTCCAAAGTAGCGAGGCGGTTCAAATCTCGCCAGATTACCCGCAACATCTCGCGGTTTCTGAACGCACGCAACCCCGGCTCAAATCCGTCTTCCCTTGTAGTGGACAAAAGCTGATCTGCATTCGGCCGGCTGTCGCTATCAAGACGACCAGATTGTTGTAACTCAGCGAGCCACTCCGGGTGACGTGCAATGAGTTGCTTCAGAAACGGACTGAGATCAGTTGCAACACCTATTTCCATCCGCCAATTATAAGACGTATGGCCCCGTTGAAATGCTCGGCTTATAAAGAAAAGGTTTTGCTTAGTGTCAGCACGAGATTGGTATCGGAGGTCCCACCCAGCAAGGCATCGCTGCTGCGAATAAGGGTTAGCTTGTAATCAAGAATGTTACTGTCCTGGACTTTCAGCGTATTGCCGTAACCTGCCTCATAATATTCACCGTCGAATTCGTCCCGAAACAAACCGATGGTTCCAAATAATCCCCTGTGCTCCGCCGTCATCGAGTAGAACTGATAGCTGAGGACAGGCTGAGCAAAGTTGTCCCACTTGCCCGCGGCCATATCGAAGGACAACCAGGACCAGGAAAACCCGAGGTTTAATTCCTTGTAGGTATCATCAAAATCGCCGGTGTAGGTATACAAAGTGGCACCGATTGAAAAACCGAAATTACCCACTTCGAACCCATAGCCACCGTAATAGTCGACTTCTACTCCATCACCCACATCACCCCCCCATGCACCAAGATAAAACCCATCGGTCTCCAGATCGACTCCAGCAAATACCGAGGAATCTTTCTGTGGGATACCCCGGTAGAAGTATTCACTGTTCCAGCCCATATTGGCCGAGTACTCTTGTGCCGCTGCCACATTGGCCTGTAACGCAAAAACACAAATAAAACCTATACCTATTAAGTTTCGCAACATAAGCTCCATTCCTGTTTTGGTGCTGTCAACGCAGGACGGTTGTAAATAACCCTGCGGTGAGCATATACCACTGCAAGAATTGAGCCAAGCATGTAAAATTAATTAAATCAACTATTTAAAAAGCGAAGCAACCTGGAATAAGTTATCCCATGCATCACACAAGGGCATGCTTGCACTTCAACGGCTCGAAAAGTGTAGATTCCGGCGGTTTGTCTTGAAGATGGCATTCAAGGTTGAACTCCAGTCACGCAAAAAAAAACCCCACCGAAATGGGGTCTCTTTTTCACCCGTTACTCTGGGTGATGGTATTTACCGGGCTAGCGGCGTGATTACATCATGCCACCCATACCACCCATACCACCCATACCACCCATATCAGGTGCGCCACCCATTGGTGGTGCGTCTTCCTTAGGCGCTTCGGCGACCATGGCTTCAGTGGTAATCATCAGACCCGCAACCGAAGCTGCATTCTGCAGGGCAGAACGCGCCACCTTGGTTGGATCAAGGATCCCGGCTTCGATCATATCGGTATATTCACCCACTGCGGCGTCATAACCGTAATTGCCTTCTCCCTGCTTGACCTCGTTGAGCACAACAGAGCCCTCCGCACCGGCATTGGCTACGATCTGGCGAAGCGGTTCTTCCATTGCACGACAGGCGATTGCAATACCAACATTCTGGTCCTCGTTATCACCCTTGAGGTCGGTAATTGAATTCAGCGCACGTACCATGGCAACCCCACCACCAGGCACAACCCCTTCCTCTACCGCAGCGCGGGTTGCGTGCAAGGCGTCTTCAACACGGGCCTTCTTCTCTTTCATCTCGACCTCAGTGGCTGCGCCAACCTTGATCACTGCAACACCGCCAGCCAGCTTGGCAACACGTTCCTGCAGTTTTTCGCGATCGTAATCAGAAGTAGCTTCCTCAATCTGGGCACGCACCTGGTTGACTCGCCCGGAAATGTCGTCACTGTTACCGGCACCATCAATGACAGTGGTGTTTTCCTTGGTGATCTGGATCTTCTTCGCAGAACCAAGCTCTTCCAGGGTGGCCTTTTCCAGACCCAAACCGACTTCTTCTGAAATCACGGTTGCGCCGGTGAGTACGGCAATGTCTTCGAGCATGGCTTTGCGACGGTCACCGAAACCCGGAGCCTTAACGGCACAAACTTTAACGATGCCGCGGATAGAATTAACCACCAATGTCGCCAATGCTTCACCTTCGACGTCTTCGGCGATGATCAATAGCGGGTTGCCCGCTTTTGCAACGGCTTCGAGAACCGGCAGCAGGTCACGGACGTTACTGATCTTTTTGTCGTGTAACAGGATGAAGGGGTCTTCAAGCTCAACACTCATGCTGGCCTGGTCGTTGATAAAGTAGGGCGACAGGTAACCGCGGTCGAATTGCATTCCCTCAACTACGTCCAGTTCGTTTGACAGACCGGAAGCATCTTCTACCGTGATCACACCTTCTTTGCCGACTTTGTCCATTGCCTTTGCGATCAACTCACCAACCTCGGTATCAGAGTTGGCTGAAATTGAGCCAACCTGCGCGATTGCATTGTTATCGGTACAGGGAGTGGACATGCCGTGTAAGGATTCAACGGCATTGCTGACAGCTTTATCCAATCCGCGCTTCAAATCCATCGGGTTCATGCCGGCGGCGACAGCCTTGAGGCCTTCGCTCAGCATGGACTGCGCCAGGACTGTGGCGGTAGTGGTACCGTCACCGGCTACATCGGAGGTCTTGGAAGCAACTTCCTTGACCATCTGTGCACCCATGTTTTCAAAATTATTTTCCAGTTCTATTTCCTTAGCCACTGAAACCCCATCCTTGGTGACGGTCGGAGCTCCAAAGCTCTTGTCCAACACCACATTGCGACCCTTGGGACCCAATGTTATTTTGACCGCATCGGCCAGGATGTTAACGCCGCGCATCATTTGTTTGCGGGCGTCATCACCAAAACGTACGTCTTTTGCACTCATTTTCTAATCCTCAGTTCATTCAATATCAGTAAGGGGTATCAGTCTTGGATAACCGCCATGATGTCTTCTTCGCGCATAACGACCAACTCATCGCCATCCACTTTTACTTCTGTTCCCGAATACTTGCCAAACAGGACAGTGTCGCCCACGCTGATATCCAGCGGACGCTTGTCACCGTTTTCGAGAATCTTGCCGTTGCCCACCGCCAGTACTTCACCGCGGACCGGCTTTTCAGTTGCTGAGTCAGGAATGACGATGCCACCTGCAGACATACGCTCTTCTTCCATTCGCTTCACAATCACTCGATCGTGTAAAGGACGAAGTTTCATTTGAATCTCCCTAGTTATTAGTTAATTGAAAAAGTCACCGCAACGGTAAAGCCGCCCCGGTTTATTTTGTGCCTGTGGATACCCAAAAAGCGGGGAAACCGCAGCCTGCTTGCTGAATTGGGGATACGGGGTCTACATTTCAAGAGCAGTCACGTGCTTTTTTGAAGCAGAGCCTTGGGCTGCGCCCAAAAATAATCTGCTCGCAGACGAAGACGGATACAAAACTTATTATCTATTCATTCGACTCAGCGCAGTCAATACACAATGCGGCTGCGGGATTTGCTTTAAGACGTCCGGGGTTGATTGACTCTCCACACTCGAAGCAATAACCGTAATCTCCGTTGTTGATACGCTCCAAAGCCGAGGCAATATCAAGCAGACGCTGCCGTCGCCGTCTGCCGGTTTCTATGGACATGGCCTGGGATTGCATGGCATCCATGCGTGAAAGCCGGCCAACGCGGGTTTGGTCCAATTCAACAACCTGCTCGGCCTCGTCACCGGTCTCATCCGCACTCAACAGCGAGGCCTTTTCACTTTGCAAAAGCGCTTTGAGTTGTTTGTGGGAGGCCTCCATTCGCACATAGCATAACAACACCTACGGCATATAGTCGGTACGCCACACAAAATTGTAACTATTTCCTCCCGCTTGCGTATATTCTGATGAGATGAGCAGAAGATACCGGCAGTGGGTAAAGGACTACCAGGACCACGCCTGGACGTTGGCGCGATATATACTGAAAGATGCTCAGGAAGCCGAGGATGCTACCCAGGATGCGTTTGTAAAACTTTGGCACAACCAGGACAACATCGATCCTGAACGAATCAAGCCCTGGTTGATGAAAGTAACCCGCAACGGTTGTTTGGACCGACTACGGCGCAGACGTGACAACGTGGAGTTGAATGAAACCCACATGGCAGGCGAGGTAAGCGGACCCATGCAGGGTGCCTCAGCCACCGAACTGGGAGTATGGCTGCGACGAGCCATTGAAGGATTGAAGGAGCCATACCGGTCGCTGGTTGTGTTGCGGGATGTCAATCAACACAGCTACGAGGAAGTAGCCGGAATGCTGGAATTAAGTCTGGCGCAGGTCAAGGTTTATCTGCACCGGGCACGTAAAGAGTTGCGTGAGCAACTCGCTGAGGTAAGACCATGAACCGAACCGACGAAAAAACGGAACAACAGATTAATGCCTTGCTTGATGGTGAGCTGAGCCCGGTTGATGCCGAAGAACTTAAAGCGACCGCTACTGACGACAGGGATCTCGCGCGCGCAATCATTGAGGCGTATCAACTGCAACAGGCCATGGACACGATTCATGTTGAGCGCGCACCAGCCAGCCTGAGAAAGCGACTGCGTGCGATTCCGCGCGAGCACAAAACTGCACTGTGGAGCAAATCATTGCAACCGCACTGGGCCATGGCTTTGGTGGCCGTCCCGTTGGTGATCATTGCAATTGGGCTGATGCGACCAGTGACGCCCTCGGCCAGCGAGATTGCGCAGGCCCGGCAGGATCTCGCAATTGCCTTTGCTTACCTGGATAAGGCCGGCCAATTTACCGGGCGTGAAATTGAATTAACCGTCGGCGAAACCATGGTAGACGCGGTTGCCGGACACATGATCAGAAATATCAAACTTAAGCAACATCACTCCAAGGAGAAGAAAGCATGAAATACACGAACATCGGGAAAAAAGGCATCTATACATTTTTTACAGGATTAATTTGTGCACTGCTGGCAATGCCGGTAATGGCGCAGGAAGACGAACTCAAGGATCTGCCGGGGTATGTTGACTTTGGTGACCTGTCGTCAAGCTATGGTGAACCGAAAATATCCATCAATATTGGTGGAACGCTACTCCAGTTTGTCTCACTAATGAGCGGGGAAAGTGACCCGGAAGCCGCAGAGTTGTTGTCCAATCTCAAGGGCGTAAGGGTGTTTGGCTATGACACCCAGGACGACGTCGAAGTCGCCAGCCAGAAGTTTGCCGAAGTCAGGGGCACACTGAGGTCATTGGGTTGGGAACCCGTGGTACAGGTTAACGACGATGATGAACAGGTCCTTATCTATATGAAGCTCAATGGTACGGTCATGGATGGAATGACCGTCATGACGGTTGATGACGAAGAAGTCATGTTTATCAACATCATTGGCAAACTGGACCCACGACAGTTGGGCAAAGTGATGGATAACTTTGACATCGATATTGATGGCGCTCTGGATCTGGATTAAGCCTGTGATCAGGCAAACAATCAAATCTGAGCGCTCCCGGTGGGTGCTGGTAGTTTTGGCAAGTATCGCAGTGACATCTTGTGGTTTCACGGCACCTCGCAGCAATGAGGGCTACGCCAACCTTGACTCACCGGGCATGCTTGATACCAACCGAACCATGGCCTTGTCGTTGGGGCCGACGGTGTTGCGGTTCGCCGCCCTTTTTCTGGACGAGGAGCCGGAAATCAAGGCGTTGTTAAAGAGCCTGGATGGTGTGCGGATACGCACCTACGAAGTCTACGGAGACACGGACCGGATCAGGCGAAACTTTGAGCACATGGGTGAAAAACTGGGTAACGACGGCTGGCAATCGGTAATGTTGATTCATGACGAGGGCGAGCTAGTAAAAATGTATGCTAAATCCTCAGGCGATGCTGTACGTGGACTGACAATCGTGTCTGCAGATGAGGAAGAAATTGTAGTCGTCAATGTCATGGGTGATATCGACCCTGTGTATTACAGTGACGTGATGGTTGCATTGGACATCAAAGAGGCACCCAGTGTAGAGATTGCACCCTTACAATGAAGAGTATTGCTAGACATCTGAACTGACCATCAAAGGCAGAATTAATTAACGCCACACCTCTTTGTGCCCGGTAGCCACCATCAACATTAGCGAGACTCAGGGCTGACAAATAGCCGTCTTGCGTCGACCGATTGAATCCGCGGGCTAGCCAGTCCTCACCCAATCGGTCGCCGTCTGCAATAGGAAGGCACGGTTTCAGCATGTGAAGGGGTTGGTTTGGTATTCGGCTGCACGAATGCGATTGCTGTTATTATTCGGTTAGATCAACGATCGGGCCATCACTATGCGTTTCCTGCTGTGTATTCTGGTGTTTGTAACCTGCACCGCTTGTGCTCTGGACGGGCCCAGTGTCGAAATTGGAGGAAAACAATTTAGTGTAGAACTTGCCCAGACACGGGAGGAGCAGGCTCTGGGTCTAATGTACCGCCTCGAAATGCCGACAAGTCACGGTATGTTGTTTATCTTTCCAACGGAACAGCCCCGTAGTTTCTGGATGAAAAACACCCGCATCCCTCTGGATATTCTGTATTTTGACGGCCAACTGAAGCTTGTCAGTGTCGCCTTGGATACACCACCGTGCAAGATAAGCCGCTGTCCCTCCTATCCCAGTAATGCACCAGCCAGGTACGTGCTTGAGCTCAATGCCGGAAAGGTCTCTGAGCTGGGTGTGAAGCTGGGTGATCGGTTGACGATCAAGTTGGATTGAGGCTTTGGAGGCTACCAAGAATTACGATGCAGTACACTAGTGTTGAATATTGAGCAAACCCAACCAGGGCGTGGCAGAAGTGATTTTTCGACAGTTATTTGATCCTCAATCCAGTACCTACACTTATCTTCTTGGCGATGAGGAAAGCTGTCAGGCAGTCATTATCGACCCCGTATTCGAGCAGGTGCGCAGGGACGCAGCCTTGATAGAGGAGTTGGGTTTGAAGCTCATCTGCACGCTTGATACGCACGTCCATGCAGATCACGTCACCGGTGCGTGGCTCCTGAAGAAGCGTCTTGGTAGCCAGATGTTGTTCGGAAAAAACAGTGGAGCAGAGGGTGCGGACCGTTATGTGGAACATGGTGAGCGGATAGAATTTGGCCGGCGTTACCTCGAAGCGCGTGCGACACCCGGGCACACCTCAGGTTGCATGTCCTTCGTGCTGGACGATGAGAGTTGTGCCTTTACCGGTGACGCATTACTCGTTCGTGGTGCTGGACGGACAGACTTCCAGCAGGGCGATTCCCGCTTGTTGTATCGCTCGGTTCACACCCAGATTTTCACGCTGCCTGATCCCAGTTTGCTGTATCCCGGACATGATTACCGGGGTCTGACAGTCACCAGTGTGACGGAGGAGCGGCGGTTTAATACCCGCTTAGGTGGAGCCTTGAGTGAGAGTGATTTTGCAGGTTACATGAACAACCTGGGGCTGCCTCATCCCAAGCAGATGGAGCTGGCGGTACCGGCCAATCTCAAGTGTGGTCGTCCGGACGACAATCAGTCGCCGGATGATGAGCCGGATTGGGCACCACTCAACTACACTTTTGCGGGCATCCTGGAAATTCAACCCGGCTGGGTGGAAGATCATCTCAATGAAGTGCAGATCCTGGACGTCAGAGAGCCGGACGAATTTGACGGTCCCATGGGCCATATTCCTGGGGCCGTTCTGATACCACTTGGCAGTCTTGAGAGCCAGATGGACGAAATACCAAAAGGCCAACCGGTTGTCACTGTCTGTCGTGCAGGGGGTCGTTCAGCACGGGCCAGCATCATGTTGTTGCAGGCCGGAGTTCCCAAGGTAGCTAACCTGGCGGGTGGGATATTGCGCTGGCGAGCCCAGAAGCTAACCGTAGTAGGGGCCGCTGACTAGTCATTTCCGGGCATCTGCCGATCTGCACCCGCACCCTTACTTTTCCAGTGGGCAATGTAAATATTGTCGACGTATGAGCGGGTTTCCGGGTTTTGAAACCCCGCACCGATAAATGCGTTTCCACGGCCTTTGTCAAGCGGGCTTTCGGGGCAGGGCGATGCGGGGTTACCGCTATATCCCGGCCCATCATCCGAGCAGTTGGCCTGACCGAGAAACGTGTAGCTTCTTTCGCTTTCAGTACCACTGGATTGTTTAGTTGTGACTTCCCAGACGCCCGCCCACACATGACCGCACGATACCTCAACATCAATCCTGAAAGTCCGGCCGCCCTTCAGGCGAGGCAGGTCTTGCCCAAGACTGAGCTGCCACTCCTCTATGGGGGTCATACCGTCATTGATGGTGAAGTCTTCAAGGAAGAATGACGGTCCACCAGGTGGGTCCGGGCAGCCTTCGAAAAGTGGGATGGGGTGATCAGGGCTTTCAGCGTTGTGTGCCGCGTTAGCCAGGACACCAATGGCAAGGCCCCGCCCGCGGTGAGGGTGCTCCTCAACCGGGCCTCGCATACCTATTGCAAAATGGGGGCCGGTATCGGTTTCAAAGAAATCTTCCGTGTGCCACTCGCAAAACACACCCATGGTTTCATTTAACCTGGGTCCGGGATAAGAATACAAACAATACTGTTTGTTACCCTGACCGAAACCAAGACTCAGGGTTTCTGGTGTCACGAACGCAATCCCGTTTGATCGGAAATACGGCGACAAGTCCTGGGTGGCGATCAATCGAGGGATTGTCATAGCCATAAGTTTACAAGAATACAAAGCAAAGCGAATAGCACACGAAAGAACTTGCAATTCCAACAAAAACATATATACTTACCAGTAAGTAAGATTATGAGGTTAGCATGACCGGAAACTTAAACACACGCGAGCAGATCATGGACAGGGCTGCCGAGCTACTGATGAAGCGCGGCTTCAGCGGGTTTTCTTACCGCGATATTTCCACCCACCTTGGGGTGAAAAATGCCGCCGTGCACTACCACTTTCCGGCCAAGACGGATCTGGCCCTGGCGTTGATTGAGGAATACCGGCAAACCCTGCGCAGTCGCACCTCTGAGTTCATGGCTTATGGTGGCTCGGCACGGGAACAACTCGAGGGTTTTATCGCATTTACAACAGCGCAATGCCAGACAGGACGGTGTATTTGTCCGATCGGCGCGTTTTCAGTTGAGTATGTGGAATTGCCAGAAGCTGTCCGTGAAGCCACAGCCAGCTTTATGTCTGAGACCATTGCGTGGTTAACAAGGGTGGTTGAGGTAGGTAGAAAGCAGGAGGAATTCAGTTTCGAGGGTGAAGCACGGCCAAAAGCTTTGTTGATCCTTGCTGCTTTGCACGGCGCCAGGCAGATGGTACGTATTGATGGCATTAACGTACTGGCTGAGGTCGGTGCGCAACTTCGCAATGAATTGAATATTATCGACTAAAAAAATTTGAACATTTGGCTTACTTATTAGTAAGTATATTTTATAAAGGAGAATATGATGAAAACGTTTACTGCACAATTACGACAAAATCAGCAATTTGAGACGGCTGCTGCTGAAAAGCTCTTGCCGGCGATGGCTTCATCCGCCACCGAGATTCTGGCTTCGCTCAGTGCGGCCAGTGTAGCCACGGCCATTGTCTTTTTGTCAATCTGGGTCGCCGGAATGCAAATGAATGCACTGCTTGGTGCCAGCACCTGGGTCATAGGATTGATTTATCTGGGTTTGGCTGTTGATAATAATGAACCGAATGCATTATTGCACTTGGTCACCGGTACCGCCCTGCTCGTTCTGGCCTGGTTCGGAACCTTCGTATCGGCTGATTTCGTTATTGTCTTCGGTCTGCTGTTGGCCATGCGGGTAGCCGTGAGTCTGTTCAAGCACCTGAGGTGACAACCAACTTGATGCCTGTTTCCGAGAGATAACCGACAGGCGAGACTGGACAGGCCTTTACCAGCTCTATTCCACTGGTCGGGCCTTTACCGGATATTAGGAATTCACAATAGTGTGACACGCCCCTGCGCTGCAGTTACCAGCAAGGGGGTGAAGTCTGGCTACCGCTGACAGTTTTCACACCCAGTGAATTGAGGGTAAAGGTACCGCACTCTGAGTCACTGGCCTGGGAGGTGTCGGGCACCGGTACGGCCGACATGGAGTAGCTGCTGGCTGGAATGGGTACTGTGATGGTGAGAGTGTAATAACCACCGCCACTGGTGGTGGGGACATTGATGCCTGCTTCACCAGTTACAGTGGTGTAAACGTTATTCCGGGTGAAAAACTGCTGTTGACGGTGGGCCGCGGTATACAACAGCTCCTTGGCCTCGGTTTGCCTGGATTTAACGATGACCCGTTGGTAAGAAGGCATGGCCACTGAGACCAGTATGGCCACCACAGTGACCACAATCAACAACTCCACCATCGCAAAGCCAGTCATAGCCTTTCCCGGACAGTTGGTGGTATGACTTACCTGGTTGGCTTGCATATTTATACACCAAGGCCTAGTCAACCAACTCACGCCACGTTGCCAGGGTCACTCCAAGGGGAGGGCCTTCGTCAGGATCTCCACCAAGATTGATAGCATCCCACAAATCCGGGTTACCGTGGATTGTATCCTCGGTCACGCCAACAGTCTTTTGCTTGCTTAAATCGATATTGTCAAAAAATTCAGACTCGTCGGAATAACTGGCGCCCTCACTGAATAGGCCGCCCTGGATTGAAGGGTTGCCCGCAAGCTCGAATTGACCGTGTGCGGCAAGCACACCATTGAAATTGTGAGCGGTGGTGGAATTGCCCTTCAGGCTCAAGTCTCCACCGGCCAGTAACAGCACCTGGTAGTTCTTCAGAACCTGGTCCGTGGCCAGCAGTCCCTCGTATTGCAGGCCCGGATCAATGACGGACACCGCGGCTGTGGAGGTAGCATTGTCAAAATCCACAGCTTCTTCTGATTGGTAGTATGGGGTAATAAACGGGGTGCCGGTAACCTCAATAAATCCCTCCGCAACGACACTGAGCTCTAGCGGATCGGTCGAAGAGCCTGTGTTGCCGCCGATGGTCGCGTTTCCTTCCACGTAGTAAAAGCCGCTGATGGCATCGTTCCCTTTCAGGCTCCACTTCAAGTTCTTGCAACTGGACTGTGGCTCGAAACAGGTCGCATCGCAGGTCCAACCCTGGTAGCGGGCTGGTGACGCTGCACCACCGCTATCTTCCGCGGCTTTCAGTAACGCACTGGCATCTCCGGTCAAGGGGTTACTCCCGCCTGGAGGGCCATCCCAGACATCGCAGTTGCTGGTCATGTAGCGGGTTGCAATACCCTTGTACACCGGTGGGTAGACATACGGCGTGTCCAGGCGGGCAATAACCGTGATCTCAACCGGATTACCATCGAAGTCTGTTACTGCTGATTCATCATGATCCAGGACAGTGTCAGCCTGCGTAATGGTCCCATCAATTTGTACATTTCCAGAAAATATGAAATCGGCGTTACTGTGAACCCGCGCATCGGGGCCGTGGATGTCGGGGTTACCGACAATTTTGATTCGACCTTCCGCAAACACACTCATATTCTTAAGGGCCGATGAGGATACGACGTCAAAAACCGCCTCCACGACACGTTCGGCGCCTTGGTACGAGCCGGCGGAGGTCACCACCAATCGTTGATCCGCGTCGACCTCCCATGAACAGTCCTCGGCGTAACCAGCAGGCAAGTCCGTATTGGTTTCAGGGTCGCAGTTGTAAGTAGCATCCGTGGGACGGGGCACGTCTGGATCCTCATTATCCCGAACCAACACATCAAATGAAACTTCCCCACTCAGGTAATTCTCCAGAGATGTGCCTGCATACCTCAGTCTGCCTTGCTGTTCGTCCAGAATCTCATCCAGTCGGTAGGCGTAAGTACCTGCAACGATCTGTTGAAATACGACATCCGTAAATTCCAGACCGCTCTCCGCATTCATCAGAGCTTGCTGCCCGTCACGTTGACTTGCAGCCATCAGTTCCTCGAGGTTGTTGCGTTTGGCGACCATCACAGACAGCAAAGTCAATGGAATCAGCAGCATCAGTACGATGGGCAGGGTTATGCCATGTTGCTGAACACTATGGGTAGGGAATAAGCGCATCATCAATGACCTCAGAGGTTCCGGAGTCGAATTGTCGTATGAAACTCGGCGCGCAAAAGATTGCTTGCAAGAGGGTTGAAAGTGCTACAGGACTCACAACCGTGAATGGAGGTGGCATAGACAGCCTCAACGGAATTAATCAGGAGACTTACTCTGATTGAAACCACCTGAGACCAGTCGACAACGTTGCCCACCAGCATGTAGCGGTCGGCCACGCTATCTGCGTCAGAATCAATACCATAAAGAATTTGCATGTCCTCCACGCCCTCAGCAATAACAACCGGATCAACGGCGGTGCGGCAAATCAACTCATCATCGGCAGAGACAGCATAGGTGTTGGTGACCAAATTACCGGAAGTCACCGCCATACCCTGGCAATCCCGGACTTGCGGAGCGCCTTCATGACTGATGCTTATAACATCCGTGTCTGTTTTCAGAGTAAAGCCTGTCATTGAAAGCGAGGTGGCAGAACTACTGGTGCCGGATATTTCTGTGGGTACAACTAACGGAGTGTACGGGTCATCATAGCGGGTCATACGCAAAGTTCTGGCGATATGATCAACAGCAAATCGACCGTTTTCCTGGACCCGGGACACGGCATTCATGTAGGCAGCGGATTCAAGTGTATTGACGTAAAAGATCAGCACACCGCCAACGATCGGAATGCTCACAGCAGTCGAAATCAACAGACTTAGCAGCGTTGTGCCACGCATGCGACTTACTGCTGTGCCGAAGATGTGGTTCTTTCCAGCTGAGTTCGGCTTCTGCATCATCTCAGCCTGAACGAGAATGTTTCAGTCATCGCCAGGGGGGCGTCAAAGCTCAATTGCACCTGGATCAACATGGGGTCGGAGATCGCATCCACGCTAACAGCGGCATCAGCCCCCGGCAAAACGCGGCTGACTCTGGCGCCCCAGGTGGCGAGATCCCAACTGGCAATTTGTGCCGTGTTACAGGTGACAGTGGCACAATCGGTCTGGGTCGTGGAAGGCAGAGCCGAACTCATTGCAAGCGTATAATCACCGGCCTCGACAGCAACCAGGTTGGCCCGCATCATCTCGTAAAGCTCATTTGCCAGAACCGTTGACTGCGTGCGTGTGAGCGTCTCATCGTTGTGACGCATGTTGGTCAGCATCAACGAAGCAACACCCAAAATACCCACGGAGAAAACCAGCAGTGACACTAGGGTTTCTATCAATGACATACCCAATTGTTTGGTTGTAGGTTTCATCCGGGGTCCTCTCATGAGCCTTCCCCAACACAAAGGTTTGCCTGCTTTTTGGCAGAAACACGCCCGGAAGCCGAAATCCCCACCCGTCTTGAAAGGTCATCGAAGTGATCAGAGCACAACAAAAAGAACCCTGTAGTACCGGCGTTACCCAGCACTGTGCCGGTTGGTCTGAATTCCAACCATTGTGAAAAACTGCCTGGTGTTGTCAAAGAAACCCGATCGTCTATGAAAGTACCGATCTGTAGCAACTCGCCACTTGCTGGCGAACCGCTTCTGTCGGTATCGACGTACATGATCCAGCCGCTCGCCCAATTGGCATCTGAATCACAGGTGTTACTGTCGGAAGAGGGGCACATACGCACGTTGCGCCGTGCCTTGATCGCCTCGGCACGCGCCCGGCTAAATGAGGCAGACAAGTCGTTGGTTGTCGTCACCAGAATGCCATTCACACCAAAACGATCAAAAGCGGGCAGGGCGATTGCCAGCAAAATCGCGCCAATGGTCATGGTGACCATCATTTCATACAAGTTGAAACCACGACACTGTCCGGCCGCAGCGTAAGCTCTGGTTTTCTTCCATCCCTTCAAAACCTGGCTCCTGGCTCGCCGATCAATAAACCAACAAGCCGACATCCATGTCATGTGCCCGACATCCAGTCAGGTGTCGGCCTTGTCGCCCGACATCACAAAACGCCTTTCTCCTATCCCCTATAAACCACTAGATGTAAGTGGTAAATATAACATTACGCCTTTTTGGCAGAAAATCAAGTACATTGGTCGACTCGCCTGGCCCGTCTTTAGCCAACCAGAACCTACCCAGGCCCAGTTGCATCTGCCCGGCAGACGCCTCGACTGCATCGCGAACACCACTTTTGGATGGGGCTTCATAAGACACAGGTGTGGGCCAGGAACGCAAGTTTCATTACACTGTCCCGGTGCCCGGACCCAAAACGAAGGGAGTCAATACATGAAACCAGTCCTTGCCGGTTACCTCACCACCCATGTTCTGGCCGAGCGTCGGGATGGCCGGTCTGCATCGTGAAGCCATGATGATTGCGGTTCTTGGTTTGCTGACAGCGCTGGCTGCAATAGCTGTTGATATCAGTCTGCCGGCCACGCCCCTGATTGCTGGTGATCTGCAGAGCAGTCTTGGGGCTGCGCAACTGGTGGTGACCGTTTTTCTTGTCGGACTTTCACTGGGGCAGATTCCTGTGGGTCTCGCCTCGGACCACTTTGGGAGGAAGCCGGTTGCTCTTTATGGGGTTATCATATTTGCGCTTGCCAGTGCCGCGTGCGCACTCAGTCAGGAATTGAATCAATTGTTGCTTGCCCGCTTCATCCAGGGGTTTGCATCGGCTGTCGGGCCGGTGGTAAGTCGCGCGGTGGTCCGGGATACGGTCAGTGGTGAAAAGGCCGCCCGTATGATGGCCATGCTGGTTGCCATTCTGACCATAGCTCCTCTGCTGGCGCCACCCGTCGGTAGTTTGGTAATTGCCTTGACAGGCTGGCGGAGTGTTTTCTGGGGCACCATGCTGTTTGGCGCCCTGGTACTGTTTTTGGTTAGCAGGAAATTGCCGGAGACCGCACCTGCAATCCGCCAGCACCGCAACCCATTAAGTCAATTTCGCAAGCAAACCGCACTATTTTTCTCCATAAGACAGTGTTGGGCCGGTGTGCTTCTAGTCGCCCTGTCCGCTGGCGCATATCTTGCAGTCATCACTTCTGCGTCGACCATCATGGCTGATCTATATGGTATTTCCGCGGCGGCTTTCGGACCATTATTTTCAGTCGCCGCGTTCGCATTTATGGTGGGTGCAATGATCGCTCGCCGACTGGTCTCAAGGCTTGGAATGTTGGGCATGATCAATCTTGGCGGTAGCGTGTTTTTGCTCGTTATCACTGCTTTCGTTCTGTTGATGAGCCTCGGCGAACCCTCGGTGGTCGCCTTCTGGGCGGTTGTTTCACTCTACATGCTTGGACACGGTATGATTCTACCCATTGCGACCGCCCTGGCTTTGGACCCGGTACCCGATATTGCGGGTTACGCGGTTGCCATCATTGGGACCGTGCAAGTTGCTTTTGGCGCCGGTATGTCATTTCTGGTTGCAACCTTTTATAACCACAGCCTGATACCCCTGGTAATGGTCATGATATTTTGTGGGATGGCAACTATCCTGACGCGGTGGTTGGCGTTTCGCAATCTCGATTCGCAAAGTTCGCCTGAATAAATTCCTTGATTTGGATCATCTGCTTAGCTCCCTTCGGGCGAGCCAGGAAGCGGTCGTCCCTGGCGTCGCCCCTCTTGGCAAGGACCAGGCCATTACCCGCGAAGCGCGTCTTACGGTCAACCACTTCCCAACTCGCTGAACTCGGCAATATCACCTTGAAGGAGCACTAGTCTGCGGATGCAGGTAGCAACATCCACAGGATGATATAAACCAGGATACCCGGGAAAGCGGCAGACAAAATTGAAGCTAAGACATAGACAACCCGGGTGCCGGTTATCGACCAACTGAAATGCCGTGCAATACCGGCACAGACGCCGCCAACCATTGCGTTGTGTCTATCCCTTATTATGCCTCCACTTGTATTCATAAGACTTGATATCCTGCTGTATTTCAGAGTTCAATCATTTCGAAGTCTTCCTTGCCCGCACCACAGTCAGGGCAGACCCAGAATTCCGGAACGTCTTCCCAGCGTGTACCGGGTGCCAAGCCTTCTTCCTCGGAGCCTGTTTCCTCTTCGTAAACCCAGCCGCAGATGATACACATCCAGACCTTGTAATTACTCTTTGTCACTATTGTATTCCCGTGTTGACAAAAAGCGTAGTTTGCCACGCCTGACCCGCAGTTTGCACCTGCAAGGAAATCTTCCGGATCCTTGCGCAATACAGGGTCAGTGTGCTGCTTAAGTCGCAAACCAAAATATAAAACAAGTTAAAATAGGTGCTTTGGTTTTCCGAAACAAAAATAGGTCTAACCATGACAAGCAGTAAGGAATTGATCGAGCGGGCGCGGCTACATATACCGGGCGGTGTGAACTCACCAGTTCGTGCATTTAATGGCGTGGGTGGCGATCCGGTATTCTTTGAACGGGCCAGTGGGGCCTGTTTATATGATGTGGCCGGGCGATCTTATATCGATTACGTCGGCTCCTGGGGGCCCATGATAGCCGGTCACGCGCACCCGGCAATCCTGTCAGCCGTTGAGCAGGCGGTTGCGAAGGGGCTTAGTTTCGGTGCCCCATCGCCAGCCGAAGTAACCATGGCGGAACGTCTGTGTGAGTTGGTGGATGGCATGGATATGGTACGCATGGTCAACTCGGGTACCGAGGCCACCATGAGCGCCATTCGGGTAGCTCGTGCAGCTACCGGACGTGATCGAATCCTCAAGTTTGAAGGTTGCTACCACGGCCACGCCGATTCTTTTTTGGTTAAGGCCGGCAGTGGTGCACTGACCTTGGGTGTACCCACTTCTCCGGGTGTGCCGGCGGCCTGCGCTGACCTGACGCTGACGGTGCCATTTAATGACCTTGATGCGGTACAAGACTGTTTTGCGACCCAGGGCGAGGAGGTCGCTTGTCTTATAGTCGAGCCGGTAGCAGGCAATATGAATTGTATTCCCCCCGTGGAGGGGTATCTCAAGGGTTTGCGGCAGTTGTGTGATGAGTTTGGTGTGCTGTTGGTTTTCGATGAAGTCATGACCGGTTTTCGTGTAGCCTTGGGTGGTGCGCAATCCTTGTATGGGGTTAAACCGGACTTATCCACCTTTGGCAAAATCATTGGTGGAGGTATGCCGGTTGGCGCATTCGGTGGTCGCCGTGAATTCATGGAGTTGGTTGCACCCCTGGGTCCCGTATACCAGGCGGGGACCCTGTCAGGTAACCCGGTGGCAATGGCTGCAGGACTGGCAACACTTGATCTGATTTCACAAACAGGTTTTTATAGGGATATCCACGACAAAACCCGGCGGCTAACGGAAGGATTGCAAGCCGAGGCCGACCATGCGGGTGTATCTTTCACCACCACCCAGGTGGGGGCGATGTTTGGCCTGTTTTTCAGTGAAGCGAAGCAGATCATCAATTTTGAACAGGCGGGAGCCGTGGATGTTGACAGTTTCAGGCACTATTACCACACCATGCTTGAAAAAGGTGTTTACCTGGCGCCATCGGCTTATGAGGCCGGTTTTGTGTCATCTGCACACACGGATGAACATATTGCGTCAACCTTGAATGCGGCAAGGGAGGCCTTTACAGCACTGGCGAACAGCTAAGCAGCTCGTCACGGGCTAACATAGGACTGGGTGTCAAACAAAAAGGAGACTTGATTAATAGCAAATGGATTCTGGTTGGACACAGGATTTACTGAACTGGCTGTCAGCCAATCCGGGCTGGGCGGGGTTTTGGATATTTGTCATGTCCTTTGTCGAGTCACTGGCTTTTATCGGCATTCTGGTTCCCGGGATCATTATCCTGTTTGGTATAGGCGCGCTGATTGCTCTGGGTGCCATTGATTTCTTCCCGGCGTGGCTTTGGGGGTCAGTTGGGGCGCTGGCTGGTGACCTGGTCAGTTATTGGGCTGGCCGACATTATCGTGGTCACCTGGCAGATTTGTGGCCATTTTCAAGTATCCCACGGGTGCTGGAACGGGGCCGCTTGTTCTTTCAGGCACACGGTGCAAAAAGCGTGGTAGTGGGGCGCTTTATTGGACCACTCAGACCGGTTATACCTGCGACGGCCGGGGTGCTGGGCATGGTACCGAGGCGCTTCCTGATGGTCGATATTCCCACCTGTATAGCGTGGACACCGGCTTACCTGTTGCCAGGCATGTTGTTTGGCGCGTCCCTTGAGGTGGCATCTGAGTATGCGGGGCGTATGTCACTCGTGTTAATCATTGGCGCCGTGGTGTTGTGGCTGAGTTGGTGGATAATCTGGACAGCCTATGAATTTCTGGCCAGTCGTTCAGCAAGGTGGCTACGTCATGTCATCCGCTGGCTACGCCGGCATCCAGTGTTTAAACGTATCGCGGGACCGTTGCTCGACTCAACGCAACCCGAAGTACTAGCAATTACCATGATGGGTTTATTATTGGTGATGTTCTTCTGGAGCATGATTATATTGCTGTTCCTGTCCCCGTTTTCAGCTCACCCCCAGTCCATTGATCAGGCCGTGCAGTCGCAGGCATTGGCATTGAGAAATCATATCGCCGATCCAGTGATGGTGGCATTGACTCAGCTGACGCGTTTGTGGGTGCTTATTCCCACGGCGGTTGCGGTGTTGCTGTGGCTGATTGGTGCCGGGCGAAAAAAAGCCGCCCTGCACTGGCTCGTCGCCATGGGCGGTGGTGTGATTTTGCAATTGTTGCTGGGTTGGACACTAAGAGCAACGCCGTTGCTAAGTGTGGCTGAGGTCAACACGCTCTATAACCCAAGTGCAGCGTTGACCCTGGCAACCGTTGTGCTGGGTTATTACCCGGTTATGATCGCCAGAGAGCTGCAACGGCGCAATCGCAAGTGGCCTTATGCCATTGTTGGCCTGTTACTGACAATGCTTGTGTTGGCCAGGCTGTATCTTGGTCTTGACTGGCTCAGTGGGGCGTTGATGGGTGTGGCATTGGGAATGGTCTGGACTTTCGTGGTGGGGATTGCTTACCGGCAAAGGGCGGTGCGAACATTCAACGGGCTCGTAGCAAGCCTGATATTCTTCAGCATGCTTACCATGACCTTTGTATGGCAGGTTCAACAGAACTTTGAGGACGATATTGCGGCGCTCAAATTGCCCTTGCCGCAACGGCAAATTGCAGCAGAAAGCTGGTGGAATGATGCATGGCAGACGCTACCGCGTGAGCGTACCCGGCTGGTTTCAGTGGTGGCTCGCCAGTTCAACTTTCAATACGCCGGAGCACCTGGAGGCCTGGCGAAAACACTCCTAGCCAGTGGTTGGCGCGAAGCGGAGCCGGCCAACTGGCGCTGGAGCATATTGTCTATTAACCCTGAGGCGACAGAGCTTACGCTTCCGCCGCTAAAGAGGGATTATCTCGGGCATGCAGATACCTTGTTGTTACACCGACTGGGTGGTGACCCATTGACCCAGGAGACCCTGCGTATCTGGGATTCCGGTGTCAGGCTGATGCCATCGGGGCAAGTGCTGTACCTGGGACAAATTGCTACCGAGGTATTGGTAAAGAGAATCAGACTCTTCAGTTACTGGAGTGCCCGGCCAGCCACGCAACATGGTCTGTCACAGCTGGCCACGGAAACCTTGAGTCTGCAACAGAGGTGGGCAGACAAGTCATTATTGCTTCTCAGGAACTAGCAATCAGCACTCTTTTCTGCCCAAAAAAAAACGGGCCCCGCAGGGCCCGTTCCTTGGTCGCTTGACCTTGACTCAGAAACGCTTGCTTAGCGTCAGGCCATAAGTTCTTGGCTCGTTGGGATATCCGCTGAAGCTGCCAAACTGGGCAACCGAGGGAAATGCACTCAACAGGTAGTCGTCATTATTGAGGTTTCGGCCCCACAGTTGGGCTTCATAACCACTTCCCCACTCAACACCGATACTCGCGTTAAAGGTATTGACTTCTCTTGAAGCGACACTGGCCGGTACGTTTTCAATGATGGGCACAGTGTCATCGTAAATGTACTCGGCGCGGACATAACCTGAACCACTGCCACCAAATTCAAAGCTGTATACGGCAGACAAATTGAGGCTGACCTCGTGCACACCCGGTACTTTGGTGCCACTAAAGTCCTCGGGTCCGTTCACCCCCTCGCCGTTCGGGAATGAATCATACTTCGGGTCCAGAAATGTTCCGGAGAACGACAAGTGCAGTGAATCGACGGGCGCATAATTAACTTCTAACTCTAAGCCGGTCGTTGATTGTTTACCCGCATTGGCGAGGAAAAACCCGGTGCCCAGGAACAGATTAGACTGAAAGTCCTTAATCTCCTGGTCGAAAATGGTCAGGTTAATGGATGCCCTGTCAAAGCGGGCTTTAAGGCCAATTTCGTAGACTGTTGCCTCCTCGGGTCCGGCAAAACGCGAACCCGCATTCAGGTTGGGTAAACCCAGCCCAGCCGCATTGATGGCGCCAAGATCGGCAGCAGACGGTCGCGCATCACGGGACAGGTTCCAGGATGAGGCCTTGAAGCCAGTGGAAACACCTGCGTATATGTTGACATTCTCGGTGGCATCGAACGCCAGGCGAAAAGTCCACGTCACATCGTCTTCTTTGGAGCGTCCGGACTCAACCGCGTTTGGATAGTTCAGGAATGGAGGCATGAACTGCAAGGGCTGTAGTGCCAGCAATGAATTGCATGCCGGTCCTGTCGAAGGTGAACACGGCACCGTGCTAAGCGCAACAGCGGCACCAAATGCGGCGGGTACGAGGGCAAAGTTTGCCGGTGTCGGTGCCAATCCCGTCAGACTACTGAATATTAATCCGGCACCGATTTGAATGAAATCAAGTGATGAAAACACATCGGTAACCAGCATGTTGGCTGTTGTATCTTTATCGTCCTCAGTGAAGTTAGCACCCACTGTCAGCGTTAAACGGTCGTCCATCATATGGAAGTCAAGCTGTCCAAAGACCGAAAAGGCCTGGTTGTCCTGGGTGAATGCTTCAAAGCGACCCTGCCCGGGGGCAAAAAAGGTACCTGCCGGCAGACCCAATGCAGGCTCCAAAAAATTAAGTGGCGATGGGTCTAAACCCGGTGTGCCACCACCCAATACGACGGTCAGGACATCGGCGTAATTACGGAAATCCTGTCCATAGGTGAGAACATTGTCCACGGTAACGTCTTCGTCGAAAAAGAATCCACCGATCATCCAGTCGAAAGCACCGCTACCATCAGATGTAAGTCGGATTTCCTGTGTAAAAGTGTCGATATCGGTATCGCCCGAATTCTCTTGAATCAATCTTGCGCTGGTGAAATCAACGTCGGCATTCTCAAACTTGCGCTGGGTTCGGTAGGAGGTGATCGACGTCAGTGTCGCGGATCCAAAATCATAATCGGCCTGTAGTGAAACACCGCTGTTTTTGATTTCGTTGACCGGGGCAAAGTCAAAAAACTGCGACCGGGAAAAAGGGGCTTCCGGAAGAATCTGGCCGCCAATCAGTTGTACGATTGCGCCGGTGGGGCCGTTAACAAGGTTCGCCACGCCACAACAGGCTTCATCGACTTCCTCGGTATCGGCGATGATGCGAAGCTCAAGCTTGTCGCTGGGCTGAAACAGAAGTTGCCCACGTAAACCCCAGCGGTCATGTTCGTTGTATTCGGCGCCGTTTGTGAGATCAGTAAAGTAACCATCACGTTGATTCAGGCTGCCGGATAAACTGAATCCAACGGTGTCTGACAAGGGGCCGGAAACGTCACCTTTTAAAATGAACTGGTTATAGTCACCATACGTGATAGCGGCCGAGCCACCGAACTCGTCCATATCCGGCTTTGCCGTGACCACATTGATAACACCCGCCGAAGCGTTTTTACCAAATAGCGTGCTTTGTGGACCGCGCAAGACCTCAATACGTTCGAGGTTTGGCAAATCAGCCAGTGCCGAGGAAGACCGGGAGCGGTACACGCCGTCGATAAAAACGCCCACGGAAGGTTCGATGCCCACGTTATTCGCGCCATTACCGAATCCCCGGATGACAAAGTTCGTATTGCCGGTCAGCTGCAATTGCGTGACACGAAGGGAGGGCACGAGTGACTGAAGGTCCTTAATGTCGTGCACCTGTGCTTTTTCCAAAACATCAGCACTAACAACGGTTACCGCAATCGGAATTTCCTGCAAGGTAGTTTCACGCTTGCTTGCCGTAACGATGACCTCCTCAAAAACGGTCGCCTCGTTCTGTGCAGCCACTGGCAAAGTGAGCGCAAAAGCAATGATTGCTGATATACCTACTAAAATGTGTTTCTTTGACATGGGGTTCTCCAACGAAGCCTTGATATAATTCTATTATTACAGCTGAAAGAGTTTATTTCTCACAGAGTCGTTGCGCAGTGGAACACATCGGTGTAAGGCGCGACATGACATAAGTCAACAACCTGACTAAATTATGCGATCTAGTTCATGTAAGCAAGCAAAAAAGAGCCCAAAGCCCTTTATTCGATACGTTTTCATTCAGGGTTGACGGGTTAGAAATTCGGCCAGCCGACGTGGTGCAGCACCAAAACCCCCGTTACTCATGAACACGATATGATCACCTGGCTTGAGGGCATCTTGCATCTGTTGTAGCAGGTCATCCACACTCGTAACTATGCTGTAGCGCCCTTCCAGTGGCTCTAGTGCGACCTGTGGATCCCAGTCGATACCATCGCCGGTTCTGATCCACACGTAGTCCGGCGCGATCAGCGCGGGGCCCAGTTCATCTGCGTGTACGCCGGCCCGCATCGTATTGCTGCGGGGTTCCAGGGCAACCAGAACGCGGCTATTGCCGACTTTGCGACGTAATCCTTCCAGGGTTAGCCGGATCGCAGTTGGGTGGTGGGCAAAATCGTCATACACACATATGTCATTGACATGTGCGATCAACTCCATACGCCGTTTCACGCCTTTAAATGAAGCCAGGGCTTCAATCGCAACTGCCGCAGGAATGTCCACGGCTGCAGCAGCAGCAATAGCTGCGCAAGCATTCATGGCGTTGTGGCGGCCATTCAGACCCCATGACAAGGTGCCCAGTGAGCGTTGTTGGTGACTGAAGCACAATTCACTGCCGTCAGGCTTTGTCATCTCAACCTGCCATTCGCTTTCGGCCTCAAGGGCGAAGCGTTGCAAGTCAGTCCAGCACCCCCTTGTCAGCACCTGTTCGAGATTTGCATCTACCCCATTGCTGATGATAGTGCCGTTACCGGGCAGCGTGCGGATGAGATGATGGAACTGGGTTTCTATGGCGGCCAGGTCCGGGAAAATATCCGCGTGGTCAAATTCCAGATTGTTCAGGATGGAGACCTGTGGACGGTAGTGGACAAATTTGGAGCGTTTGTCAAAAAAAGCGGTGTCATATTCGTCCGCTTCCACTACAAAGTACTCGGAACCTTCCCGGGCGGATACATTGAAATTCAGGGGTACACCACCAATTAAAAAGCCGGGGTTCAAACCGGCACACTCCAGGATCCAGGCAACCATGCTTGAAGTAGACGTTTTTCCGTGCGTGCCGGCGACAGCAATGACCTTGCGGTTGCGCAGGTAGTTTTCTCCCAACCAGCGTGGTCCGGAGGTATATTCGAGTCGCTCGTTTAGAACGTATTCGATCGCCGGGTTACCCCTGCTCAGTGCATTGCCAATGATGACCAGGTCTGGTGGGTCCAGCAGCGGTTTCTCGCTATATCCTTCGTACAACTCAATGTCCTCGCTGGAAAGCAAGGTACTCATTGGCGGGTAGGTGTGTTCATCAGCACCTGAGACCTGGTGGCCGGCGCGTTTGGCCAGCAAGGCTACGCCACCCATAAAAGTCCCGCAAGCACCCAGGATGTAAATTTTCATAAAGCTCCCAGAGAAATTCGATACACCAAGCTAGCCCAAAACCATCACACTAATTAGTGCGTAGCTTGCAGCCAGTATAAGTACGGTGATCAACATACCAACCGACAACGAAACCGACATGGCGTGGCGGTAAATGTTGGCGTCAACGAACAGACTCCAGACAAAAACCGCAAACCAGAGCATGACCAGGGTTGGCTGATCCTTTAGCGGGCCTGATTCGGACAGCAAAACCCAGATAATCAAGTTGAATACAATACTGACTCCGACCAGGGCGCTGAATGTCTGTGCAAACCGCTCCTGGTGACGCTGCCAGGTCAGCAAACCGGCTAATACGATGATTTGAAGGGCCATTGCCAACAGGCTTTTTTCTGTTGCGCTCTCGTCTTGCAGTTGTTGTCCGGTTAAGAGGGTCTGTAACAGGTAGGCAGCA
Organism: Gammaproteobacteria bacterium; assembly: GCA_021772915.1. Taxonomy (GTDB): domain Bacteria; phylum Pseudomonadota; class Gammaproteobacteria; order Xanthomonadales; family SZUA-36; genus SZUA-36. The sequence goes on along the minus strand of JAJFLB010000040.1, from coordinate 31,467 downwards.
ACCAGGGTAACTGTCAGGCGCCACGACGACGAAAAATCCTGCGGTCCACCGCGTAATCGCAGCAGGTTCGCCAGGTTCCACATGATGGCTTTCATGTTTATAACGGTAAGCGTTTGTGCAACTTCAAATCAATCCGGTTGTAAGCCGGAACTGCTGCCGACACTTATTACACTGAGAATACGTTGTAGTACCTCATCCTTGTTACCATCACCCAATACCCTGGTGAGCAAGCCGCGTTCGGCATAATAACCGGCCACGGGTGCCGTTTGCTCCTGGTAGACCTTCATGCGTTTGCGCACTGTTTTCTCAGTATCATCGCTACGGTCTTCCTCTTTCGCGCGTTTGGCGATACGGCGGATAACCAACTCTGAATCCACGTCAATCTGGATGGCCACATCTATCGGTTTGCCAAGCTTCTCAAGTAGCGTTTCCAGTGACGCGGCCTGGGCCAGGTTGCGTGGGTAGCCGTCCAGTATAAAACCGCCGGCAACATCATCTCCCTGCAGGCGTTCCTCAATCAGACCCAGCATGACCCGGTCGGAAACCAGCTCACCCCTATCCAATATGGCCTTGGCTCTTAAACCCAGCTCTGAACCTGCCTTTACGGCGTTGCGCAATAGCGCACCGGTTGAAATGTGGGTCAGCCCCAACTGTTCGAGCAGCAGTCCTGCCTGGGTTCCTTTACCAGAACCTGGTGCGCCCAATAATACAATTCGCATGAGACGGTTCCCGTCCTCTAAAATAGGCGCTAACGCTAACCTCTCACACTAAGCAAGTCAATGTAGACTATGGCTGCTTGCAGGGCATTGCCAAAGGAAGTTTATGCACAAGAAGAATCTGCTTTACGCACAATCCGGTGGCGTCACACCGGTCATCAATGCTACCGCATGCGGGCTGATTGAAACTGCACGCCAAAACAAGGCAGCGCTGGGCAGGGTTTTCGCCGGCAAGGACGGTATCATCGGCATCCTCAAAGAGGAGTTGATTGATACCAGCAAAGAGCGCAAGGCAGATATTGCAGCCCTCCGTCACACCCCGGGTGGTGCGTTTGGCTCGTGTCGTTTCAAGCTGGGCAGTGCTGACGAAAGCAAAGCCCACTATGCCAGGCTGATTGACGTCTTCAAGGCACATGACATTGGTTACTTTTTTTACAACGGCGGGGGTGATTCGGCCGACACAGCGAACAAGGTCTCACAGTTTGGGGCCAGGCTAGGTTTTCCGGTGCAATGTATCGGTGTCCCCAAAACCATCGATAATGACCTGCCCATTACCGACAATTGCCCCGGCTTTGGTTCTGTTGCCAAGTACGTCGCAGTCTCAATCATGGAGGCCAGTCTGGATGTCGTATCTATGGCTTCGAGTTCCACCCGCGTATTTGTGCTGGAAGTAATGGGCCGCCATGCCGGTTGGATCGCGGCAGCCGGCGGATTGGCCCAAAGCAAAAAAGGTGATCCACCACATGTCATCCTGTTTCCCGAGATCCTGTTGGACGAGAAAGCTCTGTTAAAAAAGGTTGACCAGGCCGTAAAGAAACATGGTTATTGTTCGGTTGTAGTCTCTGAAGGTGTTAGAGACCAGCAAGGCCGATTCCTGGCTGACTCCGGCCGGCGTGATGCCTTTGGTCACGCCCAGTTGGGTGGTGTGGCGCCGGTGATCGCAAACATGATCAGCCAGTCTCTTGGGTATAAAAACCACTGGGCAGTATCTGACTACCTCCAACGGTCGGCCCGTCATGTGGCCTCAAAGACTGATGTAGATCAGGCGTATGCGATGGGTAAGGCGGCCATTCAACTGGCACTGAAGGGCAGGACCGGAGTGATGCCAGTGGTGGTCAGAACTGCAGATCAGCCTTACCGCTGGAAGGTAGGTGAAGCGCCATTAGACAAGGTGGCCAACCAAGAAAAAATGATGCCAAGACGGTTTATTTCCGCAGATGGGTTTGGCATCACTGCGGCCGCACGCCGTTATCTCGAGCCTTTAATTCGGGGTGAAGACTACCCGCCCTACGACCGCCGGGGCCTTCCAAAATATGTACGCTTAAAAAATCAACTGCTGGCAAAAAAGCTGCCACCGTTCAAACCGTGAGCAGCTTCCGTCCCGGGGGTGGTAGATAGAGGATTTTATTGGGTGGTCTTTTGCCCCGTAAACGCTTGTGTGTGGTACCATAGCGCGCCTTTAACGGGTGGCTTTTACCTGTGAATCTTGAGGGAGATACAAATGGATAGTGGAATGGCGCTGTGGCTGGCTTTGGGAGCATCCCTGCTGGCCGTAATTTATGGTGTTTTGAGTGCCCGCTGGGTGGTCAAGCAAACCCCCGGCAACGAGAGAATGCAAGAGATTTCCGCGGCGATTACTGAAGGCGCAAATGCCTACATGAATCGGCAGTACACGACCATCGGCGTGGTGGGAGTAATCTTGTTTGTGGTTGTAGGGCTCTTGATAAGCTGGACAACGGCCATCGGCTTTGCGATAGGAGCAATATTTTCCGCCCTGGCAGGGTATATCGGCATGTATGTCTCCGTGCGCGCCAATGTGCGTACCGCCGAGGCCGCCCGCAGCGGAGTTGCACCGGCCTTAAAAATAGCTTTTCGCGGCGGTGCCATTACCGGCATGCTGGTCGTTGGTCTGGGATTGTTCGGTACGGCGGGTTACTACGCCATCCTGCTGCACTATGGGTATAGCACGGATGATGCCATTCACGCCCTGATTGGATTGGCCTTCGGTAGCTCTCTCATTTCTATTTTTGCTCGTTTGGGCGGTGGTATTTTTACCAAGGGCGCAGACGTCGGTGCTGATCTTGTGGGTAAGGTCGAGGCAGGCATTCCCGAAGACGACCCCCGAAATCCAGGCGTGATTGCGGATAATGTGGGTGATAATGTGGGTGATTGCGCTGGTATGGCCGCTGATCTTTTTGAGACCTATGCGGTCACCCTGATTGCCACCATGCTGCTTGGCAGTTTGATGGCCGATAGTCTTGGTGCAAACGCTGTTATGTACCCAATGGTACTGGGTGGCTTGTCCATTATTGCTTCTGTCATCGGCACATTTTTCGTTAAGGCCGGTAAGGGCGGGTCGATCATGGGTGCCCTGTACAAGGGTGTGATCGTGTCTGGGGTGCTGGCAGCCGCTGCGTTCTACTATCCAACAGTGACCATGATGGGTGAACAGGGTCAGAATCTGTATTACGCGGCTTTGATCGGTCTGGTGTTGACTGCCGCCATGGTGTTTATCACCGAGTATTACACCGGTACCAATTACAGCCCGGTAAAGAAGATTGCTGCAGCATCCACTACGGGTGATGCCACAAATATTATTGCGGGTCTGGGTATTTCCATGAAGGCAACTGCATTACCCGTGCTGGCGGTGTGCGCCTCTATCTGGGGTGCGAATTATTTTGCCGGTCTTTACGGTATTGCGATTGCGGCAACAGCCATGCTATCCATGACCGGTATGATTGTTGCGCTGGATGCTTTCGGCCCGATTACCGATAACGCTGGCGGGATCGCTGAAATGGCGGAGTTGCCCGAAGACGTACGCAAGACTACCGACGCGCTGGATGCGGTAGGCAATACCACCAAGGCTGTAACCAAGGGCTATGCCATTGGCTCAGCCGGACTGGCGGCATTGGTGTTATTTGCGGATTACACCAGCAGTCTGGCCAAAGCCGGACATGTTGGAATTACCTTTGACCTCTCAAACCACCTGGTTATCATCGGCCTGTTCATTGGTGGCATGGTGCCCTTCCTGTTTGGCTCGATGGCCATGGAGGCGGTTGGCCGTGCGGCCGGTGCAGTGGTGGAAGAAGTGCGGCGTCAGTTCCGTGAAATTGAAGGCATCATGGAGGGAACCGGCAAACCGGATTATTCACGTGCTGTAGACCTGTTAACCAAGGCGGCCATCAAGGAAATGCTCATTCCATCGTTGTTGCCCTTGTTGGTACCCATCGTAGTTGGACTGCTGTTGGGGCCTCAGGCCCTGGGTGGTCTGCTGGTCGGCACCATTGTAACGGGACTGTTCGTGGCCATTTCAATGACCACCGGGGGTGGGGCCTGGGATAACGCCAAAAAGTATATCGAAGACGGTAATTTCGGCGGCAAGGGCACCGCTGCTCACGCCGCTGCAGTTACCGGAGATACTGTTGGCGACCCGTACAAGGACACGGCGGGCCCAGCGATTAACCCGCTGATCAAGATCATCAACATCGTGGCGCTGCTGATCGTAACCTTGTTGTAGGACCGACGAGCTCGCTCGTCGGGAATGCCAGTCATCGGGGTGCACAACCCCGTTTGATCCTCTGGTTTGAACCAGGCAACAAAGAAGGATAGCGCCGGCAGCAATGACACTGGTTCCGGGTCCCGGAACCAGTGTTTCAAACCACGGTCAAACCCGATGGTGAAAAATATGAAAATCAAATGGCTGGCCACGATTCTGCTGCTACTGCCCGTGATGGCGCCAGCGTTGGAATTCGATGAAGTCAAAGAATTCGGTGAAGTTTTCAGGATATCAGCGCAGGCCAGTAACCGCGATCGCGTCGAGGTAAGCTGGGAGATTGCAGAAGACTATTACCTGTATAACAACAAGTTTCTTTCTTTCAGCAGTGAAACCCCGGGTGTCGTACTGGGTACACCTCAAATCCCTGCCGGTGAACGTAAGTTTGATGAGCTGCTGGGTGAAGAGGTCGTCAAATACCATGACCGATTGACGATTGTATTACCGCTGGATTACGTGCCTGCTGGTGTAGATGTTTTAAGCCTGCGGGTGCAATCCCAGGGTTGTCTTGAAGATGTCTTGTGTTACCCGCCTACTGAGCAGCTGTTGTTGGTTAATTTGCCGGCGCCCATATTGGGAGATATCTTAAAGCCAACTGGTTTGGGTGACATGGGGGGCGTTTTAGGCCAGGACCCGGTCGGTCATCAGTCTGCACTACTACCGGAAGAAGCATTTACTTATGAAGCCATCGGGCTATCAGCTGAAACCATATTGGTGCGTTTCACCGCCCAACCGGGTTATTACCTGTATCGTGACAAGTTCGCATTCAAGGTGGTGGGTGACAACGGCTTTGAGGTTCGCGAGGCGGTTTTCCCAGCGGGCGTCAGTAAAGATGATCCCGAATTTGGCACGGTAGAAGTCTATTTCGGGCAGATTGAAGTACCGGTACGTGTTAACCGCCCGGCCGGAGCGGAGCAAAGCATAAGCCTGGAAGCAGACTACCAGGGTTGCCGTGACGGAGAGATTTGTTATCCACCGCAATCCGGGCGTGTGGATTTGGTTATGTCTGCCTCGGCAGAGGCAATACAACGCGCACCCACACTGGCAACGGCAATGACGCCATCGCCCTCGGGTGAGGATTCAAAACAGGGAAACCCGCGGGAGGCAGGCATACAGGCTGCTGAGCAGGATGTGTTGGCAGAAATGCTGCTGAGTAACCCGACCAGTGCGCTGTTTGCCTTTTTCCTGGCCGGCATTCTGCTGGCATTTACACCCTGCGTATTTCCGATGGTGCCAATACTGTCGGGCATTATTGCGGGCCAGGGCGAGCAGATGACAACCCACAGGGCATTCTGGTTGTCATTGGTCTATGTATTGGCGATGGCCGTAACCTATACCGTTGCCGGTGTATTGGCCGGGTTATTTGGCCAAAACCTGCAGGCAATGTTTCAGAATCCGTGGGTGCTGAGCGTCTTTATTGGGGTCTTTATAGCGCTGGCGCTTTCCATGTTTGGTTTCTTTGAACTACAGCTACCTTCCAGCCTGCAAACCCGATTGACTCAGGCCAGTAATAAGCAGCAGGGTGGCAGCCTTACTGGGGTTGCGGTAATGGGCTTCCTGTCTGCATTGATCGTCGGTCCCTGCGTCGCGCCGCCACTGGCAGCGGCCCTGATTGTGATCGGTGCTTCCGGCAGTGCCGTGTTGGGTGGATCAGCCCTGTTTGCCCTGTCCATGGGGATGGGTGTGCCGCTGATATTGTTCGGTGTATCTGCCGGCAAACTGGTACCCAAAGCCGGTGTCTGGATGAATGCCATCAAGGCGGTGTTTGGCGTCGGACTGCTGGCCCTGGCCATCTGGATGCTGGAACGTATCGTCCAGGGTCCTGTGATACTTCTGTTATGGGGTGCATTAGCGATAGCCAGCGGTGTATATCTGGGTGCGCTGGAACGCATCCCGGAAGGGGCTTCGGGGTGGTGGCGATTGTGGAAATCGCTGGGTTTGGTATTGCTGTTGCTCGGCGCAATTGAAATCATTGGAGCGGCTTCTGCGGGTGAGGACTGGATGAGGCCGCTTAAGAATTTGCGGGCCACGGGCCGGGCAGCAAGCGCTGAGCATGTTAGCTTCCGAAAAATCAAATCCCTGGCTGACCTGGACACCGCCGTGGCCATGGCTAACGAGGCCGGCAAACCGGCCATGCTGGATTTCTACGCTGACTGGTGTGTCGAGTGTTTGCGCATGGAGCGCACGACTTTCCTCGAGCCAGAAATCCAGGACTTATTCGGGCAGATTCAGCCACTGCAGGCAGATGTTACGGAGAATGACGCAACGGATAAGGCACTGATGGCCGAGTACAGCATCATCGGTCCCCCGATGATTCTCTTTTTTGACCGCCAAGGGAAAGAATTGCGTGCTTATCGCCTGGTCGGGTATTTTGCACCGGAAGGTTTTGCCAATCACCTCAGAAAGGTGATTGAAGTTAAGTGATAATGCCGCTAACTTCTTCAATACGGTAGCGAACGGTAGACAACTCCGCTTTTTTCGTTCAGACTTGGCGGCCCTCTTTGAAAGAGAGCTGTTCGTGACCAGAATCCGTGTGATAAACGGCCCTAACCTGAATCTTCTCGGCCAGCGTGAACCCGAGCAATATGGGCAACGCAGTCTGGAGGACATCATGCAGGAGCTCGGGCAGTTTGCGGTTACCTGTGACGTGGAGTTGGAGCATATGCAAACCAATTCCGAAGGGGAGATGGTAGATGCCATTCAGCGGATGGGTGCCGATGGGATTGATTACATCATTCTGAATCCGGCGGCGTATACCCATACCAGTGTGGCCATCCGGGATGCCTTACTGGCAGTGGAGATACCGTTTGTAGAAGTCCATCTCTCGGCGGTCAGCTCACGAGAGCCATTCAGACAAACCACTTATTTTTCTGATATTGCCATCGGTGTAGTCAGTGGATTTCGTGGTGAAAGTTACTTGTTGGCCTTGCAGGCCATATTGAATCGAATTGAACCCTGAGAGCGACTGCACATGGATATCCGCAAAATCAAGAAACTCATTGAGCTGTTGGAAGAGTCCAATCTGACGGAAATTGAAATCGTGGAAGGCGAAGATTCCGTGCGTCTGTTGCGTGGAGCTGCGACGGCACAGCCCCCACTGGCGCCGGTTTTGGTGCCGCAACCAACATCAAGTCTGCCTCCGGTTGCCGCTGCGCCGCCCGTTAGCCAGCCTGCTGGCGAAGAGGAAGACCCAATGCCGGAGGGTGAATTGGTTCTTGCACCGATGGTGGGTACATTTTATGCCGCATCCAGTCCGGAATCCGAGCCTTTTGTCAGCATGGGCCAGGTCGTGAGTGTAGGCGATACACTGTGCATCATTGAAGCAATGAAAATGTTCAACCAGATCGAAGCGGATATCGCCGGTACGGTCGTGGCAATTCTGGCCGAGAGTGGCCAACCGGTTGAATATGACCAACCGTTATTCGTAATTCGCTGACAACGGATTTTACAATGGCCGTACTGGAAAAGCTCGTCATAGCGAACCGCGGTGAAATCGCACTGCGTATTTTGCGGGCCTGTCAATCCATGGGTATTAAAACGGTGGCGGTACACTCCACCGTGGACCGGAATCTTAAACACGTTGCCCTTGCGGATGAGGCAGTTTGTATCGGCCCCGCCGCCGGCGCGGACAGCTACCTGAATATACCTGCCATCATTGCCGCGACCGAAGTAACCGATGCTGTTGCCGTGCATCCTGGTTACGGATTCCTGGCTGAAAACGCAGATTTTGCGGAACGGGTTGAACGCAGTGGTTTTATTTTTGTTGGTCCACGGCCCGAAACCATCCGTTTGATGGGTGACAAGGTATCAGCCATCAAGGCCATGAGAGAAGCGGGTGTCCCCTGTGTGCCGGGTTCTGATGGAGCCCTGGATGATGATCAGGACAAAAATCTTGCTACTGCCTATCGCATTGGTTACCCCGTTATTATCAAGGCAGCCGCAGGTGGAGGCGGCCGGGGAATGCGGGTCGTGCATACCGAAGCCCACCTGGCCAATGCCCTGCAACTTACCCAGCAGGAGGCCAATGCCGCCTTTGGTGATGGTGCGGTTTACATGGAAAAGTATTTGCAAAACCCCCGCCACATAGAAATCCAGGTTATGGCGGACCAGCATGGCAATGCCATACACCTGGGTGAGCGTGATTGTTCCACACAGCGGCGTCATCAGAAGGTCATTGAGGAAGCACCTGCTCCGGGAATCACGGCTGAACAGCGTGAGGAAATTGGTGCTGTTTGCGTAGCGGCCTGTAAGCGAATTGGCTATCGTGGCGCGGGTACGTTTGAGTTCTTGTACGACGAAGGTCGCTTCTATTTTATCGAAATGAACACCCGTATTCAGGTGGAGCATCCGGTTACCGAATACGTTACCGGTGTCGATTTGCTCAATGAGCAAATCCGGGTGGCTGCTGGGGAGGAGCTCTCCTACAAGCAGAGTGATATTGTCATACGCGGCCACGCCGTTGAGTGCCGCATCAATGCGGAGGATCCGGAAACCTTCCTGCCTTGCCCGGGAACCGTCGATGGGTTTCACGCACCTGGTGGTCCCGGTATTCGTGTTGACTCGCATCTGTACGATTCTTACAAAGTGCCCCCCAATTATGATTCTTTGATCGGCAAACTGATTGCCCACGGTCGAGACCGCAAGATAGCCATCAGTCGCATGCGGATTGCTCTTGATGAAATGGTGCTCAACGGTATCACCACCAATATTCCGCTGCATAAATGGCTCCTGTTGGACCCTGGCTTTCTTAAAGGTGCTTTTAACATCCACTACCTGGAAAAGCGGCTTGTCGAACGGGCTGCGGATTAGTGTGGTGTAACCCATAAATGGTACCTATCAGGGTGACGTGGCTGGAGCTCAGCGTGCGGGTGAGGCGTGAAAATGCGGCACTGGTCGAGAATCTGTTACAGAATGAGCCGGTGCTAGCGGTAACTTTGACAGATGATGCAGACGACCCGGTGCTTGAGCCGGGCGTTGCTGAAACCCCGCTGTGGCCGGCGGTATGTATCACGGCCCTTTTTTCTGGCGAAACACCACTCAAGCCACTGCTTGCACTGCTCAACCTGGTCCCGGGCGTGGATCGGCCACAACAGGTTGGTGTCAGAAAGTTTGATGATCAGCAATGGGAGCGGGTTTGGCTGGATCGGTTTCAGCCCATGCAGTTTGGTCGTGAACTTTGGATTGTCCCCGGTGAGCAAGCCTCACCCCCAGGTGCAAAATATGTGCTGAGGCTGGATCCTGGTCTTGCATTCGGTACGGGCTCGCACCCGACCACCCGCATGTGTCTGCAATGGATGGACAGCCAGGATTTCAATGGTCAAAGTGTGCTTGACTTTGGCTGTGGCTCGGGTGTTTTGGGTATCGCTGCGGCCATTAAGGGTGCCTCTCGGGTCACTTGCGTAGACCACGACCCGCAGGCACTTAAGGCGACACGGGACAATGCTGAGCGCAATCACGTAGAGAACATTATTCAGGTATTGACCTCGGAAGAATTTACACCCGGCATCACAGATGTCGTTTTGGCCAATATCCTGGCCGGCCCCCTGGTGGAATTGGCGCCCGTTTTGCTGGCCTCATTGCGCCCGGGCGGTTGTTTGCTGTTGGCCGGTATGTTGTCAGAGCAAACCGCAGAAGTGGAAGTTGCCTACCAGGCAGAAATCACTGGACTAAGTGTGTTCACCGACGGGGGTTGGGCGTGCTTGCATAGCAAAAAATTGACTGAGAAACGGTTTGAACAAAGGATAGGCAAATGAGCGCATCCCGGCTCTCTCAACAAATATCAGATTTATTGATCTATGTATTGATTCCCGGCCTGGCTCTCATCATCCCGGCATCTGCCTCACTCTGGATGGTGGGTCTGGTTTCCCGCTGGCCGTGGTTTTTGTCCGCGTCGGCTGATGCCGCTTTGCAAGGCGCAAAGGAGTTTGTTGATATAGAAGATGCAGCGAGTTGGAAGCAACGCTGGAAGCAGGTGGAAGCTCTTGATGTGCGCGATTTGTATTTGATGTTGGGTGGTCGTTCACGGACGGTGCTTGCGGAAATTGAAAGCAGCCAAAGCGTCGAAGTAGCGACCGACCGGGTCATGATAGGTATGCATTGGGGGCCCTCAAGCTCCATCCTGAAGTATCTTGCTCAAGCAGGACTGAGCCCGGCCATACCTTACCGCCCCACAGAAAAGCACATTCTACGTGTTCGGCCTTTCTACTACCTGTTTAGCCGAATGGCGTCGCGTTATCTGGTCAGGACAATGGGTGAGCGGGCGGTGCCTGTGGGGGGCGCCGGTAAGACATTGCGAGCGATGCTGGATCAGCGGGGAAGCGTTTTTGTCGTCATGGACGCCCCACCTATGGAAGGTCGACCCACCATGACGGCCAGCGTTTTGGGGGTCAAAGCAAGTTTCAATGCCGGTTTTCCGGAGATCCTGGCCGACAAGGGTAAAGAATATGTTTTCTATGCCATGAATCTGCACCCGGACGGTTCGACCAGGAAGTGGCTGGAGCTAAACGGACCCCATTGCTCAGACAGTGCAGAGGCATTCTTGAAAAATTATGCGGCGTTCCTGCACACCCACCTGGCAACGGATTCTACGCATTGGCGAATTTGGCACGTTGCCCGACAATTTTGGACTGAGAACCAAGAACATTCCTGACCGGCTATCCTCGTTTCAAAGCGTGTAATATACGGCGATAGGTATGCCACCCAAAAATACCTTGCAGATGGAAAGTTGAATGGCAAAACTGTATTTCAATTATTCAGCAATGAACGCCGGCAAAACAACGGTTTTGTTGCAATCGGCGCATAATTACCGTGAGCGCGGCATGACACCGATGTTGTTCACGCCCAAGTTGGACGATCGTTTTGGCACCGGTGTGATCAAGTCCCGCATCGGCCTTGAATCCGTTGCCACCATATTCACAGATGAAGACGATCTGTATGAGACAACCCTGGCACAACTGGGCATCAAAAATATCCACTGTGTGTTGGTTGATGAAGCACAGTTTTTGAGCAGGGACCAGGTCTACCAATTGGGTGAGGTTGTTGACCGGCTGAATATACCCGTACTGTGTTTCGGTTTGCGCACCGATTTTCAGGGTGAATTGTTTGAAGGCAGCACCCATTTATTGGCTTGGGCCGACGAGTTAACAGAGCTCAAAACCATTTGCCATACGGGCAGCAAGGCCACAATGGTGGTGCGGGTTGACGAGAAAGGTTATGCATTGAAAGAAGGGGCGCAAGTGGTGATCGGTGGCAACGAAAAGTATGTTTCGGTCAGCCGTGCGGAGTTCAAAAAGGTGTTTTACGGTGGTCGGAAGATAAAATTTATTGAGCCTGTTGAGCAACCGGCAAGTGACGATGATACGCCGCGGGTTGAAGCGGACAACGAAAGTCTCCTGTAAGCCCGGATACCCTCAAGGTTTCAATCCTGTCAGCAAGTCCTTATTGTAAACTCTGACTATGAAACTCTTATTCAAGTTGTTTCTGGCACTGGTTTTCCTGCTGGCTGGTATTTACGCTGCGTCGCCGTTATGGGCCCCCAAACTACTTGCCAGGCAATTACCACCTGGTTGGCAGTTGGAGAAGCTGGAAATTGACTACCCGGGTATTGCGGGCATAAACATCACTGAATTGCGTATGACAGGCGAGGCGCTGGCGGCAGAGATCATGCTGTCGGCAGCTAATGTGCAGGTTGATTATCAGAGCCTGGCCACAAAAATTGATTCACTTTCACTGGAAGTTCATCTGCAAACAACCCCGGATACGGGTGAGGCGTTCACGCTTGAAGATTTGGAGTTGCCGATACTTCAATTCACCGGCGATCTGCCGGCTTTATCCGTCGAGCAGGCATCCGTGAAGCTGTATATTGAATCGCAACCAGGGCCATCGACCGTCCCGTGGGTGCTGGAGTTACAGAAATTTCAATCGTCACCGCAACCGGGGGAAGAGCTTCGCATGTCCGCGGCGGTCAGTCTTGCCGGAAGCCCGGAAATAAGTGGCCGGGCCGAAATAGAACTGGCCCACGACAGGTTCAGGGCGGACTTGCAGATTCCGGCCGAAAGTAACCCAGCAGTGTGGCTGTGGGTCCAGTTTGAGCAGGAGACCAGGGCAAAGCAGACAACCACGCAGATTCAGGTAGCTATCGATACACAGGCAATGGACCAGCACTGGCTGGATACATTGCTCAACAAGACCACAGCCGGTGCTCTGACCCACTTAACCGGCGTAGTAAAGGCACAGGCAAATTTCGCCGGGAAAACCGCGCAGCATATTGAGACTCTTTCGCTTTCGACGGAAAAAGCACAAGTCGTGTCCGACAATGAAAGCCTGGGCCTTAGTGCTGATTTTCTGGTGAGCCGCGAAGGTGAAGGGGTCAATATAAGACTGGCGAGACCTGCTCAAATCAATTACCAGGCCAGCGGGGGTAAGGCCGGTCGCTTGTTTTCGGTTGTGCTTCCAGGGCTGCAACACAAAGGGGACAAAGAGGAAAAGGTCAGTTTGCGGCTTACTGCCCTTGACGTGGAAGTTGTTGACCTTGCCAGATTGGACTCCAGCACGGCAACGGGTTTTGTCGAGCTGGAGTGGGAGGAAAACAAGCCATTTAGCTATGTAGAAGATGACCTGAGACTACAGGCGGACAAACTCTCGCTGTCGAGTAGTGGAAAATTTCGGCTTGCCGGACAAACATTTGAGTTCCGGGAGCCAGGGGATTTATCGACACAACTTGAAAATCTGCAAGCGAGACTGCTGCTGGAGGGGTCTACATATGAGTTGCGGGCAAGCCACTATGTGACACAGGGCCGCGTGGCGTTCAGTTTGCCGCTATCGGTTTCTGACACACCTGTTGATTATGGGTTTAACGGCCTTATCAGCGGAAGCAAACCGGTTTTAACCCTGTCTGATGATGGCTCATCGCTAACAACAATAGTGGCCGATAGCCTGTCCATCACCTCAGAGGCTACTTCTCTGTCGGGCCGGCTTGTAAGCACAGGAGCTGGGACGCTGCTCGGTGCCCAGGTCACACCGATGGAAATCTCAGCGGCAAAAATAGACTTTGATTGGCGAGATCTGGATTTGATCAATTTGGCGGGAAAGCTAAGTACGAAAACAACCGGATTTACCGCCAGTCTCGATGCCGAGACCTTCACGGGATTCGATTTTGATGTCGGTTATACCTTGTCGGAGAATGCGGATGTACTGGGTCGGGGATCCATTGACCTGGGTTCCGGAATGATGTTGCCGCTTGAATTCGTCGGCAATCTGCAGACATCACACTACAACGTCACTTTACCGACGACCACGATCAAGTTAAGTCAGCTGGAGGACTTACTGGCGATGGCAAACTTTGCTACGCCTCCTGGGTTGGAGCTGGGCGAGGGCTCGTTGGGATTACAGGCTGACATCATTATTGGTGAGGAGCTGACTGCCCAAATGGTGTTGCGGGGTAGCGGATTGAACCTGTCCATGCTCGAGAGCAACGCCCGTGAAGGCAGTTTTACCTTACACACCGCACTTGGTCGCACCGCAGACGGTCCTACACTGTCTGCCAGTGGAACGGTTGCGCTCGCTGATCTGGCACTTGCCGGAGGGGTAGATGTACAGGACATCCGTGCAGAGCTGAGCGTGGACATGGAGGCTGACGGGATTGCAAACGTTGGTGTGGCTCAGTTGCAGGCAGGCGTGCTGGGTGGTCATTTGGATCTGCAAAGCCTGCATTATTCGCAACAAGGCATTGCGGGTACTGAGGTCGAGCTAACCAAAATAGACCTTGGTCGTTTGTTGGCATTCGCTGACATTGACGGCCTGGAAGGATCCGGAGCCCTGGATTTCAGCTTGCCTGTAGGTAGTGATCAGGGAGGTATCCACATCCACGATGGAAGTTTTAATTCAGTAGGTCCCGGTACCCTGAGATATGTCGAGGAAGGGCTGGCCGCCACCAACATTGGTCTGCAGGCCTTAAAGAACTTTGTCTATAAGAGTCTTTCCGGAACCTTGAATTATTACTCGGATGGAAATTACGAATTGATTGTCCGCTTGGAGGGCAGAAACCCAGACCTGTATGGAGGACATTCCATCGTATTTACGTTGAATATCAACGGGTTACTTCCGGAGTTTTTTGAAGCCTTATTTATCACTGGGAATTTCGAAGAGGCAATTTTGAATCTGATCAGGAGCCAATAGCGGGGTGGGAAATTCAAAACAGGTCAAATTCAGGAAACATTCAGCAAAACTTGTTAGGCTAGTGTACTGCATCGTGATTAATGGTACTTTCAGAGGCTACCTGTGGCTGCAATGCAAGGCGGGGCTCGCAGGGAATGGCTGGTCCTTTCCAAGCGGCCTAACGCGGCAGTGCAGCCACAGGTTGCCTCCCTTCGGGCCAGGCGCAATGCGGTCATCCACTGTGTTATGCCCCCTTGAGGTAGAATGGCTACCCCGGCGGGACCATGCCTTGCGGCTAACCGCATTACGCCTGGCTGAATGTGCCATTAATCACGATGCAGTACACTAGATCTCAAGACCATAAATACCCGGTGACAAAATGAGTCGATTATCAATGCTTGTTGGTTTGCTTTTTTTTGCAGTGGCTTGCACACCTACGATCAAGGTGGAAGCGCCCGACAAGCCGATTGAGATCAACATGAACATCAACATCAAGCACGAAATCCTGATCAAAATTGAAAAGGAAGTTGAGGAACTGCTTGATGACGATATGTTCTGACCAAGGTTTACTGAGTAACACGAACAGGATAAGCAGGACCATGACGAAACGGGATAATTGGACCACCAGGACATTTGCTACGGTGCTTAGAAGCGTGGCCATCAGCATGCTGGCAGTATCTGTGGCTGCGGCCTCTGCCCTGACACAGCCCAAGGCTGATGGTTGGGTTGGAGAGCAGGCGAATGGTTACCTCGGTCTGGTGAGAGACGATGCACCGGTAGAAATCAAGGCGCTGATCAAGGATGTGAACGCAAAACGCAAGGCGGGCTACCAGAGGATCGCCACCGCACAAGGCACAAGTCTTGCCGATGTCGAAAAAGTGGGTGGTAATAAGGCGTTTGAGAAAACCGCAGCGGGTAATTACGTTCGCGATGCCAGTGGGCGTTGGCGAAAGAAGTAGACGTCAGCGAGGGTGTAAATCTAACTGTGTAACTGCCATGGGTTAATTATAATCTGCCAAGCGGTATCCAGGGGGGGATTGCCAATTCAATTAGGGTCAGCAAGTGTCCTGTGCAGCGATTCGTTCAAGCTCGATCACACCACTCAGATTCTCTTGCAACAACTCGTAGGTCAACGTTGCGCTGATACATGAATGAAACACAATGGACACACTGCCTACAGTATTGGGAGGACTGTTCTGGACTGTTGTTCCCAGGTCAAACTCGCCTCCAGTGGTTAAGGTCAGGTCCAGGTTTGCAACGTTTCCGTCATAGTTTCCAAGGCCCGTGAGCCAATAATGATTTGCTTCGTCCGGAGCAGCGTTCACATTAAGTGGCAGGAATGTAAACCACGCAAGCGCCAATTGCTTACTATTAGGAATCGCCTCCAGGAAGAAACCCTGGCCAGTTGTTGTGGGCTCAAACCAGGCGCCACTGACGCCAAAATTAATGTGGAATTTGGCTGGTAGGCCCAGCGTTGTACGCGCTACGTACAGATCGGAGCGTGTAGAAGAGCCTCTAAAATCAGCCCAGGCGGTATAGATGCGATCGGCCGACGTGCTCAGACCCTGGTAGTCACCGTACTGGAAGGAACTCTGGCTGCTTGCAGATACAGACGATAGACGCACGTCCGGCTGCCAAGTCACACCGCCGTCAATTGAGTAACTCAGGTAGGTATGGGTTTTCAGGCGAGTCGGGTCATCGCGCGTGTCTTTGTAGCCCACCACCACGGTACCTGTTTCGTCTACGTCGAGCCAAGCGTGATATTGATCACCGGCTTGGGCTGTTTGTCCTACTGTGACAGGGAATGACCAGGTTTGTCCCCGATCATCAGAACTCGACATAAATACGTCTGAATCACAGGTGCAGGTAGTGTTACAGATTTGGCGTGAGCCTGCGTCGATCGCGTAGTCGTTCCAGGTCACATAGAGGTGTCCGCTGTCGGTTGGGTGGGCGCGACTGAAAGCAATACTTGAGTGAATGAGAGCCTTGCGCGTACACACCGATGGTGTGCGGGTGTAGGCTTGGCCCCGGGTACCCGCAACCCATTTACTGGGGCCAAAGGACTGGCCGCCGTCGGTAGAGCGCCAAACCGAAATACTCCCCTGGGTACCGTTGGCCGCGCTCAGATAGACCGCACCATCGTCACCCACAGTCAGATCGAGCCCGGATATCGCGTTTGAAGAAAACATCACCGGAGCGGAATATTTACTCGCTCCTGAGGTAAGCGTGGCCACCAGAATTCCACCTCTGACCAATTTCCAGGCTACGTATACATTGCCCAGATGCGGGCTGCCGGGGTGACGGTCTGCCGCTATCGCCGTCTTGTCATCTTGAGGGTTGCTCGATATGCGTTGTGGAGTTTCCCAACTATCACCACCATCACGTGAGGCAGTGACTTCTATACCCAGAACTTGGTTTCCGTTGACCACCGGAATGAAGGTCAGATGGATGTCTCCGTTGGCGTCAAAGACCAGCATTGGGTCAGCGTGGTTACCGGCACCACCCAGTAAGGGAAGCCGAACCTGACTCCAGCTGAGACCACCGTCCCGCGTGGTCAAGATCATCAGCTGATTATCCAGTGACATGGTTGCGGCAACCACATGATCGGGGTCGGCAGGGTTTGCGGCAATGGATACTTCCGCCTGCGAGTTGAAGTGATTACTGGCATTGGTTTCTAAGCTGACAATCTGGCCTGAGCCCGCATTGGAACTCACTGTCGAAAGATGCTGAGGCGGTGTGGGGTTTGCTATCACTTCAATCCCGGGTAACTCCCAGTCCAGCACGCCCGGTGTCATTGAGCCTTGACTATCTTCGGTCAGTGGCTCCATGGCGCAGCCTGTGAACAAGAAGCAAAGCAATAACTGCATCACCGGCTGAACCCATGCCGGCGCACAACGGCCACGGGTAAGGACTGCAAATTGTCTGAGTCCACGGGATTTTCTTGTGTCGATAACGAATGTCTGTGAATACATACTGACCCCACTGACCGTAGGCATTTCGTTGCATTTGTTTGTAATGTAACACCACCCCTGAGTTTGAAGAGTCAGGAAACTGTCAGGATTCCCTTCAAACTGGACAAGCATAAACAAGTGCCCTCAGACGATCCTGACGGGCCTTACTTTAGTAAGAGGAGAGTAATGAAGCTAATCCTTCGGTCCAAAGTTGATACAGCACCAAAACTGCGAATTGAAAAATCCAGCAGAGTCCAAAAAAAACCGACTCAAGGACGCTGCAGGAGCGGGCTAAGGTGGAACACCGGTGCCGTCACACGACCCTTCAAACAACCCTAAACCGGCGGTCTCACCCAGCCAATTTGCGTTCGTGCTGGCTGCCTCGCAATCGCGTGGAGCCGGTAATGTAATACCTTGGCGATATCGTTGAGGAAATTGGGAGCAGAGCACGCATTACACACCATCTGGGGTCGCATTTTCACTGCTCTGGGTGCTTTGGTTTTATTGGGTCTTTTTGTCCCTGACAAAAAGCGAAATAGAAAATTATAGAGAGGTGTTTTTCATGTTGGAGACCAGCCAGTTTGGTGGAGTCCGCGAGAAATATCAGGTTGTTTGAAGTTCCGCTCCTGACCGACGTTGCTATGGGGGTTCGTATTGGCTGACCGTCCGATTCCAAGCACAAAGCGCTCATTGGCTTTAATGAAAGCTGACATTTTTCGTCGGATCGGTTATCGACTTATACGTATCAACTGTCAGCCGGTTTTCTGAGTCTAAGTACAAATCGATCAGTTTGACCACGCAGTTTGGGATCGAAGACACCGACATTCAACGGATCAGCAGTATTTCTGAGTAAACCGCTGGTGCTCTCCACGGTGAATCCGGCCTTGACGGCCGCAGCTTCTACCAATGACTTTTGAATTCGGTGTAGCTGGGCATTGTCGTTGCCTGCTGCACCATTATGATCGATAACACCAAACACCCCACCTGGTTTCAGCACCTGCAAAATCCGATTCATTAAACCCAGCGCTGCGGGCTCACCATAACGGTTGTAAATGTCGTGGAAATTGAGTGCTGTTAGCGCGAGGTCAATGCTGTTGGCCGGCAGTGCCATTGCAGCCAGGTCCACATCCAGGCGCTCGACGTTTGCCAGACGACCGTTTGCCAGTCTTGCGCTGATAGCCTTTTCATTGGCCCCTTCACGCATTTGCAGCACGCCTGGTGGGTTCTGTGCGTAGACTTTCCCCGTCTTTCCCGCAGCAACGGAAAGCGCTTCGGTATACCAGCCACCCGCCGCCACCAGGTCCAGTGCGGTCATGCCTTCGTGTGCACCAAAAAAGGTCAAAATCTCTCCTGGTTTACGCCCAGCATCACGTTTGGCATCGCCGGCGGGTCTGTTAGGGCTGTTAGCGATGGCCCTTGTCAGTGCGCTGGCATCCCATTGTGCCGCGATTACAGGACCAGCCGAAAGCAATAGAAAGGACAGCATAGTGAAGTGTAATAATTTGATTTTCATATTGTTTACCTGGGAAAATGTTAGACGGTCATGATCTGGAGATCGGTCATGGTTATGAGACCGGATTCTATACCAAGACATTACGTCACCTGCTGCAACTCGTTGGATTGAGCAATCGACAGGCTAAAGCGACCGCCGTATCGTCGTCTTCCCCGCGGATCGAAAACGGTATACTACGACGTGTTTCCACCTAATCCAGACTGTCTTGAAGAGAATCCCTGCATGCGCGACAACAAAGAAGAATCGCCAAAAATTGGTGAACGCCTGCTCTATGACCGTTTCATGGACATTGCCCGGAATCGGATTACAACCCGTCAGTTCGATCCGGAATTCGTGGTACCGGAAGAACACTTTGAGCTGATTCTGGAGGCCGCCCGTCATGCGCCGTCAGGCGCCAACGCCCAACCCTGGCATTTTATAATCGTACGGGAGCAGGCTGCGAAGCAGAAGATCGCCGATTACTTTGTTGAAGAGCAGCGTGTCAGGGCCCGTCTGAAGATGAAATTTCCGACGCCGGATTACAGTGGTCTTGCTACCGCACCCGGGTTTATTGTGGTGGCTTCGGATTTTCGTTATGTCAGCGCTTTTCCGGTGTTGCGTGATGATGATTCTGAACTCAACAAGATGTATATCGAAAATGCCGAGCGTATTTTGCTGCAGAGTGTAGCCGCCGCAACCATGTCGGCGCACCTGGCCGCAGCGGCCCTGGGTTATAACGTCTGGTGGGTAACAGCCATTGGTCAGCAACAGGCGCAGGACGCCATGAGACCCTTGCTGGGGATTCCTGATGAGTTGTCGATCTTGGAC
The DNA here is from genome assembly GCA_021772915.1 of Gammaproteobacteria bacterium. GTDB lineage: Bacteria > Pseudomonadota > Gammaproteobacteria > Xanthomonadales > SZUA-36 > SZUA-36. The sequence continues at coordinate 11,772 of JAJFLB010000040.1, read as the reverse complement.
ATATTCTGCTTCGGCCCACCCAAAAAACCTATTTACAAACGCTGGAAAAAAGACGCATCACAGATTACCAATTGGGACCGGTTCAACCCGGATAATTTCATGAGTGACGAGGATCTGGACACCTGGATCAAAAAAATGCGCCATAAGGTGATGTACAAGGACGCCAAGAATATTGACTAGCCGGTATTCGAAATACCAACATCACCTGATTGTTATTTGCTGAAAATCGCCTTTGGTATATGCATGCTGACCAGCACGTGTGGCATATCTACAATCTCTGCGATTTTCAGGTCTCCGGCCGTCGATGCAAGCATATAGGCTTCCCATCGATCCAGACCGTGTTCGTTCTGCAGGTACTTGACCATGTAGCGGGTGGCCTTTTTTGCGGCCTCATCCAGGGTTGTAGCAAAAGCTGTAACCGCGTAATGATCGTCGTTTTCGTACTGGGGTTCCTCTATGTGTCGCGGGTTACCCTTGACGACATTGATTTCGTAGACGATCCGCATGGGTGCTTCTATTGCCGTTCCGCTCACCTCACCGTGACCTTGCACCGCGTGCGTATCGCCAATGGAAAACAAACCGCCTTTTACAAACACCGGGAAATAGACCGTTGTCCCCACGGTAATGTCGGGGTCATCCATATTGCCACCGTTGGCCCTTGGTGGAATGGTGGTCAGCAACTCATCAGTTGGGGGTGCAACCCCCATGACACCGGGAAATGGCTTTAATGGAATCACTATTTTGTCAGAGAATTGGACCTGGGTTCCTTCTGCATCGAATGCATAGGTTTTTAAACGACGTTCGGGAAATTCATCTGCCAATACACCGAAACCGGGAATGATAGCTGACCATCCGTAACTACCCAGGGTGATCCGGTGCAAGGTTACCGCAAGCACGTCGCCGGGTTCCGCACCCTCCACGTAAACGGGTCCGGTCAATGCGTGCACCTTGTTGAAGTCCAATGTCTGGAAAACTGTGACGTCTGAATCCGGCCTGATCTGCCCGTCGGTTGCCTCCTGGGTTTCAACCTCTACGACAGCTCCGGAGGGCACGGTAAGAACGGGTGGAATAGAGGCACTGAATTTATTGTGGGTCTGGTCTCTACCGAGCCTGAATTGAATTTCGACAGCATTAACTACGGGCGCCCCGGGCCCGGCCGGGAGCGTTGCGCAGGTGCTTAATACAGCGCTGGCCAGTAACAAGATGCTGCCCTTGAATTTCATGCGATGGTGAACTCGTCGAACCAGGTGGAATCGGCGCCGCCTGCGCGGGGCTGAATCGAGACATCCAGCACGTAAGGAGAGCCGGAAGTAATCGTCTTGAGACATCGATCTATGGCTTCCCCCAGTTTGGTGGGGTCGGTCACTTTCTCACCGTCGACACCGTAACCCTTGGCGATCCGGACGTTATCAATGATCGGTGAGCCCAGGTAGCAGCCGGTATATTTTCCGGTTGCGGCTGCCTTTCCACCATAGCGATGCAGGGCTCGACGGTTGGCTTGGTAGGCATGGTTATTCCAGATAATGATGGCAACCGGCACATGGTAGCGGGCGGCACTCCACAACGCCTGCACACCAAACTGAAAACTACCGTCGCCAATCAGTAAAACTGTCTGCTGTTGCGCCCGGCCCATTTTTGCCCCGATCGCGGCGCCCAATCCCCAGCCAAGAAATCCTCCGGAAGAGGTGATGTGGTATCGGCCTGGGTTGGCCTGTTGAAAATCAAGATAGCGCCACACGTTGAAATCGGAGGTCGCCATTTCAGTCACCACGGTGGCGGCAGCATCAAGGCGATTATTCAGTTCGACGGCCAGGCGCTCCGGTGCAATGGGTGATTCGTTCCAGACTTTTTTCGCCACCGCCATCAGGCGTTTGCGTCTTGCGTTGTTGCGTTCGACTACGAGCTTGCGGCGGGCAGTGATTTTGCTGGCCGGAAGCTTGCGTTGTTGTAGCTCAGCCAACACCGCTTGCAAGCTGAGTTGTGGGTTGCCCGCGACGGCCAGGTCTACCGGGTAGTTACGGCCGATGCGCGTGCCGTCGATGCTGGAGTGGAGCACTTCGACCGTTGGACTGACTATCGGTGACGCCTGTTTGCTGAACTGGGTGAACATGGTGCCGCCAACCGACCAGAACAGGTCAAAGTCCAACAGGGCGCCCTCATCAAGCGTGAAAAGTCCGCCATATAGTGGATGGTTGGTAGGAAAACTGATGGTGCTGTGGCTGGCCGGCACATCACCCAAAACGGGGGCACCGAGCAAATCTGCAATGGCGACCAGTTCGGTATTTCCCCCATATTGCCCCAGCTCGCGCCCGGCGATGAGCAACGGCGAATCGGCACGCAACAGACGGTCAACGAGTTCTTCGATCACCTCGTCGTCAGCTTGAATGGCATGACTGATCGGTGACCTGTCGGGTGCAACAATTTCAGCCTCCGACACTTTTTGTTCCCACAGGTCCTTGGAAAACGTCAGGAACGAGGGACCCTGGGGCGGAACGGACGAGATCAGAAAGGCCCGACGTAGGGTTTCGGGGATCAAATCACTGCGCATGACATCCCAGGTCCAACGTGCATAATCGGCCGGTAAGGTGTGTAGATTGGCGGCTTCAAGAAATGCATCGTGGCCGCGGATATCGGTGCTTTGGCGCCCCACGGTAACGACCAGTGGCGTGCGGTCCTTGAAGGCGTTGACCATGGGTCCCAGGGCGTTGGCTGCACCGGCAATCGAATGCAGGTTTACAAAACCGGTCGTGCCGTTGGCGCGTGCAAAGCCGTCGGCCATCGACAGCGCGGAACCTTCATGCAGCGCCAGTACATAATGTAAGCCTTCACGGTCTATCATGGCATCGAGAAAGCCAACTTCCTCCGAGCCACCCACACCAAACACGTAGGGCACCTTCCAGTCTTGCAGAAACTCGACCATCAGTTCACCACCGGTCAGACCCTGCAAACGTCTACCTTCACCTCGGGTTGCGGCCAGTGCCGGAGTGGGAAGAAGTGTGTTCAGGACAGTGCTGGCACCGGAGGCGGCAATTCCCAGGGACGCCAGCCGGTTCAAAAATGAGCGTCGTGACAGACCGCCGTCCAACAGCGCCTTGGCGGAGACCCTTAGCGTGTCATTGGTCATATTGCACCTTCTCTAATGACATTTTTCTCATGCCAGTTCACACCCGCACCACCACCCGTTGCAGATACGGAAACCAGAGCTTTGTAATGGGAAACAGCCCCGGTGACTGGTTTGTAGGCTTATGTTACGAGCCATTATTGTCCAAAACAACAAGGGAAGCCTCACAAACATCGGCGCGTGAAAAAGTGGCGTACTTCTCAGCGGTTGTCAAACATCCAATTGATACTGTACAGTACAGTACATTATATCGTAGGGTAGCAACCCCCAAACTGTCAATCAGGACTATTGCCCGGCCGCTGGAATTATGAACAGCATTCTGGGTTTTCTGGTCTTATCTTCGAGAGTCCGACAGATAGATTTTGAAAACATCAACGAATATGGAGCAGCTGCATGAGTTTACAGGAGCAAATTCACGAATTACAAAAAGGGTTTCTAGACACGGCCCCCGAACAGGTGGTCAATACAATGCAAGCCGCAACGCAAAGACTGGCGGCTACGGGAATTGTTGAAAGCAGTCTCAAAGCAGGTGACAAAATGCCGGCTTTCTCATTGCCTAACGCTCTAAACGAACCGGTTTCTTCGGCAGACCTGCTTGAGAAGGGCCCGTTGGTGATCAATTTCTATCGCGGTGCCTGGTGTCCTTACTGCAATCTTGAGCTGAAGGCGTTTCAGGATATTCTTCCGGAAATTTCGAACCTGGGGGCTCAACTCGTGGCCATTTCTCCCAACTTGCCGGACCAGTCCTTGTCATCCGTTGAAAAGTACGCCTTGGCTTTTGAGGTGTTGACCGACACTGGAAACGAATTATCCCGTTCGTTTGGACTTGTATTTACCCTTGATGAGTCGTTGCGGCCTTTATACCAACAATTTGGCATAGACCTGGAGGCTGCCAATGGCGACAGCAGTTTTGAGTTGCCGATACCCGCAACTTATGTAGTCGACACCGATGGAACAATAGCATTGGCTTTTGTCGATGCGGATTACTCCAAACGTCTGGAGCCTGATGAGGTGGTTGCCGGTTTGAGAGAACTAAGCGCGGTAAGCTAAAACCGGGTGGAACTCGCTTAGATAGTATCGGGAAATCAGAGTTTTTTTCTGACGAATAATGCCACATAAAAACCGGCAAAAATCATCAGTGCCCCCCCGACATGATAGTTGCGAACCGGCTCGCCCAAAAACACCCACGCCTGTAGTCCTGAAAAGACCGGTAATAAATACTGGAACAGGATTGTCAGGTTGGGTCCGAGTAAATCTATCCCCCGGTTCCAGAGGTAAAACGCGACCACGGAAGCAAACAGACCCAAGTAAAACAGGATACCGAAAAGCTCTACGGTGAGTACGAAACCACCGACAATAGACAGTTCCAGCAAATAAAACGGCAGTAACAATACGGTTCCGATGGTGACCAGTACGCTCAGCAACGTGAGAGGCGGCATCTGCAGAGGCGCTTGTTTCAGACGGACACTGTACAGACCCCAGCAGACGACTCCCAGGCTCATCCATAAATCGCCACGATTGAATTCAAGCGCCAACAGGCGCTGTGGGTCACCGCCAAAGAGCACGACTGCCAGCCCGCCAAAGGAGATGGTCAGACCCACAATTTGGTTCAACCGCGGTGGGCTGTTGAGCAACCACCATGAAAAAAGAAAAGTCATCAACGGACCCATGGAGTTAACCAGGGCGATATTCAGACTGGAGGTGGTTTGGGCAGCCAGGTACAAAAGCGAATTAAATACACTGATCGCCAGCGCGGCCTGTGTAGTCAGGTAAAACCACTCCCGCCGAATGGCGGGCAGGTGCTTGCGAATCTCCTGCCAACTCAGCGGCAGAAGAATCAACAGCGCAATGGCCCATCGCCAGAAGTTGGTCGTAATGGGGGGGACGGTGCTGTGGATGGCCCTCGCGAAAACCGTGTTACCGGCCCACAGAAACACACACAACATCAAGCCCAGTATCGCCAGGTTGCGGCTCCGGGTGGTCACCCGCGATGAGTCATTAGCCACTTAACTTATTAAGTAGCTGGGCCAGGACGGTCCGCTCACTTGCACTCAATCGTTGCTCTAGCAAATGCTCCACAGTTGTCAGGATACGCGGGTAGCAGGTCTTGAAAAGTTGTGCGCCTTTGGTGGTTAAAGACACCTCCACCTTGCGTTCAGAAGCCACCAGGCGTTGCCGTGCCACCAGCCCCGAGCTTTCCAGTTTCTTTACCGTGTGGGTCGTGTTGGAGGGCGAGATAAATGTGGCCCGCGACAGTTCACCCATGGTAATTGGTCCCAGTTTGCCTAACATGTCGATGACGTTGAGCTCTGCAATATGCAAGCTGAAGTCGGCGGCTATGGATGCACCCAGTGTGTGCAAATCATGGTGTGTCCGCATGACTGAGCGGAAGATGCTGATACAGACTTCCTCGTCGTGTTCGGACAGCGGCGGCTCAACCTGCTGATGAGTGTTCATGGTTTTTTTCGGTCAGGTCCCAGGAATACAAGCTCGCCACAATTCATCTACGCGGGCTTCCACTTCCGGGATCGGCACCACCCGGTCCATCACCTTCAGCCCCAGCGGCACCGTACAGTCAACCCCCATAAAAGACCGCACGTTGAGTGGGATTTCGGGGTAGCCATCGTACACACCCAGCCTGGTCTTGCCACCCAGTACACCCTGTGCCATGGGCTCAATGTTCATACCAAGGACATTGGGAATAATCATCAAATCACGATCAGGTATGAAGCGATGGGCGAGCGCCCAATCCCGTTCCAGGGAATCACGAATGTTGATATCGTCGTCGTATACAAAGACATGCTTGCAGAACCCGGCCAGCGCGGTGTAAGCCCGCATCATCGCCATCTTGGGTTCGCCGATGCGGGCCTTTTTAAGCGCTACGTGCACGGTGAACCCACATCCTGCGGCCGGGTCTACGAATACATCGGTAACGTTTGGCATGATCTCTTTGAGCTGGACAAAACAGCGTACTGAGCGAAAGAACGCTGCGATCGAGTTGCACTCGTTCAGAGGCCGGCCGATGTGCACGTGCTGATACATGGGGTTCTTGCGCATGGTGATACCGGTGATGTCAAAGATGGGTCGACGCCGGGGTACGTCGTAAAAACCATTGAATGACGCGAATTGACCCTGGGTGGTCCAGTTGAAGGGTTTAAATACGCCCTCGACAATAATTTCCGCATTGGCCGGCACATCAACATCAATGGTGCGGCACTTAACAAGCTCCACCGGCTCAGAATTGAGACCACCAATAAAGGCAAAGTCATTGTTTTCATGGGGCAGGGCAGAATTGGCTCCCGCCAGGAGGAACTCAGGGGTCACACCGAAGACGAATGCCATTGGGAATGGCCGGGCGTTTTCATGGTCCCAGCTTGAGGAAGGGTCATCAATTTTCGCACCCCAATGGTCTTCCATGCTTTTGGCGTCGCCGGTACCTCGAAAAATCCATACCGACCCGGAGTTTTTTGAGGTGATTTCAAAGCGGTGGTAGGAGAGGTTGTGGGCGCCTTCCCTGGGTTTGGAGACACACAGACTGGTCATGTAACGGCCCTCGGATAAATCCGGGGCACCCTGTCCGTCCTGCGGGTTGAGCCGCAGTACTGGCAGGATACCGAGATCCACATCATCACCCTCAAGTACCACCTCCTGACAAGGCGCGTGATCCTGCTCGACGCGGACTGGCTGTACACCGCCGGATTTCAGCACCTGCATCATCCGCTGGGCACACTCTGGCAGGGCATTGTCTTGACTTACCCCGAATGCCTCTGCCATACGCCGGTAGCTGTGTCCCACTGTGTTGGCCAATACGGGAATATCAAAGCCTTTTGGGTTCTCAAACACGATCGGCGAATCAACACCCTGATAGTCGGCGCGGGCGATGAATGCGCCCATTTCATCGAGCGTGTCGACTTCTACGGGCACCCGAAACAAGTCCCCACTGGCGTCCAGTTGGTCAAGAAAGGCCCTTAAATCGTTTGTCGCCATGGTCTTCTCCCTAATCGGTGAGTGTTCAATTGTTTAAAATGGAATATTTCTATATAGAAATGTTAGACGCTATGCCGTGTGGAAGCAACCACACAAAATCTTAGTATTCATTAAGCTCCGGTCTTGGTTGCCAAAAGGAGTGATATCAGGTGCCGCGATCCTTTTCCTCCACTCTTCCTTTTGGCAACCGTTTCATCCATTAACTAGTCCTCAAAAGCTGGCGTTTCGACCAACATCACCTGGTGTGATTCGCCCTCAGGGCACCAGGACCCGACTCCTTGACCTGGGGTTCATTGTAATTCGGGTCCTTTCATGAGCCTTTGAATTTGCTTGCCATCACCGGTTAGTTGCCAGTGAATCAGTGAAACCGGGATAACACCTTGTTCATCGAATTGTTTGAAAAAGTCTGGCAGTCTGATGCCGTCACTCGACTGGCTGCCCATTTCACCCAGCATGCGTTCGATCAGGTACTTTCCCGTCACGTAACTGGTGCCGTACCCGGGTTGGCGCAAGTAGAGTAGTTGCTCAAAACCAAGCAGGTCGAGGTCCTCCCGCATCCAGCCACGCGGTGTGCGCGCGACATGAAAGTCGCGGGCTTCCTTCATCGTAAAAATATTGGCATGTGCATATAAAGAGCCCAGACCCCGGGCAGCGCGTTGTGCCAGCATGATCCATACCACTTCGCGTGCACGTGGGTTATTGTCGAACAAACCCGCGTGCATCATCATCTCTTCAAAACCGGTGGCCATGCCTTCCGAACGGCTGTCAAAAATGTTGTAAAGTAGCGGTCCGCGCCGAACCGGGCTGGCGTGGGGTTGTGTGTCCATTAGGGCGAGGTCGAACCAGTGGTACCAGTGGGTCCACAGCGCCAGCAGTTCATGATGGGCGACCGTTGCAAAGAAGTTTCGTGACTCCAAAGGTACAAATGCACCCATTTGTGCACGCAAGGCCGGCTCGATGTAGTCGTAGGGTGGCAGTACATTCTCGTTCTTGAGAAAGGCCGTAAACCGTTTAACCGCTTGCTCAGCTCGTTGTTCGTATTCTTGAGGGCTGGAAATGGCCTTCAATGGAGGCAGTCTACGGTTACGGTGTTCTTCGAGGGCCAGCATCGAGCGTGCACGATCCAGCTCGCGCTTCAGCAGTGCGACCTCTTCCTCCCAGCTAAGTGGCACCAGGTGCACGTTGCGTAGCTGCCAGGTGTAGTTCTCTTTGCCTATCCCCGAAGAACCGGTCTTTGATGGTGCCTGTTTCTCCAGCCAGGCAATAAACGCGTCGGTAGCGGCCTTGGCGTCCTGCACGGTGGCTCGTAACTCATCTCCTGTGCGATTGGTTTTATTGTCCAGCTCATCAAGTGCCTCGGCCTGGCCACGCAAATTCGCAATACCAGCGACCCAAAGTTCACGGGCGTTGCCTACCAGGTTGGTGCGTGCCTGTCGCAGTAGCGGTGCGATGGTTTTGAGCTCTGTGTTGAGTTGACTCTCGGCATGCGGACTGAGTGGGAATGAATAAGTCCACAACTCCACTAGCGCGTGGTGCGTGGGTCCTTCATGGGCCGGTGTATCGCTTTGGGCGGACCAGACCGAAGTGTAGTAGGCCGGATCGCGTACCCAGGGCTTGAGAACCCGGATATTGAAATCCATACCATTCATCTCGGCCCGCACCAGGTGCCAGTCCACCTGCTGTGCAACCGGCCAGGCATTGATGTTAAATGACATCAGCCGGGCCTGATAAGTTTTCAGTTCGCGGTGACGTTTTGCCGTCGTTTTTGCCGTGTAATCCGGTGCACCATCGAGTAACGGTGGTTGCTCGAACGCTCGCCAATCGCCAAATAGCGCCAGCAGGTCGTGGTACGTGTTGGCCTGTGACGATGATTGTGCCGTGGTGGCTGATGAAAGCGTCAGCAGCAGGGCAATTACGAGTGCACTGTTGATACTGTGAAAACTAAGGCGGTTAAATAAAGACACAAGTCGGCCTTTTAAGTCAAAAAGGACATCCAGATTACTCAGTGCTATCAATAGAAACAACGAAAATAACGCAGCTACTACGTTTTGAGTGGGTAGTGGCCAAATTCTTCCACGGCATCCACCATGGCCAGAATATTTTCAGGGGGTACATCGTTCATGGCTGTGTGCACGGGGCCGATCATGCAACCACCGCCGGTGCCGAGTATCTGAATCACACGTTTCACCTCAGCGCGTACTTCGTCTACCGTGCCAAAAGGCAAAATGCGGTGTGAGTCGATACCGCCGCAAAAAACCATGTTCTTTCCGAAACGATTTTTGAGTGCGGGCAAGTCTGACATCTGCCCGGTTGATGTTTGGATGGGATTTAGAATGTCCACACCGATCTCGATGAAGTCCCCGATCAACGGTGCCACGTCACCACAGGAGTGAAACAGTATCTTTGCGCTGGTTCGGGATTTGATGAAGCTGATGAAATCCGCGTGCACGGGCTTGATAATTTCACGATACATCCGTGGAGAAATCATCGGGTTTTCCTGCGTACCCAAGTCATCACCGATTTTGATGATATCTACATTGTCACCCAGTTCATCCAGAAAATGCCCCATCAACTGTTTGCAGTAGCCGGCGATTTTTTTAAGCAGGGCAATGGCGAAATCCTGGTCCATGGCCATATTGAGCAGGAAGGCTTCCATGCCTTGCATGGCATGCGCCCGCTCAAAGGGAAACAACAGCCAGGGTGTGGCCAGGATCGCAAACTGATCTTCCTCTCCAAGGCGTTTGGATACTTCAGCCACATGGGCGACACGGCTTGGGTCACTCATATCGGGCCAACCCTGGTATGTCTCAAGGTCTTCCACAGTTCGGGCTTCGGCAAGTGGATGAATACCCGGAAACCAATCACCGGGGGTGATTTCCATCTGTCCGCTGCCCCACGAATCAAGGTAATTGCTGTGGGGGTCGCGGGTGTGGTTTCGGTCTCGGACGCTTGCCGGTTCCAGATCCATTACGCCACGCACATCACTGTGCAACCGCTGCATGGTTGCCTCATCTATCGCTGCGGTACCCAGCTCAGGCCAGGCGTAAATATAGTTGTCCGGAGCCTTGATGCCGGCGATGTCCTTGATGCCCTTATACGGATTCATTTTGATCCCGGTGGCATTGCTGACCCCGATGACAACCGGCACCCGGTCGGGTTGCTCGTGATGGATGGCGGCCAGTACACGTTCCCGGGAAGTCATCGGCATCATGAATCCGCACGGCGAAGGTCTGGGCTTGCGGGCTTGGAGGTATCAAGGGCGGCCAATTTGGCGGCGGCCGCAGCACTGCTTGAAAGCATAGCTGCCCCCAATATGACTGCCAGACGCCTTTGTACCTCCTTGTCCCACCCGATGTCATCAGCTGAGCAATAGTGGTATAGGTTGCGCGCCGCGGCCTTAACTTGCTGGTTACTGTCCGAACTCACCATGGGTAAAGTCTCAACCATCGACTGCATAGTGGTTTGCTGCAATTGTTCGGCTTCCAGTTCAGTTGCCTTGATACGCTCGCGCAGTTCGTGATACTGGGCCCCTGGTCGCAAGTCGTCCGCATGACCGGTTTTCTTCATCCAGGTTCGGGCGGCCCGTAAAGGTTGAACGACATGACCGGCCCAGCTGTTTGTGAACGCCATTACGGTCGAATAAGTTTCGGTATCCGGCTCACCGTGGGTGGCAGCCATCCAGCAACAAAACAACAATACATTGACGTCTGCGCCATGGGTATTTTGCATTGCCAAGCAGGCTTCAGGTACGCCTTCGTCACCATAGGTGCGGATGGAAAAATCCCAGAAGCTCTCCGCGGCAACCATCAAATCAGTTCTCCGGTGCTACCCTCAGGCGGATTCCGTCCAGTCCGTCGTGCCATTGAATCTGACAGCCCAGCCGGGAATTTGCCTGTATCCCTTCGGCCTCTTCCCTGAGTGTTCCGGTTTCGGCCTCGGTGGGTGGCAGGAGCAAATCAAGCCATTCCGGGTCGACGTAAACATGGCAGGTGGCACACATGCAGGAGCCACCGCACAAGGCCTCAAGCGCCAGCCCGCCCTGCTTCAGTATTTCCATCAGGCTGGCGCGATCGCGACCGGCCAGTTGATATTTTTTGCCGTCACGGTCAACAGCGTACAAGGTACCCATGGCTAGTATTGGCTTTGGGGTGTACGCACCACCATGCCGTCCAGTTTGTCAGTGATCTTTATCTGACAACTCAAACGACTGTGCTTTTCAGGTGCTACAACAAAATCCAGCAGGGCCAGCTCTTCCTCATCGGGCGCGGGAAGCTGAGCGACCCATTGCGGATCTATATAGACGTGACAGGTTGCACAGCTACAGGCACCGCCACAGTCCGCGACCACACCCTCCAGGCCATGGTACATCGCGGTATCCATCAGGCTGGAACCAGCTTCGGCGAAGACTTCGCGGCTTTGGCCATCGTGGCTGACGAAAGTTATGTTTATCATACGGTTACCTTGGGAGTCTCTGAACAAGTATACGGCGCCTCTGGCTTACAGGCGATTCCAGGATCAAGGCATCTTTTTGAAGACCTGCTGGTTGCACGCCAAAAAATGATAACGCCGAGCCTGGATTCGCCTGTAAGCCCCGTAGGGCGTGACCTGAAGCACACATTTGCAGCGTTGCAGCCCTCGCCAAGGCAACCAGCCTTGGCCTTCGG
>JAJFLB010000039.1 GCA_021772915.1 Gammaproteobacteria bacterium | reverse complement strand
AGGCCGATGTAGATTATATTTTGTTTCATAGACGTCTCCATTTTTCACAGGGAAAGTGGTGCTACCCACTTTTAAGGTAACCATCTATGATGATAGTCCTCGATTCCGGTGAAAGTGGGGGCGTCTATATCTTCTATACTCCACTCTGAATCATGTCCACAAACGATACAGCAACGCAACGCTTCCTTGTTCGACAACTCGGGCTTTCCGATTATGAGCTTGGTCTGGCATGCCATGCAGGATTTTACCAACCAGCGGGATGAGAGCACCGTTGATGAACTCTGGCTGGTGCAGCATCCGCCAGTGTTCACCTAGGGTCAGGTCCTAGGCAACGCTGCCACTCGCGCGCAGCTTCTGAACCCGTTTTGCGTCGATGCCCCAACCCTCGAGCACCTCTTCGGAAGAGGTCTTCGGGGCTGCGTATCTCTACCTGGGTGCGGCTGAAGCGCGGCGCCGGTTGGGGGTGCACGGCGTCGTTGATGTTGCGAAAAGAGCTTCGCGCCTGCGCGTGAGCATGCTCTCGCGACTCCGCCATGGTGAGCACGGGCGCGAAGCACACGTCGCTGCCTTCCATGAGCTCGCACCAATGGTCGCGCGTCTTGCCGAGAAAGACCTCGCTGAATCGCTTGCGTAGGACGGGCCAGCCTGCCTGCTCGTTCTGCTCCGGCAACGCTTCGCCCCCCAGCCCCAGTTTCTGGATCAACTCTGCGTAGAACTGCGGCTCGATCGATCCGATCGAGACGTGCCGACCGTCCTTGGTTTCATAAACGTCGTAGAAGGGTGCGCCCGAATCGAGCAGATTCGTTCCCCATGCGTCGTTCCAGCCCCCCGCCTGCTGCGCTCCGTGAAAAACAGCCATCAGCGAGGCCGTACCATCCACCATCGCCGCATCGACGACCTGCCCCTCGCCGGATTGCTTGCATTCGAGCAACGCGCACACCATGCCGTATGCGAGCAACAAGCCCCCACCGCCGAAGTCACCCACCAGATTGAGGGGAGGCGTCGGCAGCTGACCCGCTCGACCGATGTGTGCCAACGCGCCACCGAGCGCGATGTAGTTGATGTCATGACCGGCTGCGAGCGCCAGGGGGCCCTCCTGTCCCCATCCCGTCATGCGGCCGTAGACCAAAGCGGGGTTGCGCTCCAGGCAGACCTCCGGCCCAAGCCCCAGACGCTCCATCACTCCAGGACGAAAGCCCTCGAGCAGACCGTCCGCGTGCTCCAACATGTCCAGAACCAGTGCAGTGCTGTCCGGACTCTTGAAGTTCACGGCAACCGTGCGCCGACCGCGGCCCAGAAATTCGAACTGACCCGTGTCGAATCGCAGACTGCCTCCGCCGGGACGATCGAGACGCAGCACCTCCGCTCCCATGTCCGACAACATCATTGCCGCAAAGGGTCCGGGCCCGATGCCGGCAATCTCCAGGATCTTCACACCTTCGAGAGGTCCCATTCACTCAACTCCTGCTTCATTTGGGCCTCGCGCCGCCCTCTCGACCAAAAAACCCAATCCCGCCACTCTTCATTCCGCCTGCTGCACGTCGAGCCCAGGAATGACTTCAACCTGCAGGCGCTTCAAGCCTTCATCAGGCTGTCGCACACACTTCGGTGAAGTCTTCGCGCAAAGCTGAGACTATTACATCCATCTGCACTTCGTCGAAAACAAAATATACCGCCGCCCTGCAGAATATCACTCACCTGTGTCACCTCTGCTCAGATGATTTCCGGCCACCAGATTTCTGCACAGTTATACCTGTTCCAAATCTTTATATTTGAAGGATCAACATTATGAAATTCCAAAGCAGTGTACTCCTGTGCGTTTTACGATGTACAGTGCGAATGTGATAAGCCAACTCTTCTGATCCTTGCAATAGACTGTTGCATGCTGTTTCTGGACGGGATCTATTCAAGGAAACCCATCATTCAAACACTGTGACCTGAAAAAGAGAAAGAAAAATACGACGCAGACCAAAATATGACATATGGGACTTGGATTGACGTTTTTCTTATTTAAAATTCATGTGCGTCAATCAGAATTACGATCGCCGAACATTCCAGTTTACTGCGGTTCAACCAAGAGTGTTTTGTACCCCGCTGCACAATGCAATCTCCAGCTTTCAGAAGATATTCGCCATCCTCCATGATCATCCATAGCTCGCCCGTCAAAACCACCATATAGTCAATGCTATCGGTTTTATGCACCAAACCATGTAGGTCGCGGTCACTCTCCGTTGGTTGATTTTTGCTGCCTATCACCTGGAAGAATTTTTTTGCCTCTTCTTCGCTTGCCTCGATGGCTGGTGGAAAGCGCATATAGCGAAAAATGGTTCCCCCAGGTGATGGGTCATGGGTGAACGGGCGCAGGGAGCGATCCTTGTTGCCTGTATTGTCAGCAGGAGTTTCATTTGTCACCCAGATGTCGGCGCCTGAAATAAATCCAAAATCAAGTGCATTCGGTGCTAAGTCATCTAAAACAACCATTGATTTTCCTTTGGCATTCAAGCCAGTGATAAATCGCTTGACCTTGACCGTCATTGCATTTTTTTCATTGTGCTATTCTTTTGTTTTTTGATAATTTTATTTTTCAGAATGCCAATACTCTCAATTTCCAACTCTATGTCGTCGCCGTCCGAGAGAAACTGGCCAAGCTCCAATCCACAGCCCAGTGGTACGGTTCCCGAACCCAATATTTCACTAGGGTAAATGGTCTGTTCTCGGCTGACATAGGCAATTATATCTTCAAATTTAAAATCCATCTGAGCGCTGGAGCCATTTGACCTGACCTCACCGTTGATACGGGCAGTCATCTTCAGATTATGGGGGTCTGCAATTTCGTCAGCCGTGACGATGCAAGGTCCAAGAACAATGCCTGTGTCGAAATCCTTGCTCTTGTTCACGCCGATGCCAGCTGCCATTTCCCTGACCTGATAATCACGGGCGCTGACATCGTTGAAAATTGTGTAGCCAAAAATATGTCCGCGGGCCTCGTCAACTGAAATGTCGCAACCGGTCTTGCCGATAATGGCGGCCAGTTCCAATTCGTAATCCATCAATTTGGCAAAGTCAGGCCAAATAATATTCTGCTCTGGCCCAATCACCGCCAAATTATTACATCGGTAGTAGACAGGGTTCCTGAGCATGAACTCCGGTAAATCGTCAGCGGTAAGAAGACTGCTGGAATTCTCCAACTGATGGCGCGTTGCCTTAGGGTCAGCTGATTCCGCAATCATGATTTCAGCCAAAGCGGGCATGCTGTTGCGCATATGATCAAAAAAAGCAATGCAGTCGCGAATTTGAATGGGTCGTGGTAATGGGGCTTGAAGCGTGATAGATGGGACTTCGATCAAAAATTCCTGAACATCGTTTTGCAAGGTCAGAGCAAGCACTTCCTGTGCAGTTTCCAGCGCTTCCATCCCGCCCTCAATTAACGCCTGCAATGATGAAAAATAAGGGAAAGGCTTACCGAGAAGATGCATGGCGGCGCCATTCAAATCAATAATGACTTTATCTGTATGGCACAAGGCACCAAGGCGATTTTGACCGCCCTTGTCAGTGAATGTTGTCAGTCTCACGTCAGAAACGCAATGTGCCGAGAATGCCGAATTTCGCTGGTTCATTCACAGCACCGAGTGGAAACGACCCCAATGCGGAGACTTGTGTGATATGACGGGAATCGAAAATGTTGCTGCCAAACAAGGCCAACTCGTAACGTTCATCCGCCGTGGTGAAGGTCAGGCGCACATCGACCTCTTCCCAGCCATTGGAGCGGAATGTGGGCTGATCCTGATCGGTTTCAGTGAAGAAGACACTGGACTGATGCTGGAGACTGACTAACAGATTGATTGTGCCCCAGTTACCAATCCGGAAAGTGTAATCCCCGGCCAGATAAAGTTGCCACTCCGGCGCCCGACTCAAGCGGTTACCGTCAATATCGACGGTTTCGAGTGGAATGGGTGCACCGATCGGAAACAATAAATCATTCGGAACCGCGCTTAGTTGACCGCCTTTGAACTCCGTATCCAGATAGGCAATATTGCCCGTTATTCTTAGTCCCAGGGCAGGCAGAGCAGTCACCTCAAGCTCAAAACCTGTGACTTCAGCGGCGGGGGCATTTTCAACAAAAGCTCCACCGGTGGGCACAGGTCGTCTGACCTGCAGGTTCGTGTAGTCGTAGTAAAAAACAGCAAGATTGGTTCGCAGGCGGTTTTTCATAAAATCAGCTTTGGCGCCAAATTCTACCGCCTCGATACTTTCAGGCTTGAAGGCGGGATCGAGACCAAAGGCATTGAATCCACCTGATTTGAATCCCTGCGTATAACTGGCATAAAGAAGCACATCTTTAGAGATTTTGTAATCGAGCACAGCACGGCCGGAAAAATTATCCCAGCTTTCTTCATCATTAAAGGTCGCAGGGGGAACCAATACCGTACCTGGCGGAAGTGTCAGCCCGCCAATTCCCGGAATAAAGGGTGGGACAGTTCCGCCGTTCAAAACGAAGACGTCCTGATTATTTTCAAACTTTTTATTTTCGTAGCTGTAACGTCCACCGACACGAATGGTCAACAGGTCTGTGGCCTTGAAGGCAGCATCAGCGAAGATAGCGGTCGCGTCCAGATCCTGGAAGGCATTGAATATGGCGTTGGTGCCCAAGCCGAAGAAGCCATTGAAATTATTTATCGACAGTGGGCTCATTTCGTTGTCTTCATGGAGATAATAGACACCGGCGACCCACTCAGTACGGCGCTCATTATTTGAGCGAATACGGATTTCCTGACTAAATTGTCTGTTGTCAAGACGGCCATTGTTATTAAAGTTGGAAAATCCGCTGCCATCCGAATCCTGGGCGCCATTCAGTTCCCAACTCCTGTATCCACTAAGCAGATCAACCACGACATTGCCCAGATCCCAATTTATCGCCAACGTCGAACTCCAGGTCTCGGAGTTCGCGAATTGAGGATCGTTAATGGCATAATCATTACTTTCGAGCATTTGATCCAGGTCGTCCCTTAGGATGAAAGGCGACGAAGCCAACGGATTGCTGATATCAGCAATCTGGAAGGTAAGTGGTTTGGCCTTGCGGTCCTGATACTCGTTAATCAGGTCGATGGTAAGCGTTTCACTGACCAGAAACCTCAGTCTCAGTCTGGCGGTAAAGTCCTCGGAGCCTCCCAGATCGCTCCCGTCCACAAGATTGACGCCGAAACCAGACCGGTCAGAATAGGATACGGCAGCACGGGCCAGTATTTTGTCGTTTGCCAGTGCTCCGGAAAGAACTCCGGATGCAGGGTATAGGCAGCATTAATGCTATATTGCCAGAAACCCGCATGTATTGAACTACCCGTGACTCAGGGTTTTCAGTCTTCTCGGCGTGAAACTGTCGTTGATTTGAGTGCCAGAGGCCGGATTTTACCCTGCTACCCTCTAT
>JAJFLB010000038.1 GCA_021772915.1 Gammaproteobacteria bacterium | reverse complement strand
TGGTAATTTAACCCCAGTTTTGCGGTCTTGATGCATGGGCCCATCTGAGCTTGCTATACCAACTCATTCGGGAGTGCTGGTAGGACTGATGAGCTTGTTCATCGGGCACAATTCCTGACCAGCAAGCTGGTCAGTCCTACTCTATCCGGAAGGGTGCGCTATGAGCTGAAAACACCCTGGCGTAACGGCACGACCCACGTGATTTTTGAACCGTTGGATTTTATGTTCAGGACGAACGGTATGTCGCGGGCGCAGGAGGCGCAGGAGCGGCCCTATCCAGGCTGGTCGCACTGGTGCCTAAACCAAGGATCAATCTGACCCGGTTTCATGGTGTTTTCGCGCCGAACAATAAATATCGGGCAAAGGTGACACCTGCCAAACGAGGCAAAGGCAGAAAAGCCAAAGTAGCAAACGACAAATTAGACCAAACCCCAGTCGAGCGCCATGCAGCAATGACCTGGGCGCAACGCTTGAAACGTGTGTTTGATATCGACAAGGTGAATTGATGCGCAGCGTCAAGAGAGGGTACCCTGGGGTATATTGAAACTTGCAGGGAATGCGGCGGTGACGTGCGCATCATTGCCAGCATCGAAGACCCGGTGATGATCAGGACGATACTTGCCCACCTGGACAAAAAGGGGGTAATTGCTGACAGTCTGCTACCGGATTGTCGGGCTTCGCCAAGCCCACAAGCGGGTACATTGGTTTGAGAAAATGAATCCCACCCTGGTTCTGACTTACCGCCTGACTTACCGCTCCCAGCTCTGGAAGCGGTCGGGTACTCTACGCCCAGATGTCGGAATTGGCATGAAATTGAGTGGTAAGGAATTAGAACCCAGCCTTCGTTGAGTATATGGCACGATAATTCGCTGTAAGCCAGGAAAAATATTGACGAAAAGCAAGGTTCAATACACTTGGGTTTTTGGCAATATAGCTTTAATGCTGCCTTATACTCCTTAGGGCTCCGTCAATGTGATAATTGCGGGTTCAGAGTTTCAGCAGATGCCGACTGATCCACGGCAATAGGTGTTCAAAATTGCACACACCCTTCTCAAGGGACCCCACAATAAACGCATAACCGGTGGCTGAATCCACATCGAGTTTCCAGCCATTGAGACGCAGAAAAACGTCGGAAATAAAGTAAGCCGCGCGCTTGTTACCATCAATAAAGGCATGGTTACTTATCAGGGACTCAAACAATGCGGCGGACATTTGTGGAAGATCAGCATAGTAGCCGGTTTGGGGGCGAAATAACGCACTTTCCAACAGGCCCAAATCTCTTAAGCCCGGTGTACCACCAAATTTTTCGATGAGTCGTTCGTGAATGGCGCGAGCCTCGTCAAGCGATATAAACTGAACAACATCATTTGGCAAGACGGCGTCCTAACTCCTCGTTTTCAATTATCGAATCCTCAAGGTGAGAAAGTACTTCCGGGCGCAGCCTGCGTTTACGAACATAGTCTGCCACTGCCTCTGACAGCAGGCCGGCAATGCTTTGCTTCGATTCAAAGGCGATCGACTGCAGTGCCTCCCATTCGCGTTGCTCGACCTTGGAACTAATTTTAATTTTAGCCATTATGCGAGAATATCATGACATGTCATGATTAGTCAATTTTTGACGCGAATCAACAGATAGACAAAGTTGCTGTGGTAAAATGATCAGAGGTTTATCTGCTCAGAGGTCAACTTGAAATTCCGGTATCTGATTCTTCTAACACTTTATCACTCCATTGCTGCCGTGGCAGATTTCACTAACAGCAGCATTTTGTCGCATCCAATACTTCCAGACACTGCTCCATTTATCATTGGTATCACAGGTGAGTGGCCAACAGACTGCCATCCTGGTGAGCAAAAACCAGTCATTCAGCAATACGATGGGGATTCGGTTTTAATTGAGTTTGAAACCATTGTTGTGCATGTGACCTGCAACAACATACCTACGCCCTATCGTGTTTTGATCGATATGAGTGATGTAATCGGTAGTGTTGAGCCACAGGGTAGTCGTACGGACATCAAGGTTACCGTTCGATTTGCCGGGGCCGAGCTTGATACCAGTATATTGCTGAGTTGTGCCTTGATCTCACCTTGCCCGATTTCACCTTCTTCCATACCCGATATTTACCCTGAAGCCGGAATGTATGGTAGTGAGGGGCTGGATAAACAAGGATTACTACTGGCCCGACAGAACCAGCGGATGGCGGCTTTCCCATTAATTCATGATGATTCCGGCAGCAGTGAATGGGTGTTTGGTCCAGGTGGGTTAGTTCAGGATGTTTTTTTCACAGTGCTATATGAGTTAACCGGTGGCCAGTGCCTTGGCTGTCTGCCACCTGATAATCCACCTGAGTTAAATGTCGTCGGAAAACTCACGTTACTGATGGATAACCAGGGGCTTATCCAGATGAAAATCAATGATGGCCTGTTTATAAGCTACCAACAAAGTGAATTTGGATATGGGAGCATTGATATTGGTGGGAGCCCAAATCGCAAAGTCCCCGATCTATCCGGTCGCTGGGCATTTGTTGAGAATGTGGTTACAGTGCCGCAATCCACACCTTTTAATACCCCAATAGTGCCGTTGGTATTTGATGTCACGTTGAAATCCGTTGTAGATAATCCAATAGCTGGGGCATCCCCTCCAAGTTTGCCCGGATATGTCATGTTTGCAGTTCGTGATAAAGAGGGCGAGGAGGTGGCACAGATGCAGTGTGATTACGGTTTTGATGTGAACAATATTCAAGCTGCCCAGATGGTTTGTAACATGAATAACCCCGACATTAATGACGGGCAAGGATTATATAAAGTCAAGCCATTATCGCTTGAGAGACTAAGTTTTAGCTGGAGAGGCCCAATAATTCCCGAAATTCCTGCAAGTATGAGAATCGCTGTACGCGTCGACTGAAAACACTTCAGCATTTGGTACATTATTTAGGCAAGGGTCAGGTTCAATTAAGTGAAAAATTAGTTCAACCGACAAACTGGCAGGCATCCTGGAAAACTCCTGTTTGATAACCGACCCGTAGGACTGACGAGCTCGCTCGTCGGGAACAGCCATTCAACTATCAACATCCGCAACCAGCCTGCTCAGCGGATGCCCCATCCGGCGAACAAAAAACCACCCCCTCCCGAATCCATCCCTGGGCCAGCAACGGGGTGAGCTGCTCAAGATCAGTAACATAACGATGGTTGGAGTCTATCCCCCGATTGGAACCATTGTTATAGGCTCGGTAGACCGGAATAAAGTTCTCTTTACAGGGTTGCTGCTCATTTTGAATTGGCGGCATCAGCGAAAAAGCATAGGCCTCAAAATTCCAGCGGGGCTTGTCGGCAGGTGAGGTCTCCTGTAGGTTCAGTAAAAAACTGCACCCGCCCGTGGATAAGGTAAAAAAGTGGCTATTGGGGCCCGTGCTCATCGAACCATAAAATCGACACACATCAACCGCCCCTACATCACTACCCACACTCCAGGCCATAAAACTCTCACCGGTACGTAACCAACCGGGGATGGCGCCCTGATCGATGGCATCTACCAATGAATCCCACCCTGGTTCTGACTTACCGCCTGACTTACCGCTCCCAGCTCTGGAAGCGGCCGGGTACTCTACGCCCAGATGTCGGAATTGGCATGAAATTGAGTCGTAAGGTATTAGAACCCAGCCTTCACTGAGTAAATGGCACGATAATTCGCTGTAAGCCAGGAAAATATTGACGAAAAGTAAGGTTCAATACATTTGGGTTTCTGGCAATGTAGCTTTAATGCTGCCTATACTCAGCACTTAAGCAAGCTGTTTTACCAAGGCTTCAATCCCGCTATATGCATCGTTAAGAGACTTCTCATGTCTTTCATCAGCAAATTCCTGATACTCAGATCTAATTTCATAAAACTCTTCTGCGCCTAAGTATTTACTTACAGTTTCAACATGTGGGGCTAAGTGACTCATTTTTTCTCTAATGCCACCTGTCTCAAAGCCAAACTCGCCGCTTGAAGAAATGAGAATGAGTTTTTTACCTGACATTATTGGCTCTAAAGGAAAATCACCTCTGGCCAAATCAAAAGTAAATGTTTTATCAATGCGCACTACTTGGTCGTACCAGGCTTTAAGTACCGCTGGCATGCCGTAGTTATACATAGGAGAAGAAATCACAATGATGTCCGCTTGGTCCACCTCATCAATTAAGGTATCAGATAAGGTTAACAAGGCTTTTTGTTTATCGGTCTTTTGTGCATCCGGGGTAAATACGGCAGCAATCCAATCTTGACTGATAAACTCTGGAGGGTTTAGTCCTAAATCTCTATAAATAACTTTATCTTCATTATTTAAGGTTGTCCATTTATCCATAAAATATGCTGCAAGCGCTTTTGATATAGAGTTAAATACTGGAACATCGTTATCTATTCTTCTTGCACTGGTATCTATGTGAAGTATTGTAGTCATGTTTTTTCTTTCATTTAGTTGAACAAATTCTGGGTGTATTTTGCTTGGCTTGTTACTCTTTGACAAACGACAAATACTACTTTATAGATGAGTTTAAGTTATCCATGGAGTTTATGTATGCATGCTCAATTGCCGCCAATGAATAGTATAAAAGTTTTCGATGCTGCGGCTAGGTTAGGAAGTTTTAAAAAGGCCGCTGAAGAACTGCATGTCACACCGACGGCGGTTTCACATCAAATTAAAGTCCTTGAAGAAGCGCTTGGTACTTTATTATTTGTACGAAAAACACGAGCTATTGAGTTAACCCAAAACGGTAAGTTATTAGCCGAAACTACCTATAACATTTTTCAACAATTGACTAATACCATTAGCGAAATATCAAGTACTAGAAATATAATTACAGTGAGTACAACCTCTTCTTTTGCAGCAATGTGGCTGGTGCCGAATTTGAGTAAATTTAATCGGTTACATCCAGACATTGAAGTTACCGTAAAAACAGGTGAGCAAGTTGATGACATGGAAAAAGATAGGAGAGTCGATCTCGCGATTAGATATGGTATTTATGATGATGCATTGAAAAATTCTGTGTTATTAACCACTGAAGAAATAGGTATGTATGGCACGCCTAGTTATATCGCAAACATCAATGCAATAGAAGGTGTGAGCTTATTAGAAACCAAATGGCAGAATAAAAATCTTGCCGAGATTTCCTGGCATGCACTGCTCAAAGGCATTGATAACCATGGTCTGGTGTACAAAACGCGAAAAATCGCTCAAGAGCATCATATTATTCAAGCCGCATTAGCTGGGCAAGGAGTTGCTTTAGTTAGTTCCCTGCTTGTGCAAAATGCCATTGAGCAAGGCTGGCTGGTTAAATACAATTTCAGTGAAGATAACAACAAAATAAACGGTTTTAGTTATTATTTAGTGATCCCTGAGCATAACCTTGGCAGCAAAAGTATCACGGCATTTAAACGCTGGCTTATCAATGAACTAATCTAAATGAGTTAATTTAAGAGTGGATTCGAATATATTGATTTTGGCTAACAACCAGAAGATGTACATCGTTGATCGCACTCACCTTTACAGCTGTACTACGAACTAAATCGCCATTTACAATGCTACTAACAGCGGTGCTTTCTCCATTTTCTTGTTCACTAATTTTTGCTTCACCGGTAATGACATAAATCAGCGCGTCATTGTTTAAATCTAAATTAGTTCCAGCCTTCAAATGAACGATATCCATGATCGTGTGGCTATCAAAAGTTTGATCTTGTGATTTGTCTCCGCCATAAATCCGGGTTACGCCATCCAGTTTTGGGGTGTATGATTTATAAGCTGCACGTTGGCCTTTCTCTTCTGGTAATGCCCACACTTGCAACATTCTGTTTTTGCCGTTGTCTGGATTGATTTCATTGTGAGAGAAACCTTCACCACCGGCACGTTGCACTTGAGCATCGCCAGCAATCAAATCTTTACCGTGTTCCATTGAACCTTCATGGCTCACTCGACCATCAATGATGATAGAAATGACATCGATTTCGCTATGAGGATGCATGCCTGATGAGCCAAAAGGATTGTATTGAGCGTCAGCCAGATAAACCATGTTACCTAACCCTTCAAAGGTTTCTGGTTTTTTGTGTTCACCAAAAATTCGGCTGTCAGTTACAAGTTGATGCTCAACGATGCCAGCAAATCCGCCTAGTTCTAATGAGTCTCTTGATAAGATATTCATGATTAAATCCTGGTTTTGTTTAGAAGCGTTTCTGTAGTTGATGGAATCATTCTAGCGGCCAAAGATTGTTTGATATATACCTATAAACTAGAATCATTATTCCAATTTCAACAACAATAAGCGGAAGGAATAGAATGAGTGGAAATAAGTATGGAGCTGGCGGAGCCAGGGATTTGAATGACATGATACTGTTTCTCGCGGTGATTGATGCAGGAAGCTTTACTCTAGCTGCAGACCGCTTAAACATTCCTAAAGCGAATTTGAGCCGTAAAATTTCTCGGTTGGAGGAGCGATTAGGGGTAACACTGCTGGAGCGCACCACCCGTTCACAACACATTACCGAAGCTGGAAAAAACTATTTAGAGCATTGTCGACGCATTCATCTGGAAGTGGATTTAGCGGAGGCGTCTATTGCCCAAATATTAAATTCGGTAGAAGGGCATCTCAGAATAGGTGTCTCTGTGGGAATGGGACATGAAGTGCTGAAGCCTGTGATCGGGAAGTTTATGCACGGATATCCGAAGATCAACTTACAGCTAAACCTACTCAATCGGCGAGTGGATCTTATTGAGGAGGGATTTGATTTGGTCCTCCGCATTGGCACGCTTGAAGATTCTCGTTTAGTTGCTAAACGTTTGGGCCAGGTAAGTCGAAAATTATACGTAAGTCCAGACTATTTAAAACGCTGTGGAACGATAACGTCTATTGAACAATTGGATCAGTACGATTTTTTGCTGATGAGTAACGTACATAATGATGGTCGTGTAGCCTTAAGTTTCGGCAAGCAGCAGCAAGAATTTCGAGTCACTCCTAAAATGCTGGTGAACGATTTCCTTATCCTTAAACAAATGGCGATAGAAGGTGTAGGAATCGCTATCATTCCCGATTACATGTGCCATCAAGAAGTAAAAAACGGTACGTTAATCCCCTTGTTTGAAGATTGGGGGATGCCAAATGTAGACGTGTACGCTCTATACCCCAAACACAGGTTAAACATCCCCAAAGTAAAAGCGTTTTTGGAATACATTCAAAAGGAGTTTAAGGAAAGATTATGATGACTAATGATAGCCGAGCAGCTTGATCTCAATCTAATAACTGCTCTGAAGGCATTTTAGCGCCAGGTAAAACTTTTACTAGAATCCTTCAACCAGTCTATGAATAAACGGGTCCTTGTAGAGAGATAAGAGTTTTGCGGATACATCGCATAGATGTTTGTTTCTGGATAGGATGTGTATTCGGGAAATAGCGCTACCAGTTCACCTGACCGAAGGTAAGAATCAGCGCTAAATATCGGGAGTAAAGTGACACCAAGACCCTGTAAGCATGCCTCCAATAGCATCTCTGCTGTATTTGCGGAGAAATTTCGGTTTAGAGTTTGAGATAGAATCTCACCATCGTTTTTTTGAAAACGCCACACTTCCTTTTGAGCATGCTTGGTGTAAACAATTCCAGGGTAATCAGAAAGCTGTTCGACCGATTCCGGTAATCCATATTTCTCTATCAGTTTTTTCCCGGCACATAAAATTATGGGACAGGGTGCCAATTTGCGTGCAATCAGAGACGAGTCTTCTAGCGATCCGATTCTAATAACTACATCAAACCCCTCAGCAGCTACATCGACCAAACGATCATTAAAATTGATCTCGAGCTCTACCTCAGGATAACGTTCAGCAAAGGTGGCAATCGGGCGAGCAAGAAATTGTGTTCCGAATGACATCGGAGCATTCACTTTAAGCTTGCCGGTTGGACAAACCTTCAACTCATGGATCTGTTGCTCGGCTTCATTCAAGTCATCCAGTGCTTTACGAGCCTTCTCGAAATAGATAGCTCCTCCCTCAGTCAGCGAGACATGTCTTGTCGTTCGGTTTAATAGCTTGGCCCCCAGCTGCTCTTCAAGAGATTGCACCTGCTTACTTATAGCCGGCCCAGTCAGCCCCAGGGCTCGTGCAGCCCCAGCAAAACTTTCGTATTTGGCCACCTCAAGAAATATGCCGACACGGGAGATATGATCCATATTAAGTACCAAAGGGAACTAATGAAATAACAATATTGCATATTATCATTCTAAATGGAACTGATATTATTTTGATCTCTATTAAATAACACGAGAAATTAACTATGAACACTTCATCTTCAGATCACGGCGCTTTTTTGACACGCATCACTCTTGGCAGTATTTTACTGGCTCACGCCGCCCTCAAAATATTTGTTTTCACTATCCCTGGTACCGTTGGCTTTTTTGAGAGTCTAGGCCTACCGGCTATTTTTGCTTACTTAACCATTTTAGGTGAAGTCGCTGGCGGCACCGCCCTTATGTTGGGTATTTACCCTCGTCTTGTGGCCTTACTTAGCTTGCCGATTCTAGTCGGTGCTGCCTGGGCTCATTTGGGTAATGGCTGGCTGTTCAGTAACGAAGGTGGTGGTTGGGAATTCCCAGTGCTATTAATCGTATTGGCAGTGATTGTAGCAATACAAGGCGCTGGCAGTTTCGCCATCAGACGTGTACCTATTATAGACAGACTGATTCCTGCTTCACTGAGTGCATAACTCGACGATTCAACACAGGAGACAAACAATGATTACTCAATACCCTTATGCTAACCTCGGCCACGTCAATCACGGTT
Organism: Gammaproteobacteria bacterium; assembly: GCA_021772915.1. GTDB lineage: Bacteria > Pseudomonadota > Gammaproteobacteria > Xanthomonadales > SZUA-36 > SZUA-36. The sequence continues at coordinate 2,397 of JAJFLB010000038.1, read as the reverse complement.
GGCTAGATGCACGACACCATTTTAGTTTTGCTAATTACCAGAATCCAGAGCGACAGCAGTTTGGTGTGCTACGCGTCATCAACGATGATGTAATTAAAGCAGGCACAGGCTTTGATACCCATCCACATAGAAACATGGAGATCATTACCTACGTCAGACAAGGAGCGATTACCCATCGAGACAGTAACGGTAATGTCGGCCGTACCGTAGCTGGTGATGCACAAGTGATGAGCGCCGGCACGGGTGTATCTCATTCAGAATTCAATTTGGAGAATGAAGACACAAACATCTTCCAAATATGGATTGAGCCGAATCAACTGGAAGTTAAACCTCGATGGGACAGTCATGAATTTCCCAAAACTCCGACTGGAGATGAGCTCATGCTATTGGTATCCGGTGATGGCGATGCGCCGCTATCGATCTACCAAAATGCCTTTATTTATGCAGGACATCTTGTAGAAGGTACTGAGCTAACCCACCCGATAAAACACCAAGCCTATGTTCTGGTGTCAGAAGGATCTCTCGAATTAGAGGGACATTTGCTGAACAAGGGAGATGCTCTGGAAGTCGCAGAACTGTCATCTATCAACATGAAAGCACTGACTGATACCAAGCTATTGGTGATTGATGTGCCGCAAAACACAACAATGTAATTGGGTGAGTACCCAGGAGAATTTCAATGAGTCAAATATTACACATAGATGCGAGTGGGCGTGAAACATCATCAGTCTCTCGAAAATTGAGCAACCAGATCATACAGAAAATCAGCGACGATAAAAGTACAGTATCGTACCGCGACGTGAGTCAAGGCTTGCCCTTCGTGGACGAAATGATGATCGGTGCGTATTACACTCAAAAGACTGAACGTAGCGAACAGCAAAATCAAGCCATCGTAATATCAGATGCTATTGTTGAGGAGCTGATGGCTGCTGATACGGTTGTCATTGGCATGCCAATCTATAATTTTTCTATGCCCGCAGGATTTAAAGCATGGTCTGATCTAGCCGCACGTGTTGGAGAAACCTTCAAGTACACCGAGAATGGACCGGTCGGTTTATTGGAAGGCAAAAAGGCCTATATTGCAGTCGTATCAGGAGGTACTAAAGTAGGAAGTGAGATTGATTTTCTTACCCCCTGGTTACGTCATTATTTGGGCTTCATTGGGATTCACGATGTCGAGATTGTTCAAGCTGAAGCACTCAACCAAAACGGTGATAAGGCTATTGATGAAGCCCTTGTTGCCATTGCATCATTAGATTCTTAATCCCCTTATTCTCACTTACGAAAACGATAGGCGTTATCAAATGAATAATGTACAGAATATCGAACACTCGTTTCTTGCGGCGACCAGGGAATTTAAAAGCGCATGGGAAAATCCACGAAACACACGTTTTGAGTTACCTGCACCCGATGTCAACAAGGTGGTGAGTGAATGTTATGAGGTTGGTAAACCTGTCCACCTGACGGGTAGTATGGTCTGGGATATGGAGCTTAAGAAGGCATGGAGTCCGGCTAAGTATATCCCCTATGTTGTCTCGCGAGACCATGCGTGGGGTCGTGACTCTTACGACGATGACACCGAATATTTTGTTAGGGAAATAGATGCAAAAGCTTGGATTATTGAAGATACGATTGGACCAGTATTCGAAGAGGTTTTCATTAGTCACAAAGAACGTAGAGTAATCTTTCTTGGGCGAGAGGAATTGAAAACTGAGACTGGTGAGACCATCCTAACCAACGGATATCAGCCCTTGTTCCATGTTGAGCACGGTGTCTCGGGTACTGAAAATGCCCCTTTGAATACCTGGCGCATTGTCATTCTGACCGAGAACAATGATCCGCGATATCATCAACCATTCGAGGAAATGGTTAAGGCGGGCGGACTCCCTGGATTCCTGGAAATCTATATCAATAGAGACCTGAATGTACCACTAAACCGGAAAGAGTTATTTACTCTCTGACCCGGTTTTTTCGCAGCTCTGTTACTTGGTCAAAGCCAATCCCCCAGTTATCTGTATTCACTTCATCAATGACAACGAACGTAGTGGCTGGGTTTTTATTTAAAACATCGACCATCAACTGGGTGCAGCCTTTTATGATGGCTTGTTTTTGTTCGTTAGTAGCGAGTTCTGGTGGTCGGAGCGACTCGGGCAGAAAACCATCGCGGCGGGCGCTGATGGCCTGTGGCCATCCATCGCGGGCGCAGGGATGCACAGGAGCGGCCATTGCCCGCCTGGTCGCAAGACCAAATTGACGGCAGGGAATGGTAATTTAACCCCAGTTTTGCGGTCTTGATGCATGGGCCCATCTGAGCTTGCTATACCAACTCATTCGGGAGTGCTGGTAGGACTGATGAGCTTGTTCATCGGGCACAATTCCTGACCAGCAAGCTGGTCA
>JAJFLB010000037.1 GCA_021772915.1 Gammaproteobacteria bacterium | reverse complement strand
AGGCCGATGTAGATTATATTTTGTTTCATAGACGTCTCCATTTTTCACAGGGAAAGTGGTGCTACCCACTTTTAAGGTAACCATCTATGATGATAGTCCTCGATTCCGGTGAAAGTGGGGGCGTCTATATCTTCTATACTCTCATCAAGGCCGGGTCAGCATGGGTCAGACCATCGATGCTAAAAATCAAGAGCGCCAGGATGAAACCAACCACCATCAGGTTTTGAAACCCACTGGCCACCTCCATACCGAGGTAGTTGATCATAATGATCAGTGCGATCACGATTATCGCCACCAACTTGCTGTCCAGTCCGGAATAGAAATACAAAAAATAGTCCGCAAACCCGAAAGCAATCAGGGGAACGATCATGGCGGCCATCGCCACGACCAGCCACAGATACAGAAAACCGAGAGCTGGCGACAATACATCGCGAATGAGCACGTAGAGACTGCCGCTGGCCGGAATCGTGCTGCCAATCACCGCCATTACGAAGCAGGCGAACACGGCTGGAACCGCGGCTATTAGATAAGCAATGTAAACGGCCGGTCCCGCGTCTGCCGCCAGGTTGCCTGGCAGAATAAAGATCGTGGCGCCGACCACGTAGCCAACTATCAAGAAGATTGCCGCAGGCAGGTTGATGGTGCGGGAGAGCGTTTCTTGTGTCATTCAAGTTCCATCCTTCATCAGGCTGTCGCACACACTTCGGTGATGCCTTCGCGCAGAGCTGAGACTATTACATCCATCTGCACTTCGTCGAAAACAAAATATACCGCTGGTTTGCGGGATCGTGACCAAGCATGATGCAGGAATCGCACAAAAGGGCCATTACCTTAGAATCACTTCCAAACCTGTTTGGCCACACGCATCATATTACCACCCATTATTCCCCGGATATTTTTGTCCGAATAGCCTTGTTTCATCAGGACTTCGGTCAGCTGAGGCAATTGTGCTGGGCTGAACAGGGTATCGTCACATAGAGCCGAACCCCGGTAATATTCAGGTGGCCAATAATCACTATACTCTTCGGACGAAAAATCAGGATCAACACCACTGCTGAAAACATAGTCAAGGCCAATACCGACATGTTCGGCACCGATTAATTCACAAACATAATCTATATGCCGAACCATCATATCCGTGGTGGGAATTTCTCCCCCGAGGAATAGATTGATACCGTTTATGCACTGAACACCCCCGGTGCCAGCGCAGGCTTTCATCAGTTCATCCGGAACATTTCTAGGGTGGTCTGCCAAAGCCCTTGGATTTGAATGGGAAAATATGACCGGATTCTTCGCGTATTCAAATATATCCATCGCTGTACGATACCCGGTATGGCTGCAACAGGTAATCATGCCGATGCGCGCCATCTCATCGACGAAAAGACGACCAAAATCTGTCAATCCAGGATCTTCATCGTGACACCCCCCGGCCAGCAAGTTGGTCTTGTTATAACTGAGCAGCATCCAACGAACACCAAGATCGTAGAAGAGTTCCAGCAGTGAAATCTGATCTTGCAGGGCCTGGCCACCCTCAATATCGAAAGCGATCGCCAGTTTCCCGCTCTTTTTTGCCTCGTAAATATCTTCTACTGATGCTGCAAGCTGGTATTCATTATCATGTGCCTTGATCCAATGCCGCAAATAGGCCGCCACCCGCACCAATGAGTCCAATGGATAATACGAATCACCCAGATTGATGTGCGCAATGTTCACGCCAGCATCACGATATTGGCTAAGCTTAGATATCACCTTCGGCAAATGTTCCATTGATTGCGGCATACATCCGTGACTGTCCCACACCACCGAGTTTTCATGAAGTAACGCCGCTTCTTTCCCGATCCCCCAAAAATTTTCCAAGATGAACTCCCGTTTTGTCAAAGATTATGTATTCGATTAAATTGGCTATCAGGCGCCTTGTCCGCTTGATGTGCTCTCAGAAGGTGGGATTTCGTGCAAACTTTTAATCCGTTCCAGCAGCAACATCGCATCACGAATAAACCATTGAGGTCTTTTATAATGTGCCAGATGGTGTGTGTCAGGATAAACCACAATCTTGATAAATTCAGGATGTTGAGCCTTCAGGCGGTTGTTCTGGTCGGTCGAGTTACCGCGTGGTTTGTCGCCATCGGCCCTTGGTTCAATAATCAGGGTCGGTACGTCAAGGTTGCGCATGGATATTTCGGCAAAAATCAGGCGGATGGATCGGCCGTAAAGTGGTAAACGCGCCAGGCAAGCGGGGTCGTTAAACTGTTCTGGCTCACCCAGATACCTTGTATCGCCCATTCGTACACAGGATTCCCACATGCCTTCCTTGTTTTCCTTGACGGTGCTGGCGATCAGCGATGCCAGTTCAACATTGAGTTCGCGTTGGATACTACTTTTTATAATTTGGGCGAACGGCACCATGGCCTGCAGTCGTGAAGTGGCGGGGCTTGCCGGCAATTTTCCCAACAGTTTTTGTATCAGGACATTGCGTATTCCTGGGGGGTCCACTTCGAGACACTCCTGAAAAGACATGTTGCCACCATCGGCCAAAATCAGACCGAGAACCCTTTGGGGATACTGGTCATAAAAAACCATGCTCACCTGACCGCCCAGGGAAAGCCCACCAATTATCGCCTTTTCGATGCCGAGGCTATCCATCAACGCGACGATATCGTCGGCAATGTGCTGCATTGAAAAATTGAGATCGTCGCAATGTGATTGACCATGGCTACGAACATCAATGGCGATAACCCTGTATCCCGCCTCCACCAATTTCGTAGCAACCTCGTCCATCTCGTGGGCTGATGTTGAGTGACCGTGGGTCCAGATTAGCGGTACACCATTCGGTGTGCCCCAATCGATATAATGAAGACGGATGCCATTAATCTCGACAAAACGTCCGTGTCGAGCCTCGATCCCCAAATAATGATTTTCACCCTGCTCCAGGATTTTCATTTCTTCTGAACTGAGTTCCCAGGCCTTGATTTTACGCTTGGCATACCAGGTTAGAATTGGCATCAGAAAACTAATTAGGCTTAGCTTAATTACACCGTATCGCGCCATTCGTGCCATCTTTTTCTCCTCCTGCACTGGCAGGCTCATATTGGAATAATTTCTAAGATTTACACAACAAAGCCTCCCAGACAATGAGTGATCGTAACCAAAATTAAACCTGGCGTATTTTTGGGGGAAAGGATATTTTGTCCGTCGCTATTGCCATTAGAGTATGATCAAAATTCAATTTAGCTTTGGTATTCGAAAATATTTTATTTATTTATGGCCTATTGCGAGACGAAAAACGATCCACACCAGGATAGGGAGGCAACACTCAAGACCTTTGTTGAGGCCTTGGCGAAGGATATATTTATCTTGGGGCCAATCGATAAGGTCACCTTTCCTGCAGAACAACCGTACGACAGAAAAAATGGAATCCGGGTAGCTTTTGATGATCCAGACTATATATATGGAATTCAAGATTATGTAAAGCTGGCCAAGGGTTTCGGACTGATCGTTTCGGATATGACCTCAGTTAGAGATACACATCTTAATGTACTTGGAGCGAGCTGTGTTACCTTCCATTTTCGGGTTTCCGGTGAAAGCAAAGAGGTTTTTGGTAAAGCTCTGAAGCTGCACCGCAGTGGTCCTGCCTGCACGATCTGGATACAGCCCGAAGGCGTGGCCAGGAAAATGTGGGTTCCCCAGGATAACCGTTGGCGCGCTGCAACCATAACCTGTTCCAGGCAGTACATTATCGACTCTTTGAAGATCGGGCGCAGCGATCTGGCAACACAGTTCTCGTGGCTGAAGAACGAGATTCACGATGAATTCTTCGTTCGCTCTCTCCCCATGACTACCGAGATGATTCGCGCAACGCTCGACCTGGTGGAATGCAATTACAAGGGAGAGTTACGACGGTTCTATTGTCATGCAAAGGCCATGGAGCTCATGTGCGCGGGCATAGACTCTCTGCTGAGCAACAGTGACGAGACCGAGCATCAATCAGTACACCTTTCAGCGAAAGATGCCGAAAAAATTGAGCAGGCCAAATCGATCCTCAACCTGGAATTCAAAGACCCGCCGACCTTGGTCCGATTAGCGTCGCGTGTTGGCCTGAACCGAAACAAGCTTGCTCACGGCTTCAAATATATCTTCGGCGTACCGCCTATGGAATACTGCTTTGGCCTCAGGATGGAAATGGCTCGAGATATTTTACGCGATGGAGAAGACAGTATCGCCATCGTCGCAGATGCTGTCGGATACTCCGAGCCGGGTAGCCTGACTAAGGCTTTCAAAGCTTATTTCGGTTCTCTGCCGAGTGATGTCAGGCGTGGGTCCAAGACCGAAGTGGGCGAAGTGACGAAAACCGGTGATGGGTTCAGTTGATATAGTGCAAGATGACATTCCGGTCACTGTTTCAGTCGTAATGTGTTGAGTGCGGCTTTTGGTTTTTCGATCAGGCCTTGTGCAACTCACGCTTCAGGATTTTGCCGGCGCCTGAGAGCGGTAAGGGCTCTTCCCGGATTTCCACTGTTCGGGGACATTTGTACCCGGCAATGTATTCATGGCAGAGGTCGATGATTTCCTGTTCCGTTACCTCTTGACCTGCCTTGAGAACGACTATTGCGTGCACCGCTTCCACCCAGGTCTCATGTGCAATGCCGACGACTGCACATTGGGCGATGGCAGGGTGCTGCATGATGGCATTTTCAACCTCCAAGGAGTAAACGTTTTCACCTCCTGAGATGATCATGTCCTTTAGCCGGTCCACCAGGAACAGATAGCCTTCTTCATTCAAGTAGCCGGCATCGCCGGTCAGCACCCAGCCGTCAACAAGGGTCTCGGCGGTTACTTGGGGAAGCTTCCAGTATCCCAGCATCGTATTTGCACCACGCACCCTGATCTGTCCCACAGTGCCTGTGGGCACCAGCTGCAGGTCTTCGTCTACGACCTCCACTTCACAATGCGGCATGGCTCGTCCAGCCGAGCGCAGAAGCTCGGAACCTGGCCCCTCGGGAACGTGCTCTTCTGGCCGCAATATGGTTGCAATGGGCGCAAGTTCAGTCTGTCCGTAACCCTGCCATAACTCGATACCAGGCAGCCGTTCCATAACTTCCCGCAACAGTGCTTCAGGCATCGGTGAGGCACCGTAACTGATCAGTTCCAGGCTGGACAGGTCGAACTGATCGAAATCCGGGTGTTGTAGGAACATACCCAGCATCGCAGGAATAAATAGCGTATGCCGGACTTTGTAGCGCTGTATGGCTTGCAGTGATTCCCGTGGTGTGAATTGTTCGATCACGGCATGCGTGCCCCTGATCATGGTGCACATGGTGACCATGGCGGCATCAGCCAGGTGGAACATGGGTGCCTGGTGGAGAAATACATAGTCTTCACGGGGGTCAAAGCCTGAAACCAGGCCACCTATAGAGCTGATGAATATATTGGTGTGAGAAAGCATCACACCCTTGGGGAATCCTGTTGTACCACCGGTATAGAAAATTCCGGCCAGATCGTTACCTTGGCGCAGGACATCTTCCATGGGCTCGGTCGAATTCACCAGTTCTTCATAATCGAGCATTCTGCCAGGGCAACTGCCTTCCCCCATGTAGATCGTAAGCCGAATCGATGAATTTGCCTTCAGGATAGCCGGCACTATTTCGAGAAAGTGTCCATCCACGAGCAATACTACCGGTTCGCTGTTGTTGAGCGCGGAGATGTTCTCTTTGACGTTCCAGCGGGTATTGAGCGGTACGATGACGCCGCCTGCCCACCAGGCCGCATAGTAAACCTCCAAGTAACGGTCACTGTTAAGTGCGAGCACCGCGATCCGGTCGCCCGCTTTGAGACCATTGCCAGCCAAGGCACCAGCAAATCTGGAAACCCGGTCGTATACTTCCGACCAACTGTGGCGTCGGTTCAGAAATAGCGTGGCGGTGTCGTTTGCCGCCATTTGCCTGGCTTGGCGTAAGGCCAGTGTGAGGTTCAACATGACGTGTCCGTCACTGCCTCGTTAATCATACCCCGCTCTACTAAATTGATTAACTCCGTGGTGATTTGTTCAATACTGAGCGGACCGTCTTCCCGATACCAGTGGGCTGGTGAATTAAACAACCCAATAAGACTCAAAGTCATTACCGCAGGGTTGCAGACCCGGATAGAACCATCGTCAATACCTTCCTGAATTATAGCTTCGATGCCGCGCAATAAAAGACGTTGATTGGTCCAATGTTGCTGCCGGCTCTCATCGCTCAACACCCGTAAGTCAAACAGCACGATGCTGCGACCGAAATCAATAACAACACTTTTAGGCCAACGCTCGAATACGTAGCGAAGTTTGTCCATTCCTGAGCCGGGTAAGCAGTCAACCTTCGCCAATAGACGATGGTTGTCTTCCAATGCCTGTGTCAGGCACAGAAGGATGATCTCATCCTTGCTCGACACGTAGTGGTAAAGTGCCGGCTTGGTGACATTGAGCCGGGCAGCCACATCATCCAGCGAGGTGTTCTGAACGCCCTTTTCATTGAATGCACGGGCCGCCTCAAGCAGAATAATCTGGCGCCGTTGCTCGTAGTTCGCACCCTCTTCAACACCAATCCGCTTTGCCGGGCGGCGTTTGCTCTTTTTTGTAGTTGACATCTATCTTACCTGATAGTAAGTTAGACGTCATTTTACCTTACTCGTGAGTAAATTCAAGTCAGAATCCCACACTGACCATACCAAACTGAAAACCAGAGGATGTTATTGAATGATTACAAGCAACGCCCCCTGGATGAGCGAGGATCATATCCAACTGGCTGACATGACGCGTCGTTTCTTCGCTGCGGAAATGACACCCAATATCCAGCGCTGGTGCAAACAGGGCGTTGTCGACCGGAAATTCTGGTTGAAGGCCGGCGAACTGGGCCTGCTCGGCGCTTCCATGCCCGAACTATACGGTGGGTCTGGTGGTGACTTCGGCTACGATTTTGTTATCTTTATAGAGCAGGCGCGAACAGGCGATTCGGGCTGGGGCATAGGCGTACACAGCATTGTCAGTCACTACATAGTCAATTGCGGTACCGAAGAGCAGAAAGAACGCTGGCTTCCGAAACTAATCAGTGGCGAGATGGTCGGAGCCATAGCCATGACGGAACCTGGCGCAGGTTCGGATCTCCAGGGCATACGCACCACCGCCAAGGCCAATGGCGATGACCTTGTACTTAACGGGTCCAAAACATTCATCACCAATGGCCAGTCAGCAGAACTAATCATCGTGGTGACCAAGACCGACCCCAGCCAGGGTGCCAAGGGCACTTCGCTGGTGGTGCTGGAAACCGAGGGTGCGGAAGGATTTCGCCGGGGTCGCAATCTTGAGAAAATCGGCATGAAGGCCCAGGACACTTCCGAGCTATTTTTTGATAATGTCCGGATACCACGCACCAACCTGCTGGGTGGTATTGAAGGCAAGGGATTCTTCCAGCTTATGCAAGAATTTAGCTACGAGCGCATGATGTGTGGTGTCAGCGCGCTGGGTAGCTGTGAACTGGCACTGAGCGAGACAGTGCGTTATGTACGTGAACGCAAGGCCTTTGACAGGCACCTGATGGAATTCCAGAACACGCGTTTCAAACTGGCCGAATGCAAGACCAAACTTGAGGTCATGCGGGCTTTCGTAAACCAGGCAACCGAAGAACTCCTGGCCGGCCAACTGGATAGTGTAAAAGCTTCAATGGTCAAATTGTGGACCAGCGAGACCCTGGGCGAAATCATTGATGAGTGCCTACAGCTTTTCGGTGGCTATGGCTACATGCTGGAGTACCCGATCGCCCGGCTTTACGTGGATAGTCGTGTGACGAGAATTTTTGGAGGCACCAGTGAAATCCAGAAAGAGATCATCGCCCGGTCGCTGGACTCGGACTAGTTAGGTATCAGAAATGGAGTATAAGTACTATACCTGCAATGCTTTGAGAACAGGGCCTTTGATGGGACGGTTACGTAGACCAACGTAGTGGGTAATTAATTTTTTCTGTCTACCGCCCCTTATAATCAGGTTTACGCTTCTCCAAAAACGCACTTATCGCTTCCTGATAATCTTCCGTTTTTTGACACAGCATGAACTGATCAGTATCCATAAAGCCCACAGCGTGACTCAATGCCTGGGCAGCGGCGTTTATCCCCTGTTTACACATGCGCAGAGGAATAGGCGGCATCGCTGCGGCACGCTCGGCGAGTTCCAGTGCTTTATTCAACGCCTGGCCTTCGGCAACCACTTCATCGACCAGTCCCCACTGCAAGGCACGGCGGGCATCTACTTTTTCCGCAAGGGCAAAAAACTGTTTGGTTCTGGCCGGGCCGATAAGGCTTACCATCCGAGGCACACTGCCCCAGCTCATATTCATACCGCGTTCGATCTCCGGCACATATAAGATCGAACCCTCGCCGAGCACCCGTAAATCACAGGCAGAGGTCAGGGCCACACCCGCACCGACACACCAGCCTTCAATGGCAGCAATGGTGATCGGTTCCAGCCGCTCCCAGGCCTCACACAACTTCGGCCCCAACTGGATGATTTTACGCCAGGCCACCAGGCTCACTCCTTCAGGCTTGGCGACGGTTTTCAGGTTCATACCACCCGTGAAGATTTGTTCTTTACCGCTCAAGATAATGGCAGATAACTCACTATCATTTTCAAGCAGTTGTGTAAGTTCAATCAACTCCTGCATCAGTGTAAAATCAAATGAGTTAATTCGGTCGCCAGTATCGAAGGTGACTGTCAGTACACGCCCATGCTGTTCACACTTTAAGCTTTGCCAGTTTTTATCCAGGTACATGAATTTTGTTTTCTCCTCAACAGCCATCCGGCATCACTCCGGAAAAGCTTTATAGTTCTCCGAAAAAATGCACCCCGCACCATCCCCACCTCGCAAACTGGTTAAAGCCTACTGCATCCGCAATCGCCAACAAGTCAATTGCACGCTTTGAGTTGGTCTATAGCGAGTCCGGCAGCGTCACATCCAAGGTCCATCAAATCCGAAGGTATACCGCGCCCAGAAACGACCCCGGCACAACATCTACCCAATGCAGGTGACGTAAGAACGCCCCAACCCCCCTGTCCCACAAGCCACACGAATCCAGACAACGCCGGATCATAATCCACCACTGGTTGATGGTTCGGGGTAAATGTACGCAGCCCTGCCCAGCTTTGGGCAACTCGATTGACTTCCATCCGAGTGTACTTCTCTACCTCTTGTGCTGTTATCGCAATATCTAGTTCTTCCGGCTGGACGTCACACGGGTGCCAAGGGGTTTCATCACACGCGGTTGCCAGAACTCTCCCGGCATCGCCCTTGAAATAAAATTTACCATTAATTTCGAGGCTGATCGGCCATCGAGTTATATCACCAGCTTCGGGTGCGTCAAAAGTAATGACCGTCCTTCTCCTGGGTGAAATGGTAATGTCTGATGCGCCCGCCAGTCTACCGATTTCCCCCGCCCATGCACCGGCTGCATTGATAATAGTGGCGGCATAAAACGTATCTTCATCGGTCGTCACCTCCCACCTGCCGAGTTTCCTCTCCAGATTTGCAACTTTACTGTTCAGACGGATTATTGTGCCGTTTTCTTTCGCACCTTTCAGATACCCACTAAGAAGGTTGTGGACATCAATTTCAAAAGCATCGGGTTCCCAGGCTGCGGCACCCAGAAACTGTTCGCCCAGCATAGGTGACTTCTCAAGGATCGCAGCTCCCCTCAAAAGTTCAAGGGATGGAATATACGTTTGCAAGTTTTCATACTTTGCGGACATTAGATCTGCGTCAGACAACTCAGAAAAGTACAGGGCGCCTTTCTTTTCAGCAACTGGGACTTCGGAAAACCCCTTCGGGGGGTTGACCAGAAACTCCCGACTGCCCAGCGCAACAGATCTGATTAATTTGTTCGACCAAAACGCAGTATAGGTTGCCGCCGATCGACCGGTCGCATGATAGCCGGGCAGTTGCTCCATTTCCAAAACAAGCACCCGGAAATCAGATGAAAGGAAATAGGAGGCTGAAATACCGGCTATACCCCCTCCAATCACTATACAATCAAATTCCTTCAACATATCGTTATATTCAATAATGTTGATACCGTTGTGAATGTGCGGTTGTAACTTTTTATTGGTCGATGATCATTATTTTTGCTTAAACTTTTTCCTGCATTGATCTTGAATAATTCATGAGCCACTGCCGGCGCGGAAGAACCGGACTGTCACCGAATCACCTGATGGTAAGTCGTTCTATCCACTCTTCTTAATATTACGATAACCCAACTTGAAGTTACGCGCCGCCATTGTCTCAAATTACCCCGGTGTTACATTTAAATAGGACTAAATGTAATTAAGATGTTGGAGAAGCAAAATGCGGGCAAGCCCAGATGAAAAAAAGTGGTTGGTTGAAACTGGGCCGAAGCAGGATAGTAGAGAGAAAAAGGCAATTTGTAGCACCGATCACCCGATCGTCACCGAAACCATCATCAAGACCTTGAATGCCGGCGGCAACGCCGCCGATGCCGCAATCGCTGGCTGTATGACCCAGGCGGCAGTGCAACTCACCGCGACCAATCATACCGGGACCGTAGCGATCCTCTATTATGATGCCAAGACGAAGCAAGTACATGAACTTAGCGGTGGAGGTGTCGCTCCCGCTCACCTGCCGATATTCAGGACCGTGCCAAGTGGGTTCGGAGGCTGGGCAATGCCCGGATCGCCGGCACCACACGCCTGCATTCCCGGGTTCATGCCCGTCATGGGGGCTTTGCATGAACGATTCGGTTCGAAGCCCTGGTCTTCGTTGGTTGATGATGCAATCTATTGGGCCGAAGAGGGACATCCGGTATCTTCTCTTGAATATGGTCTGATGCACTGGGATAAGCCTTTTATCCATTATCTTCCCGAGTCGAGGGAGTTGTTCTCACCCAACGGACATCTGGTTAACGTTGGTGAGCGTTTTGCCAATCCCGCTCTCGCTGAGACATTGAAAGGCTTGAGCGATGAAGGCCCTGATTATTTCACCGAAGGAAATTGGGGTCAAGATTTTGTGGCCTATGCAAACAATCTGGGCTGGGAAATTACGCTCTCGGACATGACCGCATTCCCGCCGCGATGGAATGAGCCACTTCGCTATCCACACAAAGGCTACGAAATTGCTCAATTGTCACCCCCAAATTATCAAGCAGTGTTCAGCGGCTTCGTTCTCGGTGTGCTCAATGTGCTTGGATACCAGGACATGGAACCGGGATCGTCAGAATCAATTTACACAATGGCCCATACTCTGCGCTGGGGATTACACGAAATAGGTTATGTGAACGACCCAGAATTTTTCGGCGTTCCGGCGGATCAATGGCTGGCTCCTACATACCACCGCCATGTGGCTTCGATTATTGCTAACAGTTGGCCCAAGGTCGATTTGACTGATCATGTGGTCAGAACGGGTGGTCTTGCGGCTTTGGCCGCAGCGGGACAACAGGCAGGTGACCGGAATGATACCAGGGTACCCCAGGGAAGTTGCGAATTTAACGTCGTTGATAGTGAAGGCAACTGGGTGCAGTTGATGAACACTGCCCAGGGTGGTGGCATACCAGGCGGAGTAGTTGGCGGTGTTCCAATGATGGGTTCTCATGCTCAGATGGGTAGTTTTTCGGGCCTTAGCTCGTGGCAGATTCAAGGTATTCGCCCGCGTGTTGCGATCGGCTCAACAATGGTACTCAAGGACGGCGCGCCGATTATGTCGCTCGGCTCTCCAGGAAATTGTTACTGCACTGTGCCGCAAGTGTTGAGTAATATTATCGATCTAGGTATGGATCCCCCGAAAGCCGTGAATGCACCACGTATGCATCCTTTAGCAGAGAACTATGGGCTCAGCATCGAAAGTCGTATCGCACCATCTGTGGTTAAAGAACTCACCAGTCTTGGAGTCCGGGTCGGATCCATGGTTAATTATGATTGGGATATGGGGTCATACACCGTCGCCTGGCGCGATCAAGAATCCGGCAAACTTAACGCCTGCGTTGACCCCCGTCGGACCGGCGTAGCCGATGGAATAGCTTGAGAGAGAAAAATCAATAAATGAAAGATATTGATATTTTATTCAAGGATTTTGATAAAGACGACGTTCCTGGCGCTTCGGTTGCCGTTATCAAGGATGGTAAAACCGTTTTCAAAAAGGGTTATGGTCTGGCTAATTTAGAAACCCGCCAACCATTCCTGTCCGACACCACCTTCGGAATTTGCTCAATCACCAAACAGTTCACAACGACATGTGTGCTTTTACTGGAGCGTGATGGGCGGCTTTCCCTCGACGACAGCATGTCATGCCATATATCCGAACTCGCGCATCTTGGCGGCAATATTACTATCAGCGATTTATGCCGGAACACCAGCGGTATTCGCGATTATTTGGGTTTGGCAACCATCGCCGGCTTCGATTGGAGGCGCAAACTTGATAAGCGAGCCGCTCTTCAGTTGATATTTAACCAGCAGACTCTTAATTTCCTCCGCGGTGAACGGTGTAGTTACAGCAACAGCAATTTCGTCATTCTGGCTCAAGTTATCGAACGATTGGAGGATAAACCATTTGCGGATGTGCTTCGGGACCGCATATTCAGGCCCCTGGGAATGAACAGCAGTTGCTTGCCGGAAAATACGGCCAAGCGCCCATCCGGGAGCGCCCTGGGTTATATGGCACAGGAGGATGGGAGTTTTAAAGAACTTTTATTAGATATACCCCTTAGCGGTGAGGGTGGAATAGTCAGCACGCTTGATGACCTTATCTTGTGGGAAAAGAATTTCGAAAACAATACCTTGGGTATTGTCGATTTCGAAGAGCGACTTAGTTGTACCAAGCCGTTAAACGATGGGACGATGGCTCCTTATGCGCTCGGTTTGGGGACCAGCAGTGTACGGGGTAATTTCCTGCAAGCGCATAGCGGCGGTCTGCCGGGTATCGTTAGCCATCGGCTTCGTATTCCTAGCCAGCGTTTGTCAGTGATTGTCCTGATTAACCGCACACCCGCCGATATGGCCGGTCTGGCCAACAAGGTAGCTGAACTCTATCTCGATGAGGCTGGAGTGGTGCAGGAATCTGCTTCACTTTCGGTGGACCTGGACGATGAGACTATCCAGGCCCATCTGG
Organism: Gammaproteobacteria bacterium; assembly: GCA_021772915.1. Classification (GTDB taxonomy): domain Bacteria; phylum Pseudomonadota; class Gammaproteobacteria; order Xanthomonadales; family SZUA-36; genus SZUA-36. The sequence continues at coordinate 13,385 of JAJFLB010000037.1, read as the reverse complement.
GCGCTTATTTCGATCCGCAGACTGGTCTGCTTTTCGAACTTTGCCGCGGTGAAGAAGATCTTGTTGTGGAAGTCAACGGCACACCCAGGCCTCTGTGTCCACGCTCCCAAACTGAATGGGATGAACAGTTTAAGAAAAATGTGGGAAAAGCCTCTGTCAGTCTCGTCGGAACACCGACGCTACCTTGCTTGCAGCTGGCCCTGCTTGGTGGTTTAAACGCAATCTTGACTAAACTGCCAACGGTGGCAGGGGATGATGATCTTGACCGGTTTTGCGGCACCTATGTCAGTGATGAAATAAAGGCCTCCTATGTCATCAGTGTTGACGATAAATTCCTGAATTTCCGTGTCGGCGGGGAGGCAGGAGAAGGCAACCCGGTGGTATTGGAGCGCAGGGGTGAGAGTGTGTTTTTAAGCCGTTCAACAACTATTTTTGCACAAACTCTTTCCTTTGTTGTCGAGAACAAAGAACAGTCCCCTCATTTGATCATCAGCACCGAAAGGGATAATCACCTGTTATTCGCCCAGGAATAATTCATATTCTGGAGTGACCAGGAAATACATGGTGGAGTAAAATCTATGACCCTGAAGGTATACTCAGCTACTCTTGGCACCGAAACCCATTCGTTCTCGCCGATTCCAACCGACATGGATAGTTTCCGAGAGACTCTTTTACTTAGGCCAGGGGAGTTGGCTGAGAGTGGGATGTTTCAGTTGTTCACTTCTCCCCAGGGTGCTGCCATGCAGAGGGCTAAAACACAGGGGTGGGATGTCGTCATTGGCCCGACTGCCTTTGCCATGCCATCAGGTCCTGTGAACAGGTCTACCTATGAGCAATTGCGTAACGACCTTCTCGATTGCCTGAGTTCCTCCCTTCCCGTAGATATCGTACTTTTGTGCATGCACGGCGCCATGATCGCTCAAGGATACGATGACTGCGAGGGTGATGTGCTTGCCAGGGTACGGGCTCTTGTTGGTCCCGATGTCGCAATTGGTGTGGAGTTGGATCCTCATTGTCATCTAACAGAGGAAATGACCGTCAATTCCGATGTTATAGTCATTTTCAAGGAGTACCCTCATACCGACTATCGCGAACGTGCCGAGGAGCTTGCCGAGATGACGGCTTCAATGGCTCGGGGTGAAATCAAGCCGCTCATGTCCGTGTTCAAATGTGGCATCGTTGATTTGTTTTACACCACCAGGGAACCAATGCTCAGTTTCCTCAGCAAAGTTCGCGAATTTGAGGGCAAAGACGGCGTTTTGTCAATCTCCATTGTTCACGGGTTTCCCTGGGGTGATGTGCCCGATTTGGGAACCAAAGTTCTGGTGATCACTAACGGAGAGGGTGGAAAAGGCGCTGCGCTTGCTGAAGAGCTAGGCCGCGAGCTTCGCGAGCTTCGTGGTAAATGCCGTGGTGAGAGAATGGGCATTGCCGATGGCCTCGATCAGGCCCTTGCTACCGAGGGCGGCCCTGTTGTTCTTAGTGATGGCGCTGATAATGCTGGTGGTGGTGCGCCGGGTGATTCGACCTATATTCTCGAAGCGATATTGAATCGCGGTATTGACAATGTTGCAGTCGGCATAATCTGGGATCCAATGGCCGTTCAACTTGCAAGCAAGGCCGGCGAGGGGTCTCAAATTGCTCTTAGAATCGGTGGAAAAACCTGTGCCCTTTCTGGAAACCCCATCGACTTGAATGTCGCAGTCAAGCGTGTCATCCGAGACTCTGTGCAAACCTTTGCCGGAACAAAGGTGCCCATGGGGGATTCAGTGGCAGTCAGCGTTGGAAGTGTTGATATGGTGCTTTCTTCGATTCGGGGTCAAACTTTAGGTACCGACGCTTTCACCCAGTTTGGGATTGATCTGAGGACAAAAAAGATCGTGGTAGTGAAATCCATGCACCATTTCCATGACTCTTTTGGCCCCATCGCTAAGAGGGTTATTTGTGTCGACGCACCTGGTGTCGTTGCGGCTGATCTCAGCAGCTTGCCATTCAAGAAGCTTAGCTGGCCGCTCTGGCCATTCGACGAAATCTAATCTTGATTGTCTCAGCACCCTTTTCAGAAGGAAACAGACAAACGATGGCGAAGAGATTTGAGTTCGCCTATTTCTTGTATATATCATATTGATTAAAAAGGAAAAATTACGCATGACCCAGACAAAGATACGTACAGCTATTCATCACATTAAGCGGAACCATTAGAGTGTATTGGTCCCAACTTCGCAATACAGGTGACTCAAAATGCACGATCAACCTCACAAAAACACCAGAGTATCTCTCCGCAAGTTGATAGCCTTGATAGCACCATTCGCATTGATGATTTCGTCACAGCTCCTTGGGCAGGAAACCAGCAAACAGGCCGACGATGAATCCGACAGAATTTTGGAGGAGGTCATTGTCAGCGCGCAAAAACGCGAACAGCGCCTGTTGGATGTCCCGATTAGTATCGGTGTCCTCACTGCCCAGACTTTTGAAGATTTGGGCATTGACGATTTTCAGGACTGGGGGGCAAGAGTACCAGGAATCGGTTTTACCTCCCTGGATCCGGGTGCCATCAACGTCAACATACGTGGCATCTCCAGCGTTGCCTTGAGCACGATTTTTGTGTCGAGGACAACGGCTGTCTATTTCGACGACACCGCCATGATGGGTTTCCCCCCCATCAAGGTGTTCGATCTTGAACGTATCGAAGTCATGCGTGGGCCACAAGGAACCCTGTATGGCTCACAGGCCCTTGGTGGGTTGATTCGATTCGTCACCAATAAACCCGATGCGTCGGGGTTTGCGGCGAAGCTGCAGTTTACGGGTTCCTCCACCGCCCACGGCGGTGAAAACTTCCAGGGAGATGTAATGCTCAATGTCCCACTGGTTGAAGACAAAGTGGCTTTAAGAGTCGTCGCCTGGGATCGAAATGAGGATGGGTTTATCGATAATATCGCACCATTTGCGGGCGCGACCGGAACCGAAGACTCCAATGATCAGAACATACTGGGGGGGCGATTCAGCATTAGAGCGCTACTTAGTGACAAACTGGAAGCGACGATTAGCGTAATGTATCAGGATATGGAGCTTGGTGACACCAACCGGGTGGGCTTCCTGGATCCGAGCGTTCCCCAGCCGGATTGGATCAACGGAGTTCGATTGCCTGAGACTGTAGACGAAACATTGAGCCAATTCGGGCTGAATATTAATTACGAACTGGGATTCGCCGACCTGATTTCCGCGACCACGTTTTTTGACCGCGACCGAGAGCAATTTAACGACATCAATCAGTTCTTGTTCATACTCCAGGGATTCTTCGATCCGACCATTACCTTTCTTGACGGCGACATTACCACCAAGGAAGAAACCTTCACCCAGGAATTGCGACTGGTTTCGAGTGGAGATGGACCCTGGCAATGGACTGCTGGTGGCTTCTATCGTGATAGCGAAACATTTTTCAGGCAAACAATTATTACCAACGGTGAGACCGTGAATGGATTATTCTCCGATGATCAGTTGACCCAGAAGATCAAGCACAAGGCCCTCTTTGGCGAGCTTTACTACAATTTTTCTGACGACCTGAAGCTGACCCTTGGACTAAGGTATTTCGACGATGAAGTCGAGGACACCAGTAAAACGGATGGATTTGGGGGCTCGTCCGAGCTTAGCGGAGTCACGGAGTCCGACGATTTTCTCTACAAGGTAGCCTTGAATTATGCCCTCAGTGACGATGTGACGGCTTATGCAACCGTGGGCACTGGATATCGACAGGGTGGTATTGAATTCGTCACACCGTTAGCCCAAATTTTCTTGGGCAAGGAAACCGCCGAGTGGGATCCGGATTTCACCACCAATTACGAGATCGGGTTTAAAGGCAGTTTCCTCGATCACCGCCTCCGCCTGGCTGGTTCGGTTTACTACATCGACTGGAAGGATATGCAGGTTGAAGAGGGGATTATCGTTGGCGAAGCAGTTCTCGATGCCATCATCACCAATGTCGGTGAAGCTCACAGCACCGGGTTTGATCTGGAAGCAACGCTGCAGCCAGTGGATAACTTCGAACTGTTTGGCACGATTACCGTACAGGAGGCAGAAACCGACATCGATGTGGTCAGCGGCAGCGGCGCAATCCTGCCCGCGGGACAGAAAATGCCGAATACCGTAGATTTCGCCTATACAATTGGCGCCGCATACAGCTTCGATGTCGGGGATAATCTGAGAGCCCGGATAAGCGGCGATTATTTGTATCAGGATGACCGGTTCGGAAATATTGAAAACACCATCGTCGCTGAATCCTATGGAATCGGTAACCTGCGTGCATCTCTTTCCGGAGAAAGCTGGGATGTGGTCCTGTTTGTTGATAATGTCAGCGACAAGGCTGCAGATGTATCAGTGCTCTTTGCATCAAACTGGATTTTCCGCAATACGCCAAGAACAATAGGCGTAACGGTCCGAAAAAGTTATTGAGGCTCAAAACTGCTTAATTCTGCAAATATTACTCAGCGAAGGTGCTATAAGCGAATTCCCTGGCCGGCTCTAATTGGCCTTTCGCTTCCATTGGCCGCTTCCGGTCTCATGCACTCCCCCATGGGCGGCGTTTTACCGGGGCTTTACGCCAAGCACGCGGCAGTCACCCTGGCTGATCTCGGCCTGATCCTGATAATTTCACGGGTTTTTGATGCAATTACCGATCCCCTTATCGGCATTGCCTCCGACCGGATTGAAACTCGTTTCGGCAGTCGAAAACCCTGGGTCTTCAGCGGCCTGCTGCTGGGCGCAATCGGTTTTTACTTCCTGATGTTGCCAACTGAATCGACCGGCAAGTTGTACTTTTTCTTCTGGTCTCTGGTGTTGTACCTGGCCTGGACCATGATCGACATTCCGGTCCGGGCGTGGAGTACGGAATTGACTCATCATTATGATGAACGCTCAAGGGTTGCTGGGTTTTTTGCGTTATTGAGCTACAGCGGCAATATGCTTTTTTCTCTGGCGCCCTTGTTGCTTTTTCCAATTTTGGGATCAACGGAATTCACTCCAGAGTCGATACGGTTCATTGGTATCTTCGCACTCGTGGCCTTCCCGATTATAGCGGTAGTGAACCTTTTCTCAGCACCGGAAGGGCAACGAATCGAACGCCGGAAACGTAGCAGTGCAGCCGGCCCTCGGGCAACAATCAGAGCGATGCGGAAGAATAAACCTCTTCTTATCTTTATCGGCTTCCTCGGTGCGATGATGCTAGGCAACGGTATCTTTGTTTCTGGATTGTTTCTGCACCAGGACGCTTATCTCGGTATCGGCCCTTACATTCCGGTTACCGGCTTAGTTTTCTCTTTGACCATCCTTGTGGCCTTGCCAATCTGGAAGCTGCTCATTGAACGGCATGGGCGCATTAAACCAACGCTTATTGGATGGGGTTTTAATATTCTGGCCTTGCTGTGTTTTGCCCTCATCACGCCGGGTCCGTACGCGCATTGGTATGTGGGATTCCTGATTATCTGTGCGGGATTGGGTGGCGGCGGCCTGTTGATCGCTCCGATGGCAATGTTGGCCGACATCGCCGATTATCACCGGTTGAAGACCGGGGCCAGTGAGCCTGGGCTGTTTTTTGCCGTGCTGGCCTTTTTGACAAAGTTATTGGCTGCGCTTGGCGCCGGGATTGGGTTCTTGCTGCTGGACTTTGTCGGCTTCAGCGCGAAGGACGTGAGCAGCGATAGCGCCATCCTGGGTATGAAGCTCAGCCTGTTCGTGCTGCCGACGATCCTGAGTCTCGTCGGCGCGACACTGTTTTTCATGAGCCCGATTGACAAGCGCAGACAGAACATCATTCGCAAAAGAATTGAATCACAAGCCCTGACTCTTGAATCTGAGGAGTGAGAACCGCCGCTCAGAGAGATGTAAACTGCATGAAGCCGTCTTCTTACTCTGCAGCCGCTCTGGTTCGGCATGCTCTGCCGGGCCATCAAGAGTGGGCTCGTGCCTGGCGCGATCCAACCCCTAAAAAAGAATATGACGTGGTTATTATCGGTGGCGGTGGGCATGGACTCGCCACAGCATATTACCTTGCCAGGGAACATGGCATCGCGAATGTCGCCGTTCTTGAAAAAGGATGGATCGGAAGCGGCAATGCCGGGCGCAACACTACGATTGTTCGCTCCAATTATGAACTTGCCGGCAATGCGCACTTTTACGAGCATTCCCTGAAACTTTGGGAACAGCTCAGTATTGATCTCAATTTCAATGTCATGTTTTCGCCGCGAGGTGTACTGTTTATCGCTCAGAGTGAAGGGGCGGTTGATCACCTTCGACAACGCGGCAATTCAATGCGGCTTAATGGGATTGATGCGGAATGGTTGTCGGCGCCAGAAGTAAGGAAAGCCATTCGCGGTGTCTGCGAGGATAAACACAATAAACTACCGATTTATGGCGCTTTAAATCAGCCACGGGGAGGTACCGCGAGGCATGATGCTGTGGTCTGGGGGTATGCACGTGCTGCGGATCGCTACGGCGTTGACATCATTCAGAATTGCGAAGTTACCGGGCTATTGCGTGATCAAAGTGGGATCATTGGTGTTGAGACGACCAGAGGCCTGATCAAAGCGGGTAAAGTCGGGATATCGGTTGCCGGTCATTCCAGTCGCTTGGCGGAAATGGCGGGAATGCGTTTGCCAATCGAAAGCCATTTGCTGCAGGCGTTTGTTTCGGAAGCAGTGAAACCGCTAATCGACACCGTGGCAGTGTTCACTGGCTTCGAGCTTTACGTTTGTCAATCCGACAAGGGTGGACTCATTTTCGGCGGTGAGTTGGATGGTTACAACTCCTATTCCCAACGAGGCTCATTAGGACGTGGCCGTGATGTCGCCAAGACGCTGGCAACCTATTTCCCCATGACGAGCAGGCTGAAGTTGCTTCGTCAGTGGGCGGGCATCACGGATATGACAATGGATGGAAGTCCCATCATCGACAAAACGCCGGTCAGGGGGCTCTATCTGAATGCGGGATGGTGTTACGGGGGCTTTAAAGCCACCCCTGCAGCTGGTTGGTGCTTTGCTCATACAATTGCACAAGACAGGCCGCACAAATTAAATGAGAAGTTTTCACTTGCCCGATTTTCGACTGGCGATTTGTTAGATGAGCCCGGCACCGGTCCAACACCAAACTTGCATTGATCAAAATGAACAAGATTGATTGCCCATTTTGTGGACCAAGAGATGTTGAAGAATTTCATTATGGTGGTGATGCGTCAAAGCGCCGTCCCGCGCCGGAGGTCAGTGATATTTCCGCCTGGGTGGATTTCGTTTATCTGCGGGACAACCCCGACGGATTTCATACGGAATTTTGGTATCACGAGACAGGATGCCGATCCTACCTGGTGATGGAACGGAACACGACAAACCATGAAGTTCGGTCTGTTCGTATCGTGCAAGATCACGAGGAAGGCGAAGCTTGAGTTTTCGTGTATCCAGAGGTGTCCGGACCAGGGATGGAAACCTGATTCGGTTTACCTTCGACGGGAAATCCTTTCGGGGAGTTGAAGGGGACACAATCGCCTCGGCACTTTTGGCGGCCGATGTGCAACTGGTCGCCCGTAGTTTCAAATATCATCGCCCGCGAGGGATTATGACTGCCGGCGCGGAAGAACCAAATGCGCTGGTGACGGTTACCCATCGCGGGCGCCGTGAACCGAATACCCGCGCCACAGAGCTTGAATTGAAAGACGGCATGGTTGTTGAAAGTCAGAACCGCTGGCCGTCACTTCGTTTTGACTTACGCGCGGTGAATCAACTGGCCGGGTCGTTGCTCAGTGCTGGGTTCTACTACAAGACCTTCATGTGGCCGGGATTAAAAGGGTGGAAGTTCTACGAACATCTTATCCGTAAGGCTGCTGGGTTGGGACATGCAGGCCTTGAGGGTGATTCCGCAATCTACGACTCAGTTACGCTTTATTGCAACACCCTGGTGGTAGGTGGTGGCTTTGCAGGCCTCCTGGCCACGCGGGCAGCGGTGCAATCGGGCAAAAAGGTAATTTGGGCAGAGCAATCAAAGATTTTTCCAAACCTGATGGCACAGGGGTCCGTGATCGAAGGTCAAACGTGCGAAGACTGGTGCTCCATCGAACTTAAAAAACTGTGGAACGCTGAGAATCTACAGATTCTCGAAAATACATGCATATTCGGAATTTATGATCAAAACCTTGTTGCGGCCGTGCAACGGCCCGGTCTTGAAACCAGTGCTTTAGAGCGTTTTGTGGAGATCGAAGCCCACAATATAACAATCGCAATGGGCGCGATAGAGCGGCCGATGGTTTTCGCTGGAAACGACACCCCAGGTATCTTTCTCGGCGGGGCTGGCGCGACATATCTTGAGCATTTTGGTGTTGCCGTCGGAAAGGCTGTCGTTGGTTTTACCAATAATGACGGCATCTACGCGACATGTTTCAAATTGGCTGAAGCGGGTGTAAAGGTTTCCCAAATTGTTGATGTTCGTAAACGTGTGGGCCGCCGCCTGCTTGATCATGCGCTCAAGTTGGAAATTGACGTGCATGCGGGGTTTGTCGTCAGTAAGGCAAATGGTGGTCGGGCACTGAAATCAGTCGATGTCTGCGTGTTCGAACACGGTAAGCCAGGGAGTAAATTTGCCACCGTTACCTGTGATGCATTACTTGTCTCGGGTGGGTGGAATCCAGGAGTGGACCTATGGAGCCAGGCCGGTGGTTCCCTGCAATTCGACAATGTCCGGCAAGCTTTTATTCCGAAAGGAGAACTGGCAGGCATCAAAATTGTGGGTTCTGCAGCGGGGGCTTTCGATGTGGCGGCTTGCATTGGACAGGTCCAGAATCAACTTGGCAGAGAAGCTGCACCAACTCTGAACTCAGCGCCTCATCCAGACTCAATTATGCCTTTGTTCGAAGTACCGGGAAAAGGCAAAAAATTTGTAGACTTTCAAAATGACGTGACCACTTCAGATATTCGTCAGGCAGTGAGCGAAGGCTATTGCTCTGTCGAGCATCTGAAACGATACACGACCCTGGGCATGGGAACTGACCAGGGCAAGATCAGCAATGTCGTTGCACTTGCAATTCTCGCTGAGAGTCTGGGCAAGCGACCTGAAGAACTTGGTACCACCAAATTCCGTCCTCCTTACAAACCCATAACGATCGGCGCAATGGGCGGACTGGAAACCGGGAAAGATCTGTTTCCAGTCCGTCGTACAGCCCTGCATGTCTGGCACGAAGCCAATGGCGCAATTTTCCTTGAAAGCGGCGATTGGCTGCGAGCATCGGCATACCCGCAATCCGGGGAATCTGTCCGTAAAGCTTCGATTCGGGAAGCAAGTCACGTCCGTAAGTATGCCGGCATTGTTGATGTTTCAACGCTTGGCAAAATACTTGTGCAGGGGCCCGACGCACTGGAACTCATTAACAAAGTTTATGTGAACGCCTTTTCCACACTTGCAATTGATCGTTCCAGATATGGTGTGATGCTCCGCGAAGATGGAATGGTTCTGGACGACGGCACCGTATGTCGTCTGGGAGAGAATCGTTACTTGATAACGACAACGACCAACAACGCTGGAGCAGTATTCAGGAATCTAGACCGTCATCTTCAAGTGGATTGGCCAGACCTCAGAGCCGCTACAGTTTCGCTGACCGATCATTACGTCGCAATTGCGCTGGCTGGGCCGAAAAGCCGTGCCGTACTCAGGCGGCTTCTGCCATCGTTTAATTTGGGCAATGAAGCTTTTCCTTTCATGTCACACCGGTCTATTACCTGGCGGGGTGAAGTACTGGAACTGTTCCGAATTAGCTTCTCCGGTGAATTAGCCTTTGAGCTCTTTATCCCTTCATCATTGGGTGTTCCTTTGTGGGAGGCGCTCATTAACGCCGGTGCAAGCGAAAAGCTGGCGCCATATGGTCTTAAGGCCTTGGACATACTTCGTATAGAAAAGGGTCATCTGACGGGTGCGGAAATCGATGGAAGGCGGAGTATTGAAGATCTTGGATTTGGTGCAATGGCAAAACCTGAGTCTCACTACATTGGCAAGATACTCGGGCAGCGTGAGGCATTTCGGCGGAATGATCGCCTGCAACTGGTTGGGTTGAAATCAATGCAACCAACCCACAGGCTACAGGAAGGCATGCACTTGGTCTCATTGACCTACCGTGGCGGCATGGAGAATTCACAGGGGCATGTTACTTCTGCCTGTTATAGCCCTTCGATCAAGAACGAAATTGCTTTGGCAGTATTTCAATCAGGTCGCAGCCGCCATGGTGAGAGCCTTATCGCAACATCACCAATGGAAGATTTAGTGGTCGAGGTTGAAGTGACTGATCCGGTTTTCTTTGACCGTAAGCGAGAGCGTCTTTATGTTTGATTCTCTATTTGTGTCGGTCGCAGACGGCATTGGTCAAAAAACGCTCAACGGTGCCAACGTGAGCCTCTCGCCAATGGGTAAACAGGACATGTTTGCGCTTGGTTGCTGGCCCTCAAACCGCAGGCAACTTCATGAAACAATTTCCCGTATGGCCGGTTGTGCCCCGGAAGATCTGAAAACAGCCAGTGTAAACGTTGTCAGCACTCCTCACTGCTTGATTTATCGAGCCGGACCGGATAGATACTGGATCGTTCTGTCCGGTGGCAGTGGACAGCCGGAGCCAAAAAGCAAGTATAAAGATTCGTTTTTCGACTCACAGGTGATGACTGCAGAGATATCGTGCGCTTATCAATGGTGGCGTCTGAAAGGAAAAAATGCACGTGAGATTCTTCGGCGAGCTACTAGAATCGATGTGAGTGACGATGTGTTCGTTCCTGGTGAAGCGGCTCTGACTCGAGTCTGGAGCATTCAGGCCTTAATTCATCGCGAAGCAAGTGTTTCAGGCAATAGCTACAGGATTGCGCTTCCATCAACCTATGTTGAGTGTGGCCTTTCATTATTCCAGCGTGTTTTTAATTTACTCTAAGGAGCGCCAGCCATGCAATGCAAATCGAAATACGCAATGATCACAGCTCAATATTGACTGGCCCCGCCGAATTCTGTTTCAGCGGAACTCTTAATTTTATCTAGGATGGGACGAAACCATGAAAATCTACATTTCCGCCGATATTGAAGGTATTGCGGGTGTCGTATCGCGCGACCAGTTGATGCCTGAGAGCTTTGAATACGAACGCGCCCGACAGTGGATGACGGCCGAAGTCAACGCTGCAATCGAAGCCGCTTTCGTGGCCGGGGTGAGCAAAGTGGTAGTCAGTGACTCCCACGGCAATGGCCAGAATCTGTTGATCGAAAAACTGCCCGAAAATGTTCTCCTGGTTCGCTCCTGGCCACGACCGCTGGAAATGATGCAGGGTATAGAGGAAGGCGTCTTTGTTGGTGCTATTTTACTCGGCTACCATGCAAGTGCCAGTTATAAGACCGGTGGTTTAGCCCACACAATCCACGGAGGTGCGTTTTCCGAAATAAGGATCAATGATCAGGTCGTCGGCGAAGCGGCAATCAGCGCAGCCACTGCCGGCCATTTCGGTGTGCCTATAATCATGATTTCGGGCGATGACGCTTTTGTTAAAGAAACAACGGGTTTTCTGCCTGATGTCGAGACTTCAATCTGCAAATCGAGTTACAGCCTGAGTTCGGCCAAAACGATTACGCCGGCCCAGTCCTGCACCCAAATTTCCGAAAGAGTTACAGCGTCGTTGGCCAGGCTTAATGACTTTAGCCCCTTCACCTTCAAAGGCCCGCTTTCACTGGAAATTGACTTCAGGCACCGGGCACCGGCGGAAGTCCTGGACTATCTGTCTGTTTTCGAGCGCACCAGTACTTATTCAGTCAAATATAGCGCCGAAAATATGATCGATGTTTCCAGAACTCTTGCCTTCCTGACCGGCTACAAACCCGTCCCGTAAGGATTTCTGGCAAAGTGGTGTTTCTTTTACTTCGTATAGACGCCCCCTATGTCAACCTGAATATTGCTGTCTGATCACAGAGCGGGTTTGACCGTGGACTAACATCCTCGTATTCGCGTGCTGGTTAACGCATTAAGATTTGTCCGTTTTGGGGTTACCACAACCTATACTCAGGGGCTGATTTTCTAAAGTAGGACTCGTGGGCTTCCCAATCTCTGTCTTATCCTCTGGATCAGAACGCAGATTCAAGCGGATGACATTCTGGTTACTGTTTCAATCGTAATATGTTGAGTGCTGCTCTTGTTTCTTCAGGCAGCCGCCTTGTTCAGTGACTCCCAGACAAAGCCCACCATCTCCCGGGCACAGGCCACTTTGACTTTGTTGGCGTGCTTGCCAGCCAACAGCAAGCGGTTGCCCTTTTTGTTCAACCGTCGCAAACAGCGATCAGCAATGTTAATCAATTCAGGCGCAATATTTTTCCGCCTGGCCTTTACATCTTTGCCGATTCTTGCCGTTCGATAACCACGCTGGTTGGCCTCAACAAATGCAGTGCGCAAGTAACGATTGCCATGCTTGGTAATCCCAAAACGGTTGTGCTTGCCGCCAGAGGAGTATTCCCGGATATCCATGCCGATCCAGGACACCAGTTTTCTGGGATGCGAAAATCGTTTGATGTCACCGATCTCGGTAATCATCGTCAGTGCAAAGATATTCTTGATGCCCTTGTAACAGGTCAGCGATTGAACTGCCGATTGGTAGCGTGGTGAGTTGGCCAACACTTCGATCTGCTGGCCATACCCGAGCAGAACCTCATTGAGTGCATTGAGCTGACGCAACAACAATTCCATATTTATCTTGAGACTGCCGGATAACCCATCAATGGTCCGCGCCAGCCAGAAATAATGGTGTTTTGTCCAGTGTGATTTGTATTGGGTCTCGGCTTTGTAGTGTAGGCCGCTGCGACGTAACACCGCTTGCAGATGCTTGCGCAGTTGATTTCGCTGTTGCATTATTTTTTGACGCGAGCGCAGCAGATCCCGATCTTGTTCCTGCTCTTCATCTGGCGACTGCACAATGGTCAACAAATCATTGGCGTAGAACTGTGCCAGATAACCCGCATCAATGCGGTCGGTCTTGATCGCTTTACCGCGCGGGCTGGGAATACTGCTGGGCGAGACGATATCGCAGTGAATACCGTTGGAAACCAGGTCACGTTGCAGGCAATAGCCGACGTAGGAGGCCTCGTAACACAGCTTGATTTTAAGCCCCTTAAAATACCGTGCTATCCTGTCCAACTGCTGCAACAGGCCCTTCAGCGTGGGCCGGGATTTGAAATCAATGACTTCACCGGTATCTTTGTTGAATGCTGAGCCGTGGTACTGGGTATCATCGACATCAAGGCCGATGTAGATTATATTTTGTTTCATAGACGTCTCCATTTTTCACAGGGAAAGTGGTGCTACCCACTTTTAAGGTAACCATCTATGATGATAGTCCTCGATTCCG